>NZ_CAJATU010000042.1 GCF_903944925.1 uncultured Rhodopila sp. | reverse complement strand
TGTGATGGAAACCACATGACGCTGCGGCTTTATATCATCCGGCATGGCGAAACCGAGTGGTCTCTGTCCGGCCAGCACACTGGCCGAACGGACCTGCCCCTGACCGCCCACGGTGAGGAGGAAGCACGCGGACTCCAACCCTGGCTCAGGCACATCCGGTTCGCCCGCGTGCTGACCAGCCCGCTGCAACGCGCCCGCCGGACCTGCGAACTGGCCGGGCTTGGCGATGCCGCCGAGGTTGAACCGGACCTCGCGGAATGGGCCTATGGCGACTATGAGGGTCAGCTTTCCCGCGACATTCGCAAAGAGCGCCCGGGCTGGAGCGTGTTCCGGGACGGCTGTCCGAATGGCGAAACGCCGGACCAGGTTGCCGCCCGGGCCGAACGGCTGATCGATCGTCTTGACGGTTTGGACGGAAGCGTCGCGCTTTTCTCGCACGGCCAGTTCTCCCGCGTTTTGGCCGCGCAATGGATTGGCCTTGCCGTTGTGGAAGCGCAACACTTCGCCCTCGGCACCGCTGCGCTGAGCATTCTCAGTTTCGACCCTGCGCACCCTGAAGTGCGGGTGATCGAGCTGTGGAACGCAGCGCCGGCGGCCCTGGCGGGATCCGTTAGCCCGTAACGTCGAGCGGCGATGCGATCGCGGGTGCCGTTGAAGACGGTCAAGCCGCTTCGGCTGGCGGCCATCCCATGCAGGGCCTTCCCTTCCGTAGCTTCGCCAAGTGCGCCCACGACTGGCCAGGTCAGCAACCGCGGCGGCCGCGCAGTCGCCGCGCAGGCTGATCGTTGTGGTGGGGCGACCGACTGATCCGCAAACCTCTTCGCTCAGCCGGTCAGGCCCATCGGCACTGCAAGTGGATAGCGCGATTCTCAGTGGACATCGGGCACGGTGTTCGCTTGACACAAGCTGCCGCTCGGGACGAGCAGGGCATGATTGAGGGCTGCCAATGCTCGAACAGTACGGTCTGAACGAAGCGGCGCACCTGATCCAGGTGGCGCTAACACCGGTGTTCCTGCTTTCCGGGATCGCGGCCCTTCTGAACGTCTTCGCAGCGCGACTGGCGCGGGTGGCCGACCAGCAGGCGGCGCTGAGTGCGGCAATTCAAAAGGAGCCGGCGTCGGCGGAGCAGAACGAGCAGTTGAGGCTGCTTCGGCGGCGCTCGTTGATCCTGGACGTGGCGGTTGTCCTGGCGACCGCAGGGACAGCAGCAACCTGCCTGGCAATCATGGCGCTATTCCTGTTTGCGCTGAGCAACAAGGCGATTGCCAGCGTGCTGCTGCTGTTCTTCGGGCTGGCCGTGTTGTGCACGCTCGGGTCTGTGGTAGCGTTCGGGTCGGAGATGGTCCTGAGCAACCGCGCCATGCGGCGGCGGATCAATTTTCACCTGCCGCTAAGCTGGCGCCGTCACCGCGGTGACTAAAGTGTTGCCACGGGATCTGTCAGGCAAACGGCAAATGCACGGACCGGCTTAGCCCGACTTGGTCCGGCGCGGCGGGCCCCATGTTCTGAGGACACCGCCGTCGCCGGCGGGATGCTGAGCCGGAGACCTGAAGCCGCAGGCGGTCGGGAACATCGCCAGTGAGTCGATCGTCAGGGCCAGATCCCAACGATACGGCGGCTGTACGAAGGCTGGTCGAGCACGTTGACGAGAAACGCGGCGACGTCGCCGGGCGAGATGGATTTCATACCGCCAGGGAACCTGGCGTGCTCGTGATAACCGCCGGCGGGGCCGTCCTTGATCCACGGACAGCCGGCGAGGGTCCAATCCAGGTCCGACGCCGTGACAATGGCGAAGGCGCCCTGATGGTCGCGGATCGCGTTGCCCACCGGTGTCAGGCGCAGAATGGCGATCGAGAGCGCGCCGAGCGGCGTTTTCGTCATCTGCGCCGTACCCGAGATCGCGACATAGCGGCGCACGCCGCCGGCGCGCATCGCGGCCGCAATCGCGCGGGCAGTGTCGGTGACGATGGTCGAGGGCTTCAGCGGATCGGCGCCGACAGTGTTCACCACGGCATCGATCCCGCCGGAGAGCGCCGCCACGAGAGTCTCCTGCCGGGCGATATCGCCCACCGCGACGTGCGCAGGCCGGACCTTCAATCGCGCCGGATCGCGGACGAACGCGGTGACCTCGTGCCCAGCATCGCCCGCGCGCCGCACCACTTCGCTACCCACCCGTCCGGTGGCGCCGAGCACCAGCACCCGCATTTGTCTACTCCCTGTTTCAGGCTGGAGGGTTCTGTATCGTTACGTCAGGCTGCCGTCCACTGAACCAGTGTTGTCCGGGGCCGTCAGCTCCCGGGGGTGTGGATGTCTGCTTCGGTGCGTTGAGGTCGCCGGCCACCCAAAGTAACTACAGCCAACCGGTGCGCTTTCAATCTGGAGCGTTAGCTCCTATATTGGCTTTGGCGTGCTACCGGCGTGCACGCCAGGTTTGGATTAATGACAAAACAAGTAACCGAGATTTTGCGACGCGCCCGCGGCCGACCCAAGAACTTCGACCGGGCCGTTGCCCTGCAACAGGCGATGAAGCTGTTCTGGGAGCGCGGCTACGCCGGCACCTCGTTCGATGATTTGACCGCGGCCATGGGCATCAGCGCTTCCAGCTTCTACAATTCGTTCGGCAGCAAAGAGCACCTGTACGAGGAGGCTACGGCGGCCTACATGGCCATCGCGGGCAAGTGGTTCGTGGGCGAACTCAATGCCGGCACCGACACGAAGACTGCCTTTCACCGCCTGCTGACCGCGGCCGCCCGCGAGTTTACCCGTAGCGATCTGCCCAGCGGCTGCATGATCTCGCTCGCCTGCACCCAGGTTGCGCCAGCGCTGTCGTGTTTGCGCGACACGATGGCCGGGTATCGTGGGGCTGCGCAATCCGCCATGGCCGCCCGTATTCAGCGCGGCATCGAAGAAGGCGACGTCCGGAGCGACACCGATGTCGAAGCGCTGGCCTCGTTCTACAGCGCGCTGACGCGCGGGCTGGCGGCCCAGGCCCGCGATGGAGCGTCGCGCGAACGACTCCAGGAGATCGTTGAGATCGGCATGCGAGCCTGGCCCACCGCGACGCCCTAGGCGTCCCCGAATAATTGGAGCGGCTGCTCCAGAACCCCCCTTGTATCCCGTCTATACGGCTCTACCTCGATTACCGGAGCGTTTACTCCAATTCATCGAAGGTGGGAGAGAGCCGGCATGGCAAGGTTTACCGATAAGGTTGCGGTCGTCACCGGTGCGTCGAAAGGTATCGGCGCGGGTATCGCGAAACGGCTCGCCGCGGAAGGCGCTTCGGTCGTTGTGAACTATGCGTCAAGCGCGGAGGGTGCGAACCGCGTTGTCGAGGATATTGTGAAAGCCGGCGGCCGAGCGGTCGCTATCGGCGCGAGCGTGTCGAGTGAAGACGACGTGACGCGCCTGTTCGAGGACGTTCGCAAAGCCTTCGGTCACGTCGATGTGCTTGTGAACAATGCCGGGGTCTATGCTCCGGCGCCGATCGAGAGCGTTTCCGCGTCGGAGTTCAATCGGCACTTTGATACCAACGTGCTGGGCCTGCTGTTGGTGACAAAGCTAGCACTTCCGCTGTTCCCGGACAGCGGCGGCAGCATCGTCAACATCAGTTCCGTGGTCAGCACGCTCGCGCCGGCGGCTTCCGCCATCTATTCCGGCACGAAAGGCGCCGTTGATACGATCACCAAGTCCCTGGCGAAAGAACTCGCGCCGCGGAAGATACGGGTCAACAGCGTCAACCCCGGGTTTGTGATCACCGAAGGGACGCAGGCAGCCGGCATGGCCGGCGGCGAGTTCGAGGCATGGGCTGTCGCGAACAGTCCGCTCGGGCGCGCGGGCCAACCCGAGGACATCGCGGCGGCGGCCGCATTCCTCGCTTCCGACGAAGCAAGTTGGGTCACCGGCGAGTCACTCCGCGTGGCCGGTGGCACCGGGATGTAGCGGTGCCGCCTCGCGCCGCGAGGCGACTGTCTGCCACTGTCAACGTGCGTTCGGGCCAACGCAACCCGGGCAAAATCCCACATTGAGGGTCAGCACATGGACAACGTCTCCCTGGGCGACCTTGACGTCGCCGAACGCGCCCGCGCCGCCGACGACAACCGGCCTCCCGTGCGCCCGCGCGGACCATGGCGCGCGCTTGCGGCCTTTGCCGTCCTGGCGATCATAGCGGCCGTGGCGGGCGAGCAAGTCTGGCACGCCCGCCAACAACCGGGCGCCCCGCCGCCGCCGCCGCCCGAGGTCACCGTCAGCCAGCCGTTACAGCGGACGGTACAGACTACCAGCCGCTTCCTGGGCCAGTTCTCGGCGGTGGACAGCGTCGAGCTCCGTGCGCAGGTCGGCGGCACACTGACCACGATCGCATTTCAGGACGGGCAGATCGTGCATAAGGGCGATCTGCTGTTCGTCATCGACCCGCGGCCCTTCCAGATCAAGCTTGACCAGGCGGTTGCGCAATTCCAGACCGCGCAGGCCAAGGAAGCGCTGAGCGAGGCGGAGCTATGGCGCGCGCAACAGCTCAAGCGGTCCGACTTCGGCACCACGGAAAACGTTGACACTCGCGCTGCCGATCGGCGTAGCGCGCAGGCTGCCATCGACACTGCCAAGGCGGCGATCAACGATGCGCAGCTCGACCTCGAATTCTCCCGCGTCGTCGCTCCATTCACCGGGAAGATAGGCGCGCATCTGGTGTCGGTGGGCAGCCTCGTGAGCGGCAGCCGCGCCGGCACGAGCGCAACGACACTCATGGCGACGATCGTCTCGCTTGATCCGATCCACATAGATTTCGACATGAGCGAAGCCGACTACCTTGCCTACCAGCAAGCCAGTCACGCAACGGACACGCCTCCCGACGTTGCCATCAGCATTAACGGCAACGACCATTTCGACCGCCACGGCACGCTCGACTTCATCGACAATGCGGTGAACCGGAGCAGCGGAACGATCCACGCACGCGCGACGGTGCCGAACCCGGACCTGACGATCACCCCCGGGCAGTTCGCACGTATTCGCGTCTCGCTCGGCCAACCCGTGCCGGCCCTGCTGGTGCCGGCCGCGGCTGTTGTCCCCGACCAGTCCCGGCAGATCGTGATGACCGTCGGGGCGGATGGCGCGATCGTTCCGAAGATAGTCGAGACCGGCGATCTGCATGACGGGCTGCGCATCGTTCAGAGCGGCCTGGCGGCGGATGACCGCGTCGTCATCGATGGACTGGTGCGGGTCCGCCCGGGACTCAAAGTTGCGCCGGTGGCCGGCACGATCACGCCCGACCCCGCCGCCGGGCCGGGATAGAGGACAGCACGATGCGCTTCACGCACCTGTTCATTGATCGCCCGATCCTGGCGACCGTACTCAGCATCTTCCTCACTCTCGTTGGGCTTGGCGCGCTCGTCGTCCTGCCGGTCTCGCAATATCCGGAGATCGTCCCGCCAACGGTTCAGGTGACCACAAGCTATCCCGGCGCGTCCGCCCAGGTGGTCAGTCAGACAGTCGCAACGCCGCTCGAGCAGCAGATCAACGGCGTCGAGGACATGATCTACATGAGCAGCCAGTCCACCGGGGACGGCAACCTTACGATCACTGTCACTTTCCGCATCGGCACGGACCTCAATGTCGCTCAGATGCTCACGCAAAACAGGGTGCAGGATGCGCTGCCGCGCCTGCCGGAAGACGTCCAGCGGCTGGGCGTGCAGGTGCAGAAGGCGACCCCGAACATTCTGCTTGCGGTGCATCTGTTCTCGCCCGACGGATCGCGCGACAACCTCTATCTTTCAAATTATGCGACCCTGCATGTGAAGGATGCGCTGGCGCGCCTTCCGGGTGTGGGCAACGTGCAGTTGTTCGGGGCCCGCGACTATGCGATGCGCATCTGGCTCGATCCGGACAAAGTGGCTGCCTACAACCTTAACGCAAGCGAGGTGCTGGCGGCACTGCGTGCGCAGAACGTGCAGGTCTCCGCCGGCGTTCTGAACCAGCCGCCAATCACCGGCAACGCGGCATATCAGCTCAACGTGCAGACGCTGGGCCGCCTGAACACGCCGGACCAGTTTGCCGACATCATCCTCAAGACTGACACGCAAGGCCACGCGACCCGCATCCGCGATGTCGGGCGCGTGGAGATCGGCGCGGCCGACTACGGGTCCGCCGCCTACATGGACCGCAGCGACGGCCAGCCGTTGCTGATCTTTGCGCTGCCCGGTGCGAACGCGCTGAAGGTGGAGCACGAGGTCCTCGATACGGTCGAGTCCTTGAAAAAGGACTTCCCGCCCGGCGTCGCTTCCATTGTCATCTACGATCCGACGATCTTCGTGGCGAAATCGGTGCGCGAAGTGGTGACGACGATCTTCATTGCCATCCTGCTCGTCGTCGGTGTGGTCTTCCTGTTCCTGCAGACATGGCGCGCCTCGCTCATCCCGGTGATCGCCATTCCGGTTTCGCTTATCGGCACCTTTACCATCCTGCTCGTGTGCGGCATTTCGCTGAACAACCTGTCGCTGTTCGGCCTGGTATTGGCAGTTGGCATTGTCGTCGACGACGCGATCGTCGTTGTGGAGAACGTCGAGCGCAATATTGCCGCGGGCATGAAACCGAAGGAGGCCGCCCATCGAACGATGGACGAAGTCGGCGGCGCGCTGGTCTCCATCGCGCTGACCCTGTGCGCCGTGTTCGTCCCCTCGGCCTTCCTGTCCGGCATTTCCGGGCAGTTCTTCCGCCAGTTCGCGGTGACCATCGCGGCCTCGACGGTGATCTCGTGCTTCGTCTCGCTGACCCTCAGCCCGGCTCTCTGCGCGCTGCTGCTCAGTGCGCACGATCCGGATCATGCCGCCAAAGGGACACTGGCCGGCCGGGCTGTGCGCGCCGGGTTCAGCCTGTTTAATCGCGGGTTTGAGAAGCTTTCGGACGCCTATGGCTCGCTGACCAGGCGCCTGGTGCGCGGCCTGGCGGTCGTCGTGGCGGTCTATGTCGCGCTGATCGGGGTCGCCGGGCTGCAATTCGCCCGTACGCCGACCGGATTCATTCCCGAGCAGGACCAGGGATACCTGATCACCGTCCTTCAGCTTCCTCCGGGCGCCAGCCTCGGGCGTACCGAGCAGGTGGTGAAGCAGGCGATCGATATCATCCTGAAAACGCCCGGCATCGAGCACGTGGCGCCATTCGCCGGCCTCGATGCGACGACATTCACGGTCGCGTCCAATTCAGGGACGATCTTTTCCGGCCTGCCGTCGCTGTATAACCATTCCATCAAGGGGGTTACGGCAAACTCGGTTTTGGCCGATTTGCGCAAGCGGTTGTCGGTTATCCAGGGTGCCTACGTGCTGACGATCCCGCCGCCGCCGGTGCAGGGGATCGGCAATTCCGGCGGCTTCAAGATGATGCTGGAGGATCGCGCCGGACTTGGCACCCAAGCGCTTGTCAACGCCACGAATGCGCTTGTGGCGGCGGCCAACCGGGACCCGAGCTTTGCCGGCGTGTTCACGCTGCTCAATGCCGGGTCGCCGTCGGTGTATGCGGACATCGATCGCCTGAAGGCTGAGAAGGTCGGCCTGACGCCCACCGACGTGTTCGATACGCTGCAGCTCTATCTCGGCTCGCAATACGTCAACGATTTCAATTTCTTGGGCAGAACGTACGAGGTGATCGCCCAGGCCGACAGCCGGTTCCGGCGGGACCAGCAGGACCTGATGGGCCTCAAGGCGCGCAACGCGGCGGGCGAGATGGTGCCCATCGGCACGGTTGCGCGCTTGCAGGATACGACGGTCCCGTATCGCGTGCCGCGCTTTAACCTTTACCCGGCAGCCGAGGTGCAGGGCGTGGCGGCGCCGGGCGTGGCGACCGGCACGGCGTTGCAGCACATGGAGACGCTCGCGGCGCAGGTGCTGCCGCAGGGCATCGGCTTTGAATGGACCGAGATCGCCTATCAGCAGGAGCAGAAGGGCACGCCGACAATGCTGGTGTTCGGCGCCGCCGCGCTGTTTGTCTTCCTGGTGCTTGCGGCGAATTACGAAAGCTGGAAACTGCCGCTTTCGGTGGTGCTGATCGTGCCGATGTGTCTGCTTGCCTCGGTCACCGGGCTGGGGTTGCGTGGATTGCCCATCGACATCCTCGCGCAGATCGGCTTCGTGGTCCTTGTCGGGCTGGCGGCGAAGAATGCGATCCTGATTGTCGAGTTCGCGCGGCAGGCGCAGGAAGCCGGCAGCACCCCCGCCGAGGCAGCGGTCAATGCCGCGCGGCGGCGGCTGCGGCCGATTTTGATGACATCGCTCGCCTTCATCCTCGGGGTCGCGCCGCTGGTGGTTGCGACCGGAGCGGGGGCCGAGATGCGCCAATCCCTGGGCACCGCCGTGTTTGCGGGCATGCTCGGCGTCACCGGGTTCGGCCTGCTCTTCACGCCGGCATTCTACACGATAACGCAGCGGATCGGCTTTGCCCGCGGCCGGGCATCAGTCAATCGGCAAGGGCCGCGAGATCCCGGCCGCGAAGGTGCCGCGGTTGCAGCAGTTCGGCCGCAACCCGGTCAATAGACAGGTGGAGATGCGGCTACCCCCGGGGTCACAAGGTGCTGGGTTACGGAAGCGGGCACGCCACGTCGTAGGCAGCGCCGCCGTGCCGGTCAGCGCCACCATGAATAACTCAGCCGTCGCAACGCCCGAAGCACCAGGCGGGATTTTGTCGGGCGCCGGCGCGAACTGGGTGCTTGACCCGGGGACGGCGACACAGGGCGATCCTGACCTGACCGCAACGCTGGCCTTGCGGCTGCCATTACCGCACACGCCAAAGCCCGCCGGCGCACTCAGGGGCCGGACGATCTGCGTGCGCCTATCAGCGATAAGACGCCTGATTAATAGGCGCCGGCGCTCGACAGGTTTGCGATCTCGGCGGTTCCCCAGAGCTTTTGCGCCTTGTAGGCGGCCTGGGTGCGATTCGTCGCCCCCGTCTTGCGCATGATATTGCGAATGTGAACCTTCACGGTACTTTCGCTCATGCCCAGTTCGTGTGCGATGATCTTGTTTGCCTTGCCTTGCTGCAATTGATTGAAGACCGTCAACTGACGCGGGGTCAGCCGGCACTGCTGCCCGGCTTCCGCCGCGCGATCCAGCCGCTTGGTCAACAACAGATCCAACGGCGCAAAGACGCCGCCCGAGGTGATGAAGCGAATGGCCGCAAAGGTGATCGGGAGCCCGTTCGTTCTTGTCGGGATGAAGCCCTGCGCCCCGTTTTTCAAAACACTGCGAATAGTATCCGGGTTCTCGGCGTCTTCCGAATCCGATAGGATGATGATAGGGACAGTCCTGAAGCCGCGTCTGATTGTGACAACATCTTCCACGATCCTCTGCTCGGAATGATATGCCGAATGGCAGTAGTAGACTATCAGATCAGTTTCGGACGGTTCTTCCGAAAGAAAATCATGCACTGTCTCGAAAGGAACTATTGTCGGCCGGGGTTCAAGTCCGTAGAATACCTTGATAAGGCACTCCTGGCTAAAACGATGGCAATCGATCAGACCAATATTGAGAGGATGGATACCGACGGTTTGAATTGCTGACACGTCCACGTCCGCCTCAGTCGTTCGCACGGACTCTTCCTCCGGGGTTTTCAGGATTTCCATGAACCGTGTCGGGTCGGCAATTTTCGACACCCCTGTCATCGTCAACTCTCCTATCGATCTACGAGGCTCGGTTACGCTCGGCCGTGTGGGGGTGGTAAAGATCCTGCCGCAGGCGGAAAAGGCAGAGTCTTTAGTATAGCCACACGCGATGTTTAGGACCTGCCGTAGCTGAAGGATGTGATCTGAGCCACATGATCGCTGCGTCCGCCGCGCCGAAACCGACAGGATGGCAGAAGCGATAAGCAACCCGACATCGGCCGCCCTGAGCGTGTGCGCAAGGCTGCCGCGGTCGTCCGAGAGACCGGCACACCGTTGACGCGGCGCGGTTCGACGGTGCGGGCGGATTGCTCGCCCGGAGGCCGAACGGGATGCGTGGGATCATGGGCGCGTTCGCGTGGCCTGCGAACGCAGCAGGTTCGATCACTTCCAGGTAAACGCTTGCCCCCCAGCGGGTCGGGGTGTCCCGGCGGCCAAAGCCGGACAGGTCCCGGATGAGCGCCTTGCGACACCCCGTGCTGCCTGTGCCGCTGGCCGGCCAAGCCGGCGAGGCTGCCATCTCGCGGCTGTTGGAGCGCCCGTTGGGCAGCTTATTGCTGCTGCGGCATCGGATTTACCTCGTGAACCGGATTGTGTTCGGCACGGGCAATTTCCAGGCGACCGAGAATCATGCAGTCTCCTTCAGCGCTCAAAAGAAGCGCAATAAGGGAGGATGTCGGAATGTCGATTCGTGCTGCGGCATTGGCCTCGTCGGCGATGCTTCTTTGTTTTGTTGCCAATCATACGGCCCGGGCGGCCGGATGCGAGAGCCTTGCCACTAGCCTGACCCTCGATCATGCGACGGTGGATGCCGCGACCTCAATCCCTGCGGGAAGCTTTACGCCGCCAACCCTGCCGGGGGCGACGACGTCGCCAACACCGATTACCGGTCTCCCGGCGTTCTGCCGGGTGCAGATCACCTCTCGGCCGACGAGCGACTCGGAGATCGAGATCGAGGTCTGGCTGCCGACCGATTGGAACGGCAAGTATCTTCAGGTCGGCAATGGCGGCTTTGCAGGGAATGTGCCCTATAGTGCGCTCGGAAATGGCATTCTTCGCGGCTATGCCGTCGCGGGCACCAATGACGGGCACGTGGACCCCGTCAACACCGACGCCAGTTGGGCCTTGGGACATCCGCAGAAGATCATCGATTTCGGCTATCGCTCGCTAAAGGAGACCACCGACAAGGCGAAAACCGTGATCAAGGCCTACGCCGGCAACGCACCGCAGTATTCTTACTTCGCGGGCTGCTCCGACGGTGGTCGCGAGGCGTTAATGGAGAGCCAGCGCTATCCCGAAGATTTTGACGGCATTGTGGTAGGCGATCCGGCGAACAACTGGATTCCGCTTCTGGCGCAACATGTCTGGGACATGCAGGCGCTTCTCGTGTCGACCGGCTCTTACATCCCACTTGGCAAGCTGACGACAATCACCAACGCGGCCCTCGCCGCCTGTGATGCCGAGGATGGGGTCGCGGACGGCGTTATCGGCAAGCCGCGTCAATGTCACTTCAATCCCAATGAACTGCTGTGCACGGCGGGCGAAAACACTGATTGTCTGACGCCGCCGCAGCTTGCCGCGGTCAAGCGCATTTATGCCGGTCCGCACAATTCGGAGGGCCAGTCGGTCAATCCGGGCTTCCTTCCAGGGGCCGAGGCTTATGCCGGCGGATGGTCCGCCTGGATCACCGGTCCTGGCCCGGACGTATCTACCTTGACGCAGTCCTTGCAATATGGTTTCGGGAGCAACTTCTTCAAATACATGGTGTTCGATGATCCCAACTGGGACCTGAAAACCCTCAACTTCGACGAGGATCTTGCGATTGCGTATTCGAAGCCCGTTGACGGTCAGGCCTTGGAGGACGTCCTGAGCTCGGTCAATCCGGATTTGCGGCCCTTCAGCGGTCACAACGGAAAAATAATTCAGTATCATGGCACAACGGACGCGGCGATTCCGCCGGGCGATTCGATTGAATACCGGCGCAGCCTGCTATCGTTCTTCGGCGTTCACGACCAGCGAGACCCGGCCAACACGGTCGGCAAATTCTACCGGCTGTTCCTGGTGCCGGGGATGCAGCACTGCTCGGGCGGTCCCGGCGCGAACAATTTCGGCCAGGGCGCACCGTTGGCTGACTCGGATCATGACGTGATCAAGGCGCTTGAAGCCTGGGTCGAGCAGGGCCGGGCGCCCGACCGGATCATCGCAACCAAGTATACGAGTGATGATCCGAAACAGCCGGCCCTCTTTACCCGGCCGCTCTGTCCCTATCCCGCTCTGGCCACCTGGAACGGTAACGGTGATTCGTCCGACGCCGCCAACTGGTCCTGCCACTAGACTGGTCACGGCCGGCCGCAAGCCCGGCTGTCTGGGAGTCGCCCCTGCGGAGCCCCCGGCCACGATCGCCTCCGCTGCTGCCAAAAAGGTGGCGACCGCTACACCGGTTGCCCCCAAGCTCAGTGAGCGTGCGTCCGGCCGGAGTTGACCCGGTGAAAACGGCCGAGAACCGCCGGCTGAGGATCGGATCGCGGCGGTTCCGCCGCGGAATGAATCGGGTATCACCAACGCGAAGGCGCGGGGAGGTGCTTGTCCACCACGTCAGTCGCTCGGCGTCCTTGTCAGCGCGGCCGATGTCGGCAGCCGGGTATCACCTGTCGCGCCCTGGACCTCGCACCTCCGGTGAGGCCATTGTGGTCGTCTTGTTCCGCCGCGGGGGTCAACGGGAATATGCCTTCCACTGAAATCCAGGCTACCACCAGCGTCACGTTCAGGGTCAGCGGGGCCAAGCCGTCGCCGGTCCATGTGTTTGCCAAGGGCGGACGCAAATGGATCGTCGCCAGCGAGGTGTGCCGTATCCTCGGGCTCCGCACGGACAGCGTGCCCAAATTGCTGCCGGAGCAGGACCGGGGGCATGCCACCGTGCTCACCAAGGGCAGCGTGCAATCGGTGCTCACGATCTCCGAGAAGGGCTTTGACGTTCTTGTCGCGCAGTCGGCCAAGCCCGCCGCAAAGGCCCTGCGTGAGTGGATGACGGGAGAAGTGCTGCCGTCGATCGGAAGGGCGCCGCCCCCGAACGTGCCAGAAAGGCAGGGGAAGCTTTTCTGACGAACGGCAGCCAGGTTTGCACGCACAGGTCACGCCCTGGTTTATTTGTGGGCGTTTGAAACTTGGCTAAGCGACGTCGGTGTTGCTCGCCTTGTAGGGCGGCCGCCGGAGCACATCGCTTTCCATCCGGGGGGCGGGCAGTTGCTACAAAGCAATGGAAACACATATAAACACAAATGAACACAAATAAGTCGAAGCCGGATTTCGCGAGCGCGCCGTCGCGACGGCCAACTTGTGCAGATCATGCGCCGCGTTTGCGAACGCCTCGTTGCGGGGAGGGTGCTAGCCCGAATTGTGAGGTCTGAGTCTGCTTTGGATCAACCGCGCCATCGTCCGATGACCCTGTTTGATGAAGCCAACGCGCGACGCCTCCTTCCACAGCTTCCTGTCGCGGGAACCAAGTTCGAGATCGAACCCTGCATGATCCGCCAGCATACGAAGCCAGAAGCGTTGCGTTCGCCCGTTGCCGTCGATGAAGGGATGACACGCGTTTATCTCATTGGCGTATCGTGCTGCCTCAGTGGCGAAATCTTGCTTGCTCCGCCCGATCAGGTAGTCATCACGCGAAAGCTGCCTGAACAGGTCTTCCATCCAACGCCTGATATACTCCGGGACTGCAAATGGCACCGAGCTTCTGCCTGTCGTATAGTTCCTTTCCCGCGCTGCCCACTCGTAAAGGTCTTGAAACAGATGGCGATGAATTGCCTTGAATCCCGCGTAGGTTCTATGATGGGCGCGGGCGGGAAATCCTTCGGCGGCACGGTCTTCGGTCAAGCGGCGTTCGGTTGCCTCAAGAATCTTCTGGTCTCGAATGCCGAGCTTGTTGATGTAGACGTCGCTTTCCTCATAGAAAATTCGACGATAGGTTTCGCGTTCATGCGCAGGCCGAAGATAGCTCACGACCCTCCCGATTTGGGAGTCTGACGCATTCGAACATATGCTTTAAGCTTGGCAATCCGCTGGCCCGGGCCAAGGCCAGCCGTTTCCATGTCGGCGGCAAATCGATCGATTCCGGCGTCACGGTGCAGGCCCTCGATGTCGGCATCCACCCGCGCCTGTTGCGCCCGCCACGCCGCGTCTGCGGGATTCCGGCTATGCAGGCGGTCTATATGCCTGCCAGGGGCGGATCTAACCATCACGCATCCATCTTCAACGCCGCCAGGAACGCAGACTGCGGGATCTCCACCTTGCCGAACTGCCGCATCCGCTTCTTGCCTTCCTTCTGCTTCTCCAGCAGCTTCCGCTTCCGCGAAATATCGCCCCCATAGCACTTCGCCGTCACGTCCTTCGACAGCGCACTGATCGTCTCCCGCGCCACCACCCTGCTCCCGATCGCCGCCTGGATCGCGATCTTGAACAACTGCTTCGGGATCAAATCCTTCAGCCGCGCGCAAATCTGCCGCCCGCGGTTCTCCGCCGCCGCCCGATGCGCGATGAACGACAGCGCGTCCACCAGGTCGCCGTTCACCAGGATGGAAATCCGCACCAGGTCGCTCTCGGCATACCCGTCCATCGCATAATCGAAGCTCGCGTACCCGCGCGACACCGACTTCAGGCGGTCATAGAAATCGAACACGACCTCATTCAGCGGGATGCGGTAGACCGCCATCGCCCGGTTACCCACATACGTCAGGTCCACCTGCTGGCCGCGCCGCTCCGTGCACAGCCCCAGCACGCTGCCGAGATACTCGTCCGGCACCATGATCGTCGCCTTGATCCACGGCTCCTCGACATGGTCCACCACCGAGCCATCCGGCATGTCCACCGGGTTGTGCAGCTCCTGCATCTCCCCGTTGGTCTTGAAGATATGGTAGACCACGGATGGCGCCGTCGCGATCAGGTCCAGGTCGAACTCACGGGTCAGCCGCTCCTGGATGATCTCCAGGTGCAGCAGCCCGAGGAACCCGCAGCGGAAGCCGAAGCCCAGCGCGGCCGAGGTCTCCGGCTCATAATGGAAGCTGGCGTCGTTCAGCCGCAGCTTGCCCAGGCTGTCGCGCAGCTTCTCGAAATCATCCGCGTCGATCGGGTACAGCCCGCACCACACCACCGGGATCGAGGGCTTGAACCCGGGCAGGGCCTCCGTCGCCGGCACCCGGTCGTCGGTGATCGTATCGCCGACATTGCAGTCCGCCACCGTCTTGATCGCCGCGGTGATAAACCCGATTTCCCCCGGCCCGAGGTCGTCCATCGGCACCATCTTGGGGGTGAATACGCCGACCTGCTCGACCGAATGGACCGCGCCGGAGGACATCATGCGGATGCGCTGGCCGCGCTTCAGCCGCCCGTCCTTGATCCGCACAAGGATCACCACGCCGAGGTACTGGTCATACCAGCTATCCACCAGCAGCGCCTTCAGCGGCGCATTGCCATCACCCTTCGGCGCCGGCAGGCGGGTCACCAGGGCCTCCAGCACACCCTCGATGTTCAGCCCGGTCTTGGCGCTGATCTCCACCGCGTCGGAGGTATCCAGGCCGATGACGTCCTCGATCTGCTGCTTGACCCGCTCCGTCTCCGCCGCCGGCAGATCGATCTTGTTCAGGATCGGCACGATCTCATGGTTGGCCTCGATCGCCTGGTAGACATTCGCCAATGTCTGTGCCTCGACGCCCTGGGAGGCGTCCACGACCAGCAGGCTGCCCTCGCACGCCGCCAGGCTGCGGCTGACCTCGTACGCGAAGTCGACGTGGCCGGGCGTGTCCATCAGGTTCAGCTCATAGGTAATCCCGTCCTTGGCGGTGTAGCTCAGCCGGACGGTCTGCGCCTTGATGGTGATGCCGCGTTCCTTCTCGAGCTCCATGCTGTCCAGCACCTGGCTGGTCATTTCCCGCGCGGTCAGCCCGCCGGTGTGCTGGATCAGCCGATCGGCCAGGGTGGATTTCCCGTGGTCGATATGGGCGATGATGGAGAAGTTGCGGATTCGCTCGATGGGGGTGTCGGTCATGGGCCTGCGCTGTTGCCCGGCGGCGGGGACGACGGCCGGAGTTGCCGCAGAGATAGAGAGTCCGTCACCCCGTGTCACCCATTCGTAGTTTGCCCGGCCGCGGGAACTTGTCGAGGAATTTGTCTACGCGGGCGCGTATCCGGCGGACACGGCCGAGGCCGGCGAGGCGCCGATCGAGGAACTCCAGCGTGGCGGCGTCGTCTTCCGACGAATCGCGCAGCCAATACAGTAGGGTGGTCGTGTAGATCCCCGCCAGGATCGCCCGCTTGGTGTACCAACTGAAGTCCGCGGACCGGTCGCCGGCCGCGTGCAGGATGGCGTCCACGGTCCGGGCGGTGACCGCCGTTGCGGCCTTGGCATTGCGCGGAAGGGCCAGCACCGCCAGGGCGCGGCGGATGGCTTCCTTGTGCGGCCGGTTCTGCTCGAGCCTTAACGCGATCACCGCACGCACCCGCGCCGGCAGCCTCGTCTCCCTCACCAGCCCCTCCGCCCCCTCTTCCATCCGCCGATCGGCCAGGTCGGAGAAGGTCTCGATCATGTCGACGGCGCCGAGGGGGAACAGCAGATCGGCTTCATCCGCCGGCATGCCGGCATCGCGGACGCCGGCTTTCAGCGCGCGTTTGGTCCAACCGTCGAAGGCGATGTGAGGCAGCATCGCCTCGATCGCCTGGTCGCGTTCAGGCAGCCGTTCGGGGGGTGCGATCATCGTTCAGTGTCCTTGCGCCGCTTCGGCGCGGTTGAGTTCCTCGGTGAACCCGAAATAGCGGAAATCGGTCATCCGCATGGTATATAGGATGCCATCGAGATGATCGTATTCATGCTGAACGACACGGGCGTGAAATCCACTGGCTTCGCGTTCGATCACGTTCCCGTCGCAATCCACGCCGCTGTAGCGGATGCGGGCGGCACGCGGCACGGCGGCGCGGAGGTCGGGGATCGACAGGCAGCCTTCCCAGCCGAGCACACGTTCCTCGCCGAGCAGTTCGACCATCGGGTTGATCAGGACGGTGGTGGTGGTCTCGGTATCGTCCGGGTCGCGGGTCGCCCGGCCGCCCGGGACGCGGAAGACGAACAGGCGCAGCGGCTGGTAGACCTGCGGGGCGGCGAGGCCGACGCCGGGGGCGTCCTCCATCGTCTCGATCATGTCGGCCGCCAGCCGGCGGATCTCCGGCGCGCCCGGATCAGCGACGGGCTGGCATTTTCGCAGCAGGACCGGGTGGCCCATGCGGGCGATTTTCAGGATGGACATGGGATCTCCGTGAGTCTTTCGGCTGAAAATGGGCTTGTAAGTCTGGGAAGCCGTGTTATAGCGCCGATCCCCGCGCCGGAGTCTCCCGGGGGCGGATCATTTTGCGTATCCGATCGTCGGGTGCGCCCTGAAAAGGAGCAGGCGGCCAAGTGCAAGTCCTCGTGCGTGACAACAATGTCGATCAGGCGCTCAAGGCGCTCAAGAAGAAGATGCAGCGTGAAGGCATTTTCCGTGAAATGAAGCTTCGGCGGCATTACGAGAAGCCGTCTGAGCGCCGCGCCCGCGAAGCCGCGGAAGCCGTGCGCCGGGCTCGCAAGCTGGAGCGTAAGCGTCTGGAGCGTGAGGGCTTCTAAACAGCCCCGGCTTCTTCCTTTTCAGAGTTGGTAGCGCGGCGCGGGTGACGGTGGTCCCATGCCGCGCTTGAGTTGTGTACGGCTGCCGGCTAATGATTGGACTAATCATTAGCCCTGGTTTGAGATGTCCGCACCAGACCAAACCCGCCAGACCGCCGTCTTCGACCATGTGCGCAGCAGCATCCTGACCGGGGTTTTGCCTGCCGGTGGGCGTTTGCCGCCGTCCCGGTCGCTGGCGGTCGAACTCGGGGTCGCCCGCCAGACGGTGGTGCTGGCGTATGAGCGGCTGGCCGCCGAGGGCTATGTCCGCGGCCGCACCGGCAGCGGCACCTATGTGGCAACCGATCTGCCGGACCAAGCCCCTGCCGCTGCCGAGACGCCCCGAGGCGCGGCCATCGCTTTGTCCAAACGCGGTGCGCTTCTGGCCGCGATCCCCGCCACCGCTCGCGCTTCGTCGTCCGGATTGCTGCTGGCCGGAGGCGTGCCGGCACCCGACCTGTTTCCCGCTGCGGCGTGGGCGCGCTGCTCCGCCCGGGTGCTGAAATCGGTGGCGGCCGAGTTGGCCAGCTATCCTCCACCCCAGGGCCTGCGGGTGCTGCGTGAGCAGATCGCCGCGCATCTGGCCGCCACGCGCGGGCTGGTGGCTGATCCCGGCTGCATCGTGGTGACGGCAGGCACGCAGCAGGCGCTGCGCACGGCCGCGGACCTGCTAACCGATCCGGGCGATCCGGTCTGGGTCGAGGACCCGGGCTACATCGCCGGCCGCGGCGCCCTGTTGGCGGCTGGAGCGCAGATCGTCCCGATCCCAACCGACGCCGAGGGCATGGATGTCGCCGCCGGTGAGCGGCTGGCGCCGCACGCGCGGATGGCGCTGGTGGCGCCGTCGCATGCGACTCCGCTCGGCGGGGCGCTGCCTATCGGCCGCCGGCTGGCGCTGCTGGACTGGGCACAGCGAGCGAACGCCAGGGTGCTGGAGGACGATTGCGACTCGGAATTCCGCTGGCAGGGCAAGCCGCTGCCGCCGCTGGCGACGCTGGATAAGGCCGGGCACGTCATCTACTGCGGCACCTTCAGCAAGACCCTCGCCCCCGCCCTGCGGCTCGGCTTTGCCATCGTCCCGGCGCCGCTGGTGCCGGCCTTCGTGCGCCTCCGGACCCTGACGGATCGCGGCACCGATGCGTTCACTCAGGCGATCCTGGCGGAGTTCATGCGGGAGGGTCTGCTCGCCCCGCACATCAGGCGGATGCGCACGGAGTATGCGCGGCGGCGGGATGCGCTGCTGGAGGCGATGCGGCGGTTCGTCACGCGGGCGACGCCGGTTGCCGCGCCGGGCGGGCTGCACATGGTGCTCCGGTTGGAGGATGGCACGGATGAGGGTGCGGCGGTGCGCGCCTGCGCGGCTCGGGATTTGTCGGTGGCGCCGCTGCGTGCCTACTACGCCGGAACGCCTCGCATGAACGGCATGGTGATCGGCTTTGCCGCGACCCCGGTGGGCCTGGCGGGCGATGTCGCGAAGCGGCTGGAGGCGGCGCTTGCTGCGGCCGGGGGCGGCTGATGCAGCCGCTTCAGCCTGGAAGCGCTGATCGGATTGGCGCAGCGGGCCGGGCTGACGGTGCATCTGGAGATCGGGCGGCCGGCAGCCTGAAGCCCCTCCGCTTTGCAATGCCCCGAAACTGCGCCATCGTCCACGTCAATGGCGATCAAGCCGATGATGCGGAGGCAGACGGATGGAGGAAGTCCCACACCTGGTCGCGCGCGCCCGGGCGCTGCATTCCCTGCTCACGCACGATGGGGACGAGATTGACCGGCGCCGCGAACTGACCCCCGGCGTCGTGACCGCGCTGAAGGAAGGAGGCTTCTTCCGCCTGCTGCAACCCCGCTCCATCGGCGGGCTGGAGATGAAACCGTCCGAATTCGCCCGCGTCACCGAGGCGCTCGCCAGCGCCGACGGCTCCACCGCCTGGGTGGTGTGCCAGAGCAACGGCTGCGCCATGTCCGCCGCCTACCTCGACCCGAAAGTGGCGCAGCGGATGTTCGGGCCGATCGACGGCATCCTGGCCTGGGGACCGCCGGGCGCTCCGTTCGAGGCCGAACCGGTCCCCGGAGGCTACCGCATCTCCGGCACCTGGCGCTTCGCCAGTGGCTGCCAGAACGCCATCTGGCTGGGCGCGCACATGAAGGTTGCCGGGACCAAGGAAATCCGCACCATGCTGTTCCCCAAATCCAGCGCCCGAATGACCGACATCTGGCACACGCTCGGCCTGCGCGGCACCGCCAGCAACGAATACACCGTCGAGGACCTGTTCGTTCCGGCAGAACAAACCATGCTGCGCGACCAGGCGATCGACCGCCGCGAACCGGGACCGCTGTATCGTTTCAGCAGCAACCAGCTCTACGCGTCCGGGTTCGCCGGCGTCGGCCTCGGCATCGCCCGCGGGCTGATCGACGCGTTCCTGGCGTTGCCCGCAACCAAGACGTCGCGCGGCGCCGGGCGGCCGCTGCGAGACAATAACGTCGTGCAATCCCAACTGGCGCAGTCGGAGGCGAAATGGCACTCCGCCCGCGCCTTCCTGCACACCACGCTGGACGAGATCTACGCCCATGTCGTCCGGCACGGCGAGATGACGGAGCAGCAGGGGGCGATGATCCGCCTCGCCTCCACCTGGGCGATCAACCAGTCGCGGGAAGCCGTGACCGTCCTGTTCCACTGCGCGGGTTCCGCCGCGGTGTTCGAGGACCAGCCGTTCGAGCGCCGCCTCCGCGACATCCACACCGTCAACCAGCAGGCCCAGGGCCGGCAGCTTCATTATGAGTCCGTCGGGCAGATCATGCTCGGGATGCCGGCGGAAAATCAATTTTAGGAACGACTGCCAACGCCGGGTCTATACTGCAGCGGTTTCACGTCATTCCTGCCTCGCCGGGGCATCATTTAATTTCCGTTCAGGTGTGAGCTGCATCACACCGGAAAATCAAATAAATGCGCAAGCGTTGACCCCGCCGCGCAACGGTAGCCTGGCATCGTCCGGGCAAACCGGCGTGCGGCGAAACTCGTCAACGAAGGAACCCAAGAATGTCCGTCACCGATACAATCGTCCAGCGGCCGTCAGCGCCCATCGTGTCCTGGCCGCGCGAAAGCCCCTTCGCCCCGGAACTGCAAACCCTCGGTGCCTCGGCGCCGCAACATACCTATGGCGCGGCCAGTATGCAGGTCTACGCCGACGGGCAGGTAGCGTATAACACCCACGCCAGCGCCGACGGCTTCCTCGCCTATGTCAACCAGTTCGAGCAGACCTCATTCCGTGTCAAGGACCTGCAAGTCCAGTGGTGGCAGTACGACCCGCCCTATGACGACTGGCAGAACAACTATGGCTGCGATTCAGTCGAAGTCTTCTACCACGCCGGCCATGGCGGCAACGATGCCGGCACCGGCAACTACAGCGCGCCGCTCGGCGCCGCCTGGGACAACGTGACCTTCCTGAACTCATCGCAAATGGCCATCGGCGACCAGAGGCTGCGCTATCTGTTCCTTGCCACCTGCGACGGCTGCATGGTGTTCGCGCCGAACAACCCAATGCGCACATGGAACGTCTGCAACCGCGGCTTCCGCATGCTGTTCGGCGCCACCGGGCTGATCAACGACGATCCGAACTACGGCACGAATTTCTGGAACCACTGGAATTCCGGCGTCAGCTTCAGTCAGGCATGGCAGGACAGCCTGCTCGACGCCAACTCCAACCAGCAGCCTGCCTCGACCGCGGTGGGATCATCGGCCGCCGACGCGCAGAACCGCCTGTTCAATGAACGTTTTTTTACCAACGCCACCGCCAGCCGCGACTGGTATTGGTGGCGCTGGGTCGGCAATGCGCCAGCCGCTGCCAACGCACGAATCGTTTCACGAATGCCGGCCGCGATAAAGTTTGCCCGCGTCGCCCCGCGCGCAGCCTCCCGCGCTACGGTGCTGGCATCCATGAAACGTCTCCGTTTCGAGGCGCCATCTATCTTGCCGGATGGGCCGTTCGAAAGCCTGCGGGTAACCTCCGGCAACACCCGCTTCGCCGTCATCCCCGGTGGCGCCGCCGTCGAGTGGGCACCCGCCACTCTGACGCGCTCGAACCTCACCGAGGCGCAGGTTCTCAATGCCGCCAAATCGGCCATCGGTGACATTCAGGGGCTTAGCGTGGTTGCAGTACTGCCGGCCCTGCATGCAGGCGGACCGGTCAATGGCGGTCCTGGCGGGCAGGAGCCGGAAACCTTCGAGCACATCGCCATCTATCGCCAGGTTGTCGCCGGATTGCCGGTGCTCACCCCGGGGGCCGGCGAGGTGCGGGTTCACGTTGCCGCCTCCGGCCAGGTCCGTCGCATCCTCGACACAAGGCTTGAAATCGGTGAACTGCGCGACAGCGGACCGTTCGCGATCGAAGCCCCCGCGCCGGCTACCGGAACGGTGCGCGCCAAAGCACTGACCGCGACGCAGGACGTTCTCGCCGCGCTGCGGCAAGAAGCGTCCCGTTTCTCCGGCGGTACGGATGGCTCCAGTACGCTGATTCCGGACAGCATCGAGTTCGGCTACGCGCTCCGAGGCACCGACCTGGTCCCGATTGCTCGCGCGACGGTCGAGATCGGGAAAGGACAGTATAAAATGCGGGAGGTCGTCGAAGCCGATCTGATTCGGTAACGTTAGCGGTTGGGTGAGTTCGAGCCGCAGGGCAAGAACTCACCGGACTTCCTATGGTCGCGGCCTGATCTCGTCAACCGCCAGCAGCGCCAGCACCCGCAGCACCGACGCCAACTGCGAATCCGGCTCGCGGGCCGCGTCGGCCGAGGCGACCAAGGCCGACAGGCTTTGACCGCGGCACTCGGCGAGACGAGTCAGTGCGTCCCAAAACTCCGCTTCCAGGGCTACGCTCGTCCGATGACCTGCCAAGGTGAAACTACGTTTGATCAGACCGCTCAAGCGCCTTCTCCCGTCAGCGCCCGGACATCGATCCGCCGATCGGCCGCCCGCACAGAAATCTCGAAATGATCGCCCTGCGTTACGGCCCGGATCAGGCGCGGCCGATACGCGGCAACACTGACACCTCCCGTGTGCCGGACGCTGTCATACAGAATTCCCGCCCCGCCCGAAGCACGTACTGCCTCACCGAAAAACTGCCCCGCAGTATAGTCGCCGGACTCACACACATCCGCCCGCGCCGCTCGGATGTCCCGATACGATCCCTCAAGCACGCAGTTATACTGCCGATATCTCCGTTGCGCCGCGGAAACCCCGCGCGCCAGCGCCTCCCGCCGCAGGTGATGCGCCACCTCCGCCACCGCCGTCCTCACTGCCCCCGCCGCATACCAGGCCCCGAGATCGGCGCTATTGAACCGCATCCCGCCGGGTGCCACATGAAGAAACGACGCCATGATAATACTGGCGTCCGGCCGTCCATACACCCACTCGTTACGCGGCAGCCGATCGATAGGTTCGGCCACGAGACGGTCGTTGGTCCAGCCGGCGAGTTCCATTACCGCCGCCAGGTCCGCCGCCGTCGCGACCGTATCGAACAGGCCGATGGGCGGGAATTGCGAAGGAATCAGCCGATGCGCCGGAGCCGCCGCGGGCACGAAACGATCGGTCAAGTAAAGACAATATCCGCGCCGGTATAAAGCCGGAAGCCGGCATCGGCCTCGTTCGGCGGCATATACTGTCCGCCGCGTGCTGCCTCCAAAAAGCGCCGCACCGTCAACAGCCCGTCCTGCGTGCCGCGGGTTACCAGATCCATCGGCGGCCGGCCGCCAAACACCGGCGCCCGGTGCGGACCGCGCAGCCAGGCGATGCCCGCCTGCTCCGTCGGGTTCAGCACGCCCAGTGCCTGGTGGATGCCCAGCACGGCCGAGATGCGCGTCAGCACGTCAACGTCCAAGGTCAGATCCTGATGCTCCCGCGCCATTTTCACCCAGTGCTGGTAGGTCGAGCGCGACGGAAACCCGAGCATCAGCCGCCGCGCGGTTTCGTTCAGCCCCCACAAATCGGCGATTGCCAGGAAGCTGCGCAGCCCCGGCGCGCTCAGGCGCCGCCGGTTGGCCGGGGCGAACCGGTCGATATCCAGACGGTTCGACCCTGCCTCGGTCGCTCCGACGAGTGCACCTTGCGACATATTTTTTTGGACATAGTCCAAATCTGGACAAAAGCAAGGCCCTACAGGTAGCCCGCCCCGGCTTCCTCGGCGAACCGCCCAGGATCGCCCTCCCAGACAATCCGTGCGTGCTCGATGACATACACCCGATCGGCATGCGGCAGGGCGAAGGTCACATTTTGCTCGCCCAGCAGCACGGTGATGTCGGTAGTCTGCCGCATCGTCTCCAGCGCCTTCGACAACTGCTCCAGAATCACCGGCGCCAGCCCGAGCGTGGGCTCGTCCAGGATAAGAAGCTTCGGCTTCATCATCAGCGCCCGTGCGATCGCCAGCATCTGCTGCTCGCCGCCCGACAAGGTTCGCGCCGCCTGGCCCTGGCGCGACTTCAGGATCGGGAACAGCGCGAACAGCCACTCCAACTGCCGATCGGCCTCCGCCACCGGGTGGTGCTGGCCGCCGAGGTCGAGGTTCTCCCGCACCGACATGTCGCCGAACAGTTCCCGCGTCTCCGGGCACTGCACGATGCCGCCGCGGGCAATCGCCCCCGGTGTCCGGCCCGTCAGCGTTGCGCCGCGCCAGTCGATCGTCCCGCTGAACGGCACAAGTCCCGAAATCGCGTTGAACAGCGTGGTCTTGCCGGCGCCATTCAGCCCGACGACGGAGACGAACTCGCCCTCGCCCACATGGATCGAGACATCATCCAGCGCCGTCGCCTTGCCGTACAGCACGCCGAGATTGCGCACATCCAGCAGCGGCGTGCGGTCCTTGCCCGCGCGTTCGGGCCGGGCGGAGGTTTCGATCTTGCCGCCGAGATAGACCCGACGGACCGTCTCGTTCCGCATCACCTCCTCGGCGGTGCCTTCGGCGACGTGCTCGCCGAGATACATCGCCAGCACCCGGTCCACCAGTGCGGCGACGCCCTTGACGTTGTGGTCCACCAGCAGAACGGCGTGGCCCTCGGCGCGGAAGCTGGCGATCAGGTCGGAGAAATCGGCGACCTCGGCGGCGGTCAGCCCGGCGAACGGCTCGTCCACCAGCACCACCTTCGGATTGCGGGCGATGGCCTTGGCCAGCTCCAGCCTTCGCAAATCGGCGAAGGGCAGGGTGCGCGGCAGGCGGTGCATCACGCGCGACAGGCCGACACGGGCGGCGATTTCCTCCGCCCGGCGGATCAGCGCGTGATTGGTGCGCAGCATGAACAGATTGTCCGGCAGCAGCGCGAGCTGGATGTGCTCCAGGATGGTCTGCCGATGCAGCGGGCGGGCGTGCTGGAACACGATGCCGACGCCATGCCGCGCGATGCGGTGCGTCGGCCAGCCGGCGACATCGACACCGTCCAGCTTCACCTCTCCGGCGTTCGGCCGCTCGATCCCCATGATGCATTTCATCACGGTGGATTTGCCCGACCCGTTGGGGCCGATAAGGCCGAGGATTTCGCCGGCCTGGATCGAGAAGCTGATGTCGCGCACGGCGACCAGCCCGCCGAAACGCTTGGTCAGGCCGTTGACTTCCAGCAGCGCGGTCATTCCCGGCCTCCTGCCTGCAACAGCCGCCCCATAAAGCCGCCGGGGAAGAACAGGATCACGACCAGCGCGACGGCGGACACCACGAAGGTGGACAACTGGCCGAGCGGCCGGAGGATTTCTCCCGCCCCGATCAAAAAGATCGCACCGACGGCGGCACCAATTATGGTGCGCCGACCGCCGAGCACCGCGGCAATGATGACGTTCACGCCGACGGCGATATCCACCACCGTGCCCACCGAGGCAGTGCCGAGGTAGAAGATCAGCATCGCCCCGGACAGGCCGGAGAAGAATGCGCTGATGCAGAACGCCGTCAGCTTGTGCTTGGCGACATTGAAGCCGAGCGCCGCCGCCTCGATCGCATCCTGCCCGCTGGCCTGGAGGATCAGGCCGACGGGAGAGCGCGACAGGCCGAACAGGATGGCGCCGCTGACGGTCATGAAGACCAACGCGTAGTAGTAGTTCGTGGTGTCATCGATCGCGAGGACGTCCGGCAGGTCCAGCCCGATTTCGCCCCCGGTGATCCCGGCGAACAGCACCAGCACGTTTTGCAGCAGCAGCACCGCGACCAGGGTGACAAGGCCGAAATACGGACCGGTCAGCCGCAACGCCGGTACCGCCAGAACCGCTCCCGCCACCACCGCCGCAAACGCGCCCGCCACCAGGCAGGGCGGGATGGGCCAGAGCCAGTAATGGTTCAGCAGCGCGGCGGTGTAGGCACCGACACCAATCAGGAAACTCGGGCCGAAGTTGACCTCGCCGGCGAAGCCGAACAGCAGGTCCCAGGACATCGCGAACACGGCGTAGTAGTAGCCGAGGGTGAGAAGCCCCAGGATGTAGCCGCCGACGCCCAGCGGCAGCAAAGCCATGACCAGCAAGGCGGGAAGGACGATCAGAAGGACTCGGGTCATCGCCTATCTCCGCCCCAGCAGGCCCTGCGGCCGCACATAGACCACCGCCACCAGCAGCAGCAGAACCGGCACCGTGCGGATCGAGGGGTTCACCAGGTACGCCGTCATCGTCTCCAGGTAGCCGACGACATAGGCGGCGATCAGCGAGCCGGAGACGCTGCCAAGCCCGCCCAGCACGACGATGGAGAAAGCGCTGGCCGTCAGCACGCCGGCGTTGTCGGAACTGACGCCGAGGAAGGCGCCCAGCAGCACGCCGGCAATGCCGGCGAGCACGCCGTAGATCGCCCAGACCAGGACGTAGATGCTGGACAGCTCGAATCCCAGCAAGGTCAGGCCGCGCGGATTCATCGATGCCGCCAGCAGCGACTTGCCGGTTCGCGTGCGGTTGACCAGCAGATACAGCAGCCCGATCACCAGCCAGGACAGCACGGCCGTGAGGATTTCGTTCAATGGTGTGCGGACGCCGAGAATCATCACCACGCCCTCAACCAGCGGACGCACGGTCTTGGGGTTGTTGGTGAAGAAGTAGGCAATCGCCTCCTGCAGCATGATGCCCCAGAGCAGGGTGGCGGTGAGGACGAAGATCTCCTTCTCCTCGCGCGGGATCGCCCGCGAATTCTGTATCGGCCGGACGATGACGCGGTAGGTGAAGAACGCGCAGGCCAGGCTGGCGGCGACACCGGCCAACGCACCGAGATACGGGCCGGAACCGAAGCCGCCGACCCACCAGGCGATGACGGCCGCCACCACCATGATCGCGCCATGCGACAGGTTCAGCACGCCGGAGACGCCGAAGATCAGCGTGAACCCGATGGCGCCGAGGGCATAGAGGCTGCTGATCGCAAAGCCGTCGATCAGGATTTGTAAGGCGAGCATGGGACTCCGTCCGTGAGGGCGGTGACGCGAACCAAACGCCTCATGATGGCAATGGCGTCATGGTGGCCGCAGGGCCACCATCCACGCCTTTGTCTCCACCACGACCGTCAGGCGTGGATGGCGGGCCTTCGCCCGCCATGACGGGGAGGGGCGGGTGCCACTCCGACCGCCAAACCCTACTGCGGCAGTTTGATGAACTCCGGGAACGTCATCTTGCCGGACGCGACATTGGCCGGCCACACCGTCACCGGATTGCCCTTCTGCCACTGCACCATCAGCCCGGTGATGTAGCCGGGGCCGATGCGCATGCCGTGCGCGAAGGTGTTGTCCTTCGGCAGGAACTCGATATGCCCGATGGTGCCGACGTATTCGGTCTTCTCCATCGCCTCGACGATCTTGTCCGGGTCGGTTGAGCCGGCCTTCCGGATCGCATCGGCCCACATATAAACATCGTCATACGACGTGTAGGCCGCATAGCCGGGCAGGTTGCCGTATTTCGCCTGATACGCCTTGGCGAACGGAATGGTCTTCGGCGTCACCGCGACATCCGGCGCCGAGAACATGTTGAAGATCACACCATCGGTCGCGCCGTTGGTGTCCTTCCAGAAGGTGCTGTTGGTCGCCTGGCTGGATACCCCGTACATTGGTATCGGCACCTGCTGCTGCTGCCACTGCACGGTGGGCTGCACGCCGACATGGCTGATTCCGGTGACGATGACGTCCGGCTTCTCGCCTTCGATCTTGTTGAATATCGGCGTAAAGTCGGTGGTGTCGGGCGACAGGCGGATGTGGTCCAGCACCTTGATGCCGCTTGCGGGCAGGCATTTCAGGTATTCCTCGTCCAGCGGGATCGTCCAGGCGGCATCCTCGCTCATGACGACCGCGGTCTTCGCGTGCAAATCGCCGACCATCAGCGTCTTGCCGGCTTCGCAGACGACATCGGCGATCTGGGTGGAGGCCAAATAGCCGTGGAAGACGTATTTCAGGTGATCGTAGTCGTCATGCACCCGCCTTGTGATTTCGTTGCTGGCAGCGCCCGGCGTGATCATCGGCATCTTCAGCCGCCCGGCCCAGGGCTCCAGCGCCAGTACCACCTCACTGATATAGCTGGCGATGACCGCGGAAACCTTGTCCTGCTGGGCGGCGCGCTGGAACGCCCGCACCGCATCCACCGCTGAGTTATGGTCGTCGTAATCCACGATCTCGATCATCCGCCCGTTAACGCCGCCGGCCGCGTTGATCTCCTCGGCGGCCATCTTGGCGGCGTTGGGAATGCCGACGCCGCTGATCGCCGAGGTTTCCGCGATGACGCCGATCTTGATCGGCTCCGCGGCGAGCGCGGCCGGCGGGGCGAGCGCCAGCCCGAGAACGCCGAGCACGATTGTCCCGGGCGAAATTCGCATGGTCCGTCTTCCCTTCCTTAAAGCCTGCCGCCACGTTGATCGGGCAACTGTACGCACAATGCTGGAACCGCGGTCGTTGCGCAACCTCGCTCGACCGCGGCTGTCATCAAAATGTCAGCACAGCTGTATTTCAACGATCCCGGCCGCTTTGGCGGCAAGGCTCAGGCGGCCTTGCGCGCCGCAATGCTTTGGTAAACAGCGGTTTCGAAGTCCAGGTAGCCCTGGAAGGACACCGGATCGCCGAACGGCAGGATCTGAGTCGCCCAGAAGCCGCCGATACCGTTCCGGCGATCGATCCAGTAGAACAGGTTGGCAAGACCCGCCCATCCCAACGCCCCGGCGGGGCGCCCCGTCGGCGCGGTTTCGTCATTCACCATGAAGGTCAGCGCCCAGGACTTCGACAGTCCCGGGAAAAACTCCGCGTCGTTGGTGAACGCGGCGGCAACCCCGGGCAGCAGCTTGATCTTCTTGTCGCCGAGGCCGTTCTTCTCGGCCATCAGCACGGTCTCCCGCTTCAGCACCCGGCCGTGCTCGCCTTCGCCGTCGTTCAGCCACATCCGGATGAACCGCATGTAGTCGCCCACCGTCGAGTACAGACCGTGGCCGCCCATATGCACCTCCGGGTTCGGCACCAATTCGAAATCCGGCATCGGCGTCAGGGAACCGTCCGCCTCCCGCTGATGCATCTTTGCCAACCGCTCGCGCGTGGCCGGGTTCAATTCAAACGACGAGTCGGTCATGCCGAGCGGCGCAAAAATCCGTTCCTGCATCACCTCGCCGAGCCGCTTGCCGGTGATGGCCTCCACCACCTGTCCGGCCCAGTCGATGTTCGATCCATATTCCCATTGCTCGCCGGGGTCGAACAGCAGCGGTGTCCGGAGCGACACCTTGGTGGCGCTCACCACGCTCGGGTAGCCATGCTCGGTGGTCAGGCGGAGGTAGCTTTCGCTGAAGAAGTCATAGGCAAAGCCTGCGGTATGCAGCAGCAGCATCCGCGTGGTGATGTCGCGCTTCGGCGCCCGCAGCCGCGGCTTGCCGGCGGCGTCGAAGCCCTCCAGCACCTGCACCTCGCCAATCTCCCGCACGTAGTGTTTCGCCGGTGCGTCGAGGTCGAGCTTGCCCTCCTCCACCAATTGCAGCACCGCGGTCCCGGTGATCGCCTTGGTGGTGGAGAAGATGGCGAACACGCTGTCGGTGGTCATGCCGGCATCCTGGCCGAGCTGGCGCTGTCCTGCCGCGCCCTCATAGATGTTGCCGCGCTTGTCGGCTGCGAATGCCACGACGCCCGGCACGCGCGGATCACCGGACACCACGCGCTGCAGGATGGCGTCGGCCGCGGTCCTCAGATCCTGGCTCATGTTGTGTTTGTCTCCCTCTTGCCAATGTCTTTGCTTTTGCCGGCGCATCGAGTGCATGCCGCCGGTGGCCCTGGCGCGGGAGCTAAAGTCATATCGTATGAGCGGTAAAGAGGGCGGCGAACACGAGGCCGTGCCTAAGTCCCATCATCGGCCAGCGCCGAGAGTCTGCTGATCCGGAGAGGCATATTTTTTCGCAGGGGGAACGCGAACGATCACGAAGCGTTCAAGTGTTGAGCGCAGTGTTGTTGATAGCAACTCGTGAATTAGCCGTGAGCGGTGGATTACAGAGGTTTGGAATTGCTGTAACGGTTGCAAACAAGCGATGCGTCCGGCCGCACTGGGCACATGCAGACGGTCACGCCCGTTTGCCGCGGTGAACTGGTTTGTCCCAAAGATGCCGGGGTTCCGGCGCCTGAATGCCGGCCCTTCGTCAAAATGAGTGTTTCCCGCCCCGATACGCGGCGGCTGGACCGCAAATCGAAATAGGTATATCTTGCAACTTATTACACATACAAAAAGTTGGTGCGTCCGGATCATGCGACTTCTTTCGTATAACCCGCTGGATGACAGGCGTTTCGCGGCAGGCGAGGCCGTCGCGCCTGTGTATGACTCGCTCACGCCATCGGCAGCCTCATGACGGCCGCGCCTCTTTCCGTCGTGGGCATCGGCGCCTCCGCCGGCGGCATCGAGGCGTTCCACCGCTTCTTCGAAAACATGCCGGCGGATAGCGGGCTGGCCTTCATCGTCGTGCTGCATCTGGCCGCGGACCGCAAAAGCATGCTGCCGGAAATCCTGGCGCGCTGGACCGCCATGCCGGTTTCCGAGGCGCACGATGGCGCGCCGGTTTCAGCCGATACCGTGCTGGTGGTTCCCCCGGGCACCGTCGCATCACTGATCGATGGTCATCTCGCGCTGCGGCAGCTTCTGCCAAGCGAACCCCGGCCGGTAGCGCCGATAGATGCGTTTTTCGACTCCCTCGCCAGCACCTTGAATGAGAATGCCATCGGCATCGTCCTGTCCGGGACCGGCCATGACGGCGCTCTCGGCCTGAAAGCCATCAAGTCCCGCGGCGGCCTGACCCTGGCCCAGGGCGTAGACGGTTCAGCGCCGGAATACTCCGGGATGCCGGACAGCGCCGTGGCCGCCGGAGGTGTCGATTTGCTGGTGCCGGTGGAGCAGATGCCGGCCAGCATCCTCGCAGCACGCTCGACCCGGCAGATCGATGCGCCGGACCCGGGCGCTGACGCCGTCCGGCGGGCGATCTGCGACCTGTTGCGCTCCCGCCTCGGGCACGATTTCACGCAATATAAGCGCCAGACCTTCATGCGTCGCGTGCAGCGCCGGATGCAGGTGCTGCAGCTCACCGGCTTCGAGGCGTATCTGGCGCGGCTGGAGGCCGATCGGGATCAGGTCGTCTTGCTGTTCCGCGACCTGCTGATCAGCGTCACCAGCTTCTTCCGCGATACCGAGGCCTTCGAGGTCATCGAGCGGGACATCATACCCCGGCTGTTCAAGGGCAAGGATGCCGCCAACGATGTGCGGGTCTGGGTGCCGGGCTGCGCGACCGGTGAGGAAGCCTACTCGCTGGCCATCCTGTTGCGCGAACACCTCGACCACCTGACGATGAAGCCGAAGGTGCAGATCTTCGCCACCGACATCGATGAGATCGCGATCGCCACTGCGCGAGCGGGGCGCTATCCGGCCACCTTGCTCGAAGGCATGCCGCCCGAGCGGCGGTCGCGGTTCTTCGTCGAAGGCCCCGCCGGTTATTCCGTGCGGCAGGATGTGCGGGAACTCTGCACCTTTTCCACCCACAGCCTGATCCGCGACCCGCCGTTTTCCCGCGTGGATTTCGTCTCCTGCCGTAACCTGCTGATCTATATGGACAACGAGCTACAGGATCGGGTGATCCCGATCTTCCATTACGCGCTGTCGCCCGGCGGCATCCTGATGCTCGGCATCTCGGAAACCATCGGCCGGCACGATCGTCTGTTCGCGCCGCTCGACCGCTCCCAGCGTATCTTCATCCGGCGGGAGGGGCCGAGCGAGGCGCCCAGCCTGTCGCTGGCCGCAGCGCGCGACCAGCGGCCGCCCGGCGCCGGCGCGGCAACGCTACCTGACCCGAAAGCGCATTGGCCGCGTGCGATCAGCTACGCCAACCGGCGCATCCTGGAACGCTTCGCCTCCGCCTTCGTCGTGGTGAACGCCATTGGCGACGTGATCCATTTTTCCAGCCACACCGGCCGCTTCCTGGAGCCGGCCCATGGCTCGCCGACGGCCAACCTGTTCGAACTGGCGCGGCCGGGCTGGAGCCTGGAGCTGCGATCCGCCTTGCGCCGCTGCATCGATACCGGTCGGCCGGTCGAGCAGGAGCGTTCGTTGATCGTGGCGGACGGCAAGGTCTCGCCGCTGGTCAGGCTGATTGTCGAACCGTTGCCCGGGCCGGCCAATGATCCGCTGTTCATGGTGGTGTTCGTGGAGGTGGAACCGGCACGGCCGGCCGCTGAGACCGAGGAGGCGGTTGTCCAGCCCGACGGCGTTGTCGCCCATCTGGAACGCGAAAATCGCGACCTGCGGGAGCAGTTGCAAACGATTTCGGAAGAACATGCGACAACGGTCGAGGAGCTGCGCAGTTCGAACGAAGAACTGCAATCGGTGAACGAAGAGTTGCAATCCACCAACGAGGAACTGGAAACCTCCCGCGAGGAGATCCAGTCGATCAACGAGGAACTCAACACCGTCAACGTGCAACTGACCGGCAAGGTGGAGCAGCTCGACCGCACCAACAGCGACCTGAAGAACCTGTTCGACAGCACCAGGGTCGCCACGGTGTTTCTCGACCCGTATTTGATCATTCGCAGTTTTACGCCGGAAATCGCCAGCATCTACAACCTGATCCCGAGCGACCTCGGCCGCCCGCTGAGCGATATCGTAACGCGACTGAACTATACGACGTTGCGGGAAGACATCCAAGCCGTGCTGCGGACGCAGCTGCCGCTGGAGAAGCGGGTCGAACGCCAGGATGGTTCGGCGTATTACCTGATGCGCATTTTGCCGTATCGCAGCCCCGACAGCAGCATCGACGGCTCGCTGATAACTTTTGTAGATGTCACCAGCATCGTTCTCGCGGAAAAACATCAGCGCCTGCTGGTCGATGAGTTGAATCATCGCGTCCGCAACATGTTAACGGTCGTCATTTCACTCGCAACCAACACGATAAAGCGAGCCGGGAGTCTTGAGCAATTCTCCACTGTCTTTCTTGGTCGAATCCATGCCCTAGCTGCGGCGTACGCCTTGCTCAGCCGCGACGGCTGGACGCCGATCCCGGTTGGGGAAATCGTGCTGGAGGAGTTGAAGCCGTTCATGTCGGGCGAGCGTTGCAATGTCGTGCTGACCGGCGACAACGTGATGCTCGAGCCGCGCGCCGCCCTCGCGCTGGGTATGGCGATCCACGAACTGACCACCAATGCCGCCAAATATGGCGCGTTGTCGGTGGCGGACGGGAGCGTCAACGTGAGCTGGGCGGTTGACGCGGCAAAGCAGTTTGTCCTGACATGGGTCGAGCGGGATGGGCCGCCGGTGACCGCGCCCGCCCGCAAGGGCTTCGGGATGACCCTGGTGGAGCGCAGTTTCGCCTATGACGTGTCCGGCTCGGTCAACATCGAATTCGCACCGGCAGGAGTCACGGCCACGCTGCGTGCGCCGCTCCCCGGTGCGGTACGAGAGAGGAAAGCGACATGAAAACCGCGGAACTGGCGCTCGCCGGCAAGCGGGTCCTGATCGTCGAGGACGAACTGCTTGTGGCGTTGATGATCGAGGATTTTCTGACCGACTTCGGCTGCACCACCATTGGCCCTTGCGCCACTGTCGAAACTGCCTTGCAAGCGGTTGAGACCGAGTCGTTGGATCTGGCTCTGCTGGACGTCAACCTGAGCGGTGAGCGGGTCTATCCGGTCGCCGAGGCGCTGGCGGAACGGCATATCCCGTTCCTGTTTCTTTCCGGCTATGGCGAGGAAGCGATTCCGCCCGGGCACAGCGACTGGAAGGTTTGCGCCAAGCCGTTCAGGGGATCGGAGCTGGCGGGTATGCTGTGCGCAGTGATGGGCGCCGCGGTTACCTGATCGGCTTCTCCGGCGCCCCCCGCTGCACAGGACGGGGGTGCGATTTTATCGGGGACGCGGACATAGGGGGTTGCATTGCCCGGGGAGGTTGCTAGAAACCGCCCCTCGTTGGTGCGGGCGCTTAGCTCAGTTGGTAGAGCAGCTGACTCTTAATCAGCGGGCCGTAGGTTCGAATCCTACAGCGCCCACCAATGATTTCAGACACAGCCAAAGCTCAGCGCGGCCCGAGAGTCTGGCAGCCGCGCACGCGCACGTCGGCATCACGAGGCGGCGCCTCCAGAGAGGCAACATCATCGTCGGTTAGTACCGGGCGGCCTGATTGCATGTCGCATCACGAAAACGGCCGCAGCGGAGCAAACCACTCCAACACCACGGTCATTCCGGCACGGACAGCCGCACCGATACCGGGCAGTGATCGGAAAGCCGATCCTTGAGAAGAGGATCGGTTTCCCGGAATGTCAGGACGCGCAGCGTATCCGGCTTCATCCATTCCGCCGCGGCGCCGCCTGCCAGGATGTGGTCGATGAAACTCTCGTTGCCCCAGCACGGCGAACTGTGACCCTCGGTGGCGCGTGCCAGCGGCGCGGCGTCACGCAATGCGGCTATCAGCGCGTCCTTCCCATCCATTGAGCGATTGAAGTCTCCCACCACCAGGAACGGCACATTCTCTTGCCGGCGGGCGGCGATCCACTCGGCCAGCAACGGAATCTGGGACCTGAGTTCAGTGCAAGCCGTCCCTCCGGCCTTCTGCAGCGGCTTGTCGCGGCAACCCTTTTTCAGGTGAACCGCCAGAATACGCAGATCGGCCGTCCCCAGATGCAGTGTGATATCCGCCCCGCTGCGAAGGTGGCTCAGGGACAAGCCGGTAACGTCGGGGTTGGCGTCGTAACGCAAGCCTCGGCGCACCGCGATGCCGACCCGCTGCACCACATGATCGCGTGTCATGTGGATCGAATATCGATCGCGCGGGAACAGCTTCGCGGCGGCGCCCCATCCATCCACTTCCTCGATCGCCACCACATCGGCGTTCAGTTCCTGCGCATACGCTGCCAGCAGATCGAAGTCCCCGACAGACCGCGGCACGACATCAGTGGGCAAACCGCGATCGCCGGCCTGCCGGGTGGTAAGCCAGTCGAGGTTCCAGGTTGCGACCTTCAGGTCCGCGGCGCGCCCGGAGGCCGGGAGGAGAAGCATCAGCAGGATCAGGACGCGCATTGCGGCAAATTTCAAACCCGTGCGCCTCAGCCGTCATGGCGAGCGAAGGCTCGCCATTCACGCCTTGCGTGGCATCGGCAGAAGGCTTGGCGAAGCTGGAGAGGCGCTCTCATCGGCAGGGACCTTGCCACAGTGCCGAAGCGAAAAGGTTAAGATCGCGATGATTTGCCGTTACGCCGCGACAGCCTCGAGCTCCGTCCGAGCCGCGTCCAGGCACGCCTCCACCGCCTCACGGAGCGATCCCGCATAGACATCGGCGCCCATCGCCGAGCGCAGCCGATCGTCCGTCAGGACCGATTGCTCCGCGGGCCAGAGCCCGACCAGCAGACGCGCCGCCGGCAGGCGCTGGCGCAGGCGGCGCAACATATAGCGCAGATGCGACGGTGCATCGCCGATATCGAGGTAGCACAGGCATATCATCGCCACGCCCTCCGCCTCCAGCGTGGCAATCCGGCCGCGCGACACCGCCGCATGCGGCAACACCCGTGCCTTCAGCCCGTTCTTGTGCAGCAACTGCGACAGCATGCTCGCCGCCGCCTCATCCAGCGGGCCGCGCCCGGCGATGCACAGCACGGGGGCCGCCCCCCGCCACGCCGCCGGCAGGCTCTCCCTTGCAACTTTCTCCGGCGGCGGATGGATCGGCAAGTCCTGCTCCAGGCGGGTAGGTGCCGCCGCGTCCTCGACCGTGCCTTTCGATTTCGGCTCCCGGTCCTCATGCTCGTCGAGGTCGTCGATCAGGTTCTGGATCGCCTCCTTGATGCGGTCCAATTGCAGGTCGGTCAGCACACCCCGCGCGGCATCGACCGCCGCCAGCCGCAGGCCCTTCAGCGCGACCTCATCGTAATAGGACGACAGCGGACGGTCGCGCAGCAGGTGCTCGGCCTGGCTGTGGGCTTCGTCCGGGTCGCCGGCCAGCATGCGCTGATAGAAGCTTTCCACCGGCGTCAGGGCCGGCCGGTCGCCCAGCAGAACGTCCAGGAATTCCAGCCGCTCCACATGGCGGCCGAGCACCACCAGGCACAAGGTCAGCGGCGTGGACAGGATCAGGCCGATGGGACCCCACAGCCAGGTCCAGAACGTGGCGGAGACGATGACGGAGAACGGCGACAGGCCGGTGCTGTGGCCGTACAGCAGTGGCTCGATGACCTGGCCGATGATCCCCTCAACGCCGACATACAGCCCGGCGGTCCACAGCATCATCGACCAGCCGGGACTGACCGCCGCGGCCAATGCCAGCGGGAAGATCGCGGCCAAGGGCGGCCCGATATAGGGCACGAAACGCAGCAGCATTCCGATGACGCCCCACAGCATCGGCGACGGGACGCCGATGACCAGCAACCCCAGACCGGTAATCAGGCCGAACCCCGCGTTGACCCCGAGCTGGGACAGGAAATAGCGGGACAGCCGTCGCGCGGCATCGTTCATCGCCACGGTGGTGCGATGCAGGTCGGACGACCCGAAAAGCCGGATCAGCCGATCGCGCAGATCCTCGCGCTGCAGCAGGACGAAAATGGCAACGATCAGTACGATGGCAGTGGTGTAAAGCGGATCGACGATCGGGGAGATGACCCGCTCGGCGAGCTGCACCGGGGTGGGATCCGGCTCATGGATTTCCACCGACAGCGGCTTTTGGTCCGTCGCGGTGCGGGACTTCGGTTGCGGCGGCGGTGGCGGGTTGAGCTGCTGGCCCAACCGGCTGATCAACGGCCCGGTCTGCGTCAGAGCGTATTTTTGCACCGCATCGACCTTGCCGCGGATCGTCATGGCGTATTGCGGCACCTCCTCCATCAAATCGGCGATCTGGCTGCCAATCAGCGTGCCGGCGGCGAGGATGATGCTGAGCGCCAGCAGCACGGCAAGCAGCACGGATGGTACGCGTCCGAGACGGATTCGCCGCAGCAGGTTGACCAGCGGCGCCAGGAGGAAAGACAGCAACACCGCCAAAGTGATCGGGATCAGCACGGTGCGCCCGAGATATAGGCCCGCCACGACCACGACCCCGACGGCAAGCGTCAGCAGACCGCTCAGGCCGGGTGTTTCAGCAGGCGGCACCGAGGCCGGCCGCCGCTCCGTCACATCCTCCGCCATGCGCTCCGCCTCATACATATCGGAGCCTCAACGCCCCGCCACCCGGTTCGTTCGGGTCACATTATGCTTGCGCGGATGATGTCGCGTGCCGACTGCCCGGATGCAAGTGACGTGGTATTGATGACGGCAAGGCGGAACCCGCCGGGCGGCATCGAATGCCCCGCCGGGTCTCGGTCGTCGTGAAACGTGATCTGGACGCTGGACACGCCCTCAAGCCCGAGCGCCCATTCCACCACCTCCGCCGGAGGGTGGCGGTAGCGGCGGCCGTGCGGCCCGAAAAGCACGACGCTGTAGCCGTCAGTGCGATCGATGTCGGGGTAGTCCCACCGGCCGGCGGCATACAGGCCGACAACCGCCTGCATCCACCCCGGCCCATACAAATCCGGCCACTGATCGGCGAAGCGCAGATGCGCCTCGATGATGCGCCCGCCGATGGTTTCGAAGTTCGCCATGCCGTCGTAGCCGCGCAGGTGCTGGCGCGACCAGGCGCCGCACCAGTCTTCGATCGCCGGCATCGCTGCGGCGTGGATCTGCCAGTAGTCGAACGTGCCACCGGGCGCGGTGACCCCCGTCGTGTGCCGCCACCACACCGGATTGCCGTCCTCCAGCGCGAGGTCGGTGCTGACATGCGGGCCGGTCAGCAGCGTGCTCCAGAAATGGCCGCCGGTCATGGCGGCGCGGTAGTCGTCTTCGCTTATGATCGCCCGACTGCCGGCACCCATGCCGCGCAGGTTGATCATCGGCTTGGAGAACACCGGAAACCGCGGCGGCATCACCCCGTGCGGGGCGGCCTCCAGCCCCTGCGACAGCGCCACCGCCAGCTTGTCATAGACCCAGCGATGCGCCGGATAAAGCGGCCAGGCATGCACGTCATCCGTCGGAATGACCACATCATCCGGACACGAAACGTGCTGGAAATACTGCCTCCGCCACACGTCCCGCTCAACGATCGGCATTGCTTAAGCCGGAACCGGAGCGTTCGGGTGCAGCAGGTTTTCGGTCCGCAGGTCCGACCACAGTTCCGGCGGGATTTTCAGCGTAAACAGCGGCAGATTCTCGTTGAACTCGGCGGCGCTGCGCGGGCCGGGGATGACCGAGGCGACGACCGGATGCGCCAGCGGGAATTGCAACGCCGCCGCCGCCAGCGGCACGTTATGCGCCTGGCAGACGGTTTCGATCTGCCGCACCCGCTCGACGACCTCCGGCGGCGCAGGCGCATAGTTCCAGGTGTCGCGGCCGGCCAGGATGCCGGAATTCAGCGGTCCGCCGATGACCAGCGAGGTGCCGCGCTCCAGGCACATCGGGATCAGGTCGTCCAGCGACCCCTGCTCCAGCAGCGTATACCGGCCGGCGAGCAGGAACGCGTCCCAGTCGCCGAAGCCGAGCGCCTCGATCAGCACTTCCTTCTCGTTCACGCCAATGCCGATGGCGCTGACCAGGCCGCTGCTGCGGAGTTCCTCCAGCGCCCGGTAGCCGCTGTCGCGCAGCACCTTCAGATACTTCGCGTTCAGCTCCGGACCATGCTGGTAGGCGCCGATATCGTGCACATACAGGATGTCGATACGGGCGAGGCCGAGCCGCTGGTAGCTGTCCTCGACCGAGCGCATGATGCCGTCGTAGGAATAATCATACACCACCTGGAACGGCATCGGCGACAACCGCCCGTCAGCCGACGGGGCATTTTCGGTCTTCGGGCGCAGCAGGCGGCCGACTTTGGTGGAAAGCACATAGGTGTCGCGGTCATGGTCGCGCAGCGCGTCGCCGGTGCGGTGCTCAGCCGCGCCTACGCCATAGAACGGAGCGGTATCGAAGTAGCGCACTCCCGCCTCCCACGCGGCCGAGACGATGGCCTGCCCTTCGGTCTGGGAGATCTTGATGCGGCTGCCGCCCATGGTGGCCGTGCCGAGGCCCACGGTGGTGACTTGCAGCTTGGTACGGCCGATCTGGCGCTTTTCCCACATGTGGAAGCTCCTTCATGCTGTTTGTCTGGACATTGCGAGGCTTCCGCCCATGGTGCAACCGCCGTTCCGCTACTCCGTTCGCAGCTGCAAGGCGCAACACGGTTATCTGAACCGCATGCCGATCGACCATCAGGTTGCCTCGGCTGTTGCCCGGGTGGTGACGCGGGAGGCGGTTGATGGCGCAGCAGATACCGGTAGACGATCAGGCTTTGCACGGCTGAGAGGTGCGTGACGAGGCGGTGCGGGAACTCGCGCCGGACCTTGCCTACCGCCGGCCGGGCATTGTTAACGTGGTGTTCTTTGGCCGCCCGGGCGGCGATTGGGTGCTGATCGATGCCGGTCTGCCGGGCACTGCCGGGATGATCGCGCACTCCGCCGAGGCGCGGTTCGGCGGCCGGGCGCCGGTGGCGATCATCCTGACGCACGGCCATATCGACCACGCCGGCGCCTTGCGGACACTGGCGGGACGATGGAGCGCGCCGGTTTACGCACATCCGCGAGAGGTGCCGTAACAGAACGGGACCGGCGCCTATCCGAAACCCGACCCGCACGTGTTCGGCGGGGCGATGTCGTTGCCGGCGCCGGAACTGCACGGGCCGCCGCAGTATTTCACCGCGGATTGGCCGCAGGCGGCTGAATCGGTTCGTGCGCTGGCCGCGCTGGAGCCGGAGACGGTGGTGACCGGACGCGGCCCGGCGATGCGCGGCCCGGCGATGCGGGCGTCGCTGCACCGTTTGGCGGCGGAGTTCGACCAACTCGCCGTGCCTGATGCCGATCGGCAATGAAGGGCGATGCTTGCCACCTGAACGTCACGGCCTGGCTGCGCGGGCGAGCGCTACCTGCAACCACCGTTGCGTGAGGCCAAGAACACCTGATAGGACAGCCGCTAAGAACGCCCGACCCCAGGAGCTTGCGCGGATTATGACCACCCCCGTTGGACGCATCACCGGCTTGCTTGCCCCGCTCCTTCTTCTCGGCGCTTGCAGTTGGGACCATGGTCTGCACCGCTCGACCGAGCTTCTGAACGATCGGCTGCAAGCCCGGCTGGCGCCTGATATTGCGGCTGGTTCGGCGGCACTGCAGCCCGCGCAGAATGGTGCCGTCGTCACCCTGCTGGGCAACTCGGATTTCACCGAGAAGGTCGACGCGCAAACCGGCACATACCGGGAGGTTCGTGCCAGCGTCATTCAGGGCTTGCTGGATCCCAGCCTGATCCACATCGCCGTGGCGGACACCTCCAGCCTGACGGCCGAGCAGCGGGCGACCCGGGTGCGCAACGTGACCCAGTACTTCAAAGACAATGGCCTTGCGCTGTCGCTTCTGCCCGAAGGCCAGGCGCCGGTGGTTCCTGCCGGGACGCCCGCGGCGGCGGCTCCTCAGGGCGTGACGATCACGTTGCTGCTCGATTGTCCCGCCCACCGGCAGCCGAACAATTGGAACTATCTCCCGCCGATTCCGTCCTGCCATTGAGGCTTGTCCGGCCAACGACGGGGTCTGACGAGGGCTGGTGTTATACGCAGGCCTGGCGCGTCACACCCACCGTTCGGTCCTCGCGCAAGCGCACGACATTGACCGTTTTCGCCAGATCGGGAGAGCCCGAGTAATACGCCGGCACCGTCACCCCGGTGCCGACCCGCGCCGCCCGGTTCCAGTGCCCCAGCGCAAGATAGTCGGCACGGGTTGCCTCGATCTCGGCATTGCGGATCAACCAGGACGGCCGCAGCGGCGGGACGCCATCATCCTCGTAGTGTCCGTGCGCCATGGCCAGGTGCCAGCGGCCGGAGCGGGCGCGCGGCGCTCTCAGGGGCGCCATGTCATTGTAATCGACGTGTGCCTGCCCCCAGATTTCCAGGTCATGGTCCGGGAAGCGCACTGCAATCTCGTGCGTGACGCCGATGACATGGACATGTGGCAGGCGATCGAGCCCGCCGCGGCGCCAGACTGAGTCCGGCGTGACCGGATCGTGGTTGCCGGGGAGAATGATCACCTGCCGCGCCGCATCCCGCAGCAGCGCGTGGCTTTGCGCAATGATGGCGTCCGTCTGGCGGTTGCTGTCGAACACGTCGCCAGCGAGCAGCACGTAGTGAGCCTGGATCTTCTCGGCGGTCCGCAGAACGGCGCGCAGCCAGTCCGTGCCGTGCGGATCCTGTGGGTTGCCGTCAACATGCAGGTCGGAGCTGTGCACGAGCACGATTTCTGCTGCCAAGGTGCCCTATCCATCCAGCGGTCAGCGGCCATCAGATCGGCACGGTCGTGGTCCGTCAACCGGGCCGGCCGCTACGCCACGGCCGCGGCGCGAGGGACGGGCAGCGCGGTCTGGCCCAACACCCAGCCCTCCCAGCGCTGGATCCATGGATCGTCCGGCGCGGTGTCGGGCCGGTTCCCCGCCAGTACGTTCAGCAGGCAGAGCAGCCCGAGGACGCTGTCGAACCGGTCCTCCCCGGCGGCATCCGGGCCGAAGCCGTCGTGGACTGCTCGGCGTATGGCATCGTCCGGCGTGGCGGCCAGCAGGCCCATCGCCGCCATCAAAGGGCCCGCCGCAGCGCGGCGATCCATCTGCCGCCGCTTGCTGCCGCGCAGCCGAATACCGAGGTGGCGCAGCGCCTCGGCCGGGTAGGTCTCCGCTATCGCAACCGATCCGGGCGAGAGCAGTGACCGGATCGGCCCCTCGAACGGCCACAGCCGCAACCCGGCCCCGCTTTCCAGCGCCGGCAGGATCAGGGTTTGCCAGGCGGCGATGGCGGCCTTGCCCGACTGGTTGGCACCCAGCGTCCAGAACAGCGGCGCTCCGGCCGGGCGCTCCGCCGTCGCCCGGTCGCAGGCGCGGCACAACGCAGCCGCATCGGCCAGCCCGAGCGCCAGCGCGTGCGACAGGCGCGTCATCCCCGCCACCCCGCGCGCCGGGTAGAATGGCCGTCCGGGTCCGATGTCATCGAGGCTGGCGCAAACGGTAAAGAAGTCCGGCAGATCGCGTACGCCGCGCAGGAACGCCGGGAAGCCGGATTCGGACCGGCCTGCCGCATAGGCCCGCGGCAATCCGATGGGCAGGTCCGCACCCAGGGCGACGGCACCCCCATCGGCTTCGCCGGTCAGTCGCGACAGCAGGGTAGCGACATCGCCGACGGGCCTTGGTGCGGTGATCGTCCAGCCCGAACCACTGCGCCGGGCCACGGTGATCCAGCGTTTCCGCGGGTCGATGCTCCAATCCGCGTGCGCGGCGAGGTCAGCTTCCAAGCGGGCGGTGGGCGCGGTCCAGCAGGCGGCCGAAGAAGCCGGGCGGCTTGGGCGGCTTCGCCGCTTCGGCGAGCTTCGCCTTGGCCTTCGCCTCATTTTCCTGCTCGCGCTGCTTCAGGGCGAGCCACTTGTCCAGGCTCATGCCCGCCTTGGCGGCGCGTTTGGCTTCGTAGGCCCGCTGGCCTTCGGTCAATGTTTTCGTCGGCTGCACATCGGTTCCCCGGGTTTCCGCCACTCTTTCGCAGGAGGCTCGGCCGGAATCAAGACTTTGCCGGGCGCGGCGGCGGGGGCACCGGTCAAAAAAAGAGGCCCCCGCATAACAGCAGGGGCCCAGTTTATAGAGGGAGGAAACGTCCTAAAGGGTCGCCAAAAACAACCCGATCGGGCCATGGACGCGGGCAAAACCAGCGGTCCTTGCAAGCGAAGATATACGCCTCACGGTCTCGCGATTGATAGCCTCGGAATCTACCTAGTCAAATACCCTACTGTTGCGGTTTTGGTATAAACGCGAGATATTGCTAACGCCCTACCGTGCATTCGATCTGGCCGTGCGGCTCATCGGTCGAAACGAACACCTGGTTGTTGTTTTCCAGGCCGAACGGCGACAGGTTGATCAGAAGGTAGTGCTTGTTCGGGCAGGCCATGCTGATATCGGCGAGTTCCGGCACCGCTTCGAGCGCCGCCATGCCCATCCGGTACAAGCTGTCCTGCACGCTGGCGCTATAGGTCGTCGCGAAAACTTTCAGCAACGTGCTCAGGATTTCCGCATTGGCGGCATCGTAGTCCGAAGGAGTCGATTGCCAGCGCCAGGATGCGTCCATCGCCGTCGCCGCCATCCGGTCCCGGGTTTCCGGGATCGTGGTGAAACGGTCGTGGATGTAATGTTCCCAGCCGGACTGCGTGGACTTCAAAAAGGTGAAAGCGGAAATCCCCGATTCCGTCGAGATCTTGTCCCGTGTCGCGACAACCCTGGCGAATGGCTTGCCGTTGCTGTCGAGCACGAAGCTGTGGTCATGCGGCTTTCCATCGACCAGCAGCCGCGCCCACTTCGTTTCATGCGCCGTCACCGTCGCGCTGTCCACTTCCGGATACGAATCGAGCAGCTTCCGTGTCACGGCGGCGCAAAACAGTTCGGTTCCCAGCGAGAGATTTTCCCGCGCCACGACATTGACGATGTTCTTGACCGTGTCGGTCGCCACCGATGTCGAGTTATCGGCGTGAATGAATGCCTTATCAAAATCCCCTGTCAGCATCGCCCTGACCGTCAATTCCCGTACCTCATGCCGATCGGCGTTGCGCTCGATGCGCATGACGCGGACGTGGTCCTTGCCGTAGGTTTTTTGCAGAAGTGCCATGCTTTGATGCTCCGGTTGCTAAACATGCTCCGCCGCGGCGGCGGTCGCGGCAGCCTCATGCCGCGCCGATTCGACGCTGCCCAATCCGTTGAAAAAAAGGTTCAAAATCACTGAAACCACGGCGGACAGAAGAATTCCGGACTCCAGCAGCGGCTGCAGCTCTCGCGGCAGGTTGTGGAAAAACGTAGGCGCCACCAGTGGAATCATGCCAAAGCCGACCGATACGGCGACGACAAAGAGGTTGTATTGATTGCTTTTGAAATTAACTCCGGTCAGGATTCGCGCCCCGGTTGCCGCGACCATGCCGAACATCACCAGCCCTGCGCCGCCCAGCACCACCAGCGGCACCGCCTCCACCAGGGCGGCCATCTTCGGCAGCACGCCCAGGATCAGCATGACGATGCCGCCGGTAACCGTAATGAAGCGCGAGCGAACCCCGGTTACACCGACAAGGCCGACATTCTGCGAGAACGATGTATAGGGAAACGTATTGAAAATACCCCCGAGAACCGTTCCCACTCCGTCGCCCCGCAAGCCCCGCGTCAGATCCGCCTGATCGATCGGCTTGCCGGTAATTTCACTAAGGGCAAGGAACATGCCCAGCGATTCAATCATCACCACAACCATGACGATGCACATGGTTACTATCGGGATCAGGTGAAACTGCGGCAAGCCGAAATGGAACGGCACCACGATGGCAAACCAGGAAGCGGTGACAACTTTCTCGAAATGCATCAATCCGAATGCGGCGGATACCACGGCGCCGATGATAATGCCGAGCAGCACTGCAACATTGGCAACGAAACCGCGGCCCCATTTGATCAGCGAAAGGATCACCAGCAGCACGAACAATGCGATACCCATCCCCGTGATCTGGCCGAACGCCGGATTGGGAACCGCCGCCGGCACGCCGTCCACCACTTTAGTGAATGTTTGCAGGCCACCGCCTGCCCAATTTATGCCCACTCGCATCAGGGAGATGCCAATCACCAGGATGATCGTTCCGGTAACAACCGGAGGAAACAGCGGCAGCAGCCGGCTGATGAACGGTGCCGCCAGCACGCCGAAGATCCCCGCGCCGATGACCGCGCCGTAGATGCCGAGCAGCCCGATTTCGGGAGAGGCCGCCATCGACAGCATCGGGCCGACAGAAGCAAAGGTCACACCCATCATCACCGGCAAGCGAATGCCGACACCGGGAAATCCGAGGCTCTGCACGATCGTCGCAAGCCCGCACGCAAACAGATCGGCGCTGATCAGGAACGCGACCTGTTCAGGCGGAAGATTTACGGCGCGACCGATGATCAGCGGAACCGCGACCGCCCCGGCATACATGACAAGCACATGCTGGATGGCCAGCGGTATCAGTCGCGTGACCGGGAGGTGTTCATCGACGGGATGGACAAAGCTGCTGCGCATCGCGATTGGTCCTATCGGGTGAGAGCCACGCGACAAAAAGCAAGCGTCGGGCCAGAATTCCGGTCGTTCCGTCGAACGTGCCCGAAGCAAGCCTTGAACGACCCGCGACGTCCTCCGGATCACACCCTTTGCTTTCGTGCCATCGGTCCGGCGATTGCGGATACAGCGGCTTCGCCAACCGGGCCATGGTAGGGATGATACCGCGGCATAAGCGCGCTCCCGTTACCTGACTGTACTTGACCAATGACCGCAGTCGAGCAAATCGAGGACCACATCGCGGCTGACGCCGTCCACCGAAATCCGGGCCGAAACAAGCGCGCAGTTCCATTGGTGGTCGTCGTTCAACCAAATCGCTTCGGAAGCTCTTCGCGACGGTTGATTGTTCCGATCTTGCTGGCAGAAGAATTTGGCCTGACCGACAGCGATGTGGGGCTACATCCGTCGGAACGCCTGCTCGACGACACTCGCATCATCAAAGCGTTGGACGCAGTTCTCAGCGGCGCCCGGCGCTGACTGGCTTGACTCTCGGGATTAGCCACCCCGTCATGCCGACGCAGGTCGGCATCCACGCCGTTTCTTTGTGCAAACAAAAGCGCGCATGGCGGGCCTGCGCCCGCCATGCGATACGAGCAGCCAACCTTACCCTGCCACCTCCGCGACATGCTCGGCGGTGAAGCCGAAATACTTCATCACCGCACCGCCCGGGGCCGACTCGCCGAAGCGGTCGATGCCGACAACCGCGCCATCCAGTCCGACATACTTGTACCAGGACATCGTGCTGCCCGCTTCGACAGCCACGCGGCGGATGCCCGGCGGCAGCACCGAATCGCGCCACGCCGCATCCTGCCGATCGAACACGGTGGAGGAGGGCATGGAGACGACGCGGGCTTTTACGCCCTTCGCGGCCAGCAGATCGCGCGCCGCTGTGGTGATCGCGACCTCCGAACCCGTGGCGATCAGCACGACATCGGGCGTCCCATCGGTATCGGACAGGATGTAGCCGCCCTTCGCGATGGACGCCGCACGTTCCGGGGCGCCATGCTGCGGCAGGTTCTGCCGCGACAGCAGCAGCGCGCTCGGGCCGTGCTCGCGCTCGATGGCCACGCGCCACGCGACGGCGGTTTCGAGGTTGTCGGCCGGACGCCACACATCCAGCCCCGGAATCAACCGCAGCGAGGCGGCATGTTCTATCGGCTGGTGTGTCGGCCCGTCCTCGCCCAACCCGATGCTGTCATGCGTCAGCACGAAGATCGAGCGCAGGTGCATCAGCGCCGACAGGCGGATGCCGTTGCGCGCGTAGTCGGCGAATACCAGGAAGGTGCCGCCGAACGGGATGAAGCCGCCATGCAGCGCGATCCCGTTCATGATCGCCACCATGCCGAACTCGCGCACGCCGTAGTGCAGGTAGTTGCCGGCGTGGCCGTGCTCGATATCGACGCAGCCCTTCCAGTTGGTCAGGTTGGACCCGGTGAGGTCCGCCGAACCGCCGAAGAACTCCGGCAGGAACGGCGCGAACAGGTTGATCGCGTTCTGCGACGATTTGCGGGTCGCTACCGGATCGGTCACCGCGGCGGCGGCGGCCAGCGCAGCATCGGCCTTGGCGGCGAAATCAGCCGGCAGGGCGCCCGAGACGCGGCGGCGGAATTCCGCCGCCTCGGCCGGGAACGCCTTGGCATAGGCTGAGAACGTGTCTTCCCACTCGGCCTGCCGCTGCGCACCGATAGCGCGCGCATCCCAGGCGGCGCGGATTTCCGCCGGGATTTCGAACGGCGGATAATGCCAGCCCAACGCCTCACGCGTGGCCGCCACTTCCTTCGCACCGAGCGCCGCGCCGTGCGACTCGTGCGTGCCGGCCAGGTTCGGGGCGCCCCAGCCGATGACGGTCTTGCAGATAATAAGAGTGGGCTTGCCCACGGGCGTAATCGCCTCGGCCACCGCGGCGGACAATGAGGCGCTGTCCTGCCCGTTGACGTCGCGGATCACCCGCCAGCCATACGCCTCGAACCGCTTGGCGGTGTCGTCTGTGAACCAGCCATCGACATGGCCGTCGATGGAAATCCCGTTGTCGTCATAGAAGGCGATCAGCTTCTCCAGCCGCTCGGTCCCGGCGAACGAACATGCCTCGTGCGAGATGCCCTCCATCATGCAGCCATCGCCGAGGAACACGAAGGTCCGGTGATCGACGACAGTGTGGCCGGGCCGGTTGAACTGGTAGCCCAGTTGCTGCTCGGCCAGCGCCATGCCGACGGCGGTGGCGATGCCCTGGCCCAGCGGGCCGGTGGTGGTTTCCACGCCCGGCGTCAGGCCGTATTCCGGATGACCCGGAGTCTTCGAATGCAACTGCCGGAACTGCTTCAGTTCCTCTATCGGCAAATCGTAGCCGGTCAGGTGCAGGAGCGCGTACAGCAGCATCGAGCCATGGCCGTTCGACAGCACGAACCGGTCGCGGTTCGGCCATTTCGGATCCGCCGGGTTGTGCCGGAGGTGATGGCGCCACAGCACCTCGGCGATGTCGGCCATGCCCATCGGCGCGCCGGGGTGTCCCGAATTCGCCTTTTCCACGGCGTCGATCGCCAGGAACCGAACGGCGTTGGCGAGCAGCCGGGGTGTCGGCTTCGTTATATCTGTTGTGACCCCATCCATGACTATTTCCTTCCCGTCGAACAATTTGCGATGCCGAACCGGCACAATGACCGGCCGCACAGTCGGCTGGCTTTTAGCATGCATGACCGTTCGTGAAAGGGATAATGCGAACGCAACGGATCGCGCTTCATTTATCAGCGCCTTCCCGGTTATAGTTCATGCTGTTCCGCAGGACTCGCAGACAGCAGGTGAACTCGATTCATGGCCACCCGATCGCCCACGATGGAACCCCGCCGGTTCGCCTCCGCCGCCTTGAAGGCACAGATGAGCCAGCGCGCCGCCGAGTTCGGCGGATTGATGCTCGGCCTTGTCGGCTTGGCCGTGCTGGTGGCGCTGGCAACCTATGACCCCCGCGATCCGTCGCTGAATACCGCGACATCCCGGCATGTCGGCAACCTGGCGGGACCGGCCGGCGCCGTGCTGGCGGACTTCCTGTTGCAGGGCTTCGGCATCGTCGGCGTGCTGCCGGGTGTCGCCATGCTGACCTGGTGCTGGCGCATCGCGTCCCGCCGCGGCCTGGGCAGCTTCGGCCTGCGACTCGCGGCTTTGCTGGCGGCATTGCCGCTATTGGCGGGCGTGCTGGGCACCCTGCCGATTGCCCGGGCAACGCCGTGGCCGGTCATGGCCGGATTGGGCGGCTCGATCGGGCAGGTCGTTGCCGCCGCCGGGCTTGATGCCGGCCATTCGCTGATTGGCGTTGTCGGCGAGGTTTCGGTCTGGCTGCTCGGCGCCGCCCTTGCAGTCGTCTTGACCCTGATGTCACTCGGCCTTTCACGATCGGAATGGAGCAGCGCCGGCCGGGCCGCCACCCTGGCAGCGCGCTACTCGGTGTCCGGCGGGCGGAGCGCCGTTGGCGGCATGAGCAGCGCGTCCGGCTGGCTGGTCAATCTGGTCAATCGTGACCCCGCCGGGCTGGCGCCTGACGATGCGCCGCCAGAACCCCCGCCGCTGGTGCGGCCCCGCGCCGTCGTGCGGCCGCCCGAACCGCCACGCGAGTCTCCGCCAACGGAATCGGCAGAGGTGGCGGAATTCGCGCTGCCGCCGGTTCGCAGCATCCGTCCGCCGGCACCGCCGCCCGCGCGCAAGCCCCAACAGCCGAGCCTGCCGCTGGGCGAAGCCGGCTGGAAGTTTCCGCCGATGAGCCTGCTGAAGGATCCGCCCGCCCGGGCGATGAGCGGGCCAAGCGAGGAGGCGCTGCAAGCCAACGCCAGGCTGCTGGAAACCGTGCTGTCGGACTACGGCGTGCAGGGCGAGATCGTGGAAATCCGGCCCGGTCCGGTGGTCACGCTGTATGAACTGGTGCCCGCCCCCGGCATCCGCAGCGCCCGGGTCATCGGCCTGGCCGACGACGTGGCGCGCAGCCTGTCGGTCACCGCGGTCCGCATTGCCACCGTCCCGGGGCGTAACGTCATCGGCATCGAGGTGCCGAACAGCAAGCGCGAGACCGTGTTCCTGAGCGAAATCCTGGGCGGCGAGGACGCACAGAAGGCCTCCAGCAAGCTGGCGCTCGCCCTGGGCAAGGATATCGGCGGCAGGCCGATCTTCGCGGATTTGGCGCGGATGCCACATCTGATGATCGCCGGGACGACCGGGTCGGGCAAGTCCGTCGGCGTCAATGCGATGATCCTGTCGCTGCTGTATCGCCTGTCGCCCGATCAGTGCCGGCTGATCCTGATCGATCCGAAGATGCTGGAACTGTCCACCTACGAAGGCATCCCGCATCTGATGGCGCCGGTGGTCACCGAACCGGCCAAGGCGGTGACCGCGCTGAAATGGACGGTGCGGGAGATGGAGCGCCGCTACCGCGCCATGAGCCAGCTCGGCGTCCGCAATATCGGCGGCTTCAACGACCGGGTGGCAGACGCGCGCGCCAAGGGCGAGGTGCTGACACGCAAGGTGCAGACCGGCTTCGATCCGGACACCGGCCGCCCGACGCATGAGGAACAGCCGCTGGCGCTGGAGCCGCTGCCGTTCATCGTCGTGGTGGTGGACGAGATGGCGGATCTGATGATGGTCGCGGGCAAGGAGATCGAGCAGGCGGTGCAGCGTCTGGCTCAGATGGCGCGCGCCGCGGGCATCCATGTGATCATGGCGACGCAGCGGCCGTCGGTGGACGTGATCACCGGCACGATCAAGGCGAACTTCCCGACCCGCATCAGCTTCCAGGTGATCAGCAAGTTCGACAGCCGGACCATCCTGGGCGAGCAGGGGGCGGAGCAGTTGCTCGGGATGGGCGACATGCTGTTCATGCAGGGCGGCGGGCGGATCACCCGCATCCACGGGCCGTTCGTGTCGGATGACGAGGTCGAGAAGGTGGTGGCGTTCCTGCGCGAGCAGGGCGAACCGGCCTATCTGGATGAGGTGACCGAGGCGGATGCGACAGGCGATGGCGACGGCGGCGCGATGTCCGGGATCTCCGGCGCCAGCGACGGCGACAAGAGTCTGTTCGACCAGGCGGTGGATGTGGTGGCGCGGGAGGGCAAGGCGTCCACGTCGTTCATCCAACGGCATTTGAACATCGGTTATAACAAGGCGGCGAAGCTGATCGAGCAGATGGAGAAGGAAGGGATCGTCGGCGCGGCCAACCATGTCGGCAAGCGGGAGATTCTGGTCCGGCGGATTACCGACGATATGGATGAGTAGTCTCGTCGGCTAAAGGCGGTTGGGTATGTCTGCCGCCTCGTGGAAAATGCCGGCCAAAACCGGTCCGGACGCAGTCTCTTCGAATGCAAACCAGTATGAGCCTTGCTTGGTCCAGCGAAAGCCCAAATGCGCGAGCGGGCGCAGGGGGTGCCTAGCGCATCGATCAAGCGGCGATTGCTTGATCTCGTCCGAGGGTTTCATAGTGCCGGGTAAGGTCGTCTGGCGCCGCCTCCGCGGCAGCGGAAAGCGGGATCATGCCGGATGCTGTTTAACGCTGCCGCTCGGACCGAACCCGTTCGGCAACGGCTCGCATGCGGTCCAGAACCGGAGCCAACTTCACAATGCGTCCCTCCGCGATGTCGCGGCGGCTACGCTCGAGCATTGCCCGGACCTCCGCCTCGCTTTGGTTCGGACCTGCGTCGGCTTCCTGCGGTTCGTGATCGTAGGGACTATCCAACGTCGGCCTCCTGAGCTGAGTATGGCATGCAGCCTTAGCCAATTCCAGAACCACGGCTCAGGCTGAAGCCGCAACCTCCTCCGCCGCCCGCACCCGTGCATAGCTGAAGCAATCCCGAGGCTCCTTGCTGATGTTCGGGTGGATCAGCCATTGCCGCAGCACGCCCTCCCGTATCAGGCCCGCCTTTTCCATCACCCGCGCCGAACCGATATTGTCCACGTCGCAGACCGAGCCGATGCGGAAGATCGCGGGCTGAGCCAGTGCCCATCGGACGATCTCGGACAACGCCTCCGTCATCAGCCCCTGGCCCCACCAGGGTCGAGCCATCACGAAACCGAACTCCAGACGATGCCGATCGGGCTGCCGCAGGTCGAAGGCGCCGCGGATCGCGCTGTCCTTGCGCCCTTGCAGCACATAGGTCCGCGCCCGGTGCGGCGGGGTTTGCAGGCAGGAACGGATATACGACTCGATGTCGGCCCGGCTTCGGTGCGCCCGCCAGATCAGGAACCGGGTAGCCTCGGGCGAGCGCGCATAGGCATCGAACACCGGACCGGCATCCGCCATGGCGATCGGGCGGAGGCGCAAACGAGCAGTGAGGAAGGTTTCGGGAAGCATGGCCCCGTATGACGCGTTTTGATCGCGACATAAAGCACAAGGCGCGGTTGCTCCGATGCCGGGTGGCAACTTCTGTTGTCCGAAATGCAACGCCTGCGCCGGTTCAGGCGTTAACCGTCGCGCATCCCAACCGGCTGATCCGCGCCGGGCGGGAACCCGTGGTGAAAGGAGCACCTCATGCGAGTCCCGCGCCTGGCGTTGCTGCCGGTAATGGCGATCGGCCTGGCCGGCTGTATCGTAGAACAGCCGCGCCGTCCGCCTCCACCCCCGGAGTATCGCCGGCCTCCGCCGCCACCCCCGCCGGGCTACGAGAGGCCGCAGCGTCCGCCGCCCGGATATGGTGGCGAACCGCCGCTGACCGACTATTGAATCAGCGGGCGGGGCGCTGCGCAACCTGGATCGGCGCTTGTTGATGCGCGATGTCGTGCAGCACTTCAGTAATGTTCCGCACGACAGCCGCGCCATAAGCGGCCACGGCGATGATGATAAAGATACGAAACAGGCCGGGTAGCACATGCTCGGCGCTGCTGCCCCCAATCCTGAACATGACCGCCTCCTCTCGGCGACGAACAGCATGTCGATAAGGATTGTCGGTGCAGCGTAGGATTTCGATGGTGGCCGCGGTGTCGTGGTATAGCCGCCGCGGCTATAGTATCAGCGGCTCGCTGTCTGCCTGGAGGTATCCTGGTCCTGTCCGGGCGGCTTCGCCACCTGCACCTTGCTGCCATCAGCGAGCTCCGTCGGCGGACTGAGTACCAGCGTTTCCCCGCCTCGCAGACCGTCGCGCAATTCGGCGGAGGTGCCGAAATCCCGGTATACCGTGACCTTCCGAAACCGGATCGTGTTGTCCGGCTCGACCGTCGCGACGCGCAGGCCCTCGGCGGTGAACACCAAAGCCTCATCCGGCACCACGACGGCGGGCGCCTGGCGGGGGATTGAAAATGTAACATTGACGAACAGACCCGGCCGTATCGCGCCATCCGGATTGGGCACGTCAACCTCGGTCAGCATTGAGCGGGACGCGGCCTGCAGCGCCACCGCATTGCGGGCGACGCGCGCCTTGAACGCGCGGCCCGGCATTTCCGGCACCGTTACGGTCGCGTCAAGGCCATCATGGATCCCAATGGCGCCGCTCTGCGGAACGTAGACGGAGACACGCAGCACGTCGTCACGGGCGATGCTGAACAGCGGCGTGCCGCTGGCATTGTCCTGGGTCAGCAGATCGCCGGCCTCGACATTACGCGCGGTGATCACGCCGTCGAACGGGGCCTTCACCTGCTCGAACGCAATCAGTGCCAGCAGGCGATCCACGCTGGCCTGCTGGGCTTTCAGGTTGGCCACGGCGACGGCGATGCCGGCTTGCGCGTTGGCGATGCCGGCCGTCTGCACCGAGAAGTTTGCCGAGGCGTTATCGGCGTTCTGCTCGGTTTCCCACCCCTGGTTCGCCAGCGTCGTTTCGCGGAATTTCGTGACGTTGGCCAGGTTCGTATTGGCCTGCGCGGACTGCAGTTGCGCCCGGGCCTGCAGCACCGCCGCCTGAGTTTGGCCAAGCTGCGCCTGCGCCTGTTCAAGCTGCTGGTCCAGGTCCGGAGCGGCGATGCGCAGCAGCAGATCGTCCTTGTGTACACGGCTGCCGATATCCACTCGCCGCTCCGCCACATAGCCGGTGGCGCGTGCGAACAGGTTGGCGACGTTGAACGCCTCGGTCTGGCCGGGCAGCGTCAGTTCAACCGGCTTGTCGACTTTCCGTGCCGTTGTGGTGCGCACCTGCGGAACGAAATTCCGCTGCTCCTGCTGCGTCGTCGTCGCGGCGGCATAGGTCTGGTAGTGCAGGTAGCCGCCGAGGATCAGCAGGGCGAGCACGGGCACCAGAACGACGACCATGATCCGCTTGCGCGGCGGCGGCGGCGTTTCATCGTTCATACGTAATCTTCCAGAGGTTTGGCTGCCTTCCGGCGCAGCGTCGCATACAGGAATGGCACGAACAGCAAGGTCGAGCAGGTGCCGACGGCGATCCCGCCAAGCACCGCGCGGGCAAGCGCGGCGTTCTGCTCGCTGCCCTCGCCGATACCGATGGCCATCGGCAGCAGGCCGACGAACATCGCACCCGCGGTCATCAGCACCGGACGCAGCCGGGTTTCGCCAGCCTTGATCGCGGCTTCTTCCGCGCTGGCACCGGTCCGCTCGCGGTGTTCTCGCGCGAAGGTCACCAGCAGGATCGAATTCGCTGAGGCGACGCCGACGCTCATGATCGCGCCCATCAGCGACGGGATGGAAAAGCTGGTCTGGGTGATGAACAGGCTGGCGACGATGCCGCAAAACGCCAGCGGCAACGCCGCCAGCACGACGAACGGATCGCCCCAGGTCTGGTAGTTCAGCGCCATCAGCAGGTACACCGCCACCATCGCGACGATCAGGCCCGTGCCGATATGCAGGAACGCCTGGTCCTTGCTTTCAATCTGACCCCGCACGGAGATCTTGTCCGGCGGCTGCAACTGCGGCTGCACGTCCGACACGATGCGGTTGATTTCCGTCTCCACCCCGCCGAGGTCGCGGTCCTGCACCGCCGCGTAGACATCGTATGTCGGCTGCGTGTTGACGTGGTTGGCTACCGTCTCCTCACTGCCGCGCTGCATCGTTGCGACGTTCGACAACAACTGCAGCGCACCCGGCCCGGTCGGATTGGCGGAAACCAGCAACGGCGTATTGTTCAAGGCACCCAGCGTATCGTTGCGATATTCAGGCGTCTGCACACATACCTGATAGGGTATCCCTGTCTTGGGATCCGCCCAAAAATTCGGGCTGACCTGGAAACTGCCGCTGAGCGAAACATTCAGGTCGTTTGCCACCTGCTGCTCGGTCAAGCCGACTTCCATCGCGCGCTGGCGGTCAACCTTGGCGAAAAACTCCGGCGCATTGGTGATCTGCTGGATGTGGACATCGACCGCGCCACGCACGAGGCGCAGCCGGCTGGCAATGGTCCGGGCAACTTGCAAATCCTTTTCCGCGTGACGGCCGCTGACCTGAACGTCGATCTGCGACGGCACCCCGAAATCGAGAATCTGCGTGATCATGTCTGCCGGCTCGAAATAGAACACCGCGTCGGGGAACTTCCGATGCAGCACACTGCGCAGCTTCTTCTGGTATCCGACTGTCGAAGCGTGCCCGGGTGCCAGCGTCACCAGCACCTCGCCATCGTAATAGGCCACGAATGTGCCGTTGCCGAAGGCGAAGTTATAGTTCGAGGCAGGCAGGCCGATGTTGTCGATGATCGTGCCGACTTCGTTACGCGGAATCACCTGGTGGATGGTGTCCTCGACCTGCTGGAACAGCTTTTCCGCCTGTTCGATACGCGTCCCCGGCGCCGCCCGGACGTGCAAAGTCATCTGCCCCGCATCGACCTGAGGAAAGTAGTCGGTGCCGACAAAAGGAAACATCAGCGCGGCACTCGCCATGACCGTACCCGCAACGCCGAGGGTCATACAGCGCCGCCGGATCACCACATGCAGCAGGCCGACATAGGCACGGTGGAATTGGGCGAACCCGCGTTCGAACCCGTCATGGATGCGGCCGAATATACCCCGCTGGTCGGGCTTTTCCGCATGCCGCTGTTCATGCTCCGTCCTGACCAGCACGTCGATCATGATCGGCACCAGCGTGCGCGACAGCAGATACGAAGCCAGCATCGCGAACACCACCGCCAATGCCTGCGGCGTGAACAGGAATTTCGGCGCGTCAGTCAGGAACGTAACTGAAACAAATGCGCAACAGATCGACAGCGTGGAAATCAAAGCCGGCTTGGCGATCCCGGCAGCCCCCTCCACCACCGCCTGCCGGAACTCGTGTCCTTCCTCCATCAGCCGGTAGGTGTTTTCAATCGCAACCGTCGCGTCGTCCACCAGGATGCCGACTGCCAGCGCCATGCCGCCGAGCGTCATGATGTTCACCGTTTCGCCCAGTGCGGCCAGCACCGCCATCGACGCCAGAACGGCCAGCGGAATCGAGACCAACACGATCAGCGTAGAGCGCCAGGACCCGAGAAACAGCAGGATCATCAGCCCGGTCAGACCGGCCGCTATCGCGCCCTCCCGAACGACGTCGCTGATCGCACCTGAAACAAACACCGACTGGTCGAACAGCGGTGTGATCTTCATATCCGGCGGCGCCGCCGCCCGGATGCCGGGCAGCAGCGATTTCACCGTGTTCACAACGGACAAGGTCGAAGCTGCGCCATTCTTCAGCACCGTCAACAAGACGCCGCGCCGGCCATCCTGACGCACGATATTCTGCTGCGGCGGGCCGCCGTCCCGCACATAGGCAACATCGCGCACCAATATAGGCGATCCGTTAACAACCTTTATCGGCACTTCGTTCAAGGTCGCAACGGCCTCGGGAGTCGAGTTCAGTCTGATGACGTATTGCTTCCCACCGAACTTCGCCAGACCTGATGGCACCGTGATATTCTGTGCCGTCATCGCATTGGTCACATCGGCCGGCGTCAGCCCGTAGGCCTGCAACGCATGCAAATCCAGATCGACCATGATCTGCCGCGGTTGGCCGCCATAGGGCGAGGGCAGCGTCGAACCCGGAACGGTCGTCAGTGTCTGGCGGATCCGATACTGGCCATAGTCATAGAGTTGGCGCTCATTCTCCTGGTTTGAGCTCAAAGCCAACTGGATGACCGGCACGGAAGACGCGGAAAACCGCATCACCACCGGCGGCTGGATGCCCGGCGGCAGCACCGCGCGAATCGAATTGGTGGAAGCCGTCACCTGCGAAAGTGCCAGATCGATGCTGACGTCGGGCTGGAAATAGATCCGGGTGATGGTGACGCCCTGCAGCGTCGTGCTATCCATGTTCCGGATGCCGTTGACGTTGTTGCTGAGTGCGAACTCCGTGTAGGTCGTCACCCGTTGCTGCATTTCCGGCGTATCAAGGCCGGTGTATGTCCAGACGATCGTAACGACAGGGATGTTGACCTCCGGCAGTACGTCCTTGGGCATCACGACGTAGCCGCCAATACCGGCAAGCAGGATCAGAATCGACATCACGTAGAACGTGATCCGAAACTTCAGCGCATATTTGACCAGCCCCATGAACAGCAGCTAAGCGCGGCGGCGCGACGCACAAGCGCCGCCGCGCCGCTAAATTGTGACCTAGTGTCACATCTCAGGCAGGCTGCCGGAATTTCGGCAGCACATGCGTCGCGTAGAACTCGATCACCTTGCGCTGCTCGGGCTGGCCGGAATGAATGTTGACGATACTGACGCCGCTGTCGAACAGTTCTCGCACCGCGTTGATATGCACCGCCGGATCCGTTCCCACCGCCCACGATTTCAACACCTCGCCGATCGGCGTCTGCTGCTCGGCTTGCTGCTGGATCGTAACCGGACTTGGCACATCGTACAGCGTTTTGAACGCCTTCGGTCCGAAGCGCCATGGTTGAGCCGCCTGTTTCGCCTGCGCCTCGTCGCCGACGACAGCGTAATGTTCGATCAGCACGGGCATATCGGCCGGGTTCTTCCCGGCGGAGCGGGCGCCATCCTCCCATTCCGATTTATACTTCTTCCAGGTCAACGGATCGCTGATCAGGCCATCCGCATGCTGCCCGGCCAGGCGCATCGATTTCTTGCCGTTCGCCGCTGCCAGCAGCGGAATCGGCAGCGCGGGCGGGTCGTACAGTTTCGCGTTGACGTTATAATATTTGCCCTTGAACGCAACGTCCTGGCCGCTCCAGAGCTGGCGGATGATGGTCATCGCCTCGATCAGGCGATCCCAGCGCTCCTGCCATTTCGGCCATTCGCCGGTGGCGGCCTGTTCGTTCAACGCCTCGCCGGAGCCGACGCCGAGGAAGACGCGGCCGGGATAGAGATGCGACAGCGTGGAAAAAGCCTCGGCCACCACGGCGGGATTGTAGCGCAGGGTCGGGCAGGTCACCGTTGTCCCCATCCAGCCATGCGCCCGCGCGCCCAGCGCGGCCATGGTAATCCAGGCCTGCCCGGCATGGCCCTCATCCGCCTGCCAGGGCTGGAAATGGTCGCTGGTGGAAAGCACCTGGAAGCCCGATCGGGACGCCAGCGCACCAAGTTGCAGCAGTTCCGGAACAGGAAACTGTTCGTGCGCCAACATGAAGCTGAACATGCCCTTGCGCAGGCCGCCAACCTCGCGTTGCGCGGCTCGTTGCGCTTGCGCCGAACCAATGCCAAGACCCGCCGCTCCGGCTGCCAGCGCCGTCCATTTCAGCAGGTTGCGGCGAACCGGGGACGGGGCAGTTTCATGATCGGATGACATGGCGTTCTCCAAAGCAGGATCGGGCCGCAACGGAGGACCCTGGTCACGGTTCCCCCGCGGCAAACCCACGCCATCACGAGTTGTAGGGAGCGCGCAAACCGCCACGTCCAGCCGCGCTTATGCTTGCAGCGCAGGGCAGGAGAAACGCGATGCCAGATCACGACGTCGCTGCATTGGCGGATATCGGCACAATCCGGCAGGTTGAGGTCGATGGCGAACCGGTACTGCTGTTCCGGGACAGCGACGGTGTCCACGCCGTCGGCGGCACCTGTCCGCATGCCGGGGCGCCGCTGATCGAGGGCGTGCGGCACGGCCACCGGATCGTCTGCCCGTGGCACAAGGCGACGTTTTGTCTGCGAACCGGTGCCTTGCTGGAACCGCCCGCCGTAGACAGCCTGCCGCGCTACGACGTGCGGGTCGAAGCGGGCCGGGTGCTGCTGAGCCAGCCGGACCAAACCCGCGAACAGCCCGCCGCTGACTCGCGCTGCTTCGTCATCGCCGGCGGCGGCGCGGCCGGGGCGATGGCCGCGCAGACCTTGCGGCAAGAGGGGTTCGGGGGACGGATCGTCATCCTGGATCACGAGAACCGGGTGCCGTATGACCGCACCACCCTCAGCAAGTATTTTCTCTCCGGGCAGCAGGGCTCCGAGAAATCGCCGCTGCAATCCCAGTCGTTCTACCGGCGGCAGCGGATCGAACGAAAGACGGCGGAGATCACCCGTGTCGACGCCGCGGAACGCCGCATCGTCTGCGCGGATGGTTCCATTTTCAACTACGATGCCGCGCTGCTGGCCACCGGTGGGGAGCCGAAACGTCCGCCCATCGCGGGTGCAAAAGCGCTGTTTCTGCTACGCAGCCGAGCCGACGCGGACGCGATCCTGGCGCGGGCGGAACGCAGCGAGCGCGCCGTGGTGCTGGGCGCCAGCTTCATCGGCATGGAAGTCGCCGCGAGCCTGCGGGAGCGCGGGTTGGACGTAACGGTTGTTGCGCAGGACAAGGCCCCGTTCGATAAGCAATTGGGTACCCTCATTGGCGGCGTCTTCACCAGGCTGCATGAGAGCCGCGGTGTGCAATTCCGTCTCGGGCAGGAAATCGCGGCGCTCCCGGACAGCGGTGTTGCACTGAAGTCCGGCGAAAAGCTGCACGCGGACCTGGTTGTCGCCGGCTTCGGGGTGCGGCCGCTGACGGATTACGCCGACGGTGTCGATCGCAACGACGACGGCAGCATCACTGTCGATGCAACGTTGCAAGCAGCGGACAACCTGTTTGCCGCCGGCGACATCACCCGCTTTCCGCTGCGCGGGGATGGCAAACCGATACGTGTCGAGCACTGGCGCGTTGCGCAACAACAGGGGCGGGTGGCTGCGCTGAACATGCTCGGGCGCGGTGTTCGCTACGACGCGGTGCCGGTGTTCTGGACCATCCAGTATCTGAAGCGGCTGGACTACATCGGCCACGCCACGGAGTGGGACGACATCGTCGTGCATGGCGACCTGGAGAAGCCGGAATTCCTTGCCTACTACGTCAAGGATGGCCGGGTCGCCGCCGCCGTCGGGCTGGATCGCGACCGCGACACCGCGGCTCTGGTCGAGCTATTCGAAAAACAACGGGATTGGACACCGGACGCGCTGGGAGCGAATCCGGCATCGGTTCTGGAACAAAACGGCTAGCCCGGCGCCATCAGGTCCTTATGTACATCGGCCAGGATCTCGAACGACCGCTTGCGCGCGTCATGATCGAAGATTTGCGCCGTCACCATCAACTCATCCGCGCCGGTCGATGCCACGAACGCGCGCAGCCCGTCGCGCACCGTCCCCGGCCCGCCCACCACCGAGCATGCCAGCGCATCGTTCAGCATCGCGCGCCCGAACGAATCCAGCCGCCCTTCCATCCCATCCACCGGCGGCGGCAGCTTGCCGGGACGGCCGCGCCGGAGGTTCAGGAACGCCTGTTGCAGCGACGAAAACAACCGCCGGGCCTCGGCATCCGTATCAGCCGCGAACACATTCACCCCCAGCATGACATACGGCCTGGCCTGGCGATCGGACGGGCGGAACCTCTCCCGGTAGACCGCGGCGGCGTCGCGCATCATCGCCGGGGCGAAATGAGAAGCGAACGCAAACGGCAAGCCAAGCATTGCCGCCAGTTGCGCGCCGAACCCGCTGGAACCAAGGATCCAGACATCGACATCCTCACCGGCTCCCGGCACAGCCTGCAACCGCTGGCCGGCCTCGGGTGGGTCGAAATACCGCAGCAACTCCATCACATCCTGCGGGAACTGGTTCTCGTCCGCGGACAGGTTCCGCCGCATCGCCCGCGCCGCGACCTGGTCCGACCCCGGCGCGCGTCCCAGACCGAGGTCGATCCGCCCCGGATGCAGCGCCGCCAGCGTGCCGAACTGTTCCGCGATGATCACCGGCGCGTGGTTCGGCAGCATGATGCCGCCGGCACCGATACGGATCGTCTTGGTTCCGGCCGCCACATGCGCCAGCGCCACCGCGGTCGCCGCGCTGGCGATGCCCGGCATGTTGTGATGCTCCGCCATCCAATATCGCGCATACCCCAGCGCCTCCGCATGACGCGCCAGATCGGCCGAGTTGCGCAACGCCTGGCCGGCGCTGCTGCCTTCCGGGACCGGGGAGAGATCGAGAACGGACAAAGGGACCATGCACACCATATGGGGTGGCGTAAGCGCCGATGAAACGCCAAGGTTGATCCATGACCCTGAGTATCCCATTCGACAACAGCTATGCCCGCTTGCCTGACCGCTTCCATGCGCGGCTCGACCCGAAGCCTGTCGCGGCGCCCCGTCTCGTGCGCCTGAACACGGCGCTGGCCGAGCAGCTCGGGATCGATCCGGAGGCACTCGCCAACCCGGAGGGTCTTGCGATGCTGGCCGGGAACGCTGCGCCGCCGGGGGCCGAACCGCTGGCGCAGGCCTATGCCGGTCATCAATTCGGCCATTTCGTGCCGCAACTCGGCGATGGCCGCGCCTGCCTGCTGGGTGAGGTGATCGGGCGCGACGGCATCCGCCGCGATATCCAGCTCAAAGGCTCCGGCACGACGCCGTTTTCGCGGGCAGGCGACGGCCGGGCGGCGCTCGGTCCGGTGCTGCGCGAATACCTGGTCAGCGAGGCGATGGCGGCTTTGGGCGTCCCCACCACGCGGACGCTGGCCGCGGTGACGACCGGGGAGCCGGTGTGGCGCGAGACCCGCCTGCCTGGCGCGGTTCTGACCCGCATCGCCAGCAGCCATATCCGCGTCGGCACCTTCCAGTATTTCGCCGCCCGCGGCGATACCGAGGCCGTGCGGCTGCTCGCGGATCATGCGATCGCACGGCACTATCCGGACGCGGCTGGGGCGGATAATCCATATAGCGCCTTTCTCGACGCCGTTATCGCCGCGCAGGCCGAGCTGGTCGCACGCTGGCTGCTGATCGGCTTCATCCACGGCGTGATGAACACCGACAACTGCGCCATCTCGGGCGAGACGATCGATTATGGCCCCTGCGCTTTCATGGACGAATACGATCCGGCGACGGTGTTCAGCTCAATCGACCACGGCGGGCGTTACGCCTATGGCAACCAGCCGCGGATCGCGCAGTGGAACCTGGCGCGTCTGGCCGAAACTTTGCTTCCACTGCTGGGTGCAGACGAAGATTCGTCAATGGCGGCGGCCCGGGAGGCGCTTTCAGCCTTCGCCCCGCGCTTTGAAACCGCCTACCGCACCGGTCTGCGCCGCAAGATCGGCCTCACCACCGAGCGTGAGGGTGATGACGCACTGACCGAGGATTTTCTCGCGCTCCTTGCCGCGGACAGGGTCGATTTCACCCTGGCGTTCCGTGGCCTGTCCGATCCCGCGTCGGCGCGAACGTTATTTGCCGATGGCGCCGCATTCGATGCCTGGGCCGGGCGCTGGCGCTCCCGCCTCGCGGCGCAACCCGGCGGCGCCGATGCGGCGTATGGCGTGATGCAGGCGGCAAATCCGGCGTTTATTCCGCGCAACCATCTGGTCGAAGCCGCGCTGTCCGCCGCAACGGAGCAGTCCGATTTCGCGCCTTTCGAGGCACTGCTAGACGTTCTCTCACGGCCATATCAGGGCGATCCCGCAATGGCTGCCTATGCCCGGGGGCCTCGCGAGGAGGAGCGGGTGCTGCAGACCTTCTGCGGCACCTAGGTCCGGTGTCTTCGCCGCCGCAGCAAGGCACACGCGGCGACTGCGGATGCCAGCACGCCGAGCGAGGAAGGCTCCGGCACCGGGGTGCCGCTGCCTTGGGGCTGGGTAATGCCGCCCGGGATCCCCGGCACCACGGGAACACCGCCCGCGCCCAGCGGGCCCGGGGTGTAGGGTGCAAGGATTTGCTCGGCCGTCAGCGCCGGTGGTGCGACGTTCTGCGGCAGAGTAACGAGCGTGGAGCCGATCGGGCTTGTGGCCGGGCTTGTTGGTGCGGCGGCAGGCGCGTAGCCGAACAGGGCCGGTTGCGTTACGGGAATTGCCGCATAGGCCGATGACTTCTGTGACGTAACGGCCGGCTGCACGATTGCCGGCGGTGTCGCCTCCATAGGGGCCGTCATCGGTGCCGGAACCGAGAGCACGGCTGACGCGATCGCCAGCGGCGCGGCGCGGCAGACGGTTTCGATCCAGACATGAGGATGCGTTGCGACGGCATGGAAGGCGTGGTGCACGTGATGCGCCGCATGCCGGTGGGCGTGCGGAATCGCGGCTTTGACGGCATGCACCACGCCATGCGGCACGGGCGCGGCTACGGGTGGCGGAATGATGTGACTGACGGTCCAGCAGGGATCGACCACGTCGAATGTCCTTTCGCGCGGTTTCAATGACGCCGACGCACAGGACACTTTCGGGTGGACTTGAGTCAAACGACAATAGATGTGCGGGCTGTGTGCAAATTCATTATGTTATTGTACGTGATCACGCCGCGCAGCGGTCCAAAGCCGCCAATAACATATCGATTTCATATCATTGCCGGCAAGATCGCGTCTGATTGCAGGTAAAACATCATCCGTGCCGCTGTAGGAATGAAACATCGCAGCGAGATTGTAATGATCCGTCTTGATATTGTAAGTGGCGCCGCGACCGCCGATCGGCGGCCTCGAGTGGCGTGTGGACTGACCGCTTTCCTATTGCGCCCGTCATGATGTGACCTCCGGCTGCGTCATGCAGGGACGGTTCGGTTGGCCGGGTTTTCGTAGCAGAACCGGCGGCCGCGGGTCCGCCTCAGCAGCCGATCGGCTCACGGAGTCGCGGGGCGGGGATTCAGTGGCTAACCGAGGTATCGCGCTGATCGCTGCGGACGGGCGTTGCGTCCAACGCGCCGGAAGCCCTCGACGCCCTGCCGTCGCCGGGAGGATGCTTATGCTGGAGGTCGGGTGCGATGACGATCGCCGGCCCCGCTGTGCGGGCGGCTAAATCACTGGTGGAGCCGAGGGGAATCGAACCCCTGACCTCCTGAATGCCATTCAGGCGCTCTCCCAACTGAGCTACGGCCCCGACCGGTGAGGCAGGGGGTATACTCACCCCGCCCCCCCGGATCAAGGGCCAGAATCACCTAAATCGCAGCGATTTTCCGATGGCAGTCCAGCGCCTGTTTCGCCTCCGGCGCGACCGTCGCGATAGAGGGCACGGTCAGCAGGCTGCGGGCGTGATTTTTGGCAAATAGGCTTGCCGGTCGGGATTGTGCAGCTCCACCGCATGTACCGGGCCACCACCCTGGCCGAGAGACTGTTGCCGGGGCCTGGCCGTGGCCCAACCCATGAACACAAGCGGCCGCGGCGGACAGGCTACCCGCTGCGCCGCCTGAACGACCAGTACAGCGGTTGCCGTCCGGCACGCAGCGCCTTGCCTTCATAGCGCGTGGGCGGCCACCCGTCCGGCCGGAGGGAGGCGGGTTCGGCGGCGTCGAACAGGGTCTGCGTGCCCATCACGTCGTGCACCCAGGCCTGATAGGTCGGGTCGTCGCTGGCCACCCGCCACTCCGCACCGGGCTTCAGCACGCGTGCCAGCAACGGCAGCAGGGCGGGATGCACGAAGCGGCGCCTGGCGTGACGCAGCTTCGGCCAGGGATCGGGGAACATCAGAAACAGGCGGTCGAGGCAGCCATCCGGCAGCGCGCGCAGCAGAATCCGGGCATCCTCGGTCCACAGGCGCAGGTTGGCGGGCAGGGGCGCATTGGCCTCTTCCCCCTCCGGCACCAGGGCTGAGAGCAATGAGCAGATGCCATTCTCGAACACTTCGCAGGCGATCAGCGATACGTCGGGATGGGCACCCGCCTGGGCGACGGCATGCTCGCCTCCGCCGAAGCCGACTTCCAGCCAGAGTTCGCCGAATTCGCCTGGAAACGCCTGCCGCGGCGTGGCTGCATCCGCTTCGCGGAACAGCAGCCGGGGCAAGGTCACATCCAGCAGGACTTCCTGGCGAGGCCGCAGCTTGTGCCCGCGGCTTCTGCCATACAGCCGATCGGCCGGAGGTTTGAGGGGGCGCTCTTGTTCCGTCATGGCGATGGCCGGATAAGCCGCATCGGCGCCGGATTGGTGGTTGGCGGCACGGGCATCAACCCCGTGGATTGCCGGCCTTGTGCCGGCCATCCACGACTTTGCCGCAATCAACTCCGTAAGTCTCGGATGGCCGGACTAAATCCGGCCATGACACCCTAGCGGCCGAAGGCTGACTTCAGGGCCGGAACCAGATCGGTTTTTTCCCACGTGAAGGTGCCCTTCGCGTCATCAGGCTCCCGCCCGAAATGCCCATACGCCGATGTCGGCACGTAGATCGGACGGTTCAGCTTCAGGTGCTCGCGGATGCCGCGCGGACGCAGGTTGACCAGCTCGCGCAGGGTCTTCTCCAGGCGGGTTTCGTCAACATCCTTGCCGGTGCCGTGCAGATCGACATAGACCGACAGCGGATCGGAGACGCCAATGGCATAGCTGATCTGCAAGGTGACCTTGTCCGCCAGGCCGGCGGCGACGACGTTCTTCGCCAGGTAGCGGCAGACATACGCAGCCGAGCGGTCAACCTTGGTCGGGTCCTTGCCGCTGAATGCGCCGCCGCCATGCGGGGCCGCGCCGCCGTAGGTGTCGACGATGATCTTGCGCCCGGTCAGGCCGCAATCGCCGTCCGGACCGCCGATGACGAAATTGCCGGTCGGGTTGACGTAGAACTCGGACTCCGGCGGCAGCCAGCCGGCGGGCAGGATGGATTCGACCAGCGGCCACAGCAGGCCCTTGATGTGGGACTGCTCCAGGCCTTCCTCATGCTGGGTGGAGATCACGACGGAGGTCGCGCCAACCGGCTTGCCATCGACATAGCGCAGGGTGACCTGGCTTTTGGCGTCCGGCAGCAGCCCGGCCACCGACTTGTCGCCGGCCTTGCGCAGGTCGCGGATGCGGTGCAGGATTTCGTGCGCGTAGTACAGCGGTGCCGGCATAAGCGTCGCGGTTTCGCGGCAGGCGTAGCCGAACATGATGCCCTGGTCGCCGGCGCCTTCGTCCTTGTTGCCGGCGCTATCGACGCCCTGTGCGATGTCGGAAGATTGCGAGTGCAGATAGACTGCAACATCCGCATGCTTCCAGTGAAATCCTGACTGCTCGTAGCCGATGTCGCGGATCGCGGCGCGGGTCAGTTCGGTCAGCAGTTCGGGGGTCACGCTCTCCGGTCCGCGGGTTTCGCCGGCCAGGATCACGCGGTTGGTGGTGACCAAGGTCTCACAGGCGACTCGGGAATAGGGGTCCGCCGTCAGGAACGCATCCAGCACCGTGTCGCTGATCCGGTCCGCGACCTTGTCGGGATGGCCCTCGGAAACCGACTCCGAGGTAAAAAGGTACTCGCCCGTGTCGCGCATGAAGTGGTGTCTCGCGTCGCCATGGATGGAAGCTGGCCCGAAGCCAGCCTTCGGCAGGATGCCAAGTGAAACGTTAATGCGCGGTGTTTGGCCGAAACCGCCGCCCGGGTCAAGGTATTGCGGCGCAAAATCAAGCCATCCCGAGTACATCCATCATTGAGTAGAGCCGGGCGGGCCGGTTCGCCGCCCACAGCGCGGCGCGGACGGCGCCGGTGGCGAACACCCTTCGGTCGAAGGCACGGTGGGTCAGGACGATCTGCTCCGACGCGGCGGCGAAGATCAGGCTGTGCTCGCCGACGACCTGGCCGCCGCGCAGGGCGGCGAAGCCGATGGTGCCGGTTTTGCGGGCGCCGGTGTGGCCGTGCCGCCCAGTTTCGGTGTTGTCGTCGAGCGAGACGCCGCGGCCTTTCGCCACCGCGCGGCCTATGGCGATGGCGGTGCCGGAGGGGGCATCTACCTTTTGCCGATGGTGCATCTCGACAATCTCCGCATCGTATGCGTCATCCGGCAGCGCGGCACCCATGCGCTCCGCCAGGGCCAGCACGAGGTTGACGCCAGGGGAGAAGTTGGAGGCGTAGACGACGGGGATGCGTTCGGCGGCGGCAGTGACGGCGGCTTCATCGGCGGCTGACAGGCCGGTGGTGCCGAGGACCCAGGCTTTGCCGGACGCGGTGAGCGCTGCGGCGTGGGATTGCGCCAGGGAGGCATGGGTGAAATCCAGCACGGCGTCGGAGGCGGCGGCCAGTTGCGTGATATCGGCGAAGAGTTCGAAGGAGCGCTCATTCGGCGCGTCGAGGCCGATGCCGCCTGTTAGATGCGCGCCGGCGGCGACGACTTCCTCGGCCAGTAGGCGACCCATCCGGCCGGTGATGCCGGCGATGCCGATGCGAATGGTCATGGGAGCCTCCTGGTCCGGGCCGCCGAGTCTGCCCGGGTTCGGCCGCCGCGTCCAGGGAGGGTGTCGCTGTGGGCTGCCCGTAGATCAGGGAATATCGGCCTTAAATGGCGGCACTGGCGTCGCCCCTGTGTCGTGGCCGGATTTAGTCCGGCCACGACTTGCGGTGCTGATGGAGGCATAGTTGTCGCGCCGGGCCTCCGGCTGTCGTCATAATGGCATGATTGCGTCGTGCTGGGAGCCGTTACCGCCTTGTCCGCCGACTGCGGCCAAGGCTTTTCGCATGTCGAACGGCCGGTGTTCGGGGTATGGCCATCAGGATCCCGTATGACGATCGCCGATCAGATTTTCGAACAGGCCGGACAACTGCCGGAGCCGTTGGCGCGCGAGGCCCTCGATTTCGTTTTGTTCTTGCGCACGCGGCACGAGCGGGGGGAATGGCGCAACCTGATGGATGCGCAGAGTTCGGCACTGGCCGGCACCCGGGATAACGACTAGGACGAAGCCTGGAACGATGTTTGACCCGGGTGGCATTTTGATGGTGCCTTTCCCGTTTACGGACGCGGTCGAAGCGGCGTCCCGTCCTTGCCCTGACCGCTCCCGATGCCCAGGACGATTTTGCCGGCTGCCTGATCACCTCGCGCGATCGCTGGCCGAATGGCCGCCCGCTCCTTGCGGCGGATTTGGTCGATGGGGCTTTGCCGCTGGCGAGTTGGGTCCGCACCGACCGCGTCGTGACGCTCGACAGCGGTCTGATCATCCACCTGATCGGCCGCGTCTCGGAGGACTTCCGGCTGGCGGTGGCAAGCGAAGTGTGCCGGTTTGGCGCCCTGCTGCGATAGGTGGGCCGAACAAGCCGGGCCATGACGGGAGGGGATCGAGTCAATCCGCTATCGGCACCCAGTCATCGCCGTCCTTGCGATAGCGGCGTTTCACTGCCGCCCAGGCGATGCGGTGGACGATCGCCTCGACGTCCGCGTCCCGCGCATGCTGCTGCCAGGCGTTGTTGAACGCGGCCAGATAAATCTCCTGCGCATGCTGAGGCAAATGCCCCCGCACCGACGCCGGCAGATCCTCTGTCTCCCGATACGGCATGGCGCTAAACGCCCCTTCGTCGCTCAGCTCCGGCCACCTTCGAAGAACGCGGCCACCTTGGCGAAGAAACCCTCATGGTCCGGGCTGCCCTTGCCGCCCGACTGCGCCTCCGACTCGAACGCCTCCAGCAGCTCCCGCTGCTTCGCCGACAGGTTCTGCGGGGTTTCGACCGCCACCTGGATGAACATGTCGCCCCGCGCCGCGCTGCGCAGCACCGAGAATCCCTTGCCGCGCAGCCGGAACTGATCGCCCGTCTGGGTGCCGGCCGGAATCTTCACCTTCGCCCGCGTGCCATCGACCACCGGCACTTCGATCTCATCCCCCAACGCCGCCTGGGTCATCCGCAGCGGCACGCGCATCAGGATGTTCGCCTGTTCGCGCTGGAAGAACTCGTGCGGCCGGATCGCGACATGCACATACAGATCGCCGTTCTGCGCCCCGGCGCCGCCCGCCTCGCCCTCGCCGGTGACGCGGATCCGAGTCCCGTCCTCGACGCCGGCCGGAATCGCCACCTGCAGGCTGCGCTCCCGCTGCACCGTTCCAGCGCCGCTGCACACCCGGCAGGGATTGCGAATGACCCGGCCCTGGCCGGCGCAGGTCGGGCAGGTGCGCTCGACCAGAAAGAATCCCTGCTGAGTCCGCACCTTGCCGGCGCCCTGGCAGGTCGGGCAGGTTTCCGCGGCGCGGTTCTTATCCTCAGACCCCGTGCCGTTGCAGCTTTCGCACTTCACGCGAGTCGGGACGCGCAGGTTGACCTTGGTGCCGGCATAGGCGTCGGCGAGGCTGATCTCAACGCCCTGGCGGATGTCCGCGCCGCTGCGGGTGCGCTGGCCGCCGCCGCGCCGCCCCATGCCGAACATCTGGTCGAAAATGTCGCCCAGATCGCCCGTAGCGGAGAAATCGAAGCCGCCGAACCCGGGTCCCGCTCCACCGCCGCCGCCCTGCTCGAACGCGGCATGGCCGAAGCGATCGTAAGCCGCGCGCTTCTGATCGTCCTTCAGGATCTCGTAGGCTTCGCTGACTTCCTTGAACCGATGCTCGGCCTTCTTGTCCCCGGGATTGCGGTCAGGGTGGTACTGCATGGCGAGCTTGCGATACGCCTTCTTCAGGTCGTCCGCGCTCGAGTCTTTCGCCACGCCGAGGGTGGCATAGTAGTCCTGCTTGGCCATCTTAGCCCTTTATCGCCAGAAGCGGCTGTTGTGCGCCGCCCCCACCAGCCGATGCCATAATTAAAACGAAAATCGCGCCCGCCTTCGATGAAGCGCGGGCGCGACCACTCACGTCAAGCCAGCCCGGAAACCTTAGGCGGACTTCTTCTTATCATCGACTTCCTCGAATTCGGCGTCGACGACCTTGTCGTCCGGCGCGGCTCCGGTCGGACCTGCGCCACCCGGACCACCTGGTCCGGCACCCTGCGCGGCCTCGGCCTTGTACATCGCCTCGCCGATTTTCATCGCCGCCTGACTGAGGCGGTCGCCCGCCTGCTTCAGGGCCTCGGCGTCAGTGCCTTCCAGCGCGGTCTTCGCGGCTGCCAAAGCCGCCTCGGCCTCACCGCGCTCCTGCGCGCCAACTTTGTCGCCGTATTCCTTCAGGTTCTTTTCGACCTGATGGACCAGGCTTTCGGTGTGGTTGCGCGCTTCGATCGTCTCACGCCTTGCCTTGTCGGCTTCGGCGTTGGCCTCAGCCTCCTTGACCATGCGCTGGATGTCGGCTTCGGACAGCCCGCCGCTGGCTTGGATGCGGATCTGCTGCTCCTTGCCGGTGGCCTTGTCCTTCGCCTGCACCGAGACGATGCCGTTAGCGTCGATGTCGAACGTCACCTCGATCTGCGGCACGCCGCGCGGAGCGGACGGAATGCCGGTCAGGTCGAAGTTGCCCAGCAGCTTGTTGTCGGCTGCCATCTCACGCTCGCCCTGGTAGACCTTGATCGTCACCGCCTGCTGGTTGTCGTCGGCGGTCGAGAAGGTCTGGCTTTTCTTCGTCGGGATCGTCGTGTTGCGGTCGATCAGGCGGGTGAACACGCCACCCAGCGTCTCGATGCCGAGCGACAGCGGCGTCACGTCGAGCAGCAGCACATCCTTCACGTCGCCCTTCAGCACGCCGCCCTGGACCGCGGCGCCGATGGCGACGACCTCATCCGGGTTGACGTTGCGGGCCGGGTCCTTGCCGAAGAACGCCTTCACCGCGTCGATCACCTTCGGCATGCGGGTCATGCCGCCGACGAGGATGACTTCCTGGATTTCGCCCGCGGTGACGCCGGCATCCTTAAGCGCCGCCTTGCAGGGTTCCAAGGTGCGGGTGATCAGGTCATCCACCAGCGCTTCCAGCTTGGCGCGGGACACTTTCATCACCAGATGCTTCGGCCCGGAGGCGTCGGCGGTGATGAACGGCAGGTTGACCTCGGTCTCCTTGGAGGAAGACAGCTCGATCTTGGCCTTTTCCGCGGCTTCCTTCAGGCGCTGCAGGGCCAGCTTGTCCTTGCGCAGGTCGATGCCCTGCTCCTTCTTGAACTCATCGGCCAGGTAGTCGATGACGCGCAGATCGAAGTCCTCGCCGCCGAGGAAGGTGTCGCCGTTGGTGGACTTCACCTCAAACACGCCGTCGCCGATTTCCAGCACGGAGATGTCGAAGGTGCCGCCGCCGAGATCGTACACCGCGATGGTGCCGGCGTGCTTCTTGTCCATGCCGTAGGCGAGCGCCGCGGCGGTGGGCTCATTGATGATGCGCAGCACTTCGAGCCCGGCGATGCGGCCGGCGTCCTTGGTCGCCTGGCGCTGGCTGTCGTTGAAGTAGGCCGGGACGGTGATGACCGCCTGCGACACCGGCTCACCGAGGTAAGCCTCGGCGGTTTCCTTCATCTTGCCGAGGATGAACGCGCTGATCTGGCTCGGGGAGTATTTCTCGCCCTTGACCTCGACCGCGGCGTCGCCGTTGTCGTTGCGGACGATCGTGTAGGGGACCATCCCCTTGTCCTTGGCGACCAGCGGATCGTCGTAGCGGCGGCCGATCAGGCGCTTGATGGCATACAGGGTGTTGGTCGGGTTGGTGACAGCCTGGCGCTTGGCGGACTGGCCGACGAGACGTTCGCCACCGTCGGCGAAGGCGACCATGCTGGGGGTTGTGCGCGCACCTTCCGCATTCTCGATGACACGGACGTCCTTGCCTTCAAGGATGGCGACGCAGGAATTGGTGGTACCGAGATCGATACCGATGACTTTGCTCATGGAAGCTCCTTTCAGCGGACGGCGTTGGCCCGAAGCACCGACGCAGTCCCTATGGTGTAATGCACAGGATGTATGGGGCGGACCCGGTCACGACAAGGGTATTAGCCAATTTTTCCGTTCCGTTCTGTCACAATTCCCGGACCGGCCTCACTTGTGAGCGGGACCGGTCAGTTCAGGCGCCGGCGCCTTGGAGACGACGACCATGGCCGGGCGCAACAGGCGGCCGTTCAATGTCCAGCCCTGCGACCAGGCCTGGATGATGGTGCCGGGCGGGTGGAGGTCGGTCTCCTGCTCCGCCATCGCCTGGTGCAGGTTGGGATCGAACGGGCGGCCGACGGGGTCCTCCCGCTTGATGCCGTTCCGCTCCAGCGTGCTGACGAAGCTGCGTTCGACGCCTTCCAGGCCCTCCCGCACCTTGCCGACGATCGCCGGCTGGTCGTCAGTGGCCGGGGGCAGGCTGGAGATGCCGCGCTTGAGGTTGTCGGCCGCATCGACCACGTCGGCGGCAAATTTCTGCACCGCATACTGGCGGGTATCGTCGACGTCCTTCTTGGCGCGGGCGCGAACATTGGCGTTCTCCGCCTCGGCCCGCATCCAGCGTTCCTTCATATCCGCCAACTCGGCTTCCAGAGCGGCGATGCGTTCGGCAGCTTCCTGCAACGCCTGCTCCGGCGCCGGTTCCTGCTCCGGTGGCGCGGTGTCGTGTTCTGCCGCGGCGTGTTCTTGCATGGTGTCCTGAACGGGCTGGGGTTCTGTTGTCATGGCGGCCATCAATTAGGCAAGGCGGCGGCCGAGAACAACCCGTATCGAGGGGTTTGTTTCGTGCCGACGTGTGCCGGACACGCAACGGTTCCCGATTCCGGGGGGTTGCACTCAGCCCAGCAACTGGCCGATGACGCGTGCCGTATAATCGACCACCGGTATGATCCGGCCGTAGTTGATGCGCGACGGCCCGATGACGCCGATGGCGCCGACGATGCGGCCGGCGCCGTTGCGGGCAGGGGCCACCACCATCGATACCCCGGATGTGTTGAACACGCCGCTCTCGGCGCCGATGAAAATCCGCACGCCGTCCGACTGCTCGGCCAGTTCCAGCAGGCGCAGCATCGTCTCCTGCGCCTCCAGCCGCTCGAACAGCGCCTGGATCGCGGTCAGGCGATCAAGCTGGGTGACATCCGACAGCAGGCGGGCCTGGCCGCGCACGATCAGGCTGCCGGAGCGGCCTTCGCCGGTCCAGGTCGCCAGGCCGGCGGCCACCACCAAGGTGGACAGCGCGTCCAGTTCGGTGCGGTTGGCCGCCATCTCCTCCGCCACCACGCGGCGCAGTTCAGCCAGCGGGCGGCCGGACAGCCGGGCGTTCAGATAGTTGCTGGCCTGCTGCAAGGCCGAGGGCGGCAGGCCGGGCGGCGTTTCAATGACGCGGTTTTCCACCTGGCCGTCGCTGTTGACCAGAACCACCAGCGCCCGCCCCGGACCGAGCGGCACGAACTCGATGTGCTTGATGGATCCTTCCGACTTCGGCGCCAGCACCAGGCCGGCGGCGGCGGACAGGCCCGAGAGCAACGAACTCGCTTCGGTCAGGGTATCTTCCAGGCTGCGGCCGGAGGCGGCGAGGGCGGCGGAGATCGACTCGCGCTCATCCTCGGTCAGTTCACCGAAGTTCAGCAACCCGTCCACGAACAGCCGCAGGCCCTGGTCGGTGGGCAGCCGCCCGGCCGAAGTGTGCGGCGCGAACAGCAACCCCGACTCCGTCAGATCAGCCATCACGTTGCGGATGGTGGCCGGCGACAGGGTCATCGGCAAGCGGCGCGCCAGGGTGCGGCTACCGACGGGCTCGCCGGTTGCGACGTATTGCTCGACGATTTCCCGCAACACCGCGGCCGAACGAACATCCAGCCCCGGCGGCAGAGCCGGAGGGGCGGCCGATGACGATTGCGTCCGGCCATGGAAGCGCGGGAAGCGGCCACCCGGGGGCAAAGGCATGTTCATTCGATACAGAACTCCAGCCGTCAACCGTACGCCGCGCGGGCCGATTGGTCAATGAAATTGCCATATCCCGAACGCCGGCGTGCCGGCATCGCCGCCCATCGGCCGCCCGCTCAAGATTATTTCAATTGTGTGTGCCGGTAATCGGAGGCGGATAGGCGCGTGAAGGACAATTAAATCCAATGTGCATCCACGGGGTTACGGTCTCAGGCCTCCGCGTGCCGACATGGATTGCTGGCGGCCTTCTCTTGCTGTGCCTGGCTCTGCCGGTTATCGCCGCCGAACCGACCTTTGCCGACTTGCTGGCGAAGGCCGAGGCGGAATCAGCGGCCGGCCGCCGCTGGGAGCCTCCGGGCGACAATCTGGCCGATACGGTCATTGCGTTGTTCCAGCTTGCGCCGGCGGCGACCTCGCAGCAGCTCGCCGCATTTTCGGCATTGCTCGAACGCGACCGCAAGGCGCAGCAGCAACTCATGCAGCAACTGCAACAGCAGCAGGTTCCCGCGGTCGCGCCGCCGGCCGCGGAACCGCCGTCGGCCGGCCTGGTGGCTCCTCCTACCGCGCCCCCAGCACCGCCGCCGGCCCCGGAACCGCCGTCCGCCAACCTGGAGCCGCCTTCCGCCGTCATCCCGGCACCGCCACCTGCCCCGCCGCGACCGGTCGTCCGGCTGCCCGACGCGCATGCCGCGGAACTGCTCGCCCGTGGGCAGGACGCCGAACGAAGCGGCGATATCTCCGGCGCCAGGCGCTTCTATGCCAGCGCCGCCGAACGCGGCAACGCGGTCGCCGCGCGGGACCTCGGGCGCCTGTATGATCCGGCTTATCTTGGCCGGACCGTCATCGGCGGCATCGATGCGGATCCCGCGGCGGCGCGTCATTGGTACCAACGCGCTGCCGAGTTGGGTGACCGGGAGGCCGCGCCACTGCTTCAAGCCCTGTCCGCGAGGTGATCATGAACCGCCGCTTCCTGCTGACCGCCTTGCCGGCCTCCCTGCTGACCGGGGCGGCCCCGCCGCCTGCCACCATCGGCATCATGGGGGGCGAGATCGACGGAACGTTCATGCGGGTGGCAACCGACCTGACCTCGGTGATGAACTCCGACACGCTGCGGGTGGTGCCGATCGTCGGGAAGGGGTCGCTGCAGAATATCGGCGACCTGCTGCATCTGCCCGGCGTCGATCTGGCACTCGTGGCCACCGACGCGCTGGTCTACGCCCGGGAGGCGAAGATGTATCCGGGGGAGCTGTCGAAGATACAGTACATATGCAAGCTGTACGACCAGGACGTGCATGTCTGCGCCCGGGCGGACATCAAGGCCCTGGCGGACCTGGAGGGCAAGCCCGTCAATATCGACGTCGAAGGCGCCGGCACGAACCTGACCGCCCGGACGGTCTTCGCCACCCTGGGCATCAAGCCCGATTTCCGTTCCGAGGAGCCGACGATCGGCCAGGACAAGCTGCGCCGGGGCGAACTCGCCGCCAACGTCTATGCCGCGGGCAAGCCGATCCGTCTGTTCGTCAATGCACCCGCGGGAACCGGGCTGCACTTTCTGCCGATACCGTCGAACGAGGTGCTGGAGCGGAACTACCTGCCGGGCGGCCTGCTGACCCACGCGGATTATCCCACGCTCATACCCGAGGACGAGACGGTGGAGACCATCGGCGTAGGCGTCGCCCTGGCGGTCTTTGCCTGGGCGCCGAATACGCAACGCTATCGGAATCTGGCGCTGTTCGTCGATACGTTCTTTACGAAATTTCCCGAGCTGCTGAAGCCGCCGCACCATCCGAAGTGGCACGATGTCAATCTCGCCGCGGCGCAACCGGGCTGGACCCGTTTCCAACCCGCGGCGGATTGGCTGGCGCGGCACGGTCCGGGCAGCGAACCCGGGTCCCTGCAGGCAGGGTTCGACAAATTCCTGGCGGAGAAAGGCGTGCAGAACCTGACGCCTGCGCAGCGTCAGGCGACGTGGCAGTATTTCCAGGACCGGATGCGCGGCACAACCCGCTAGACGGCGAATGGGTTGCATCGATAGCCCAACTATATTAATTATGCACTTGCGAAGGTCTTAGTGCGCGGGTTCCGGGCGCCGGGGCCGAGGACGCATCGTCCCGGTTCGCTGGCGGAAACAGTCACGGCATCCCGGCCGCGGGCCGCGGTGATCATCTTCGACTGATAGGGGTCCACGCAAGCATGCCGGATACATCCGTTACCGCGCCGTGGTCACGTGCCGCTGACGGCAATTTCGCATTGCCTCGCCCGGCCCGGGTTCTCCCCTTCACCGGGGAGCGCATGACCAGCGATATCGAGGGCCAGGTCGCCTTCGAGCATTTCCACCGGTACTGCGTCGCCCGCGACCTGTGTGTCGGCAAGGATGTGCTCGACGTCGCTTCGGGCGAAGGCTATGGAACGGCCTTGCTCGCCGGGGTGGCCCGGCGGGCGGTCGGCGTCGAGATCGACGCCGCCGCGGTGGCCCATGCGCGCGCTTCCTACACAGGCGACAACCTCGAATTCTTGCAGGGAGACGCGGTTGCGCTGCCGCTGGGCGACGCTGCGTTCGACGTCGTGGTCAGTTTCGAGACGCTCGAGCACCTCCGCGACCAATGGGCGTTCCTGACCGAAATTCGCCGCGTGCTGCGCCCGGGCGGTCGCCTCATCATCAGCACGCCCGATCGCGATGTCTACTCGGCGCCGGGCCAACCGGTGAACCAGTACCATGTGCTGGAGTTGACCCGTCCGGAATTTGCTACGCTACTGAACAACTTCTTTGCGCACCACCGGATACTGCAACAGCGGCCGCTGCTCGGCTCGGTAATGGCGCCGGCGGACATAGCCGCGTCCGGTTGGCGCACCTATGAGCGTCGCGCGGCCGACATGCTGGAGGCGATGCCGGGATTGTCGCGCGCCTTCTATCTGATCGCCGTCGCCAGCGATTTGCCGATCGCGGAATTGGCCTCCAGCGTTTACAGCGATACCGCCGCCATCGATGAGACGATCAACGCGGCGGCTGCGCTTCCGCGGGTCCGCGAGGAGGCTGGCCGCGCGCTGGCGGACGTCCGGGCGGAGAAAGACCAGGCGCTATCGGCAATCCAGACGCAGGCGGAAGCCGATCGGGCCGAGGCGCGGGACGCGTTAGCCGAACGCGACCGCCAGATCGAACGCCTCTCCGAACAGCTCCGGCATATCGGCGAGCGAAACGCGTCGCTGACCGGCCAACTCAACGCGATGCTGTTGAGCACATGGTGGCAAGCCGGCGCGCCGCTGCGCCTCGCCGGACGGACGTTTCCGCGCACAGCCCGCTTGCTCAGGCGCCCGGTCAGGGCGGTTTACTGGACCCTGACCGGCCAGATCTTCACCAAGCTGCGTCTGCGGCGGGACTATCGGTTAACGCTCGCGGCCTCGGCCGCCAAAGCCGGGAATGTTGCCTCGCTTCCGGGGGTTGACGATCCGATACCGACTCCGGCGGAGATAGTGCTGCCGCCGATCGGCGAGCCGGTTGTCTCGATCATCATACCCACCTTTGGTCAGGTGGATTATACTCTGCGCTGCCTCGGTTCGATCAGCCGAACACCGCCGCGACTGCCCTTTGAGATCATTGTTGTCGATGACGCATCCGGCGATGCGCGGGTCAAAGAGCTGGGGGCGGTCAACAACCTGCGTCTGGTGTTGCGGGAGAAGAACCGGGGTTTCCTGCGGTCGTGCAACGAAGCGGCCGAACTCGCCCGCGGCGAACTGGTGATGTTCCTCAACAACGACACCGTGGTCATGCCGGGTGCCATCGATGCACTGGCGGAGCTGCTGCTGGCGCGGCCGGACATCGGCCTGGCGGGGGCGCGCCTGATGTATCCCGATGGCCTTCAGCAGGAAGCCGGCGGGATTGTCTGGTGCGATGGTTCGGCGTGGAACTATGGCAATCGGGACGATCCGGCAAAGCCGGAATATAACTACATTCGCGACGTGGACTACGTATCCGGCGCGGCCATCATGCTCCGGCGCGAGATCTGGCAGCAGCTTGGCGGCTTCGACGAGCTGTTCCTGCCGGCGTACTACGAAGACACCGACCTGGCTTTCCGCCTGCGGGCCGCCGGCCTGCGCGTGGTCTATCAGCCCGAGGCGGTGATCGTGCATTATGAAGGCGTCTCGCACGGCACCGACACGTCGTCCGGCATCAAGGCGTTCCAGGTCACCAACGCCGAGAAAATGGTGACGAGGTGGCGGGAAACACTGCAGCGCGACCATCTTCCCAACGGCAAGCGTGTCATGCGCGCGCGCGACCGTTCGCTCCGCCGCACCGTCACGCTGGTGATCGACCATTACGTCCCGGAGCCGGATCGGGACGCCGGTTCGCGAGCCATACTTGGCGTCATGGACGCCTTGATCGAGTCCGGACGGGTGGTGAAATTTTTCCCGGCCAACGGATTTCGCTCGCCGGGCTACACGGAAGCCTTGCAGCGCCGGGGGATCGAAGTGCTGTACGGCCCCTGGTCGGGAACCTTCGCGGAATGGATCGCCGCCAACGGCGCCGAGATCGACGAGGTGCTCGTGTCACGGCCAAGCGTGGCCGAGGCCGTGCTCGATCAGCTTGCGATGCACTGCCGCGCGCCGGTGGTTTTCTACGGCCATGATCTGCACCATGTGCGGATGCGCCTGGAGCCGGGTGCCGGCAACGACCCGGTCAAGTCCGCCGCCGCCGATGCCGAGGAAGCACTGGAGCGGCGCATTTGGCGGTCAGTCGATGTCGTCCTCTACCTGTCCGAGCAGGAAGCTGCCGAAGCGCGCAGGCTGGAACCGGGCATCGTGGCCAAAGCCGTGCCGGCCTATCCCTTGCCGCCGCCGCGGACGAGCCGTGCCGAGCCGCCTGCGGCCGAGGCAGGGCTGGTTTTCGTTGCCGGTTTCGCGCATCCGCCCAACGTGGATGCCGCGATCTGGCTGGTGCGCGAGATTCTTCCGCGCATCCGCGCCGTCTATCCGGAGTTGCCGCTTGCGTTGGTTGGCTCGAACCCGGCGAAATCGGTGCTTGCCCTCGCTGGCGACGGCGTCACGGTCACCGGCCATGTGAGTGAGGAGCAACTGGATCGTCACTATGCCTCGGCGCGCGTGGCGGTATGCCCGCTGCGCTTTGGCGCCGGTGTCAAGCTCAAGGTTGTCGAAGCGATGCACCGCGGCATACCGCTGGTTACCACGCCGATCGGCGCGCAGGGCCTGGATGGGATCGAGGCGGTATGCGACGTGGCTGCCGGCGCGGACGCCTTTGCCACCGCTGTGATCCGGCTGTTGCGTGACGATGCTTTATGGACAGCGCGTGCCACGGCGCAATCCGCTTACGTTGCGGCACGCTTCTCTCCGGAAGCGGTGCGCGACGCCCTGGTGTCCGCATTCGACGCCATCGATGGCCATGGTCGGCACAGGGGTGCGAAGCTTCTCCATGTTGCCGCCGCCTGATCCCGGCGCAGGGTTATTCGACCCGAACGGCACCGTCAGGCTTCAACCTGTGACTGTAGAACGGATCGCGCTTGTAGAAATGAGGGTGCCTTCGGTAGAGGTATTTTCTCTCGGCCGCCAGCCTTGCCAGCTTTTCCGGCGACAAATGGTCCAAGCCGCGGCTCATGGATTCGTGGTGTACCAGTTCGACCGCTGAACAGGTCACGTTGTAGAAACCTGAATCGATCAGGTCGAAGCACAGATTCACGTCGTTGTACGCAATCGGCAGGCGTTCGTCGAAGCCGCCGACGGCGTCGAACTTGCGCCGCTCGATCATCAGGCAGGCGCCGGTAACGGCGATCCAGTTGTATTCGAGAAGCCCGCGCATGAAGTAGCCGGGATCGTCGGCATCCTGATAAGCCAGCGCCTGGCTCGGGCCGTCGTCAAGGTTCAGGACGCCGGCGTGTTGAATGGTTCGCGTGCCGGGATACAGCAGCTTGGCGCCGACTGCGCCGACGTGCTCAAGCTGGGCATAGCCCGCCATGCGTTCGAGCCAGTCCGGCGTGAGAACCTCGGTGTCGTCATTGAGGAACAAGAGCAGTTCGCCACGGGCGCGCTTTGCACCGGCATTGTTGATCTCGGAATAATTGAACGGCCGGTCGTGCCGGATGATCGCGACACCGTCCTGATTGGCGAGTTGATGCAGCGTTTCAACCGCCTCCGGGTCCACCGACCCATTGTCGATAACGATGATCTCGAAATTTCGGTAGCTGGAAAGACTCATTATCGAGTGGATACAACGGCCCAGGATCGCTGCATTGTCTTTTGTCGGGATGATGATCGAGATCAGCGGCATGCCGCGCATTTCGTAGCAGACACGAAAATGTCCGGCTGCCAGGGGCACCGGCTCCATGATCCCTGCAAGGCCGCGCCGGGCCAAAGCCGCCATCCGGGCTCGCCGGGACGCATCGGCGGTTGCCGGCAGGGCGTCCGGGCATTCGTGCCAGCGCGCATGGTAAAGAATCTTACGAACGTGGGCGATCCGGTTGGTTTGCTCGACGATCCGCAGCGCCAGGTCATAGTCCTGGCTGCCGTCGAAATCCGCACGCAGCATGCCCACGGAACGCAAAAGCGCCTTGCGCACGCACATGACGTGGCGCGCGAACATCAGGCTCATGAACGTGTCAGGTGACCAGTCCGGCTTGAAAAACGGGTCTGTCAGTTGTCCGTCCAAACCGATCCTGTCTTCATCACTGTAGATGAAGTCGGGGTCTTGATTGAGGATGGCAAGCGCGAGTTCGTAGAGACAGTCGGGGGTGAGTTCGTCGCCGGGATCGACGAACACGGCGAAATCTCCCTGCCCGAGCGCGAGCGCGGCATTGGCTGCGGCAGTCGCGTCCCGGTCCACTATCTGGCGGAAGCGGCAAATGCGCGAATCGGAAAACCCGGCCAACACGGCGCGGACTGTATTCCCCTCGCTTTCAGCGGCTGCAAAAATCACTTGCCAATGCGGATACCATTGTTCCGCCAAGGAGGCGGCCAGTCGTTCCAATTGATGCACTGATGGCTCTTGCACCCGGACAACAACGGAAAAGCACGGCGCATTTGCGATATTCGCAACGCGCCTCACACCGCGTCCCGGCTTTCGCGGCATCTGGTAGCGATAGGCAGCCGACCCGGGGGTGTTTCCCCGATTCTTGAAAATTGGCGATCCGGCAATATTTCGCAGCGAGCGGACAGCTTGACGCAGTTTGATGACGCCTGATCGCACCGGCCGCTGCACCGGTTCGGGCAGGCCGGAAACCAGCCTTTTGCATCTCGGCCGCGCGTCGTCCACCCATAGGCCGTAGGCCCTGCGTGCCAGACTCGCGCGTTCGCCCGAGAACTGGTTAAGATGGCAACCGGGCCTTTTCATCGGTAAGCTGCTGCTTGGCGTGACAGGCATTCGCGCTTTGGCCAGGACAACGAGCCAGCACTCCGGTTCATCGCGTCCCCCTCCCCGGGTGTTGCGAGGTATGTCGAGATTCGGATTCGCGCCCTATTTTGATTGAGCGATATAGCCGGGTTCACAATGACCCGTTAACCTCAATCGGAACAAGATAAAAATTCCGTTAAAGATTGGCGGCCGGCGCAGGGCAGAACTTAGTTCAAAACATCGTGACCTGAAACCGGGTGTCCACATCCAGGCGGAATTATTATAGACTAAGCGTTCTTCGTGCGTGAGCGCCGGGATTCGTCGGCCGGGGTGCCCCGGAGTTGCAATTCCGGCCCACACGGTGCGGGTATTCCCAAGCGACGTTCAAGATCTTGTAGTTTCGTTGGGTCCGAGGATGTCCGAATGTCCAAAACCGATCTTGTGCGCGTTTGGGGTCTGAAGCTGTTGAATTTGACCGTTCGCATGAAGGCGCTGGTCGCCGATCGCGGCCGGCGGACGTTGCTGCCCCGGTCAGCGCCAGGCCTCCCGGTCATCCTGCCTATCCCGGCGGAGACTCCAGCCGGACGGCCGCTGGACGCTGAACGCGCCGGCAGATTTATCTGTGAAGCCTGGCGCCTGGCGCTCGGCAGGGTGCCTTCTGATCAGGACCTGGCTTATCTGGTGCAGCGCCTGACGGCCGGCGACAGCCCGGTCGATTTCCTGCTGGAGCTCGTCACCTGCGAAGAGGCTGTTGGCCGCCGCGCAGGGCAGGAGACGGCGTTGCGCATATTCGTGCCGCCGGGCCATTTCTACTCCCCGATCGTGGATCCGTCGGAACTGCGCGCGCGATCCTTCAGCCGGCGGAGTGACGGCGCGCTGCCCGGGGTCGAGATCAATTTTGCTGCGATGGAGGCGTTCTTTGAGTGCCTGGTGGAGCACCAGGCCGGCCTGGATTTCCCCGACCGCGAGTCCCCGTCGCATCGCTATTTCTTTGCAAACGCAATGTACGGTATCGGCGACGCCTTGATCCTGGCGTGCATGATCCGGCACTTCGGGCCGCGGCGGATCATCGAAGTCGGCTCGGGGTTTTCAAGCGCTGTCATCCTCGACACGCTCGATCGCACGCCGGATCTTGCAACCCGCTGCACCTTCATCGAGCCCTATACCGACAGGCTGGACGCATTGCTCCGGCCGGCGGACCTTGAACGCGTGCGGATCATCCGCAGCGGCATCCAGACGGTTCCGCTTGAGACTTTTTCGGTGCTTGAAGCCGGTGACATCCTGTTCCTGGACACCACGCATATCAGCAAGACCGGCAGTGACGTGAACCACGAACTGTTCGAAATTCTGCCGCGCCTGGCGAGCGGGGTCATCGTCCATTTTCATGACGTCTTCGCCGGGTTCGAGTACCCGGACGAATGGATTTTCGATGAGAACCGGTCGTGGAACGAGCAATACGTCCTGCGTGCCTTCCTGATGTTCAACACGCAGTTCGAGATCATCTATGCCAACGATGCGTTCGTCGCGTCGCGTCCCGCGACCATAAAAACGCTGTGCCCGCGGATACTGGAAAATGGCGGCGGCGGGCTGTGGCTGCGGCGGCGATGACGCCGGACGGGTGAGCCGGGGGCGCATCCGGCGGGACATTGCCGGCAGGCCGAACCCGGGCCATGAAAGGTCCAGACGACCACCGAAGGACTCCAGCCTTGAGCCAAGCCGTTCATCCGCGACGGGGCATCGACACCGTCCATCACCGCCTGAGATCGATCTTCGGCGGCTCCATCGGCAACCTGATCGAGTGGTACGACTTCTACGTCTACAACTTCTTCGCGCTGTACTTCGCCAAGTCGTTCTTTCCCGGCGCCAACCCGACCGTCCAGCTTCTGAACACCTTCGGCATCTACGCGCTGGGCTTCCTGATCCGCCCCGTTGGCGGCTGGATCCTCGGCGCCTACGCCGATCGGCAGGGGCGGCGGGCGGCGCTGACCTTGTCGGTGACCTTGATGTGCGCGGGCTCGTTCCTGATTGCCGTGGCGCCAACCTATGCGGTGTTGGGCATTGGCGCGCCGGTGCTGTTGCTGGCCGCGCGGCTGATCCAGGGGATTTCGCTGGGTGGAGAATACGGCACTTCGGCCACCTATCTCAGCGAGGTTGCGGTTTCGGAGCATCGCGGCTTTTACAGCTCGTTTCAGTACGTCACATTGATTGGCGGCCAGGTGTTGGGCAGCCTGACCTTGCTGGTGATGCAGCAGGCGTTCAGCGCGGCGGAACTGGAAGCCTGGGGCTGGCGGATACCGTTCGCCATCGGCGCTGCGTTGTCGGTATTCGGCTTGTATCTGCGCCGTAACCTGGATGAGACTGATGCGTTCAAGAAAGCCTCGGCCGAACAGCGCGGCAGCCTGATCAAGGAGCTTTTGAAGCATCCCCGACAAATCCTGTTGGTGTTCGGCCTGACCATGGGCGGAACGACGGCGTTCTATACCTACACCACCTATATGCCGACATTCCTGGTCAATACCGTTAAGCTGACGCGCGACCAGGCGACGCAGATCTCGTTCATCAGCCTCGTTATATATGCTGCGCTACAGCCTGCGTTCGGCGCGTTGTCCGACATCATCGGCCGCCGCCCGGTGCTGATGTGGTTCGGCGTGCTCGGGACGCTGTTCACCGTGCCGATCCTGACCGGCATTGGGGCGACGCATGACTACCTGACGGCGCTTGGCCTGATCATGGCGGCGCTGCTTATTGTCTCCGGCTATACCTCGATCAATGCGGTGGTGAAGGCGGAGCTGTTTCCGGCGGGCGTCCGTGCGCTGGGTGTCGGGCTGCCGTACGCCGTCGCCGCCTCGGTGTTCGGCGGTACCGCGCCGTATATAGCGCTCTGGTTCAAGGATGGCGGGCACGAGAGCGGATTCTACTGGTACGTGACCGTCCTGATTTTCCTCTCGCTGCTGGTCTACACCTTTATGGGAGACACCAAGCGGAGCTCCGAAATCGACCGGGATTGACGCGCCGCGGGTTCCGGCGGGCATTGATCTTCCATCCCGGGTATGCACAGGATTGCCGGTCCCGGGAGCAAAACCCGGGTATACCCGATCGGGAAGGAAAAGTTCATGAACCGAAAATCAATGCGTCGGAGCGCCGCGGTGGCGCTGCCATTGCTGCTGGCGACGACTGTAGGGGCGGCGGCGCAGGGGCTTAAAAGTTACGATTCCAGCAAGCCGTCGTTCTGGGCGCATCCGCCGCCCGACTGGTTCCTCGGCGACGAAACCGAAGGACAGAAGGGCCTCGCGCCGCCCTCCGGTCCGGCGACGCCGACGCCGGCCGACGAGCTCCAGGCTGACCTCAAGAAGATCAAGCTGCCGCCAGGGTTCAGGATCGAAGTCTGGGCCAGCGGGATACCCGAGGCGCGGCAGATGGCGTGGGGCGCGAACGGCACGCTGTTCGTCGGGTCGTTTGGTGCAACAAACGTTTACGCCATTAGGGAAAATGGCGGCAAGCGCGAGGTCAAGACGATCATCAAGGGCCTGAACATGCCGACCGGGGTGGCGTTCAGGGACGGCTCCTTATACGTGATCGCGATCAACAAGCTGTTGCGCTATGATAACGCCGAGGCGAACCTGGACAACCTGCCGGAGCCTGTCGTCGTCTATGACGACATGCCGCCGTATATCGCGCATGGCTGGAAATACCTTGTCAGCGACAAGAACGGCTGGTTCTACATTCCGTTCGGGCCTCCGTTCAACATCGGCATTCCGCCCACCAGCGTGTCGCAGGTCCGGCACGTCGATCCGAAGACCGGACTGGCGGAGATCGTCGCGCTCGGCGTGCGCAACAGCGTTGGCGGTGATGTCGATCCGCGCACCGGCGATTACTGGTTCACCGAGAACGCCCGCGACTGGATCAGCGACGACCTGCCCAGCGACAAGCTGAATCACATCACCCGTCTCGGCGAGCATTTCGGCTATCCGTATTGCCACCAGGGCGACCTGCCGGATCCGAAGTTCAACATGGGCCACAAGTGCACCGAGTTTACGCCGCCGGTGGTGAAGCTGGGCGCGCACGTGGCGCCGCTGGGGATGAAATTCTATACCGGGTCGATGTTCCCGGCCGCGTACAAGGACAACATCTTTATCGCCGAACATGGATCCTGGAACCGTCACCAGTACCAGGGCGGCCGGATCGAGCGGGTGATCGTCGATCCGGACGGCAAGAACGCGAAGCAGGAGGTTTTCGCCAGCGGCTGGATCACCGGCGAGCGAGACTATTTCGGTCGGCCTGACGACATCCTGCAGGCTCCGGACGGATCGTTGCTGGTGTCCGATGACTGGGCCGGCGCGATCTATCGTATCAGCTACGCAAAGTAGGACCTGATGGCGCCCGTTCCGGTGACGGAGCGGGCGGCCGATCGGCGGGGATTGAATGAAGACATTTTTGTCCGTCATGGCGGCGGTCGTTTTGCTGCCAGTTGCACATGCCGGCGCTGCCTCCGGGGATATCGAGGCGGGCCGTGAACGAGCCAAAATCTGCGGCGGCTGCCATGGGGCGAACGGTATCTCGGCGTCGCCGGGGATTCCGTCACTGGCCGGCCAGCGGGATCAGTTTCTCCAGTGGCAGCTTGTATTTTTTCGTTCCGGTCGGCGGCCAAACCTGCTGATGGGGCCGATTATTGCGCAGCTAAGCGATGCGGATATCCGCAATCTGGGGGCGTATTATGCGAGCCTGCCGGCGAATACCGCACCGGCGGAGACGAAGCCCGATGAGGCGGTGCGGGCGAAGGGGCGGCAGATCGTCGCGGACCACCATTGCGCCAACTGCCACACCGACAGTCTCCGCGGCGAGCGCGCGGCGGCCTCGATCGCGGATCAGCGGGAGGACTACTTGATTAAGGCGCTGACGGATTACCGCTCCGGTGCGCGGCCGAGCGTTGGGGTGGCGGCGATGACCGAGGCGGCGTCAGGATTGAACGATGAGGAAATTGCGGCGATCGCCAAATATGTCGCGACGTTCCAGGCGGCGGATAAATAGCCGATGCTGCGCGGTGTTTGGTTTCTGGTCGTGCTGGCCGCCCCGGTGCTTGCGGCCGCGGACGAGCCGGCGAAGCCGGTGGATGCGACCCGGGCGTTCGAGGCCGCTTATGCGGCGTCGTTCTATGAGTTCGACGCCTGCGGCGATGGTCTTTCAGGACGCAATTATCGGCGGGCGCTTTCCGAAAAGGTGGCGCAATGCCCGTTCCCGGCGGATGTGAAGCAGCGCTTCGTCCAGCGTGCGGCGGCGCAGCGGCGGAAATCGGCGACGGCGATGGCCAAGTTGATCGAGGACAATGGCGGGTTGCCGGTGCGCCTGGAAGGAATGGCCCGGACCTGCCGCGAGCAAAGCGAGACCCCCGAGTACCAGGCCATCCGTGCCAGGCTGGATGCGTTTTCGGCGGGCAAGATCAGCGTCGATGGCGTGGTGCCGGCTGCGTGCGATGCATCGGAGATCAGTCCCTGAGGCGACGAGGCGTGTTTTGTGTCATGGCCGGACTTGGTCCGGCCATCCACGACTTCACTGACCCGGGCACCGCAAGGCGTGTGGCCGGGACAAGCCCGGCCATGACACGAAGGACGATGCCGACCCCGCCGAGCCCAAGCAACCGAACCCAACCAACCGTTGCCCCGCTCCCCGGAGACTGTATGGTCCGCCCGGACCTGACCAAGGACACACCGACATGCGCCCCTCCGGCCGCACCCATGACGCGTTACGCGAAGTCACCATGACCACCGGCTTTTCCCGCCACGCCGAGGGATCCTGCCTGATCCGCATGGGCAACACCGAAGTCCTCTGCGCCGCCAGCGTCGAAGCGCGGGTGCCGCCGTTCCTGCGCAACACCGGACTTGGCTGGGTCACCGCCGAATACGGCATGCTGCCGCGCGCCACGCATACCCGAGGCGACCGGGAAGCGGCGCGCGGCAAGCAATCCGGGCGCACCCAGGAAATCCAGCGCCTGATTGGCCGCAGCCTGCGCGCGGTGGTTGACCGCGCGGCGATGGGCGAGATGTCGCTCACGCTCGACTGCGACGTGCTGAATGCCGATGGCGGCACGCGTTGCGCCGCGATCACCGGTGCCTGGGTGGCGCTGTCGCTGGCGTTTCGCCATCTGGTGAAGATGAACGTGCTGAAGACCATCCCGCTGACCGGGCAGGTCGCGGCGGTGTCCTGCGGCATCGTCGGCGGCACCTCGGTGCTGGACCTGGACTACACGGAAGACTCCTCGGCCGACGCCGACTCGAACTTCGTGCTGACCGACAATGGCGGCATCGTCGAGATCCAGGCGACGGCGGAGAAGACCGCCTTCAATGAGGCTCAGTTCAACGAACTGCTGGTCCTCGCCCGCCAGGGCACCGGCGAACTGTTCGCCCTGCAGCGTCGGGCGCTTGGCGACTGATGCCGCGCAGGATCGATCCCGGCCGGAAACTGGTCCTGGCCAGCCACAACCCCGGCAAATTGCGGGAGATCGAGTCGCTGCTGCGGCCGCACGGCGTGGAGGTGGTCTCCGCCGGAGCGCTCGGCCTGCCGGAACCGGAGGAAAGCGCCCCGGATTTTGCCGGCAACGCACGCATCAAGGCGCTGGCGGCGGCGACTGCAAGCGGGTTGCCGGCGCTCTCCGACGATTCCGGCTTCTGCGTCGCCGCGCTGGGTGGCGAGCCCGGCGTGCTGTCCGCGCGCTGGGCCGGGCCGTCGAAGGATTTCAACGCCGCGATGGCGGCGGTGAACGAGAAGCTCGGCGACACCGAGGATCGTCGCGCCTGGTTCGTTGCCGCCTTGTGCCTGGCCTGGCCGGACGGTCATACCGAGACCTTCCTCGGCCGGGTTGATGGTTCAGCCGTCTGGCCGCCGCGCGGCGGCAAGGGCTTCGGCTATGACCCGATCTTCTTGCCGACAGGCGGCCTCCTGACCTTCGGCGAGATGGAGCCGGACGAAAAGCACGCGATCAGCCACCGCGCGCGGGCTTTCGCGCAGGTGCTGGCGTCCTGCTTCGGGCGCGTGGCATCGTCGTCAGGTAGCGGTGCATAGGTAAGAAGGCGATGGCGGAAACGGTAAGCCGAGACAACTGGCCCGACGCTCTGTATCGACTACTGCGCGAGAGCGGCGTCACCCAGTTCGCCTATGTCCCCGACGCAGGCCACAAGGCGCTGATCGACCGGTCACTGGCGGACCCCGATGTCCACTCGGTGCCGCTGACCACCGAGGAAGAAGGCGTCGCGCTGGTCGCGGGAGCCGATCTCGGGGGGCAGCGGGGCGTGCTGTTGATGCAGTCGTCTGGGGTGGGCAATTGCATCAACATGCTGTCGTTGACCCAGGGTGGCCGGTTTCCGTTCCTCACGCTGGTATCGATGCGGGGCGAATACGGCGAGGGCAATCCGTGGCAGTTCGCCATGGGCCAGGCCGTGGAGCCGGTGCTGAAGGCCATGGGTGTCATTGTCCTGCGCGCCGGGACCCCTGATGATGCGATCGAGGCGGTCACCGCGGGCATTACCATGGCGTTCCAGGCCGGCCAGCAGGTCGCCGTGCTGCTGTCGCAGCGCCTGATTGGCGCCAAGAAATTCTGAGCGGGAGGCGGGCATGGCGAAACTGAACAGGCTGCAGACGGCCTCGCTTCCCGACCCGGTGCTGGATCGCCGCCAGGCGGTGCCGGCGCTGATCGATAACCACGGCGACTTCCTGATGATCGCCGGCCTCGCCGGGACGGCCTGGGACCTGTCCGCGCTGACCCATGAATCGCCGTCGCTGTTCGGCCTTGCCGGCGCGATGGGCGCGGCGCCGATGATGGGGCTTGGCCTCGCGCTGGCGCAGCCGAAGCGGCGCGTGCTGGTGGCGACCGGCGACGGCGAATTGCTGATGAATGTCGGCGCGCTGGCGACGATCGCGCTGCAAAACCCGCCCAACCTGACGATCATTTGCGTCGATAACGGCCATTACGGCGAAACCGGCAACCAGGAGAGCCACACCGGTCTCGGCGTCCGGCTTGACGTGATGGCCGCCGGGGCCGGCTTCCCGGTGGTTTATGTGATCAACACCGAGGCCGACATGGCGGAAGGCCGCCGGCTGCTGCGTGAGGGTGGCGGGCTGACGTTCATCCTGCTGCGGGTGAAGGAAGGGCCGACGGCGCGTCTCGGCAAAAAGAACCTCTTCCCGCATATCGAACGGGACCGCTTCCGGACCGCGCTGCTTGGATGACGCGTTCGCCTTGCTGCGGCTGCAGCTCGAATGGGGCGCCGATGAGGCGATCGCCCTCGAACCGCTCGACCGCATGCGGGCCGCCGAAGTTCACCCTGAGCCAGTGCTGCGTGCCGTGCCGCCCGCGGCGCAGCCGGCCGCCCCGGTTGGCACCGCGGCGGAGCGGGCGGTTGGCCTGGCGGGCGGCGCCGCGACGCTGGAGGCGCTGCGCGCCGCGCTGGCGGGGTTCGACGGCTGTGCGCTGCGCGACACCGCCAGCAACCTGGTGTTCGCCGAGGGCGACACCTCCAGCACGACCCTGATTGTCGGCGAACCGCCGGGGCGGGAGGAGGATCGCAGCGGCCATCCCTTCGCCGGTCCCGAGGGCGCGCTGCTGGACCAGATGCTGGCGAGCATCGGCCTGACCCGGTCCGCGCTGATGCTGACGCCGCTGGTGCCGTGGCGTCCGCCCGGCGGGCGGCCGGTCAGTGCCGCCGAACTGGCAGTCTGCCTGCCCTTCCTGCACCGGCTCATCGGCTTGCTGCAGCCGCGCCGGCTGGTGATTTTCGGCGGCACCGCAACGCGGGTACTGCTGACACCGAACGCCGTGCGCCGCCGCCCGGCACGCGGCTGGACCGAAGCCCGCATCCCGGGGCTGGCGCAGACACTGCCCGCGCTGGCCCTGCCGGGGATGACGGAGATGCTGAAGACGCCCCCGACACGGCGGGACGCCTGGGCCGGGCTGCGGCTGCTGCGGCGGGCTCTCGAGGAGGAACTGACGCAGACGTGAGATCGCTACCAGGCAGGAAAGCCGCGTTTTACCGTTCGTGATCTCACCGTCTGCAAAACGTCTCACCGTGCGGGGTTGCGTCTCATGGCCGGAGCGGCTAGCGAGACGGGATGCGAGGGATCGGTTACACGCTCTCCCGCCTTCCTTCCGCCCGGGTTTGCTTTGCCGGGGCTGCGATCATTGCGGGGACGTTCACGTCGGCCGCACACGGACAATCGTTCGGGTCGGGGAATGGCACAGGGACGCCGGCTACGGAAAATGCGATCGCCGATGAGGCGGCGTTTGCGTTGCCGCGCGCGCCGCATGACCGGGCCACCGGCACTGTATTTCCACGACCGTTACGTCCAAGTGATGCTGCTGTAATGCAGCGGATTTTTTCGTTGCAGCGCCGTGGCGACATGGCGAATGCCGTACGTGCCGCCGGTGAGCTTGAAGATCCGTTGCTGCTTGGCACCGTATTGGCTGACCGGTATCTCAGCCGTTACCATAAGTCAACCGTTTCCGAGTTGTCGGACTGGTTGATGCAGTATCGCGATCTTCCCGATGCGGGCGCCATCTATTCTTTGTTGATAACGAAACTGCCGAAGGGCGCAACCCCGCCTGATCCGCCGGCGAACGTTGCCTTGACCCGCTCCGCCGTGGCGGTAACGGTACCGGAAGATATCGATCCGCCTCGAAACGACTTGCCGCGCAATCCGCAATTCGATCGCGCCGTCATCGATCGCGCGGAGCAGGGCAATAGCGCCGCGGCGTTGCGCATGATCACGTCGGCGCGCCGCATCGGTGCGATCTACGCGGCGCAGCTTCGCGCCGAAGTTGCGCAGGCCAGTTTCATTCGAAACGAAGACGCGGATGCGCTGCACATCGTGCTGGCGTCGCTGAAAACCACCAACCCGGACGACCAGGCGACGCTCGCCTATTACGTTGGCGGCCTCGCGGCCTGGCGGCTGGACGAGATGGAAATTGCGAAGGCGATGTTCGAGGAGTGTGCGGAGGCGCGCAACAGTTCGGCGCATCTGCATGCCGCTTCGGCGTTCTGGGCGTCGCGCGTCAGCCGCCGGCTGAACGATGCCGTTGGCACAGTCAAATGGTTGCGCGTGGCCGCGGCTGAGCGCCTGACCCTGCACGGATTCCTGGCGCGCCGGATATTGCGCATGGATACCGGCATCCTGCCCAGCGGGCAGTTGCTGAGCGAGGCGGACGTCGATGCCGTAGCCGCCACGCCGCAGGGCCTGCGTGCCTTCGCACTCTTGCAGATCGGCCAGGCCGATCGGGCCGAGGCGGAATTGCGCGCGCTGTGGCCCCGCGCCAGTACGAACAGCGCGTTCGGGCAATCGTTGCTGATGGTGGCATCGGCCACCGGTTTGACAGACTATGCGGCGCAGATGGCGGAATTGTTACAAACTCGTGACGGCCGACCGCATGAGGAGCTGCGCTTCGCGGTGCCGAAATTGCGTCCGGCCGGCGGGTTCCGTATCGATCCGCCATTGGTGTACGCGCTTACGCGCATCGAATCGAATTTCGATCCGGAAGCAATCTCATCCGTCGGCGCCCGCGGCCTGATGCAGATCATGCCGTCCACCGCGCAATACATCACCGGCAATGCCGGCATGAATCCCGATCGCCTGCACGAGCCGGCAACGAATCTGGAAATCGGCCAGCGCTACGTGTCGTATCTCGCACGGCTCGATGGCATCGATAACAATCTGCTTCGCGTGCTGGCCAGTTACAATTGCGGGCCGGGCAATTACCTCCGCTGGGCTTCGGACATCCATGACGGCGGCGATCCGTTGCTGTTCATCGAAGCCATTCCGATAGCGGAAACGCGGGCCTTCGTGCCGCATGTCCTGCTGTATTCCTGGATCTACGCCGCCCGGCTGCATCGCCAGGCGCCGAGCCTGGACAGCCTGGCCGCCGGCGAATTCCCCCGCTTCACGCCGGACGGGGAGGGGCGCACACTGGAGGTGCTCGCGTCGGATAATCGCTGATTCCGGCGCGGCGACACTGCGCCGGAGGCACCCTGCATGGCTCGTATCGACGAAACCCGTCCGTTCATCCCGGTCAGCATCGCGGTGCTGACTGTGTCCGACACGCGCACCGCCGCGAACGATACCTCCGGCGATGCGCTGGTGGAGCGCATCGGCAAGGCCGGCCATCGTCTGGCTGAACGGGCGATCGAAAAGGATGATGCCGGCGCGATTGAGGTGCTGCTGCGGCGCTGGGTGGCTGATCCGGAGATCGATGTGGTGATCACCACCGGCGGGACCGGGATCACCGGGCGCGACGTCACGCCGGAAGCGTTCGACCGCGTGCTGGAAAAGCGCATCGAGGGCTTCGGCGAACTCTTCCGCATGCTCAGCTACCAGAAGATCGGCACATCGACGATGCAGTCGCGTGCCATCGGCGGCGTCGCGGGCGGCACGTATCTGTTTGCGTTGCCGGGCAGCACCGGGGCGGTAAAGGACGGCTGGGACGACATCCTGGTTTTCCAGCTCGATAGCCGGCACGGTCCGTGCAACCTGGTGGAGCTGATGCCGCGGCTACAGGAGCACGTGAAGGGTTCGGCGGGGCAGGGGCGATAAAACCGCCTCCGGCCGATCCAAACTCGCCTGTTATTCCCAACCACCGGGGAACCACGGTAAGACATTCGCCCATGTTGAGCCGCCGGTTCCACCCGCTCGGGCTGTTCGCAGTGCTTCTCGCGCTGATGGTGCAGCTTGGGGTGGGTGCGACGGTGCCGCGGCCCGATCCATTCGCGCTGCTGACCGGCGCCGGGACGCTCTGCCATGCGGACGATGAGTCCGGCACCGCGCCCTCACAGGCCCCGGGCCACCCCGCTGATTGCCTGGTTTGCCCGCTCTGCGTCGCGCTGCACGCACAAGCCGCGCCGCTGATCGCCGGCGGGCCGAGCCTGGTCGCGCCAAGCCTCCGCACGGAACGCCGTGCCGAACTGCCGCCGCCGTCCACCGCGCCGCCCGCGACGCAGCGTCCACCGAGCCAACCCCGGGCGCCACCGATCACCTCCTGACCTCAGCGATACGGCCCGCCTTCGGGCGCGCCGAACTTTGTCTGTTTCAGGAGCATCCCATGAGACTGCTTTCTCCGCTTGCCGCGCTTGTAGCCGGCACGCTGGCCTTCACCGGCCAGGCCAACGCGCACGGCTTCGCCGGCGACCACATGTTCATCAGCACCCTGCTGATCGACGATCCCAACGTCGCCGACGAGGCGAGCCTGCCGACCTTCCAGTTTTTGCCGCAGGATGCCGGAGGCGGCCAAACGGCCTACGCCAGCAATCTTGGCTTCGAGTTCGACAAACGCATCACCGAGAATTTCGGCTTCGCGATCAATGATGGCTACTCATGGCTGACCCGGCCCGGCGACAAGACCGCCAACGGTTGGGACAACATCGTGGTTACCCTGAAATACAAGCCGTATGTCAGTGCGGAGCACGAGTTCCTGCTCTCCGTCGGCGTGCAGCAGGAGTTCGCGCGCACCGGCGCCAACGGGACGAACGGCGCGACCCTGGGCAATGACGACACCGGGGTTACCGGCCCCACGATATACTTCGGCAAGGGTTTCGGCGATCTGCCCATCGGCCCGTTGCGGGCGCTCGCGCTGACCGGGGAACTGACCTACGCAATCGCCGACAAGGGCCTGAAGATCGACCAATACGGCAACTACAACAACGGCAACGCCAACCAATGGAGCGGCGGGCTGTCGTTGCAATACAGCATCCGCTACCTGTCCTCGCAGGTGAAGGATTACGGGCTGCCGGACTTCGTCAACAAACTGACGCCGGTGGTGGAACTGGCCTGGTCGTCTCCGGCCAGCCAGCCAAACCAGTTGCAAACGCAATATCTATGGGGCTTTGGCGTCAACTACACCACCACCACATGGGCCGTGGGGATCGAGGCGTTGGTGCCCGGCAACCGGGCGACCGGAACCCATGCGGGCGTCATCGCCCAGTTCCATCTCTATTTCGACGACCTGTTCGCAAAATCACTGGGCACCCCGATCGTGGACTGGTTCAGGACATGACCCGGATCATCGCACTCGCCGCCGCCGCCGCCGCCTGCCTGATCGGGCAGGCGGCGTTCGCCCACGCCTTCCTCGACCGGGCCTCGCCGCCCGTCGGCTCAGAGGTTTCCGGTTCTCCGCCAGCCTTGAGCCTGACCTACACGGAAGCCGTGGAGCCGTTTTTCAGCACCATCAAGGTGACGGATGCCAACGGCGGGCGCGTGGACGACGGAAAGCCGGCGCCGCAGGACGACGGGCGCATTCTGTCCGTCAAGCTGAAGCCGCTGCCGCCGGGCGAGTATCATGTCGAGTGGCATGTCACCTCGGTGGACACCCACAAGACGGAGGGCCATTTCACCTTCACCGTGAAGCCCTGAATGCTCGATCTCTTCACCGGCACCGTACTGGCGCGAGCGCTGCACCTGGCGGCGACCCTGTCGCTGTTGGGTTCGGCCGGGTTTGTCGCCTGGATGCTGCCCGCCGCGGGGGACGTGCCGGATCGCCTGCGGCGGCGGTTGACCCTGCTGCTCCGGATCGGCGGTCTGGTGGCGATCCTGGCGGGGGCGGCGTGGTTCACGCTGCAAACGGCGGTCATTGCCGAGCCCGATGCCGATGATCTGTCCCGTCTGCGCGATGCGCTGCCCATCGTTGCGATACATACACGATTTGGCAGCATGCTGTTGGCGCGGCTGGGGTTGCTGATCGCGGCCACCGGACTCGCGGTGTTCATGCCGCGGGGGCGCCTGCCGGCGTATCTGATCCTTCTGCTGGCCGTCGCAGCCACCAGCCTTCAGGGCTTCATCGGCCATGCCGGCGCGTCCGACCTGCCGATCGGCGGTGCGCTTGTGGTGTCGGAGGCGCTGCATCTGGCTGCGGCGGGACTCTGGCTCGGCGCCTTGCTGCCGCTCGGGATAACGCTGCCGGCATTGCCGCCCGTCCGGGCGGCCGCGGTCTGCGAGCGGTTCACACCCATCGGCCTTGCCTGCGTGCTGGTGCTGGCCGGAACCGGGTTGCTGCAAGGCCTGGAGCTTATCGGCAGCCTGCCGGCGCTGTTCGGCACAGCCTATGGCCATCTCGCGCTGCTGAAGATCGCGTTGTTCGCGGTTGCCCTTCTGCTCGCCGCGCTGAATCGCCTCTGGCTGACCGACCGCCTGGGCGCTGGAATTCGGGCGGCGCGCCGCCATCTGCTGCTGTCCGTCAGCGTCGAGGCGCTGGCCGGCCTGGCCATCGTCGGTGCCGCCGCGTTCCTGGCGTCCACTTCGCCAGCCGCGCACGACAACCCGGTCTGGCCGTTCTCCTGGCAGTTCAGCCTGATCACGGTGACCGAGGACGCCGATTTCCGGCGCGAGGTCATCATCAGCCTGCTGCTTATCGGCGGCGCGATCCTGCTGACGATCGTCGCGCTGGTGTGGCGCCGGTTCCGGCTGATTGCCCTGGCCATACTGGCGGCGGCTGTCGCGTGGCGCGGACCGTCGCTCAGGCTGCTGACCGTGGAGGCGTACCCGACCAGCTTCCAGACCTCGCCGACGGGATTTTCCGTCGCCTCGATCGTGCGCGGGCAGGCGCTGTACGGCCCGCACTGCGCGTCGTGCCACGGTCCGGAGGGCAAGGGGAATGGACCCGCCGCAGCCTCCCTGCGCATCAAGCCGGCTGATCTGACCATGCCGCATCTTTGGGAGCATACGGACGGCGAAATGTTCTGGTGGCTCAGCCACGGCATTGACGACCCGGAGGGCGGCGTGGCGATGCCGGGCCTTCCGGCGCTCCCGGCGGACGATATCTGGGCGTTGATCGACTACGTCCGTGCCCGCAACGCCGGGTTGGCGATGCAGCAGGACCCGGCTTTCGATCGTCCGGTCCGGGCGCCGACCTTCACGCCGCTCTGCAAAGACGCGTATCCACCGCAACGCGCTGACCTACGCGGGTATGTGTTGCATGTGGTGACGGAGGACCCCGCGCGGGACCTGCTGTCGATTCCGCCACAGAACGGCTTTCCGACACTCACCGTGACCCTGCGCGAGGGGCGACCTGCGCCGGGATCATGTGTTCCAGCCGAACCGGAAGCCCGGGAAGCCTACGCGATCCTGGCCAACCTGGCGCCGGATGCGCTTGCCGGAGCAGACTTCCTGGTCGATCCCGACGGCTGGCTGCGCGCGGTTCACCGGCCCGGTGCGCCGGGCGGGTGGCAGACCAGGGACCAACTGATCGCCGCGATCCGCGGCATCTGCGTGAACCCGATCCATTCACCCTCAGGAGGCTCCCATGAACACCACCACTAAACCCGGACCGCAGCGGAGGCTCTATGCCGCGATGGGCGTGCTGCTGGCGGTGCTGCTGCTGGGGGCCGGCGTGTTCATGTGGCTGTCCGGCGGCGCCGGCGGTGGCAATGGCATCGCTATCGGCGGCCCTTTCACGCTGGAGGACGGCAACGGCAAGCCGGTAACCGACCGCGATTTCCGCGGCAAATACACGCTGGTGTATTTCGGCTATACGTTCTGTCCCGACGTCTGTCCGACGACGCTGAGCGCCGTCGCCGACGCGATGGACAAGCTGGGGCCGGATGCGGCGAAGGTCCGGCCGGTGTTCATCACCGTCGACCCGGCACGGGATACGCCGCCGGTGGTGAAGAAATACACCGCGGCGTTCGGGCCGGAGATCACCGGGCTGACCGGGACTCCGGACCAGATCGCCCGGGTGGCGAAGGAATACCGGGTCTACTATGCCGAGCATCGCACCGGCCCCGGGCCGAACGATTACTCGATGGACCACAGTTCGGTGCTGTATCTGATGGACCCGAACGGAGCGTTCCTTGCCCCGGTGCGGGCTGACCAGACCGCGGACGAGATCGCGGCGAACCTGAAAAAGCTGATGGGGTAGGGCGCCAGCCGTCAGGTGGCGTCAGTTAGTGGCGCCAGCCGTAGCCATAGCCCCCGCGATATCCCCAACCACCGCCATAACCCCAGCCACCGCCGATGACGACCGCGGGGCCACCATAGTAGCCCGGGCCATAGGCATAGGGATAATAGCCGGGGCCGTAGGCGGGATATGCGCCGGCATATCCGCCCGGGGCGCTCTGGACCGAGTCGCCCTTCGAATACATGCACTGGGTATAGGCGGTGTCATACCGAGCCTGCACATTCCCGCCCGCCGCCTGGGCATTGCCGGCGCCGATGGCGCTGCCGGCCAGAAGACCCGTGGCGCCGCCGATGGCCGCTCCGGCACCCACTGCGCAGCCGATGGAACCCAGGGCCGCGCCGAGCCCGGCCCCGACGGCGGTGCCCACAACCGCGCTGCCGACGGCGCTGTTGTTGGCTGCCTGGGCGGCCGATGCGCCGCCGGTCTGCTGCGAGGCGAAGCCGCGGCACTGCGCGTCGTCCGACTGGAATGCCTCGAAGCTTTTGCCCTGCGGCGGCAGCGCCATCACCGACGGACCTTGCGGCGGCGCGACCGCGCAGGCGCTCAGCGCCAGAACCGAGACAAGTCCAACGGCAGCAATGGCGCGACTCATGTTCGAGGTTCCCACAAAAGTTCCCTGCGGATGTCCGGCAGTCCGGAACGCCACTCTACGTCCCATCGGGCGGATGCGAGGTAACATAATGTGAGAGTTGCAAAAAGCGAACCCTACGCGGTAACGAAGCGCTACGTTCGGTTTTGAACTGTCGTGCGGTTTTGAACTTTCGTGGGATCGGCGCACCGTGCAGCAGCATCACCCCGTGCGCCTGTTGCTGACGGAAGCAACACGCCGAACGGCTGAAGCGCGCCCGACCGGTCAGGGCCGGGCCATGCGAACCTAGGCCAGCTTCAGATTTGTGGCCGCGGCTTTGCCTCGTTCCATCGCTACTTCGTAGCTGACCTTCTGGCCGTCATTCAGGCCCTTGAGGCCGGCGGCCTGCACAGCGGTAATGTGGACAAACACATCCTTGCCGCCGTCCTGCGGCATGATGAAGCCATACCCTTTGGTCGCGTTGAACCATTTAACCGTCCCTACGGCCATGGTTTTTTCTCCTCCAATGACGACCGGCCGGCTGGGACGGCCGGTCGCTTAGCTAGTAACGCCCGGCCTGATCAGACCGGCTTCAGATTGGTCGCGGTGAACTTTCCGCGTTCCGTCGCGACGTCGAAACTCACCTTCTGGCCCTCATCGAGGCCACGAAGGCCGGCGGCCTGAACGGCCGTGATGTGCACGAACACATCCTTGCCGCCATCCTGCGGCATGATGAATCCGTATCCCTTTGTGGTGTTAAACCACTTAACTGTGCCGGTAGCCATGTCTGCGTACTTCTCCGTCCAGGCACCGTGCACGATCACGCGATGCATAAGACAACCGGGTCTTTGGACCTCCTGAGGCACCCGAAGACGGAAGCGCAGCAAGGCAAGCCAAAATCGATTGCATCCCATAGTTGGCACAGATTCCGGGAGAGCTGTCAATCACAGTCCCGATAGGTATGTAACATCAGTTCGCAACCTACGGTAAGCGTCGGGTTTCATTCATAAACACCATCTCGCGAAATCTGCACGCGGCTGTGTGGACTACCCCTCGCGAGCATCCGGGTAGGGCCGAAACGGCCCTAGTCCCGTGCCGGACAGCGCCGCCAATGCAAAGCGCCTCAGCGTCGGGGCAGCGCGCAGCGATCTGCCGAGCCATTGCCAGCCTTGCCGCCGATCGCCGTGACGGATCAGCTCGCGGCCGATGACCCAGGCGGTTTCGGCCTCGGTCCGCCGCCGCAACGCCGCCAGCCGATCGGCGCCGAACCGGCGGCGGAGATCGGGATTTCGATAGACGGCATCGGCGGCCGCTTCAAAGCATGCCGGTTCGGCTGCCATGCGGTGATACGCGCTGCCGGGCCGTTCGCGCACGAACAACACCGGCTTGCGGCCGGGGATCGCGACGAAGCGGCCAAGCAGCGCCAAGCGGATCCAGAATTCCCAATCCTCGCCGTAGCACAGGCCGGTGCGAAAACCTCCAGCCGTGTTGATGGCGCACCGGCGAATCAGCACATGACCGCCATTGGCGAACAGATTGCGCACCAGCAACTGCTCCAGCACGTCCCCGCACGGAGGCGGCGGGGCGAACCGGACCATGCGATCTTGCGTGATGCGCGCATACGAGCCTACCGCTGCAACTGCCGCAGGCGAATCGACCAATGTTCGGGAAAGCCTTTCCAACGCGTCCGGGTCCAGCCAGTCATCCGCATCCAGGAAAAGGCAGGCATCGGAGCCGGCGGTGGCACTGCCCCGGTTCCGTGCCGCGGAAACACCCCGGTTGTCCTGACAGATCAGGCAGATCCGCGGATCCGAGAAACCTGCCGCGACCCGGGCGGTCGAGTCCGTGGAGCCGTCGTCCACAACAACCATCGACCAGTCGCGGTAGGTCTGTGCCATGACTGACAGCATGGCATCGCCGAGATACGGCGCGACGTTGTACGCGGGTATTATGATGGAGATATGCAGCGGACCCTCACCACGGGAAGGAGGCACGTGCCTTACCCTGCCCGGGTGAACATCCGGTTAACGCGGTGCTGAAATCAGGCCGCCGAAATCACGCCTGGGCCTTTACCGGGACGCCGTTTTCCTTGAGAAGCGTTTCCAGTTCGCCAGCCTGGAACATCTCGGTGACGATATCGCAGCCGCCGATGAACTCGCCCTTGACATAGAGCTGCGGGATCGTAGGCCATTGCGAGAAGGCCTTGATGCCCTCCCGCAGTTCTTCGTCTTCCAGCACGTTGGCGGACTTGAACGGAACCTCCAGGGCCTGGAGGATCTGGATCACCCGCGCCGAAAACCCGCATTGCGGGAACACCGGGGTGCCCTTCATGTAAAGCATCACGTCGTTCGACGTGATGTCGCTCTCGATACGCTGCGCAATCGGCTCGGCCATTCTGATAAACTCCTTCTGCCCTGATTATTCGGGTGCTGAGGTCTGTAATGCAAGAGCATGTAGCTCGCCGCCCACGCGTCCGCGCAGCGCGTCGTAGACCAGCTTGTGCTGCTTCACCCGCGACAGGCCGCGGAAGCTCTCGCTGATGACGGTCGCGGCGTAATGGTCACCGTCGCCGGCAAGATCCTCAACCGTGACCTTGGCATCGGGCAGCGCCTCCTTCACCAAAGCCTCGATCTCATTGGCCGCCATCGCCATCAGGGGGTGTCCTTCTTGGTTCCGTCGTTCATCCAGGCCGGAAAAAACCGGTTATGCGCTTCTCGCAGCGCAGCAATCGATATTGTACCACCGTCGGGCAGAGTCAAATCCTGTCCGCCCGAGGTTCCCAGCCGGACGGCGGGAATTCCGGCGGCCTCGGCGATGCGGGTGAAGTTGGCATGGTCGGGGACTGCAACGAGGTAGCGGGCCTGGTCCTCGCCGAACCAGAAGGCGTGGCCGGGGATGTCGCGCGGGTGCGTCCACAGCCGGGCGCCGATGCCGCTGGCCATGGCCATTTCCGCCAGCGCCACCAGGATGCCGCCGTCGGAGACGTCGTGGCAGGCGCGGATGGTGCCGTTCAGGATGTGGGTGCGGACGAAGTCGCCATTGGTTTTTTCCGCCGCGAGATCGACCGGCGGCGGGGCGCCGTCCTCGCGGCCGTGCACCTCTCGCAGCCAAAGCGACTGGCCCAGCCAGCCGACGGTGGCGCCAATAACCACGATGTCGAGCCAGGGTGGGAGGGCGAGACCGACGGCGGAGGCGGCGTCTTCCAGCACCCCGAGGCCGCCGATGGTTGGCGTCGGCAGGATGCCCTTGCCTTCCGTCTCATTGTAAAGACTGACGTTGCCGGAGACGACGGGGAAGTCCAGCGCCTCGCAGGCCGCCGCCATGCCGCGGATGGCGGCGGCGAATTGGCCCATGATCTCGGGCTTCTCCGGATTGCCGAAATTCATGTTGTCGGTGATGGCGAGTGGCCGGGCGCCCACGGCGGTCAGGTTGCGCCAGGCTTCGGCGACGGCTTGCGCGCCGCCGGTTTCGGGGTCCGCGAGGCAATACCGGGGCGTGCAGTCCGTGGTCAGCGCCAGAGCGCGCTTCAGGCCCTCCAGCTTCACCACTGCGGCGTCCGCGGCGCCGGGGCGCTTGACCGTCTGGCCGCCGACGGTGCTGTCGTACTGGTCCCAGACCCAGGCGCGCGAGCACAGATCGGGGCAGCCCACCAGCTTTTCCAGCGCGCGGCTCAGGCCGAGGCGATCCTCGACCCGGGCCGGGTTCAATCTCTCCTGCTTCGGTGTGTCGACGGTCGGGCGGGTATAGAGCGGCGCCTGGTCGTTCAGCGGGGCGAGCGGGATACCGACCTCGGTCACGCCGTGGTGGCGGACGACGATGTGGCCGGTCTCGGTGATGTGGCCGATGATGGCGAAGTCCAGGTCCCATTTCTGGAAAATGTCGCGGGCGAGCTGCTCGCGGTCGGGGCGGAGCACCATCAGCATCCGCTCCTGGCTTTCCGACAGCATGAACTCATAGGCGCTCATGCCGGTCTCGCGCGCCGGCACTTGATCCAGGTCGAGTTCGATGCCGACTCCGCCCTTGCCGGCCATTTCGACGGCGCTGCTGGTCAGGCCGGCTGCACCCATGTCCTGGATGGCGACGATGGCGTCGGTGGCCATCAGTTCGAGGCAGGCTTCGATCAGCAGCTTCTCGGTGAAGGGATCGCCGACCTGGACGGTCGGGCGCTTGTCTTCGGAGTCGGCGGTGAACTCGGTGGAGGCCATGGTGGCGCCATGGATGCCGTCGCGGCCGGTCTTCGAGCCGACATACACCACCGGATTGCCGATACCGGCGGCGGCGGAGAGGAAGATGCGGTCCTTGCGGGCGATGCCGACGGTCATCGCGTTGACCAGCGGGTTACCGTCATAGGAGGGGTGGAAATTGACCTCGCCGCCGACGGTGGGGACGCCGACGCAGTTGCCGTAGCCGCCGACGCCGCGCACCACGCCATCGACGACGCGCTTCGTTTTCGGATGGTCCGGGCTGCCGAAGCGCAGCGCATTGAGGTTGGCGATCGGCCGGGCGCCCATGGTGAAGACGTCGCGCAGGATGCCGCCGACCCCGGTGGCCGCGCCCTGGTAGGGTTCGATGAAGCTGGGGTGGTTGTGGCTCTCCATCTTGAAGATTGCGGCCAGGCCGTCGCCGATATCGACGACTCCGGCGTTCTCGCCGGGGCCATGGATCACCCACGGCGCCTTCGTCGGCAGTTGCTTCAGCCAGACGCGGGAGGATTTGTAGCTGCAATGCTCCGACCACATGACGCTGAACACGCCGAGTTCGGTGAAGCTGGGGATGCGGCCCATGATGGCCAGCATCTGATTGTATTCCTGCGCACTGAGGCCGAAGCTGCGGGCGAGGGATTCGTTGACCTGGGTTTGCATGCGTTCCCGTTCAGGCAGCAGCGAGCGCGTCGAACAGCGGCTTTCCGTCGGTGCCGCCCATCAGCGGATCGACCAGATCCTCCGGGTGCGGCATGAGGCCGAGGACGCGCAGGTTCGGGCTGAAAATCCCGGCGATCGATCGGGCGCTGCCGTTGAGATTGGCTTCCGGCGCGATGGTGCCGGTCCTGGTGGCGTAGCGGAAGGCGACGAGGTTGTCGTGTTCCAGGCGGTCGAGCGTGGCGTCATCCGCAAAATAGTTGCCGTCGCCATGGGCGAGGATCGAGCGGAAGGTCTGGCCCGTGTGGTATTGGCGGGTGAAGGCGGTATCAGCGCGTTCCACTTTCAGATGGCAGTCCATCGAGAGGAAGCGCAGCGAGGCGTTGCGCAGCAGGGCGCCGGGCAGGACGCCGGATTCGGTGAGGATCTGGAAGCCGTTGCAGACGCCGAGGACGTAGCCGCCTTTCGCCGCGTGCTCCGCGACCGCGCGCATGATGGGGGAGTGGGCGGCCATGGCGCCACAGCGGAGGTAGTCGCCGAAGCTGAATCCGCCGGGGATGACGACGAGGTCGATCCCGTCGGGCAGGCCGGTGTCCTTGTGCCAGATCATGTGCGGCGCGGCGCCGAAGGAGGATTGCAGCGCGATAGTCATGTCGCGCTCCCGGTTGATGCCGGGGAAGATGACGATGCCGGCTTTCATGAGAGGGGTGCTGCCGCGGCGGATGGTTCGATCATGCGGGACACCTGCCAGAGTTGGGAGGAAAACGCCAGCGCCCGGGAGGCGGGGTGGGCCGGATGCGGTTGAAGCCATCCGGCCGGCCAGCCCTGCCGGAAGGGCAGCGAAACGCGGTCGCGATGCACGACCCTTACGGGTGAGCCGACTATCAATGCACTCCGAGGATTGGAACCGCCTCCGCACGCTGAACAATCGTCGTCGGGAAGCGGCTAACCCGCTGATTTCGGGAGATAACACGCGCCGGGGAGGTTCTCGAAATGCCGATCGCAGGTCAACAGGTCGGCTTCATACGTCAGGGCGGTTGCATAGATAATGGCGTCAGCCGTGGCCAGTTTGTAGCGGGCGCACATCTCTGCCGCGAAGAGCGCGATCTCAGTGGTGAGATCGGCGACAACGCAAGTCGTGGTGAATGCAATGAGCTGTTCAGCTCTTTACGCCGGGAATTCACGTCTGACCCATTTGGCCAGCTTCATTTGAACGATGGACGGTATTAAGAAATTGCCATGTTTGCGGGCAGGGTGGAAAGCGTTGTCCGGTTGGCTGGCAGCCCAACCCGCCCCCTGATATAAGCGTTCCCATGAGCCAAGCCCTACGCTGGCCGCTGCTGACCGTCGACGAATTCTACGACTGGGAACCACCACCCGGCCTGGAGGATCTCCGCTGGGAACTGGTGGACGGCGAGCCGGTATGCATGGCGCCTCCAAGGGTCAATCACGGCGCTATACAAAGCCAGGTCGCCATGCTGCTTGGCCTGCACCTGCGAACCAACCGTCCGTCCTGCCGCGTTATCATCACGCCCGGCGTGATCCCGCATCTCAGAGCACGCTTCAACCACCGTGTGCCGGACCTGGGCGTCTCCTGCGCACCGTTCACCGACTCGCGCTCCCTGACCGATCCGGTGCTGCTGGTCGAAATCCTCTCGCCACCGAACGAGGCGAAGACCCGCGCCAATGCATGGGCCTATGCCACCATCCCCAGCGTGCAGGAGGTGCTGATCCTCTCAAGCACCGCCATCCGCGGCGAAATCCTGCGGCAAGGCGACGACACCCCGGCAATCGCGGCTGGGACAGAACCGCTGCGCCTGGACAGCATCGGCTACGAGGGCTGCCTCGCCGACTTCTACGCCACAATCGATCTGACCTGAGTCCGGCGTAGGGCAGTAACCCTTGTCTATGCAGGATCGTCCGGAAACCACGGATCCAGCACCTGATCCTCAGTGTGCGCCGGGCCTTCGATCGGCACGATCGGCTGCTCGCCATACAGCGCCAGCGTCGCCGCGACGTCGCGTTGCGCATCCGGCGTTCCCCACGCTCTCGATCTCCTCCGCGATATGGGGCCAGTCCAGTTCGCTGTCGTTCACCAGTTCGCCCGCCGCGCGCCGCCTCAGCAGTCCGGTCTGCCGATCGGCCCAGAGTGCGACATCTGCGTCATACTGGCTCATGGCAACGTGCTAACCCCCTACCTCCACCCGGAAGCTCTCGATCACCGTGTTCGCCAACAGCTTGCGCGCCATCTCCTCGGCCACTGCCCGCGCCTTCTTCGGGTCCGTCTCCGCCAGTTCCAGCTCGATCACCTTCCCGGCCCGCACATCGCCGACACCGGCAAACCCCAGCGTCCCCAGCGCATGCGCGATCGCTTTCCCCTGCGGGTCCAGCACGCCGGTCTTCAGCATCACCGTCACGGTCGCTTTCACTGCATGATCTCCGGACCCTTGAGGTCGCGCGTGCCGGCTTCCGGGAGGATTCCCAGGCGGCGGGCGACTTCCTGATAGCCTTCCTCCACCTTGCCGAGGTCGCGGCGAAAGCGGTCCTTGTCCATCTTCTCGTTGGTCTTGCTGTCCCACAGGCGGCAATTGTCCGGGCTGATCTCGTCGGCCAGGATGATCCGCATCTCCTCGTTCTCCCACAGCCGGCCGAATTCCAGCTTGAAATCCACCAGGGTGATGCCGACGCCGAGCAGCAGCCCGGACAGGAAGTCGTTGATGCGCAACGTCAAGGCGACGATGTCGTCCAGATCGGCGGTGTTCGCCCAGCCGAAGCAGGTGATGTGCTCCTCCGACACCATCGGGTCGTTCAGGGCGTCATTCTTATAGTAGTACTCGATGATCGAGCGGGGCAGCCGGGTGCCCTCGGCGATGCCGAGCCGGGTCGCCAGGCTGCCGGCGGCGACGTTGCGCACGACGACCTCCAGCGGGATGATCTCGACCTCGCGGATCAGTTGCTCGCGCATATTCAGCCGGCGGACGAAATGCGTCGGCACGCCGATATCCTGCAGCCGCAGCATCAGGTACTCGCTGATGCGGTTGTTCAGCACGCCCTTGCCGGTGATGATCCCCTTCTTGGCGCCGTTGCCGGCGGTGGCGTCGTCCTTGAAGTACTGCACGAGGGTGCCCGGTTCGGGGCCTTCGAACAGGATCTTGGCTTTGCCCTCATAGAGCTGTCGGCGGCGGGCCATCGCGGAATCCCTTTGTGGTCACCGCAACTGGCGGCGCGGGGGGTATAGCAGCGGCATCCCTACTACAAAAGGGCGCATGCTACCGGATCGTAACCGGCCGGAATTCCGCCGCATGCGGCGCGCCTGCAGCGAACAGCCATATGGGAGTTTCTCCGGGGCGAAGCACGGCAAAAGACGAGCATACGGTGCCGAAACCGTCTTCCGGCACGACGTTGATCTGCGCCGCCGGCTCGCCCCGCATATCGGCCAGGATGTCGCGCCAGGGCTGCCAGTCGGCGGTGCCGGAGGGTTCGGCGGCGGCGAATCGCGGCAGGTGGCGGGCGGTGCGCGGGCTGCCCGGGTCGTTCGGATCGTGCGCGGTGATCATCGAGACCCCGGCAGGCAGGGGTTCGGCTTCGGGGTGTCCGTGCCCGAGGCCGCGGATGAACCAGGCGCCGGTGGCGTCGGCGAGCACCATGTTGAAGTCGCGCCACGCCCCGGCGTCCAGGGCGGTGATCGCTTCGGCCGCCGCGCCCGCGGTCGGGTGGTCGAGCGCCATCAGCGGAAGTTCGCCGCGGCTGCGCTTGCCGGCGGCGGGTCCGAGCGTGCCGGGACGGTTCAGCACCGCGGCCACGACGCCGCGCCGGTTGATGCCCATCCAGGTGCCTCCGGCAGTGCGGTCGCGCCCGCCGATGATGGACGGATGGGCGGGCCACCAGGCGGCGGGAGGGTCCCACGGGCGATCCACCCGCTCATCGCGGTTGGCGGCCAGCAGGACGCGGTCGGGGCGGACGAGGACGACGACGGTGCACACGGTGCGAGCAACATGGCGGGTGGTGGGCGGGTTGGCCATCCCCGGGGCGTCAGGGGGGCGAAGCGGCACCGCATGGCGAAGATAGCGCGAATCCTGGCACTAATCGCCATCGTCTGGCAGCGAGCCTGCCGCGGGGTAGGCGCGACTGTTTCGGTAAGCAACGGGATCTGACCCCGGGGCAATCGGGGTCGCGCGGCGCCGCTCGTGCCGGTGTCGGCCGAATTTTAGCGCAGAGACCGCAGAGATTTTGAGATCGCAGAGAAGAATGCTTTTCGCCTTCGGCGTCGACGGCACATTGTTTCTCTGCAATCTCAATCTTGCCCGGCGCGCTCTGCGCATAAAGCGGAAGCCGAGCCACAGCTCCGGCGTCGGGTTTACTCGCGACGCTCAAGGCAGCACCGGCGCCATCCACCCCGAGCCAAGTAAAGGCGTGAATGCCGACCTGCAACGGCGCGACGGGGGGCCGCTTTCAGCGTCGATTTATACTTTGCAGCAGGCCTATTTTGTGACTCTCAATCGGCAGCCTTCGCCAGGTCGGTGGTCCTTGTCAGCGTCCGTAACGTCACGAACTCCTCCGCCGCCGTCGGATGAACCCCAATGGTCCGGTCGAAATCGGCCTTTGTTGCGCCCATCACGACGGCGATCGCGATGCCCTGGATGATCTCCGCGGCATCCTCGCCCAGCATGTGTGCGCCGACGACTTTCTGCGTCGCCTTGTCGACGACCAGTTTCATCAGCGACCGCCGCTGGCGGCCGGTCAAATTGTGCCGCATCGGGGTGAAGCGCGTGACGTAAATGTCCACCGCTCCCATCGCCGAGGCCTGATCCTCCGACAAGCCCACCGTGCCGATCGGCGGGGTGGTGAAGACGGCGGAGGGAACATTCCACAACGGGACCGTTCGAGGCGTGTTTCCAAACAGTGTATCCGCCAGCGCGTGACCCTCGGCCGTTGCTACGGGAGTCAGGTTCACCCGGTCGGTCACGTCGCCCATGGCGTAGATGTGCGGCTGCGTCGTGCGCAGATGCTCATCGATCCGGACGGCACCTTTCGCATTCAGTTCGACCCCGGCCTTGTCCAGTCCAAGGCCTTTCACATTCGCCTTGCGTCCGGTGGCGAAAAACACCAGGTCCGCGGCTATTGTTTCGTTGTCGCCGAATGTCAGGATGCGGCGTTCCCCGTCGGCTTCGATTTTCTTCGGCAGGCAGCCGGGGTGCAGGATGATCCCCTGCGCCGTCAGCGCCTCCGTCAGCGCCTCGCGCAGGTCTTCGTCGAAGCCGCGCAATGGCAAGGGCTGGCGATAGACCAGATGCACCTCCGCGCCGAGCGCCCGGAAGATCCCTGCGAACTCCACCGCGATGTAGCCGGAGCCGACGATCGCCACCCGGCGCGGCATCGTCTTCAAATAGAACGCATCGTCCGAAATGATCCCGAGTTCCGATCCCGGAATGTCCGGACGCTCGGCATGGCCGCCGGTGGCGATGGCGATCCGCTCGGCGGTGATGCGCTTGCCGGCGACCTCCAGCGTGTGGGGATCGACGAACACGGCACGGCCGTCGAAGATCGTGGCACCGGCGCTCACCAGCAACTTGCGGTAGATGCCCTCCAGCCGCGCGATCTCGCGGTCCTTGGCGGCGATCAACTTGCCCCAGTCATGCGGTCCCTTGTGGATCGTCCAGCCGAAACCGGCGGCATCGTCCGCCCAGCCGCCATACTCCCCGGCCTGCACCAGCAGTTTCTTCGGCACGCAGCCGATATTGACGCAGGTGCCGCCCCAGTGGCGCTCCTCGGCAATGCCGACACGGGCGCCGTAGCCGGCGGCAATCCGCGCGCATCGTACCCCCCCGGAACCGCCGCCGATGACGAACAGGTCGAAATCCATGCGCAGGCATCCCTTGCTTGACCGCGCCAATGTGCGGCCCGGGCGGAGATGGCGCAAGATTGCTCACATCCGGCATTTACGCGCCGCCGCGTTCGGGCATTCTTCCGCGCGGGAGCGGGCCAACCGTATCCCGGCAATCTGTTCCAAATGAAACAGAATTCGGGAGTTTGCTTCATGTCCAATGTATCGCAATCGCTATCGGCGGGACCATGGTGGCGCGAGCCGACCAGGGACCAGTGGTATGCCTTCGTTGCCGCCTGGCTCGGCTGGACGCTGGATGCGTTCGACTTCACGGTCTTCCTGTTCCTGCTGGTGCCTATCGCCAAGGAGTTCAATGCCGATCTGACGCTGGTCGTGCTGGTCGGGTCGCTGACGATGTGGATGCGATTTGTCGGCGCGATTGCCGCCGGTTGGATGGCCGACAGGATGGGGCGGCGCGCGCCGCTGATGATCTCGATCCTGTGGTATTCGGCGTGCAATTTCATTGCCGGTTTCTCGCCGACATTCCTGTTCCTGTTGGTGTTCCGGACCCTGCTGGGCATCGGCATGGGGGCGGAATGGCCGGCGGGAGCAGCACTTGCCACGGAAAGCTGGCCGGTGCGGTCGCGCGGCCTGATGGCCGCGGTGCTGCAAGGGTCCTGGGCACTGGGCTATCTTGTCGCCGCGGTGCTCTATGCAACGTGCTTCGATGTCATCGGCTGGCGCGGCATGCTGTGGATTGGCGTGCTGCCGGCTTTGGCTGTCGTGTGGATCAGGGTCTATGTGAAGGAACCTGAAGTCTGGCTGGAAAACCAGCGGCGGCAGAAGGCCGCCAACGCGCCGATGCGGGCGCCGTTGGCGGCGATATTCCGCAAAGAGGTGCGGATGAACACGCTATCCGCCTGCTGGTGGCTGATCAGCGCATTCACTGTGTATTACTCGATCTTTGGTCTGTTCGCGACCTATATGACGCGGGAGCTGCATCTCACGGCCGCTCAGGTCGGCTGGCCGCTGGCGTTTTCCAACGGGCTGACCTTTGTGTGCAGTTTCCTGTGGGGCCGACTGGCGGATACGATCGGGCGCCGCTGGGCGATGATCATCCCCGCGACGATCGGGGCCGCGGTGGCGCCGCTGTATCTGCTGACCACGGATTATACGACGATCGCCGTGGCGTTTTCGATCCAGGGCGCGTTCGCCGGAGCGATCTATGGGATCAACCCGAGCTACGCGAATGAACGTTTCCCGACCGAAGTCAGGGCCACCGCTGCGGCGTTCTGCTATCATATCGGTGCAATTGCCGGTGGCATGGTGCCCCCGGTACTGACCTGGTTTGCCGTCCAGCGCCACATGGGTTTTGCCGTTCCGATGCTGATCGGCACGGTGGGTGGACTGGTCAGCTTCGTTGTGACGCTGTTCTATAGCCCGGAGACGAAAGGCAAGGTGATGGTGGCGGATCTGAGTTTGGTTCCGGTCGAGGAATTTCCATAGAAAGGTAGGCGCGCCGTCTGATTGAACGTGTCTTGGCCGCCACGAGCCTACCCTTGGGCAAACATAGCCGAGCCGGCCAGGACACGGCGGAGAACGTCGATCAGCTCGGCATCCCGCAGAGCGTTGCCAGACAACATCTTTTCCTGTCGCATTGATGACCAAAATTGCCGGGCCATGCTGAATTATTGCGAAGTCACCGTTAGTTGATACCGAATATGGACGAACCGGAGTTTCGGCGCCGCTTGCCTGCCTGTAGCGTCCAGCCGCCGATCACTGAGGAATTTTCATGCAACGCGATAAGTGCTTTACCAGAACGGGCTTGCTGACCGCCGCTATTGTTGCGCAATTGATATGTCAGCGGACGCCGGCATCCGCTACCTCCGCTTCGTCCCCTGCGTTGCAGTGGCAGGCCTGCGCGGACGCTGCCGGCTTCGATTGCGCCACGGCCCATCCGCCGCTCGATTACGCCGATCCGGACGGCAAAAAGATCGATCTGGCCGTCATCCGCCACGCCGCCACAGATCAGCCGAACCGCATCGGAACCTTGTTTTTCAACCCCGGGGGACCCGGTGGCTCGGGCACCGATGACCTGCCGCAGTTTCTCTCTCTGTTCCCCGCCGCCGTACAGGCCCGTTTCGACATCGTCAGTTGGGACCCGCGCGGTGTCGGCCAAAGCACTGCCATGCAGTGCTTTCCCACCCTGGCCGACGAGGCCGCGTTCTTCCAGGGCGTCCCGACCGACGCCTTCCCTGTCGGCCACGCCGAACAGACGGCGTGGTTCGACCGCTTCGCGGAGTTCGCCACTATCTGCCTGAAGCAGAACGGGGCGTTGCTGTCGCATATGTCGACAACCGATACCGCCCGCGACCTGGATTTACTGCGTGAGGCTGTCGGCGAGCCGAAAATCCACTATCTCGGCGCCTCGTATGGAACGTTCCTGGGGGCGGTCTACGCCAATCTGTTCCCCGACCGGGTTGGCGGCCTGATCCTCGACGGGAATCTCGATCCGGAAGTCTATACGAATTACGGCAATCCCGTTGCGACGCTCAGCGATGGCGTTCGTTTCGGCAGTTCGGAAAGCTCGGCGAAGTCCGTGGAGGCTATGCTCGACCAGTGCGGCCTGGCGGGTCCCGTGAAATGCGCGTTTTCAACCGGCGATGCCGCGGGGACCCGGGCGCGGTACGAGACATTGCTGAAACGGTTGAAGGCCAGCCCGCAGACGTATAGCGGCGTTGTTTTCACCTATGCTCTGGTCGTGCAGACCATGCACAACCTGATGTTCACCACCCTGCCCGAAGGCGGCTACCATGGCTGGCCGGCTGCGGCCAAACTGCTGAACGCGCTGTGGACCCGCGACCCCGGCCCGCCGCCGGCGGCCCCCACGACAGATCCCGGGGCACCGGTCGCGACAGGCAGCGCCTACCAGGGAGACGCCGTGGAATGCTCGGACAGTCCCAATCCGCGGCCGCCCGAGGTGTTCCGCGCCTTGAGCCGCTCCGTCTATGCCAATTACGGTCCAGGCGGACTTCCCGATCTGTGGAACGACGAATCCTGCGCCAGTTGGCAGGCGACGGCGGCCGACACATACACCGGGCCCTGGAACAAGCCGACTGCCAACCCGATCCTGGTCATCGGCAATACCAACGACCCATCCACGCCGTTTCAGAATTCCGTATCGATGGCGCAAAAACTGGCCCGGGCGCGGCTGCTGACGGTGCAAGGGTATGGTCACACCGTGTGGCTGAACCCCAGCAGTTGCGCGAGCCAGTATGAGGCGGATTACCTGATCAACGGCACCTTGCCACCCGAGGGCACGATCTGCCAGCAGGATGCATTCCCGTTTCAGTAGGGCAATTATACCGTCATGCCGGCACAGTTCGGCATCCACGCCTTGCCGTGCCGGTTGAGGCAAAGGCGTGGATGGCGGGCCTGCGCCCGCCATGACGATAGGTCACGCGGCCGCAGGCCCCATGACGGTGAGCTGCGGGCTTACCGCCGCTCCGGAAACAACCCCAACAGTCCATCCGCCGTCGCGTCACACCGCCCGCGCTCCGTGATCAGCCCGGTCACCAGCCGCGCGGGGGTCACATCGAAAGCCGGGTTGGCCGCGGGACTGTCCGCCGACACGACACGCATGGTGGCGATCGTTCCGTCCGCCAGCCGCCCGGTCATGTCGGTGACCTCGGCGCCGGAGCGTTCCTCGATCGGAATTTCGGCCACCCCATCCGACACCGTCCAGTCGATCGTCGAGGACGGGAGCGCCACCCAGAACGGCACGTTATTGTCGCGCGCGGCGAGCGCCTTCAGGTAGGTGCCGATTTTGTTGCAGACATCGCCGGTGCGGGTCACCCTGTCGGCGCCGACGATGATCAGGTCCACCTGAGCGTGCTGCATCAGATGACCGCCGGCATTGTCCGCCACCACCGTGTGCGGCACCCCGTGCTTGCCGAGTTCCCAGGCGGTCAGCGCAGCGCCCTGGTTGCGCGGGCGCGTCTCGTCCACCCAGACATGGATGTCGATCCCGGCGTTGAACGCGGTGTATATCGGCGACAGCGCCGTTCCCCAATCCACCGTGGCCAGCCAGCCGGCGTTGCAGTGAGTCAGCACGTTCACCCGCCGGCCGGGGCGGATAGCCGCCTCGATCAGCTTCAGGCCATGGCGGCCGATGGTTTCGTTCTGCGCAGCGTCCTCATCGGCAATCAGCCCCGCCTCGTCATACGCCACAGCGACGCGGTCAGCTTGTGGCGTGTTGCGCAGCCGCGTCAGCATACGCTCCACCGCCCAGCGCAAATTGATCGCCGTCGGCCGGGTCGCGTTCAGCAGCGCCGCGTCGCGCTCCATCGCGTCGGTCGAGGCGTCGGCCCGCAGCGCGAGGCACAGCCCGTAGGCGGCGACGGCGCCGATCAGCGGCGCGCCCCTGATCTGCATCGAGCTGATGGCGTGCGCGGCTTCGTCCCGCGTGGTCAGGCGCAGGATCTCCAGCGCCCAGGGCAACTTGGTCTGGTCGATGACATGAACCGACCAGCGGTCATCCGCGTCGAGCCAGACGCTGCGGTAGGCTTGGCCGTCTATCTTCATCGCGAGGAGACCCTTTGGTGCAACACGCAGACCAAGGTGAACAAGCGGCGGGCGGTATCGAAATCGATATCGATCTTCCCGGCCAGCCGTTGCGTCATCAGTTCCGCGCCCTCGTTATGCAGGCCCCGGCGGCCCATGTCGATGGCCTGGATGCGCTGCTCGCGGCCTTCCTCCACCGCCTTGATGTGGCTGTCCACCAGCATCTGGTAGTCCTTCACCAGCCGGCGGAACGGGCCGAGGGCAAGGCCGACGGCGGTCAGTGGTTCGCCGTTGATGTCGCGCACGTCGAAAATCAGCCGTCCCTCCAGGATCGACAGGTGCAGCGAGTAGGGCCCCGGATCAGCAGTCCCGATCAGCGGCGCAAAATGGTTCGCCGCCGCCAGATCGGCCACGGCCTGCTCGCGGTCCGCCTCGATGTATGGCGACAGGTTCCCGGGCGAGTCCCCATCCAGGATCACGCGGTGCAACCGAGAGGCGGGGACGGCGGTATCGTTCATGGGGCGTCGATGTCGGTCTTGAGCATGTTGAGGTTGAGCATAAGCCCTACCGTGCCGCCCTTGACGGGGCGGAGCAAGCCAAGCGCGACAAAAAACGTCAGCGGCACGAAAATCGCCGACATCAGCCAGACGGGCGGCTCGTTCATCCTGTCAACCAGGTAGAGCAGCGGGATGATGATGTGGCCGGTGATCAGGATGACGAAATAAGGCGGCGCATCGTCGGCGCGGGCCAGGCCGAGCGGGGCGCCGCAATTGGCGCAGGCGGCTTTGACGCGGAGGAAGCCATTGAAAAGATGGGTTTTCCCGCAAGCCGGGCAAAGTCCGAGCAAGCCGCGGCCGATGGCGGTCAGTACCGGCGGGTGGGGCCATAGAGTGGCTGCGGCAGTCCGGGGGGGCTGCCAGCGGTTGGGGTTCATAATGTGATCCTTCGGTCGCTACGGTGGCTGTTCACGGCGCGAGCGTCAAATTCAATCGACAGGTTAGGTACAGCTTTCCCGGGATATCGGTGTTCCGGTTGCCGGCTGCCAGGGGTGGCAGGTGGAGCATGGGGTATAAGCCGGTGATCGAGCCGATGGCGGTGCGTTTGACGGTTGGTTGCGGCTGGTGGCTAAGCAGCGGGTCACGGTTTGTTCGGCAAGTCCCTGACCGAAAGCATGCGTTCCTGGTGGGAATGACGCCGCTGGCCGCGTGACGCGCTACAACCTGTGCGTGTTGTGGCGCCGACGGTGCCAAATTTGAACAAACAGAGCGCGCGATCGGCGCGATGTTCAGTGCCCGAGCCGCTGCGCGCCCGGGCCTTGCGGGGGGAAAAGGTCGATTTGTCGAAGTTCCCGTAATTGCAGCCGATCCCAGGAACCGATATGATGCAGCAGGTCGTACCGGACTCGAACATACGTAGGAAGAACGGCCAAATATCAAAAAGAAATACAACTCATTAGTCTTACCAGCTATTATATTAGCATTTGTATTGTTGGGTTCACGGTTTGCGGCAAATGCCGATGTTATAACCGCCGGGGCGTTTGCAGTATGAGAGTTTCGTCCGCAGCCTCGTTCATGGCGTTACCTTTGTTCCCGATTGGCTGGCGTGACGGTGGTGTAGGCATCAAGCAACGTTTCACGAATGCGGTCGCAGCCGCCCCGCTGCGTAGGCCAGAGCGCCGATGCCCAGTGCCGTGCCGAAGAACGGCAAGGTTCGATGCACGCCTTCCTCGGCGGCGATTTCCTGCCGATATAAATCGGCGAAAATGCCCGGGCAGAAACGCCGTGGTTCCCGGCATGGCGTACCCGCTCGTCCGTGGCGTGCCGGATTGATCGGGTATGCGCCCGATCAATCCTGCCGCAAGTCCAACCTCACGTTACGCCTTGATATCGACCAAACGGGTGCCTCCGGACGCGGCCGCGGCGCTGGCGTCGTTATCGCCATCGCTGTCCGCGGCCGGTTTCACCGGCGCGGGTGTCTGTAACGGTGACGGCGTCACCGCCGGGATCATGATGTTGCTGACTGGCCCGATAGAACTCACGCGCGCATTCTCCTGAAATGAGAGCCGCGGCATCCTGCCGCACGATGGACGAAGAAAACGCCCGCCCCTGGCGCGAGTATGATCGGCAATCGTTAACAAAACCCTAACGCGGCACCGGTTTTTTCCATACCACCGGCTCCACCGCCCCAACCTGATCGGTGATCCGCCCATACGCCTCCGGCCGCCGGTGCCGATCAAACGCAAAGACCGTGGTCCGCCCAAGCGTGCACATCTCCAGATCACAGTCCGCGGTGATCAGCTCATCGCCCCAGCTCCCCGCCATGGCGATGATCTCGCCCTGCGGATTGACGATGATGGAATGCCCGAACAATTCGTTGCCATCCTCGATCCCCGCCTTGGCCGTCGCGACAGCGAAACAGGCATTCTGATAGCATCCCGCCTGGATCGACAGATGCGAGTGAAACACCCGCAGATGGTGCGCCTCGAAGCCGCCCGCTTCCATGTTCAGGCTCGGCGTGTTGTAGCCCAGCGCCACCAGCTCGACGCTTTGCAGGCCGAGCACGCGCCACGCCTCCGGCCAGCGGCGATCGTTGCAGATCATCATCCCCATGTTGATCCCGTCCAACCCGCCCATCGGCGCGCGGATCACCGGAAATCCGAGATTCCCAACTTCGAAATACCGCTTTTCCAGATGCTGCACCCGGCGCCGCGGATCATATTCGGCATGTCCGGGCAGATGCACCTTGCGATACTTCAGCAGGATATCGCCCTCCGGCCCGACCAGAACCGACGTATTGAACCGCCGGTTGCGCACGACGCCGTCGTCGTCCGCCTCGCGCACCATTTCCGCGAAGCCGAGGTGAAAGCCGATGCCGCATCGCCGCGCGGCATCGAACAGCGGCGCGGTTTCAGGGGAGGGCATCGCCGTCTCGAACCACCTATCCGCATGGCTGATATCCTCGTGGTAGTGACGCGGGAAGAACGTCGTCAGCGCCAGCTCGGGAAATACCACAAGCTCGACGCCGCGCCGGTGCGCCCTTTCCAGCAGCCCCACCATCCTCCGCACCGCCGAACTCCGCGGTTCAGCCATCTGGATCGGCCCCAACTGGGCCGCGGCGACGGTTATGATGCGGGACAAGGCAATCTCCTGCGTGCCAAACCAGAAGCATGCCAGTTCCGCCGGACTACGCAATCAACCTGACTTGCCGTTCCGCCTGTGCGTCACTACGAAGCACGCTGACGGCCTGAAACCGGGGGCCGGAACGCAGCCGTGCCGGTTTGACCTCCTGCACGGCGCAGGATGGAGGAGGACTATGATCGATTACAACGTCAGGGTCAGCCCATCCACGGCAGGCCCGAGGCGGGAAGACCAACATGCCCGGGAGATCGCCGGGATGGCCGCCGGCAAGGGCGCGGTCACGCAGCCCGTGGCGGGTATGATCGTCAACCGCGTGATCGACAACGCCTCGGTGGGTATTGCGCGACGACATCATCCGCAAGCTCCTGACGATGACCGATGGCATCACCACCACCCGGGCATCGGATCGCTTCCTGGAAGCGGCACAGGACCTGCCGCGCCTGCCGGCCGGCGAGCTTCACCGGCTGACTATCGCCCTGCCCGCCGGCGCGCTCGCAACCGGCAAGCCCGGCATTCTTTAAGACTGGAGGAGTATATATTATGAGTGAGACAACAACGGCTCCGGCCCCGGCGAACGCACCGACGAAGAAAGGCGTCGGCCTGTCCGGCGTGACCGCGGGCAACACCGCGCTTTGCACTGTCGGGCGCTCCGGCAACGACCTGCATTACCGCGGCTACAATATTCTGGATGTGGCCGACACCTGCGAATTCGCGGAGATCGCGCATCTGCTGATCCACGGCCACCTGCCGTCGCGCGGCGAACTCGATGACTACAAGGCGAAGCTGAAATCGATGCGCGGCCTGCCGTCATCGCTGAAGACGGCGCTGGAGGCGTTGCCGCCGGCGACTCATCCGATGGATGTGCTGCGCACCGGGGTTTCGGTGATGGGCTGTCTGCTGCCGGAAAAGGAAGGTGCGACGATAGCCGGCGCGCGGGATATCGCCGATCGCATGATGGCGTCGATGGGCTCGATGCTGCTGTATTGGTACCATTTTGCGAACAACGGCAAACGCATCGAGGTGGAGACCGACGACGATTCCATCGGCGGCCACATCCTGCATCTGCTGCACGGCAAGCCGCCGTCGCAGTTGTTCGTGCGGGCGATGCACACGTCGCTGATTCTGTATGCGGAGCATGAATTCAACGCATCGACCTTTGCCTGCCGCGTTATTGCCGGCACCGGCGCCGACATGCACTCGGCGATTTGCGGCGGCATCGGCGCGTTGCGCGGTCCCAAACATGGCGGTGCGAACGAGGTCTCGTTCGAAATCCAGAATCGCTACAACAACCCGGACGAAGCCGAGGCCGATATCCGCAAGCGGCTTGAGAACAAGGAGGTCATCATCGGGTTCGGCCACGCCGTCTATACGATCGCCGATCCGCGCAACAAGGTGATCAAGGAAGTCGCGCGGCGGCTGTCGCAGGCTGCCGGGTCGATGAAGTTGTTCGACATCGCCGAGCGAATCGAGGCGGTGATGTGGGACCAGAAGAAGATGTTCGCCAACCTCGATTGGTTCAGCGCGATCAGCTATCACATGCTGGGGATTCCGATGGCGATGTTTACCCCGCTGTTCGTTATCTCGCGGACTTCCGGCTGGGCGGCACATGTTCTTGAGCAGCGCGCCGACAATAAGCTGATTCGCCCCGCGGCGAATTACATCGGACCGGAGAATCTGAAATTCGTGCCGATCGAACACCGCGGCTAACCAGCGCTTTTCACGGCCTGCCCGAATCGCCGCGGCATCCTTGCCGCGGCGATTTCGTATTTGGAACAGGTCTCCGGAATGCGGCGCACGGAAATTTTTTTGATCAACAATCGTGCGGCCTGTTGCTTTTTGTTGACATGTATGGGCGGGACAGGGAATAGCGGAATTCGTGTCCGCGAATCGATTCCCGTTTTTCATTGAACGGCCGGTGCGCGGGGACGTTCAACAGTTAAGGACGGTCGATGGACCGCGACCTTGGTAAGCCGCGGACGAGTCAAGCAAGCACCAAGATACGTGCCGCATCGGGTCATGCGTGCATGAATGCAGATGGGACTTTGTCCTTTTCGCATCGTGCCAAGCCCGACGACTGTCGAAAACCCGGTTGGGCGCATGGCCGTTTGCGGCCTTGGCCAAGCCGATCTGATAGGGAAACGAATTGGCCGATGTCGGTTGACATCGGTATTCGTGAAGCTGGCTTCGATCAAAGCGCATGACAAAGACGGCACGTTCAAAAAGGAGTTCTACAGGTGAGCACTGACGAAAGCACAGACGAAGCCCCGCGCGCCCGGGCGATGGCGGTGTCGGCCGCGACCAAGAAGGCAGCAGCGAAAAAGCCGGTAGCCAAGAAAGCGGCGCCGAAAAAGGCGGCTGTTAAGGCAGCCGCTGCCAAGCCGGCCGCTGCCAAGCCGGCCGCAAAGAAGGCAGTCGCGAAAAAGGCTTCTGCCAAGCCGGCTGCGAAGAAGGCGGTCGCAAAGCAGGCGGATGCGAAGAAGACAGGTGCCGCGCCCGTCGCGAAAAAGGCTGCTGCTTCGAAAACTGGCGGCAAGGGCCCGGTGAAGAAAGCCGTCACCAAAAAGGCCGTTGCCAAGAAGGTCGCGGCTGAAAAGCCGGCTGCGAAGGCTGCCGCGAAGAAGACCTCCGCCAAAAAAGTGGAAGCTGCTTCGGTCGCCAAGCGTCCGGTTGGCCGCCCGCCGGGCAAGAAGGCTGTCGAGAAGGCGGTCGCCAGGCCCGTTGCCAAGTCCGTGGCGAAGCAGGCGGTTGCCAAGAAGGCCGTTGCCGTGAAGGCAGTGCCGGTGAAGGCGAAGCCGGGGCGCAAGCCGAAGGTCGCGCCTGCATCCACACTTGCTCCAGAGCCGGTGGCGATCGCCGCGAGCGAGCCGCAGGATTAAGCGGCAGTGCCGATACGATCAGAAAAGGCGCCCTTCCGGGGCGCCTTTTTGTTTGGCTCCGGCCGAAGCGGAGTTTACCGGCTTATTGCTGCAATGTTGGCATGAACGAGGCGTGTCCGCAGCGCTCGGAAAAAGCGGGCGGCGGAGTAAGGTTTGGCGAACAGCGCGTGTCGCCACCGTCGTGGCCGCATGCGACCAAGCCTCGATTATCCAAACGTCCGCAGCAAGTCATCCACCTGCGCCGCGCTCAGCAGCCGAGGCGACTGCCCTCGCACCATCAGAAACAGCTTCGCCGCTTCTTCCAGTTCCTCGGCGGCGTAGACCGCATCCGTCAATGTTTTCCCCGAAACGACGGGGCCATGGTTCGCCAGCAGGACCGCCCGCGCATGCTGCGCCGCCGCATTGATCGCCGGTTCCATCGCCGCGTCCCCCGGCCGGTAATACGGAATGATCGGCATTTGCCGCCCCACCCGCATCACGAAATACGGTGTCAGCGGCGGGATCGGATTCGATGCATCGACCTCCGGCAGGCAGGACACCGCCGTCGCGTGTGTCGAATGCAGATGCACCACCGCGCCGGCGGCTTCGCGTGCCTGATAGAATGCGCGATGCATGAAGACTTCCTTCGACGGCTTGTCGCCGCCGATATGCCGAAACTCAGAGTCCAGCCTCGACAACCGCGCCGGATCCAGCCGCCCGAGACTCGCGTTCGTCGGCGTCATCAGGAAGCCGTCGGGCAGGCGCACGCTGATATTGCCTGCGCTGCCGACGGAATATCCGCGTAGAAACAGGCTCGCCGCAAGTTCGGTGAGAAGAACCCGGATGTCCTGCTCGTTCATTGCTCAGCCTTCCAGCACGCGAAACGCATTCAGGAAAAAATCGGTTGCGCCGAAATTGCCGGATTTCAGCGCCAGCATCAGGTCGGGGCCGCTGCCGGAAGCATAGGTCCACGGCACCCCGGGATCGATTTCGCGGCCGATACGCAGGGTTCGCACGCCGAGCCGCCCCACCACCGCGCCGGACGTTTCTCCACCGGCGACGACCATCCGGCGCACGCCGCGCGCCACCAATCCGGCGGCGATGCGGGCGACCGCCTCCTCGACCAGCGCGCCGGCCTGGTCGCGTCCCAGCCGCGACTGCAACAAAGCGACCGTCTCGGGCGGCGCGGAGGCGGCGATCACCACCGGCTTGCCGCCGATCTTCTCAGACGCCCAGGCCAGCGCGGCGTCGCTCAGCGCCGCCGCGTCGGGCGTTGCCAAAGCATCGAGTTCGAACACCGGCACATGGTTCCGGGCGTAGCCGAGCTGCGCCAGCGTCGCGCGGGAGCAGGACCCGGCAATCACCGCGCAGGCGCCCTCCAGCCGAGGCAGGGCGGCGGGATCGTCTCGCGCGGGCAAAACCCCCGCCCGGCGAAAATTCTCCGGCAGGCCCATCGCCACGCCTGAGCCGCCGGTGATCAGCGCGTGGCTTCCGGCCGCCTCGCCGATGGCGAGCAAATGCGCGTCGGTGATGGCGTCGACGATGGCGTAGCGGCGGCCTTGTTCCTTCAGCCGGGTCATCGCATCGCGGATCGCAGGCGCACCACGATCGACGGTGGCGAAGTTCACCAGTCCGACGGCACCCTCGGTCTGGCGCGACAGCACCCGCACCAGATTGGCGTCGGTCATCGGGGTCAGCGGATGGTGCTCCATGCCGCTTTCGTTCAGCAAATTGCCGCCGGCGAACAGATAGCCCTGGTAGACGGTGCGGGCGTTGGTCGGGAAGGCGGGACAGGCCAGGGCGAAACCGCAGCCCAGCGCATCGACCAGCGCATCCGCCACCGGGCCGATATTGCCCTGCTCCGTGCTGTCGAAGGTCGAGCAGTATTTGAAGAAATATTGCCGCGTGCCGGCAGCCTGCAGCCATTTCAGCGCGGCAAGGGAGTCGTCCACCGCCTGCCGCACCGGTGCGGTGCGGGATTTCAGCGCGATGACGACCGCATCCGCGTCGGGCGGCGCCTGGTCCGCCGGCGGCACGCCAATGAGCTGGACGGTGCGCATGCCGCCTCGGACCAACATGGAGCACAGATCGGTTGCGCCGGTGAAGTCATCGGCGATGGCACCCAGCAGCATGGCGGTTCCTCCGGTCTTTGTTGATTTGTGTGCTTAGCCGACACTTACCGTCATGGCCGGAAGCCCCTGCCGCGCCGGTTGATCGTGCCATTCATCGGTCAACCGCCGGACTCCAGGACATCCGCCAGACGCTTTGCCTGCACATCCCACGATGGCAAATCGCGGCCCGATTGCCAGGCAACCTCTCCCATGTCCCGCCGCAGCGCGCGGTCGAAGATCAGGCGGCGCATCGCTTTCGACAGTTGTTCCGCATCGCCGGGAGCGCCGACGACCCCCGCCTCCGGACCGACGAGCGTGGATACGGCGCCGACATTGGTAACCGCGACGGGCAGGCCGCGGCGCAGCGCCTCGGCGATCTCCATGCCGTAGCCCTCGAAATACGACGCCAGCGCGAAGATGTCGGCTTCCAGCCACAGCGTGTCGGTAATGTCTTCGATGAATTCGACCTGGCGGCCGATATGCAGAGTCTCCGCCAGGGCGTGCAGCCCGTTCGCGTGCACCGGATCGCGGAGTGCGGACCCGGCGATGGTCAGCCGCCATTCCAGGTCGAACAGCCGGCTCATGGCGCGCAGCAGGATGTCGTGCCCCTTGCGCGGAATCAGCGCGCCGACGGACAGGATCGTGCAACCGGGACCCGAGGAGCCGGTGCTGCGCGGCGGATCGTCGCTGCCGGGCAGGACGACGCTGACATGCTCGTACGGCGCGCCGTATTCCCGGGTCAGGCGGTCCAGGGTCGGGTCGCTGGTCACCACCAGGCGGGGGACGTTGCGGAACATCGCGGTCTCGGTCGCCAACAGGCGGCGGCGGGTCTCCTCAGGCAGCCCGGTTTCCAGCGAGGCGGGATGGTGGATCAGGGCGGTGACGCGGCTGAGCGGCACGCCATCGAACGCCGGCAGCGCCAGCCCGTCGATCAGCGGCACCGAGCCGTCGGGGATCGCCGCCCAGGCCGTCCGCGCCGCATAGATCGCGGCCTGGTCCGGGTCGGGGAAGCGGCCCGCCAGCTCGGTCACTTGCACCGTGTGGCCCAACCCGCGCAATCCGTCCGCCATGCGGCGATTGTAGCGATAAGCGCCGGAAATGGTTGCGAGCGGGCCTGCGACGATCAAACTGACATGCATGCGCGGAGTCTTAACACCCCCGCGCTGCTTGTCACCCGGTTTGAACTTCGGGGTGCGGATCGGCGATAGACATCCGACCTGATGCAGGGAGGCCCTGGCGCCGGGGTTGCCCGTTACCGGCGTTCTCGAGCATGCCGGGGACTATGCCGGTCCACCTCAGGTGCCGAGCGGGTTTGTCCTGCGGGCGTCCCAGTCGATCAGTCCATGGTCCCGGACGACCTCCACCGCATCCGGTCCGGCGGAATCGCAGAAGACCACGATGTTGGGCCATTCCGAGCGGGCGCTGGGTACAATAAGACCGTCGCGGCCGATGAACTGAGCAGCCTCCGCAATTTCCTGAGTGCGGGGGTATTCCTGTTCGCGCTCAGCAAAGGACATCTGACCGAACACTTCCGTGCGCAGGCCGAGTGCTGCCAAATCTGTCAACGCAGCGATTCGCAGGCACGAAGACAGCGTGACACTCAATTCAAACAGGCGATACCGCACCCGGGATGGGAACACCGGTTGTCCGCGGCGAAGGTGGAAATCCATTTCGGCAATGCCGCCATCAGCCCTAAAGGACGTGTCGAGGACATCGAGCGTCCGGTCGTCCCATCGGCCTCCGACGGCGCTACATTGAACCGCATCGCGGCCATCACGGACGACGCGCCAGGCCTTGCCATCGAACGGCTCCGGCGAAATAGCTTCAAGCGCATCCAGTAAGCGGTTATCACGAGCCGATCGGATCGCTGGCATTTGTCATATATACACATCGGCATCGAGTCGATCGAGAACGCGAAGCACATCCTCCGATCGGTTCTCAGCGCCGCTGTCGGACGCCGATGTCGCGACTTCGCAAAAACATTCAGTTTCTGGCCGCGGGCTGTAAAGTAGATCAGGTTGCAATGGAAATGCGGTTAGGAAGATCCAGGCGCGAAGCCGCGTACAATTTTCGGGTCAGTCAACCATCAGAACGACCTTCCGCCCGTCGCAGCCTGCCTGCCGATCTTCCAACGCTAACTCCGGCCGTCTCGCGGCGGCTCACAGCCCGCCAATGACCCTCCGCTCGAACAACCCATCGATCTCCGACGGCGAATACCCGTGCTCGGCCAGCACGTCCCGTGTGTGCTCGCCCAGGGTCGGAGCGTGTGCCCGCTTCGTCCCGCTTTCGAACTTCGGCAGCCCGGGGATGTTCGGCATCGGCACCAGCTCCGGCACGCCGGGCTGCGCCAGCCAGGACATGATGCCGGTCGCCGCCACCTGTTCCTCCTTCAGGAACTCCTCATAGCTGTTGACCCGGCCGTTCATGATCCCGCTGTGAGTCAGCCTCTCCGACAGCCACGCCGTCGTCCGCACCGCGAATATCGGCCGCAGCACCGCATACAGGTCGTCCAGATGGGCGGCGCGGGCGTGGTGCGTGGCGAATCGCGGATCGTGCAGCAGGTCCGCCTGTTCGATCGCCTCGCAGAACGGGTGCCAGTCCCGCGGCCGTACCATCGTCACGTTGATCTGCCCGTCCGCGGTGTTGAACACCCCGTTCGGCATGCTGGTGCGCTGCGCCGTGCCGCGCTCCAGGTGATGCGCGATCAGCCGGATCACCGACAGCAGCGCACCGCCTTGCATCAGGCTGAGCTCAACGAAGCGGCCCTGCTTCACGTCCTGCTCCCGCCGCACATACAGCGACGTGGCGATAGCCTGGAAGCCGAGCAGGCCGGAGAACATGTCGATCAGCGAGATGGCGATGCGGTGGGGGTGCTGGTCGTGCTCGCCCTTGTTCTCGGTGACGATGCCGATGAATGCCTGCAGCACCGGGTCCATCGCCGGGCGCGCGGCGAGCGGACCCGTCTGCCCGAAGCCTGAAATGGAGTAATAGATGATGCCAGGGTTCTTCGCACTGACCGCGTCATAAGAGAATCCGTGTTTCCGGATGGTGCCGGGGCGGAAGCCCTCAATGAATACATCGGCATCGCGCACCAGGCGCCAGAGGATCTCCTTGCCCTCGTGCGTCTTCAGATCCAGCGCCAGGCTGCGCTTGCCGAGCGTCCCGTATAACGAAAAAGCCGAATGATCTTCGTAGGTGCGGCCAAGGATACGGGACCAGTCGCCGCCGTGATGCGGGGTCTCCACCTTGATTACGTCCGCGCCGTGCTGGGCGAGCATCATGGCGCAGGACGGGCCGGCCACGCCGCCGCTGAGGTCGATCACTTTGATTCCGGCGAAGGCATTGTCGTAGCCCATCATTCCCCCCGTTTTGCCCCGGCGGAAGGATAACGGGGGTTGCGCCGGATAGGCCAGACCTCCGCGGGTTAATGCACGTCGGTGCCGGCCAACACGTAGCGGGCCAGCGCGTGACCGAGGCAGGTGTTCAGCAGTGCAATCGTCTTGTCGCGCTTGTCCCGTCCGACGCGCTCCAGATCGATCTGGCCGTTGGCAACCCAGGCCTGCGTCAGGTCGAAACGGCGGAACAAGCTCACACCCGGCATTCCGGAGATCTGTTCCAGCACCATCTCATACGGATTCATGTCGGTGTTGGCGCGCAGGAAGCGGCTGAACTGAGGATCGATCAGCACCACGTCCGCTTCGGCTTTCACCGCCGCGTCCACGCCTTGCTCCAGCACCTCGCGCAAGGCCTGCGGCCGGGCGCCGCGAACCGCTTCCACGGTTCCGGTCTGCCAGAGCACGAGGTCGTAATGATGTCCCGCCAGTTCCTGCAGTATCGCGGAATACATCGCATCGGCGGTCAGGTTGCGGCCGCCCTTGACCGTCAGGTTGAACTCCACGTGCGGGCGCATCTGCCGCAACGCGTCGAGCATGCGGAACGGAAACGAAGCTTCCGGTGTCCGGTAGGTAAAGGCCGGCCCCGTCGACCCGCCCGTATCACCGACGGTCGAGCCGGAGCCGATGGCCAGGATCGCAACCTTGCCCGGTCCCGACAGTGCGTCCGCTACGCGCGTCAGCGGCTCAACGGGCGTCGTGAGATCCGCGGGCATGTCGCACGGCGGTGAATCGTCCTCCGCGGCATCGGCGCGGTCCGGCGCCCAAGCGGACAGAGCGAGCAGGACGGCGGAAAGCGGGAGCCATTTCATGAATTCAACCGGTATCAGCCCGGGCATTCACGGGCAAGAGCGCGGATGACTGGGCAGGCGCGCTACGCGGCCCCTTGGGTTTTCCTTTCGCCCGATACCATGCCGCAAGCGCCCCGATGCCAACCATTCCAGCGGCGCCGAACAGATTGATGCCGATTTGCATCAACGCCCGGTCGTCATATTCCAGCCCGAGGCGGGCGAAGAAGCCCAGCACGATGCCGCCGCAGAACACCGGCAGCGAATTCTGCCCCAGCAGCACCAGCGGCCCGGCCCAACGGGACCGCAGCCAGGGTTGGTCGAAACGGATGGCGCGGACACACAGCCAGGTCAGCGACAGGATCGACAGCAGGCGGAAGGGATACAGGCCGGTCTTGTCCTCGATCACCAGATATCGCAGCGGCGACACCGTCATCCACTCGAGCAGGTGCGGGTTCGGGTCGACGACCAGGATCACCGCCATGCCGGTGGCGACCACAACCACGGCCAGCACGTCGAACAGCCTCGGGCGGGACGGCATGCGTGGTGGCGCGCAGGCGAGCAGCACGCCGATGATGAACAGGAACTGCCATGCGAAGGGGTCGAAGAACCAGCCATCCTCGCTCCACGCCGTCAGGTTTATGCTGGTGAAACGGACGGCCACGTACAGGCAGAACGACAGGCCGAACAAAATCCGCGGCCACCGCAGCAGCCATATCGTCGCGGCAAGGAACACCATCAGCGCGACATAAAGCGGCAGGATGTTCAGCAGGCTGGGCTGAAACCGCAGCAGCAACGCTTCCAGAATGCTGCGGTAGGGATCGTCGCCCAGGATATCGAGCCGCGATTCCTCCAGGTAATTGATGCGGTTCAGCAAGGTCGCGGAGTAGGTGACCTGGGCCGAGAACAGCATGAACAGGAAGATATGGGCGATATACAGCGTCCAGGCCCGCTTCAGCACATCGGCGGCGGTGGAAACATAGCCCTGCCGGCCAAGCCCCATGCCGTAGGACAGTCCGGCGCCGTAGCCGGCGAGCAGCACGAACACCTCGGTCGCGTCGCACATGGCGAAATTGCGCAGGCTGACGTCGGCCAATACGTCGCCCGGGATATGATCGGTGTAGATCCACCACAGGGCCAGGCCGCGGAAGAAATCCACACGCAGGTCGCGCGCAGCGGATCGGCGGATCAGGTCCATGCGCGGGCTCCTCTCGGAAGCCTATGTGGGGGAGGCGAGGGGTATCGAAATCGCGGCGATACGATTGGTCACATCACAGCTTCGCGCATTTCGGCCGTACTTCGGCTAACCCCAACCCCGCGCCAGCCTGCGCACCGCCGTCGACGCGTTCCGCTTGCCCTCGCCGGCATAGTCCTCGTGCCAATCCTCGATTTTTGCCGGATCATAGAGGTAATTCACCATCAGCGTCGCGCTTTCCCGGGCGCCCTTGTCGGAGGTGTCGCCGAGCATGCTCAACCGCTCCACCCGCGCGCCGTTCGAGAGATGGAAATGCGCCACCGGGTCCAGCGCGTGATTGCGTTTCGACTCCGCCATCAGGTAGCGGGCGCACAACCGGATAAGCACCGGCTCCGCCGCCTCCCGCAGGGCTGCCACCCGCCACCAGGAGCGCCGGCCGATGATCCCCGCCAGGGCGGCACAACCGCTGTCCGCCGGGTGGGCCGAAACCAGGCCAACAGCTTCATCGTCGCTGAGCAGCCCCGCGCTATCCGATGCCAGCAGAGGGTCCAGCCAGCGGCGGAAACCCGGTATCGGCGAAAGCGTCGCGAAGGTCTTCAGATTGCGGAACTCGCCGGACAATTCCTCGACCACGCGCTTGATCAGGAAATTGCCGAAGCTGATCCCGGCCAGGCCCGCCTGGCAGTTGCTGATCGAATAGAAGATCGCGGTATCCGCAACAGCGGGGTCCAGCACCGGGGCTTTCTCGTCCAGCAAAGCCTGCACGCTGGCCGCCAGTCCCTTGACCAGCGCGACCTCGACAAAAATCAGCGGCTCCCCCGGCATGCGCGGATGAAAGAATGCATAGCACCGGCGATCGCAATCGAGCCGGTTCTTCAAATCGCGCCACGAGCGAATGGCGTGCACCGACTCGTAGGTGACCAGCTTTTCCAGCAGCGCCGCCGGGCTGTTCCAGTCGATGCGCCGGAGCTCCAAAAACCCGATGTCGAACCAGGCCGCCAGCAGGCCGCGCAAATCGGCGTCCAGCGCCGTCAGCATCTTGTCCGACCCGCGCACCCGCAGCAGCGCGCCGCGCAGATCGACCAGGAACTTGCACCCGTCCGGGATCGACACGAACTGGGTCAGCAGCTTCAGCCGCGGCGGCTCCAGCGCGCGCCGCAAATCGGCCTTCGCCGCCGAACGCTCGGCCGGATCACCGGCGACTGTGACCCGGCTGTAGGCCGCCGCCACCGCATCCGGGTCGGAGTCGAAGCCAGCCAGGGTGCGCAGAAAAACCTTCCGCCCGGCTTCGTCCGCCGCCAGGTATGTCTCCGCCAGCTTGGCTGCCCGATTGCGCGCGCTGACCTCGCCGCCGCGTCCGGCGAGGCAGGTCCGCATCTGCGCCTCCAGGGTCTCATCCGGCACGCCGGAGGCCATGTCGCGCCAGACCGTGGTAATCCGCCGGATGGTGCGATCCAGCAGGCCGGTGGATACGGCTTCGCTCATGCACGCCTCATGAATGAAAAGACAGCGTGCTTAGGGATGTGGGAGCGAGGCGGTCTCGGCGAGCACACGAATCAGTGCGGGCAGCAGGTCTTCGACGATCATCCCGGGTCCGGCGAGTTGTGCCGCCCGGCCATGCAGCCAGGCCCCGGCGGCGGCGGCGTCCCAAGCCGGCATGCCCTGCGCCAGCAGCCCGGCGATGGCGCCGGCCAGCACGTCTCCGGCGCCGGCGGTCGCCAGCCAGGGCGGCGCGGAGAGATTGATCGCCGCGCGGCCGTCCGGCGCGGCGATAATGGTGTCCGCGCCCTTCAGCAGCACGACCGCGCCTGTCCGTTTCGCGGCCTCCCGCGCGGCGTCGAGCCGATGCGCCGGGGCGCCGAAGACGCGGGCGAACTCGCCGGCATGCGGGGTCAGCACCGCGGCGCCGCGCAAGGCGTCCGGATTGCCGGCGAAGGCGGAAAACACGTCCGCGTCGCCCACCACCGCCCGTCCCGCGGCGACCAGAGCCGGGAACACCGTCCGCGCCTCATCCGGGCCGAGGCCGGGACCGCACACCCAGACCGTCCGCCGCTCATCCTGCAGCAGCGTCGGGATGCCGGCTTCGCTGACCAGCAGCCCCGGCTCGCCGGAACGGTAGGTCTCCGCCGCACCGCGGGCGGCGATCGTCACCATGCCGGCCCCGGCGCGCCGGGCCGCCTCCGCCGCCAGGCGCGCCGCGCCGGTCATGCTGGCGCCCCCCACAACGGTCACATGCCCGCGCGAATACTTATGCCCGTCATCCCGCAGTTTCGGCAGCCGCCACAGGTTCGGCAAATTGGCGAACGTGTCAGATGCGATGTCGCGCAGCACGGCGGCGGGAATGCCGATATCCGCCAGCTCGATCCGCCCGCACAGATCGCGCCCCGGGAGCAGCAGGTGGCCCGGCTTCAGGCGGAAGAACGTCACGGTCAGTTCGGCGGCCGGGGCAAAGCCCATCACCGCCCCGGTCGCTCCGTCCAGGCCGGAGGGCACATCGACCGCCACCACTCGCCGGGCGGCGTGCAGGGTGTCGGCAACCAGTCCTTCGACCGGACGGGCAAGGCCGGCGCCGAACACGGCGTCGATCACCACATCGGCGCGCGCCGCCTCCGCCGGATCGAACGCGGCCATCGGACCGTGCCAAAGTCGTGCCGCACCGGCGGCGTCGGAGCCGTCGCGCGGCGGCGCCAGTGCAGCCACGCGCACCGGCCAGCCGAGCTGGTCCAGCAGCCGCGCCGCCACATATCCATCGCCGCCGTTGTTGCCGGGGCCGGCGAGCACCAGCACCCGGCTTGGCCGGAAATGGCGTTTTACCGCCCGCGCCACCGCCCGTCCGGCCGCCTGCATCAGCACCGGGCCGGGCACGCCGGCCGCGGCATCGGCGCGCGCCATCTGCCCGGGCGTCAGCAGTTCGCCGCGTCCCGCAACGCGGCGTATCAGGTCGGCGTCGAACGCCATGCGGACTCCCTGTTCTACCAGCAGGCGCAAAGACTGACATGCGAACGCAGGCCATACAACGCGATGCGCGCCATTCCGGGCGCCCGCCGCTACGCCAGCCTGATCCGGCCGCCACGCTCGCCAGCCGGTTCCACCTCGCCGATGATCGCCGCCGTCAACCCGTCATCCAGCAGCGCTTGCAGGCACGCCTCCGCCCGCGCCGCCGGCACGCCCAGCAGCAACCCGCCGGACGTCTGCGGATCCGCCAGCAAGGCGATATCCGGGTTGTCAGGCACATCCCCCAATAGCCGCCGATTTTGCCCCGTGAGCGTGCTCTCGATCCCATGCGCGGCGAGTGCCCGGGCGCCGGGCAGGGCGGGAACCGCTTCCATCCGCAGCACCGCCGACATGCCGGATGCGCCCAGCATCTCCATCAGGTGCCCGGCCAGACCGAAGCCGGCGACGTCGGTCCCGGCCCGGGGCCGGTGCGCCATGGCGATGCGGGCGGCGGAGGCATTCGTCACCCGCATCGATTGGATCGCCGCAATCAGCCACTGCGCCCGCGCGTTCGCCGCCCGATGACCGGCCAGGATGATCCCGGTGCCGAGCGGTTTCGTCAGGATCAACTGATCGCCGGGTTGCAGCCCGGCCTTGCGCAGGATTTTGCCCGAATCGACCAGCCCGGTGACCGAGAAGCCCAGGGCCGGCTCGGCCGCCTCGGCGCTGTGGCCGCCCGCCAGGTTGCAGCCGTCCGCCTGCAGCACCTCCGCCGCACCGCGCAGCATCGCCGCCAACTCCGCGCGCATCTTCGCGGCCGGGCCGGCCTGGACGGAGGCGATCGCCAGCGCCGTCCATGGCGCCGCGCCCATGGCATGCATGTTCGACAGGGCGTGCGCCGCCGCGATCTGGCCGAACACATACGGGTCGTCCAGGAAGGCGCGGAAATGATCCACCGACTGCACCAGCAGCTTGCCGACAGGCGGCTTCAGCACCGCGCCGTCGTCGCGCGTTTCCATCAGGTCGAGGCCGTTCGAGCGCGGCAGCGCGGCCAGTGCGCCGAACAGGATCTCCGCACCCACCTTGGCGCCGGCACCGCCGCAGCGCTCCGGCCCGTCCGGTTCAACGGGGATCCCGGGGTCGGTGTAGCCGCGCATCCAGCGCCGATCGATACGGTCCTTCAGCCAGCCGATTTTATGGCCTTGCACGGCGATGCCGTTGCGCCAGGCCACCGCCCGGCCGTGGCCGAGGCCCAGGATCGCCAGCGCATCGCGCTGCGGCCGCCAGCGCTCCAGCGGGCGCCCGGTAGCGGCGCGGCGCAGGTTCTCCGCCAGCGGCGCGCCGGCCCGCACCGCCCATACGCCGGCCTTCGGTCTGACATTGCCCTCCAGCGCCGCGCAGTCGCCGGCGGCGAAGATGAAGGGATGGCTGACGCTGGACAGGTCATGGTTCACCCGGATGCAGCCGGCGCGGTCGCAGGCGACGCCCGACGCGGCCAGGAACGCCGGACCTTCGACACCCGTCGCCCACAGCGCCGTCGCGACATCGACGCTGCTGCCGTCCGACAGCACCAGGCGGTCAGCCTCCAGCTCCACGGCGGTGACGCCGCAGACCAGTTCCACGCCGGCATCCACCAGGGCCTGCCGCACCGCTCGCCGGGCGGCAGCCGGCGCCTCCGCGACGGGGTCCGCGGTGGCGCAGACCAGGACCAGGCGGAACCGTCCGGCAAACCGTACGGCCAGTGCGAGCGCCAGCTCGCTGCCCGCCGGACCGCCGCCCACGACGGCGATGCGCGATGCGTCCGGCAGTTCCGCCTCCAGGCGCGTCAACTGCTCGAGAAAGCGGCCGATGGGCTTGACGCCAATGCCCTCGCCGGGGGGTGCTGCGGGAATCCCTCCCACATCGATCGACAGCACATCGAAACCCACGTCGGGCCGATCGGCTATGCTCAGGGTGCGGGTGATGGGGTTGAAGGCGGTGACCTCGGCGAGGATCAGGCGCGCCTTTGCCATGGCGGCGAGCGGCGCCAGGTCGATATGCGCCTCCTGGCGGGTGTATTCGCCACGCAGCAGGCCGGGCAGCATGCCGGAATAGGGCGTCTCGGGCTCGCGGCCGATCAGCGTCAGGCGCACGCCGGGTTCGGGTCGCAGGGCGAAGCGGCGCAGCACCTCCAGGTGGGCGTGGCCGGCGCCGAGCAGGACGAGATCGGTTTCAACCGGTCGTGAGGTTTGCATGGCGGCAACCTACTCCGCCCGCGGCGAGTCGTCGCCCGGGGGGCGGGTGTTGTCCACTTGTTGATGAGGATAGGGTTGGACCGCCGCGGCATAGCGCTACCGCGGGTCCGTTGCTCCCCCTTGGCAACCGATCAATCGTGCCCGTAGCCGTAAACCTCCGGCAGGATGAAAATCGCCGACAGCAGCCCGACCAACGGGAAGATCGCGACGAACAGCGTGGCATTCGCCTGCCCGATCGCGGCGAACAGTGTCGGAAACAAAAAGATCGCCAGGAACGACGGCAGCTTGACGAACATGTAGGCGAAGCCGCTGGCGGTGCCGCGGTATTGCGCCTTCGCCACGACCGAGGGGATGGTCATGCAGTTCGACGCGGCCCAGTAATGGCCCCACAGCATCGCCGCCGCGGCGAACGGCAAGACCATTTTATTACCGCTATAAAGTGCCCAGGCGGCCACCAGCAGCGAGACCAGGACGATCCCGAAGCCGGCGGTGCCGATACCGCGATGGCCGATCTTCGGGGTGATCATCGGTCCGACCCAACCGGAAACAGCGGCGAGGGAATACAGCGCCATCGTTACGAGATTGGTGCCCAGGATCGACGATACCCCGACCATCACGAACAGCACCGGGAGATAGAACGCGAAGGTGGAGAACTCGCTGGCCTGGCAGAAGCAGGCGATCCAGCCATACAGCGTCGCACGCCAGCGGATCGAATCCTTGCGCGTGTCGGCGAGGAAATCCATCGCGCGAGGGTGCGGAATGACAACGTCCTGGTCCGGCAGCATGTCGAGTTTATCGTCGAACATCTGCACCGAGACCTGCTTGGCCTCGCGGAAGCGGCCGCGGCGGATCAGCCATACCGCGGTCTCCGGCAGGTCGTGCCGCATCACCAGAATAATGAAGGCCGGGATGGCACCCATGCCGAGCGTCACGCGCCAGATCAGTTCGGGCGGCAGGTTGGAGATGATGAACACCGCGATGACCGCCAGAGTCATGACCTCGCCGATGGCGAACATGAACTGCCAGCGGTTGCCCATGACCTCGCGGTCGCCTTTCGGCATCGACTCCATGATATAGGTGTAGCCGTTGGAAATATCGCTTCCCAGCGGGATGCCGAGGATGAAGCGCACCACCACGAGCCAGCCGACGCTGGGCACGAAGGCCTGGGCGAGGGCGAAGATGATGAACATGATCATGGTGGACAGGAACATCACCCGCCTGCCGATCTTGTCGGACAGCCAGCCGCCGAGCAGTGCGCCAATCAGGGCACCGCCCTGGGTGCCGGCCGCGGCCAGGCCGAGCAGCAGCGGGTCAGGATTGTATTGGGTGCGGATGAAGATCAGCACGAAGGCGATCGAGTAGAGATCCCAGGCCTCGACCAGGATCGAGGACATCATCAGCCAGCCGACCCGGTTCCCCTTGGGATTGTATTTGGCGACCAGGTATCGGACGGCACTGTCCATCGCCGCCTGTTGCGGCATTGTCGTCGACATTTTGTTTCTCCCCCGGCGGCGTTACAATACCGCCAGCATTCCGCCGTCAACATAGATGATCTGGCCGTTCACGTAGTCGGAGGCGGCGGAGGCGAGGAAGACCGCGCAACCGATCAGTTCGTCCGGCTTGCCCCAACGGCGGGCCGGCGTGCGTCCGATGACCCAGGCGTTGAACGCCGCATCGTTCACCAGCGCCTGGTTCATGTCGGTCAGCATATAGCCGGGGCCGATGGCGTTGGCCTGGATGCCATGCTGCGCCCATTCCGCGGTCATTGCCCGGGTCAGCATCTTGATGCCGCCCTTTGCCACGGTGTAGGGCGCCACCGTCGCGCGGGCCGCGTCGCTGGTCAGCGAGCCGATATTGATGACCTTGCCGTGGCCGCGCGGGATCATCCGCTTCGCCGCCTCGCGCCCTATGACGAAGGCGCTGGTCAGGTTGGTCTCGATCACCCGGCGCCAATTTTCGGTCGCCAGCTCCACCATCGGTCGGCGGAACTGGATGCCGGCGTTGTTCACCAGGATGTCCACTGCGATGCCGCGGACGTCCAGGTCCTCGAACGCGGCGATGATGGCGGTTTCGTCAGTGACGTCGAAGGGCGCCTCATGCACGGTGTGGCCGGCTGCGCGCATCGAAGCGGCCGCTTCGGTCAGGCGTTCGGCGTTGGCGCCGTTGAGGACGATCGCGGCGCCGGCCTCGGCCAGTCCGGTGGCCATGGCGTGCCCCAGCCCGCGCGATGAGCCGGTGACCAGCGCTGTGCGGCCGCTCAGGTCGAAAAGCTGTCTCGTCATCTACGCCTCCGTTACGCGCACAGTTAGATCGGCCCGTTCGAACAACGCGGGCAGCAGTTCGGTGCCCAAGCCGGGGCCTTCCATCGGCAGCACATGGCCGTCCTCGATCACCGGCATGACAGTAACGAGTTCCTTGTACCAGCCGGTGTAGAAGGCGCGCACGCTCTCCTGGATCAGCGTGTTGGGCTGGCTGAACGACGCATGGATGCCGGCGATGAAGCCGACGGGGCCGACACAGTCATGCGGCGCGAAGGGTCGGTGATAGGTCTCCGCCATCGCCGCAATCTTCCGCCCCTCCGTCAATCCGCCGGTCCAGCACAGATCGGCCATCACGATACTCATGGCGTCGCGGTCGAGCATGTCCTTGTAGGGGAAGCGGCTGCCCAAAGTTTCACTGGCGCAGACCCAGACGGTGGTGGAGCGAGCGTATTCCGCCAGTGCCTGCGGCGAGTTCATGCGGATCGGGTCCTCGAACCATGTCGGCGCGTAGGGTTCCAGCGTCTTGGCCAGCTTCTTGGCCATCGGCAGGTTCCACAACGAGTGGAACTCGACCATGATTTCGATCTTGTCGCCGACGGCGCGGCGGATTTTCTCGAACGGGTCGAGTGCTGCCTTCAACTGTGTCGGTGTGATCGACATGCCGTCGTTTGCCAGGGCGGCGGGGTCGAACGGCCAGATCTTCATCGCGGTGATGCCGGATTCCAGCAGGCTTTCGGCGACCGCGTCGGCGCGGGTCATGAAGCCGTTCAGGTCTTCATATGGACCCGCGGACTCGTTGAAGTTCCAGGTGGAGACGGGCTTGATGTTGGTGGAGCGGACATAGCCGTAGCCGGCGCAGGTGTTGTAGATGCGCTGTTTCGGGCGGCACAGGCCGCCGAGCATCTGGTGCACCGGCTGGTCGCAGACTTTGCCGAATATGTCCCACAGCGCGATGTCCACCGCCGAGGCGGAGCGGTATTCCGCGCCGGTGCTGGACTGCGCCATCGGCAGGTTCAGCATCTCGCGGTGGATGGCTTCGATATGCAGCGGATTGCGGCCGAGCAGGCGTCCGGCGAGGGTGTCGTGGATGTGTGCCTCCACCGCGCCCGCGCCGTAGAAGGTTTCGCCGAGGCCGACGATGCCAGCGTCGGTGTGGACGCGCACCCAGATGACGTTGGCGAATTCGGCGGTGCGCAGCGTCTCGATTTTGGTTATTTTCATGTGCGGCCTCTGTTTTTGTGTCGCCGGCCTTTGCTTCTGTGTCATGGCCGGCCTTGTGCCGGCCATCCACGACTTTGCCTCAACCGGCACCGCCAGTCGTGAATGGCCGGACCAAGTCCGGCCGGGGGTAACGACTGTGCCGCATCACCATAACGTCGCCTAACCCCCCACCGCTTTACCTCCAAGCATTTCCATCGCCCGCTTCGCCCGCCCGGTGATTGCGGCCCAATTACCCGCCTCGACATCCGCGGCCGGTGCCAGCCACGAACCGCCGACGGCAACCACGTTCGGCAGCGCCAGGTAAGCGCCCATATTGGCCTCACTGACCCCCCCGGTCGGATTGAACCGCGCCGCGGGGAACGGGCCGCCCAGCGCTTTCAGCGCGCCGATGCCGCCAACCTGCTCGGCCGGAAACAGTTTCACCGTCGTGAAACCCCGGCCCATCGCGGCGATCAGTTCCGACGCCGTGGCGATGCCGGGCACGAACGGCACGCCCAGCTCCTTCGCGGCGTCCAACAGGTCCGGCGTGGCGCCCGGGCTGAACGCGAACGGTAGGTGCAACGACTTGGCCAACTGCAGGTCGCGCGTGGACAGCACCGTACCGAGGCCGACGATCGCCTCCGGCACCGCATCCTTGACGGCGGCGGCGGCATCGGCCCCGGCGGCGGTGCGCAGGGTGATCTCCAGGGTGCGCACGCCGCCCGCCACCAGGGCACGCGCAAGCGGCACGGCGCGGTCCAGGCGTTCGATGGTCAGCACGGCCACCAGCCGCGCGTTGCGCAGGAGTTCCGCGAGGGCCTGGGACGGGTCGGTGCTCATGATGCCTCCGGTGCGAGGGTGATGGCGGGCATGGCTGCCTGCGGGATGATAGCGCCACGGTGTCGCACCACGGCGCCTGCCAGCGTGTGTCCGATGCGGGCTGCTTCGGCCGGGCTGCGTCCCGCACGCCGGGCTGCGAGGTACCCGGCGGCGAAGCTGTCACCGGCGGCGGTGGTATCGACGACATCGGGCACGGGGGCGGCTTCGATCACCTCGCCCGTATCGCCCGCCATGACGTGGCAGGCGGGGGAGGCGAACTTGACCACGGATTCCCGCACGGCCGCCGCGCGCAGATGGTCGATGACTGATTCCGGGTCTGCCGGGCCGTACAGCAGAGCGTGGTCCTCGACGCTGGCCAGGACGATGTCGCTGGCCTTGAACGCCTGTTCGAACACCTCGCGGGCAACGGCGAAATCCGGCCAGCCGCGGGCCCGGAAATTGGTGTCGAAGGCGATCCGGACACCCCCGGCGCGCGCTGCGGCGAGAACGTCGAACAGCCGATCGCGGCTGCCCGGGTCGAACAGGGAGAGGGTAATGCCGGAGAGGTAGATCAGATCCGCTCCGCGCAGCGCCGCCTCGATGGCGCCAGTTTCCGGCAGCCGGAACAGTTGCCGCGCCGGGGCGCTGTCGCGCCAGTAGAAGAAGCGCCGTTCGCCCCGGTTGTCGGTCTGGATCAGATACAGGCCCGGCAGGCGGTGGGCGAGGCGCGGGATCAGGCCGGTGCCGATGCCTTCCTCGGTCCAGGCGGCGATCATCGCGTCGCTGAAGGGGTCGTCACCCAGCGCCGTGACGTAGTCCACCGGCACGCCGAGCCGCGCGAGATACAACGCGGTGTTGAGGGTATCGCCGCCGAAGCCGCGCGTCAGGGTGCCGTCGGGGTGCTCCGACAGTTCCATCATGCATTCGCCGATGCAGGCCATCCGCTTCATTGTTTGTTTCCCACGGGCATGCCTGAGTATTGTCTCATGGTCGGCCTTGTGCCGGCCATCCACGACTTTGAGGCCACCAGCCCCAAGTCGTGGATGGCCGGACCAGGTCCGGCCATGACACGAGGGGAGACGGCGCCTGCCGGACCCGTTAAGTGCAGCCGACGGGGACGCGCCCGGCCGTGGCTGTGCAACATCGTCATTCCATCAGATCGCAATCCGGCCCGCCCGCGCGGCTTGCACCGTGCGCATGACGCCGCGCAGTTCCGCCAGCCCCTTCAGCCGCCCGATGCAGGAATAGCCGGGGTTTACCTTCTTGCCGATATCGTCGATCAGCAAATGGCCATGATCGGGCCGCATCGGAATGACCGCATCGGCACGGCCCTCCGCAGCGCGGCGCGATTCCTCCGCCAGAACATTGGCGATCACCGCGATCAGGTCGGTGTCGCCATCCAGGTGTTCGGCCTCATGGAAAGAACCGTCCGGTTCGCGCGTGGTATTGCGCAGATGCACGAAATGCACACGCGGCCCGAATTCTTTCGCCATCGCCGGCAGGTCGTTGTCCGGGTTGCAGCCGAATGCGCCGGTGCACAGGGTCAGTCCGCTGGCCTCGTCCGGCACCGCCTCGAACAGCTTGCGCACGTCGTCCGCGGTGGACATCACCCGCGGCATGCCGAAGATCGGGAAGGCCGGGTCATCCGGGTGGATGCACAGCCTGGCACCTTCCTCCGCCGCGACCGGGGCGATCTCGTTCAGGAAGGCGAACATATTGGACCGCACGCCCTCCAGCCCGATGTCGTTGTAGACATCCAGCATCTTCTGGAAGCCCTTGCGGTCGTAGACAAATTCCCGTGCGGGCAGCCAATCGATGAGGATGCTTTCCAGCGATGCGATATCGCTTTCCGACATCGCCTTGAACCGTGCTTCCGCAGCGGCCCGCCGCTCCGGCGGATGATCCGCCTCGGCGCCCGGGCGCTTGAGGATGAACAGGTCGTACGCCGCGATGTCGGTGAAGTCGAAGCGCAGTGCGTAACCGCCCGAGGGCAGGCGATACATCAGGTCGGTGCGGGTCCAGTCGGTGATCGCCATGAAATTGTAGCAGATCGTCTTGACGCCGGCCCGGGCGCAGGCACGGATCGAGTCCTTGTATTGGTCGATGCGCTGGCGGAAATCGCCGCTGCGCGTCTTGATGTCCTCTGCGACCGCGATGCTTTCGACGACGGACCAGACCAGCCCGGCATCCTCGATCTGCTTCTTCCGCTTCAGCACTTCGTCTTCGGGCCAGGCCTGCCCCTGATTGAGATGATGCAGAGCCGAGACAACCCCGCTCGCGCCGGCCTGCCGCACGTGCGGAAGCTGAACCGCGTCGTCGGGACCGAACCAGCGCCATGTTTCCTGCATGTTTCTCTCCTGTGATGACTGTGTTCAGGCGGCCAGTGTGCGGCGCAGGTCATGCGCCAGCAGCGATATCAGGTGCTGCACGACGAGGCCGCGAAACCCGGCATCCCCCGCAAGCGCCGGATCAAAGATCTCCCGCACGCCGAACAGCGCCGCCGCCAGCGCCTCGGCATTCTCGCCGGCTCCCGCGGCAAGCGCGGTCAACGGCGCCGCCAGCGGATCGCTGATTTCGTAGCTGTTTCCGCGTTCGTCGCGGCGCAGCAGAAAGCGCATCCAGGCAGCGACAGTCAGCGCAATGCGGGACGGCTTGTGTCCCTGCCGCAGGCGGTCCAGAGCGGGCAGCAGCAGCCGCTGCGGCAGTTTCTGCGAGCCGTCCATGGCGATCTGCTGCAAGCGGTGCCGCATCGCCGGATTGCGGAACCGGTTTTCCAACTGTCCGGTATAGGCGGACAGATCCATGCCCGGCACTGAGGGGATGGTTGGCAGCAGATCCTCGTTCCACAGATCACGCAGGAAGCGGGCAAGCAACGGTTCGGCCATCGCATCGGCAACGGTCTCCAGCCCGGCCACCGCGCCGAGATAGGCCAGCGAGGAATGCGCGCCGTTCAGCGCACGCAGTTTCATCAGTTCGAACGGGCGGACATCCGTCACCATCGCGGCACCCGCGTCTTCCCAGCGCGGACGGCCCGCGGCGAAACGATCCTCGATCACCCATTGGCTGAACGGTTCCGCCACCACCGGCCATGCATCCCGGTAGCCGAAGCATTCCACTGCCGTCCGGTCGGAATCCGTGGTCGCCGGCACGATGCGATCGACCATGGTGCAGGGAAACGCCGTGTCGCCGACGATGCTATCGCCATGTTGCGGATCATATAGCCTGGCGTAACGGGCGACGATGCGGGCCACCGTCTCGCCATTGCTCGGCAGGTTGTCGCAGACCAGGACCGTGCAGGGTCCGGCCGCGCTTTCATGCCGGCGCCGCAACGCCTCCACCAGCAGGCCCGGCACCGTGTTCGGGAAGCTGTCCCTGCGCAAATCGGCGACTATCCCGGGATGCGTCTCATCCAGGCTGCCGGTCGCCGCATCCAGGCAATAGGCCTTTTCGGTCACTGTCAGGCTGATGATGCGGGTGCGCGGATCGACCAGCGCCGCCATGGCGCGTTCCGGCGTCTCCGGGACGGTCACCGCCTCCAGCACCGCGCCAATCACCCGCGCGCGGTCGCCCTCCGCGCTGCGCTCCAGGACCGTATACAGCCCGTCCTGCGGCGCCAGCGCCTCCCGCACGTCACCGGACCGCAGGCTGAGGCCGATGATGCCCCAGTCCTGCTCCCCGGCTGCCAGACGATCATCGGTGTAGACCGCCTGGTGCGCGCGGTGGAACGCACCCAGGCCCAGGTGCACGATGCCCGCGCGCACCTCGCCGCGGTCGTAGGCGGGCCGGAGCACCGGCGGAGGAAGCTTCGCCAGCACCCAGTCGCTCAGGCGGGGAAGCGCCATCGGTCAATGCGCCGGAGCGACAGGCGACCGCATCCCCGACACCGCCACCGGCGTTATCGGCTTGACGAACACCAGGACGCACACGACCCCCATGATTGCGATGCCGCCGGCCAGCACGAATGCACTGGTGAAGGCGCCGGTGGACTGCACGATGAACCCCGTCACCGCCGGCCCGATAATCCCCGCGCAATTGGCCATCATGTGGATGAACCCGCCGACACCGCCGATGTTCTCGCCGCGCACCGTGTCCTGCAAAATCGCCCAGTAGGTGCTGCCGGTCAGATACAGGAAGAACACCGCGCCGCTCATGAGCATCAGCGCGCTGCCAACCGTCGTGACCAGCCCCGCCAGCGCCACGCACACCGCCGAGACGCTGAGACACACGGTCAGCACCAGCTTGCGGGCGAACAACGCCCGGCCGGTGGCGCGGAACACCGCATCGGACACCGCGCCGCCCGCCGCGAGGCCGAAAAAACCCAGCACCCAGGGCAGCACCGTCGCGATGCTCATGTCCTTGATGCTGAGGTGCTGCGCCATGGTCAGGTAGCTGGGGAACCAGGTCAGGAAGAAGAACAGGATGTAGTTGTAGCCGAAGAACGCCAGCCCGGTGGCCAGGACAACCGGCTGCCGCAGGTAAAACCCCAGCGGCTGTGCTGCCAGCCCGGCCGTAGGATCTGCATGGTCGCCCTCGATCTCCTGCAATTCTTCAGCGGTGATCGAAGGATGCTCGCGCGGCGTCTCGCTGGCGAATTTCATCCAGAACAGCAGCCAAACGAAGCCGAGCGCGCCGATAGCCACGAACGACACCCTCCAACCAAAAGCCACGGCCAGCAATCCGACGATCGGCCCTGCGATCGCGCCGCCCAACGGGGTGCCGCAATTGGCAAATCCCACCGCGCTGGCGGCCTCCCGGTGGGGAAACCAGTTATTCACGACTTTGTTCATGGTGGATGACAGCGGCCCTTCGCCGACACCGAAGAAAACCCGGATCACCAGCAGCGAAACGAACCCGGTCGCCGCCGCCGTCAGCGCGCAGAACGTTGACCAAACGCCCATCGCCAGGGTGAAGACGCGTTTGCCGCCGAGCCTGTCGGAGGCCCAGCCGCCGATAAAATTGAATATAGCATAGCCGAAAAAGAAACTTGAAAATACTATCCCCAAATCGGCTGGCCCAAGCCCGAGATCCCTGGACACCAAAGGTGCCGCCACCGACAGGGCGGAACGGTCGAGATAATTGACCATCCCGGCCAGGAACAGCAGGAACACAAGCTGCCAACGTTTTTTCTTAAGCATAACGTTTCCCCTTTTGCGCCGGCAGTCATCGTCGCCCTGCCCCGGCGATGTCCATTAGTGGGCGGGCAACGATGCCGCCCCGGCCTGGTCGAGGTTAAGCTGTTCAATCGTGGCGTAGACTTCGCGCAGATGCACCCGCAGCGACGCCTCCGCGATGTCCGGATCGCGTTGACTGACGGCCTCCACAATCGCCTGGTGCTGCGTGATCAAATGCGGGATGTGCTCGGCCACCGGCAGGCTCAGCCAGCGCACGCGGTCGAGGTGGTGCTTGCTATGCTGGATCACCCGCCATACGCCGGACCGTTTCGCCAGGTCACAGAATTGCTGATGCAGCAGTTCATCGAGCTCGTAGAATTGAACAGTGTCGGCGGCCTCCTGCGCGGCGCGCTGGCGGGCGATGGTTCCGCGCAGCAAAGCCATGCCAGCGCCATCAACCGTCGCGGCAACGTCACGAATGACGGCGCATTCCAGATGTTCGCGGATGAATTGCGCCTCACTGACCGCGGCGACACTGACGGGCGCCACATAGATGCCGGCTTGCGGAAACATCCTCACAAGGCCTTCATCCGCGAGGCGCAGCAAGGCCTCCCGCACCGGTGTGCGGCTGACGCCGAGGCGCTCACCCAGTTCGGCTTCGGATATGCGGCTGCCCGGCGCCATGGTGGCGCGGACGATCATCTCCCGCACCGCCTGATAGACGGCATCGGACAGGCGAGGTCTCGAAAGCGGCACGACGGTTGCCATGCTTCAGGTAATATATTAATATACGCAGACCATCAAGAGGAAAGATCGTCCCATGCGCGTCTGTGTCATCCACCAGGCTGAGGACCTCCGGCTGGAGGAGCACGACACACCCGCCGTCACGCCGCACGGCGTGCTGGTGCGGATCCGCGCGGGCGGCATCTGCGGCTCCGACCTGCACTATTACTTCGAAGGCCGGAACGGCGATTTCCTGGTCCGCGAGCCGTTCATCCCCGGCCACGAAGTCGCCGGCGAGGTCGCCGAAACCGGCAGCGAGGTTACGCGTATCAAGGTCGGGCAGCGCGTGGCGATCCATCCCGGCCGCAATTGCGGGCGCTGCTTCGCCTGCCGGGAGGGCAAGGGCAATTTGTGCCGCAACGTGTTCTTCATGGGCAGTGCGAGCCGGTTTCCTCATATGCAGGGCGGCTTCGCGGACTACGTGCTGGTAGATGAAAGCCAGTGCTATCCGGTGTCGCAGGATCTTCCGTTCGCGACGGCGGCGTTCGCCGAACCGCTGGCAGTGGCGCTGCATGCGGTGGAGCGAGCCGGGCCGATGCTGGGACGCTCGGTGCTGATCACCGGCTCGGGACCTATCGGCCTGCTGGTGCTGCTGGCCGCGCGGCGTGCCGGGGCGGAGACGATCTGCATCACGGATATCCTGGACGAACCGCTGGCGCTGGCCCGGCGCGTCGGCGCCGATACGGCGATCAATGTCGGCCGGGACAGCGACAAGCTGGCGGCGGAAATCGAGCGAGCCGCCGGTTTCGAGATCGCTTTTGAAGTGTCCGGCAATCCCGCGGGGCTGGCGACGTGCCTTGAATCGGTGCGCGCGGGCGGGACGGTGGTGCAGGTGGGAACCCTGCCGCCCGGCAAGTTCCCGGTCGCGGGCAACCTGGTCATGGCCAAGGAGATCGACCTGCGCGGCGCCATGCGCTTCGACCGCGAATTTGCCCACTCGGTTGCCTGCCTGGATCGCGGGCTGATCAATGTGTCGCCGTTATTGACTGCGTCCGTCCCGGCCGAGGAAGCGTCGGCCGCGTTTGGTCTCGCCAAGCAGCGCGACAAGCATTCGAAAGTGCAGATCGTGTTCTGATCCCCGCGCCCGGGTTTGCGCCGAACGGGGAATCCCGGGCATGATCCGCGCATGAGCATTGTCATGCACGATCTGGCGGGCGCGGACCCGGATGTCCGGTTCAGCCCGTATTGCTGGCGGATACGCTTCGCCCTGGCGCACAAGGGACTGGCGGTGGAAACCGTGCCGTGGCGGTTCACCGAAACGGACGTCATCGGGTTTTCCGGCCAGGGCAAGGTGCCGGTGATCAACGACGCGGGCACCGTGAAGTCCGATAGCTGGGCCATCGCGGAATATCTGGAGGACCGCTACCCCGAACCCGCGCTTTTCGGCGGCCCCGCCGGCAAGGCGCACGCCTATTTCGTCAACGCCTGGGCGGATGGCGTGCTTGTCGGTGCGATTGCGCGGTTCATCGTGTGCGATCTGCTCGACGTCATCGATCCGAAGGACCGCGATTATTTCCGCTCCAGTCGGGAGGCCCGTTTCGGCGCCAGCCTGGAGGCGATCCAGGCCGGGCGGGAGGACCGCGTGGCGGCGTTCCGCGATCTGCTGCTGCCGATACGGCTGGTGCTGCGGCGGCAGGACTGGCTGGGCGGAACGACGCCGAGCTACGCGGACTATATTATTGCCGGAACGTTGATGTGGCCGCGCTGCGCCAGCCGGTTCGCGTTACTTGAGGACAACGACGTCGTCGCGCAGTGGCTGGATCGCGTGCTGGACCTGCATGGCGGCTTGGGACGTTCCGCGAAGCGGGCTTGATACTTGGCTGCTCTCGGTTTTGTGTCATGGCCCGGACAAGCCCGGCCATGACACAGTACGACTGGCCCGTGCCGGACGTTGCTCCCCGGACCCGTTGTTCAACGTCACGACCCGATGACATGCAGAACGATCTCCCGCACCTGCGGCTCGGTGCGGTGCTCGAACAGGTAGATCGCCTGCCACGTCCCCAGAACCGGGGCGCCGTTCTCCACCGGGATCGACAGGCTGGTCTGTGTCAGCGCCGCCTTGATATGCGCGGGCATGTCGTCAGGACCCTCGATGGCGTGCCGGTAATGGCCACCCTCCGGCACGACGCGCCGGAAGAAGTCCAGTAAGTCCGCGCGCACGTCCCGGTCCGCGTTCTCCTGCACCACCAGTGACGCCGAGGTGTGGCGGCACCACAATGTCAGCAACCCGGTGCCGACATCCTGTTGCCTCACCCGGTCACGCACCGCGCGCGTGATGTCATACAGCGCCTGCCCGCTGGTCGGGACCTGGAGTTTTGCGAGTGCCTGTTTCATCCACTGACTCTGGTGGGGCAGGGCGGTCGGCGCAAGCTACTCCGGCTGCGCCGCCTTGTGTGCCAGCAGCGCCATCAACCGCCGATCGCGCCACTCCTGCCGGACCGGCTGCATGTTGGCGGGGAGTTCGGCCCGCCGCGCGGCGTGCAGACGGTCCACCAACGCCTTCTCCCAGTCGAGCGGCGTCATCTGCGCCTGCATCGTCGCATACAGATCGCCGTAGCGTTTGCAATAATCCGCCAGCCCGCCGGGGGCGTTCAGGTCGATTGTCTCCAGCGGCCCCATGAAGCTCCAGCGCAGTCCCAACCCGTGTTTCACCAGCGCATCCAAATCGGCTGGTGAGATCACATCGTCGGCCAGCAGCCGGAACGCCTCCGCCACCAGCGCGCCTTGCAGCCGGTTCAGCGCGAAGCCGTCGATTTCTTTCTTTACCGTGGCAGGCACCTGTCCGGCCTGCACCATGATGTCCCGGGTGCGCTGCGTCACCGCCGGATCGGTCCAGGGCGAGGGGCAGATCTCCACCAGCGGGATCAGATACGGCGGGTTCACCGGATGCGCGATCAGGCAGCGGTGCCGGGTCTTGAGGGGCTCGGTAAAGGCGCTGGCGGGAATGCCGGAGGTTGACGAGGCGATCACCGCCTCCGGGCGCGCCGCGCGTTCCAGTTCGGTAAATACGCCGGTCTTGACGTCGATCCGCTCCGGTCCGTTTTCCTGGATGTAATCGGCGGTGCGCACCGCATCCCACAGGGATTTCTTCGGCTCGATCCGGCCGAGCACCGCCTCCGGCGGATCCGCCAGCAGCCCCGCGCCCCTTAGCTCCGGCAGCCGATCGGCGATGAAGGAAAGGGCGAGGGTGGTTTGCTGGGGGAACTTGTCCCACAGGGCGACCTGGAAGCCGGCGCGGGCGAACACGATGCACCAGGCGCGGCCGATAAGCCCGGCTCCGATCACGGCGACATGGGTCATGCGGGGGTCCTCCTCGGCATCGGAGATGCCACGTGTCGGCTTGGTCGGGCAACCGCTTGCGCGCCCGGCGCCGCGGGGTCAGGGTTCCGGCTGAGGATGCGGCAGGAGGCAGGCATGACCCGGGTGGCGGTGCTGGATGACTGGCAGGGCGTGGCGCGCGGCGCGGCCGATTGGAGCCCGTTGCAGGCGCGGGCGGAGGTGGTGTTTTTCGAGCACGCTTTCGCGGATGCCGACGACGCCGCGGCGAAGCTGGCGGATTTCGAGATCGTGCTTTCAATGCGGGAGCGGACGCCGCTGCCCGGGTCGCTGATCAACCGGCTGCCGACGCTGCGCATGCTTGGGATGACAGGCGCGCGCAACCTGTCGCTGGATACCGCGGCGTGCACGGCGCGCGGTGTGGTGGTCTGCAACACGCAGGGCGGCGGGATGGCGGACTCGGCGACCGCAGAGTTGGCGCTGGGGCTGCTGATCAGCGCGGCGCGCGGGTTGGCCGCTGGCGATGCCGCGATCCGGGCGGGCGGGTTCCAGATGGGCGTGCCGGTGGGGATCGGGTTGGCGGGGAAGACGCTGGGGGTGCTCGGACTGGGGCGGCTGGGCGGCTACATGGCCGCGTATGCGAAGGCGCTGCGGATGAACGTGATTGCGTGGAGCGAGAACCTGACGGCGGAAAAGGCGGCGGCGGCCGGCGCGGTGCTGGTCTCAAAATACGAGCTGCTGGCGCGGTCGGATGCGATCAGCATTCACCTGGTCTTGTCGGACCGGTCGCGCGGGCTGGTGGGGGCGGCGGAGATCGCGCGGATGAAGCCGGGGGCGATTCTGGTGAATACCTCGCGCGGGCCGATCGTCGATGAGGCGGCGCTGCTGGCGGCGGTGCACGCGGGGAAGATCGTGGCGGCGCTGGATGTGTTCGACCGGGAGCCACTGCCGGCGGATCACCCGCTGCGGAGCGCGCCGAATACGGTGCTGAGTCCGCATCTGGGGTACTGCGTGCGGGAGACGTGGGACTCGTTCTATCCGCAAATGGTTGAGAATGCGGTGGGGTTTTTGGATGGGAAGCCGGTTCGGGTGGTTAATCCGGAGGTGATGGGATAGGGGGCGGCAGATATTCAGTTTGTTGCGATTCAGGATAAATTGATCGTCGTTCGCCACCGCTGAAGAACGCCGGCAAGCTAATGATGATAAGCCACGCCGGCTGCCCAGTGATCCTCGCACCGTGCATAGGCTACCCGGGCGATTTCTTCCCAGGTCGCTTCGGGCGCCAGGCAACCGCCCGGGGAGGCAGCACGAGAGCCGACGGGTAGGCCTTCGCCCGGCCTTCCCGCGCATCCGCGAACAGGGTCGCCACCATCTCGATGTTCCTGTCATTTTGGGACCTCCAGCAGCGGCGGCGGCTCTTGCCCGAGTGCGCCGCGAACGGCGGTCTCGATGTTCGCGAGCAGAATGCGACCTTGGTTCGGGCCCGAAGACACTTCGGCAACACTGCATCCCTCTCAGCCCTGCCGACGGCGGCGATCCAACCATCGAAGCGTCGGCCAGGCCTCGGCAGGCGGGGTGTCGGTGACGGGCAAACTGCCGTAGGCGAGTTAGAACATCCGGCCGGAAACCTTCCTGACTGGCCGTCAGCCTGGCAGCGGGCGACCTCGCTGACCACATCGGACGTTCAGGCCGGATAATCCACGTCCACCCGGCCCAACCCTATCCCCCGGTCACCGGCGGGAAAAACCCGACCTCGTCCCCCGGCCGCACCGCGCTCGACAGGTCCGCGAATTCCTGGTTCACCGCGCAGCGCACGGTCCGCCGATCGCGGAACGCGGCAGCATGCCGCCCATCGCGCGCCGACAGGTGATCGATCAGCGCCGTGACCGTTGCAACCCCCTCCGGCAGCGCGATCTCCTCCTGCGCGACGCCGACGCGTTCGCGCAGCCAGGCAAAATACAGCACCCGTATCGGCTCGCTCATGCCCACCTATATAGCGCCCGAACCCGTCACTTCGGCGTCGGGATCGTCTCGATCCGGCCATCCCCGTGGATCACCGTGCTGGTCCCGTTGCCGTTCGGCACGACGATCGACTGCCCGCCGCCCGGCGATATCGTCGTCTGATACCCCGGACCGCCGCCCGTGGTCACGGCAGGCCCGCTCGGGGTCTGGATCACCTGTCCGCCCGGCGTGCGCGGCGGCGGCGCGGCCGGCGGCGCCGCGTAGCTGGACAGCGGCGGCGCCGGGTTCAGCGGCGGCAGACCAGGCTGGCTGCTCCCGGGCGGGGTCGAGCTTCCGTTGCTCGGGTTCGGCGAAATCGACGGCATGGTGCCGCGATTCAGCGGAGAACCCGGAACCGGCGCTTCCGGCTGCGGCGTCAATCCGCCCTGCGACTCCAGATCCTTCAGCGTCGGCGCCGGCGGCAGGGGCCCCGGCCAGATATCGCCGGGTTCGGTCGTCAGCGGCTCCACCGCCGGGTCGCCGCCCAGGACGCGATTAACGTTCTCGCTGTTATCGACCGGCCGGTTCGGATTGTAACCGCCCGTCAACGGGGGGTTCCACCAGGTGTTGTAACCACAGCCGCTGAGGGTCAGCGCAAAGCAGAGCAGGGCGATACCACGCATCAAAAAAGGCTTCCCGTCAGGTGCTGGTGGTTGAGGGCGCGGCGGAATATGCTCTTTAGACCGTGAGCGACTCAAGGCCCCTTAGCGCAATGATATCACACCGCGTCCGACCGGCAGGCTAACCGGTTGATGGCGCTTGTAAATCCGTGATGACGCCGCTACTCCTGACCCAGCAGTTCGCGCTTCAGCCGCGCTGTCGGCGGTGCCGGGCCGAGGAAAGTGCGCAGCAGCACACCGGCGAAGTGCGGATCGTTGATATCGCCCATCAGTTGCCCGTTGATCGTCAGCCGAGCCCCCTTCGTGGTGAAAACGATCATGCTTTCATCGCCATCATGGACGGCGGGGACCCGGGCGATGAACCGCTCCACGTCCTGCTGATCGACCGAGCATTCCGGCGGGCGGCAATTGTTGGCAAAGCCGTTGCGCCAGGATTTATGGGCGTCCTCCGCACTGACGTCGCGGAGAAACCGGATCGCCAGCACCTTGGTTTCGGGCGAGGCCAGGATGGCCTCGGCGCTGCTGCTGCGAGTCTGTAGATACAGGCCGGCGACGTAGATCTTTATCCCGAGGATGGAATACGTGCGCAATCCGATGCCGTTCAGCGTCAGCCGGGTGCCATCGACGACCCGGGAGTCCGGCATCGTGACACCAGCCAGTTCCGCCGCCCGCGCGGCGGCGACAGAAGCCACGAGCACCGCCGCCACGGTCAAGCCGCGGATCATGGCGCCTGTTTTGGCGGCTGGAGTCGCGCGCCATCGTGAATCACAGTTTTGCATTCCGCCATTATGGACGCGGCTTTCGAAACGCATAGGTGTTGCCCTGACATTCGTCCGGGTTTGTCCGCGCAATTCTCGGCTAGTTGTCCGGGTGTGACCTTCGCTGGCCAGCGGCTGTTGCCGTTTCGCCACAGGCTTCCCTGGTAGCGCTAACAAAATGCTGCGACGCAGCAAAAATCTCTTGCATGCCGCGCATGCGACGCCCATTCTTTGTCTCGCAGACCGCGCTTAGGCGCACTGCTTTCTTGGACGTTTCCTCCCTAAACTTCGGCGGTGCCTCAGGGCACCGCCGTTTTTTTTGCTGTGGCGGGCAACCGCCATTCAGACATGCCAGGCGCGCCCGATGAACCGGAACTTCCCGCTTTCAGACCATTATGACGGCCACCGCTTCTTCAACCCGGGCGCATCCGGCGAACCACGTGGACTGCGTCAGGTGCTGCGCTGGCGCCTGCTGGGTGAGCGCAGCCCCTGGCAGCGTCCGGCGGCCGATCCGGTGTTCCCCCCGCCGCCCGCTTCCGTCCGGCCGGGGACTGCCGCGATCAGCTTCATCAACCACGCCAGCGTCCTGATCCGGCTGCCCGGCGCCGTCGTGCTGACGGACCCGATCTTCAGCCGGCGCTGCTCACCGCTGTCCGGGGTGGGGCCGGAGCGGATTCGACCGCCGGGTATCGCCCTGGAAGACCTGCCGCGCCCCGACGTGGTGCTGCTGTCGCACAATCACTACGATCATATGGACCTGCCGACATTGCGCGAGCTTCAGCGCCGCCATGCACCGCGCATCGTCACGACACTCGGCAACGCGCCTTTGTTGGCGAGGCAGGGCATCCACGCGACCGAATTGGATTGGTGGCAGGAGGCCGCCCACGGCGTCCTGCGTTTCACCGCGACTCCGGCCCGGCATTTCTCGGCGCGCACGCCGTTCGACCGCAATCGGACATTGTGGGGCGGATTCATGATCCGCGCCCCGGACGGCCGGATTCTGTTCGCCGGCGATTCCGGGTTCGGCCCGCACTGGCGGGAGATAGCCGCCCGCCTCGGACCGCCGGATGTCGCGTTGCTGCCCATCGGCGCGTATGAGCCGCGGTGGTTCATGCAGGCGGCGCATATGAACCCGGCCGAAGCGGTGCAGGCGCATCTCGACCTGGCCGCCCGCCGCTCCATCGGCATGCATTTCGGCACGTTCCAACTCACCGATGAGGCCATCGGCGCGCCGCAGGAGGCGCTGGCCGAGGCGTTGCGCGAGGCGGCCATCGACGCTGATACATTCACGACGCACGGCTTCGGCGAGACGCGGGTGTACGACCTGTCGCGGTGACCCGTCAGCCTCCCGGCGGCCTGGTTTTGCCGGCGGTCCGGGTCGGCACGCTTGCCGCGACCTGCGCGGGAGCGGGCTGCGCCTCGCCCGCGAGTTGGGCATACGAACTGATCGACTTTTCAACATCCGCCTGAGCCATGACCGGCGATAGCAATGCGGCCGCCTTGTCGCGGTCTCCGGCAGCGACATAGGCCATTGCCAGGTTGGTTCGAACCCGCCGCGACGTGCTATCTTCCTTCCACAGCGTTTCCAGGATGCCGATCGCCTCGTCGGATTTGTGCTCGAGCGTCAGGGCGAGCGCCAGGTTGTTGCGGGAGGCTGCATCCGCTGGTGCGACCGCGACCGCCTGGTGGAACGTGGCTTCCGCATCCGGGTAGGATCGCTGCATGACCTCGGCGATGCCGAGGCCGTTCAGCGCCTCCAGGTTGCCGGCGTCATGCGCCACGACCTCCTGGTAGACCGGGACGGCTGCTCCCCCGTTGTCCAGGCGGACATACAATCGCCCGATCAGCAGCCCGAGATCGGCATCGCGCTGGTCGCGGCCATATATGGGCAGAGCGACGTCGAGCGCTTCGGCGTTGCGGCCCGCCTTGGCCAGCGCGGTTGCGTAGCGCTTTTGCAACGCGGCATCGCTGCGGTCGCGTGCGGCGGCTTCGCCCAGGCGAGCGAGTTGCGCCTCGGGGTTGCCCTCTCCATCGGTCAATTGGGCCAGCCGCGCACGGGTTTCGGCGTCGTTCCTGGCGGCCTTATTTGAAGACGTACTGCATCCGGTCAGCAGCAGGGCGCCGAGCAGGGTGGCGATGAGGGGCGACGGCTTGGACGGCCTGCCCGTGTATGCGGCGTATGTCATGGCAATTCCTTTCCGAACCGGCTGAGACTCGCGATCTCAAAGTGATATTCACGAAATAGGTACACAACTGCAAGATTTACCTATCATCGTCGTCTTCAAACAACTGTGTGCCGGTGACGATTATGTGCGGCGAGGAGACCTGTAGTCCGGTTTGGCTTGCCGGGCGGGGATTACGATGACATTTTGCTGAAGAAGCCGGTTTTCCCGCGCCGGATAACATGCAGTTGTACTGTAGCTGTATTTCTGATAACGCGTTTGATACTGGCAGCCATCGGAAATCGCCATGGAACTGTCACAGTGGCGTGTAAATTTTGACCGTTTTCCAATAATTTCCGTTTTCGTGATCGCTGGATGGAGCCGGGTGCGAGCCGGCCATCGCCTGCGCCTTCGGGTTTTTTCTTTATCTATCAGCGTTCTAAATGAATCCCCCGGATGGCTCTGTGCGCTGCCGGGCCAGTCTCATTAAGCGACGAGGATCGCGTGGGCGGGAAAACTCTCACGCTTAATTCAGTTCGAATTCGTCCTTGTTCCAGTCATATCAGTCGCACCGAGCGATGGCGCCGGGAGTAATGAGAAACCCCCCGCCAGCCGATCGGATGTAACGGATGCCGACAGCCAAAGAATACGCCGGTATTCCCAAGTCAACGTGCAACAGGAGCCAAAACCATGCTGTCCACCATTAAGTCCTCCATCGCTCTCTATATCTCCGCCCTGAACGAAGACCGCGATGCGGCCGGCGCCCTTGAGTACGCGCTGCTCGTGTCGTTCATCGCGGTTGCGGTGATCGTCGGTGTGACGAAGTTCGGAACCTCGCTTTCCAACTTCTTCAGCACCATGAGCACCGTCATCGGCGGCCTGGCCACCTAAGCTGGAGGCTCGGGGCGTACGGAGCTGTCCGGCGCCCCGCCAACGGCTTGTTAGAAGCTACCGTCAATTAAAGCCCGCGCTCTGTTCAGACCGACAGGTTCTTTCAATGCACTCCGGCAGTCTATATTGCCTCAACGCCGCGGTTGCCGCTCTTTTGGTTTTTGCCGCATTGCGCGATATCGCGACACGGCTGGTGCCCAACTGGGTCTCTATCGCAATCCTTGCGTGCGGTATTATTCTGCATACAGTCATAGGTAACCCGTTTACTGCCATCGGCTGGGGCCTGCTCGTGTTCTTCACCGCTGCTTTGATGTGGCGCCGGGGATGGCTGGGCGGAGCCGATGTCAAGCTGCTCGGCGCGGCGTCCGTCGCGGTCGCACCGGCGAATGTTGGATCGCTGATCATCGCGATATCGCTCGCGGGCGGCGTTCTCGCCGTTCTCTATATCGCTTTGTCCAGGCTTTTGCATCGCCCCCTGGCCGGTCCGCGGACGGGCTTCCTGCCCCGCCTGCTGAAGGCCGAGGTCTGGCGCATCCACAGACGCGGTCCGCTGCCGTACGCCGTTGCGATCGCGGCTGGCGGTCTTTTCACCCTTTTCCCGAGCTAGGTGTAACATGGCAGTCCGTATAGCATTGTTCTTGCTGATCGGTCTTGGTCTCGCGGGGATTGCGGTCACCGTGGTCGTCGGACTGCGGCCCGCCCCGGCGCCGGTTCAGATCGCCGCCCCGCAGGAAGTCGTCGCTCCCAAAGCCCAGATCCTCGCGTCGGCGCGTGTCATCCGAGGCGGGACGCTGCTGCTGCCGGACGATGTCGTCTCCAAGACCGTGCTGCCGGCGGAAGTGCCGGCCGGCGCCTGGGTCGACAGCCTGGACACGCGGGCCGCCATCCAGGGCGCCATGGTTCGCCATCAGATCGAACCCGGGCAGCCGATACTGCACGACGATGTGGTCCGCCCGGGTGAGCGGGGCTTCCTCGCGGCGGTGCTGTCGCCGGGCAGCCGTGCCGCCACCATCGGCGTTGACGCCGTCAGCGGCACCGCCGGGCTGATCTGGCCGGGTGACCGCGTCGATGTGATCCTGACCCAGAAAATCGAGGATGCGACCGCGCCGATCGGCCGCCGGGTGGTGGGTGAGACGGTCATCCAGAACGCCCGGGTCATCGCGGTCGACCAGCACATGACCGAAGGCGTCGCGCCGGGCACCGCGCTCAGCAACAACATCGTCGCCCGCACGGTGACGATCGAAGTCCTGGCCAAAGAGGCCGAGAAGGTCTCGGTCGCGGCGACCCTGGGTCACCTCGCGGTGGTGGTCCGCTCGGCCAGCGAGCCCGCGCCGGTGGCGGAGGATCATCCGGTGGTCGCTTCGGCCGCCTCCGACAGCCTGGTCTGGAGCAGCGACGTGTCCGCCGCGTTCCGCGCCTCGCCGCGCAATCCCGACACGACCATCCACCTGTTCACCGGGCCGCAGGCCAACGCCGTGGAGTACCACTACTAATGCGCTCGCTCTTTCCCCTGCTGTTCTGCGGCTTGTCGTTGACAGCCGCACCGGCCTTCGCCCAGACCCCGATGTCCCCCGGCCAGATGGCGCCGCGATCGCAGGCCGCCGCACCGACGTCCCTGACGATCGATGCCGGTTCCGGCCAGGTGATCCAGACCGGGCGAGCCATCACCAACCTGTTCGCGGCAGATCCGAAGGTGGCCGAAGTCCGCCCCGCCAGCCCCACCAGCGTGTTCGTCTTCGGCGTCGCCCCCGGCCGCACCACCATCGCCGCGCTGGATCAGGGCGGCAACGTCATTGGCCGCTACGAGGTGACCGTCCGGCCCTCCGCCTACGGCGCCGCGGCGACGCAGGCCGCGCTGCACCAGGCGTTGCCGCATAGTAACGTCTCCGTGCAGACATCGGTCAATGGATTGACCCTGACGGGCCAGGTCGCCAATCCGTCGGAGGCGGCGCAGGCGGACAGCATCGCCAGGGGGTTCCTCGGCGAAAAGATGGCCCTGGACAACCGGTTGACCGTCGGCGCCAGCGTGCAGGTCAACCTGCGGGTGCGCATCGCCGAAATCTCCCGCCAGGTGACCCGGCGCTTCGGGATCAACTGGGCGGCGCTCGGCTCCATCGGCAAATACGGCATCCTCGGCGCAGCGGTCTTCGATCCGTTCAATTCTCCCTCCAGCCCGGCGCATCAGTTGCTGGCAGGCTATCACGACGGCACCACGAGTATCGACGCGGTGCTGGACCTGCTGGCCGCGGATAACCTGGCTACCATCCTGGCCGAGCCCAACCTGACCGCAATGAGCGGGGAAACAGCCAGCTTCCTGTCCGGCGGCGAATATCCGATCCCGGTCGCGCAGCAGAACAACACGATTACCATCGAATACAAGCAATACGGCATCTCACTCGCCTTCGTTCCCACTGTCCTGGCCTCGGACCATATCAGCCTGCATGTCAGGCCGGAGGTCAGTCAGCTCTCGACCCAGGGCGCCATCCAGCTTGGTGTCGGCAACAGTACGATCTCGGTGCCCGCGCTGACCGTCCGCCGCGCCGACACCAGCGTGGAACTCGGCAGCGGCCAGAGCTTCGCCATCGCCGGCCTGCTGTCGGCGCAGAACACGCTTGGCAACAACGGTCTGCCCTATATCGGCGAGGCGCCGTTCATCGGCTCGCTGTTCAGGTCCGACAACATACAGCGTAACGACACCGAACTGGTGATCATCATCACGCCGTATATCGTGCGTCCGGTCGATGATCCCAGGCAGTTGCGCGCGCCGACCGACGATTATCATGCACCGCATGACTTCGAACGGGTGACCCTGAACCGCCAGTTGGGCCGCGGCACCCCGGAAGTCATCTCCGCCCATCTGCCTGGCGACGCCGGTTTCATTCTTAACTAACAGGAGGCTGTTGTGCGGACGAAACTTCTGATCCTCGTCGCGTTGAGCCTGGCGGCCTGCCAGAACATTGCGGACCCGTCGTATAGCTCCGGCACCTGGAAGCCGGCCCACGTGAACGAAGCCAACCTCCAGGCCATGATCGCCAACCCGGCCGATCTCGATCATGGCCATGGCGACGGCCGGACCTCCGCCGTGCTTGCCGCCGCCGCCATCGATCGGCTGCGGACTGACAAGGTCAAACCGTTGGCAACAACCGGACTTGCCGATATCAGGATGATCAGCACCGGTGCGAATACCGGGGGAAGCGGGCAATGACCGTGATCCCCAATCTCGCGGCCATCGCGCCATCGCCCGAGCATGATGCCGGCCGTTCGGATCGCGCCCGGTTCAGGGCCTTCGTCCGCGACAAGGCGACCGAGGCGATATTGCGCGACGCCCTCGGCGACCTGCTGCAGGACGATAACGCAATCCGCCGTGCCGACCTGGCGACCACCCGCCTGGCCTTGCAGCGGGACCTTGCGCCGAATGTCCTGATCCTCGACGTTTCCGGGGAGGAACATCCGCTGCGGGTGCTCGACGATCTGGCGCAATTCGTCGAACCCGGCGTCCGCGTTCTGGTCATCGGCGACACCCAGGACATGGAATTCTATCGCCAGGCGATCCGCAGCCTGGGGGTGCTGGAATATCTCGCCAAGCCGCTCAACCGCGAGACGGTGGCACGGCATTTCAGGCCGGTGATCGTCGGCCGGGATCCAACCGATCTGCAAATCCGGGCCGGGCGCATCATTACTGTCACGGGCGTGCGCGGCGGGGTGGGGGCGACGACCATCGCCACCAACCTGGCCAGCCATCTCGGTGAGGCGACCAGGCGGCACACGCTGCTGATCGATGCGGACCTGCATGGCGGGACCTCGGCGCTGATGCTTTCGGTTGAAACCGCCGACGCCCTTCGCACGGCGCTGGAACATCCCGAACGGGTGGACGAAGTGTTCCTGCAGCGCGGCGCGCGCAGCGTCAGCGACCGCCTGCATGTGCTGTGCACCGAGGAGGCGCTCGACCGTCCCGCGGTGATCCGGCCCGAATCGGCGGCCGACCTGCTGGATCTGTTGCGCAAACACTACCACTTCATCGTGGTGGACGTGCCGCGGTACATTACGCCGTTCAACCGGGTGTTCCTGGATGCCGCGCATCAGCGCGTCCTGGTCATGGACGGCTCGCTGGGGTCCATCCGGGACACGCTGCGTTTCCTGGCGATGCCCCCCGGGGCGGCGCAATCGCGACCGCCGATCGTCGTGCTGAACCATGAAGGCTACACCGGGATGCTGCACCGGAAAGAGGTCATCGCCGCACTCGGGCAGACCCCGGAGGTGGTGATTCCGCATGCGCCGAAGTCCCTGGTCCGGGCTGCAACCATCGGCAAGCCGGCGACGCGCGGCCGGGGTCCGTTGCGCAACGCGATGGAGGCGTTGTCGCAGGAAATCACCGTCGCCGTCAGCACGTCTCAGCCAGCACCGAAGGGACGGAGCCTTATCGCCCGTCTGATCGCCCGATGATCCCCCCGGTCAGCTTCGGCCGCCGCGGCTCGGAGCCCGCGGCCAGCCCCCGTCTGGCGGGCGCCGCACCGGTTGCCGCGTCCCGGCCCGCGCCACCGCCCGACCCGATCGCGCAACTGCGGGCAATCTTCCTCTCCCGCCTCGATCCGGCAACGATCTCCGGCCAGGGATCCGACAAGCTGGCGGCGGAGGTCGAGCGCCTGCTGGCGGAAATCGCCGATGAGATGCGCATCCAGCTCAACGGACGTGAGCAGCGCCAGCTTGCGGCCGAACTCGTCGATGACATGCTCGGGCTTGGTCCGCTGGAGCCTTTGCTGGACGACGACACCATCACCGACATCATGGTGAACGGCCCGGACAAGGTCTTTGTCGAGCAGCGCGGCAAGCTGGTGCTGTCGAACGTGCGCTTCCGCGACGTGGCGCATGTCGCCAACATCGCCCAGCGCGTCGCGGCGGCTGTGGGGCGGCGGATCGATGAATCCAGCCCGATGGTCGATGCGCGGCTGGCTGACGGGTCCCGCGTCAACATCATCTTCCCGCCGCTCGCCCTCAATGGGCCGTGCATGTCGATCCGCAAATTCGCGCGCAAGGTCATCGATTTTTCGGTGCTAGTCAGCAACGGATCGATCACGCCGCCGATGGCCAAGCTGCTTGAGGCCGCGTCGCAGGCGCGGCTGAACGTGATCATTTCGGGCGGCACCGGATCGGGCAAGACGACCCTGATGAACGCCATGTCCCGGATGATCGGCCGCGATGAGCGTATCGTTACGGTAGAAGACGCAGCGGAACTGCAATTGCAGCAGCCGCATGTCGTGCGGCTGGAGACACGGCCGACGAACCTTGAAGGCAAGGGCGAAGTGACGGCGCGCGATCTTGTGCGCAACGCCCTTCGTATGCGGCCCGACCGGATCATCATCGGCGAGGTCCGCGGCGCGGAAGCGTTCGACATGCTGCAGGCCATGAACACCGGCCACGACGGCAGCCTGAGCACGATCCACGCCAATACAACGCGTGACGCAATGACCCGTATCGAGAACATGGTGCAGATGGGGCAGCCGAACCTGCCGTTGCGCGCCATCCGCACCCAGGTGGTCAGCGCCGTGGACATGATCGTCCAGGTCGAGCGCATGCGCGACGGCGTGCGCCGCATCACCCAGATCACCGAAGTCGTCGGCCTGGAAGGCGATGTTGTTACGATGAACGACATATTCCAATACGAGTTCGATACCGAAAGCCCGGAGGGAAAAATCCAGGGCCGCTATCGTGTTTCCCGCATCAGGCCGGCCTGCATCCAGCGCCTGAGTTATTTTGGTGTCGATCGGATCTGGATGGCGGCGCTGGAGGAAGCCGATCGATGAGCGCCGGACAAATTCCACCGATGATGCTGATAGGGGCGGCGGGTTTCGCGCTGCTGGTTATCGGCGCGGGAAGCCTGCTGGCGATGGATTCGCGCAGCAGGCTGGTCGAGCAGCGCACCAAGGCTGTTGCGACCTCGTATGCTCCGGTCGTCATGTCGGCCGGCGGACGGTCGTTGCGGCTGAAGGGCGCGGTGAAAAACGCCAGTCCGCTGGAAAGCCTGGGCAAACTGATCGGGCTGGAACCGGGGCGGCCGGATCTTTATCCGGTGCCATGGTGGACGGTGCCGCTGGCGATGTTCGGGTTCGGCTTTTTCCTGGCCAAGCTGGTGGTCTTTCTTGTCGGCGATATCGGCTGGGTCGCCTGGCCGGCCGGCTGGTTCCTGGGATCGCGCTGGCTGCTGCAGCGCTGGCTGCTGAAATACCGGAACGAGCTGATCAAGCAACTTCCGGACGCGTTGGCCATGATCGTTCGCACGGTCCGCGCCGGTATTCCGGTGACCGAGGCGTGCCAGGTCGCCGCACGCGAGTCTCCCGCCCTGACAGCGGCCGAGTTCGGTATACTTTCAAATGAAATCTCCGTCGGCCGCACAATGGAGGACGGCCTTTGGAAGATGGCGGCCCGAACCGGTTTGCGCGAATATCGCTTCCTGGCGGTGGCGCTGACATTGCAGGCGCAGACCGGTGGCAACCTGACCGAGACGCTGGAGAAGCTGGCCGATGTGATCCGCAGGCGAAGCGCCCTGCGGCAACGCGGCAAGGCGCTGACGTCGGAGGGCCGGGCCACGGCGGTTGTATTGACAATCCTGCCGTTCCTGGTCGCCGCCGCGCTGACGCTTGTGGCGCCGACATACATAGTACTGCTTATTACTGATCCGCTCGGGAAAAAAATCCTCCTGGCCGCGATCACCTGCCTGTGCCTGGGGCTGCTGACGATGCGGTCCATGATCAAGCGGAGTCTGTCATGACAAGTGTCATGTTATGGCGCGTTATCGCCGCCGGCTTTGTACTGATCCTGTTGGCGGCTGCGTGGCTTTCCGAGATCACTCGCCGCCAGGACCAGCTCAAGGAACGCATCCGGCTGGTGCAGGGGCGCCGGCCGACGAACGTTACGGTGAATGCGAATCGGTTCGACGAGGCACTCGGCGCGGTCCGCAGGCTGGGCGGCCTGATCCTGGAGACCGGCCTTTTCTCCGCCAAAACCACCGGAGACCTGGAACAGACCTTGGCCGCGGCCGGCTACCGCCCCGCCTCGGCCCTGCCGTTGGTGCTCGGCGCCAAGGTCGGGTTGATGGTGACGCTGCCGGTTCTGGCATGGTTCCTGGCCGGAAGCTTTGACGACAGCACCATACAGATGGTCGCCGCGTTCGGCGGCCTGGCGATCGGGCTGATGCTGCCGGACATGATCATTGGCCGGATGCGCAAGCGTTACCTGACCGATGTGGAGCGCGGGCTGCCGGATGCGCTGGATCTGCTGGTGATTTGCGCGGACGCCGGCTTGCCGCTTGAAACCGCGCTGGACCGCGTGGCGATGGAGTTCCGCGACAGCGATCCGCCGACGGCGAACGAACTTGCGCTGACTGCGAACGAAATGAAGATGCTGCCGGACCGGCGGCAGGCGTTGGTCAACATCGGCGTCCGCACCAATCTGGAGACGTTGATCGCCCTGGGGGGAACCTTGGCGCAGACGTTGCAGTACGGCACGCCGCTGACCCAGGCGCTGCGCGTGCTGTCGAACGAGATGCGCGACACGATGCTGGTGAAATTCGAGGAACGCGCGGCCCGCCTGCCGGTGCTGCTGACCCTGCCGATGATCGGGTTTTTCCTGCCCTGCGTGATCATCGTGGTGCTCGGCCCTGCCGGCGTGCAGGTCTACCATATGCTGAACGGGTGACGGCAATGGTCCGGGTCATCCGTTTCGCCCGCGGCCTGGCCCGCAACCGGTCCGGAGCGACGATCGAGGAATTCGCGATCATCAGCCTTGCACTGCTCGCCTTGATCGTGTTCCTCATCGAAGGTTCGTTTCAATTGCTGACGGCCGCCGTGCTGCAATACGGCCTGCGGGAGGCGGCGCGGTTCGGCATCACCGGGCAAGCCTATCCGCCAAGCATGTCGGCCAGCCCGCCTGCTTCGCGTGAGGCCGCGATTGCGGATATCATCTCGGGTGCTGCATTGGGGTTGATCAACCCGTCCTATCTGACTGTTTCAGAAACGGTCTATCCCTCTTTCAATACCGTCGGCGCGGCGGGAAAGGGGGTGGCGGGTGCAGGCGGCTCCGGTGCCGTGGTGCAATACCAGGTGACCTATTACCAGCCTTGGCTGCTGTCCGGCGCCGGCTACTTCCCGATCATGTCGACCGGCCTGGCGGGGATCACGTACTCGCTTTCCACAGTGGTGCAGAATGAAAATTTCCCGTCGAACTGACGACCGCCGCGCGATCGCCGCGTTCGAGTTCGCGCTGGTGCTGCCGATCCTGTTGATCCTGCTGCTCGCCGGCGCCGATCTGACGATGTGGTTCATCAACAAGTTCCGCCTCGACAACACCGCCTCGGAGGTAGGGAATATCGTTGCGGAAGCAACGGCGCTGCCGCTGAGCGCGTTTCCGGCTGCTTGGTGTTCGGGCGCCTCGACATCGCTGAACTACTTTGCTGTCGCCTATAATATCGCCGCTCCGCTGTCGGTCTGTGGCGCCAATGGCGCAACGATCATCAGCGGCATCACCAACAACGGCACCAACACCAGCATGGTCTGGCAGGAACGAACCGGCAATGCCGCCGCTTACCCGAGCCTGATCGGAACCCCGGGCAAGGCTCTGACATTCCCGCCCGGCTACAGCGTGCCCAGCGGCCACAGCGTCATTGCAACCGAAGTGTATACGGGTATCACTCCATGGAAATTCTCTCTGTCCTTCATGAGCGGCCCCGGGGCGCCGTCCTTGTACGCCCACTCGATCTTCGAGCCAAGATCGGGCACGCTTGCTACACCGCAATGAGCAGCTTGCTTCGAGACCGGCGCGGGGTCACGAGTGTCTTCGTCGCCTTCATCATCGTTGCCCTGATCGGCGCCATCGGCGTGGCGGTGGACGGCACGCGGCTGGTGATGGTGAAGTCGCGCCTGAAGACGTCGGTTGATGCCGCAGCGCTGATTGCCGCCCGCGACATGACGATCGCCGGAAGTGCCACGAACGCAAAGAACCTGTTCTGGGCAAATTTCGGGCGCAGCAGTGCTACGTCGACCTTGGGTTTTTTGAGTACAAACATCACCAGCGTGGCCGTTACGAATGTCAACACCAACACGGTTTCCGTGCAGGCCCAAGGACTCATGCCGACGACCTTCATGAATATCCTTGGCATCTCCAGCGTGTCGGTGGTCAGTTCCGCGCAGGCGACCCGGGCGGCAAGCGGCGTGGAGATCGCGCTGGTGCTCGATAATACGGGATCGATGGCGGGGTGGCCGATCGCGTCGGTGATCGCCTCGGCCAGTGACCTCGTGAACGTCCTTTACGCCAACGGCACGGTGGATACCGAACCGAACCTTTGGGTCTCGGTGGTGCCATTTTCGGCCGAAGTGAATATCGGTCCGAACAATACCGCCTGGCTCAAGGCCGGAAGCAACACCGTCGGCGCCTATATGAACACAACGTGGATGGGTTGCGTCATGGCCCGCTACGACACGGTCGATGCGGCGACGGGATTGACCAACGACTTCACGGATGTCCCGCCCGCCAGCGCGCCGATGACGCCATATCTGTATCCCTCGACTTACGGCAAATACACCGTCCTCGACAAAGGCAAAACCGCGTATTTTGGCGATAATGACTGGACGCCGGCCAACATCACGGAGGCCCAGCAATCGAAGATCGCCCAGAATACCGCCGTCGGCCCCAATCTGGGCTGCCCGCAGAACAGCACCGGGGGCGGACTGCCGATCCTGCCGGAAACCGCAAGCCGCGCCACGGTGCTGGCGGAGGTCAACCAGATGGTGGCGAACTTCCGCGGCGGCACGTTCATCAATCTCGGGCTGCAGGCCGGTTGGTGGACACTCAGCCCGCGGTGGCGCGGCGCGGCCGGTTGGGGCAACGCCACGTTGCCGCTCGATTACAACAAGCCTTACATGAAGAAGGTCATCGTGTTGATGACCGACGGCAACAACCAGTGGTACGATTATCCGGGCGGTGCGCCTGGTGCCGGCCCGTCGAACCTGCCCGACGGAACCGCCACGCACTGGAACAACGACGGCAACACGGACTTCACCGGATACGGCCGTCTGTTAGACAACAATATGAAACTTCCGGCCGGGCAAAACACTCAGGCGAACGCGACGACGAACATCAACAATAAAATGAGCCAGTTGTGCACACTGATCAAGGCGCAAGGCATAATCATCTATTGTATCCTGTTCAACCACGACGGATCTGTAACAAGCGACACGGAGACCTTGTTCCAGAACTGCGCCACGTCTTCACAGTACTACTTTGTGGACGCGACCGACGCGCAGTTGCAGGCGACTTTCAGCAATATCGGCGGACAGCTTGCCTCATTGCGCATATCGCAATGACATCGCGACTGCCGACAACGCTGGTGCTGCTGCTGGCGGCCATTCTGCCGCCCCGGCCGCTGCTCGCGGCGGACGCTTCGGGCGACATGCAGGTGTGCCGCAGAGCGGCGGTCGCCGCGGAACAGGAGCAAGGCCTCCCCTCGGGCCTCCTGCTGGCGATCGGGCAGCAGGAAAGCGGGCGCTGGAACGCGGCCTCGGGTGCCGTGGAGCCGTGGCCCTACGCCGCCAACGCGGCGGGGGAGGGGCGATTGCTCTCCTCCCGGGCGGAAGCCATCTTCTACGTCACGGACCGCCTGCGCTCCGGCATCCAGTCCATCGATGTCGGTTGTTTCCAGATCAACCTGCATCACCATCCAACCGCCTTTTCCAGCCTGGAGGAAGCCTTCGATCCCGAGGCCAACGCCCGCTACGCCGCCCGTTTCCTGAAAGCCCTGTATACTGAAACGGGCAGTTGGGAAGCCGCGATCGGGCGATACCACTCCGCCACGCCCGGCTTGGGCGACAGCTACCGGGCCGCGGTCCTCGGCCGATGGGGCGGGCGCGGCACCGCAACACCCGCCGCTGCAACCCGATCCACGCCGGGGGTCGAGATCATCGCCGGAGTGACCGTCCAGCGGCCGCTTGCCCCGGGCGGCCAGGTCAATGTCCTCGCCTCATCAGCGGGGCTTCCGCATGTCATTACCCCTGGCGGTGGCTTGTCCCACCATATGTGACGGCGCGAATTACCCGCGGCGCTTGACACTGATCAATGACCTCCACTCGCGGTTGCGCAAGGCTGCGCCCGACGCTTGGAGGATTCCGCAATGTCGATTACCGCGGCCGATATCATGACCTCGCCGGTCATCGCCGTTTCGCCGCAAACCAGCATGGCTGAGATCGCCGCTCTGCTTGCCAGCAAGCATATCAGCGCGGTTCCGGTCTGCAATCCCGACAGCTCGCTCGCCGGCGTGGTCAGCGAGGGCGACATCCTCAAGCCGTTCCGTGAATCGGTCCGGGCGCGGCGCGACTGGTGGCTCGGTGTCATCGCCGAGGGCGAGAACCTGCCGCAGGATTTCCTCGACTACATCCGCCAGGACACACGTACAGCCGCCGATGTCATGGTTGCGCATGTGATCGCGGTCGAGCCGGAGACAACGCTGCCGGAGATCGCGGAACTGATGGTCAAGCACAGGATCAAGCGCGTTCCCGTCCTGCGCGACGGGCGCGTTGTCGGCGTTGTCAGCCGATCGGATCTGGTTGCGGCCATCTCCCGCGCTCCGGGGATGCTGGTGTAGCGATCAGCGTTACATCCAAGAACACAGTAGCAGGAGGCTGACATGCCCGAAAGAAGTCTGGGCGACGTCGTCAAACGGCAAAATCCGGTCACGCTGCCCGACACCGCAACGGTTCAGGCGGCGTGCCGCATGATGCGGGACCAGCGCATCGGCGCCGTCCTGGTCACCGCGCCGGACGGACGGCTGACCGGACTGTTCACCGGCCGGGACGCGGTCGCCCGGGTGGTGGCCGAGGCGCTCGACCCGGCGAAAACCTTGCTCCGCAGCGTCATGACGCTGGAACCCGAGGCGCTGCAGCCGCAGGGCCATGCCACCGACGCGTTGCGCATGATGGACGACGGCGGCTACCGCCACCTGCCGGTGGTCGATGGCGCGCATGTTGTCGGCATGGTGTCACGCGGCGACTTCACCGCCCTGGACAACGCCCGGCTCGACGAAGAAACCGGGTTCTGGGAAATCATGTAGCGGCAGCGAACGTCATGGCCCCGTGGGGCCATGACGCAGGACGCGACCTCTAGACCGCAACCGCGTGGCGGCCCGCCGTCGGGTCCAGATAGGCGTCGAACTGGCTGGCCACCCGCCGCACCAGGTTGCGGGATTCCTCAGGCACCGTGATCACGCCGCCGTCGATGTGAGCCAACCCGTCCGCCACCAGCGGCCTCAGCCCGGACAGTTCGGTATCCAGCCATCCCGCCTCGAAGCCATGCCGGCGGATGGCGTCGGGCACATCGGCCCGCAGGTCGCACATCAGCCGCATGATGATATCGCCGCGCAGATCGTCCTCGGGCGTGATCGCGACGCCGCGAACCGTCGCCAGCTCGCCCGCCTCGATGCGCTCCCCGTACTCCTTGATGCCGGCGGCATTCTGCACATAGCCCTGCGGCAGCCGCCCGATCGAGGACGCGCCCAGGCCAATCAGCGCGTCGGCCGGGTCGTCCGTGTAGCCCTGGAAGTTGCGGCGCAGCCGCCCGGCCCGCAGCGCCACCGCCATCGGATCGTCCGGCAGCGCATAATGGTCGAGGCCGATGCGCTGATAGCCGGCGCGCACCAGCGCCTCACCGATGGTCTGCTCCTGCAACAGCCGCTCGTCGGATTTCGGCAGCGCGGCCTCATCGATGACCCGCTGGTGCTTCATCATACCCGGGACGTGGGCGTAGCCGAACACCGAGATCCGCGCCGGCTTCAGGGTCAGCACATCGGCGACCGTGGTCTCGCAGGACGCCGCCGTCTCGTGCGGCAGGCCGTACAGCAGATCGACGTTCAGATCCTGGATCCCGGCATCGCGCAGCAGGTCCGCGCAGGCCCGGGTAGTCTCGATCGACTGGATGCGGGACACCGCCTCCTGCACCGGCAGCTCGAAGGACTGCACGCCCAGGCTGGCGCGGGTCACGCCGCCCTGTTTCAGCGCCACCGCCATCGCGGGCGTCAGCCGGCGGGGGTCGATCTCGATGGCGACCTCGGTGCCCGGCTCGATCGTGAAGCGGTCGCGCAGGCGGCCCATCAGCGCGATGAACAGGTCCGGTCCGACGATCGCCGGGGTGCCGCCGCCGAAATGGACATGCAGAACCCGCTTGCCGCCGATAAGCGCGGAGACATGGTCGATTTCACGCTCCAGCGACGCGACATACTTCTCGACCGGCGGGCGATGCCGGGTAATGCTGGTGTGGCAGCCGCAATACCAGCACAGAGTCTCACAGAACGGCACATGCAGATACAGCGACAGCTTGGCGTCGCTCGGCACCGCGCGCAGCCAGTCGCGGTAGGACAACGGTCCGACGGCAGCCGAGAAATGCGGCGCGGTCGGGTAGCTGGTGTAGCGCGGAATGCGCTCATTGAGGTACTTCTTAATCGCGCTATCCGTCATATCTGCCACTTCCGTCTCCCGATCGGCCGCATTGATGTCGAGGCGACACCCTGCCGTCCTTGATCCGGATCAATTCAAGGACTCGGCGCGGCAACTAATGGATGCGGTCTATCTGATAGCGAGTGAGACTCCATGGGGCTGCTTTACCTCGACGCGCTTCGCAATGCGGCGGTCACGACGGATCCGTTCACCTTCACGGTCGTGCAGGGCTTCGTGCAGCCCGAGCAGGCCGCCGCGATCCGCAAGGATTTTCCCGACATCGGCTATCCCGGATTGCTGCCGGTCGAGGCGACGCGGCACGGGCCGCGCTTTGCCCAACTGATCAAGGAACTGCAAAGCCGCGAGGTCGCCGCGGTCTTCTCCGAGACGTTCGGCATCGACCTTGTCGGCCGCGCGACGATGATCACGGTGCGCGGGCGTTGCGCCGGCCGGGACGGGCGCATCCATACCGACAGCGAGTCCAAGGTCGTCACCGCGCTGCTGTATTTCAACGACACCTGGGAAGCCACCGGCGGGCGGCTGCGGCTGCTGCGGGGGCCGGACGATCTGCAGGACATGATCGCCGAGGTGCCGCCGGAATCCGGCACGCTGATCGCCTTCCGCCGATCGGACAAGTCGTTCCACGGGCATGAACCGTTCGTCGGGGTGCGGCGCTATGTGATGATCAACTGGATGGCCAGCACCTTCGCGGCCAAGCGGGAACTGCTTCGGCACCGGGTCTCCGCCACCGCCAAGCGCGCCTTCGCACCCGCCGCGACGGCGTAGCGATGTCGGACGCACAGGCGATCGCGGCCGCCTTCCTGTCCTGCCTCGACCGGTCGGAAGCAGCGGCCGCACCATACCGCCACTGGCTGCTGGATCGCATCCTGCCGGAGGATACCTGCCAGGCGATCGACGCGCTGCCGGCAGTGGCTCCGCCCGTCGGTGACACGCTGGGCAAGCGCGAGACGCATAACAGCACGCGGCTGTTCTTCGGCGCGGAGCAGCGCGCGGCCTATCCGGTGTGCGAGGCGCTGGCCTCCGCGCTGCAAGGCGATGCAGTGGTGCGGCGGCTGGAAACCCAGTGCGACGTGGTGCTGCGGGGCAGTTCGCTGCGGATCGAGTATTGCCTCGATACCGATGGCTTCTGGCTGGAGCCGCATACCGATATCGGCGTCAAGCTGTATACGATGCTGGTGTACCTGTCTGACGAACCCGGCTCCGAAGGCTGGGGGACGGACGTGCTGGACGGGCCGGACAGGTTGGTCGCCACGACGCCGTATGTCCGCAACGGCGGCCTGATCTTCATTCCCGGCACCGACACCTGGCACGGCTTTCACCGGCGGCCGATTGCCGGGGTGCGGCGGTCGCTGATCGTCAACTATGTCAAGCCGGAATGGCGGTCGCGGCACGAGCTTGCGTTTCCGGAGCAGCCGGTGCTCGGGTAGCGAGGGCGTTGGCCGGCATGCCGCCTTCGAACATCGCCTGCATCACCGGGCCGCCGGGGCGTCCAGGCGGATATGCTCCTATAGCCTGCGGCGGGGCGGCGGGGCGTGCCGCCGGCAGGCTGTTGCGGTAGGCGGTGATGGCGTCGCGGGCCTGTTGCAGCGACACCTCGGCCTCGGCCTCCGTCAAATCATCCACAGGATCGGCGTCCGGTTCGGCCGTGGGTATCACGCGCTCGGGCAGGTCGCACTTCAGGCGCTTTTCCAGCGTCTTCTCGCTGGTCTCGCTGTGACGGTTGAGCGCGTTGGCGCAGCCGAGGTAGCGCAGCCGCAGGGGTGGAGGCATGTCCTCATCCACTTGGGCTTCGGCCAGCACCTCCAGCGCGGAGAAGCTGAAGGCGATGATTTGCACGGCCTTGACGAGTTCCGCCCGGGTGCGAGCCCCGTAGGAGGCGAGGGTCTCCAGGATCTCCGCTTCGGCCTTTGCCCGATCGGAGGTGACGGCCATGAAATACGGCAGCAGGTAAACCACGAGGCGGTGCAGGAAGGGGCTGGGACGGAGCATGGCGGGTGTTGGCATGAGCGTGGGTCCGGGCGCTGTGTTCGTGTTTTGTTCATACCGCGTCATGATGGCGGTATCAAGCAAAAAACGCATCCCATGGTTGTGATCTAATGAAGTTTGCTCGCAACCGGCGCCCTGGTGCCGGCTAACCCTGCGCTCCGCGGGCGGTGCAGGCCGTTGGCGTTACCGCGCAGGCGAAGTGCCAGCAGTAGCTGCGCAAGAAAGATGTCACGGATTTTCACCGATTAAGGGCACGGATTACACCGAAATCGGGGTGGACTGGCCGCTGCGGCAACCCTTGACGGCCCGGGACGTAGGCCGTTTTTGGTTGCCGGTGCGGAGATTACTGTTTCAAGCGGTGGCACGATCGAAGCCAAGGTCTCAAATTCGTGTAAATCCGTGCCCTTAATCTCTGGATAATCGTGTTACACCTTTCTTATCTTTAACAAATCAAGCACTGCCCCCCGGCCGTTTCAATGCCCCGCCGCATCCAGCACCGGCCCGCTGACCCGGGCAGGCCTGTGCAAGGTCAGGGTCAGCAGCCCGCCCGCCAGCAGCGCGATCGCCATGAACGCAAACGACGCGCTTGACGTACCAGTCACGCCGTTGAGCCAGCCCACGACATACGATCCGACAAATGACCCCAGCGCCCCGCAGCAATTGATCAGCGCGATCGCCCCGCCTGCCACATTCCGAGGCAGCATCTCGGCGATCCAGGCGAAGTAGGGGCCGTACGGCGCATACATCGCCCCGCCAGCCAGCACCAGCAGCGCGTAGCTCAGCCAGTAATTCGAGCTGCCCAGCAGGTACGACCCGTAGAACGCAATCGCGCCAATCAGCAGATAGGGCCAGACGAAGACTTTCCGCTCGCCCTGCCGATCGGAGAAGTACGATGTCGCCACCATCAGCACCGCCGCCGCCAGATAAGGACCCGCGGCGAGCCAGCCCACCGAAACGATCGACAGCCCGCTCCCGGTCTTCAGCATTGACGGCAGCCAGATCACGAACCCGTAGACGCCAATGCTCCAGCAGAAGTATTGCATCGCGAGGATGATCACCGACGGCGTCCGGAACGCCGCGGCATAGTTCTTCACCGGAGCAAAAGCGCGCTGCTCCTCTTCCAGCTTCTGTTCCAGCGGCGCACGCTCCGCCGGATCGAGCCACTTCGCCTGCGCCGGCCAGTCCTCCACCATCCGCCGCCAGACAAACGCCCAAAGTATCGGCGGCGCGCCCTCGATAATGAACATGCCGCGCCAGCCGAACGCCTGTACCAGGTAGCCCGACACGATCGACATCCACAGCACGGTGATCGGATTGCCCAGGATCAGGAACGTGTTAGCGCGGGATCGCTCAGCCTTGGTGAACCAGTGGCTGAGAAAGATCAGCATGCCCGGCAGCACCACGCTCTCCATCACGCCAAGCATGAAACGATCGACGTAGAGCATCCGGATGTCGGTCAGCAGGCCGGTCGCGGCGGCAAAGATGCCCCACAGGATCAGGCTCCAGAAGATAAGGTTCTTGGCGCTGTATTTCTGCGCGTAATACGCAGCCGGAACCTGGAAGAAGAAATAGCCGAGGAAGAACAGCGCCCCGAGCAGCGATCCCGCCTCCGGCGTGATGTGCAGATCGGTTGCCATCCCGCCGGCGGCCCCGAAGCTGTAGTTCGCCCGATCGACGTAGGCGAGGCTGTAGGTAATGAACGCAATCGGAATGAGCCTCGCCCAGCGGCCCGTATAAACCTGGCGATCGATGGCCGTCATGTCTGTTCCCCCGAAACCCAAACACCGTTGCGGCGTTTCAGTTCCTTGCCCAAAGCCGGAAGTCTGGCAAGAATCGCCAAAACCCGCATTGATAGGAGGCCGCCCATGAAACCGGAAATCCTGTTGCTGGAAGCGATGATGCCGGAGCTCGAGGCGAAGCTCGATGCGGCCTGCACGGTGCACCGCCCCGACGCCGCACAGGACAGAGCCGCCTTCATCGCCGCCGTCGCCCCGGGCGTAAGGGGCATCGTCACCGGCGGCGGCATCGGCGTCAGCAATGCCATCGCCGAAGCGCTGCCAAAGCTCGAAATCATCGCCATCAACGGGGTCGGCACCGACGCCGTGGACCTGGCGCGCGCCAAGGCGCATGGCGTGCGGGTCACCAACACGCCGGACGTGCTGACCGACGATGTCGCCGACCTCGGCATGGCGCTGATGCTCGCGGCCTCGCGCCAAATCCCGGCAGGGGACCGGTTCGTGCGCGACGGCAAATGGGCGGCGCACGAAAGCCTGCCTTTGGCGCACAAGGTGACCGGCAAGAAGCTGGGCATCCTCGGCATGGGCCGCATCGGCCGCGCCATCGGCAGGCGCGCCGAGGGCTTCGGCATGCAGATCGCCTACACGGACATCCGCGCCTTCGACGACCTGCCGTACCGGCATGTTCCTGATCTGGTGGACCTCGCACGCGACTCCGACATCCTGATCGTCGCGGCCTCCGGCGGGTCGCAATCACGCGGCATCGTCAACCAGGAGGTCCTGGAGGCGCTCGGCCAGCACGGCATCCTGGTCAACGTCGCCCGCGGCAGTGTCGTGGACGAACCGGCGATGGTGGCGGCGCTGCAAGCTGGCACGCTCGGCGGCGCCGGGCTGGACGTCTTCGCCGACGAGCCGAACGTGCCGGACGAATTGCTCACCATGCAACATGTCGTGCTGCAGCCGCACCGCGCCAGCGCCACCGTCGAGACGCGCATCGCGATGGGCGAACTCGTGCTCGCCAACCTCGCGGCCCATTTCGCCGGCGAGGCGCTGCCGACACCGGTCGTGTGATGTCCTGACCGGAGAGCAGCCCCGCGTGTTACACCGCGTTGACCCGTTCACCGTGCCGGTTTAATCAGCCGCGACGGTTCAGCGATGCCGTCAGACTCATCGGTGGCAGGTAGAACTGGAGCGGCTTGTGAAAGACGTACGCGATGCGCTGATGGTGGCGCGCAACACGGACGGCAAGCTTGTGCGCCGTCCGCTCTCCCCGCATGTGCAGGTGTATCGCTGGCCGCTTTCCATGGCACTGTCGATCCTGCACCGGATCACCGGCGTCGCCCTTGGTGTCGGCACCTTGCTGATGACCTGGTGGCTGGTCGCCGCCGCCTCCTCCGACGCGGCTTTCGCGACGGCCGAGGGCTTTATTGGCTCGCCCATCGGCCTGCTGCTGCTGTTCGGCTGGTCGCTGGCGCTGTTTTTCCATCTTTTCAGTGGCATCCGCCATCTGGTCTGGGATGCCGGTTTCGGCTTTGACGAGCCGGCCTACAACACCTCCGGCTGGGCCGTGGTGATCGCAACCGGCGTGTGCACCGTGCTCGCGTGGGGCATCGGGCTGGCGGTCTGGTAAGGGATATCATGTCAGAAACACCCCATCTCGACATTCTCCGCTCGCCGCTCGGCCGCGTGCGGGGCCTCGGTTCGGCGCATGCCGGATCTTCGCACTGGTGGGCGCAACGGCTGACCGCAACGGCACTGGTGCCGCTGACCTTGTGGTTCATCTACTCGGTCATCCGGTTTTCCACGTCGTCGCATCAGGCCGTGCACGACTGGCTGTCGGGTCCGATCCCGATGGTCATGATGCTGGCGCTCGTCGCCATCACCTTCCACCATCTGCAACTGGGTTTGCAGGTCGTGATCGAAGACTATGTTCATGAGGAACCGGCTAAGACGGCCAGCCTCGTGCTGTCGAAGACGCTGTGCTGGCTGATGGCAATCGTCTGCGTCGTCTCGGTGCTGAAAATCGGCCTCTGAGCCCAACAGGAATAACTCGATGAACGCGATCACGATGCCCTCGTCGCGCGCCTATGCTGTTATCGATCACACCTATGACGTGGTCGTTGTCGGCGCGGGCGGCTCCGGCCTGCGGGCCACTTTCGGCATGGGCGCGGCCGGCCTGAAAACCGCCTGCATCACCAAGGTCTTCCCGACCCGCAGCCATACCGTGGCAGCGCAGGGCGGCATTGGTGCCGCACTCGGCAACATGGGCGAGGACGACTGGCGCTGGCACATGTACGACACCGTCAAAGGGTCGGATTGGCTGGGCGACCAGGACGCCATCGAATACATGTGCCGCGAGGCGATCCCCGCGGTGTACGAACTCGAACACTACGGCGTGCCGTTCAGCCGCACCGAGGACGGCCGCATCTACCAGCGCCCGTTCGGCGGCCACATGAAGGAATACGGCAAGGAACCGGCGATGCGCGCCTGCGCCGCGGCGGATCGCACCGGCCATGCCATATTGCACACGCTGTATCAGCAGAGCCTGAAGCACGACGCCGAATTCTTCATCGAGTATTTCGCGCTGGACCTGATCATCGACGCCGACGGCGCCTGCCGCGGCGTGATGGCATGGAACCTGGAAGACGGCTCGATCCACCGCTTCCGCGCCCAGACCGTGGTCCTGGCGACCGGCGGCTATGGCCGCGCCTACCTGTCCTGCACCTCGGCGCACACCTGCACCGGCGACGGCACCGGCATGGTGCTGCGCGCGGGTCTGCCATGCCAGGACATGGAATTCGTCCAGTTCCACCCGACCGGCATCTTCCCCGCCGGCTGTCTGATCACCGAGGGCGCCCGCGGCGAAGGCGGCTACCTGACCAACGCCGAGGGCGAGCGGTTCATGGAACGCTACGCCCCGACCGCCAAGGACCTGGCGAGCCGCGACGTGGTGTCTCGCTCCATGACCATGGAGATCAACGACGGCCGCGGCTGCGGGCCGGAGAAGGACCACATCATGCTCCACCTGGAGCATCTGGGCGCCGAGCTATTGAACGAGCGGCTGCCGGGGATTTCCGAGACGGCGAAGGTATTCGCCGGGGTGGACGTGACCAAGGGACCGATCCCGGTGCTGCCGACGGTGCACTATAACATGGGCGGCATCCCGACGAATGTGCGCACGGAAGTGCTGCGCCCGACCAAGGCGGATCCCGACGCGGTGGTGCCGGGGTTGATGGCGGTGGGCGAGGCGGCGTGCGTGTCGGTGCATGGCGCCAACCGGCTGGGCACCAACTCGCTGCTCGACCTGGTGGTGTTCGGCCGCGCCGCGGCGCTGCGGGCGGCCGAGACGCTGAAGCCGGGCGCCAGCCAGCCGTCCTTGCCGCCGAAGGCCGGCGAGGCCTCGTTGGATCGCTTTGACCGCGCGCGTCATGCCAAGGGCGGGACTAAGGTCGCGGAGTTGCGGCTGCAGATGCAGCGCTCGATGCAGGGCCATGCGGCGGTGTTCCGGACATCCAAGAGCCTGACCGAGGGCGTGGAGAAGATGAAAAAGGTCTGGAGCGGGCTGACCGACATGTCGGTGTCGGATCGCAGCCTGATCTGGAACAGCGACCTTGTCGAAGCACTGGAACTGCAAAACCTCATGGGCTCCGCAATGACCACCATGGTCGGCGCTGAAGCCCGGCATGAGAGCCGCGGCGCACATGCGCATGACGATTATCCGGATCGCGACGATGCCACCTGGATGAAGCACACGCTGGCGTGGTGCGGCCCCAATGCGGACGTCAGGCTGGATTACCGGCCGGTCAGGATGCAGACGATGACCAACGAGGTCTCGGTCTTTCCGCCGAAGAAGCGGGTTTACTAGCGCCATTCCATAGGATCGGAAGAGACCATGGTTGCTTTCAACCTTCCCCTGAACAGCCGCATCGGCCAGGGCAAGACCTTCAAGGCCCCGGCCGGCGCCAAGCGGGTGCGGGAATTCAAGATCTATCGCTGGAGCCCGGACGACGGGAAGAACCCGCGCACCGACACGTACGAGATCGACCTCGACGAGTGCGGGCCGATGGTCCTGGACGCGCTGATCAAGATCAAGAACGAGGTCGATCCGACGCTGACCTTCCGTCGCTCCTGCCGCGAGGGCATCTGCGGATCGTGCGCGATGAATATCGACGGGCGGAACACGCTGGCATGCCTGAAGCCGATCGAGGACGTGAAGGGGGCGGTGAAGATCAGCCCGCTGCCGCATATGCCGGTGGTGAAGGACCTGGTGCCTGATCTGTCGCAGATCTATGCGCAATATCGCTCGGTGAAGCCTTGGATGCAGGCGGATACGCCGGCGCCTCCGGACGGGGAGCGGCTGCAGAGCAAGGAAGAGCGCGCGAAGATGGACGGGATGTGGGAATGCATCCTGTGCTTCTGCTGCTCGACCGCCTGCCCGAGCTATTGGTGGAACGGGGATCGCTATCTGGGTCCGGCGGTGCTGCTGGCGGCGTATCGCTGGATCGCGGATTCCCGGGACGAGGCGACGGGGCAGCGGCTGGATGAGCTGGAAGATCCGTTCAAGCTGTATCGCTGCCATACGATCATGAACTGCACGGATACCTGCCCGAAGGGGCTGAATCCGGCGAAGGCGATCGGCGCGATCAAGCAGTTGATTGTGGAGCGGCAGCGGTAATACCGGTCGGCTTTATGTTGGGCGCATAGGGCACGGTCGTTGCCGCCGACGCGGCGGGCGCGGGGACTTGGCGCTGGTGCCGTCCTATCGCCATGCGGGCTGCGGGGCTTGGCGCCGGCTGCCGCCTGATCGTCATGGCGGGCGCAGGCCCGCCAGCCACGCCTTGCGATGCTGGCTGCGGCAAGGCCGCGGATCGACGTACTGACCACGGCCGCCATTGACCCCGGCCCTGGCGGGCTTGCCGGCGTCCCTGGAATGGAGCCTCGGTGGCGGGACCGCACTGGCGATGTGGCTGCACCACCGTCTTAGCAAGGACATCGACCTGTTCTTTGGTGAATTGAGGGGTCTGATCGAGACTCACATCGGCGACTTGCGCAGCCGGTGGACGGTCTTGTCCGCCAGGCTGCCGGAACAATTGCAACATGAAGTTACGCCCGTTGGTGACGGCCATCTTGTTGCTGAGAGCCTGGGGTTGCTCGTTGAGGAGGTTCTTTCAGGCCGCCAAACGGCGGAGGGGACTCCCCCTTGATACGCCCGGACCACATCGATCAGACGCCTCCACCCTGCAATCACGGCGCCGAAACCCGTGCCGCCGCGGCCGGCCCGCGGCGTTCGAGCGGAGCGTGCAGGCGCACATGGGCCCGCCGCTCAAACGCGTCCACGATCTTGCCGAACAGTGCCTCGAACGCCCCGCTGGCAAGGTGGGCAACGATCGGATTGCGGAACTCGAAATCGGCTTTGAAGCCGATCCGGGTGCGCCCGGGTGCGACGGGGTCGAACTGCCATGTCACATGCAGCGTGCGGAGCGGGCCGTCCATCGACTCGACGGTGATCCGCCGCGCGTCGCGGTCGCCCAGCGTCCGGTTGTTGTAGCCGAACTGCAGCGGCGGCAAGCCCACCGTCATCCGCGACATGATTTCGGTGTAGCCGGGCGTGATCTCACGGCGGGAGAGAATCCGGTCGTTGGTGCACCCCGGGACAAACTGCGGATAGCGTTCGAGATCGAGAACCAGGGCGAACATGTCCGCCCAGGCATGGTCGACAACTCGGTCTATGGAAATCGTCCGCATGGTTCCCGTTCGCTCCTCCGCGCAAACATGCGGTAAGCGACGGGCGAATTGCGTTGACCTGCGTCAAATGGGGATTTTCGGTTATCCCTCGCGAAGCGACCGCAGCCAGGCCAGGTCCGCGACACCCGCTTGCAGCCCCGGACCGGACAGCACCTCCGCCGGCATATCCGGGTCGCCGAGATGGCTCAGCACGGAGACCGCACCGGGGAACGGTCCCGGGCCGCCATAGGCGCTGACCGTGACCACGCAGCGCAATCCGGCTCCGACCGCGCTGACCAGACCGTTGGTCGTGTCCTCGAACGCCAGGCAGGCGGAGGCAGGCAGGCCGAGACGCTGCAAAGCCAGCAGATAGATATCCTCGGCCGGCTTCTTGGCCGGAACGTCGTCTCCAGCGGCGATCAGGTCGAACGCCGGCAGTGGAGCTGCCGCTGCCAGCAGGGCCTGGACGTTCGGATGGCTCGTGGTGGTGGCGATCGCCAGCAGCAGCCCCGCTTCCTTGGCCTCGGCCAGGATGCGCCGGATGCCCGGCCGCATCGGCAGCCCGCCGGCGCGGATGCGTGCGGTATAGCGCGCCGTCTTGTCAGCATGCAGCGCCGCTACCCCGGCCGGGTCCAGGGGACGTGCGATCCCGGCACTGCGCTGGTAGTGCGTAATCCGCTCCTTGCCGCCGCTCACCGCCAGCAACTCGCCATACAGCGCCTGGTCCCAATGCCAATCCAACGAGGCCGCGTCGAAAGCCTCGTTGAAAGCCACGCGGTGGATCTCCTCCGTCTCGGCCAGCGTGCCGTCGACGTCGAAGATCAGGGCGGATAGCGCAGGCATCAGACCAGTTCGGGCTCCCGCGCCGGAACCGGCTTCGGAATCAGGCAGTCGGGCAGCGGCTTCTGCGCCTGCGGCACAACGCCGGGATCCGGAAGCGGCGCGGGATCGGGGGGATTGTCTTCACCCGGGGGCTGACGCGGCCTCGTCGGTCCCAGATGCCACAGCTCCCATCCGGCGTACGCGATCGGCACACCGAAAGTCAGCGCGAAACTGCACAGGATCTGCGTGTTGGCGTCCATGGGCTGTTTGTCCCGGGTTCGAGGGTCAGAGCGCAGCGTCGTCATTGTCGCGTCAAGCCGGCATGATTGCAAACGGCCGCTTCCGGCACCCGCGATAATGTGCGGTGCGCATCCCGCTGACCCTGCACTAGCGTTGCCCGCATCGTCCGGAGGAGACACAAGACCATGAATTCAGCCATCGACCGCGTGCTGGCCGAACCGATTGAAAGCGGCAAGCTGCCGGGCGTCGTGGCGATGGTCGCGGACGAGTCCGGCATCGTCTACCAGGGCGCATTCGGCCGCCGCGCCGTCGATCGCCCGGAGGCGATGACGCTCGACACCGTGTTCCGCATCGCGTCGATGACCAAGGCCATTACCGCCACCGCGGCCATGCAGCTTATCGAAGCCGGCCGCATCGGCCTCGACCAGCCCATCGGCGAGCTGCTACCGTTCACCCGGGACGTGCAGGTGCTGGAAGGCTTCGACGCGGGCGGCAAGCCCCGCTTGCGGGCGCCGTCCGGGCCGGTGACGGTCCGCCACCTGCTGACCCACACCTCCGGCTACGGCTACGACATCTTCAATGCCGAACTGGGCCGCTACGTGGAGACGATGGGGCTGCCGAGCATCGTGACCTGCCGTCATGAGTCCCTGACGGTCCCGTTGACGTTCGATCCGGGCACAAACTGGGAATACGGCATCGGCATCGACCTGGCCGGCCGGATCGTCGAGACCGTCAGCGGTTTGGATCTCGAGGACTATTGCCGGCAGCATATCTTTGGCCCGCTCGGCATGACCTCTACCAGCTTCCGCCCCGGGGAAGCGATGCAGGCTCGGATGGTCGGCACCCATGCTCGCGGCCCGGACGGCAATCCCGTGCCGATCCCGTTCGAGTTCCCGCAGGATGCCGAGTTCCTGATGGGTGGCGGCGGGCTGTATTCGACCGCCGGCGACTACCTGGCGTTTTGCCGCATGCTGCTCGGCGGCGGCACGCTCGATGGACGGCAGGTGCTGCGGCCGGAGACGGTGAAGCTGATGTCGCAGAACCATATCGGCGCGCTCGAGGTGCCGAAGGTGCGCAGCGACAATCCGCAGTTGGTGCTGGAGACCGAAATGTTCCCCGGCATCGCCAAGAAATGGGGCCTGAGCTTCCTGATCAACGCCGATCGCTGGCCGGGCGGCCGCGCTGCCGGCAGCCTGTGCTGGGCCGGCATACACAACACGTTCTTCTGGATCGATCCCGCCTCGCGGCTCACCGCCGTGCTGATGATGCAGCTTCTGCCGGCCAACGATCCATCGGTCATCGAAACGCTGGTCGGCTTTGAAGCAGCGGTCTATGGCATTTCCACGTAATTACCCCAATACCGGATGCTTATTCTGCGGCAGCCGATCGGCGGTGTTTTCGCCGGAGAGGATGCGGAAGGCATCGTGGAATGGATTGGTCGCAGCCGAGGCGCCGTACAGTTTCGCGGTCGTAAAGCCATACCGTAGTGCCACGCCGGCTCCGGCGTGCGGTGGCTTTCCAGCGCCGAACCCGGATTGGGGCACCAGCGGTTGGCGAGGCAGATCACGCCTTTCGAGCCAAAGTTGCCGTGATACCGTCATGGCGGGCGAAGGCCCGCCATCCATGCCTTGCCGTCGCTGCCGAGCGGTCAACTCCAGCGGGATGCGGCAGCGTCGTCCGCCTCGCGCGCATCGACCCAGGCGCCATTGCCATCCGCGAAGTCTTCCCGCTTCCAGAACGGCGCCTTGGTTTTCAGCCAGTCGATCAGGAACGCCGTGGCATCCAGCGCCGACTGCCGGTGAGAGGATGCCGCGATCACCAGCACGATGTTGTCGCCCGGACGCAGCGACCCGATGCGGTGAATGATCGTGCAGCCCAACAGCGGCCAGCGTTCCGCCGCCTCGTCGGCGATCCTGCCGATGGCCCGTTCGGTCATGCCGGGATATTGCTCCAGCGTCATGCCGGTGACCGCTGAGTCCGAACCCTTCGCATCGGCGCGAACCGTGCCGACAAAGCACCCGATGCCGCCGATATCGGTTCGTCCGGCGGTCAGCGCGGCGATCTCGGCGCCGATGTCGAAATCCTCGGTCTGGACTTTGATGTGTGCCATGGGCTCCATACGTTGTGCCATCGCGCTGTGACAGAGACCTTATGGCCGCGCCGCATCCTCACGCCGACCTAGGTCAGTATCCTTGCCTTTTGCCAGTGCAAGGCAAGGCGTGGATGGCGGGCCTGCGCCCGCCATGACGGACGGGCGAATGTGCCCGTCGTCCATCTCCTCAGATCAACCCGGCAACAAACCCCGGCAGGCCCGTCAGCCGCCCGGTGCTGACCCGCGCGGCATGCAGCACCGCGCGCACCGTCTCGGTCGCGACCGCCAGGTCCTCGTTCACGACGACGTGGTCGAACTCCACCCAATGGCAGATTTCGTCCTGCGCCACCCGCATCCGGCGCTCGATCTCCTCGCCATGGTCCCCGGCCCGGCCAACCAGCCGAGACCGCAGGGCCTTCAGGTCCGGCGGCAGCACGAACACGCTGACCACATCCGCCGGCAGCTTCTCGCGCAACTGGCGGTGCCCCTGCCAGTCGATGTCGAACACCACGTCGCGGCCTTCGGCCAGCGCCTTCTCCACCGGTGCCCGCGGCGTGCCATAGGCGTGCGTGCCCTGCAGCACCCGCGCCCATTCCAGCAGCGCGTCTTCACGCAGCGCCTCCTGGAACCGCGCCTCGGTCAGGAAATGGTAGTGCACGCCATCCACCTCGTTCGGCCGGCGCGCCCGGGTCGTCACGCTAATCGAGCGTTCCAGCTCCGGCTCGGTCGCCAGCAGCGCGTCGGCAATCGCGGTCTTCCCGGCCCCCGATGGCGCCGAGAGTATCAGGCAGACCCCACGGCGGACGATCTGGATCATTCGATGTTCTGCACCTGCTCGCGGAGTTGCTCGATCGTTGCCTTGAGCTTCAGTCCCGTGGCGGTCAATGCCGCCGTAGCGGACTTGCTGCACAGCGTATTGGCCTCGCGGTTGAATTCCTGGATCAGGAAGTCGAGCTTGCGGCCGATATTGGCGCCCTCGCGCAGCAGGTCATGCGCCGCCGCGATGTGGCTGTTCAGGCGATCCAGTTCCTCGCGCACGTCGGATCGGCTGGCGAGCAGGGCGACTTCCTGGCTGATCCGCTCCTCCGACAGCGCGGGCGCCTCACGCAGCAGCGCCTGGAGGTTCTCCAGCAGCCGGGCCCGCTGCGCCGCGGGCTGGCCCGCCGCCTGGATGGCCGCATCGGCGCACAGCGTCTCGATGTCCTGCAAGTGCTGTGTCAGCACGGCGGCGAGCCGCGTGCCCTCCGCCTGGCGGGCATCGACGAGGCCGGCCAGCGCGCCGATAAATCCAGCCTGCGCATCGACCGCCACGGCGTCCCGCTCCTCCTGCGGATCCGTCTGCGCCTGACGCAGCACGCCGGGCAGCGACAGCAGCGCGTCAGCCGAGGGCGGCGGACTGCCGGGAAGCCGCCGGTGCAGATCGGTTGCGATCTTCAGCACATGCTCCAGCGCCAGCGGGTCGAGTTCGAGCCGGGTCTCGGAGGGGCGCTTGATCGTCAGGTTGGCGGTCACGTTGCCGCGCTTCAGCGACTTGCCGGCAAGCTCCCGCCAGGCCGCCTCGCGGTTGTCCCAGCCGTTCGGCAACCGAAACCGCAGTTCCAGGGTGCGGCCGTTGACGCTGCGCAGCTCCCACGCCCAGGCGATGCCGTCGATCGTGCCCTCGGTGCGGGCGAATCCAGTCATGGAGGCAATGCAACTCGTCATGGCGGCGGTCATACCAGCGGTTTGGTGTCATGCGAAGCAATAGCAAGGGGATCGGGGCTGAAAAGTGGCGTGCCGGTGCGCTTGCCGGAGCCGCCGGGATGGGTGAACGTCTAGTCCGGGAGGACGCAACGATGATCGAACCAGCCGCAAGCGGGGCGGGACGATGAGCCGCATGATGACCCTGGTCGCGTTCCTGCAGGCGCAGAACTGCTCCAACCTGCCGGGATCGTGGCGGCATCCGTCGACCATGCTGGATTTCACCACGCCCGAATATTACCAGCGCATCGCCCGCACCCTGGAGGACGGCAAGATCCAGCTTGCCTTCTTCGACGACCGCCTGGCGCTGCCGGACCTGTATACCGGCCACCATGCCGATGCCGTCGCATCAGGCGTGCGCGCGGTGAAGATGGACCCGTCCACGATCCTGATGGCGATGGGCATGGCGACGCAGAAGCTCGGCCTGGGGACGACCTATTCGACCACCTATTACGAGCCGTACCACGTCGCCCGGGTGTTCGCGACGCTGGACCTGATGCTGAAGGGGCGCGCCGCCTGGAACGTCGTCACCTCGCTGAACAGCGCCGAAGCGCTGAATTTCGGCCAGGCCGAGCATATGGAACACGACGCGCGCTACGACCGCGCGGACGAGTTCATGCAGGTCGTGCTGGGCCACTGGAACACCTGGGAGGACGATGCGCTGATCCTCGACAAGGCGGGCAACCGCTTCGCCGATCCGGCGAAGGTGCACCGGCTGGATCATGCGGGGCGGTACTTCCGGTCGCGCGGGCCGTTCAGCGTGCCCCGCTCGCCGCAGGGGCACCCGGTGCTGATCCAGGCGGGGCAGTCCGGCCGTGGCCAGGCCTTTGCCGCGCAATGGGCGGAACTGGTGTTCGTGATCACTCATGACCTGGAGGCGGGCAAGCAGCATTATGCCGCGTTCAAGCGGGCGGTCGCCGCGGCCGGGCGCGATCCCGCGCAGGTGCAGGTGGCGCCGGCGGTCTACGTTATTGTCGCGGAATCCGAGGACGCGGCACAGGCGAAGCGGGCGGTGATCGAGGCGACGATGCGGCCCGTCGATGCACTGGTGCTGATTTCGGAAGTGTTGAACTATGATTTCGGGGCGAAGGGCTATGATGAACCGTTTACCGATGAAGAACTGGCTGGTTTCTCCTGGCATGGATTTCGGGAGCGTGTGGTGAAGCACTCCGGCAAGAAGAACCCCACGGTGCGCGATTTCGTCGAAGTCTCCGGCCGCGGCACCATCGCGGAGCACACGGTGTTCTGCGGCACGCCGCAATCGGTGGCGGACCAGATGGAGGCCTGGTTCGCAGCCCCGGCCTGCGACGGGTTCGTGCTGGCCGCGACGCACATGCCCGGCGCGTATGAGGACGTGGTCCGTCTGCTGGTGCCGGAGTTGCAACGGCGCGGCCTGTTTCAGACCGAGTATCGCGGCGCGACGCTGCGGGAGAATCTCGGGCTGCCCATGCCACGGGCCGCGGATCGGAGGGCGGCGCGATGACCGCTCTGCGCAGCCTGCTGTTCGCGCCCGCCAACCATGCGCGGCGGGTGGAAAAAGCCCTGACCCTGGGTGCGGACGCCGTGATCCTGGATCTGGAGGATGCGGTCGCGGTCGCGGAAAAAGCCGCTGCCCGGCCGCTTATCATCGAGGCGCTGGAAAAACCCCGCACCGGCAAGCTGTATGTCCGGGTCAATGCGCTGTCCACGGAATGGAGCTACGGCGACATCGTCGTGGCCGTCCGCGCCGGGCTGGACGGCATCGTGCTGCCGAAAGTTGAGCATGCGCACGAATTGCGCACCGCGGACTGGCTGATTGGCAACCTCGAACACGCGCGTGAGCTGCCCGCGGGCACCATCGACCTGGTCCCGATCATCGAAACCGCCTTGGGCGTCAGCAATCTTGGTGCCATCTGCGGTGCCGGCACGCGCGTCCGGCGCCTCGCCTTCGGTGCCGGTGACTTCACCTTGGACATGGGCATGACCTGGACGCGGGACGAAACCGAGTTGCTGCCACATCGCGCCGCCTGCGTGCTGGCGTCCCGGGCGGGGGGGCTGGAACCGCCGGTGGATACGGTCTGGGCCGATCTGCGCGATGCCGAGGGGTTTGCGGCATCGGCCCGGAAGGCGGCGGCGCTCGGGTTCCAGGGCAAGATGTGCATCCACCCGGACCAGATCGGCCCTGCCAATGCGGCGTTCACCCCGGACGAAGCGGCCATCGCGCGGGCGCGGCGCATCGTCGCGGCGTTCGAGAAGGCGGAGGCGGACGGGTTGGCGTCCATCCAGTTGGACGGCCAGTTCATCGACTATCCGATCGTGCAGCGCGCCCGCCGGGTGCTGGAACAGGGCGGCGGCTGATGGCGGATGCCCGGGCGCTGGAGGGCTGCAAGGTCCTGGATGTCTCCACCTTCCTCGCCGGACCGTTTTGCGCGACGCAACTGGGCGAATTCGGTGCCGATGTCATCAAGGTGGAGTTGCCGGTGCTCGGCGACGCCACGCGCCGCTTCGGCACCATGACGGAGTGCGGGGATTCGCTGCCCTGGCTGTCGGAATCGCGCAACAAGCGGTGCATCACCCTGGACCTGCGCAAGCCGGAGGGTGCTGCGCTGCTGAAGCGCCTGGCGGAGCAGTCCGACGTGCTGGTGGAGAACTTCCAGCCGGGCACGCTGGAGAGCTGGGGCCTCGGCTACGACGAGCTGAGTGCGGTCAATCCGCGGCTGATCATGGTGCGGATTTCGGGCTACGGGCAAACCGGACCGTACAAGGACCGCCCCGGCTTTGGCCGCATCGGCAATGCCTTCGGCGGCCTGTCGTTCCTGGCCGGCTACCCCGACCGCGCCCCGGTGACGCCGGGGTCTGCCACCATCCCGGACTATATGGCGGGACTGTATGGCGCGCTCGGCACGTTGCTGGCGTTGCAGGCGCGGGAGAAGACCGGGCGCGGGCAAGAGGTGGATATCGGGCTGTACGAGCCGATCTTTCGGATACTGGATGAACTGGCTCCGGCGTTTGCCTACAAGGGGTATGTGCGCCAGCGCATGGGACCGGGGACGGTCAATGTCGTCCCACACAGCCACTATCCGACCAGGGACGGGCGCTGGATCGCGATCGCCTGCACCAACGACAAGATTTTCGCCCGTCTGGCCGAGGCGATGGGACGCGCCGAGCTGGCGGACGCCTCGCGCTGGGGCACGCTGGCCGCGCGGGAGCGGGATCGGGCCCTGGTTGACGATACCGTCGGCACCTGGACGGGCACCATGGACCGGGCGGACCTCATGCACGCCTGCGAACACGCCCAGGTGCCGTGCGGGCCGGTGTATGCGATCGACGAAATCTTCGACGATCCGCACTACGCGGCGCGCGGCAATATCCTGCGCATGCAGGACGCCCGCGCCGGGGAGATCGCGGTGCCGAATGTGGTTCCCCGGCTTGGCGATACGCCGGGACAGGTGAACTGGCTGGGACAGGCGCTTGGTTCGCACAACGCGGAAATCTACCAGGGGCGTCTGGGGCTGACGGATGATGACCTCGAGAAGCTGCGGGCGACAGGCGTTATATGACCCGGGGGTGAATGTTTCTTCAGGGCGATGAAGGCGGCGAACCTCGGGCTGGATGTCTCGTTAAGGTGTCACCGGTGTTGAGCGCCGGATCATTCGGTCTGGAGGAGAATTGCCATGTTGAAGTTAACCACCGCGTCGCTTTTGGCGGCGTCCTTCGCGTTTCCGGTAATGGCGCAGACGCCGTCTTCGTCGAACCACTCGAACGCTGCCATGAATGCGCCCGCGACCCACGATACGGCGGGCAACCCCACGGGCAATGGCTACAACTCTGCGTCCGAGCGCAACGGCGCGGTGACGGATCACGGCGGGGTCCGGGCCAGCAAAGTCATCGGCTCCTCCGTCTACAACGACAAGGACCAAAAGATCGGCAGTATCGACGATCTGGTTATCGGCACGGATCAGACGTTGCATGCGGTGATCGATGTCGGCGGCATCCTGGGTGTCGGCGGCAGGATGGTCGAGGTGCCGTACAACAAGCTGCAATTTGGCAATGTCAAAGGCAGCAGCGACAACAAGGTCGTGTTGCCCGGCGCGACCAAGAACGCGCTGAACGCGATGCCGGCGTATCATTTCGCCAATAACGGATAGTCTTGCAGGCTGGCTTTGACCTCCCGGGGTTCAGCTATACCCGGGAGGGCGACCGCGGGTGATGAACGGTTTGCCCGGCCCGCGCCGGCCATCGGATCGAAACAGGATTTTCCGGCCAGCCGCCATAGCCGCGTGGTGCCCTGACCGGTTCACCCGTTCAGGCACCGCGCTCTCATACCGACGGCGGACAAGACTTTATTTCATCGCGCCCTGAGGTGGTTCGGAATGAGCCATGCTCTGGGTATTCTGCTTATACGCGCCGCTCGCCGGTCCGACCATCGGCAGGGAACCTTGGGTATTCTGCTTATACGCACCGCTGGCCGGTCCCACCATCGGAAGCGAGCCTTGCGTCTGCTGCTTTTCAGCGCTGGTGGCTACCTGCGCGGGCTTTTGGTCCGATGGCGCTTGCGCGAATGCCTGAACCCCGGCCGGCAATCCCAAAGCCATTGCGAAAGCAAGCAAGCGAACATTTTTCATGACATGCTCCTGAAGAATTGGTGATCAGCGTCTCGCGAATGCCAAGGCCAGCGAATCAGACAAGTGTTAGTTGGACTTGCAAGCAAAATCCTACGGGACGCCCGGGTCGCTGGTTAGATGGATCTGGCTCAACACTCTGTGTAAAGTCGTTTCTTCAAGTGATTCACCACCACGGGCGCCGGCTCCCTCCCGCTTTGGTTCCGGCCTAACCGTATTGCTTCCGCAGTTCCCGCTTCAACAGCTTGCCGGCGGTATTGCGTGGCAGGTTGTCGACGAACACCACCTTTTTCGGCAGCTTGTATGGCGCTAGATGCTGTCGGGCGAGCGCCAGCAACCCGGCCTCATCGACCGTGTGATCCGGCCGAAGCACCACGAAGGCCGTTACCGCCTCGATCCATTTCTCGTCCGGCAGCCCGACCACCGCCACTTCCGAGACGGCGGGATGGGTGAACAGGACTTCCTCCACCTCCCGGCTGGCGACCAATACCCCGCCGGTGTTGATCACGTCGCGGATGCGATCGACGATGTACAGATAGCCGTCGGCGTCGAAATAGCCGACATCGCCGGAGTGGAACCAGCCGCCGGCGAACGCCTCCGCGGTTTCCTTCGGCTTGTCCCAGTAGCCGACAAGCAGATGCGGCGAGCGATGCACGATCTCCCCATGCGTGCCCGGCGGCACGTCGTTCATGTCCAGGTCCACCACCCGGGTTTCCACGTTCAGGCAGGGACGCCCGCAGGAGGCCGGGCGGGCATCGTGTTCCTCCGGCCGCAGCATGGTTGCCAGCGGCGCGATTTCGGTCTGGCCATAACAATTGTACGGACGCGCGTTCGGCAACCGCTGCCGCAGTTCGTGCAGCACCGGGACCGGCATGATGGAGGCGCCATAGTAGACTTTCTCCAGCGAGGACAGATCGCGTGTGGCGAAATCCGGGTGGCGCAGCAGGCTGATCCACACCGTGGGCGGGGCAAAGAACGAGGTGATCCGCTCCTGCTCGATCAGCCGCAGCACCAGTTCCGGCAGCGGCGCCTCGATCAGGATGGTGCGGGCGCCCACCAGAAGCTGGGGCATGGTAAAGGCGTGGGTTTGCGCGGTGTGGTACAGCGGCAGCGCGGCCAGGGCGCGATCGTATTCGGTGAAGTTCATTGACGGGATGACGGAGTAGTACTGCGACATCATCGCCCGGTGCGTCATCATCGCACCCTTCGGCGCCGCCGTCGTGCCGGATGTATAGACGATCTGCCCGAGGCTGTTGTCGTCCAGTTCCGGTTCCACGAACGCGGGCGCATCCGGGTTCAGGGCGATCGGGATGACGTCCTCCAGCCGCATGGAAGCCACGTCGATTCCGGCCAGATTGTCTGCCAGCGCGGCGCCGGCCACGACGAGGCAGGAGCCGGACTGGTTGACGATGTAGGACAGCTCCTCTCCGGTCAGTGCATAGTTCACCGGCACATGCACGAAGCCGCCGCGCACGCAGGCCAGCCAGGTGATGAAATAGGCGTCGGAGTTGCGGCCATACGCCGCGATCCGGTCGCCCGGCCTGACCCCGCTATCCGCAAAATGCCGGGCCAGCCGATTGGCGGCGCGGTCCAGGGCGTTGAACGACCAGTCGCGGTCGCCGAATACCAGGGCGGAGCGGTCCCGGAACTGCCGCGCCGCGCGCCGCAGTCCGTCCCCGACCGTGTTGCGGTGCATCAAGTCCATGTCAGGCCACCGCTTCGGCTTCGATCTCCACTACGAACCGGGGATCCGCCAGCCCGGCGACGAACAGCAGGGTGGAGGCCGGGGCGTGCTCCCCGAACACCGCGGCGCGGGAGGATCGGAACGAGTCGAGCAGTCCGCGGTCGGTCAGGAAGATCGTCGTCTTGACGATGTTCTCGACCCCCATGCCGTTGGCCGACAGCACGGCGCGGAGATTGGCGAAGGCCTGGGCGATCTGGCCCTCCCCGCTGGATGGCACCGTGCCATCGAGGGCCATGCCGACCTGCCCGGAGACGATGAGGCGGCGGGTGTCGCCGCTGACGCGGATGGCATGGGTGTAGCCGGTTGGCTCGCGCACGGCGGGCGGATTGCTTCGGGTAATAAGGGCAGCCATCTGGGTCTCCCTGTTTTACTGCGGGTCGTAGCCCGCGCTTTGCTCCTGATGAACAGCATAACCGCTGAAATGGCAACGGGTCTGCCGCCGCGATCATGCCAAATGCTCGGGATCGACTGCGGTGCGAAGGGCGGCCGGATGGTCCAGGACACTTTTTCCTTGCCTTCGGTCAACGGCTTGACGTAGAACAGCGGCGAACAAACAAAGAACGCTTCACCCAAAACGGAACCAGCCGATGAGCCAGATTGCTGCCCCCTCGACTCGCCTGCGTGAACAGACTGCCGCCGCTCTTGCGCCGTTCTTCATGGAAGGCCCCGGCAGCGATGCCGATATCGCCAGCGCGACCGCCGCGGCGGCAGCTTTGCTGGAGGATTACCATCCCGGAACGCCGAAGGAGTTGCAGCTTGCGGCGCAGATCGTGGCGTTCAGCTTCGCGGCGCTGGCGTGCCTTGGCGCCGCCGCGACGGTACGGGTCCAGGATCTGGACATCATGCTGGACCTGCAGGACAGCGCCATCGCGCTGGACACGCTGTCGGAAAAAAGCACCAAGGCGCTGGAGGCTCGGCGGCGGGAGCGTGAACGCGCCCCCGAGCGAATGACCGCCGCGAACACGCAATGGGATAATGCCGCGTTCCAGAGCGCTATCGGCCGGGCGCTGGAGAAGTTCCTTTACGCGAGCAGCAAGATCCCGGTCGTGCGGGAGTTGCCGCCGGTGGCGGAGAAGCCGGCGAAACTGGCGATACTGTCGGCGGAGCCGATGACGTTATCGGTTCTGGCGCGGCGGGGCAGCGGTGCCGAGGACCGGAGCGGGCGGCGGGGTGCGCCGCGGACGCGGCAATAGGTTGAGCGAACGGCGTGACCGATGCCATCCATAACGAGCGCATCAAACTGGCCTCCGCCTTGTTCAACACGGTGGCCGGTTCCAGCTTTACGGTTGGCGTCGCCGCGCCTATCGCCGCGGCGGTCTTCTACCAGCCGCCCGGATTGCGCCCTTTGAAAGTGCTGCTCGGCGGCATCATCTGGACGTTGGTTGCCGGGTTGTTGCATCTTCTCGCCCAAACCACACTGGGAAGGCTGCGCGGATGACCGAGTTCGACTGGCTGTATCTGGTGATCATGCCGCTATTCGTTGTCATTGTCGGTGTCGTCGGCTTTTGGGCCGCCCGCCGGTTCATCCCGTAATCCTGGTCGCCTCGTCATGCCCGGCCATGACGAGCGGACGGGTCTCAACTGCTGCCGATAAGAATCCCGACGGCGAACACCAGCGCTCCGCCGAATGCGACCTGAAGCGTCGCCGATAGCGGCGGGGTGTCCATGTATTTCCAGCGCACCCAGGAAATCACGGCCAGTTCCACGATCACGACGCCAATGGCCACCGCCATCGCGGTCCAGAAATACGGGATCAGGAACGGCAGCGTGTGGCCGATGCCGCCCGCCGTCGTCATCAGGCCGCAGATGCCGCCGCGGATCAGCGGCGCGCCGCGGCCGGTCAGGCTGCCGTTGTCCGACAGCGCCTCGGCGAAGCCCATCGAGATGCCCGCACCGACCGACGCCGCGAGACCCACAAGGAACGTCTGCCAGGTGTTGTTCGACGCGAACGCCGCCGCGAACACCGGCGCCAGGGTGGAAACCGAGCCGTCCATCAGGCCAGCGAGGCCCGGCTGGATGAACCGCAGCACGAACGCCTGGCGGGCATGCGCGTCTTCGTTCCGGCGCACGTCCTCCGGCAGGTTCTCTTCACGCAGGGCGTCGGCGCGGTGTTCGTGCTCGACTTCCGCATCGGCGAGGTCGCCGAGCAGCTTGCGGATCGTCACGTCCTCGCTGCGCGACGCGGCCCGGCGATAGAACCCCTGGGTTTCGGCCTCCATGTCCTCGGCGAGGTTGCGCACCGCATCGAGGTTCAGCGGCAGCATCTGCCAGACCGGCTTGTGCTGGACGAAGCCGCGCACATCCTGGCGGCGGATCAGCGGGATGTGCTCGCCGAACTTCTTGCGGTACACATCCAGCAGCCGGTGGCGATGGCCGGATTCCTCGGCCGCCATCTTGGAGAAAACCGCGGCGCTGCCGGGATACTCGGCCCGCAGCCCTTCGGCGATGTCGAGGTAGATACGGCCGTCCTCCTCCTCGTTGGCGATCGCCAACGCGAGGATTTCACGTTCGGTCAGGTCGGAGAAATTGCGCATGGCCGGGAATGTGGCGGAACCGGCCGGGTCGTCAAGTGACCAGCGTAATGATGAGAATGCTTCTCAAACGCCGTCAGGACGCCCGCCCTTTCACCGGCTTGGTGTCGTTCGCCGCGACCGGGCTGATCACGCTGGCGATCGTCTCGCGCAGCACGGTCACCTTCAGGTTCGGCGCGATCTCGACCTCGATCTCGGTGGGAGGGATCTGCTTGCCGTCCTTGTCCTGCACCATCGGCACCCGCTGCACGGTGCCGATAATGCCGCCACCGGTGACGACCTTGTCGCCGCGCTTCAGCGCCAGCAGCATCGCCCGCATCTCTTTCTGCTTCTGCTGCTGCGGGCGGATCAGCAGGAAATAGAACACGGAGAAGATCAGCACCAGCGGCGCGAACTGGACGACGCTCCCCAGCGCCCCGTTCAGATCTTGCGCATAGGCGGGGGAAATCAGGGTGAACGGGTTCATGGGTACACAAGTCCTTGCGGTGAGTCGGGGCGGACCATAGTTTCCGCCCCTCTTTCGTCAAGCTGTCTGGATGAAGCCCGCATGGAACAACGCCTGATCGACCTGGTGACCCGCATCGCCGACGCGCTGGAGCGCCTGGCGCCGCCGCCAGCCGCACCGCTCGACCTGGCGCAGGCGGACGCATTCGTCTGGCACCCGTCGCCGCCGCACCTCGCACCGGTCCGCAAGATCTCCCGCGTCGACATCGCCCTGCTGAAGGGCGTCGATCGGCAGAAGGGCATCCTGGTGGAGAACACGCTGCGCTTCGCCCGCGGCCTGCCCGCGAATAACGCCATGCTGTGGGGCGCCCGCGGCATGGGCAAGTCGTCACTGGTGAAGGCGACGCACGCGGTGGCGAACCGGGAGAACCCCGGCTGCCTGGTGCTGGTGGAGATCCATCGCGAGGACATCCGCACCCTGCCCGACCTGCTGAACATGCTGCGGACGGAGCAGCGCCGCTGCCTGATCCTGTGCGACGACCTGTCGTTCGAGAAGGAGGACGCCGACTACAAGGCGCTGAAATCGGTGCTGGATGGCGGCATCGAGGGCCGCCCGCACAATGTGCTGTTCTACGCCACCTCGAACCGCCGGCATTTGATGCCGCGCGACATGATCGAGAATGAGCGCTCCACCGCGATCAATCCGAACGAGTCGATTGAGGAGAAGGTGTCCTTGTCCGACCGCTTCGGCCTGTGGCTCGGGTTCCACAACTGCGACCAGCCGACATTCCTGGCGATGATCGACGGCTATGCGGCGGATATCGGCCTGCCGATCACCCGGGAGGACCTGCATGCCGAGGCAGTCGAGTGGTCGGTTACCCGCGGCGCCCGGTCAGGCCGCGTGGCATGGCAGTTCATCCAGGAGATGGCAGGGCGGCTGGGCGTGGCAGGGGCGGTTTAACCGTCCCGGCGGATCACAAATAAGGAGCCGTTAATAAAAAATTTACCCCGGCCGCGTACCGATAGTCTGGCAGAGACGGGACCGGGATTTCCATGGCGGTAGTTAGTATAAAGAGGCGCGCGCGGCAAGTCCTATTGTCGCGAGGGGTCGCATGAGCGGCCCCGGATCGCTGGAAGACGCGCTATCGCATGAGCGTTTTGGCCGCTACCTGGCCTGGGCAGGCGGTGACCGCGACCGCGCGCTCGAACTATACGCCCTGAACATCCGCGTATCGGAAGCCCTGTATCCGCCGCTTCAGATGCTCGAAGTGGTGCTGCGCAACCGCATCCACACGGTCCTGTCGGAAGCCCTTCAACCCGCCTGGTTCGTCGAGGAGGGCTTCCTGCGCGTGCCGCACCAGGCTGTCCAGATCGCCACCGCCACCGACGAGCTGTTGCGGGAAAAGAAGCAGCTCACACCGGCCGGGATCATTTCTGCGCTGACGTTCAGTTTCTGGACCACGATGGTCGGCCCGGCCTACGAAACGCTCTGGCAAACCGATCTGCACCGCATCGCCCGCCGGGAGGACGGCAAGGGGTTGCGCCGCAAGGACTTCTCCGGCCCGCTGACGCCGATCCGGCTGTTGCGCAACCGCATCGCGCATCATGAGCTGATCCTGGCGTGGAATTTGCCGGCGCACCATGCGGCGATGGTGCGGATCACTTTCTGGCTGTCGGCTTCGGCAGCGTTCTGGTGCGAAGAACTCGACCGATTCGAACGGATCTATCCTTCGGAAAGACTTCGGCTGCTCGGTGAATAACCCCCTGCCAGCGCGAGACTTCAAATCGGCCGGCATCCTGCCCATACTGCCGCAAACAACCAAAAGGAAACGCCGGGATGCGTAGCGCCGTCATCGTCTCCACCGCCCGCACGCCCATCGGCCGCGCCTATCGCGGCGCGTTCAACGACACCCAGAGCCAGGCGCTCGGCGGCCATGTCATCGCTCAGGCGGTGCAGCGGGCCGGGGTCGATCCGGCCGAGGTCGAGGATGTCGTGATGGGCGCCGCGCTGCAGCAGGGCGCGCAGGGTTTCAACCTCGCCCGCCAGGCCGCGTTGCGCGCCGGGCTGCCGGAGTCCGTCCCCGGCATGTCGGTGGATCGCCAGTGCGCCTCCGGCCTGATGGCGATTGCCACCGCGGCGAAGCAGATCATCCATGACGACATGCAGATCGCCGTCGGCGGCGGCCTGGAATCCATTTCGCTGGTGCAGACCAACGCGATCAACCGCAGCCGCGGCCAGGACCCCGAGCTGCTCGCCCGGGTCCCGGGCCTTTACATGACGATGATCGAGACCGCGGAACTGGTGGCCGAGCGCTATAAGATCCCGCGCGAGGCGCAGGACGAATACGCGCTGCGCTCCCAGCAGCGCACCGCGGCGGCGCAGCAGGCCGGCCGCTTCGACAACGAGATCGTCGCCCTTGCAACGGACATGCTGGTCACCGACAAGGCCACCGGGGAGGTCAGCCGCAAACCGGTATCGCTGACGAAGGACGAAGGCAACCGGCCGGAAACCACGCTGGCCGGCCTTGCACGGCTGGAGCCGGTGTTCGCCAACGGCCAGGTCGTGAAGCTGGGCAAGTTCATCACCGCCGGCAATGCCTCGCAGCTTTCCGACGGCGCCTCCGCCGCGGTGCTGATGGAGGAGGCGGAAGCCTCGCGTCGCGGCCTGCATCCGCTCGGCATCTATCGCGGTATGGCGGTGGCAGGCTGCGCCCCGGACGAGATGGGCATCGGCCCGGTCTTCGCCGTGCCCAAGCTGCTGGACAAGCATGGCCTGCGGGTCGAGGACATCGATCTGTGGGAACTGAATGAAGCCTTCGCCTGCCAGGTGCTGTATTGCCGCGACCGCCTCGGCATCGACGCCGATCGGCTGAACGTCAACGGCGGCGCGATCGCCATCGGCCATCCGTACGGCATGTCCGGCGCCCGGATGGTTGGACATGCGCTGATCGAGGGGCGGCGGCGCGACGCGCGGTTCGTGGTGGTGACCATGTGCGTCGGCGGCGGCATGGGCGCAGCCGGCCTGTTCGAGGTGGCCTGACAATGCCGGTCGATCCTCAGATTCGGATGCTGCTCGATCTCGGCGCCGCGCTGCCGCCGCTGCACACGCTGACGGTGGCAGAGGCGCGGGCGCAGTTTGCGGCGCGGGATTTCCCCGGATTGCACACGCCCGAGATCGCTCGGGTGGTCAATCGCGACATGCAGGGGCCGGGCGGTTCGCTGGCGCTGCGTGTCTACACGCCGCTGGGTCGGGGGCCGTTTCCGCTGATGGTGTTCTTCCACGGCAGCGGCTTCGTGGTGTGCAGCCTGGATACGCATGACCGCATGTGCCGCAACCTGTGCGCCGGATCGGGATGCGTCGTGGTCTCGGTGGACTACCGCCTGGCGCCGGAAGCGAAGTTCCCGGCCGCGACGGATGACTGCCTGGCGGCGACTCGCTGGGCTTTGGCGAATGCAGCGGCGCTGGGAGCAGATCCCGGACGCGTGATTGTGGCGGGAGACAGCGCCGGGGGGAATCTGGCGGCGGTGACAGCCCTGCGCATCCGCGACAAGGGCGGCCCGAAGCTGCTCGGCCAGTTGCTGATTTACCCGGTGACGGATCACTACGAACCCGGCACGCCGTCGATGACCGAAAATGCCGAGGGCTACGGGCTGACCCGCGCCGGTATGATCTGGTTCTGGGACCACTACCTGGCCGATGCGCGGGACGCGGCGCACCCGCATGCCAGTCCGATGCGGGCGGCGGACCTGAGCGGGTTGCCGGCCGCCCTGGTGATCACCGCGGAATACGATCCGCTGCGCGACGAAGGCGAATACTACGCGCAACGGCTGCAGCAGGCCGGGGTGGCGACCCGGATGAAACGGTGGGATGGGGTGAACCACGGGTTCTTCTTCTGGCCGGGCGTGGTGGACAAGGCCGGTGCCGCCATCACTGAGGCGTGCGCCTGGGTAAGGTCGGTTGTGGCATCGCGATCGGCCCGGCCGGGTTGAACCGGTCCGGCCGGGGCTACGGCTGCTTAGCCAGGCGGCGCCAGCGGCCGCCTTTTCGCGCCCGGCCCAATGCCGATGCAGCCAGCAGCGCGTAAAGCGGAACGAAAGCGGCAAACACCGCCCGGACGCCGAACCAGGCCGCCACCGAGCCGCCGAACGCCGGACCTATGGCGATGCCGAGGCCGGCCGCAGCCATGAACAGGCTGGCGACCTTGCCTTTCTCCCCCGGCAGCGTCCCGGCGCGGGAGGTCGTGACAAGCGAAGCCAGGCCCAGGCCCCAGCCCAGGGTCAGCGCGGCGGCGAACAGCACCGGCACCGCACCGGACCCGGACAGACAGGCCAGGCTCGGCGCGGAAATGCCGGCGCCCACCAGCACCGCCGCACGGTGTGACAGGCGTTGGATCAGGCCGCCGAACGCGAACACGGTGATGATGAAGGCCGCGCCCTCGGTCGCCGCCAGAATGGAGGCGGTCATCGGCGTCATGCCCAGCGCCGAGACGGCGAGCACCACGATGAAGGTGCCGAAAGCGGAGAACGTCGCGGCCACCAGCGCCTCGGCCGCCAGGCAGGCGGCCACGTTGGGTTGCCTCAGCAGGGCCGCGATCTCGCCGCCATGGCTGAGGACCGAGGCCAATGCTCCGCCCGTCCCGGCGCGGCGCGGCGGCCCGTCGCCGACAAGCGTCATCAGGACGTTGGGTGCCAGCATCAGGACGACCACCGCCGCGAAGACGGTGTGGAAATCGGCGATGCCGAGCAGCGCCCCGGCCAGCAGCGGACCGAGGAAGCTCAGTCCCAACGACAGCGCGCCCTTGGACCAGCCGACGGTTTTCATGCCGAAGCGCGGCAGGGCTTGCAGGAACGTTGCGGTCAGCGCGTTGAACGCCAGGCAGCGGAAGCCGCCCTCGAACACCGCGATCGCGATCAGCGCGGCGGGTTCGGCCGAGAAACGGTAGGCGATGACGCTGAAGACCATGCCGAGGCTGCCGGCATGGAACATGGCTTTGGAGCCGAACCTGTCCACCAGGAAACCGGCGGGAAGCACCGCGCAGAGCAAGCCGATGCCGGCTGCGGCGCGGATCAGGCCGACCTGGGCGGCGGTGGCGGAAAGGCTGAGGGCGAACAGCGGCAGGGCCAGCGACAGCACGCCGACGGAGATGCCGGTGGCGGCGCTGAGCAGCAGGATTATCGGCAGCGCGCCGCGGCGGAGCGGCATATCGGCGGTGAGGGCTTGGCTTGACGGGCGATCCATGCTGAGGCTCATGGCAGGTTCGGCGCGAGGCGACAATTGGGGGAGTTCATCGTGTATCACGCACCGGGTAAGGGATACAGCGCATGACAAAGCCCCTGCACCTTGCCGTTTTCGCCTCGGCCGGGCCGGTTTCCGGCAGTCATGGCGGCTGGCGGCATCCGCAGGCCGCGGGCGATCTGCTGTCCGCGGAGTATTACCAGACCCTGGGGCGCCTGCTGGAGGAGGGCCGTTTCGACCTGGTCTTCCTGCCCGACATCCTGGCCGTGCCGGACCGTCTGGGCGACAGTCTCGACAGCCAACTGCGCTACGGGGCGCTGGGGGCATTGCGGCTGGACCCGCTGGTGGTGCTGTCGATCATTGCCGGCGCAACGAAGCATATCGGCCTGGGCTGCACCTTGTCGGCGACGTATTTCGAGCCGTATATCCTGGCGCGGGCGATGGCGACCTTGGATCACCTCAGCAACGGCCGCGCCGCGTGGAATATCGTTACGTCGTTCCAGGATGCCGAGGCGCGCAATTTCGGGCGGACCGAGCAGCTTTCCCGCGAGCAGCGCTACGACCGCGCCGATGAGTTCATGCAGGTTGCCTGCGCGCTCTGGGACTCCTGGGAGGATGGCGCCCTTGTCCGCGATCGCCATACACCGGTATTTGCGGACCCGGCGCGGGTGCATCGGGTGGATCATTCCGGTCGCTGGTTCAATGTCCAGGGGCCGTTGAATGTCAGCCGATCGCCGCAGGGGCGGCCGGTGTTCGTGCAGGCGGGAGCCTCCGACCGCGGCCGCGATTTCGCCGCGCGCTGGGCGGAGGTGATATTCGTGACGCCGGGCGATCCTGTGCTGGCGCGGGAGTTCCGCACGGACCTGCGGGCGCGGGCGGAACGGTTCGGCCGCGATCCGGATACCTTGAAGGTGCTGCCGGGGATCGCGCCAGTCGTTGCGGAAAGCGTGGATGCGGCGGAGGCGCAGCAGGACTTGCTGTCGTCGCTGAGCCTGCCGGAGGCCGGGCTTTCGACGCTGTCGTATCACCTCGGGATCGACCTGTCGCTGCTGCCGCAAAACGAGGTGCTGCCGGAGGATCTTGCGGCGCCCGGCGTCGAGGGCCATTTCCGCGAGGTCGTGGAGCTGACCCGCCGCACCGGCCTGACCGTCTCGCAGCTTGGCCAGCGCTACGGTGCCGGACGCACGACGTTCGGCTTCACCGGCACGCCGGTTGCGGTGGCGGACCGAATGCAGGAATGGCAAGAGGCCGGTGCCTGCGACGGATTTATGTTGCAGGTCCCGTATTTCCCGGGCGGCCTGGAAAGCGTCGTGCGGCTGCTGGTGCCGGAGCTGCAACGGCGCGGCCTGTTCCGCACGGAGTATACCGGAGCGACATTGCGGGATCATCTCGGGCTTGCCCGGCCGTCAGCGTAAGGATTTTCGGATGTTCTTTCGGGTTGCGATCCTGCTGTTCTTGTTGGCTTCGTTGGCGCGGGCGCAGGAGCCGGCGGTCACCCTGCGCATCGGCTACCTGAAGGGCACCAACGACCTGACCCTGGCGAAGGCGCACGGATCGCTGGAAAAAGCGCTGGAGCCGCGCGGCGTCACAGTCTCCTGGGCGGGACCGTTCGCCGCCGCCGCCCCGGCGGTGGAGGCGATGAACGGCGGTGCCATAGACCTGACCGTCGGCAGTTCGACCTCATTCATTACGTCGCGGGCTGGCGGGGTGAAGCTGGTAATGTTCGCCTACCAGGCGCAATCGGCCGGGGACGAAGGCATCGTCGTGCGCGCCGATTCGCCGCTACGCAGCGTCGCCGATCTGCAAGGCCGCACGGTGGCGGTGAACCGCGGCGGCACCGGGGAATATCTGCTGGTGCGGGCGTTGAACAAGGCAAACGTTCCGGTGGACCGGGTGACCCGCGCCTATCTGGCGCCACCGGATTCATCCAGTGCGTTGAGCGGCGGCCACGTCGATGCGTGGGCAACATGGGACCCGTTCCTCTCGGTGGTTTTGGGAAACGGCAGCGCGCGGTTGCTGGCGGACGGCGAGCAGGCGGGGTCGGAAAACGCCGTCGCCTACTTCGTCAGCCAGTCGTTTCTTCAGGCGCACCGCGCCGTGGTGGCGGCGGTGTTCGATGTGCTGCGTTCGGAAAACGCCTGGGCGCAGGCGCACAAGCAGGACGCGGGGGAGATCTGGGTGCGCGAACTCGGACTTCCCGCCGGGGTGGCGGGCAGGTTGGGCGAATACAACACCGACCCACTCGGCCCCGTCGGTTCGGCTGAGGCGGAGCATATCGGGCATATCGCCGACTGGTATGTGGACAACCGGATCATTCCGGCCCGGCCGGACATCGCCGCGTTCGTGACCGATATCTCCCGCTGATCTGCGGCAGGCCGGGCGGGTTGGTCCGGGACTTTTCGATCGCATCCGAACCGAGGCTCCAGCGGTCCAGCAATTTCGCGTGGGCGCCGTTGGCGATCAGGCCGTTGACCGCGTCGGTCAGCGCGTCGGCCAGTCCGCTGCCCTTGCGGGTGGTCACCGCGATTTCGGCCGTGCGCGGCCAACCGCCGCTGATGGTGCCGGCGAGCCGGGTCTTGCCGTCAGGGTGATCAGGTCGGGATCGAATCCGACGCTGGTGCGGGCGTCCGTTGCGTAGGTGCTGATTGGCGGGTTGTTGGGATGGATGCCAACCGTCAGGCTGCCTGGCGTAACAAAGGGGAAACCCCTCGGGATCAGCGCGATGGCTGCATCGTTCCTGCTTGTGTGCAGGCGTCCGGGCTGCTCAAGACCGCGGTCGAAGGCGCGCGCCGACATTGTTGCGAACAGGGCCGGGCCGGTGACGGCCGAGCGTCGCGTGAGAAACATGGAAAACTCCTTCAGAGCATCATTGAAGATCAGCGCGGGCGGGCCGATTTCGAGGATTTCGCCGGCATCCATGAAGACCACGGCGCCGTCGACTTCGCGGGCGAAACCGATTTCGTGCGTGACGATGATCATGGTGGTGCCGGAACGGGCGTGTTCCTTGATGACGTCGGGCACTTCGCCCACCAGTTCGGGATCGAGCGCGGATGTCGGCGCATCGAACAGCACACGCAATCCGGTCCTGAACCCACGCCAATAGCAAATTTCGCGCGTCCGCCCGCTAATCGACATCAGTTCCTGGCTTGCTTCGCGCACCGTGGCGATGAGGCGGCGGGCGGCCCGCAAGCCGCTTTAACCAATGCCTGTTGGCCTCAGTCCGCCATAACCGCAGTGGTCGCGGCAATGCCAATCAGCCATTTGACTTCGCTTCCCCCAGCATCAACGCCGTGTAGGCCGAGGCCATAGCCTCCAGGCTGCCGGTTCGCTCCACAAAGGGGCGCGGGCTGAGGCGGATGCCGATGTCCTCACGCACGGCATCGCGCAAGGCCCGCGCCAGGGCGCCCGGTTCCTCCGGATCGACCAGCACGCCGGTCTCCGGATCGACTCCCGCAGGGACACCGCCGACGCGCATCGCCACCACCCGGGCGCCGGTGGACTGCGCCTCCAGCAGCGCCAGCGGCAGGCCCTCGGCCCGCGACGGCAGGCACAGCAGGTCGATCGCGCGATACAGCCGCACCGTGTCATCGACATGGCCAAGGAACCGCACCCGTTCCTCCAGTCCAAGCGAGGCAGCCTGTGCCTGGAGACTCTCCCGCTCCGACCCGCCTCCGGCGATCGCCAGCAGCGCATCGGGCACCGCGGCCAGCGCGTCGATCGCCAGATCGACTCCCTTGACCCGCTCCAGCCGGGCGGCGATGCCAATGATCCGGCCGTGCTCCGGCAGACCAAGCCCGCGCCGTGCCGCGATGCGGTCGCCGGGTGCAAACCGCTCGGTATCCACGCCGTTCAGGATCACGCGCGGCGGCGGGCAGGACAACGCCCGGGCGACCGCATCAGCGACATGCGGCGCATCGGCGATCAGGATCGGCTTTGCCGCCGCCAGGGCCAGCCGCACGATGCGGCGGCGCTTTGCATCCTGCAGATGCCAGGCGTCATGCTCGGTATGGACACGGTGTGCCACGCCGGCAAGCCGGGCGGCGGGACCGGCATACAGCAGCGGCCCGATATGATGCGTATGCACGCCGATGGCGCCGAGGCGCCGGAACAACGCCCGCAGCCGCAGCGGCAAAGCCAGGTCGACGCCGGGTTCCTTGCCCATGAAGACCAACTGGTCCCGCTGCGCTTGGAGCCTGGGCCAGCAATCGAGCGTGGTCTCCAGATCGCCGTCCAGGCTGACGACCAGGGTGGGATGGATGCGCGCCTGCGCCCGCGCGAGTTCCAGCGCCATCACCTCCAGCCCGCCGGGGCGGAGATGCTGCACGACGTGAACGATCGGATGTGCTTTCGCAGCGTACCCCATGCGGCAGTTCCTTCACGACCGGCACCGCCGGCCCATTGCTATTTGCGCCGGATCCCGCGCCGCCGGATTGCCGCTGCCATGCGCGCAAAGGCCAACCTCAAGGAGCCGGCGACGGCCTGCGCTGCCGTCATGGCGCGGAGCAACCCTTGCCGGATGGCCGCCTGGTCAAGCCCATCGGCGAACCCGGCGATCCTCGCGGCAAACGGCTTCCCGGCGGGAAGATCGACCGGTTTAAGCGCGTCGATCGCCCCCTCCGCCACCGCCAGCCGTCCCAGCACCGGCACGCCCGTCAGCTTCTCCATCTGCCGGATCCGCCGCACGGTGGTGTCCGATAGCTCCAGCAGCACGGCCAGGCCGGCCCCGAGGAACAGCCCGCCGACGAGCCCGCCGACGGCGAACAGGATGGTCAAAGGCTTCATCGGCTTCGTCGGCACCGCCGGCTTGTCGATGACCTTGATCCGCTCCGGCGCCTGGAACCGCGACAGCTCCCCGGTCACCTTGGCCATTTCGAAGCGTTTTTGCAACGACTGCACCAGGTCCAGCGTCTCGGTCACCGTACGCTGCCGCTTGTCCAGCTCGCGTTCCACATCGCCCGAAGCCTCGACATAGATCGACAGTTCGGCAACCGAGCGGCGCAGGTTCTCGGTTTCGCTCTGCACCTCCTGCAGCCGCGTGCGCGCCGCTTCCAGCATCGCCACCTGCGACACCAGCAACGGCTGCGATCCGTCGCCTTCCTTGCGTGCCACCGCCGCCATGTTCCACATCCGATCGACATCGACCGGAGCCGCCTGCTGCCCGGAAGCGACCAGACGGGCGCGCTCGTCCTCCAGCCGCTGCAACGTACGCAGCGCCGCCTGCACCTTCGAATGCTCGTCGGTGTAGCGGCTGCGCAGCATCGCAAGATCGCCGCGCGTGGTGACGATGTCCTGCTCCAGCCTGCCGATGACCGGGTCGGTTTGCGACAGCCGCGCGCGGGTCGTGTCGAAATCGGTCTGCGCGCCAACCAGCTTCACTTCATGCTCGGCCAGCGAATCGCGCAGGGTGGCAAGCCGCTGCAGGTTGCCGGCTCGCTGGTCGGGCAGTGACTGCGCGTTCTTGTTGCGGTACTCCGCAACCGCGGCTTCGGCGTCCTCCAGCCGCTTGCGCGCATCGGCCAGTTCCTTGTCCAGGAACGAGACCGAGTTCCGCATGGAGCTGTCCTCCGGTGCCTCCACCCGCTCCATGAAGCGGTTGCCAATCCGCGTCAGCACCGTGTCGATGCCGGCCGGCGTGGCAGCCTTGTAGCGCAGCTCCACCAGTTCCTGGCCGATCAACTGGACCGAGACCGCGGAGGACAGATCGGCCACCACATCGTCGATCAGCTTCTCCTTCGAATCCGGGTGGATCATGCCGAGATCAGCCGCGACCGACTGCATCACGTAGCGGCTGGTCAGCAGCGACGACAGCGCCGGCATGCGGTCCTTAAGGTTGGTCTTGACGCTGAGGTCCTCCAGGAACGGGTTCAGCTTGCCCGGCTCCTGGATCAGGATCGTCATCTTGGTTTCGTAGGTCTTCGGCGCGAAGTGGCCGGCGACCCCGCCCAGCACCGGCAGGAACAGCATCGGCGTCACGATCAGGTAGCGCCGACGCCAGGCGGCGGTCAGCAGCACCTGCAGCGTTTCGGCAATCGGCGGGCTTGCAGGGGTGGCCGTGGACAGGCCCGCGATGGGTAAGGCCGCCAGGTTGTTCATGGCGCTGGATTGTCCGGCGCGACGGCCGGCGGCGCCGGGCGGCCGAGCGACACAACGACGACCCCCGGGGGTACCTCCGGCTCGAACCGCATCTGCACGTCGGCCACGACGGCCGACAGTTCCCGCGAGACGGCGATCGCCCGCCGCTGACCCAGCACCGGCGAGCCGGCATCGTCGAAACTGCCCGGATGGCTGGTCACAGTAAGCGAACCCGTGTGCGACTGTTCGGCGAACCGCCGCAGCGTGTCGCGTTGCGCCGCATCCGGCTGCACCGCATCGCCGTCGAAGCGGATCACCACCCGGGACGGCGACGCCTTGTTTTCGGCGGTCGATTTGGCTCGCTGCAGCATTTCGTCGACGCTTATCGGCTGGCCGGTCCGGTCGCCGGTGCCGAGCCGATCCTGCGCCTGCAGCATGGCCCGGTCGGTTTCGGGGATGTAGCGGATCGGATCGTGCGAGCACGCAGCAACCAGCAGCGCCATCATCCAGGTGAGTTTCCGGACGGTTGCGTATGAAAGGACCGGGCGACGGGAAAGCCGGCGCATCGTTTCCGCTCCAGCCGGAGGCGCCGCGGCAACGGCATGATCCAGTGCTGCGCGCCGAGAATGCAACGCATACTATATCAATAATGTACCCGAGTCAGTTTTTCAACACTGGCACCGCTGTCACGAACGTGTTTCGCACTGTCCCGCTGGTCCCGGGAATGCCGGCCGTCCCGGCCGTGTGCGCCAGCCCGGTTATCGCCCCAGCCCGTCGATCAACGCTGCCGCGTCCGCCGCGCGGGCGTCCCAGCTCTCACCCGCCACGGCCGCCTGCCGCCTGGCTGCCGCGCCGAATGGATCGGCCGGCGCCGCGCGCAGCGCATCCGCGAACGCTTCCGGCGTCGTCGCCACCGCCAGATGCTCCGCATACGGCAGCATCGCCGGAAACGGCGTCGCCACGATTGGCCGGCCCGCCGCCAGATACTCCCGCAGCTTCAGCGGATTTGACGCCCGGATCTGCGCGTTGTCGAGGAACGGGATCAGCCCCGCGGTCCAATGCTGTGCATAAGACGGCAAGGCGGCATGCGGCCTCGCGCCCAACAGCGACACGTTCGGCAGTCCGGCAATCGCCGAGACATCGGCGCCGATGGGGCCGACAAACACGAACCGCCAATCCGGCAACAGCCCGGCGGTGGCGGCGATCAGGCTGTAGTCCAGCCATTCCGCCAGGGTGCCGTAGAACCCCGCCACCGGCCCGTCCGGCAAATCCGCCGCCCGCGGCACGGGCGTGCCGAACAGGCCAAGGTCCGCGCCATGCGGCAGCACATGCGTCTTCGACGCCGGAAATCGCGCCGCCATCGCCGGGCTTGCGGCCAGGATCAGGTCCGCCCGCGCCGCCAGTTCCGCCTCCATCTCCAGGCAGCGTGCGTGATCGACCCCGGCCAGCGCGCCGAAATCGTCGCCGCAGTAATAGACCACCGCAGACTCGTCCAACGCCCCAACCGCATCGATGGCGGAGGGCAGCGATATCCACAGCACCGGCCGGTATAGCCGCGCGGCGCGGGCGGCGGCGCCGACTTTGCGGGCCAGCAGCCTGCGGTTCAGCCCCCGCGCCAGAGCACCCCGCGCCATCGGCAGTATTATCGGCTGCACGACGGGGCCGGGGGCAGGGGGTGCGGCGGCGCGCGCGGGGCGCGCGGACGGGCGAACCGCGGACACCAGCTTGCGGACCACCCGCCCGGCATCGCCCAAGGTCAGCCGCGGGCGGCGCAGGCCGATGGAGTTGACCCAGACGATGCGGCGCGGTCCCGGCAGATGCGACACCAGATGCTGGGTGGAGGACGGATGCGCCCCCCAATCCTCGCCGAAGACGATCAGGTCGGTCATCCGGCCGCCAGCGAGCGAATGACGCGGGCGGGAACCCCGGCCGCCAGCACGCCCGGCGGCAGGTCGCGCGTGACCACGCTGCCGGCCGCGACCACCGTGGCGGCGCCGATGCGCACGCCCGCCAGGACGGTCACCCCGGTCGCCAGCCAGACGTCGCGCTCCAGCACGATGTCGCCGATCTGGTCGGGCGTGTCGGGCAGGCCGGCGGCGCGATCCGCCGGGTCCAGCGGGTGGCCGGGAAACCCCGCCAGCATGCATTTCCCGGCGAGGCGGACATTGTCGCCGATTTCGATCCGGGTGCCGACGGAGATCGTGCTCTGCCAGCCGATATCGACATTGTCGCCGATATCCAGCAGCGGGGCGGCGGTGGCGGAGCGGCCGATGAACGTGGATATGCCGCTGATGCGGGTGCCGCGCCCGACGCGGATGCGCAGCGGTCCGATAACCTGCGGCATGCCGCTATACAGCAGCAGCCCGGGCGCCGGGGTTTCCAGCCGGCTGGCGAACAGCGGCGTGTACCAGAAGATGCGGGTCGATTCCTGAATCGCCTGCCGCACCGCCAGATGCATCGCATACAGCGTCCGATGCAATGGCCGGATCACCGGTACACGGACGGTTCTCAGGCTGCTGAAGGCGCAATAGGCGAACCGGGACAGCGGGGTTTCACGCGACTTGACCCAGGTTTTCAGGGCGGCGGCAGACATGGCTTGGCTCGCTTTCTGGTTGCATGCGCGAAACTATCACGCGACGGTAACAGGTTTCGCCTGGTTGCGCGGACGATCGACCGGATGGTTCAGCAAAATCGCCGCATGCACCGCGATCAACTGGATCGCCACCGCCTGCGCGAACAGAGTGCCCAGGCCGGCGCCCGGCAGCACCACCAGCTCATCCGCGACCGGTGCGAAGGCGGCGGCGGAGGCGTCGTCGACCAGGGCGATGACGTAGGCGCCGCGGGCACGGACTTCCTCGGCGTTGGCCAGCGTCTTGTGCGCGTATTGCCCGGCGCCGGCGCAGACGAGCACCGGCGAGCCTTCCCGCACCGTCGCGATCGCGCCGTATTTCAGCTCACCGGCGGCGTAGGCGTCGGCCCGCAGGTAGGACAGCTCCTGGAGCTTCAGCGCGCCCTCGGCCGCCATCGCCGCGGCCGAACCGCGGCCGATGAACAGGGCCTCGCCCTCTTGCACCAGCCGCTCGGCAATCGCCTCGAACTGCACCTCCAGTTTCTCCGCGCGCACGCACACGGCCGCCACCCCGGTCAGCTCCCGCTCGACCGCGACCATCGTGTCGAGCGTCACGGTTCCGCGGTGCAGGCCCATCGCCAGGCCGAAGCGGATCAGCGCCAGGATCTGGCAGGTGAAGCTTTTGGTCGCGGCCACGCCGTGCTCGCGCCCGGCCTCAGTCGGCCACGACAGATCCGCGCCCCGCGCCATCTGCGAGTGCGGCACGTTCACGACCGCGACCAGCGGCACGTTGCGCGTCTGCAGCATCTCCATGACCGCCAGCATGTCGGCGGTCTCACCGGACTGCGATACCAGCACGCCAACGGTGCCGCGCGACAGTGGCGCCTCGCGGGTGCGGCATTCGCTGGCCGCCTCCAGATCGCAGGGGATGCCGGTGAGGCATTCCAGCCAGGGCCGCACCGCCGCAGCGGCATGCATGGAACTGCCGCAGCCGACGAGCAGCAGACGCTCGGCCTCGGCAATGTGCAGCGGGATGACGCGGTCGCGCAGCCTGGAGTCGGTGTGCCGCAGCGCCTCGGGCTGGGCGGCGATCTCGGCGCGGGTGAAGGACCCATAGACCTGGGCCCGGCCATCGTCCTCAGCGCCCTCGAGCTTCCGCCAGCGCCGCCGGGTCAGGCAGCCGTCGCCGTCATAGATGGTGACGCCCTCGATGGAGAGTTCGGCGAGGTCGCCGTCTTCCAGGGCCGCGTAGTCGTCGCACAGCGAAGCCAGCGCGGCGGGATCGGAGGCGACCGCGGCGGTCTGCGGGCCGCGCGCGACCATCACCGGGCTGCCCTGGCGGGCGACGATGACGCGGTCGGGCGCGTCCTCGAACAGCACCGCGATGGCGTAGTCGCCCTGCAGTTCGGCGCAGGCGCCGCGAACGGCGTCCACCGGCCCTGCTCCGGCGGCGCGGGCGGCCGCGATCAGATGCGGGATCACTTCGCTGTCGGTTTCGCTTTCGAAGGTCTCGCCGCGTTGCAGCATGCCGGATCGCAGGCTGCGGTGGTTCTCGATGATGCCGTTATGCACGACCGCGACGCCCTGCCAGACATGCGGATGCGCGTTGCGGAGCTCGGCGCGGCCGTGCGTGGCCCATCGCGTATGGCCGACGCCGGCGTGCCCCGCGAAGCCGTTGCCGATGCTGTCCATCAGAACCGAGATGCCGCCGACGACCTTGCGCAGGTCGAAGCCGGGCCCGGCCACGGCGATACCGGCGGAATCGTAGCCGCGATACTCCAGCCGACCGAGCGCGGTCACCAGGTCGCGCGCGACGGGATGCCCGTTGACCATTCCGACGATACCACACATGACGGCAATTCCTTGTCTGCTTTCGCTGCGGGATGGATCGCAAGGGTCGTGCCAGCCGGATCGCCCGGGTTGTGGCCGGGATTCGCAAATTGCGACGCGGGACTTTGGACGATCTGGCAAGTTGCGGCGCGGTCCGCTCGACGCCATGGCCGGACTGGCACGCGACAGCTTCACCCGCCGACGCGCTCGTCGAGCACCTCCCGCATGGCCTCCTCCAGCCGGGCCGCCTTGACCGGCTTGGTGACGAAGCCGTCCATCCCGGCCTCGCGGCAGGCTTCCGCGTCGGTCTCCATCGCGTTCGCCGTCAGGCCGATGATCGGGATGCGGGATTTCGGCCCATCCATCGCGCGGATCACCCGCGTCGCGGTCAGCCCGTCCATTTCGGGCATCATCATGTCCATCAGCACGAGGTCATGGTCTCCTGCCGTCACGGCCTCCACCGCGGCCTGCCCATCCACGACGCTCTGCACGTCATGCCCCAGCCGCTCCAGCATGCGGGTTGCGACGAACCGGTTGGTGGCGTTGTCCTCGGCGAGCAGGATGCGCAAGCCGCCCGCGTTCGCCGCCGGTTCGGCCGCCGGAGCGTCCGCTGCCGCCGCAACCGCGGCGGGTTCGGCCAGGACCGGGGCCGCCTGCGGCCGCCCCGGCGGCGGCGGCAGCGGAGCCGGCGGGGCATCGGGCGGCGGATTGCGCAGCCGCAGGTCGAAGCGGAAGGTGCTGCCGGCGCCGGGCATGCTTTCGACGCTGACATGGCCGTCCATAAGCTCCACCAGCCGGCGGGTGATCGCCAGGCCGAGGCCGCTGCCGCCGAACCGCCGCCGGATCGAGCTGTCGCCCTGGGTGAACTCGTTGAACAGCCGCCCCTGTGCCTCGGCGCTGATGCCGATGCCGGTGTCGGCGATGCTGAAGCCGATGCGCACCCCGTCGGACTCATCGCGGACTTTGCGGACCGCAATGGCGACGGAGCCTTGCAGGGTGAACTTCACGCCGTTGCCGGCGAGGTTCAGGACGATCTGGCGCAGCCGCTGGGCATCGCCGAACACCCGGGCGGGGACGTCGGGCGCGACGTCGAGGGTCAGCTCCAGGCCCTTCTGCTTCGCCTGGTGGCCGAGCAACGCGATCGCCTGGCGGACGACCTCGCGAATGTCGAACACGCCTTCCTCAAGGTCCAGCCGGGCCGCGTCGAGGCTGGAAAAATCCAGGATATCGTTGATGATCTGCAGCAGGTGCGTGCCGCTGGCACTGATCACGTTGGCATATTCCGCGGCCACCGGCGAAAGCTCGAGGCCCTGGAGCAGTTCTGCCACACCGAGGATGCCGTTCAGCGGGGTGCGGATCTCGTGGCTCATGACGGCGATGAACTCAGCCCGGGCGCGGGCGCCGGCTTCGGCGGCATCGCGCGCCGCGGCCAAGGTCAGCTCGTTGCGCTTGCGCTCGGTGGTGTCGGTATAGGTGCGCACGGCGCCGCCGTCGGGAAGCTGCTGGGTGCGAATCTCCAGGGCCGTGCCGTCGGGGCGGACACGCTCATAAAACGGCAATGCGCTGGACAGGCCGCCCGACGCGACGAACTGGATGAAGTCCGGATTGACGTCCTCGCCGCGGCCGAACTCGTTGGTGGCGAGCTGATAGGCGAGGATCTCCTGGAACGACGGTTTGCGCTCCATCAGCGAGTTCGGCAGCCTGAGCAGTTCGATCGCCCGGCGGTTGACGACCGGCACGTTGCCGTTGGCATCCACCATCAGGATGCCTTGCGAGATGTTCTCCAAGGTCGCCGTCAAGGCGCCGCTGCTGGCCAGCAGACGCCGGCGCTGGCGCACCAGCAATGTGCCGACAACCAGGAACAGCACGGTCAGGATGCCGCCGGCGACGGCGTAGCGCTTCAGGTCGCGATTGTACTGGTCGAAGACCTCGGCGGCATCGAGCGCGACCTCGACGACCAGGGGATACTTTTGCAGCACGCGGTAGCTGGCGATGCGGTCCACCGCGCCACCGGCGGTGTCGGTGCGCAACGACCCGCTGCGGTTGCCGGCCATCATGCGGTCGATGTCGGCGTCGCGGGTGCCGATAAGCTCCATGTCCACCGGAGCTCGGGAGCGGATGATGCCATCGTCGCTGCCGATGAGCGCAATGACGCCGCGGGCCGAGAGCGATTCATAGAAGCGCGTCAGGTAATCGAGGCCGGCGGAGACCACCACCGTGCCGCCGTAGCTGCCATCGGGGGCGATGATCTTGCGCGTGGCGTTGAGGGATTTGCGCTTCGAAACGCGGCCGAGCACCGGCTTGCTGATGAACAACTCGTCGCCGAACGAGGTCTTCTGGAACCTGATATGCTCCCGGTCCGACAGGTCGGTGCGATCGGGCAGCGGCAGGTTGCTTTGCACCACGAACCCGTCCGGGCCGACGATCGATGCCTGGATGATCAGCCCGGTGCCGAACCGGTGGTCCGCGAACCATGTCCGGATGTCGAAATGGGCGGGATCGCGGACGTAGGCTTCGCGCAGATCCTTCAGCGTCTGGTCGATCGTGTCGAAGGAGGCGAGTGTGGTTTCCCCCAGGCCCCGCGCCAGTGCGTTGGTTTCCCTCTCCGCGCCCGCGATGGCGTCGCGGTGTTCCTCGCGCAGGTCGGTTACCAGGAAGATCCAGGTGAGTGCCAGGGTGAAGCCGACGAGCATGACATGCCAGACGCCTGCCCGTGCGAGCAGGCGGGACAAGCGCGAAGCGTGCCGCAGGGGCATGCCGCTATCCCCGCCGCTGCCGGAACGACATGTACAGGCCGGCCGCCGCGCAGGCCGCGATCAGCAGCGGCTGCGAGCGGGTTGCCTCCCAGATCCCGGCGAAGCTTTGTGCGAGGAACTCCATCGCAATGATCTTAGACCGCGGAACAGCCTCCGGTCGAGACTATTGCGAATTCGCGAGATTCTTAGGATGCGGCGTCCCGGAAAGTAGATTCTTCTTGCTTTTCTGCAATCCGTGCCCCGCGCGACGATCAGGCCGCCGCGTCGGCGTCGATCTTGCGCTCGTAGCGCTTGCGCTCGTTCGGGTCGAGGTAGCGCTTGCGCAGCCGGATGGCGGACGGCGTCACCTCGACGAACTCGTCGTCCTCGACATAGGCGATCGCCTGCTCCAGGCTCATTTTCCGCGGCGGGATCAGCAGCATCGCCTCATCCTTGCCGGCGGCGCGGATGTTGGTCAGCTTCTTCTCCTTGATCGGGTTCACTTCCAGATCGGACTCACGCGAATGCTCGCCCAGGATCATGCCCTGGTAGACCTTCTCGCCGGGGCTGACGAACATCGTGCCGCGTTCCTGGATGTACCACAGGGCGTATTGCACCGCCTCACCGGCTTCGGTCGAGATCAGCGACCCGGCGCGGCGGCCTTCGATCTGGCCCTTCCACGGGCCGTACCCCGCGAACAGCCGGTTCATGATGCCAGTGCCGCGCGTGTCGGTCAGGAACTCGTTGTGGTAGCCAATCAGCCCGCGGCTGGGGATGTTGAAGGTCATGCGGACCTTGCCGCCGCCGGACGGACGCATGTCGCGCATGTCGCCCTTCCGCCGCGCCAGCTTTTCCACCACGATGCCGGTGTAGGGCTCGTCCACGTCGACCAGCACCTCCTCCATCGGCTCTTCCCGTTCGTTGGTCTCCGGGTTGCGCCGTGTCAGTACGCGCGGGCGGCCGATGGTGAGTTCGAAACCCTCGCGGCGCATCTGCTCGATCAGCACGCCCAACTGGAGTTCGCCGCGGCCCGCCACTTCGAACGCGTCGGTTTCGTTCGAGTCCGTGACCTTGATGGCGACATTGCCTTCCGACTCGCGGAACAGCCGCTCGCGGATCTGCCGCGACGTGACCTTCTTGCCCTCGCGCCCGGCCAGCGGGCTGTCGTTGATGCGGAAGGTCATCGCCAATGTCGGCGGGTCGACCGGGATGGCTTCCAGCGGAGCGGTCAGCTCCGGCGCGCCGATGGTGTCAGGGATGGTGCTCTCGGACAGGCCGGCCACGGCGATGATGTCGCCCGCCGCGACCTCGTCCACCGGCACCCGCTCCAGCCCGCGGAACGACAGCAGCTTGGTCAGGCGGCCGGTTTCCACGACGCTGCCGTCCTGGCGCAGCACCTTGACCTGCATGTTGATCTTGCCGGTGCCCTGCTCGACGCGCCCGGTCAGCACGCGGCCGAGGAAGTTGTCATATTCAAGAATGCTCGCGACCATGGCGAACGGCGCGTCGCGCAGCACCGTCGGTTCCGGCACATGCGACAGGATCAGGTCGAACATCGCGTGCAGGTCCTTGCGCGGCCCCTCCAGCGTGGTGTCGGCCCAGCCGTTGCGGCCGGAGGCATACAGCATCGGGAAATCGAGCTGGCTGTCGGAGGCGCCCAAAGCGGCGAACAGGTCGAAGATCTCGGTGTGGACTTCGTCCGGGCGGGCGTCCTGGCGGTCCACCTTGTTGATGATGACGATCGGGTGGATGCCGCGCGCCAGCGCCTTGCCGACGACGAATTTCGTCTGCGGCAGCACGCCTTCCGCGGCATCGACCAGCACCAGGGCGCCGTCCACCATGTTCAGGATACGCTCCACCTCGCCGCCGAAATCGGCGTGGCCGGGGGTGTCCACGATGTTGATGCGGGTGTCTTTCCACACCACCGAGGCGCATTTCGCCAGGATGGTGATGCCGCGTTCCTTTTCGAGGTCGTTTCGATCGAGCGCGCGGTCGGTCACCGCCTGGTGTTCACGGAACGCGCCCGATTGACCGAGGAGCTTGTCCACGAGGGTGGTCTTGCCATGATCGACATGGGCAATAATGGCGACGTTCCGAATTTGCATAGGAGCCTAGCTTTGTGGGTATGATGCGCCGCACACTTAGGCGGTAAGCCGCCGCGTTACGAGTGAAAAACGTGGGTCACCGCGCGTTTCTGCCATGCTTCGCAGAACCGTCATCAGGATGCGGCGGTCTGGCGCTCAGCGCCAGTTGCGCAGGAATGCCTCCATCACCGCCAAAAAGCCAGCGTGATTATCGGCGTGGACCCAGTGCCCGGCGTTTTTCACCGCGACGAAGCGGGCGGTAGGGAACTGCGTCTTGATGGCCGGCCGGTGCTCCGGGAGGACGTAATCGGACTCTGCGCCGGAGACGAACAGGGATGGGCCGTCATAGGCGCCGGGGATGTCGTCCCATCCCTCCAGGTCGGGGATCGCGGCGGCGATTTCCGCCAGGCCGATGCGCCAGCGCGGGGCGGCGCCGAAGCGCAGGTTCTGCAGCAGGAAGGCGCGGATGTCCGGGCGCGGGACGGCGGCTTGCAGGGCGGCGTCGGCTTGCTGGCGGGTGAGGCTGGGGGAGAGGGGGATCGCCTGCATCGCCGCGGCGATGCCGGTATTGCCGTGCGCGTAAGGCACCGGCGCGATGTCCGAGACCAGCAGCCGCCCGACGGTCTCCGGTGCGGTCAAAGCCAGTGCCATCGCCGTCTTGCCGCCCATGGAGTGCCCAACGACGGCGGCCTGTTCGACGCCGAGTGCGCGCAAGGTGTCGCTTACGTCGGCCGCCATGGCAGGGTATCGCATGTCTGCGCCGTGCGGGCTGTCGCCGTGGTTGCGCAGGTCCAGCGCGATGATCCGGAACCGCGGCGACAGGGCGCGCTGGATGGCGCCGAAATTTCGCGCCGCGCCAAACAGGCCGTGCAGCAGAACGACGGGCGCACCGTCGCCGGAGTGTATGGCGTTCAGGATCATGGGTTTCCCACCAATGGCAGGACAGCGTGGCATGCCAGCGCCAAAGGCTTCAATGTCACGGCTGGCGGAAGGCCGTTTCCCGCCAGCGCAGGTCGCATGGAGGCTGGATCTTCCCGGCCGTTGTGCAGGCCGCCAGGCGTTCCGTGAACAGCCTGGCGGCAGCACCGGTCATATGTATGCCGTCCACGAACAATCGTTTCGGCCATCGGGGAATGTCTTCGGAAATCAAGCTCACGTTGGGGAATCGTTCGGTCAGGCTTTGCAAGTAGGCCAGATACGCGGCATCGGCACCGGCGGAGGTGTCTTCCGACACGGGCATGATCAGCAATCCGACCGGCACCGCCTTGTCCCGCAGCAGGTCCAGTGTTTGCTCGAATTCAGCCGTTTGCAAGGGTGTGCGGTCGAAGCGGGGGGCGAGCGGTTCGCCGCGGGGCGGTGGCGTCCCCGTCGACCGGTACTCCCAAAAACCGCGCGCCTGCATCACCTTTGCAAGGCGGTCGTCGTTGCTGCCCTGCCGCCCGAACAGCCGGCCGCCGGCAAGGCTGCCGATATAGAAGGACGGGAAGCGGATGGCGTACAACCAGTCCCGCACCGGGCCCGACAGCCCGTCCGGGGTTTTCGCCGTGCCGAAGGATTGCGTGTCGCCAAGGGCCGCTGCCACGCGTTCGGCCTCCAGCAGCTCGGCAAACGAAATGAATCCGTAGCGCAGGTCGTTGAGCCAAAAATATTGGTCGAGCGGTCCGAAATGCTCGGGCGCCAGCGAAAGCACCACCTGGCGAGGCAACGGCGCGCAGCCGAGTGCCCGCCCGACGGCGCTGTGGATCTCCACCGCGGTCGCGGCGCCCAACCCGAAGTTGGCGGCATCCACCGGCAACAGGGCCGGCACGACGCCGGCCTCCAGCCGGGAGTCCCCGAACAGCGCAATGCGGCCAATGCGGCAGTCGCGCAGCATCATCGACTTGGCAACCCAGGACGGGTAGCCGCTTTCCAGGAACGCCATCGGAAAGCTGTAGACATAGAGCCACGCCGCCAGCAGCACGCCGGCGAGTGCGGCGGCGAAGCCGATCAGATAGCGGGCAAAGGAGGTCTGCATAGAGTAAAGCTACCGCGAAAAAATTGCGGATACAAACTTGTAAACTTTGCATTTAAGATATGGCCGGGATATGAAAACCCGCTGCAATTGTTCCGGGCCGCCGCCATGCACCGCACCGAACTCCATTGGCTACCGAGGCGGCCGGCATGGTCCGAATCGCTGGCCCGGTTGTCCCCGGGCGCCGCGGCCGAGATTTGGGCTGCCCTCGTCGCCCTCGCCGACAGCCGCATCGGCACGTTGGAAACAATGCGGCTGGATCGGCGCCGCGCCAGGCTGTTTGCGGCAGCGCCTGCCGATCTTGCAACGAAACCGGTGCGGCTCGCGGTGCTGGCATCGTCGACGGTCGACCACCTGCTGCCAGCCATCCGCGTCGCCGGCCTGCGCCGCGCCATCTGGATCGAGACCTACACCCCCGGCTACGGGCAATATGCCCGGGATCTGATCGACCCGGCCTCCGCCTTGCACCGCTTTCAGCCCGGCGCGGTGCTGTTCGCGCTGGACTCGCACCACCTGATGCAGGGGCTGGAGCCGGGCCCCGGTGCCGCCGAGTGGCTCGCGCAGCGCCTGGCCGCGCTGGCCGGGCAATGGGCAACGGTTCGGCGGAGTTTCGGCTGCCAGGTGATCCAGCAGGTGCCGCTCCCGGTCTTTACCCCCCTGCTCGGCGGCAATGAACACCGCCTGCCCTGGTCGCGGGCCGCGGCGTTGCGGCGGTTCGGCACGATGCTGCGGGACCGCGCCGACGAGGCGGGCGTGGACCTTATTGCACTGGATGACCGAGCCGCCTCGGACGGGCTGGCAGCCTGGCACGATCCGGCGCTGTGGCACCACGCCAAGCAGGAAATCCACCCCGCGGCCGCGCCCTTGTACGGCGACCTGGTCGGGCGATTGCTGGCGGCGGCGCTGGGACGGACTTTCAAGTGCCTGGTCCTGGACCTCGACAACACGCTTTGGGGCGGCGTTATCGGCGACGATGGCATCGCCGGGATCAAGCTCGGCCAGGGCAGCGCGGCGGGAGAAGCCTTCGCGGCGTTTCAGCGCCATGCGCGCGATCTCGGACGGCGCGGCATCATCCTCGCGGTGTGCTCGAAGAACGACGAGGCCAACGCGCTCGAACCGTTCGCGCAGCACCCGGACATGGTTCTCAGGCGCGATGACATCGCCTGCTTCGTGGCCAACTGGAGCGACAAGGCAACCAACTTGCGGCATATCGCCCGGCGCCTCAATATCGGCCTCGACAGCCTGGTCTTCGTCGACGACAACCCCGCCGAACGTGCCATCGTCCGGCAGGAACTGCCGATGGTCGCGGTGCCGGAACTGCCTGATGACCCGGCGCTTTACGCCGCGTGCCTGGCGGATGCCGGATATTTCGATGCCCGGGACATCACCGGTGAGGATCTCAGCCGCACCGCCCAGTACCAGACCAATCTGCGGCGGGAAGCCCTGGCGGAGTGCGAAACGGACCTGGACAGCTATCTGCGTGGTCTGCGGATGCGCGCGGTCTGGAGCCGGTTTGATCGCAAGGACCGAACGCGGATCGTGCAATTGATCAACAAGACCAACCAGTTCAACCTGACGACCCGCCGGCTGACGGACGACGAGGTGGCGGCGTTGACCGACGATCCGAAGATGCTGACTTTGCAAATCCGCCTGCTCGATCAGTTCGGCGACAACGGCATTGTTGCCATCGTGGCCGGTGCACCCGACACCGATGCGATCCGTCTGGACCTCTGGCTGATGAGTTGCCGCGTGCTCGGCCGCGGCCTGGAGGCGGAGACATTGAACCTGGTGGCTGCCGCGGCCACCCGCCTTGGCGCCCGGCGGCTGGTTGGCCGATACGTTCCGACGGCGAAGAACGGCCTGGTGCGAGAGCATTACGAGCGCCTCGGCTTCGCTTTTCTGGGGGAGCATGACGGCATCACCGAATGGACTCTGCCGCTCGATGAATGGACTGACCGGCCCGGCTTCATTGCCAGCGTCGAGGCAGCGCAATCACGCCCGGAAGCCGTCAGGCCGCATATGCAACCGGCATGAAGTTCGATCATATCGGCGTCACCACGAACACCCTGCCGGCCGGGCGGTCATTGCTGGAACATTCCGTCGGCGTGCAGGCCTGGACCGAGCCGTTCGAGGATACGCTGAACGACGTCCGCGTGCAGTTTGGCCACGATGCGACAGGCATCTGCTACGAGCTCGTGGCGCCGCTTTCGGAGCGCAGCCCGATCGCCCGCGTGCTCGGGAAAAAGGTGAACGTGCTGAACCACATAGCCTACCTGGTCGATGATCTGGCCGGGCGCGGGCAGCATCTGATCTCGGGCGGCTTCGTGGCGGTGGCAGCCGCCCGGCCCGCCATCGCCTACGGCCATCGGCCGATACAGTTCTTTGTCTCGCAGTCGCGGCTGATGATCGAGCTGATCGAGGCGCCGAACCATCAACATCGTTACATGAGGATAGCATGACCGAACCCGAAATCTACGACCTGCTCAACCAGATCTTTCGTGAGGTGCTGGAAGACGACACGATCGTGCTGACACCCGCCACGACCGCCGAAGACGTCGAAGGCTGGGATTCGATGAACCACATCTTCATCGTCGTGGAACTGGAAAAGCGCTTCGGCGTCAAGTTCCAGGCGGCCGAGATGGAGGAGCTCAAGAACGTCGGCGAACTGGCCGCATTGGTCGGCCGGAAACTGGCGAGCAAAGGCTAGTCGCGCGGGCCGCCCGACGTGGTTTTCAGCTCGTTTGCCTTCATATTCGGCTTCATGCCTCTGGCGCTGGCCGGTTTCGCCCTGAGCGCACGGCGCGGCCCCCGCTGCGCGGCAGGCTGGCTCGTTCTGGTATCGTTGGGATTTTACGCCTATTGGCGGGTTTCGTTTTTGCCGTTGCTGCTCATTTCGATCGCGTTCAACTTTACCGCCGGCCGGGCGCTGGCTGCCACCGGCCGGCGGGAGCGCCTGCAAAGCATCATTCTGGTGGCGGGCGTGACGGCGGACCTGCTGGCGCTTGTATATTACAAGTATATAGCCGCGCTGGCTGCTTCGCTCGGGTTCGGCAGCATCGGCGGCCTCGACCTGCACGACATCATCTTGCCGCTCGGCATCTCATTCTTCACCTTCACCCAGATCGGCTATCTGGTTGACGTCAAGCAGGGCGTGGCCGAGGCGCAGGATCTGCTGAGCTATGTGCTGTTCGTTACTTTCTTCCCGCATCTGATCGCCGGCCCCATTCTGCACAACCGGGAGATGATGCCGCAGTTCGCCGATCCGAAGACGTATCGGTCTTCGGCGAGAAATCTGGCCGTTGGACTGACGATATTCACCATTGGACTGGCCAAGAAGGTGTTGCTGGCAGATCCGCTGGCGGTGGACGTGGCGACCAATTTCGCATCGGCGGATACCGGGGGGCTGATCACCTCGTGGTATGCGGTCATCGGTTATTCATTGCAGCTTTATTTCGACTTTTCCGGCTATTCGGACATGGCGATCGGCCTGGCGCGGATGTTCAATATCAGGTTTCCGTTGAACTTCAATTCGCCATACAAAGCAACGACTGTGATCGATTACTGGCAGCGCTTCCACATGACGCTGACCCGGTTCATAACGATGTATATCTTCAATCCGCTGGCATTATGGGTGACCCGGGTGCGGGCGGCGCGGGGGTACGACAACTCGCGGCGGGTGACGGCTACGTTCGGTGGATTCGCGTCGCTGGTGGCGATGCCCACATTGGTCACCATGGGACTTGCCGGAATCTGGCATGGCGCGGGCACGCAGTATCTGATTTTCGGACTGCTGCACGGTGTCTACATAGCGGTCAACCATGCGATGCGGATATTCTTTCCCGCGCCGAAGAACCCGCCGCCGCGGCCCCTGGCGATCCGGATAGCGGTGCATGCGAGCAAGGTACTGGCGGTCTACGTCGCGGCCCTGGTGGCGTTTGCGTTCTTCCGCGCCCGCTCGACCGGGACGGCGCTGCACCTTTTGGCCGGCATGCTTGGCCTGCACGGCATCGGTTCGGGCCTGCCGATCATGGTGGTGATACAGGTAACGATCTTGTTCGCCATCGTCTGGGCGTGTCCGAATACGCAACAGATCATGAGCCGGTTCGAACCGGCCCCGGGGCGGCCGGTGGCTAACCCGTATCCGCGCCTGACCTGGCAGCCGAACCTGCGCTGGGCCCTGGTGTGCGGCGCCATCGCCGCGCTCGGTGTGCTAGCGCTGGGCGGCACGACTGAGTTTCTGTACTTCCAGTTCTGACGCCGATCGGCGATGCATGACTTTGGCTTCGTCAGCACCCGAAGTCGTGGATGGCCGGAATAAATCCGGCCATGACACGGGGCGACGCCGAAGCCATGCCGGCGTTGCAGCATCCGTCGCCATTCCAACCTGGAAACGCTAGCCCAATCCGGCGTCCTTCACCAGCAACTGCAAATCAGCCTCCGGCCTCGCGCCGTAGTGGCTGATCACCTCCGCGGCGGCGATGCTGCCGATGCGGCCGCAGGCGGCGAGCGGCTTGCCCGCGGTGAGGCCAGCCAGGAACCCGGCGGCGTAGGCGTCGCCGGCCCCGGTGGTGTCGATCACCCGCGCCGGCACCGCCTCGACCGTCACGGTCTCCGACCCGCGCAGGATCACGCTGCCGTCCTCGCTGCGGGTCAGCACCGCCAGTGCGACGTCGGCGCGAGCCAGTTCGGCCGCGGCCTCGAATGTGTCCTTCTCATACAGGCTGGTGATCTCGACCTCGTTGGCGAACAGGATGTCCACGTGGCCGGCCACCAGCCGGCGGAACGCGTCGCGATGGCGGTTGACGCAGAACGCATCCGACAACGACAGCGCGACCTGCCGCCCGGCGGCGTGCGCAGCCTCCGCCGCCTTATGGAACGCGGCCTGCGCCGCCGGAGGATCGAACAGATAGCCTTCCAGGTACGTCACCTTGGCCGCGGCGATGAGATGCGGAACCAGGTCCGCCTCATCCAGGGTGACGCAGGCGCCGAGAAACGTGTTCATGGTCCGCTGGCCGTCCGGGGTCACCAGGATCAGGCAGCGCGCCGTGGGCGGTCCGCCGACAAGAGGCTCGGTCGGGAAATGCACGCCCACCGCGCGGATGTCGTGTCGAAACACCGCGCCGAGCTGGTCGTCCGCGACCTTGCCGATATAGGCGACCCGTGCCCCCAGGGCGGCAGCGACGGCGCAGGAGTTGGCGACGGACCCGCCGCTGCTCTCCAGCCCCGGCGGCATCGCGGCATACAGCGCGTCGGCCGAGATGGCGTCGATCAGTTGCATGGCGCCCTTGTGCATGGCGTGGCGGGACAGGAAGGCCTCCTCGGCCTGCGCCACGACATCGACGATGGCGTTGCCGATGCCCAGGATGTCGTAAGTCGGTTCAGTCACGTGTCGTTGTCCTTTCGGCGGGGTGGAGCGGAGGCCGGATCGGCCCCGTTCTGTATCATCGGGGCGCGGATGGAAAGCTTTAGGTCTTATCGAGCACCCGTGGGTCGTCCCTTGTTTTGCTGCAAGACCAGCCCGAATCATGGTAGTCGCAGATTCGTCCGTGCCGGGCAGCGCCCGGCCGCGAGCCGTTTACGAAGGAGACGTCGATGTCAGGTGATCCTGAGAGTCTGACTTACCTGCGTCGCATCGACACCAAGGTCGACGGATTGCGGGCCGATATGACGGAGGTCAAGCAACGGCTCGGATTCCCGGAGGAACAATATGCCTCCATCTCGCGCCGCGTTGATCGCATCGGCGGCGATGTCGAGCGGATAAAAACCCGCCTTAATCTGGTTGACGCGCCGGCGGACTAGGAAAGCGCACCCCGGCCTTCAACGGATCTTTCGTAGCTCACCCGCGCACGCAGTCATAAGCTCTCGCCCGCAGGCCGGAAAAAACAGGCCGCGAACAGGGAGAGACACCACCATGCTGCACCGACGCGCATTGCTGACCACAGCCGCCGCCGCGGGTTTCGTCCCCGCCGCGCCCGCCATCCTCCGCGCCGCCGAGACGCCCGGAGTGACCGCCACCGAGATCCGCATCGGCAACACCATGCCCTATAGCGGCCCGGCGTCAGCCTACGGCACCATTGGCAAGGCCATCGCCGCCCGGTTCCGCATGGCTAACGACGACGGCGGCTTCGCCGGGCGCAAGGTAAATTTCATCTCCTACGATGACGGCTATAGCCCGCCTAAAACCGTCGAGCAAACCCGCCGCCTGATCGAGGACGACAAGGTCGCCGCCCTGTTCGGCCAACTCGGAACGCCGACGAACTCCGCCATCGTGCGCTACGTCAACCAGAAGAAGGTGCCGCATCTGTTCCTGGCGACCGGCGCGGACAAATGGGGCGACTACAAGGAGCATCCCTGGACCATCGGCTTCCAGCCAAGCTACGTCACTGAATCGCAAATCTACGCCAAGTACATCCTCGCCCAAAATCCCGCCTCAAAGATCGGCATTCTTTTCCAGAACGACGACTTCGGCAAAGACTACCTCCGCGGCGTGCGCGACATTCTGAAAGAGCGTTACGACCGCCAGGTCACCAGCGTCTCCTACGAAGTGACCGACGCGACGGTCGACAGCCAGCTTGTTTCCCTGCAAGCCGCCGGAATCGATGTGCTGATGACCGTCGCCTCGCCGAAGTTCGCCGCACAGTCGATCCGCAAGGTGGCGGAGATGAAGTGGAAGCCGATGCACATCCTGACCGGCGTGTCGGTCTCCGTCGGCGCCGTGATGATCCCGGCCGGCCCGGAGAACGGCATCGGCATCGTCAGTTCGGCCTGGGGCAAGGATCCGACGGACCCGCGCTGGGACAACGATCCCGGCATGAAGGACTGGCGCGCCTTCATGGCGAAATACTACCCGGACGGGGACCTCAAGGATGGCGGCAATGTCACCGGCTTCGCGCTGACCCACACGATGCTGACCGTGCTGAAAGCCTGCGGCGAGGACCTCTCGCGGGAAAACATGATGAAGCAGGCGACCAGCCTGCACGACCTGGAAAACCCGTTGCTGCTGCCGGGCATCAGGATCAATACCAGCCCGACGAATTATCACCCGATACGCCAGCTCCAGCTCATGCGCTGGACCGGCAAGACCTGGGACCTGTTCGGCGACCTGATCGAGGGCGCCTCCGCCTGAGCCCGCACGGCGTGCCCCGGCAACCCGGGGCACGCCGTCGCGCGCGTTCAGGCGGTCTTCGGACGCGGCTCGAGCACCGCCGCCTCGACTCCCGTGGGCCGATCGAGAATCGCGCGGACACGCTTGAGGTCGAGCGAACCTTCCCACCAGGAGACGAAGATCGTCGCCACGGTGTTGCCGAACAGGTTGGTGATGGCGCGGGCCTCGCTCATGAAGCGGTCGATGCCCAGCACAAGGACCATGCCCGCCACCGGCACCTTGCCGTTCATCGTCGCCAGGGTCGCCGCCAACGTGATGAACCCGCCGCCGGTGACTGTCGCCGCGCCCTTCGACGTCAGCAGCAGCACGCCCAGGATCAGCGCGTAATCCGCCCAGCTCAGGTCGATGTTCAGCGCCTGGGCGATGAAGGCGATCGCCATGGTGAAGTAGATCGACGAGCCGTCCAGGTTGAACGCGTAGCCCAGCGGCACGGTCAGCCCTACCAGCGACTTGCCGCAGCCCAGCAGTTCCAGCTTCTCCATCAATGTCGGCATCGCCGCCTCCGACGACGACGTGCCGAGCACGATCAGGAACTCCTCCTTTACGAAGCGAATGATCTTGAAGATGTTCAGCCCCATCATGGCGGCGACGCCGCCCATCGCGGCGATGATGAAGATGATGCAGGTCAGGTAGAAGCACAGCATCAGGAAGCCGAGCTGAGCCAGCGCGCCGATACCGTATTTGCCGATGGTGAAGGCCATGGCGCCGAACGCCCCGAGCGGTGCCACGCGCATGATCAGCGCGATCACGCCGAACAGCGCCGCGCCAGCCTCATCCAGAAAGTGCACCACGGTCCGCCCGCGCTCCCCCAGCCGCGACAGGCCGAGGCCGAACAGCACGGCGAACAGCAGCACCTGCAGGATCTCACCCTTGGAAAACGCATCGACGACCGTGTTGGGGATGATGTTCATCAGGAAGGTGACGACGTCCTGGTGCGGCGCGTTGGCGTATTTTTCGACGGCCTTGGCGTCGAGGCTGGCGGGGTTGATGTTCAGCCCGGCGCCGGGCTGGAAGACATGCGCGACGACCAGGCCGATGAACATGGCGATGGTTGTCATGACCTCGAAGTAGACAACCGCCTTGATGCCGATGCGGCCGACTTCCTTGGCATCCGACAGCTTGGCGATGCCGACGACCACCGTGACGAACACAATCGGCGCGATGATCATCCGCACCAGCTTGATGAAGGCGTCGCCCAGCGGCTGCATCTTCACGGCAAGGTCGGGCACGAAATGCCCCAACGCGGCACCCAGGACGACGCCGATGATAACCTGGATGTATAGCCCTTTAGCAGATTTCGCTGTCGTGCCCGCCATTGTCCGTTTCCCTCGTATCGCTTATTTGGAACCCGCCGATAGCGTCGCCGATGCGCGGATCAAATACAAGGTGTAACCGAATGGTCGAATATGTCTTCGCTCCACCGGGTATCGCGTCGGTTCTTGTTGCCGGAGGCGGTGTATTTCCCGTCCGCCGTGTGTTTTGTGTGGGCCGCAACTATGCCGAGCACGCGCGGGAGATGGGGAGCGATCCGAACCGGGAACCGCCGTTCTTCTTCATGAAGCCGGCCGATGCGCTGCTGCTGAACGACGCCGATATGCCCTACCCGCCGCAGAGCAAGCAGTTGCACCACGAGATGGAGCTTGTTGCCGGCATCGGCGTCGGCGGCGCGAATATCGCCGAGGCCGACGCGTTGAGCCATGTCTGGGGTTATGCGGCGGGCCTGGATATGACCCGTCGTGATCTGCAGAACGCGGCCAAGAAGGAAGGCAAGCCCTGGGACATGGGGAAGGGGTTCGACCACTCCGCCCCGATCGGCCTGATGGCGCCTGCCTCCCGCATCGGCCATCCCGCCGGCGGCCTGATCGAGCTGAAGGTGAACGGCACGGTCCGGCAGACCTCCGACCTGTCGAAGATGATCTGGTCGGTCCCGGAGACGATCGCCTACCTGTCCCGGCTGGTGACCTTGGCGCCCGGCGACCTGATCTTCACCGGCACGCCGGAAAACGTCGCGGCGGTTGAGCGGGGCGACGTGCTGGAAGGCGTTGTGGAGGGCGTCGGCACGGTGAGGACGCGGATCGCCTGATGCCGTCGCTTCGCATCGCCACCTGGAACATCAACTCGTTGCGATTGCGGGTCGGCTTGCTTGACAAGCTGGTGGAAGCGCTGCGGCCGGACGTGATCTGCTTGCAGGAGACGAAGGTTCCGGACCTGTTGTTTCCGGCCGAGGCGCTGCGGCCGCTGGGTTTCCCGCACACCGTGTTCCGCGGGATGAAGGGCTACAACGGCGTCGCCATCCTGTCGCGAATCCCGCTGGAGGTGCATGACGTTGCCCCGGACTGGTGCGCCAAGGGCGATTGCAGGCATGTCGCCGCAGCGCTGCAAACGCCCGGCGGCCCGGTGGAGTTGCACAATTTCTACGTCCCGGCGGGCGGCGACGTGCCGGACCGCGCGGAGAACCCGAAATACGGCCACAAGTTGGACTTCATCGCCGAGACGAAACTGTGGTTCGCGGCGCGGACGGGACTGCGGCGATCAGTGCTTGTGGGCGACCTGAACATCGCGCCGCTGGAGAATGATGTCTGGAGCCATAAGCAGTTGCTGGACGTGGTCAGTCACACACCGCCGGAAGTGGAAGGGCTTACCGGATGGCTGAACGCCGGCTTCGTCGATGCCGTGCGGCATTTCGTGCCGGCGGACCAAAAGCTTTACACATGGTGGTCGTACCGCAACCGCGACTGGCGGATATCGGATCGCGGGCGTCGGCTGGATCATGTCTGGGTGACGCCGGACCTGGAGGCGGGGCTGAAAGGCCAGATGATCCTGAAGGATGCACGCGACTGGCCGCAGAGTTCAGACCATGTGCCGGTGTGCGTGGAGGTGGAAGTTTAGCGCCTGACAGTCCCTCCGGGCGACCCCCAAACGCCCTCGCTCTAGCCGATCTTTGGTTCGGCCGCGGATTCCAGGTCGCGCACCCGGTTCGTCAGTCGGCTGTGCTGCGAGTGCATGGCACGAATTTCGGTCAGTAGCGTCGTGAGTGTCGAGTCTTGCCGCAAGGCAATCGCCGTAAGCACGGACACATCATCGCGGATGCTGCCCAACTCGGTCAGGATCTGCCGCTGCTGGCGTCCAATCAGCGTGAAATCAGGAGACTCGCTTGCACTCATAGTTGCCGTGCTGCCCTCCGCGACCCTTGTAGCATATCATCTGCCATTGACCGAATGGTTCCGATCCTGTCCGGCCGAACGCGCTGGAATTTGACATTTCATCATCTATCCGCGCACCAACTCCGCCACGCATGCCGCAGCGCCAATCCCAGGTTCCGGCCGAATCGCGGCGCGTCGCAGAGCGGACTGCGCCGCACCTGCTCTCGCAGTCCCGCCCGCAGTGCAGCCAGCGCCGGAACATCCGCCGCCCGGGCGACAGCCATTGCGATATACTCGTCCACCGAGCCGGTGGCCCAATCGGCCAGCCCGGCATTGCTGAGATGGCTGGCGGAGTGCCGGGACGCAAAAATTTCCCCCGGCAGAGCGATCGTCGGCACGCCCATCCACAGCGCCTCGCAGGTCGTCAGCCCACCCGAATAGGGGAACGGGTCGAGCACGATATCGATATCGCCGTACTCCGCCATGAATGCCCGGTGCCCCGACGGGCCGCGCAATTCCAGCCGATGCGCAGGCACGCCCTCGGCGGCAAAGGCGGCGCGGAACGCGTTGGCGGTGGCGACATCGCTGAACTGGTGCGTCTTCAGCACCAGCCGGGACTCCGGTACCTGCCGCAAGATCTCCGCCCGGGTCGCGATCACCCGGGGCGTGATCTTGGCCAGATTGTTGAAACACCCGAACGTCACGTAACCGTTCGCCAGGGCCGGTGGCGGGACCACGTCGGGCGCATAGGGCGGCGGGCTGTAGCACACATACCCGTCCGCCAGCCGCAGCAGTCTCTCGCTATAGAACCGCTCGAACCCCTCCGGCGTCTCCCACCGGTCGGTCAGGAACCAGTCCATCTCCGGCAGTCCCGACGAGTGCGATTGCATGCCGACCCATTTGATCTGCACGGGGGCGAGGCGGTTGGCGCAGGCGGTCATGCGGGCGGCATCGCCGTAGCCGCCAAGGTCGATGACGATGTCGATTTCGCGCGCCCGCGCGGCTTCCGCCAAGGCGGTGTCGCTCATGCCGTCGACGTCTACCCAGTCCCGTGCCACCGCGCGGAATCGCCGGGCAAACGGATCGTCTGGAGCGGAACGCTGCGACAGGCACACCAGACTGAACCGCTCGGGATCGAGGTTCTCGATCCCCGCTATCGTCAACCACCCGACCGGATGCGCCCGCAGCGTCCCCGACAGCAGACCTACTGTAAGATGCCGCTCCGGATCCACGCGGTTGGCCAGCGGCGGCAGCCTCGCGCGCGGCAGCACGGCGGAACAGTCGTGCAGAGCGTTCAACACCTCCATGCCGGTGACGCCGTCGCGATAGCCCAGAGTGTTGCACAGCACCCGCCGCGGCAGCACCGCTTGCGGGTCCAGGCTGATCGCCCGGCGCGCGATCGCCACCGCCTCTTCCTGAAGCCCGACGCAGGCGGTTGCATTCGCCAGGTTGCTCAGCAGCACCACGGTCGGCTCCGTACGATCGAGCACGTCCAGCAGCAGCGCCCGCGCCTCCGGATGGCGATGCAGGCGCATCAGGACGGCGGCGTGGTCGTTCTGCACCGGCACATTGCCGGGATCCAGCGCGCTGAGGCGCCGCAGCACGGCCTCCGCCTCCCGCGTGCGGCTGGTTCGCGCCAGCACCGCGGCCAGAAGCATCAACGGCCCGGGCGAGTCGGGGGCCAGTTCGCATGCGGCTTCCAGCGCGTCGATTGCCTCGGCCGGCCGAACCAGGCGATCAAGCAGCCTGCCGCGGCCAAGCTGCGGCGCGGGGTTCAGCGGTTGCTGCTCGCAGGCGACCGTCAGTCGGGCGAGTTCGGCCTCCGCCTCGCCCGCCTCCAGGCTGACATCCGCGCCGTTGACCCAGTACGCCGCCACGTTCGGCTGCAAGGTCTGCGCCCGGATGAAGGTGGTCAAAGCCGTTCCCGCATCACCCATTGCACTGCACGCCAGGCCGAGCGTGTTCCATGCCTCGGCGCTATCGGCGGCGATGCCGCAGCAGCGCAGCAGCAGGCCTCGTGCTTCCTCCGGCCGTCCGCGCAGCAGCAGCAAGCCGCCCAGGGCAATCAGTGCCTCGGTCCGCCTCGGGTTCAGTTCGAGAACCTGCCGGTAGGCATCCTCCGCGGCGGCATGGTCGCCGGCGGCGCGGAAGCTTTCCGCGAGGCGCAGCGCCGGCTCGTCCCAATCCGGCAGGCGGGCGGCTACGGCCCGCATCAGGCGCCGGGCATGATCGCGCGCCCCGGCGCGATCTTCGGCGATCGCCAGGTTGAGCATCGTTGCCGGCTGCGCATCGCCGAGCGACAAAGCCAGGCGCAACGGGGCGAGCGCGTCCTCGAAGCGTCCATCGGCCAGGAAGGCGACGCCGTCGGCCGCGAGCCGGGTGCCGTGATCCGGCCGGACGTCAATCGTCATGGCCCGGGCGCTCCAGCGTCAGCATGATCCCCGGCACGGCGGCCCCGGCCTCCCGCCGGATTATCGGCCGATCGGCGCGCAGGATACGGAATCCGGCGGCGATGGCGCATTCGTGCACATAGTCCGAGGCGTGGGCGTACCGCCCGATGCGCTGCAGTGCCCAGCGTCCGTTGCCGGGCACGATGCCGTCGTAATCCGGCAGCAGTTCCTCGACCGAGAAGATGAACCAGCCGCCGGAGGCCAGCCGGGCGTGAACCACGCTGAACAGTTCGTCCAACGCGCCGAAATAGCACAGCACGTCCGCGGCCAGGATCAGCGGCCAGAGTTGCGTCCCGGCGGCAAGGTCCGCGGCGATGTCGGCCTCCCGCAGCTCATCGTAAAGCTGCTTGGCGCGGGCGTGGTCCAGCATCTTGCGCGACAGATCCACCCCCGTAAACGGGCCGATCGGCAGGTCGCTGGTGGCCAATGCAACGAGTCCGGTGCCGCAACCCAGATCCAGCACCGGGCCGGCGGGCAAGCCGCGCGCCACCTTCGGATGCGTCACCAGCACCGTGCGGATAGCCCCCGGGATGCTGTAGCGGAGCGAGATCAGATGCGCCTCGAACCTATCGGCATAGCCGTCGAAGACAGTGCCGACATAGTCCGGCGGGGCGCGCTTCGCGTCAGGCAGGGCGCCCGACGCGGTTACCAGGTGCCGCACATAGGCATCGTGCGGGCCGAGCTTGTATGCCTCCTGATAGGCGAAAGCGGCCTCGTCATGGCGGCCGAGGCTGGACAGGGCGTGGCCTTTCATCCCGAACGTGCAGGCATCGGCGATCCCCGCCGCGCGTGCCTGTTCCGCCAGCCGATCGGCGCGGGTGAAGTCACGGCGGTGGAGGCACAGCAGAATGGCGGCGTTGCGCAGGGCGACGCCGCCGGGGCACAGGGCGATGCCTTCGCAGAGGACTCGGAGCGCGGCATCTGCGTCCCCACCCGCTCTCAGCGCTTTCGCCAGGGTTTCGCGGTAGACGATATGCGCCGGCTCCGCCTCGACCGCTTCCCACAGGCAGGCCGCTCCGTCCGCCGCCCGGCCAAGCGCCAGCAGCGCTGCGCCCAGGATCGCCTTTGCCTGCGGGTCGCCCGGATCTAAGATCACGGCTTCGGCCGCATCCCGCGCCGCGCCCTCGATATCGCCGGTCTTGCTGAGTGCATCGGCGCGGGCCTTGCGCAGTCCGGCGTGCGACGGCCAGACTTCGATGCCGGCTTCCAGCTCCGCCGTCGCAAGCTCCGGCACGCCTTCGCTGACCGCCAGCCGGGCGGCGAGTATGGTGAGCGCCGGCGACGGGGGAGACAGGCGCCGCGCTGCCGCCAGGAGCGGCCGGGCGGCGCCGAAGCGGCCGCTGTCGAGAAGCTGCGCCACGCGGTTGCAAAGCGTTTGGCCGTCGGCCGTGACTTCGATGGTATCCATGGAACGGGGCTCCTTTTGAGCCGTTGAAGAAACAGTCAGGCGATGATGCCCTGCGCCGAAACCGCCAGCGAGGTCAGGTCGGTTGTCGAACTGCCGGTCGCCGACGAGGTGCCGCTGTTGGCGATAAGGTAGCGCTGGACGAAGCTTTCGACGAAGGCCGGGCTTTGGAACCGGGTGATGTCCACCTGGCTGCTGATGGCTTTTTGCTGCGCCTCGAGCGGTTGGAAGGCGATTTGCAGCGGTATGCCGAGCGCGGTGGTGACGACGGTGCGCATCGTCGGGTTGCCGAGAATCTGGTCCACGGAGGTAATCGTCGATGCCTGCGCCTTGAACGACAGCGCGTTGGACAGGCCCGGGGTCACCTGATCCTCATTGTTTTGCCAGGTCGCTGTCGCATAGGCATTGGCGATCGATGCGATCGCAGCGGAGTTCTGGATCGACGACAATCCGTTGACAGCGAAGTTGTAAGTCTGCGCCAGCGTCTTCCACCGCGTGTCGGTCAGCGTATTGGCGAGGGAGTTCGAATCGTTGAGATTCGATGTCAGCGCTTTTGTTGCAAGAGCAGTATAGCCGATCTGGTCGCTCATGCCGTTGGCGGTGAGCAGGACGTGCATGACGGCGGGGTTGGAGAGAAGCTGCGTCACGCTGGTGGCGGACTGAACGGCCTTGGTGAAGGCCGCGATGGCGACTTTCACCTGCGGCTCGGCGGCTGTCGCGGCGATATCCTGAGTCTGGTTCTGCTCAGCCGATTGCAGGGCCCGGATCGGGTCCTGACCGGATGCGGACGACGAAGAACCGCCAATACCATAGATCGTATCGAGCAAGCTGCTGCCGGCACCGGACGTAGCGCTGCTGCTGTAAAGCGTGGTCAGGTAGCTCAACGATGTGCTCATGGCGGCGTCTTCCCCGCGTCAGGGCTGCCCGGCCAGGCCGGCGGTTATGTTCTCGTTGATCGAAATCAGAAATTCGAAGTCCGGCGTATCGCCGTCCATCTCCCGCTGCACGGTCATGCCGACGGACACGATCGACGCGCGCAACGGCTCGGGCAAGGCGTTCCGCTCATCGGCCATCAGATCCACCACCATGGTCCAGAGCCGCCGGTTGTCGGCCAGGGCGCGGACCTGCTGGATCGCCGAACCGTTGCGGGCGGTTTTCAGCGCGGCGGTCACCGTGCGGAAAACATCCGCCTCCTGTTCCCGCTGGGAGCGGAAGCGGTTGGTGGCCCTATAGGCCTGGATGGCTTGTATCGTGTTCGGCATGGCACTCCGGTCTCCCTTGCGGTCGTGTTACGTCCACGGTCTTGCCGAGGACGGAGTCCTCATATTGAATGATGCGCCGCACCAGCTTCAGCGCCTGGTAGCAATCGTCCTCCTCGGCGGCGACCAGCGCCTGGTCCAAAATCATCCGCACCATCTCGGAGGTCGTTGCTTCCTGGAACTCCGTAATAAAATAGCGCGCCGATTCAAGTCCCGGCTCGCGCTCGGTTTCGCTGCCGATATAGGCGGATTGCAGCGCGAAGTAGATTCGCCGCGCCGGGCTGTCCGCCTGGTCGGGGGGCATGATCTGCTTGCCGAACAGAAACCGCGCCTTGGCGGTCAGCTCGATCCGCGATCTTGTGCGGAAGCGGATCGGGGCGCCGTTGACGATCATGACTTCGCCTTGGCGCAGCTCCAGAACGAGATTAGACATGGTGTCCCTTGGGTGGAGCGCATGACACAGGTCATGGCCGCGGCCTTGACTTCGGGCAGGATGATCGGCGGACCCCATATGAAATCCGCCGTATCCGCGGTTTTATTACTTGAACAGGCTGAGCAGGGTCTGCGGCGCCTGGTTCGCCAGCGACAGGGCCTGAGTGCCAAGCTGCTGCCGGATCTGCAGCGCCGTAAGCTGAGCCGATTCCTGCGCCAGATTGGCATCGACCAGGGAGCCCAGCCCGCTGTTCAGCGCGTCGATCTTGGTGTTGTTGTAGGTGATCTGGTTATTTACGTAGTTGACGGAATTACCGATGGTGTTCAGCGCCGTCCCGACCGAGGCTTGCATGTTGAGGAAAGTTCCGGTCGTCGTCAGCAAGGCCTGGACCTGGGTTGCGCTGCCAAGCACGGCGTTTGCGAAGGTGATCGATCCATACAGTGCCGACCCGCCGATCGTTGCAACCGTATAGAGATTTCCGGATTCGTTGCGGGTTACTGCGGTGGATCCGAAAGTCCCTGTGCTGCCGGTGATGTTGCCGATCAGTGTCTTGCCTTCGTAGGAGGCGTCCTGGATGAAACTCTGGACGTTGGACAGCATCGAGTTGTACTGGTTCTCGTACTCCGTCCGCGTGTTGCCGGTCACGCTGCTGGACGCCAGATCGACCAGAACGTTGCGCATGCTCGCCATCGTGGTGTTGATGTTGTTCAAGGCCGACGATGTCGTGGACAGCAGGCCCTGGACATTGCCAAGCTGCTGATTGGCTGTCGTCAGGGAGCCGACGGTCGAGCGGATGCCCTGGGCGATGGCGAACGCCGCACCGTCATCCGAGGCGTCCGCGACGCGATAGCCGGTCGAGATTTGCTTCTGGGTCGAGGCAAGCTGGGCTTCGGTCGAGTTCAACGACTGGAGCGCAACCATCGCGCCCATGTTGGTGTTCACTGAGTTCAAGGTCATGACTGCTACCCTTTGGGTTGAAACGTTTTCCCGCTTTTTGCGGGTTGGCGAAATCATGACGCATGAAAGTTAACAGTCTATGAATCAAACGCAGTTTTTTTGCTAGGCAGGCAAGAAATTTGCGAGTGAAAGCGTGCCCTCGCTCGTGATCATTCGGTACGACGCCTGCAATTGCGTTTGTATCGCGCTGAGCTGCGATAAAGTCGTCGCCTCGTCCGCATCCTGGACCGACGAAAGCTGGCCGGTCAGGGCCGTAGCGGTGTCGGATAGCCGGGTCTGCGTGGCGGTCAGCGACGATTGGGTATTGCCCAACGCCCCGGCGTCCGCTGCCATGGCGGACACTGCGCCGTTGAGGCTTGTCGTGGTGTCCTGCACCAGGGCGATGAACCCGGAATCGCCGGTTTGTGCACTCGTCAGGGAGCCGATGGTCGCGAGCGCGCGCATCAGGTCGCGCATGTAGGATCCGGTGGTCGATGTCCCGGACGACTGCACATTCGAATTCGCGCTCGCCAGCAAGCCGATCGGCACGGTGGTTCCGTCGCCGGTCTGCACGACCTGCTGGCCGATGCCGGCGGCTGGTTGCGACATGTATGCGGAAAATGGCGAGGTTCCGGTCGCGTTCGAACCGGCGATCGCCAGCGTCGAAGCGGCGGTGGCGGCGGCGCCATTGGCCGACAGGGCCGAAACCGCGGTGTTGATCTGCGTATAGAAGCCCGAGGTCAGGATGGAGTCCGGCGCCGGAACGGGTGGATTGGCGCTGTCCTGGCCGCCGAAGACGTAGACCCCGGCGTCCTGCGTATCCAGCAGGCCGGCCACCTGCTGCAACGCTGTCCGCGCCTGTGAGGCGATGCTGTTCACCTGTTGCGCGGTGCCGCTGGTCAGTGTCGGCATGTCGGCTGCGAAGGTGGCGGCGATCTGCTGCAACTGCGTCATCGCCGTCTGCGTGACCTGCATCGTGCCGGTCGCCTGGCTGATGTTGTTCTGCCAGGTTTTCAGCGCGGTCATTTGCGGGTTCAGGTTGAGCGAGACGGCGGCACCGCTGCCCAGGCCGGCATAGGTCTGGGAGACCTTGCCGGAGCTGGCCTGCTCGGTCAGGGTGTTCAGTTGCTGGTGCAAGGTGTTGGCGTTGGCGATCAGCGTATCCAGGAAGCCATATCCGGTTCCGATGCCGCCGATGCTGCCGCTCATTGGACAGCCTGCAACAGTTGCTGGAACATCGACTGGACGGCGGCGATCACCCGGGCATTCGCGCCGTAGGCGTTCTGCAGCCCGATCATCTGCGACATCTCGGTGTCCATGTTCACCCCGCTGACGGAGGATATCTTGGCGGCGAGGCTGGTCTGCATCGCCTGCTCGGTGGTCAGATTGCCGGTGGTGGTCGCGCTGGTCTGCGCCTGTGAGGAAACCAGGTCCGTGGCGTAGTCCGAGAGCGATTGCGGCGAACTGAAGGGCGCCGACAAGGTGCCGGTCGCGCCAAGGCCATTGGTCTTCAGCGCCGGTTGGTTGACTCCGGCCTGGACCTGCGTGCCGAAGGTATAGTTCAGCACCCGGTTGATCAGCGTGGAAAAGCCGGCCGGGCCGGTCAGGGGATTATTCGGGGTGAAGGCGGAGGCTCCGCCAGCGCTGCCGGCGATGGTGTTGGTGCCGTCGCGCACCAGGCTCGGGGTGGTGGTCACCGCCGGGTTGACCTGGATCGTCGCGGCAAAGCCGACATAGCCGTTTTGCGCCGGGGTACCGCCGCCGGTTGGCACGTTGCCGATCGCATCGGTGAACAGGGTCAGGCCCTGGGCGGAGAACTGACTGGAAAGGCCGTAGGAGAACTCGTCCAGCTCCGCCTGGTCCGTCGGCAGCGTGGTGTCCCGCAGCGTGATATCGGCGCCGATCTGTCCGCCTTGCATCTGGCTGGTGACGTCGGATCCGTTCAGGGTGATGCCGGGCAGGCCGCCGCCCGGGTAGTAGGCGCCGGGTTGTGCGCTGCCCCCGGCGATGGAGAACGGTCCGCCTGTGCCTGTGGTGCTTCCGCCTTGCGCCGGCAGGCTCAGACCGGTGGTCGTATACAGGTCGATGCTGCCGTCGGGCTGCTGCACGGTCTGCACGTTGATCAGTTTCGACAACGTGGCGACGGATGCGTTGCGCTGGTTTTGCAGGTCCGCGGTGCTCTGCCCGGCCTGCTGCATGGTCACGATCTGGCTGTTGAGCTGGCCGATGGTCGCCAGCGTGTTGTTCAGCGTGTTGACCGCCGAACCCAGATCGGCTTGCGCCGCCTGGCGCTGCGCCGTGTAGGCCGCACTCAGGCTGTTGATGCCGTTCGCGAGCGTGGTCGCCGAGGACACCACGGCGCTTTGCTGCGTCTGGCTGCCCGGGTCATTCAGCAAGGTGGAGAAGCTGTTCTTCAGGTTGCCAAGCAGGCTGCCGATGTCGCTTCCCGACCCCGGCGTGCCCAGCACGCTGTCGATCGCCTGCAATGCCGTTTGCGTTGTCTGCAGGCCGGTCACCGTCGCGTTCTGCTGCTGCATCGAGGCTTGCAGCGTCTGGTCGATCTGCAACGTCGCCGGCCCGGTCCGCACGCCCAGCCCGATTCCGTCCGAGGTCAGCGCGGTCTGGGTGCTGACCTCGACGGCATAGGACGGCGTGGCGGCATTCGCGACGTTCTGGGAGATCAGCGCGAACTGTGCGTTGATGTTCGCCAGCCCCCCTCTGGCGATGGACAGCGCCGAATCGAGGCTCATGCGGTCATGCCACCATTTGGAGCGTCGCTTGCAGCATCTGGTTGGCGGTGGTGACCACCTTGGCGTTCGACGAGTAGGCCTGCTGCGCGACGATCAGGTTGGAGAATTCGGTGGCGATATCGACATTGGATCCCTCAACCGACCCGGTGACGATATTGCCCGCGCCGCTGGTGCCGGCTGTTTCGGCCAGCGGCGTGCCGCTCGCGGTGGTGGCGGTGAAGGATTGTCCGTTCTGGCTTTGCAGCGCATCCGGGGCGTTGAATGTGACGAGCGGGATTTGCGCGATCGTTCGGCTTTGGCCGTTGTTGTAGTTGACGACGACATCGCCGTTGGACTGCATGGTGACGCCGGAGTAACTGCCGGGAGGAACGCCGTTCTGGGTCAGGCCGAGGAGGCTGTAGCTGCTGCCTGCGTACTGAGTGACGCCATTGGTGCCGCCGTAGTTGCCGAGATTGACCTGGATCGTCTGGCTGCCCGTGCCGAAATTGGCGGTGAAGCTGAGACTCGATGCCCCCCCCGCACTGTAGGTGCTGGTGGTCACGGTGCCGGGATTGGTTGCCGATTTCGTAACCGATCCGATCGTGCCGTCCGCTACGGCGTTGCCACTGGCCGCGCCAAACTTGACGTCGGCCGAACCGAGATCGGTCGTGCCGGTGGTGTTGTCAGGGACGCTGACCTGCACCGTCCAGTCATTCGTCGCGGTCTGCGTCCAGTTCAACGTGACAGTATGGGCTGTGCCGAGCGAGTCGTAGATGGTGATGTCCGAGGACAGCGGCGAATTGGTGGTGGCCGTGCCCGTTGCAGGGGTGGCGGGCAAATTCGCCGCCAGGTTAACCGAGGATGTCGCCACCGGGTTATAGGTGGATTGGCTGACCTGGATCGGCGCCAGCGCGTTCTGGTTGACGGCGTTGGTCGCCGGATTGACCGACCACCCGTTCAGGTAAAGCCCGGCGCTGTTGACCAGGTAGCCGGCAGCGTTCATCGAGAAGTCGCCGGCCCGCGTATAGTATTGCTGCGGGCTGAACGTCGGAACGTTGTTCACGTTGCTCGTGGCTTTGGAAACCGCGAAGAAGCCCTGCCCGGCGATGGCCATGCCGAGGGGATTGTCGGTCTGCGTAATGGTGCCCTGGACATTGTTGACGTAGTCCGGCGTGGCGACAACCGACCCGGGTTCGTTCTGCGTCGGCGTGCTGGTGGTGAGGTAATTGACGAAGCTGGTGTCGACGCGCTTGAAGCCGACGGTCTGGCTGTTGGCGACGTCCTCGCTGATATTGCCGAACGCGGTGGATTGCGCGCCGAGACCGCTGATCGCGGTATTGATCGCACCAAATAAGGACATCTTCGGGGACCCTCCTGGTCAAGGTGGTTTGATCCGTCAGCATGAAGCGTGCCAAGCGGAAACTCATGGATAGTCCTTGACCTGCGCGGCATAAGTTGCGGCAGCCAATGTATACCCGGCAGAAAAGAACCGGCAGGATTTGCCGGGTCGTTCGCCGGACAGTCACGTCTTTCCGGTGTTTTGGCTTGGCCCGGACCTTGCTTGACACGTTCAAAGGAAAATCCGCTTGGCAGGAGAACCGGTTTTGCCAGCCGCCATTGCGACTGTGCCATCGAATGGCCCGGTAGCCTCGATCAGCCGTGCAGCGTCATCTCCCGGCGAAGGCGGGGATGCGTTCTTGCAGCTTCTGCGCGCCGCCGACGCCGCGGACCCCGCGGCGGCGGAGCCGGCAACGGACGTCCCGTCCGAAACGGGTCTGGCGGAGGCCGTTTCAGAAACAGCGGATGCCGGGCCGCCGGGAGCGCCCGCCAAGCCAGCGCCGGAGCCCGCCGGCACTGCGGGGCCCGGGCCGAAAGCCAGCCGATGGGCGAAGCCGAGCTCGGTGCCCGATGCGGCTGCCGGGTCGGCAACCGATCCCGCGGTTGCCGGCGTTGCGCCGCTTCCGGTGGCCCTGCCGCTGACGATCCATGCCGAACCTCCGGCCGTTCGCACGCCAATGCAGCAAAACACGGCGGCCGGCGGGGAAACCGAAACGACCGCCGTCTCCACCGCTGCGCCGCGCACCGCCGAACGGCCTGCGCAGGATACTGCCGCGGTTTCGCCCGCTGGCATGCCGGAGGCCGCCGCTCAGGCGGGCCCGGCGGAAACCAGCCATGCGTCGCGGGCGGCCGTCCGGGCTGTCGATGCGTCCGCCCGGGCGACATCCGCGCCAGCGGCCCCGGCGATCGCGTTCGCCGCCATGCCCGCCGAACCGGTCGCGACCACGCAAGCGGCATCCGCGCCCACCGTTGCGGGCCACGCAACGCCGCCCGCCGTTGCGCCGCCAGCGGCGCAGGTTGGTTCGGCGCTGCTGACGCTCGGACCGGCTGCGGATGGCAGCCAGCAGATGACCTTGCGTCTGCACCCCGCGGAACTGGGCGTGGTCCAGGTACAAATCGGCCGCAGTGAAACGGGAGCCGCGCATGTCGAGATCACCGCGGAACGGGCGGATACCATGCAGGCGCTGCAGCGAGATCAGGTGCAGCTTCACCGCGCCCTGGACGATGCCGGCGTGCCTGCCGCCGGGCGCACGGTCACCTTCCACACCGCGCCGGTCCAGCCGGCGGCCGCCGGCGGCAACGACTCCGGCTCGTTGCCGTCCAACCAGGGCGGCACCGGGACGATGAATGGCAACAGCGCACAGGGTAGCGGCAAAGGCGCCTATGGCGGCGGCAGCGAGCCGGGCGGCGACACCGCCGGCCGCCGGCAAACTCGTTCATCCGCGGAAAAGATGGTCGCGACCACCGCGATATCGTTCCGCGTAGGAATAGACATAGTGGCATAGGCATCAGCAGGAGCGTTCATCGTGAGTGCAACCGTAACATCATCAACCGGCACCGCCGCTGCGGCATCGTCCGGCAGCGTCGCCGCCCAGACCGGCAGCGCCGCGCTGAACAGCCTGAGCGGCAATTTTTCCGACTTCCTGACGCTGCTGATGACCCAGCTTCAGAACCAGGATCCGTCGTCGCCGATGGATTCCAACCAGTTCACCAGCGAACTGGTGCAGTTCTCCTCGGTGGAGCAGCAAATCAACACCAACAGCGACCTGACGCAGCTTATCAAGCTTACGCAGGCGAGTCAGGTCGAGCAGTCCTCGGCGATGCTCGGCAAGCAGGTGGTTGTAAACAGCACGCAGCTATCGCTGCAGAACGGAACCGCTGCGGTCAACTTCAATACGACGACGGCCGAGCCGATCGGCATTTCCGTTACAAATGCGTCGGGCGCGCAGGTGGCGAGCGCCACCCTGACCAGCAAGGCCGGTTCCAACACCTGGACGTGGAACGGCAAGGCCGGCAACGGCACCACCGAGCCGGATGGCGCCTACACAGTGTCGGTAACGGCGCTCGGCTCGAACGGAGCGACAACCTCGGTGCCGTTCACGGTGACCGGCACGGCGACATCAGTGGTGAACAACAGCGGCACCGTCGATCTGCAAATGGGCGGACTGACGCTGCCGTTCAGCGACGTGGTATCGGTGGGCAGTTGAACCAACTGTCATACGTCCGCCGTTGACGGTACGGCCGTTCTCGCCAAGCATTGCGCCCAAGATGGAGCTTCCGCGGGAGGAATGGGATGGGTGAGACGATTCACTTGAAGGCGGCCGACGGCTTCAGCTTTTCGGCCTATGTGGCGGGTCCGGCCGAAGCCGCCAAGGGCATTGTCGTGGTGCAGGAAATCTTCGGCGTCAACCACCATGTTCGCAACGTGGCGGACCGCTTCGCGGCGCTCGGCTATGCGGTTGTCGCGCCGGCGCTGTTCGACCGGGTCCAGCCGGGCGTGGAACTGGGATACACCCAGGCCGACATCGACAAGGGCCGCGAGTACCGCATGAAGCTGACGGATGCCGAGGTGATCAAGGACATCGAAGCCGCGGCGGACCATCTGTCCGGCAAGAAACTCGGCATCGTCGGCTACTGCTTCGGTGGCACGGTGGCGTGGTGGGGAGCGACCCGGACGACGAAGTTCGCCGCGGCGTCCGCGTGGTATGGCGGCGGCGTTGCCGGCACGAAGGATGAGCGGCCGAACGCTCCGGTGCAGTTCCATTTCGGTGAAAAGGATGCCTCGATTCCGCCGCAGGACGTCGAAGCCGTTCGCGCGGCACAGCCGAAAGCGGAGATCTACGTGTATGCGGGCGCGCAGCACGGTTTCGGCTGCGACGAACGCGGCAGCTTCAGCCAGCCGGATTACGAACTGGCGCAAAAGCGGACGGTGGAATTCTTTGACAAGCATCTTGACTGAGGCGATGTCCGCGGCGGTGCCGGTTGGCCTCCACAGGCGGCTAACGCGGGCGCAACCCGTCCGCCCAATCCGGCTTCAGGTTGCCGGCTCGCAAGCCTGATCCGGACGGGCGCGGCAGTTCCGCCTCTCGCGGCCGCTCCGGCAAGCGCCAGCCGGGAAGAACGCCAGTATGCGGGTGCTCAACGCGCCACATATAGGCGTTCAGGCTGATGCCCATTGCGACGAAGTACCAGAACATCGGCTGAAACGCGATGCCGACGAAAGCGCCGGCCGTCAGGAACACCGCGAGGCCGCCTTGCAAAGCACCAGAGAGCGAGACGACCCAATCGAGTTCCGGATATGCGGATGCCTTTTTCGACAGCCGATGCAGCTTCACCAGCATCGATCCCGCGATCAAAAGGAACATAAAGAGACCAGGATACCCGTGCTCGCCAAGAACTTCAAAGTAAATGGAGTGAAAAGCGCGCCCGAACTGGGTGAAGCCGGGGCTCTCGGCGGTGCCCGGCACATCCACGTGGTCGATCAGGTAAGCCTGGAATCCGCCGCCCAGCGGGTTGCGCGAAGTATAGTCGAGAGTCCATTTCCATACCAGGATCCTGACATAGGCAGAGTTCTCGGTCTGAAAGCTCCCAATGGTAGAAATCCGTTGGTTCCAAGCACTGGACGTGGTGAAAGCTACCGCCCCAGCAACGACAAGCCCGGCGAGGCCGAAAACAAACTTGTTCTTGCTACGAACCCACATGATGGCGCCAAGCGCGATCAGCCCGATCAGAGCGCTGCGCTCGTAGGTGCCGATGGCAGTCATGATCGCCAGCCCGGCGATCCCCCGGTAGCCCCAGCCTGAAAGCTTCAAGCGGGGAATGAGCAGGCTGTAATTCGACAGGTAAATTGCCAAGGGCACGGCCATGAGGCAGACCGTCGACAACAACCCGCCCTCGCTAAGGCCTGAATTACCTTGCTGCAGACCGAGGTTTGAGCCGTAGCCGCCGCCTGAAATCATCGTCTTGATGCCAAACGGGATAAAATTCGCAGCCAGGGACAAAACATAGGTCTGGGCAAACGCTTCAATCTGTATGCGCGATCTGATCACGTAGGGAACGAAGGCTGCGAATATCAGCGTCTTGAAGACGGTGCTCCATTTGCCCCAGGCTGCATCGGGCACTTCCGCCCATGTCAGCGTCAGTGTGACCCACAATGCCATGAGTACGACCAGGCCGGTCTCAAGTGAAAATCTCGGCGGCGACCGCCGGTCCAGCACCATGTAGCTGCCAACCGCCGCGATCCCCATGATCAAAGCGACCGGTATCTGGTTCAGGATCAGGTAGGCCACTTCCTGCGGCCGGAATGTGTCAACCCATACGTAGCCCAAAGTCGTGACGAACGGCGCGCTCGCGCCCATCACGATGAATGCGAGATAGAGGGATAACAGCCAAACGCTACGCATGGAGAAATGTCCCGGACGGGATCAGCGGTCGCGGCGCCATATCGGGATGGCTTTGTCAGCCGCATCCACGGGCTTGATCGTTTGGAACCAAGGCTGAATCCGATCCAGCTTTACCGCCCGGATGATCACTACGAACATCATGACAGAACTGAATAGAATCCCGACGATATCCAGCATGCGACACTCCCTGGCCGGCGCTGAACGGCGCCGCACGTTGCTTGCCAGCTATAGCGATTCGCCCAACCTCATGTCACGAAATCTTGCGCCGTCGCGATCGTGATCGGAACCTCCGTTTCCCTGGAGCGTCCTATTTGTGGACGGGTAGGGATCGAGCGATGAAGCACTGGCAAATATTGTTCGTGGCGGGATTGTTCGCGACGCCGGCTTGGGCGGCGCTGGCGGCATCGCCTGCCCCCGACTCCGCCGCGGCGAAACATGACGCCGAACGGCTCAACAGCCTGCCCCCGCTGCCCCCGGCTGGCGCGGGCCACATCGACCACTCCGGGCGAACCCAGAAAGGCCACGGATCCTTCTACGCAAAAAGCTTCAACAACCGTAAGATGGCCAACGGGCACCGGATGAACCCCAACTCCAACATCGCCGCCAGCAAGACCCTGCCGTTGGGCAGCGTCGCCAAGGTGACCAACCTGGATAACGGCAAGACCGCCACCGTGAAGATCGAGGACCGCGGACCCTACGTCGATGGCCGCGTCGTCGATCTGGCGCCCAAGGTGGCGGACGACCTGGATATGAAGACCAAGGGTGTCGCCCCGGTGGAGGTCAAGCCCATCACCATTCCGGAACCCGATGGCGGCGTGAAACTCGGCTCCGGCGCGGCGGATGCCAATCAACAGGAAATCAAGGACGCAACCGCGGTCACCAAGGAACTGACCGGTGCGAAGACCACCGAGTCGGCGGAGCGATAGCTAAAGCACACGCCCCGCGACCGCCGCCAGTTTCGCCAGCAGCTCGGGGTCGCGCATCGGTCCGGCGGTGATCACCGCATTTTCCAGCGCCCGGTCGCACCCGCACGGACACACCGTGCGCTCGCGGCCGATATCCGGCACGATCGCCTTCACCAGGCTGCGGGCGTTGTCGGCATTGCTCAGCAATACCTTGACGATGGCCTCGACCGTGACGTGGTCGTGGTCCGGGTGCCAGCAGTCGAAGTCCGTCACCATTGCCAGCGTCGCGTAGCAAAGCTCCGCCTCGCGCGCGAGCTTGGCTTCCGGCATGTTGGTCATGCCGATGACGCTACAGCCCCAGCTCCGATACAGCTCGCTCTCCGCCTTGGTGGAGAATTGCGGGCCTTCCATCACGAGATAGGTGCCGCCGCGGGTCACCGGCAATGACAGGGAACTCGCCGCCGTATGGAGCGCGTCCCCAAGGCGGGAGCAGACCGGATGCGCCATCGACACATGCGCGACGATGCCGTCGCCGAAGAAGCTTTTCTCGCGCGCGAAGCTGCGGTCGATAAACTGGTCCACCACGACGAAGTGGCCCGGCGGCAACTCGGCCTTCAGGCTGCCGACGGCGGACAGCGACAGCACGTCCGTCACGCCGGAGCGCTTCAGGGCGTCGATGTTCGCCCGGTAGTTCAGATGGCTGGGGGAGGTCGGATGGCCGCGGCCATGCCGCGGCAGGAACACGCACCGGATGCCGGCGAGGCGTCCGAACAGCAAGCGGTCGGACGGGGCGCCCCAGGGTGTGTCCACCTGGCGCCAGGATTGCTCTTCCAGCCCGTCGATATCGTACAGGCCGGAACCGCCGATGATCCCGATTACAGGCTGGATCACCGGCGATGCCATGGCGTCAATGCTCCACGTCGGCCCAGACCTTGCGCTTCACCGCGTAGGTCAGGCCAGTCAGGAACACCAGGAACAGCACGATTCGCACGCCCATCTGCTTGCGCTCGACCGCTTCCGGATTGGCCGCCCAGGAAAGGAAAGTGACGACGTCATGCGCCTGCTGGTCAAGGCTGTTGCCCGTCCCGTCGGTGTAATCCACCGTGCCGTCGCGCAGCGGCTGAGGCATGTGGATCTGATGCCCCGGGAACGTCTTGTTGTAATACAGGCCATCCCCGACCTTGAACCCCTCGGGCGGATCGGCATAACCGGTCAGGATCCCGTAGATGTAGTTCGGGCCTCCCTCACGCGCGTTGACGATCAGCGACAGGTCAGGCGGGATACCGCCGTTATTGGCCGCAGCCGCCGCCTTGCTGTTCGGGAACGGCGAGCGGAACTGGCTGGCCGGGGTCGCCGGACCTTCCTTCGGCTGCCCCTGATCATCTGTCCCGTCCGGCACGGTCACGCCTGCGGCGAATGCCTTGATCTGATCGGCATCAAGCCCGATGCCGGACAGATCGCGGTAATGCAGGTACTGTAGGGAATGGCAGTTCGAGCACACCTGGGCATAGATCTGGAAGCCGCGCTGGGCGGCCGCGAGGTCGTAGGTCCCGAAGGGGTTCTCAAAGCTCCATTTCTGGTGCGGCATCTCGATTTCCTGCGCAACCGCCGGGGCGGCGAGCAAGGTGGCGGCGAAGGCGCCGGCCAGTAGGGAATGCATCGTGCGCATCACGCTTTCTCCATCGGCTTCGCCGCGGCTCCGCTCGGCAGCGGTCCGCCGCCGCGTCCGCCGATAACAGGATGACTGATGCTTTCCGGCAGCGGCAGCGGCCGCTCCAGCTTGCCGAGGATCGGCATGATCACCAGGAACTGTGCGAAGTAATAAAGCGTCCCGGCGCGGCTGAGCAGGACCCAGATCCCTTGCGGCTTATTCGCGCCACAAACGCCCAGGACGACCACAGCCACCACCCAGAGGAGCAGGGTGATGCGATACAGCGGCCGGAACCGCGCGCTGCGGACCTTCGAGGTGTCGAGCCAGGGCAGCACGAACAGGACCAGGATCGAGCCGAACATCAGGCAGACGCCCGTCAATTTGTCCGGCACCGAGCGCAGAATCGCGTAGTACGGCAGGAAGTACCACTCCGGCACGATGTCGGCGGGGGTTTGCAGCGGGTTGGCCGGGATGAAGTTGTTCGGGTCACCCAGGTAGTTCGGGGCGAAGAACACCAGCACCGACAGGACGACCAGGAACACGCAGATCCCGACGCTGTCCTTGGCCGTATAGTACGGATGGAACGGCAGCGTGTCCTGCGGCGACTTCACATCGATGCCCAGCGGGTTGTTCGACCCGGTCAGGTGCAAGGCGACGACGTGCAGGAAGATCACGCCCACCAGCAGGAACGGCAGCAGGTAGTGCAGGGAGTAGAACCGGTTCAGCGTGGGGTTATCGACACTGAAACCGCCCCACAGCAGGGTGACGATCTTCGGGCCGACGACCGGGAAGGCCGAGAACAGGTTGGTGATGACCGTCGCGCCCCAATAGGACATCTGGCCCCAGGGCAGCACGTAGCCCATGAAAGCCGTGGCCATCATGATGATCAGGATCACCACGCCCAGCATCCACAGCAGCTCACGCGGGGCCTTGTAGGACCCGTAGTACAAGCCGCGGAATATATGGATGTAGGTGACGATGAAGAACATCGACGCGCCGTTCTGGTGGATATACCGGAGCAGCCAGCCGTAGTTCACGTCGCGCATGATGTGCTGGATGGACCCGAACGCGAGCTCGGAGTTCGGCTGGTAGTTCATCGCCAGGAAGATGCCGGTGGCGATCATGATCACCAGGTTGATCATCGCCAGCGCGCCGAAGTTCCAGAAATAGTTGAAGTTCTTCGGGGTCGGAAACTCCCCGTACTCCTTCTGGATCATTGTAAAGACGGGCAGGCGGGTGTCGATCCAGTTTATCACTGGATTAGCAAATTCACTCTTGTGCAGGCCGACCATGGTTTATTCCCTGTCGCGGGCGAGGGCTGACGGAATCAGCCGATCTTAACTTTGGTGTCAGACGCGAATGCGTAAGGGGGGACTGCCAGGTTCGCCGGCGCCGGCCCATGCCGCACGCGGCCCGAGGTGTCGTACTGGCTGCCGTGGCAGGGGCAGAACCAGCCGCCCCAATCGCCGCGCGGGTCCGACGGCTTGTTGCCCAGCGGCACGCAGCCGAGATGGGTGCAGATGCCGATCAGGATGATCCACTGGTCGTGGCCTGCCTTGGTGCGCTCGGAGTCCGGCTGCGGCTCAATGAGTGAGGCCAGCGGCACGTCCACCGCCTCCTTGATCTCCGTCGGTGTGCGGTGACGCACGAAGATCGGCTTGCCCTGCCAGAGAATCGTGATGCCCTGGCCGACCTCGATGGGCGACAGATCGACGTCCACCGACGCCAGCGCCAGCACGTCCTTGGACGGGTTCATGGAATCGATGAACGGCCAGGCAACAGCGCCGACACCGATCGCCACGGCGGCGGTGGTCACAAGAGTTAGCATATCGCGCTTGGTCACCTCACCGGCCGGGCCGGGGTGGGTGGAAGCGGCGGCGGAGGAGTCGGCCATTCTTTCCCTCGAACTAGCGTTACAGTCAGGCCGCGCGCGCGGATGACCGCGAGCCAATCGCGCGACTGGCTCGGAGCGCCTGCCTGTTACCTGCCGGGTTGCTCCGGCCCCGGGACGCGGGCAATCTAGAGACTGACCATTTCCCTTGCAACGCAACATGAAGGCAGCGAGGGGTTATCCCGACTACAGCCCAGGAACAAGCCCCGATGCCCGAAAAAATTTCCACGCCGCCGCATGAATCTCTCAAGCCGGCCGCCCGGGCCTGGTTCGAGAGCCTGCGCGACCGGATCTGCGCGGCCTTCGAGGCGATCGAGGACGCCGGTTCCGGCGACCGGCCGGCCGGCCGTTTCGAGCGCCAGGCCTGGAACCGCCCGACCGAGGATGGCTCCGATGGCGGTGGTGGCGTCATGAGTGTCATGCGCGGACGGGTGTTCGAGAAAGTCGGTGTGAACGTCTCCACCGTGACCGGCGAGTTCAGCCCCGGCTTTCGTGCGCAGATTCCGGGTGCGGACGCAGACCCGCGGTTCTGGGCCAGCGGCATCAGCCTGGTGGCGCATATGCAAAGCCCGAAGGTGCCGGCGGCGCATTTCAACACGCGGATGCTGGTGACCACCAAAGGCTGGTTCGGCGGCGGCGGCGACCTGACGCCGATGCGGCTGGAGACTCCGGAAGCCATCGAGGACGCCGCCACCATCCACGCCGCCTTCAAGGCCGCATGCGACCGGCATGACCCGGGCTACTATGACCGCTTCAAGGCGTGGTGCGACCGCTACTTCTATCTGCCGCACCGGCAGGAGCCGCGCGGGGCAGGGGGCATCTTCTTCGACCAGCACTTCACCGGCAATGCCGAGGACGATTTCGCCTTCACCCGGGATGTCGGCGAGGCGTTCCTGGAGGCCTACCCGAAGATCGTCCGCCGCCGCATGGCGGAGCCGTGGACTCCGGCAGACCGCGACCACCAACTGGTCCGGCGCGGGCGATACGTCGAATTCAACCTGATCCACGACCGCGGCACCTTGTTCGGCCTGCAGACCGGCGGGAACGTGGAGGCGATCCTCATGAGCCTGCCGCCGGAAGTGCGCTGGCCGTAGGGGCGCCGTCGTCATCGACCGGCTTGTGGGCTCCGGCGCCGACTTTGACCGGGCGGCAGGCTGCGTATCGTCCCGGCGGGCGCAGGGCCCATGGTCGTTCAACGAGCGGTGCGACGGCTTTGCCTTTCTCCGTCATGGTGCGCACAGGCGCACCATCCACGCCGTGTGCCGCCGGTCCATGTGCGGCGCGGATGCGAGCCGGGCAGGCATCACGAGGCGGCGCGGCCGGCAGCTCCCTGCCGGCGGGGACCGATATGAAACCGGCCTGGAAGTAAACCCGGCTGCCCGCGAACCCGGACGGTATCGTTTCGATACCACATAAGGCGGAGCAGTCTCGTTACGATTTGCGGCCAAACCGCCGTTTCCCCGGTCATGCCGCTGTTTGACAGGGACAGGAACTTTGCAGCCGGGATGCGACGCAGATCACGGAAGATTTGTCCCGGCGGCACTGCCGGTCTCCTGCAACCGGAGGTATGTATCTGCATTTGCCATGCGGTAAGCAAACGCATGACCCGACTCATGTCTTGCAATTTTGAAACAATATCGGCAAAAACATACTCGAAACCAACAAGCGGCAGTTCGGCGGGTGTCCGAAGCGCTGCCGGAGACGGGGGAACAAAACCAGATGCGTAATGCAAGAATTCGCCGGGCGGCCGGCGCAGCGACAGTCTGTGCCGTGGCCGCCTGTGCCATCGCCGCCACCAACCAGGCCCGCGCCTCCGGGTTCGAGCTGCGCGAAGGCAGCACCGACTGGATGGCCAACGCCTTTGCCGGTGACACCGCGAAGGCTTACGATGCCGCCACCGTCTGGTCCAACCCCGCCGGCATGTCCCGCCTGACGCAAAGCGAAATCGACGGTTCGGTCAACGGGATCTTTCCGACCATCAACTTCTCCGGCGCCAACTATGTCGGTGCCGCCGCCACCACCCCCGGCACGACGGGCGGCAACCTGATCCAATCGGCCGCCACCGCCGGGTTCTACGGCGTCTGGAACGTGACGCCCGAGTTCAAGCTCGGCCTCGGCGCCGATGCCCCGTTCGGCCAGCGGGTTACCAATCCCGGCGACTTTGTCGGCCGCTACCAGAGCCTGGTGTCGTCGATCACCGACGAGGCGTTCACGCTCTCGGCGTCCTATAAGATCAATGAGCAATGGTCCGTCGGCGGCGGTCCGGTCATCGACACCTTCAACGCCCGCCTGACCCAGGCGATCAACACCGGCCCGTTGGCCGCCCTCGGCGATCCGGTGGGCGACCTGCACGGCAGCAGCGTGGGTTTTGGCTACAACCTCGGCGTGCTGTTCCAGCCGACGCCGGATCTGCGCTTCGGCGCCGATTACCGCAGCCGCATCCAGCACGACATCTCCGGCACCCAGTCGACATTCGTCCCGCCCGCGCTTGGCGCGTTCGCGCCGGGTGTGGGGGCGTTGCTGGCCACCCAGAATTTCCCCGCGAGCACGAAAGTTACGCTGCCGGACAGCGTCACCGCAGGCGTCTACTGGCAGGCCACGCCGCAACTCGCGCTGCTCGGCGATATCAGTTGGACCGACTGGTCGCTGCTGCAGACCATCAACATCACCCCGGCTTCGCCGCTGGGGGCGCCGACGACCATCAATGAGAACTGGCGCAACACCTATGCTGTGTCCGTCGGCGCGAACTACCTGCTCACCAGGCAACTGATGCTGCAGGGCGGCTTCGGCTTCGACCAAAGCCCGGTAACCAACACCTACCGCACCTCGCGCATTCCCGACAGCAACCGCTATATCCTCGGCATCGGCGCGCAGTACGAGATCCTGGCCAATGTCACGGTCCAGGTGGCCTATGCCCATGTCTTCTTCGACTCGGCGCCGGTGTCGACGCAGGCCAATGCGACGTCCGGTATCCTGTCCGGGACCTATTCCAACGCCGCCAACACCGCCAGCCTCGGTGTCCGGGTGCGGTTCTGATACGGCCTCCGCAAGCGGCCCGCGCATGCGGCTGGCTGCTTGCTTCCATCCGGTCCGGCTGATACTGGATTGATCTCCGGACTGGAGTCCCCGATGCCGTCCGACCCGGATAAAGCCCTGATCGAGACCGAGCGGCTGCGATTTGTCTTCCAGCAACTGCCGCTGACCGTATCGGTGACTCTGCTCAACGCGGCGCTGACCGCGTTTGTTCTTGCGCCGTTCACCAGCCACATCGTGCTTGCGGCGTGGCTGGGCATGATCACCGCGCTCTCAATCGTCCGCATGGTGCTGCGCCAGGTGTTCTTCCGCCGCCGCCCGGAAGGGCAGTGGTCGCGGGTCTGGGCGGCGGTCAGCACCATCGGCGCCGGCACCGCCGGCCTGCTATGGGGTTGCGGCCTGGCCGCGATGTTCCCCGCCAACCAGACGATCGAGCTGTTCCTGGCCTTTGTCGTCGGCGGCATGTGCGCCGGCGCAACCACGGTGAACTTCTCGCATTTCCCCACCGCCGCCGCCTTCATCCTGCCGGCCAGCCTGCCATTGGCGGTCTGCCTGCTGTTCGAGGGGCCGGAGCCGCGCACGATCTCGGCCTTCATGGTCGTCGTGTTTGCCGTATCCCTGTGCTGCGGCTGCCTGCGCGCGCATCGCAGCTTCGGCGAGCGCCTGACCCTGCAATTCGCGCTGCGCCGCCAGCGGGTCAAGCTGAGCGAGGCGAACGAGCAACTCCAGGCGGAAGTGAGCGAGCGCAAGACAATCCAGGAGACGCTGCACCAGGTGCAGAAAATGGAGGCGATCGGCCACCTCACGGGCGGCATTGCGCATGATTTCAACAACCTGCTGCAAGTGATCATCGGCAACCTGAACCTGATCCGGCGCCTGGCGCCCGGCAATCCGAAGCTGCTCGGCTACGCCCTGGCAGCCGAACAGGCGGCGAAGCGCGGTGCCGATCTGACCGGCAGCCTGCTGGCCTATGCGCGGCGGCAGGCGCTGCGCAGCGAGCGGGTCGACGTCAACCGGCTGCTGACCGAGTTCCAGCCGTTGCTGGTGCGCAGCCTTGGCGGCACGATCGCGTTCCGCATGAGCCTGGAGGCGACCGTGCCGGGCTGCGAGGCGGACCCCGCCCATTTCCAGTCGGCCATCCTGAACCTGGTCATCAACGCCCGTGACGCGATGCCGCACGGTGGCACGCTCTCGGTCGGCACCGCCGTCGAAAGGCTGGGAGCCGCGGACCTGGCCGGTAACCCGGAAGCCAGCCCCGGGCGCTTTGTCAGCGTGGCCGTGCGGGACACCGGCGAGGGCATGAGCGCCGACGTCCTCGCGCGGGTGTTCGAGCCGTTTTTCACCACCAAGGAGATCGGCAAGGGCAGCGGGCTCGGCCTGTCCCAGGTGTTCGGCTTCGCCCGCCAGTCGGGCGGCCATGTGCGGCTGGTCAGCACGCAAGGGGAAGGCACCACCGCGACGATATCCTTGCCGGCTTTGCTGGAGGCGGCGGATGGCGATCTGGCACAGGCGGCTGCGGCGGACGGCTTGTCCGCCTGACCCGGGCGGCGCATGGCCGGTATCGTCTCTTCGGGGAATGAGCGGATGGGCGGGATCTCGACCCTAAGCCGTTTGGCGCGCCCCTTCAGGCGATCCGATTGCTCCATCGGCCGATCGGCTGGGCGCACGTTGCGCCTGCGCGGCAATACTACTGCTGGACGGTTGACGATCGGATGGCCGCGTTCCGATGGGAGAGCATTTGCACGCCGGGTTTTCCGTGCTGTTGCGCGACTGAAGTTGACCGTTATCCGCGCCGAGACGTACACGATAAGCAAGGAAAATTGATGCCGGCCGTTTCTTGAGCTGCTGTAATGTTAAGTCGGTAACGGCGTCAATTCATCTCCGGCGCGGACGATGGCTTTGCCGGCAATCTGGCGGTCGCGGCTTCGTCCAGCCTTGACAGCATTGAACGTGCAGCGAAAGCTCAGTCTGATGGATACGGGCTTACCTGAAGCAGCTTCGGTGTCCGAGGGGACCGCCAAGCCGCTTCCGGGCGGAATACAGGTGACTATTGTTGTGGCGCCGGATCCCGCCGGCTGGCTCGGATACTGTATAAGAAATGGAACAGAGGAAATATCTCGCAGATTTCTCGCTGGCTCTCGTGAATCGGACCGGGGCCTATTATATCTCTCGGGATATTATCGGCTCTCTTAGCCAATACTTTGATCGGGTGCGGTATTGGCGCCTGCATTTCTCGCACCCGCCCGCAGGCCTGGTCCGCAAGATACTTGCCAAACTCATGCTGCAAGAGATCAGTTGGCTGGGATCGGCCGAGTGGGTGCAACCAAATGCGGACGCACGCCTGCCGACCGTGTTCTTCGATCCGCTCTATGTCCTGCGCGCCGATCTGGGCCGGGACGATATCGTCCTGTGTCATGATGTCGGTCCGGTATCGCATCCAGACTTGTTCGATACCGATACGGTCCGCACCTACAAGGCGGCCTATTCCAGGCTGCAATCCGCCGCGCCGGGCGTCGTGTTCGTCAGCCAGGCGTCCCGGCTCGAATTTGCGAAGTACTTCGGCTCCGACTTCCGCTTTCTTCACGCCATTCCGCTTTACGCGCGTCCGGTGCTGCACCAAGGACCGCAGGCTCCGGTCGAAGGGGTTGCGCGGCCTTTTCTGCTGACCGTCGCCGCGCTGGAGCGGCGCAAGAACTACACCCGGGTGATCGAGGCCTATGCCCGGGCGGGCCTGCACGACAAAGGCATCGCCTACGTGTTCTGCGGGCCGCGCGCCAACGCCAGCGCCGAGATCCTCGCCGCGGCCGGGCGCACGCCGGGCGTCGTGCGGCTTCCCTACGTGCCCGACGCGCAGTTGCGCTGGCTGTATGCCAATGCAAGCGGCTTTGTGCTGCCGAGTTTGCTGGAAGGCTTCGGCGTGCCCGCGCTGGAGGCGGCCGGGGCGGGCCTCGTGCCGCTGGTCAGCCGCGGCGGCGCGCAGGAGGAAGCCATCGGCGGCAACGGCATTCTGGTGGACCCGCTCTCCGTCGACTCGATCGCCGCCGGCCTGACGGCCCTGATCGCGATGAACGAGGCGGAGCGCTCCGCCATGGTGGCCCGGGCGAAGGCGCATGCCGAGGCAATGACCCGCGACCTGTTCCTGCAAAGATGGGACGCGGTGCTGCGCGACAACGCCTGATTCCGGCTCACCGGGCTAGCGCCGCCCGAACATCTTCTCGATGTCGGCCTTAGACAGCTTCAGCACCGTCGGCCGCCCATGGCTGCAGGTGGCGGCGCGCGGCGTCTCCTCCATCTGCCGCAGCAGCGCGGACATCTCCGCCTGGCCGAGCCGGCGGCCGGCGCGGATGCTGCCATGGCAGGCCATGCGGGCGATGATGGCGTCCAGCCGGGCCGACAGCACGGTCTGCTCGCCCATCTCGGACAGTTCGTCGGCGAGGTCGCGCAGCAGCGGCGCCGGCTCCGGGCTGCCCAGCACCGCCGGGACGGCGCGGACCAAGATCGCGCCGGCACCGAATTCCTCGATCTCCAGGCCGAGCCGCGCCAGCTCCGCCGCCCGCGCCGCCAGCCGCGCCACGTCACCGGACGGCAGGTCGACCACCGCCGGCAGCAGCAAGGGCTGGCTGCGCACCATGCCACGGGTCATTTGTTCACGGATCGCCTCATGCGTCAGCCGCTCATGCGCGGCGTGCTGGTCCACCAGCACCAGGGAGCCGTCGGCGGCGACGGCGATGATGTAGGTGTCCAGCACCTGCGCCACCGGGGCGCCGAGCGGGTGATCCGGCGACGGTTCCAATGCGGCGATCTGCCGGGCTGCGGGCGCGCCGGCAAAGGCGAGCTGCGCCTCCGCCAGATTGCCGCGCGGCGCGGCGGCCGGGGCCAACACCAAAGGCGGCGGCGTGACGGAGTTCGGCCGCGCCGGCCGCGACCATGCGGGTGCCGGCATCGCCACCACCTGCCCGGTCCCGGCGCCAAGCGCGCGCCGCACCGAACCGATGACCAGCGACCGCACCGCCGCCGGATCGCGAAACCGCAGTTCGGTCTTCGCCGGATGCACGTTGACGTCCAGCTCCTCCGGCGGCACCTCCAGGTATAGCGCCACCATCGCATGCCGCCCGGCGGCGATCACGTCGCGATAGGCCACCCGTATCGCGGTGCGCAGCACCGGGTCGCCGACGGGGCGGTTGTTGACCACCAGGGTCTGGGCCTCGGCGGTGGCGCGGGTCACCGCGGGCGAGCAGACATAGCCGGCGATGGCCAGCCCGTCGCGGCTTTCATTGACCGGCAGCAGCGCCGCGGCAGCCTCGGCGCCGAGCAGCGCGGCGACGCGGTCCAGCCGGGATTGCGCCGGGGCCTCGAACGCCACCCGCCCGTCGATCTCCAGGCGGAACGCCACGCCCGGGGCGGACATCGCCAGCCGGCGCACCGCCGCCTCGGCATGGTCCGCCTCGGTGCGCGGGCTTTTGAGGAATTTGCGCCGCGCCGGGGTGGCGAAGAACAGGTCGCGCACCACGACGCGGGTGCCCGGCGCCCCGGCAGCGGGCATGACGGCGGAGACCGCGCCGCCTTCGACCTCAATGGCGCAGGCATGTTCGGCTGCCGGCGGGCGGGAGGTGATCGACAGGCGCGCGGCGGCGCCGATGGAGGGCAGCGCCTCGCCGCGGAAGCCCAAGGTGGTGATGCGGACCAGCGCCTCGTCGGTCAGCTTGGAGGTGGCATGGCGCAGCACGCACAGCGCCAGTTCGTCTGGCGTCATCCCGGTGCCGGTGTCAGTGACTTCAAGACGATCGATGCCGCCGCCGTCGAGGCGGATGGCGATGCGCCCGGCGCCGGCGTCGAGCGCGTTCTCCACCAGTTCCTTGACCGCCGCGGCCGGCCGCTCGATCACCTCGCCTGCGGCGATGCGATTGACGGTGGTCTCGGAGAGGAGGCGGATGCGGGACAAAAGCGCTGTTTCCAGGGTGTCTGCGACAATGCCTCATCAAAGCACGCCCGGGCGAGTCGCCGCCAGGGGTTCGCCGGATTGGGCGGGCGAGCGGATGCGGAGTCCGGCCATCCGGGACGCAGACGCGGCAACCGATGCAGTTTCACACAGAAAGCATAGCGGGCCACAGAGGACCTGGCGCAGCCTCCGGCCGCAACCCGACGACAGCACGGCGTTCCCGCACCTGGTCGCACAACTGCCGCGGGATAGCGCCGGCCGGACGACCGGAAGCGGCACCGTCACCGCGGAATGCGCACCATCATCGATGCAATCCCGTGCACGAAGGCGGAATAAACCCGTTTAGGTTCCTCCATCACTTCGATGAACGGGAAGCGCTTCATGATCTCCTCCCAAAGAATCGTCAGTTGCAGCTCCGCCAGACGATTGCCCACGCAGCGGTGAATCCCGAACCCGAACGAAAGATGCTGGCGCGGGCGAGGCCGATCGATAATGAAATGATCAGGGTTTTCGATCGCGTCGGGGTCGCGGTTGCCGGAGATATACCACATCGCCAGCTTCTCGCCGGCACGGATCGTCTTGCCGCCAAGTTCAAAATCTTCCAGCGCCGTTCGCCGCATATACGCAAGCGGCGTCTGCCAGCGGATGATCTCGGGCACCATGCCCGGGATCAGGCCGGGATTTTCCCGCAGCTTGCGATATTCGTCCGGGTGCTTGTTCAGCGCCCACAGTCCGCCGCTGATCGAGTTGCGCGTGGTGTCGTTGCCGCCAACGATCAGCAGCGTGCAGTTGCCCAGGAACTCCACCGGGTCCATGTCCCGCGTCGCCTCGCCATGCGCCAGCATCGAAATCAGGTCGGGCCGCAATGGCGCATTGACCCGTTCGTTCCAGAGCGTGGTCATCGCCGCGGCCATTTTCTTCAGTTCGATGAAACGTTCTTCTTCCGTCTTCACCAGCGCGGCGGGATCCTTGAAGTTCGTCGTCGCGACATTCGACCAGTAGGTAAGTTCCCGCCGCCGCTCGAACGGATAATCGAACAACGTGGCCAGCATCTGTGTCGTCAGCTCGATCGACACTTGCTCGACCCAGTCGAACGTTTCGTTACGCGGCAGGCCGTCGAGGATCTTGGCCGCCCGCTGCCTTATCGTTCCCGCCATATTGTTCAGATTGCCCGGCGCCACGATGGGCGCAACGACATTGCGCTGCACGTCGTGTTTCGGCGGGTCCATGGCGATGAACATCGCCAGCTTGTATTGCGTCTCCTGATCCAGCAACGTTATCCCCGACGCCGAGGAAAACACGCCGGGATTGGTCTCGACTTTCATGATGTCCTTGTATTTGGTCACCGACCAAAACGGACCGAACTGGCTCTCGGCGGTAAAATGCACCGGATCGTCGCGCCGCAGGCGGGCGAACCAATCGGGCCAGACATCGTCCTGAAACAACCGCGCGTCGGAAGGGTCGATCCGGTCGAGCGGAATGGTCCAGGGATCATCGAATGCGGTGCTGACTGGCGCGTTCATGAAGCCTCCCGGGTTTAGCGCAACAGGATGCAAGGCGGCTGTTGTCGTTGATGGCAAGGTAGTAGCGCGGCCCCGCCCGGTCCAGGGCGCGGCTTTCAGTGGACAGACCGCACCCGCGGCGTCACGCTCGCGGCCACACAGCGAAGCAGCCCCGCCATGCTCCCAGCCTATATCCTGACCGAAGCCGAAGCCCTGCTGGCCGCCTGCCGCGCCAGGGGCATCATGCTGGCCACCGCCGAAAGCTGCACCGGCGGACTGATCGCCGCCGCGCTGACCGCCATTGCCGGATCGTCCGACGTGGTGGACCGCGGCTTCATCACCTACTCCAACGAGGCCAAGAACCAAATGATCGGCGTCGCGATGCCGCTGATCGAGCGGTACGGCGCGGTCAGCGAACAGGTCGCCGCCGCCATGGCTGAGGGCGCGCTGTCCCGCTCCCGCGCCACCATTGCGGTATCCGTCACCGGCGTCGCCGGCCCCGGCGGCGGCAGTGCCGAGAAACCCGTCGGCCTGGTCTGGTTCGGCCTCGCCCGCAGCCGGGTGCCGGTGCATGCGGAAAGCCGCGTCTTCCCCGGCGACCGCGGCGAAATCCGCGCCGCGACCGTGCAGCACGCCTTCAAGCTGATCCGCGACGCGCTGTGATCCCGGCCGCCCTGCTGAGCATCGACCCGTTGACCGCGCTCGGCGTCCTGGCCGCCACCGCCGCGACCGATGCCGTGTATGTGATGTTTTCCTCGGCTATCGTCGCGCGCAAGCGCATCGCCGCCGCGAACTGGAGCAGCGTCTGGTATCTGCTGTCGTCGTTTGCCGTCATCAGTTACACGCAGAATTGGGTCTACGTGCTGTTCGCCGCCATCGGGTCCTGGCTGGGCGCCTTCGCCTCGATGACTTTTCTTCATCGCGGCCGAACATAGCGAAAGCGTTCGGCGTGCTTATGTCCTTCCGCGAAGGAGGACCAAATTATGCAAGCAACCCTGAACGGCCACATCATCGCCGAGAGCAACGACATCGTCCAAAATGGCGGCTATGCCTACTTCCCGGCGGTTGCCACGCGCCGCGAATGGCTGGAGAAGGCGCCGAAGACAGACTCGGACCGCGCCTGTCCGCACGGCGTGCAATTCTACGATGCGGTGATCGACGGACAGCGCTACGAACGTTCCGCCTGGGTCTACGAGTCTCCGCGCCCGAGCATGGCGGCGGTTGGCGGGCGCTTCGGCTTCTGGCACGACGTCAAAGTCGCCTGACCCGGGAACCCGGCGCGGCGACGGGCGCTTTCGGAACGTTCCCAACACAAGGCCACGCCCCTGAACGCTTCGAAGCACCCGAGCCAGTCCGGCGCCCAGCCGTCGGCTTCCGAGATATCCCTGCGCGGACTCGACGGCATCAACCTGTTGATGGCCGACGTCCGGGATGGCGTCGGCCCGTACCTGTCGGTTTTCCTGAAGGGATCCCGGCACTGGGACTCCGGGGCCATCGGTCTGGCCATGGGGGCATCCTCCATAGCAGCCGCAATCTCCCAGATTCCGGCTGGATTGATCGTGGATGGCACGCGGGCGAAGCGCCTGCTGATCGCGGTTGCCGGACTGGTCGTTGCGCTGGCTTGCCTCCTGATCGTCGCGTTCCCGCATTTCTGGACCGTGGTCGTCGCACAGGCGGCCTTGGGTGCCGCCTCGGCGGTGATCCCGCCGGCGATTGCCGCCCTGTCGCTCGGGTTGGTCGGCCGGACGCTGCTCGACGGACGGATCAGCCGCAATGAAAGCTTCAACCACGCCGGCAACCTGGTGGCCGCCGCGCTGGCCGGAGTGCTGGGGAAATACCTCGGCTACGACTGGATCTTCTTTCTCGTCTGCGGCTTCGCGGTGGCCAGCGCGGCGATTGTCACGCTGATCAATCCGAAGGAAATCGACCACGATCGCGCCCGCGGCGGCGAGGACGACGATGGCGAGCCGACACCCCTCCGGGATCTGCTCAGGCGGCAGGATCTGCGCATTTTCCTGGCCTCGGTGGTCCTGTTCCACTTTGGCAACGCGGCGATGCTGCCGATGGCGGGGCAGGTATTGGCGCAAACACATCCGGGATCCGACACGATCGCGCTATCCGCCTGCATCATTGCCGCGCAATTCGTCATGGTCGGCGTTGCCTGGTGCGTCGGGCAGGCATCCGCGCGCGGTATCGGGCGCAAGCCGATCTTTTTGCTGGCGCTGGCGGTGCTGCCGGTCAGGGGGTTGTTGTTCACGGTCGTAACCAGCCCTTACGCGGTCGTCGGCATCCAGCTTCTCGACGGCGTGGCGGCGGGGATTTTCGGGGTCATTGCGGTGCTTATCGCGTCGGACCTGATGCGCGGCACCGGCCGCTTCAACTTCGCCCAGGGACTGACGGCGCTGTCCGTCGGCATCGGCGCCACGCTGAGCAACGCCACGTCCGGTTTTGTCGTGCAGTGGTTCGGCTATCCCGCCGGCTTCCTGTACCTGACATCGATCGCGTTCTGCGCATTGGTGTTCTTCGCCGTGCTGATGCCGGAAACGAAGGAACCGCTGGCTGAGGCCGCCGCTTTGCAGCCGGCCTGATGCATGCGCTTGCCGCCTCGCCCTGGACGCTTTGGGGCATCGCTGGGCTGACCGCCGCTGGCGTGGTCCTTCGCCCTTTCGCCTGGCCCGAGTTCCTTTGGGCGGTCGCCGGCGCGGCGCTGGTGGTTGGCCTCGGCGTGTTGCCGCCGGCTGAGGCGCTGGCGGGCGTACTGAAGGGCACCGACGTCTACCTGTTCCTGATTGGCATGATGCTGCTGGCGGAGCTGGCGCGGCAGGAGGGGCTGTTCGACTGGCTGGCGGCGCGGGCGGCGGTGCTGGCGAAAGGATCCCCGACGCGATTGTTCGCGCTGGTGTTCGCTGTCGGCACGGTGGTGACGGTGTTCCTGTCCAACGACGCGACGGCCGTCGTGCTGACACCTGCAGTGGCGGCCGTGGTCCGGACCGCCGAGGCGAAGGAGCCGCTGCCCTACCTGTTCATCTGCGCCTTCATCGCCAACGCGGCGAGCTTTGTGCTGCCGATATCCAACCCGGCGAACCTGGTGATCTATGGCAGCCACATGCCGCCGCTGCTGCAGTGGCTGCCGATGTATGCGCTGCCCTCGGTGCTTTCCATCGTCGCCACTTACGTTGTGTTGCGCTGGACCCAGAGAAAGCGGCTGCGGGAGCCTGTCGCCTCCGAGATCGAGGTTCCACTGCTGACGCTAAGCGGCAAGCTGGCGGCGGTTGGTATCACCGCCACCGCGGTGGTGCTGCTGGGATCGTCCGCGTTCGACATTCAGCTCGGGCTGCCGACATTCCTGGCCGGAGCGGCGACAGCCGTTGTCGTGCTGATCCCGTCCCGGTGCGGACCGGTCGCGGTGGTGAAAGACATCTCCTGGGGCGTGCTGCCGCTGGTGGCCGGGCTGTTCGTGCTGGTGGAGGCGCTGGAAAAGACCGGTGTGACGGCGGATTTGGCCTCGCTGCTGGGCGATCTGGTGCGGTGGTCCGCGACGGGGGCGGCATGGGTGAGCGGCGTGGTCCTCGCGTTTGGCTGCAACCTGGTCAACAACCTGCCGGCGGGGCTGCTGGCCGGACGCGTCGTCGAAGCCGCCGCAGTGCCGGAACAGGTCCGGGCCGCGGTGCTGATTGGCGTTGATCTCGGGCCGAACCTGTCGGTGACCGGGTCGCTGGCGACGATCCTGTGGCTGACGGCGCTGCGGCGCGAGGGGCTTCGGGTCAGTGCCTGGAGCTTCCTGAAGCTTGGCTCTTTGGTGATGCCGCCGGCGTTGCTCCTGGCGATTGCGGGCGTGTTTGGCATGTCGTTTCTGGAGGGAGGATTATCGATGAAAGGCCTCGGCGCGGCGTGGCTTTACCCCGTCATCCTTATTGCGGGCGCGCTGCAGGCCTGGGGGCCGCCGATGAACGGGGCGCTGCGGAATGCTCTGACCAACCCGTGGCTGGCGAGCCTGGTGTCGTTCCTGCCGATTGTGGCTTTGCTGGGGGTGATGCTGGTGTGCATGCCGCGGCCTTTGCCGACGGTGGAGGGGGTTAGCGGGATGCCGTGGTGGGCGCCGCTGGGCGGGTTGGCCGGAGCGTTCGCGGTGGTCGCCGGGTTGCTGTTCGTGGACAAAGTCGGCGCCGCGGCGTTCGCCGGGCTGACGATCACGGCGAACATTGTGATGTCTCTGGTAATCGACCAGTTCGGGCTGTTCGGGATGGAGGTGCATCATATCAGCCTGTGGCGGGTGGTCGGCGGGGCGCTGATGGTGGCGGGGATTGCGTTGGTGGCGGTGTTCTGAGGCGCGGACTGCCGAAAGCACCGTGCGGCACGCCCTATCGGGGCGGCTGATAGGGTCGTCGCCGCAGGACGGGTTTCGGATAGTGCACGACCTGGTAGCTGCCGGGCAGCGCCGCATTCACGGCGTGGCGGATCGGCTTAAGATCAACCTGAATGACCGACCATAGGTTGGTGTCGATCACGACAACAGCCAGCCTCCGCTGCGCCAGGTTCTGCTGGTGGATGATGTTCTGATCGCAGGTGACCAGCACATCGAACCGCGGCTCGGCTGCCCGAAGCAAAAGTCCGTTCGACAGAGTGCCCCAACCCTCATCGTCGACGGTGCTTACGGAGTGGGCGGCTAGGGCGCGCTTGATCGGGTGGGGAACATTCTTATCGAGCAGCACGCGCACGATAGGTCTCGGCGAAGGCGTGGATTGCGATGACCGTGGCGAGATCGAGTTGCCATGTTTCCGCGACCTCGGACGGTGTCATGCCTGCGTCGATATTGTCGATGATGGTCTGGGCGGGCATGCGGGTCCCTTTGAGCAGGGGGGCGCCCGATACTTTACCGGCGATCGTCTCGACCAGGGCGCAGTCTTGCCAGTCCACCTGTCCTTCTGCGTGCGTCGGCTCCACGGCCTCGATTCCGAGCATCATGCTATGAGTTCCATCCTAGTGTAGCACTCCGGGTTCAAACTGACCGCGCCAATCAGGGCGTCTTAGATCAAAATGATGAACAGAGGGTTAACGGTCCGGACTTGACCGCCCAGCAAGACCGTTTGGGGTTCTGTGTGCCAAATAGATGGCGCTACGTTGATAAGGCGTGGCCTGCGGGCAAAGCGGTCTATAATCAAGATCACCTTGCGTGACACGGCCCCGGTGATCCAATTGACGGAGAGATAGCGGATGGCCCGAGCGTGCACGGAGTCCGACAACCGTAGCACACGGTAGCCGCCGATGAACAGACGGAGTGTTTAGCAACCTCCGCTCATCCGCCTGAGATCAAATTGGCGACGCAATCAAGAAATCGGGCGGCCGTTTCGCGTCGAGGTCTCGGCGAAAGCGTGCCAGTACCGGAGCCCTGGCCACTGATTGACATGGCAACCCTGTAGCACGAGCGCTAACCTTCGTCCCCGCGAACCCAAGCCGCTCGCAATCATTGACTCTTACCTCTCCCCCCGCCATAAGCCGCCGATCCGGGTCAATCTGACACCCGGTCCCCGCCACACGCGGGGGCTACGCCGCTCCGCGAGGGTTCGCGCAGCGGCGCTTAACCGTTTGGACGATCGCGTAACCACGCGCCAGGAGTACCGCCACCCGTGTTCGAGGCACTATCGGACAAGCTATCCGGCGTCTTCGACGGCCTCCGCGCCCGCGGATCGCTGAACGAGTCCGACGTCACCGAGGCGCTGCGCGAAGTCCGCGTCGCCCTGCTGGATGCCGACGTCGCCCTGCCGGTGGTGCGCGACTTCATCGCCAAGGTCCGCGAACGCGCGGTTGGCGCCGAAGTCCTGGACTCCGTCACCCCCGGCCAGCAGGTCGTCAAGATCGTCAACGACGTGATGATCGAGGCGCTGGGCGGCGAAGGCGCCGTCCCGATCAACCTTGCCGCCGCCGCGCCCGTTCCGATCCTGATGGTCGGCCTGCAAGGCTCCGGCAAGACCACGACCTCGGGCAAGCTGGCTCTACGGCTGAAGGACAAGCAGAAGCGCCGCGTGCTGCTGGCCAGCCTGGACACCCAGCGCCCCGCCGCGCAGCTTCAGTTGGCGCAGTTGGCCGACCAGGCCGGCGTCCCCAGCCTGCCCATCATTGCCGGCCAGACGCCCGTGCAGATCGCCAACCGCGCGATGGATGTCGGCCGCCGCGAAGGCTTCGACGTCGTCATCCTCGACACCGCCGGCCGGCTGTCGATCGACGAGGAGCTGATGGAGGAAGTCCGTCAGGTCCGCGCCGCCACCAGCCCGGCGGAGACCCTGCTCGTCGTCGACGCGATGACCGGCCAGGATGCGGTCAACACCGCAAAGGCGTTCAACGACGCGCTGTCCATCACCGGCATCGTGCTGACCCGCATGGACGGCGACGCCCGCGGCGGTGCGGCCTTGTCGATGCGCGCCATCACCGGCGCCCCGATCAAGCTGATCGGCGTCGGCGAAAAGCAGGACGCGCTGGAGGATTTCCATCCGGAACGCGTCACCGGCCGCATCCTCGGCATGGGCGACATCGTCGGCCTGGTGGAGCGTGCGACCGAGACCATCGACCAGGCGGAGGCTGAAAAGCTCGCCGCCCGGATGATGAAGGGCAAGTTCGACCTGGAAGACTACGCCGCGCAGCTTCGCCAAATCGGCAAGATGGGCAACCTGACCAGCATGCTCGAGATGCTGCCCGGCATGGGCAAGTTCAAACAGCAGCTTGCCGGCGCGGATCTGGATACCAAGGTGTTCAAGCGCCAGGCGGCGATCATCTCGTCGATGACGGTCAAGGAACGCCGCACCCCCGATATCATCAAGGCGAACCGGAAGAAGCGCATCGCCGCGGGTTCCGGCACCTCGGTGCAGGACGTCAACCGGCTGCTCAAGCAGTTCGACGACATGTCCGCCATCATGAAGAAAATGGGCAAGCTGGGACAGAAGGGCCTGATGCGTCAGGGCCTGGGCGCCCTGATGCCCAAGGGCATGCAAATGCCCGGCAACAACCGCAGACCGTTTTAAGAGACAACCAGGAGTTCTCGTTACATGGGCCTGAAGATTCGCCTCGCCCGCGCCGGCGCCAAGAAGCGCCCCTACTACCACATCGTCATCGCCGACAGCCGCAGCCCCCGCGACGGCCGCTTCATCGAGCGTGTCGGCAGCTATAACCCGATGCTGCCGGCCGAGCACGCCGACCGTATCCGCCTGCAGACCGAGCGGCTGACGCATTGGATCAGCAACGGCGCCGTGGCGACCGAGCGGGTGGCGAAGTTCCTTGGCAAGGCCGGGCTGGTCCCGATGCCCGCGTGGAACGAGCAGCCGCAGCAGTCGGCGCCGAAGAAGAAGGCGCAGGAACGCGCCAAGGCCGCCGCCGCCGCGGCAGCAGCCTAAGCAGACCGTGCCGGACAGCCGCATCCAGGTTGGGGTTATCGGCCGCGCGCATGGCGTCCGTGGATACGTGCGCGTGACGAGTCACACCGCTGATCCGGCCGATCTGACCGCATACGGACCGCTGTCCGACGCGGCGGGGCAGGTGTACGCGCTGCGCTGGAAGTCCGAGGGTGTTGCCGAGATATCCAGGATCGTCGATGGTGTGCCGGTCAAGGTGACCGACCGTGTCGTCGCCGAGAAACTGACCAACACCAAGCTGTTCATCGACCGCGCGGCGTTGCCGCCCCCGGACGAGGACGAGTACTACTTGGCCGATCTCATCGGCCTGGCAGTTGTCGATCCGAATGGTGCGGCGTTGGGTTCTGTGTCTGTCGTGCACGACTACGGCGCGGGAGCCAGCCTGGAAATCGTGCGCGCCGGCGCTTCGCCCGTGCTGCTGCCGTTCACCGCCGCCTGCGTGCCGACGGTGGACATCGCCGCCGGGCGGCTGGTTGCCGTCCTGCCGGACGAGATCATCGTGCCGCAATCGGATGATGAGGAGGAAGCGGCATGACTTGGCGCGCCTCCGTCCTGACCTTGTTCCCGGGGATGTTTCCCGGCCCGCTCGGGCAATCCCTGGCCGGCCGGGCGCTGGAGACGGGTGCATGGTCGCTGGATGTCACCAACATCCGCGACTTCGCCTCCGACAGGCATCGGACGGTGGATGATACGCCGTTCGGCGGCGGGGCGGGGATGGTCCTGCGGCCGGATATCGTCGATGCGGCGGTAGGCTCGGTCGATGACGGGCGGCCGGTGGTGTGCCTGACGCCTCGGGGCCGCCGGTTCACCCAGGCGGATGCGCAGCGCTTCGCAGCCGAACCGGGCGTGATCCTGCTGTGCGGCCGGTACGAGGGCATCGACCAGCGGGTCATCGACGCGCGCGGCATGGATGAACTCAGCATTGGCGACTACGTGCTGTCGGGGGGCGAACTGGCTGCTTTGGTGCTGCTGGACACGATCGTGCGGCTGCTGCCCGGCGTCATGGGGTCCGCCGATAGCGCCGGGGAGGAAAGCTTCTCGGCCGGGCTGCTGGAATATCCGCACTACACCAAGCCCGCCGAGTGGCAGGGCCGCCGCGTGCCGGACGTGCTGCTGTCCGGCCATCACGGCGCCGTCGCCGCCTGGCGTCAGGCCGAATCGGAAAAGATTACGCGCGAACGCCGCCCCGATCTCTGGGCCGCGCTCGCGTCGCAGGAACACGCGGCCTGAGCCGCCTCACCAGAAAGCAAGAGGGTAAGACGATGAATATCATCCAGCAGTACGAGGCGGAACAGATCGCCAAGCTGACCGCCGCCCGCGCCGTGCCGGAGTTTATCCCCGGCGACACCGTGCGCGTGTCGGTCAAGGTCGTCGAAGGCGAGCGCACCCGCACCCAGGCGTTCGAGGGCGTTTGCATCGCGCGCTCCAACAAGGGCCTGAACAGCAATTTCACCGTGCGCAAGATCAGCTATGGTGAGGGCGTGGAGCGCGTGTTCCCGCTGTATGCGCCGACGATCGCCGAAATCGCGGTGGTCCGCCGCGGCGATGTGCGCCGCGCCAAGCTGTATTATCTGCGCGGCCGCAGCGGCAAGTCCGCCCGCATCGCGGAGCGCGCCCGGTCCATTGCTCCGGCGGCAGCTTCTGCCGAGGCGCCCGAGGCCAACGCGGCCGAATAAGCCTTTTCTTGCTGGCTGCAACGCGGCTTCCGGTTCGGAGGCCGCGTTCGTGTGACTACCGCCTCGCCGTCAAGGCGAACGAAGGCGAATCTTCCTCGCATTGCGTTGCCACGTAGGCAAAGGCACGTACGCGGCAGTGCGGCCGGGGTGTCGCTCTCAAGCGACGCGCCCTGCGGACTGAAAAAAAGTCGTCCGCGTTAACCTTCCGTCAATAATCCGCTGTCAGATTGCGCAACCACCGGTCGCGCAAAGGCTGCGCGTCCGAAAACCTTGTGAGGAGGCACCTGGCGCGCCCGCGGCGGCGTGTGGCTTTGGCTTCTCGGTTCGCGGCGACCGAGTTCCGTTGTCTTGCCGCGCCACCCCTGATTTCATTTGAGGCCGATTTTGATGCGGATTGACCCTCGCCCCCTGGACACCGCCACGGATGCGCGCTCCCGTCTTGCCTTCATGCGGATCACGCCGGATACGGCGGTCACGCTTTCCGGCTTCTGGCCGCATGTGCAGGCGGCGTTGCCCGAAATTCTTGACGGCTTCTACCGCCATGCCGGCACCGAGCCGGATCTCGCCCGCATGGTGGGCAACCAGACGGCGCGGTTGAAGACCGTACAGGGTACGCATTGGGAACGTCTCTTCTCCGGCCGCTTCGACGATGCCTATTTCCAAAGCGTCCGCACGGTTGGCCTGGTGCATGCCCGAATCGGCCTCGAACCGGCGTGGTATATCGGCAGCTACAATTTCGTGCTGGCCAGCCTCAACCAACTATCGGGGCGTGTGCATCGCTTCGCCCCGGCGCGCGCGCGGCAGGTGATGGACGCCGTGCTCGCCGCGGTCATGCTCGACATGAGCGTCGCCATATCGGTTTATCAGGAACGACTGATCGAGGCGGCCGAACAGCGGGCGAAATCCATCGACACGCTCGCCAAGGCTTTCGAATCGAAAGCCGCCGAACTGGTCGGGAAGGTTTCCATCGCGGCGGCCGAACTGCAAACCACCGCCCGATCCATGACCGGCACGGCCGGGGAGGCGCTGCATCAGGCGACCAATGTCGCCGCAGCGGCCGAGGAGGCCAGCGTCAACGTGCAGACCGTCGCGGCGGCGGCCGAGGAACTTGCAACCTCGATCACGGAAATATCCCGCCAGGTCGCGCAATCGGCGAAAGTCGCCGGCAAGGCAAGGGACGACGCCAAACGCACCGATGGGGTGGTGCAGGCCCTGTCGGACGGCGCGCAGAAAATCGGCGAGGTCATCGGGCTGATCAGCAACATCGCCGGCCAGACCAACCTGCTGGCGCTGAACGCCACGATCGAGGCGGCACGGGCAGGCGATGCCGGCAAGGGGTTTGCCGTGGTTGCCTCCGAAGTCAAGAGCCTGGCCACCCAGACCGCAAAGGCGACCGAGGATATCACGCATCAGATTGCGCAAATCCAGACCGCGACCAGGGATGCCGTGAATTCCATCCGGGGCATCGCCACGACCATCGGCGAGATCAGCGAAATCGCCGCCGCCATCGCCGCGGCGGTGGAGGAGCAAGGTTCGGCCACGCAGGAAATCGCCCGGAACGTGCAGCAGGCCGCGGCCGGGACGCAGGAGGTTTCCTCCAATATCGTCGGCGTCAGCCGAGGCGCCAACGATACCGGCGCGGCGGCGAACCAGGTGCTGGATGCTGCCGGCGCGCTGTCGCTTCAGGCCGAGCAACTCCGCAGCGACGTCGGTGCGTTCATCAAGGGCGTCAAGGCGGCATAGCTTTTCGCCGCGGACGGTGACGCGAGGCCGGCATCGGCCTCGCGCAGTGACTTCAGGCGGCCTGGTAGCCGATGACTGCCTTGATCTCGGTAAAGTCGTCGATCGCCCACTTGCCGTATTCGCGGCCGTTGCCCGACTGCTTGTAGCCGCCGAATGGCGCGGCGGTATCCCAATCCGGATAGTTGACGAAAACGTTGCCTGCCCGCATTTCCGCCGCCACGCGGTTGGCGTGCGCGCGGTCCGCCGACTGCACATAGGCGGCAAGGCCATACACCGTATCATTGGCCAGACGGATTGCTTCCGATTCATCCCTGTAGGGCAGAATCGACAGCACGGGGCCGAAGATTTCCTCCCGCGCGATCGACATGTCGTTGCGCACGTTGGCGAAGACGGTCGGGCGGACATAGTAGCCGCGGTTGAGATTCTCCGGCCGGCCGGGACCGCCGGTGACGAGGTCCGCACCTTCATCAATGCCGGACTGGATCAGGCGCTGGATCTTGTTGAACTGTATTTCGCTGACCACCGGGCCGATGGTCGTGCCGGGATCGTTGACATCGCCGACAACCACCCGCTCCGCCGCCGCCCTGGCGATCGCCTTGGCCTCCTCATGCTTGTCGATCGGGACGAACATGCGTGTCGGAGCGTTGCAGGATTGGCCGCTGTTGCCCATCATCCCGAGCACACCCTTGGTCACCGCCTTCTGAAAATCGACATCCGGCAGCAGGATGTTCGCCGACTTGCCGCCGAGTTCCTGCGCCACCCGCTTCACCGTCGTTGCCGATGCCTGCGCAACGAGGATGCCGGCGCGGGTCGATCCGGTGAACGACATCATGTCGATGTCGGGATGCGATGACATGGCCGCCCCGACGACCCCGCCCTCACCCTGCACCATGTTGTAGACGCCCGCCGGAACGCCCGCTGCGTGCATCACCTCCGACCAGATGATGGCGTTCAGCGGCGCAACCTCGGACGGTTTCAGGACCATCGTGCAGCCCGCCGCAATCGCTGGAGCCACCTTGCAAACGATCTGGTTGATCGGCCAGTTCCATGGCGTAATGAGTCCGACGACGCCGATAGGTTCGCGCACGATCAGGGTGGTGCCCTCGACGTCTTCGAACCGGTAGGTTTCCAGCACCTCGATCATGCGTTGCAGATGCGCCGTGCCGGTGCCCGCCTGGCTGTTCAGCGCGAATTTCAGCGGCGCGCCCATTTCCTTGGACAGCGTCTCGGCGATGTCCTGCCGCCGCTTTTGGTATTCGGACAAGATGGCACGCAGCAAATCCAGGCGTTGCGCCCGCGTGGTGCGGGCAAACGCCGGAAACGCCGCCCTCGCCGCCGCCACGGCCCGGTCTACGTCGGCGGCACAACCGACGGCGATCTGCGTGAAGGCTTCCTCCGTCGACGGATTGATCACGTCCAGCAAGGTGGATTGCAGCGGAGCCACCCAGGCTCCGTTGACATAATGATGGTGTTCATGAGCCATCGCGATTTCCCTGAAACGGTTGCCGTCAAGCCATCCGCTATATACGCTTCAACATGGCGTCGGGCAAAGGCGCGCGGAATGCACGGAACGGGACATTTCCGGGTGAGTCGTTCGTTCCGGTGCATTTGTGGCCGCCGTCGCGGCGCCGTTCGGCTGCGGGGGCGTTGGCACGGTTCTTGATAGTATTTTCACTGAAACTTCGGGAACGAAGCCATGCTGCACCGCCGGCTGATATGTCTCGACGAACCGGACGATGCGGGCCCGCATCTGGGGGCGCTCGACTTTCTCGGGCGGATGCCGGTGCCGTTGCGCCAGGGGTTCTCCTCCGGGCTGAACCGCGCCGCGGCGGCGGCGGGCGGGCGACGGATTTGCTTCGTCAAGGGCAACGAGTGGTATGCGCCGTTCGATGCGCTGGCGCGGTCGGAGCCGACGCAGCGCTTGCCGAACATGATGCTGACCCCGTTCACCCGCGACGTGCTGTCGATTTCGTTCCAGGATCGCCTGCGGGCGGCCGGCCATGCCGCCGCGACGCCGCGGCCGCTGCATCCCGCGGCCGATGGCCTAACCGACCCTGAAGCATTGTTCTCGGTCTTCGCGGTCATTCCGTGGGTTTTCCTGATCGACCATCGCAAGCTGGAGGCCCGGCCGGTGCCGAGGCGGTGGGAGGATCTTCTCGATCCCGTCTACCACGACCAGATCGTCTTCGGCGGCTGGAAGCGGCCCAGCGACGGGGCCTACCCGGACTGCAACGACTTCCTGCTGCTCAATCTCTACAGCCGTTTCGGCGCGGCCGGCGTGAAGGCGTTTGCCCACAACACCCGCGCGATCATGCACAACACGGTGGCGTCACGTTTCGCCGGCACCAACCACCCTGAGATGGGTGCGATATCCGTCATGCCCTGGATGCAGGCGGATATCTGTCCGCGCCGCGATCGAACCTCGGTGATCTGGCCGGATGACGGCGCCATGACCATGCCGATGGGATTTTCGGTCGCGCCGGAGCGACGCGAACGGGTGCAGCCGCTGATTGATTTCATCTGCGGCGATGCCTACGCGGCCGAGCTTGCGCGCAATCGCTATCCGGCGGTCTGGGCGGACGGCTCGCAGGGATTGCCGGACGGCGCGCGGCTGGACTGGCTCGGCTGGGACTACACGCGGACACACGACGTGACGGAAGAAACCATGACCGCGATGCGCCTGTTCTTCGCCGCCTGGGACCGCGCCTGATGCGCCTGGTAACCGTTGCGGGTCCGCCTTCCGTCGGCAAGACGTCGCTTTTCATCAAGGTTGCGGCCCGCCTGCGCGACGATGGGGCGCATGTTGGGGTGGTGAAATTCGACGCATTGTCCACCACGGACGATGCCGCCTATGCCGCGCTTGGGCTGCCGGTCCGCGTCGGCCTGTCCGGCGGCCTTTGTCCGGATCATTACTTTGTCAGCAATATCGACGACTGCGTCGCCTGGGGACACGGCAACGGGCTTGACGTGCTGATCATCGAGACCGCCGGGCTGTGCAATCGTTGCTCGCCGCACATCAAGGGCGTGCTGGCGATCTGCGTCGTTGACAATCTCGCCGGCATCCACACGCCGCGGAAGATCGGCCCCATGCTCCGGCTCGCCGATGTCGTTGCAATCACCAAGGGTGATATCGTATCCCAGGCGGAACGCGAGGTTTTCGCTTACAACGTCCGCCTCGCCAACCCGCGCGCGCCGGTGGTTTGGTGCAACGGCATTACCGGGCAGGGCGCGATGGACCTGGCGTTCCGTATCGATGCGGCGCCGCGGATCGATACGCTGGAGCATCACCACCTGCGCTTCTCGATGCCCTCGGCGGCGTGTTCCTATTGCGTCGGCGAAACCGCCATCGGCGAGACGTATCAGCGCGGCAACGTGCGCAAAATGAGCTTCGAGGACAGCCGGTGAGCCCGCGCATCGCGGCGTTCCTGTCCGGCCTCGGGTTGCCGGATTTGCCCGCCGGCGCCTGCATCGACGGCTGGACGGCGGCCATGCCGGAGGCCGCGCTGCAGGACATGGGCCTGGACCGGGAACAGCTCGCGGCGCATCTGCACCTGCTGCTGCAAGCCGAAACCGCCGAACCGCCGGCGGCGCAGTCGGCCATCCACACGCTGACGGTCGAAGGCGGTCATGGCAAGGACGGCCACGCCGAGCACGATGCGCTGGTGCTCAGCGCGGGGGAGATCGTCTGCATCGTCGGTCCCACCGGATCCGGCAAAAGCCGTTTGCTGGCCGACGTGGAATGCCTGGCGCAAGGCGATACGCCGAGCGGGCGGCGCATCCTGCTGAACGGCGCGCTGCCGACGCCGGACCAACGCTTCGCGCCGGACTGCAAACTGGTCGCGCAACTGTCGCAGAACATGAATTTCGTTGTCGATCTGACGGTCGGCGTATTCCTGGACATGCATGCCGCCTGCCGGCAGATCGACCCGGACAGCGGCGTGACCGGCCGGATCATAGCGATCGCCAACTCGCTGGCGGGTGAACGTTTCGGCCCCGACGTTTCGCTGACCCAGCTCAGCGGCGGCCAGGCGCGGGCGTTGATGATCGCCGATGCGGCGTTGCTGAGCGAATCGCCGATTGTTCTGATTGACGAGATTGAGAATGCGGGGATCAATCGAAGGGATGCGCTGGATCTGCTGGTGTCGGAGGATAAGATCGTGTTGGTCTCGACGCACGATCCGTTGCTGGCGCTTTTGGGCAATCGCCGCGTGATCATCAGCCACGGCCGCATCGCCGATGTCATTACGACCAGCGAGGCTGAGAAGGCGGTGCTGATCCAGTTGGAAGATATCGATGCGGCGATGCTGGCGGTGCGCGAGCGGCTGGCACGGGGCGAACGCATCGAGGACCCGATCGTCTGGGCGCATCAGTCCCCGAGAGAAAGACCCCATGTCAGATAATTTGCAGTTCCTGTTGCAACGCCAGTCCTGCGGGGCGCTCGGTCTGCCGGCGCCGGAAGGCGAGGCGCTGAAGCTGATCATCCAGGCGGCGTTGCGGGTGCCGGATCATCAGCGGCTCCGCCCCTATGCGTTCATCATCGCGACGGGCGGTGAACTGCAGAAGCTCGGGGCGATCATGCAACGCGCGGCGATCGCGGCCGGCAAGCCGGACGATGTCGTGCAACGATCGATCAGGATGCCCGGGCGGGCGCCGATGGTGATCGTTGTCGTTTCGACACCACGGCCGAGTGACCTCGTTCCGGTGTTCGACCAGCAACTGGCGGCCGGCTGCGCCGTGATGGCGATGCAGATGGCGGCCCGGGCGCAGGGCTTCAACGGGATCTGGCGGTCGGGTTGGTTCATGTACGACCGCGGCCTGCACCGCGAACTCGACCTGCGCGATGAAGATCAGATCGTCGGATTTCTCTACCTGGGCACACCGAAAGCCGTCCCGGCGCCGGCGGCGGCCGACGATGCGGACAGCTTCGTCCGCCGGCTGACTTAACGGCCGACCCAGCGCGGCGGGCGCTTTTCCACGAAGGCGCGCGGGCCTTCGTTGAAATCCTCTGTGGCAACGAGGCGGCTGAACGCCGCAGCGCTGACATCCCACAGTTCGGCTTCGGTGAGTTCGTAGGCTTGCCGGGCGACACCCAGGCTTTCGCGCACGGCCAGCGGCGCGTTGACGGTTACGCGGGCTGCCAAAGCCAGCGCCGCCGAAACAACGTCCGCAGCCGGCACGACTGCGTTGACCAGCCCGAACTGCGCGGCGCGTGCGGCGGAAATCGCATCGCCGGTGGCGATCATTTCCAGTGCTATCGCCTTGGGAATGGCGCGCGGCAGGCGGAACACGCCGCCGGCGCCGGCGAGCAGGCTGCGCTTGACCTCCGGCACGCCGAACGTGGCCGTTTCGGCCACGACTGCGAGGTCGCAGGACAGCAGAAGCTCCAGGCCGCCCGCCAGCGCGTGGCCCTGCGCCGCGGCGATCCACAATTTGCTTCGCTTGGCGCGGACGAATCCGGCGAACCCGCCTTTCTGCGTGGACAGTCCGGCAACCCGGCCGGCGGAAACCTCTTTCAAATCCGCACCGGCACAGAAAGCCTGCACCCCAGATCCGGTCAACACCGCTGCCCAAAGTTCCTGATCGGCTTCCAGGCGCTCCACCGCGGCTTCGATCCCGGCGGCGACTTCCCCGTTGATGGCGTTGCGTGCTTCCGGCCGGTTGATGGTGACCAGCGCTATGTGCGGCTGCACGACCTCGAAAAGGACGGCGGTCATGGTTGCAGATCCTTGCGTAGAGCAAACAAAACCAAGTTCAGCACGGGGCCGAACGCGCGTCAATTTGCCGGCGTCAGACCAGCCGGATGCCGAGCATGACGCGCTCATGCGCGGGAAACAGCCGGGTCCACAGATCGAGAATCTGCTTCCACGGCCGGTATTTACGGTTGATCAGCTTCATGCCCCGCTTGAACTCGGCGGCATCGAGGATTTCCGCATGTGCATCGAACCACTGGCCGGTGACCTTGCCGCGCGCGTCGCAGGGCGCCACCTTGGCGACGCCGCTGCGGCGGATGCGCTTCGCCTTGCCCGAGTCCGCGGTGGTGTAGACGTACAGCTTTCGCTTGCCGCCGGTTGACGCGTCGGGCGGTCCGACCGCGAACCAGACAGGTGTGCGGACACCCACGCCGCTTTTGCGGTAGGTTTCGAGGTTGAGATACTTCTTGCCGTCAAGGGCAGCGAGTCCCGCCAAAGCGTTCATCATCCGGTCGCGATCATCCTGTGTCAGCGGTCAGCCCCGGCGCGGGCGCGCGCCGCGGGTGCGGCATTCATCGCATTCTCCGCCGATCAGGTCTACCCTCCGCGCATGACCATCCCGCGTCCGCTGCATGTCGGCTGGCGCGCTGCACTTGCCGATCCGGTCTGGCCGCGGGACAATCTGTTGATCGAAGGGGAGGCGGACAACGTTCCGCATCAACAAGCAGGAGCGACTGGAAATGGCCGCCTCGCAAGAGCATCCGGATTATGACGCGATCATCATCGGGGCGGGCATGTCCGGCCTTTACCAACTGTATCGCCTGCGCGAACTCGGGATGCGGGTGCGGGTGCTGGAGGCCGGCACCGGTGTTGGGGGGACCTGGTACTGGAACCGCTACCCGGGGGCCCGATTTGATTCCGAAAGTTATTCCTACAGCTATTCGTTCTCCAAAGAGTTGCTGGAGGAATGGAACTGGTCGGAACATTTTGCTTCCCAGCCGGAGACGCTGCGCTACATCAATTACGTCGCCGACAAGTTCGACCTGCGCCGCGACATCCAATTCCTCAGCCGGGTGGCCGCAGCGCATTACGATGACGACGCGCGGAGCTGGGAAACCACGCTGGAGGATGGCAGCCGCTTTCGGTCCCGCTTCCTGATCACCGCCATCGGCCCGCTGTCGGCGCCGACGATGCCGCGCATCGAGGGCGTGGACTCGTTCCGGGGCCAGTGGTACCACACAGCGCGCTGGCCGCACGATCCGGTCAGCTTCGAGGGCAAGCGAGTCGCGGTCATCGGCACCGGTGCGACCGGCGTCCAGACGATCCAGGAGGTGGCGAAGACCGCGGGCCACCTGACGGTGTTCCAGCGCACCCCGAACTGGTGCGCGCCGCTGCACAACAGCAAGATCGATGCGGAAACAATGGCGACGATCAAGGCCAACTATCCGCAGATGTTCCAGCGCTGCCAGGAGACGTTCGCCTGCTTCCTGCATACTCCCGACCCGCGCGGCACGTTCGAGGTGACGCCGGAGGAACGAGAGGCGTTCTTCGAGAAGCTCTACGCCGAACCCGGTTTCGGCATCTGGCAGGGGAATTTCCGCGACATCCTGACCGACCGCAGGGCCAATGACGCGATCACCGATTTCGTCGCGCGGAAGATCCGCCAGCGGGTGAAGGACCAGGCGGTGGCGGAGACGCTGATCCCGAAAAACCATGGCTTTGGCACTCGCCGCGTGCCGCTGGAGACGAAATACTACGAGGTCTACAACCAGCCCAACGTCCTTCTGGTGGACATCAAGGAGACCCCGATTGAGCGGATCACGCCGCAGGGCATCAAGACCAGCGACACGGAGCATGAGTTCGACATCATTATATACGCAACGGGATTTGACGCCATCACCGGCAGCTTCGATCGCATCGATTTTTGCGGCGCGGGCGGGCAACGCCTCAAGGACACATGGGCGCACGGGCCGCAGACCTATCTCGGTGTCATGGTGCAGGGCTTTCCCAACATGATGATGCTGATGGGGCCGCATACCGCGCTCGGGAATATTCCGCGCAGCATCGAATACAACGTGGACTGGGTGACCGGGCTGCTGCGCCACGCGCGCGATCATGGCCTGACGCGGTTGGAGGCGACGGAGGCGGGCGTGGGGTCGTGGACCCATCACGTCAAGTCGCTGGGGGTAGGACTGCTGTCTAACGAGGTGAATTCCTGGATGACCGGGGTGAACACCAACGTCGAGGGCAAGCAGACCCGCATTATCGCGCGCTACAGCGGCAGCGCGCCGGCCTATCGCGCGCGCTGCGATGAGGTGGCGGCGCAGGGTTACCGGGAACTCGCACTGGCTTAGCCGCACCGCATTGCGGGATGCGTAGCGGCACCGAAACGCGCTAAGCCACTCGTCCCACCGCCGCACGGACCCCAACGCATGAGCCTTCCCGGGCAACACACCGCCACGCCCTCGGACAAAACGTTTCGCCTGGTACTGTATGACGCGCTGGCCAGCGAGGCGATGGGCACGCTGACGACGGACGTGTTCTTGACGGGTTTCCTGGTCAACCTCGGCGCCAGCAATGTCGCCATCGGGGTGCTGGCGGCGGTGCCGTTCGCCGTGCAGTTCCTGCAACTGCCGGCCGTGATCCTGGTCGAGCGTCTCCGCACCCGCCGAGCGATATGCACATGGTCTGCCGGCATCGGCCGGACCTTCCTGATCGCCGCGGCGATGGCGCCGTTCCTGCCGCGTGACTACGGGATCGTCCTGCTGGTCGGCTCGATCGCCTGTAACCAGGCGATGGCGGCCATCGCCGGCTGCTCGTGGAACTCCTGGATGCGCGACCTGGTGCCTGAGGCCGAGTTCGGCCGCTTCTTCGGCCGCCGCGCCGCCGCAACGACCGCCTTGGCGACGGCGCTGGCATTGGGGTGCGGGTTGCTGATCGATCGCTGGAAGACGCTGGTGCCGGGGCAACATCCCTCCACAGTCTACACCTGCTTGTTTCTGTTCAGCGCGGCGATCGGGTTTTTCGGCGTCTGGCTGCTGTCGATCACGCCCGACCAGAGGATGCCACCGCAGACCGAACGGCATCGCGCGCATATCCTGCTGGCGAAGCCGTTCCGGGACAGCAATTTTCGCCGGTTGATGGCGTTCCTGGGGTCGTGGAACTTCGCGGCCAATCTCGCATCGCCGTTTTTTGCCGTGTATATGCTGAAGACGCTCGGGTATTCGATGACCACGGTGATTGTGCTGACGACAGCGAGCCAGCTCAGCAATCTCGCTGCTCTTAGCGTTTGGGGCGGCCTGATCGATCGGTTCAGCAACAAGGCGGTATTGGGCATCGCCGCGCCGTTGTTTCTGCTGTGCACCCTGGCCTGGACGTTGACCGGGCTGACCTGGGTGAAGCCCTGGGTTTTCTGGCTACTGCTGGGCATCCATATGTTGATGGGGATCGCGACGGCGGGGGTGGCGCTGGCATCCGGCAACATCGCCATGAAGCTGTCGCCGAGCGGGCAGGCCACCGCCTATCTTGCGGCGAACAGCGTGGTCAGTGCGACCTGCGCCTCGGCGGCGCCGATCATCGGCGGGTTGTGCGCGGATTTCTTCGCGCGCCACGATCTGAGTTTGGCGTTCACCTGGAAGGGTGGCGGCACGGTGTTGACGGTGCCGCTGCTCGACCTGCACGCGCTGACGTTCCTGTTCGGGATCGCGTCCGTCGTCGGGCTGTATTCGCTGCACCGATTGGCTCTGGTGGAGGAAACATCGGGCACCACGGACCGGCTGCTGCTGCGCCACCTGCTGCTGGAGGCACGGCGTTCGGTGCATAGCCTGTCGAGCGCTGCGGGGCTTTTGCGGGTGGTTAAGGCGCCGTCCTGGCGGGTGCGACCGAGGTCGGAGGCGCCCCCGGCTGCCGGGTTTTCTTGACGAGGGGCGGGCGGCTGCCCAAAAGGTCCGACACGTTGACCTGGACCTGGAGCAGATCGGCCGGGACGCCGCGGTGGCGGGTGCGGAGAATGTCGAGGCGGTCGAGGCCCGGGAAATCGAGGATTGGACCGATAAGCCGGCGTATTTCTTCTCGTTCATGATCGAGCAGGATCGGGACCACCTGCCTCCCGGTAACTGATCGCTCGCGGTGACTACCGCTACCCTTTGGTTCAAATCATCAACCCGGACGACTGGGACAAATATCGGCGTGTTTGATCCGGCCGATATGCTGGCGGTTGCCCGGCCGCTGGCCGTGCCGGCGACGACGGCACCGGTGACACAGGCGCATCTTCGGCGTGCCGTTTCGACCGCCTACTACGCGGTGTTTCACGCCGTCCTGTTGGCCGGCGCGACACGATTTATCGGATCGGACAAGAGGGACACGCCGGGAATATTCGATCCTGTATCGTAGCTTTGCCCATGGCCGCATCAAAGCTGTCTGCGAGGCCATGGACGTTGGCACGCTCGGCCGAAGCCTCCAGTATTCGCTGCGCAGCATCGCAGTCAGTTCGGACATGCGGGCCTTCGCCGGAAATTTCATCGCTTTGCAGGCCGCGCGCCACCGTGCCGATTACGAACCTGCTGCGGAATTCTCACCTTCCGCGGCTCTGGACTTTATCGCTTCCGCGGAAATCGCCTTCGGGCGCACGGACCCGGACGAGCAAGCGGACGTGCTGGCACTTGTGCTGTCCAACCCGCGCGCCTGACCCACGTCAATTCATCAGCCTGTCGATCGTTATTGGCAGCGACCGGATCCGCCTGCCCGTTGCATGGAAGATCGCGTTGGCGATGGCCGCGGCAGTGCCGACAATGCCGATCTCGCCGAGGCCTTTGACGCCGAGGGGGTTGGCTTTGTCGTCGTGCTCGTCAACGAAGATGACGTCTATTTCGGGGACATCGGCGTTGGCCGGCACGTGGTATTCGGCGAGATTGCGGTTCATGAAGCGGCCGAGTGTGTGGTCGAGCATCGATTCCTCGTGCAGCGCCATCCCCAGGCCGAACACGACGCCGCCGATGATCTGGCTGCGCGCAGTCTTCGGGTTGATGATTTTGCCGGCCGCGACCGCATCGACGATGCGTGTCACGCGCACCACGCCGAGTTGCTCGTCCACCCGCACTTCGGCGAACACGGCTGAATGGGTATACTGAGAGAATTTCTCCTTTGTTTCGGCGTTGGGCGCGGCGGTTTCATGCTCCTCGATGCGGTCCAGGGCGGCGGTGCGCAGCACTTCGGCGATCGATACGGTTTCCGAGGGGTCCGTCCGCAGCTCGATACGGCCGTCGCGGAACTGCACGTGCTCGAAGCTGGCGTTTCCGAGCAGCGATGCGTCCATCCCGCGGGCAAGTTGGAACAGCGTTTGCCGGAGCTTTTCACAGGCCAGATAGACGGCGGAGCCGGCCGAGGCGGCGGTCCAGGACCCGCCTTCGACCGGCGCTTCCGGCAGCATGGTGTCGCCCAGGCGGGTGGTCACGTCCTCCATCCGCAGTCCGAGCGAGTCGGCGGCGATCTGGGTCAGGATCGTGTAGGTGCCGGTGCCGATATCGGCGGTGGCGCAGGCGACCTCCAGCTTGCCTTCCGCGGTCAAGGTGGCGCGGGCGCTGTGCGGCATCATCATTGCTTCCCAGATGCCGGTGGCCATGCCCCAGCCGACGAGTTCCCGGCCGTCATGCATCGACCGCGGCTCCGGCTGCCGTTTCGACCAGCCGAAATGGTCCGCGCCCTGGCGGCAGGCGGCGCGCAGTTCGCGGCTGGTAAACGGCTTGCCTTCGTTCTCGTCGGTGTCGGCGTAGTTGTTCAGCCGTAACTCCAGCGGATCGGTCTTCAGCGCGTAGGACAGTTCGTCGATCGCCGATTCGATGGCGAACACACCCAACGGCGCACCGGGTGCGCGCATGTCGGCCGGGGTGTAGGTGTCGAGCTTGGCGATCCGGTAGTTCAACGCGATGTTGTCACAGTGGTACAGCAGGCCGGACCAGTTGACGACGACCTCCTGGTAGTCCTCGAACCTGGAGGTCCCCTGGATGGCCTCATGCCGGATCGCCTGGAGCTTGCCGTCCGGATTGGCGCCGACGGCGACGGAATTGATCGTCCCGGGGCGGTAGCCGAAGGTGAACATCTGCTCCCGGGTCAGTTCCACGCGGACGGACCGTTCCAGGTCCAGCGCCGCCATCACCGCCAGGAACAACTGGTATTGCGGCCGCAGCCCGATGCCGAAAGCACCGCCGACGAAGCGGCTGATGACCCGCACATCATCCGGCGGCAGGCCGAACACCGCGGTGATATAGTCGCGGCTGTTCTTCACGCCCTGGATCTTGTCATAGACAGTGATTTTGCCGCCGCCCTCCCAGATCACCGTCGAGGCGTGCGGCTCCATCGGGTTGTGATGTTCGCTGGCGATGCGGTATTCATTCTGCACGCGCGTTGGCGACGCAGCGAGGGCGTCATCGGCTTTGCCGCGCGGTTCCGGCGGCGGCGCGATGCCCTCCCGTTTCTCGGGCGGCACGTATGCGGAGTCGCGGAGGCGATCGAGGTCGGTTGCGTGCGGCTCGGCCTCGACCCGCACATTCACGAGCGATGCGGCGTGGCGGGCGGCGGCGAAATCCTTAGCGACGACCAGCGCGACAGGCTGGCCGCTGTAGAGGATGCGGTCGTTGAACAGCGGGCGGAACGGCTGGCCGGGAGGGGCGACCATGTCCTGGTAGTCGGCATCGCCGGCCGGAACGTTTGGCCGGTTGGCATGGGTGAAGATTTTCAGCACGCCCGGCACCGCTTCGGCCGCCGCGGTATCGATCCCGGTGATCCGGCCCTTGGCGATGGTGCCGGAGACGACGTAGCCATGCAGCAGGCCGGGAGCGGCGACTTCCCCGGCATAGCGCGCGGCGCCGGTGACCTTCAGGCGGCCGTCGACGCGGCGGCGCGGGCTTCCGACGTGAGTCTCGATGGTGGTGGACATGGCGGAGGCTCCTATCGGATGCGCTTGTCGATCTGCGACTGCGGCGTCCCGGCGGCGGCCTGTTGCAGCGCGCGGACGATCGCCTGGCGGGCAAGGCCGATCTTGAAGGTGTTGTGGCCGAAGCCTTGGGCGCCGGAGAGCAGGGTGTCGGCGGCGCGGGCGAAGCTTTCGGCGGTGGCGGGTTGGCCGGACAGGAAATCCTCGGCCGCGGGTATCCGCCATGGCTTGTGGGCGACACCGCCCAGGGCGATCCGGGCGGTCCTGATGGTGTCGCCGTCGAGGTCCAGCGCGGCGGCGACGGAGACCAGGGCGAAGGCGTAGCTGAGGCGATCGCGCAGCTTCAGGTAGGTATAATGCGCGCTAAAATCCTCGGGCGGCAGCTCGACGGCGGTGACGATCTCGCCCTTCTCGAGCGTCGTATCGCGGTCCGGACGGTCGCCGGGCAGGCGATGGAAATCCGCGAACGGAATAACGCGGTCGCCGATCGGCCCGGTGACATGCACCGTGGCCGCCAGGGCCGCGAGCGCCACGCACATGTCGGAGGGATGGGTGGCGATGCAGTCTTCGCTGGTGCCGAGGATGGCGTGGATGCGGTTCAGTCCGCCAATGGCGGGACAGCCGCTGCCGGGTTCGCGTTTGTTGCAGGCGGTGCCGGAGTCGTAAAAATAGTAGCAGCGGGTCCGTTGCAGCAGATTACCGCCGGTTGTGGCTGCGTTGCGCAACTGCGGCGAGGCGCCGGCCAGGATCGCGCTGGCCAGCAGCGGATAACTCGCGGTGACGCGATCGTCGTAGGCCACCGTGCTGTTGGTCACCAAAGCGCCGATGCGCAGGCCGCCGCCCGGCGCCGGTTCGATGCGGTCGAGGCCGGGCACGCGGGTGATGTCGATCAGCCGCGCGGGGCGCTCGACATTATACTTTATCAGGTCGATCAGGTTGGTGCCGCCTGCGATGAAGCGGGACTCCGCAGTGGCCACCTGCACGGCCTCGGCGAGGTCGTTCGGCCGGGCGTAGGAGAAGCGGTTCATCGGGCGATTACCTGCTCGATGGCGGCGACGATGTTGGGGTAGGCGCCGCAGCGGCAGATATTGCCGCTCATGAGTTCGCGGATTTCGGCGGCGGTGCGGGCGTGGCCTTCCTGTATCAGGCCCGCGGCGGAACAGAGCTGGCCGGGCGTGCAGTAGCCGCACTGGAAGGCGTCGTGCTCGATGAAGGCGTCCTGCAACGGATGCAGCGTGCCATCCGGTTCGGCCAGCCCTTCCACAGTCGTGACGATGGCGCCGTCCTTCATCACCGCCAGCACCAGGCAACTGTTCACCCGCACGCCGTCGATCAGCACCGTGCAGGCACCGCACTGGCCGTGGTCGCAGCCCTTCTTCGTCCCCGTCAGGCCGAGGTCCAGCCGCAGCAGATCAAGCAAGGTGGTCCAGGGCGCGACATCCAGCCGCCGGTGTTCGCCGTTGATCGTCAGGCGGATTTCGAGGTCCGGCAGGGCGTGGTCGGGCATGGGCTGGGTCCTTCGGGCATCGGCAATGCCCGCCTGAACGAGCCGGCGCATCGCGGGTTCGCCCGGGGCGGCAATAAAGCCTCAGCCCGGCAGCTTCGCCTCCAGGTTCAACACCGGCTGGCCGGTTTCCGCCACGATCAGCTCCGCCACCAGCCGGCGGTGGCACATCGTGTGGCTGCGCTCGAAGCACAGCAGGCAGGCCGGGCGTTCGCGCGCCAGGCCCTTCGCCTGCGCCAGTTCGGCCTGCGCGCGGTCGGAGGCCATGTGTTCGCGGTAGATCGTCTCCATCCGCTCGGGGTGGCCGGCGCGGACGGCGTCGCGGCCGGGCTTCGGCGTGCCGAGGCCTTGCAGATGCACGTAGGCGATCCCCGCCGCATCCAGCGCCGCCGCCAGTTGCCGCTTGGAAAACCCGGGTTTGCGCGATTGCGGCACCGCGCGGACGTCGATCAGCAGCTTCGTGCCGGACTCGCGCAACGCATCCACCACCGCGCCGATGGTGCAGCCTTCATACCCGATGGTGGCCAGGTCGGGCATCAGGCCGCCGCCAGCCAGTCCTCGATCAGGCGGCGGGCGATGCTGTCCACGCGCGGCAGGTCGAAGCCGAGGCTTTCCCGGTCCCGGATCTCCTGCCGGCTGAACCAGCGGGCGTCCTTCAGTTCGGCGGGGTCGATGGTGATGGCCTCGGTCAGCGCTTCGGCGTAGAAGCCGAGCATGATGTTGCCGGGGAACGGCCAGGGCTGGCTGGAGTGGTAGTGCACGTCGCCGACGACGATGCCGGATTCCTCCTGCACTTCGCGGCGGACGGCTTCCTCCAGCGTTTCGCCCGGCTCGACGAAGCCGGCGAGGGTGGAATACATCGTGGCTTTCGGGAAGCGGGTGGAGTGGCCGAGCAGGGCGCGGCCGTCGCGATGCACCAGCATGATCACCGCCGGGTCGGTGCGCGGGAAGTGCTGGGTCTTGCACACGGTGCATTCCATCACGTGGCCGGCGGACTTGACCGCGTTGGGGTTGCCGCAGACCGGGCAGAATTTGTGCCGCTGGCGCCAGTGGATCAGGCCGCGGGCATGCGCCAGCACGGACGCCTCCGGCCGCGGCACGCCCCACCCGACGGAGCGCAGATCGACGAACGTGCCGAGCGAGTCGGGCAGCAGCGGCACCGGATCGTCTGTCGCGGAGATGTCGATGGCGAAGACCGCGCGGTCGTCGAGGATGCCGAGGAAGGCCCAGGGTCCGTCCTGCATGCGCAGCACGGATGCCATGTCGCCGGAGATGTAGACGGCTTCGGGGTTGCCTTCGTTGGTGTCTCGGATCAGATTGCGGGAGCGCCAGACGGGGACGAAGAGGGTTTCGGGATCATGGAGTTGGGCGGCGATCCAGTCCGCGTCCTCTCGCCTCGCCGCGATGCGGTCGAGCGGGCTGGAGGAGTAGACGTTCGGTCGGCTGGCGAGGATGAGGGTCACGTGGGGGGTCCTTTTAGTGGGGGACCGTGGCACGGGCGGGGGGTGGGGGGCAACTCAGACCCTGAGCAGCCCGGGTTTTGGCGTGATGGACTCGCTATCCGGGAAGACCGTCGCAAGCTCCCCGACGGAGAGTCCGAAATGCGGCCCGAGCAGACCCTTGGTGACGGCGCGGATATCGAGCGTCGGTTGCAGGTCTCGATCCTCGAACAATTGGTCCTGCCGCAGGCCGGGCCAATCCACAAGCACCCTCCCCCCAGCGACCCCGCCGCCCATCAGCAGGGCGGCGGTTCCGGTGCCGTGATCCGTGCCGGTCGTGCCATTTTGCCGCACGGTGCGGCCGAATTCCGTGACGATGAGGATGACTGTCTTGGGCCACACGGCAGCAAGATCCGCGCGCAGCACGCCGATGCCTTCGTCGAGTTTTCGCAGCGACTCCGCCAGGCGCGGCGCCTGATCGGAGTGCGTGTCCCAGCCATCCAGGTCGAGCTCGGCCAGGCGCGGTCCGTCCGGCGCGGCCAGCAGCCTTGCGGCGGCGCGGGCGAGGCGCGGGAAACCGGGCGATAACCCGTCATAGGAGATGCCGGACAGTACCCTGTCGATATAGCGCCGTTCCTTAAGGCCGTCCGCGATTTCCGCGCCGGTCAGCGGATCATCGGCGTGCATGGCGACGATGCTGTCGTAGAAACCGGGCGAGGTTCTCGCGCGAGCATGGAACGGGTCCCAGGTGATCGTCGGCGCAGGACCGTGCAGGATCAGGGGCGTCATCGCGTTCATCGTGAACGCGGCATCGCAGTTCGGGTTGGGCGGCAGCGCGCCGGCAATACGGTTGAGCCAGCCGCTGGTCATGCGATGCTCAGCGCCGATCTCCAGCATGTCCTGCGCTTCGAAGTGGCTGCGGCTGCGGTTGGGACCGGCGACGCACTGGATCGGCAGGAGGTCGTTTGCGCTATATAATAGGTACGCTGCCTTTAAGGAGGGATGCAAGCCCCAGAACCCACCCAGATCGGACAGCCCATTCGGCTGGCCGGGCTCCGGCAGCACCAGACCGGGGCGCCAGGTCTTCAGGTTGGCATCGCCGTATGGGACGACGACGTTGAGGCCGTCCATCGCGCCGCGCAGGAGGATCAGGACGAAGCGGCTGTCGGTTTCGGCTGCCCTAAGCTTGAGTGTTGACCCTCCGAACGAGAGGGTTGCCGCTGAGCCGGCCAGGAAGCTGCGCCGGGACGGATGCATGGCTTACCTTCGCAGGAATTCGGGGGAGACGAACACGGTCGCCAGCGCCTCGGCCGGGGTCGAGGCGCTTCGGACGGCTTTGAGGGTGGAGGCGGAGACGACGTCGGCGATGGTGGCCTCGATGACGGCGTCGGCGCTGGGTGCGCCGGGGCGGGATGCCTGGGTCATCGCCCAGTCGGCGCGTTTCAGCAGGGCTTCGCCGGAGATCCAGTCGGCGGCGGTGTCGGGCCAGCCGTTGGGGAGAAGGGGGGACATGAAGGGTTGGCCGAGGTCGCGGGTGGCGTCGAGCAAGTGGTAGCCGGGCTCGAACGGCAGATCGAGCGCGCGTTGCACGGCGATGACGTATTCCGCCGGGGCGCGGAATTTTGTCAGTGGCTGCCAGGCCTCGGACATGTCGATGATCGCGAGCATCGTGTGATTCAGGTCACCCCCGGTTTCCGCGAGGACGCTTTCCAGGCGAACGATGCAGTTCTCGGGGGGCGCGTCGGCGACGAAGTGCCGGATGAGTTGGGTTGCGATATGGCGCCGCGTGCCAGGATGATCCGCAATCCAATCCAAGGCTGCCTCGCCGCCTGGAAAGCCCTGGGCAAACGCGTGGCCCATAAACTTCTTGGATCCTGGCTCGTGCATATCCGCGGTGAAAACGAAGCCCGGCGAATCCCCTTCACGATTGAAGGTCCGCCCGGTAAGAATTGCGGCCAATGCCGTAACGTCGGATTGCGTATAGCCGGCCTGCACCCCAAGCGTATGCAATTCCAGACATTCCCGCGCCAGGTTTTCGTTCAGCCCGATATGCTGGGTGCGGCCGCGTGGGCTTCCTGGCCCTGTGGACATCCAATTGTCGAGGTAGAACAGCATGGCGGGATGTCGCATCACAGCCTTGACCATGTCGGCAAACCGTCCGGTCACGTGCGGCCTGATGGCTTCCTGTATGTAAGCACCGAGCAGGCCCATCGCCCAGTTGCCGGCGCGCGCGCTCACCGTGAAATGGTTGGCCCAGAACCAGACCAGCCGTTCGCGCAGGGGAAGGTCGGTGCTTACGGCATGTCGCAGGGCTGCTGTCATTTCTTCCGGAAAGAGTTGGGCCATCCCGGAATTCGAAGGTATCCCGGCCTTAAGCGCTTGGTTGTGTTCCCGATCAGCAAGCGCAGTGGTCAGGACCGATGGCCCGACGCGCGCCAACAGCGGGTCCGGTGCGTTCATTTGGACTCTGAGCCAGCCCTGGGGGTCCGCAGATTCGTGCTCAGACCCTTGGGGTCCAAATCCGAAACGCCTGAAAGCGTGCATGCCGGTGGCGAACATCATGGATTGATACGAGCCCGAGAGTGGATGTTTCAATGACATCTTGTTCCGGCCAGAGCGGAGCACAACGCCTCACAGCCGCAGCGAAACGCTGCGGCAAGGGTCTGCCTCCTGAACGGCTTACGAAAATCTAGATTGCGATTGTGGACGCCATTTGGATGGTGTATCTGCGGGATGAAATCAACGTGATGATCGGCAATTCGCGATGGCTTTCACCCGGCCGCAGCCCGCTGCTTTAGGAGACTGATTTTTTGGCGACGGTGAAAATCTCTGCGATTGGCGACTTTGCGACCGGTCCGGTCGATGGGGCTGGATTTATCAGGCTTGCGGGGCCGGATAAGGCATTGCCGCTGCCTCCGCGTTTCGCGTTCGGGCCGTTCCCTGAGGAGCTTGCCGCCAAGTACTATGGCCTCTGGGGTATCAGCAGCGTCGGCATCTTCCAATTGCAGGGGTTCGAGCTCAGCGGCGCTTTCCTGATGAGCGCGGATGACACCTATTATCGCTGTCCGCAGCTGAACGTTCACGAAGCGCATATTGAGTTAGAAATCGCACGCGTTTCGGCCTCTTCAACAAATCGAATCCGCAAGCACCTGCGCGGCAGCCACGTCGTCCTTGCCGGCCCCGGCTATGGCGTATATGGTCACTGGCTGGTGGAATATTTGCCGAAGATCAGCCTGCTTAATATGGCTGGCTACGATATCTACAGTCTGCGCTACCTGCTTCCGTCGGACAGCCCGTCATATGTTACGGACTGGCTGAGTCTTTTCGGAATCGGAGCTGACCAAATAGAATATCATGATATCGCGACAGATATAGTCGTGGCGGACGAGTTGCTGTTGCCAACCATCCTGCATAACGGGTTGCGGATGTCGCCGCTGTTCAAGGACGCGGCGCGCTTCTTGCGCGGCTTGATCGAACTCAAGCAGGACCTGACAGCGTCCACCTACGGTTCACGAATATTCCTTTCCCGCGGTCCAAATAGCCGGGGCCGCGCGCTCGCCAACCGAGCACGCATTGAGGAGCTCGCGTCTGATGCAAAATTTACGCTCGTTCAGCCGGAGAAACTCACTTTGGTCGATCAGGTAAGGCTGTTTGCCGGGGCTCGGGAGATTATGGGAGAATACGGCTCAGCCCTGCACGGTAGCATGTTTTCGCCCGAAGGCGCGACCGTCTGCGCGTTGCGTGGCACCGGAGGCCATCCCGGTTTCATACAGTCGGGCATGGGAACGGCCTTGCATCAACCGACGGGGTACGTTTTTGGAAGGGCCGATGAGGCCGACCCCAATTTTGGCTTCGAGGTCAATGAAGAGGCTGTCGTAACCGCTCTTAAACTGGTTTTCGGCGGTTTGCCGCTTTGAGGCCGGCTGGACTAGCTTAATCTCCTTCATCGGGAAGATTTCGGATGACACATACTTCAAACCGGCTCAATGGCTTGGCTAAGCGTCTCGACTGCAGGACTTATCTCGAAATTGGTGTTTGCGAGGGCGATACCTTCCGTCTCGTGGAGATTCCCGAAAAGACCGGTGTTGATCCGAACTTCCGGTTCGATCCGGATACAGTTCGGGATGGAACCACCCAACTGATCGGAGAGACAAGCGACTGCTATTTCGCATTATTGCCAGTATCTACCAAATTTGACGCCGTCTTTATCGACGGATTGCATACTTTCGAACAGGTCGTCCGAGACTTCTCGAATGCTATCATTCACACACATGATCGATCGGTTATATTACTAGACGATACGCGGCCATCTGATGTATACTCTTCGTTGCCTGACGCAGGTGATGCTTCACGCTTTCGCCGGCAGGCCGGTGGCGAGAGTGCTGATTGGCATGGAGATGTGTTCAAGGCAGTTTTTTACATAAACGATTTTTGGCCAAGCTTAAATTATAGGACGTTCTATTCAGGTGGCAATCCGCAAACGCTGGTATGGCGGTCTCTTTCGGAGCGGCACGCCCCGCTGTTTAACAGCCTTGAACTTATATCAAGGCTGTCCTTCTTCGATCTTCATAGAAACATAGGCGTCCTTCGAGCGGCGAGCGAAGAGGATGCTATATCCCTATGCGTGTCCGAAATACTCATATGATCCATTCGTTCTGCATTTCGGCCCACCTGAGCGGTGAGCGGTCAGCGTTCGACCCGACAAGGTATGAAACGTGCAAACGACCATAGTCGATGTCTGGCCGGTTCCTTGTTGGCCCGCTGCTCACATCAAACGAATCAGCGGATTTGACGTTACCGACGCTAGCCGGGTTCCGGCGGATTTGTTTGATCGCATCAGGCTGCTGGCTCTCGCTGGGGCGTTGCCTGAGGCACGAAGTCAGCTCGACAATTTCATGGATACTCTTGGCAGCCGGGTTTTGGGCAGCGGAGAACTCCGCCAGATTATTCCGGTTGCCCTACTCGTACATCACAAGATCATCGCGGTGAAGCTGCTAGCGAGCGTCTTTGCTACGACCCATCCAATTACATTCGTCGTTGATATCCAAGGCAGCGCCTCGGTGGTGCATATGAAGGTTCAGGGCGGAAAGGCGACGTTCATCCTGAGCACCGCGACCTTCGCGGATGATCAGGGCGAAATCTTGCTGCAACGTCTGGTCGACATCTATCCGATTTTGGGCAGCTATCTTGAATCCGGTTTAGCCTTGGACGCGACGTTAGCGGTCAATCTCGGCGACGAGGGGCATATCCCCGGGCTGACTTTCTGCGACTTCCGTCCGGGTTTCTTTCCAATACCCGATTCTATATTTATGGATTTTCGTGGCTATGAGAAAGTTCGTGAGCATTACAGAATCTTGGCGATTCCGTGGGAAGCTCGTCTGCCCGTAGCGTTTTGGCGCGGCGCAACTACCGGGCAAGCAACGAGCCCGGCAATCGGATGGCGAAGCCTGCCTCGCGTCCGATTGTCTGAAATCAGCGTTCACCATCCCGACTTGATTGACGCTGGGATCACGAATGTAGCCCAAATCGATGATCCTGAGGCGGAAACTTGGATGATCAAGTCCGGCTTGATGAGGAACCGGGTCCCGCCAGAATTTTTCCAACAGTATAAATATCAAATTGATATCGATGGAAACTCGACCTCTTGGCCTGGGCTGCTGATGAAACTTATGACCGGTAGTGCCGTCCTAAAGGTCCCTCCCCGCAACGGGCTGGAGCAATGGTATTATGCGAGCCTTAAGCCTTGGACAAACTTTGTTCCACTGGCCTCGGACATGTCCGATCTGGTTGACAAGGTGAGTTGGTTACAATCGAACGACGACGTGGCGCGGCGGATCGGGGAGGCCGGGTTGCAACTTGCAAACGATTTAAGTCTTGAACGGCAGCTTGAGCGCGCGGTTCCCATCGTCGCCGCGGCTTCTAGAGATGCTGTCGGTGCGCCTATAGTCGACCTCGAGTTTTCCGTTTCGGGAAGCGGTATTGAAAGTCTTCGCGAGGGTTGGCTGACGCCCGATCAAGATGGTGTCGATACTATAGGATTTCAAAGCGTTATCGATCTGGCGCGTCCACACGGGATCGGTGGCTTCATCCTGCGACTTGATGTGTCGGCCGCCGGCCAAGAGAGCCAACCGGTTTCGATCGTTCTCAATGGAGAACTGGTGGCGAGACGGACCATCAACGAGCGAACCAGCCTACACGTCCCGCTGGCGCGCAAAACGCTGGACGAGGGCGATCCGATCGTGCTCACGTTGCTACATCCCGCCTCCGCAGCATCCGCCACAGCTGCGACGCCGGATGCGCTGCGTCTCCGTCGTTTAAGACTTCACCGAATTTCGATTTTGGGAATCGGGAGACTGCGGGGGGAGTTGGACGCGGATTTCGCCGAAGCATTGGCAGCACTAAGGTCGATCGACAAACAATATCATCCTCATGATCTGCGGGGGCCACCTTTTGCACCGAGCGCCTTGCTAAAGCCCATATATACCCATCACGGAACCATAGCCTACGCTGATCTTATGGAAGGTAGAGTGCGTCATCGGCAATTGCACTCAGCGATATCTAACCTGTTCCTGTCTGATATCGGCGATGATACCGTGCTAGTGCGCGTCAACCAAGCCGGACAGCGGCACATTGTTCGATTTCGCCCGGAGGGACCTTTCGCTGAAAAAGCAACTCAATCTGCGCTTGACGACGACGGCTATGTCCAACGATTCAAGAGAATTCCGCAAGGCATGCCTGCCAATGAGTTTGGATTGGCTGCCGCGGGCCTGTTGTTATGCGCTGAACCTTCCGGCAGTCTAATTCTTGGTCGAATCGATGTTGGAGGATGGGAATTGTTTCGAACCTCGCCACTAATTATTTGAATACCCGTGGACCTCGCAACCGTTCGCCGTTCAATCGCTTTGGGGTGCATCTTACTAGACTTGATCTTTTTCTCCAAGTGCCGTTGGACCTTGAAGCTTCTTAGCCCGAATCCTCGGAGGAACCCGCTTTGTCCCTGGACCCGTTATTCCACCCCTTGCAGAACATGTTGCGCCGTACGTCGCGCATCTCTTGGGCACCTTCGGGATGGTTTGTTGAATTTCCGATGCGATCTCTTGCGACGTCTCTGCATATCTTCGCCTGTCCAGACGACTTTTACTCTGTCCGTCTTGGATTTGCAAATGTAGGGCCCGCAGCTTATACTGTTACAAAAGCGATAGCTGCGCCGTCAACGACCCCAGGAGATTTCATCAATCCAACGGGGGGAGCGGCATGGGTTCCCTTGACATTTGCGAATCATGGAGTAGATATCGAATCTTTAGTGATTAATGGTGGCGCGCCAACTGAAATTGTCGTATCGGCAGCAAAACCCGCCTGGCAACGGGAACGAAATATAATCCCAAGTTGGACCTGGACGGATTGGACGCCGATTGCCAGCCGGCTGCGAACCGACATCGCGGACGCCCCGCGCCTGCTGATGGTTCGGACTCTGTTGCCGAGTGATCAAAAGATTACCCAGCCGAACGGCAACTTCAATGGTTTTTTCGCTCAGTCCGCGGTAAATCACGGTTTTGAGTACGGTGCCGGCTGGGTGCCGGTTGATCTTGTTACGGAACCAGACCGCCCGCTGAATAACGTGTCTGCTGCGAACTTTGGTGAAGCTCGTGCAACGGTCGCGTGCATCCAATTTGCGACAAAGAACCGAGGCCTAGTCGGGATGGCGGCGGGCGATAGTCACCATCAAGGGACCAGTACTACAACCCAGTTCCTGAACTATCTGCTTCGTGCAACCGTCCTGCTCGGCTCTGGCTGGGTGGGCAAGGTCCCTTTCGGATATGTAGCGACGGCGGTTGGCGGCGCAACGTCGGAACAGTTTTTTTTGATGTTGCACTCGCTTCTGCCCGCCATTCGACCGAGCTTCGTTGTGTTGCCCGGATGGACTTACAACGACCAAGGCGAGGTTCACGCCGATGAAGCGGCCAATAATATTTTCATGGCCCGGCTTGTACTGGCGGCGGATAATTGCATTCTAAACGGAGCAGTTCCAATTTTCCTGACCCCATTTCCACGCGATGCCGGGTCGATGACTGCAGCGCAGGTCGAACCGTGGCGCAAGCTTCGCCACTCGATCCTTTCGATGCGATACTCCGGTGCAGCGGTCGTTGACGCGACCGCAATCTTGGGCGCAAAGACAGACTCTGGTGAGTTCGATGGAACTTATCGGCCTGGATTCTCGTCGGATGGTGCACATCCAAACGATGCCGGCCATGCAGCGGTCTCTTATGCGTTAATGGTCGAACTGAATCGGATAACTGGTCTAACAGGACCACCTCATTGCTCGCTCAATACTTCACCGGTGATCTGAACCGGTAAGTGGGCGTCAAAGGCTACTGTGCGGCAGGATAGCGATGGGCGGAGCCCGAGCGGGGCAGTCACTGTTTGAAACGCTTGCTGTATTCTTTTTGCAGAGCCTCCGCCTTATCGCCATTGGCCGCCTGCAACAGAGCTTCAATGTTCCTAACATAAAGAACTTCCTCATTGGGGAAGGTTGCGCGAGCGGAAGCGAAGACACCGGCTGCGGCTGAGAATTCGTGCTTACGGAGGAGAAGGTCCCCTAATGCCATGGCTGGTCGAGGATCATCTATAAAATGATCGATCGCCTCATGAAGGATGCCCTCTGCGTCTGGTCGGGCACCAAGATCTTCAAGAGCGTTGGCGCATTCGAGCACGCTCAAAATATGCATTGGCAAGCGCTGAGCGAGGTCTTTCCAACGATTGATAGATTCATTAACATCCCCCTGAGCCTCAGCGCACTTGGCGAGTCCGAAATATGCCGCGGGCTCGGTGGGATACCGCATACGTCCTGCATTATAGATGGCCGCCGCCTCGTCGTAACGCGCGAGTTCAACCAACGCCTGGCCAGCACCCGTATAACCGCTCAGATGATCAAAACGTAACCGAACCACCTCCCAGCGCTGAAGTGCCTGTTCCCAATTCTGTTGTGTTTGCGCAAGATTGGCATACTCCATGAAGCCAATGACCTCATTGGGAAAACGCTTCATTGTTCGCAGTGTCAACGCCTCGGCATCGGACAAAAGCTTCAGCTCGCGGAGTGCCTGCGCGCCGAATGTGAAGCCCTCGATGACGTTGGGAAATGTCTTGCGTACAAAGGCCCAGCGTTGAGCGGCGAGTTCGTGGTCTCCTCTTGCGCGGGCGATGTGGGCTAGACCCACCGCAAACCTTGCATCCCCAGGTTTCTTGGCTTGTCCCTCCTTCATGAGCAAGTCAGCCTCGTCGAACCGGCTTAGGCCGATAAGCAATTCCAGCACGAGATTTGATCCTCTTGCCTGGCCAGGATACTGCTCGCAAGCCTGAATCCAAATTTGCGCTGCACGGCGGGTGTGACCACCTTCGAGCGCCGACCGAGCTTCGATCATAGCATCTCGGAATCTGTAATACGCCCACTCGCGGGCGTCCGCGGATTCCCGGCGCACGTCGCGCATAAAATTGCGCCGCTCGCGCCAGTTATGCCAGACATCAATGAAATAAGTCATTGTCGCAGCAAACTCCCTTTGGGTTATCTTACCCTAACGGATGCGGCCAGGCAACGGATAAATCCCCCGCTTCGATCATGATCTGAATCCAGAATTTGCGACAGTCGACAGTGCAATTGCGCCCTTCGCTTCGACATTTTGCTTGACCGCGGCGCTACCCAAATATATGCCGCGATAGGCTGCGGGCATCGATGGCCGAAACACTAGGACTTTTTCTGGGTTGATAGGACCTTAACATGAGATACCGTTCTTTCGTTATTCAACACAGATCAGGTGTCGTCAGGAGCGGTCGAACATAGCGGTTCGCGACCGAATCCAAGGCGAGTCATAGGCAACCCCACAGGAAATAGCGATGTCAGGCCTACCTAAATTCGAGAGCGAGTCCTCTAGCGGCGCGGTTCCGAGAGGACAGCACATTTTGCCGTTTTCGTTCCTGGTGGAGGAGGTGAGCTTCGTTCCCGACTCTGATCAGGTAATCCTTGCCCTCGGGACTTTGAAAAAATTTGTCAGGCATGTGCTGCGCTTTGTTCCAGTAGACTTCGACTTTTACGCGGTGGCCAACCCCGATCTTGCGAAGGCTCTGATACCGCTGGATCAAAAGCTTTTGTCCCATTACCAGGATCACGGCTACTTCGAGGGCCGACACCCGCAGATCTACCATTTTCCTGAGATGGAAAGTGATCCGCTGATGAACCCGATTCCACACAGATATTTTGAGTTACTGTGCGATGCGCAGGATTCGCTCTGTGATGGACGATCCGCTTTGAGCACTGAAATTTTGGCTGCTGCCGCTCAGACATATCCAAATGGGTTCCACGCGAACTATACCTGTGGCGACATCATGATCCATCAGTTTGATTCTATAAGGTCACTGGAATTTCTAATTGCTGCACTGTCTCTACGGCCCAACAATGCGAAAGCCATTGGCGCACTTAAACTCGCCCTCAGTACCATTCGTGACAAAAGCGTCTCTCGGGACGTGTTTCAAGCGTTACGCACCGGTTTTCCGAATGCCCCGGTCTGGCTGTCGGTAGAAAGTTGCAAGAACTTTTTTCACTTGGAAGATTATGAAGAGTCTTGGCGCTGTTTAGTTGATCTTCGAAGCAGGTCATTGCCTCGCGATGTGTGCGCAGACTTGCGAGAGGTTGTTGACGGGTTAGCGACCCGGCGGAGATGGCTTCGTGATGTGAAGAAGAAACATCGGTGCGGCCAGCTTTCCACAAGCGAAATTTTATTAGGCTTGCTACATCTGGTTCGCTTTGGAAGGAGCAAGGTCGTCGAGCGGCTGTTGCAGCACGTTGACATAGCCGCCGTCCAGAACATAGGTGATAGCGAATTAACTATTGAGCTTATACGGAGAATTTCCGGCGTAAGAGATACTCTGAAGCTGCTCGATGACAATCCATGGAACTTCAATCAGGCATTAATCGTCACGCTTAAGGTAAGCCTGTTATCCAAGCACCGTATGCATCATGAAATAATAGATTATATGAAGGCGAAAGAAGGATCTTCATTAAGTAATTCCACGAGCCTCGTGATTGCCAAGGCAATGCTGTTCGAGCGACATTATGATCAGCTTGCACTGTTCTGTAGGGCCTGGAGATCGAGAACAAAAGATGATGCGGAACTCGGCCCGTACAAATATCGTCTTCTCGCGGCAATTCTTTCTGGCGCTATACAGTCTGTTGTCATCAATCGCCACGTGGTCGAGATGCATCTTTTAAAGACCCGCAATGTCAGGGGAAGATCAAGACAGCAATATTGGGGCAACATTCCGAAGCATATATTTCAATTTTGGCATGCTGTGGTCCCGCCGCAGGAAGTCAAGGAACTATGCAGCCAATGGTCCCAAGAATTCGGTGACTCGAACTATCGCCTCTTCAGTGACGACACGGCATGCGAATTCATTGCCACTCATTATGATGACGAGGTTCTAGCACTCTATAATTTCTGCTATCACCCCGCAATGAAGGCTGATGTATTTAGGCTTCTCTATCTGTATAAAATGGGGGGAGTCTATTCGGATGCAGATAACGCCCCCCTGCCCGGCTTCTCCTGGTTGGTTCATACATTCCCGGCGGCCAAACTAATCATTGTCGTTTCCGGGATCGATCCAGGATTGCCTATGACACTAACTAACCTCTTTATTGCGGCTGTGCCAGGCCATATCGTTATAAAAAACGCTTTAGAGGACGCTCTCAACGGTCTTCGGCGCGCAATCCGTGATAACGTAAAGCCGGGAATTTTGTCGGTTACTGGACCAGGGGCGTTAACGCGAGGACTTGGGAAACTTCTCATGTCAGATGATCCAGAGCTGTCAGAAGTGCTGCGGCACATCATAATCTATGATGGACATTCCCACCACAATTTTGTCGGGCAAAGCCGGACAATGCATTATAAAACTGAACCTCTGGGGCATTGGGGGGAAGCCGAGCGGATCGCCCAGAGTGCAGCAAGACTAGACGTATCCTCAGTTGACGAAGCCTCGTGATGCTTTGTCGGCGAGCGCTACGAACCCTAAAACAAAGATGATCCAGGTGGGATAAGTGGGCTGCAAAAGGAGGAATTTCGTCACAGAGAGCGGAAATGAAACGCGCTTGGGCTGCTTGTCTGCTTACCTACTAGCTTCCCAGCAAAGCGCCTCCGGTAGACGGGCGCCCGAGCCGATGGGTTGATCCTTGCGACGGACGGTAGGTGCCCATGCATGCCCATCGTTCATGCACCTGACCACTGCCCCAACATCCCCTCAAAATACCCAATCGTCCGCCTCAACCCCTCCTCCAGAGGCACCTTCGGCTCCCACCCCAACTCCCGCCGCGCCAGCGTAATATCCGGGCAACGCTGCATCGGATCATCCTGAGGCAGCGGCTTGTGCACGATCTTAGACTTCGCATTCACCAGATCGATCACCCGCTCCGCCAGTTCCCGCACCGGAATCTCATGCGGATTGCCGATATTGATCGGCCCCGTCACCTCCGGCCCCGTCGCCATCAGCCGGATCAGCCCGTCCACCAGATCCTCGACGTAGCAAAAAGCCCGGGTCTGCATCCCGTCGCCATACAGCGTAATGTCCTCCCCCTTCAGCGCCTGGACAATGAAGTTGGAGACAACCCGGCCGTCATTCGGATGCATCCTGGGGCCATAGGTGTTGAAAATCCGCGCCACCTTGATGCGCACCTTGTGCTGGCGATGATAATCGAAAAACAGCGTCTCCGCGCAGCGCTTGCCCTCATCATAGCACGCCCGGGGACCCAACGGATTGACGTTGCCCCGGTAATCCTCCGTCTGAGGATGCACCGTCGGGTCGCCGTACACCTCACTGGTCGAGGACTGCAATATCTTGCTGCCGACCCGCTTGGCCAGCCCCAACATGTTGATGGCGCCAATGACGCTGGTCTTGGTCGTCTGCACCGGATCGAACTGATAATGGATGGGTGAGGCCGGGCACGCCAGATTGTAGATTTCGTCCACCTCCACATACAGCGGAAAGGTCACGTCGTGGCGCAGCGCCTCGAAACTCGGGTTGCCGAGCAGGTGGGCGATATTGTCCTTGCGGCCGGTGAAGTAATTATCCACGCACAGGATGTCGTCTCCCGCCGCCGCAAGCCGATCGCACAGATGCGAACCGAGGAAGCCGGCCCCGCCGGTCACCAGAACGCGCTTACGAGTCATAGTCATGTCACCCACCCCATCATGCCCGGCCAATGCCGTGATACTCGAACCCGGCTTCCCGCATCGCCAGCGGATCGTAAACGTTGCGCAGATCCACCAGCACGCGGCCGCGCATCGCATCGCCCAGCCGCACCGGCGACAGGGCGCGGAACTCATTCCACTCCGTGATCAGCACCAGCGCGTCGGCGCCGGCCGCCGCATCCAGCGCGTCGGTGCAATACACCACTGAATCCGGCAGCAACGGCCGCGCCTGCGCCATGCCCTCCGGATCGAACGCCCGGATGCGTGCGCCGTCGCCGGCCAGGCGGGAGACGATCGCCAGCGACGGCGAATCGCGCATGTCGTCGGTCTCCGGCTTGAAGGTCAGCCCGAGCACGGCGATCGTCTTGCCGCGCACCGATCCGCCGCAGGCCGCGATGACGCGCATCGCCATGCTGGATTTGCGGGCGTCGTTCACCGCGACGGTTGCTTCCACCAGCCGGGACGGCGCGCCGAAATCCTGCGCCGTGCGCACCAGCGCCAGCGTGTCCTTGGGGAAGCAAGACCCGCCATAGCCCGGGCCGGGATGCAGGAACTTGCGGCCGATGCGCCCGTCCAGGCCGATGCCACGCGCCACGTCATGCACATCAGCCCCGACTTTTTCGCATAGATCAGCCATCTCATTGATGAAGGTCACCTTCATGGCCAGGAAAGCGTTCGCGGCATACTTCGTCAGCTCCGCCGTCTCGATCGAGGTGAACACAATCGGCGCTTCGATCAGATAGAGCGGGCGATACAGCGTTCGCATCGCGGCCCGGGCGCGATCCGACTCGGCGCCGATAACCACCCGGTCCGGCCGCATGAAGTCGCCGATGGCGTTGCCTTCGCGCAGGAACTCGGGGTTGGAGGCGACATCGAACTCCAGATCCGGACGGGCGGAGCGAACGATGTCCTGGATGCGGCGTCCGGTGCCGACGGGAACGGTGGATTTGGTGACGATCACCGCGTAGCCGGTCAGGGCGCGCGCCACCTGCTCGGCCGCCGCAAACACGTAGCTCAGGTCCGCGTGGCCGTCGCCGCGCCGTGTCGGGGTGCCGACGGCGATGAACACAGCCTCGGCCCCCGCCACCCCGGCGGCCAAATCGGCGGTGAAGGTCAGGCGGCCGGCGGCGACGTTTTCCTTGACCAGCTTTTCCAGGCCGGGCTCGTAGATGGGCATATGTCCGTCGTGCAGCGCCGCGAGCTTGGCGGCATCGGACTCAACGACGGTCACGTCCGTGCCGAATTCGGCGAAGCAGGCTCCGGACACGAGGCCGACATAGCCGCCGCCGATCATGGTTATGCGCACGTGGTTGGTCCCTAAACCGTTGCGAGGGTGATTCAGCACATGGCGGCGATGGATTCCAGCACTTTCCCATCAGGGCCGGCACGTCATCCCGGCAGTTGCACCAGCAAATCGTCCCCCTCCACCATGATCGGGTAGACGGCGATGTCGGTTTCGGCCGGAGGGCCCAACGCCTTCCCGGTGCGCACGTCGAACTGCGCCGCGTGCAACGGGCATTCGATGCAGCCATTCTCCAGCCAGCCATCCGACAGCAGGGCGAATTCGTGCGAGCACACATTGCTCGTCGCATGAAACGCGCCGCCCGGCAGGTGGTACAGCGCGACGTCGGTTTCGCCAACGCGCACGCCCAAACAGGTTCCCTCCGCCACGTCGCCCTTTGCCGCCACGCGCACCCAGTCGCCCATTGCTTTTTCCTTTGCGTCGATAGCAACAGCATGCCAGCGGTTTTCGCCGCGGCCAATCAGGGTTCGGTGACTGCCAATCCAGCGACTGTGGCACCTTTGATGAGGCCGGGATCGAATGTTACAAACCGCTCGGACGTCGGGCTGGACGCCAGGTGCAGCGCATCCGCGAAATCAAGGTTCTCGCGGTTCCAGGCCAGCGCCTGGCGCACCACCGGTTCATCCTCGCACCGCACATTCGGCAGCGAAAGCAGCGCCTCCAAGGCGCGGTTCACCGGCAGGCGTTCCAGCCGATAAAGGCGGCGCAACACCCATTCGGCCTCCAGGATGACCGTCTTCGGCAGAAACACCGTCTCGGTTTCGAATAAGCTGCGCGCGCGCGCCGTCTGCCGCGGTTCATCGCCCGTCAGCAGACGAACGATGACGTTAGTATCGGCCGCGATCACGGCGGTCCCGCAGTTCGGCCGCGATGACGGAGTCCATTTCCTCGATGCTGCGCGCGGAACCCTTGACGGGCAGGCAGCCGACAACATCCTCCAGCCGCGTGGGCTGGGACTTTATCGGCCGCAGCAGCACGCCGTCCCCGGTGTCTTCGACTGAAAAGTCGGTGCCGGGCGCCCAATGGTGCACGTCTCGCACCGTCTTGGGCAGGATGATCTGGCCTTTCGAGGAGAGCCGGGTTGTGTCCATGAAAGCAATGTAAGATATGGTAAGATGCGCGTCAAGCCGATTGCGATGATGTGCCTCTGACCCGCGCGCGTTAACCGCTCACAGAAGCCGCACCGTAAATCTGCCTGGCCCGGGCCTGGAACGCTTTCACGGAGGTGCTCAGCAAATCCGACAGGGCGGGACCCATCGCCATCCGGATCAGGCCGGAGCGCAATTCGTAGGTTGCATGACATTCCAGCCGTGTGCCGCCCGATGGGCCGCCAGCGAAACGCCACGTTTCATCGAAAGTGCCGAAAACGCTGTCATTGCAAACGACATGGATGCGGGATGGCGGCTCCAGCACCGCGCGCGTGCTGAACCGCAGCCGTAGCATCGCGAAACGCACCACCTGATCGACCCACAGCGTATTGACGTTCCGGCGGCGAATTCGCGCTGCCGCGACATGCCGCAGGAATTTCGGATAACTTTCTATATCCGCAACAAGATCGAACACCTGCTGCGGCACATACGGCAAATCGGCGTGCGCGAAATAGGTCGGCATGACGCCTCCGCATGCAGCGGGTCCCACGTACTACGCCGCCTCCCGCAGATACCAGGTCTCGTTCGCGTGCCGCAGCAACTCCGGTTCGCTTCGGCAACGGGCGATGAAATCCCGCACCTCCATCGTGCGCCAGGCACGCCGATAAGCCTCCCACGCCTCCGCCAGCGACACAAGCCGCAGATCGGCCGGCGAAAACGGCAGCGCGTTCAACAATTTTACCCGGCCGTTCGGCACCACCAGCAGCATGGCCTGGGGGCTTTCAATCCGCCGCTCCAGCTCCGTCACGATATCCCACGGGTAGATCGACAGCATCAAGCCACCGCCCAACGCCACGGCGCGCGCCCGCAACGCCATCGCCGCGTCGTCCCACGCCGCTTCGTCGCAGGCCAAAGACTCCCAGGCCAGCGCCGCGCGCCCGAGCCGCATCAGCGGTCCCGTCACGAACGCACTGCACCCGTGCTGCTTCGCCAACTCATATGCAGGAACGATGTCCTGGATGTTCACCCGCGTCGGGGAAAAAACCATCTGCGGCGCAGATCCGCGCGCCACCAGACGATCGATGGCGGCCATGGCGGCGGAGAAGCTGCTACCGGGGCGGGCACGTTCGTGCGTTTCGGCCGTCGCGCCGTCCACTGAAATCTGGATGCACTGCACGCCCAGAGCCGCCAGCCGATCGGCCGCGGCGTCATCGATATGGCGGCCGTTGGTTTCAAGCTTGATGGAAACGCCAGCCGTAGCCAGCCGCTCGAAGATATCCCAGCAGAACGGCACGCCCAAAGGCTCGCCGCCGCCAAACGCGACGTAGGGAATACCGAGGGCGATGGCCTCATCGGTCACCCGCAACGCATCGTCGCGCCCCAGTTCGTTTGCCCAGCCCTTGTCCGGTCCCGACTCCTCGCAGCACGCGAGGCAGTTGGCTTCACACCGGTTGGTCAACTGCCAGGCGAGAAAGAGCGGGGACCCGTATTCGTCAAGCGATCGCCCGCTCATCGCGGTAACAGATCCGCTCAGGTGAAGCGGATATAGGGCTGCGCCATCACCTGCTCGGAGACGTCCTCAAGCTTTGGGGTCTCCCAGAACGGCAGATCGCTCTTTTGCTTCTTGGCGTGCGCGGTTTCGGCAGCCTTGGTTGTTTCGATGACCGTATCACTCATAGAACTGGTACTCCATCCGAGATTGACCGCCAGATATTGGCGTCCGCGTGATGCTCGTCCCCGGCGATGCCGCGACGGATCGCGGCGATGACCGTTTCGTTGCGCCATGCGGCACGATAACTGTCCCACGCCTCCGTCAGCGTCATGCGGCGCATGTCGGCACAGACATGCCCGAGCGCCGCGGCGACTTTAACCCAACCGTTCGGCAGCACCAGCATCGTTGCCGGCGGAGCGTCCAGGCTATTTTGCAATCCTCCTTCGATTGCAAAGGGATCATGGCAAAACTGCATTGTATCGTCAATGACACGCTGCTGCCGCGCCAGGGTCTCGCGAAACCTTTGGTAGTGCTCCGCGGATGGCTCGATCCGGTGCCAAAGCCGAGCCGCACGGCCGATGCGCATCAATTGCCCGGTGTTGAAGCGGAAGGCGCCGAACCCACGGGCGCGTTCGATCACCGCGTCGGCCTCATGGATGTTGACCCGGGTCGGGGCGAAGGTGACCTCCAGCGGCAGCCCGGCGCCGCGCACCGCGCGGCAAGCCGCATGGGTCTTCGCCAGCAATGCGCCCGGCCGCTGCCGCCCGTAGACATCTTGCGAGTCGCCATCCAGGCTGATCTGGACCGAACGTATCGGCAGCCGCGCCAGACGCTCGGCCTCAACCGCGCCGAAACGCTGGCCGTTGGTCTCGATCTTCAGCATCACCCCGGCGCGGCCGAGATATTCCGCGACGTCGAAGAAATGCGGGACGATCAGCGGTTCCCCGCCGCACAGCATGACGTAGGGCACCCCGGCGCGGACGATCTCCGCGGCCAGCGCCATCGCTTCGTCCGCGTCCAGTTCATCCGCCACCCGCTTGCCGGGGGCGGAATCGGTGCAGCAATGCAGGCAGGCCAGGTCGCAATCGCGGGTCAACTGCCACGAGACAAACAGCGGCGCCCCGAGCGAGTCGATCCAGTTCATCGCAGCCAGGCGTCGATCGCAACGGCGAGCGTGAACAGCGCCACCGCCATCGCATAGCAGGCGACGATGCTGCGGATCGCCGGTACGAACAGGCGGGGCGTTTCATAGGTGCCAACGGCCCGCCGCGCGCTGGAAATCAGCAGCGGCAGCGCCAGCAGCGTGGCGAGGCACAGCGGCGGAAACACCCGCTCTACCACCCCGACCAGAGCAATCAGCAACGCCGCCGAAGCCAGCCCCAGATACAGCCCGACCGCCCGCTTGCGGCCGAGCCGCACGACCAAGTTGCGCTTGCCGACGAGGCGATCCTGATGAAAATCGGGAATCGCATTCACGACGGCCAGCGCCATGATCAGGCAGCCCGGCACCAGGGACGCCCAGAATGCGCCCCACGCCAGGACATGCGCATGTAGATACAGGCTGCCGAGCACCATCCACGGGCCGTACGACAAGGCGATCACCGTCTCGCCCAGCCCGCGATACGCCCAGCGTATCGGCGGCGCCACATAGAAAACCGCCGCCAGTCCCCCCAGCACGGCGAACAGCAGGATCGGCCACCCGGCCAGCAGGGTCAGGTAAATGGCGATCGCCAGCGCCCCGGCAAACCCCGCGACCCCAAGCCACAGCACCGCATCCGACATTGGCGGCAAATCGTCCGGGTTGAACACCCGGTCGGTACCCATCCGCGCGTCGAAATATTCGTTGAACGCCTCGACCCCAACCACCGCCAGCACAACACCCAACAGCCCGCCCCAGAACACCGAGGCGTCGATTGTGCCGTTGATCCGATAGGCCCAGGCGGCGCCGAGCAGATATGGCAGCAGGCCCGCATAGAGAAAGAATCGGTAGCGGACCAGGCTCAGGACACGCAACAGCCGGTGCAGCGGCCGTGCATGTGGCGGGGTCAGAGAAAGATCCATTGGTGCAGCAAAGAGGTCGCGTTCGGATCGCGCTCGAGCGCCTCGACGAACTCCGCCACCCGCGGGTCCTGCCAGCAGCGCTGGAAGTTGGCCCAGATCTCCAGCAGCGACTGCTTGCGCAGGTCGCCGCAGACGAAGGGCAAAGCGTTGATCAGCTTGACCAACCCGTTCGGCAGGACGATCAGCAGCGCGGCCGGGTTGTGCAGGCGGTAGCGCAACTCCTCCAGCAGGCCCATTTCGTGGAAATGCACCCGGGTGTGGCCTTCATACTCAAGGGCCTTCTCGCGCAGGGTGTCAAACAGCACCTCGTACTGCTCTTCCGTCGGGTTGAGCTTCGCCCAGGTTTTCACCGCGTTGCCGGTATACATCGTGCGGCCGGTGTAGAAGCTCTCGGCACCCACCCTGGCGGCCAGGTCGACCGCATCGCCGATCTCGTGCGCATTGAAGCCGGTCGGCGAGTAGTTGATCTCGATCGGCACCTGCGCCTTCTGCAGGTTGTGCAACCCCTCGACGACCAGCTCGAAATTGCCGCGCACGCGCATGCGACGGAACGATTCCGGTGTGGTGCCGTCCAGGCTGACCTGGACCGCCTTGACGCCGAGTTCCTTCAGCCGCGCGCAGGCGTCGGGCGTCAGGTAATGCCCGTTGGTCTCGATCTTGAGCTGGGCACCGCGGGTGCAGGCGTACTCCACCATCTCAAAGAAGTGCGGGTGCGCCATCGGCTCGCCGCCGGAAAACGACATATAGGGCACATCGTTGTCGATGATCTGGGCCAGCACATCGAAGGTCTGCTGCTTCGATAGCTCATCCGGAAACGCCTTGCCGGGGCCGCTTTCCTCGATGCAGTGCAGGCAGGCCAGGTTGCACTCGTTGGTTACCTGCCACGCCACGTAAAGCGGCGCGCGCAAGGTGCCGGAGGTGGTCATGGCCGGCGTTTTCTTCGGGATCAGGCTGGCGGGAAGCGGCGTCACGCCGGTGATCTGGCTCATGCGGCGGTGTCTTCCACCAGGCCCTTTTCGCGCAGATCGCCGATCAGCGCGGCGATATCCTGCTCGATCGATCCAGCCGGAGCCTGGAAGCGATCCGCCAGGCGTTGCGTGAGCTGCGCGACATCGCAGCCGGTGCCGAGCTCCTTGATCACGGCCGCGGCCGTGGGGTTGAGCGTATACACCTTCTCCGTCCGGGTCTCGAACAGAACCCCGCCGAACCGTTCCTCGCGGAACTTGACGTATTTACCAAGCTGCATGTCAGCACCTGTTGACCGATGACATAAATCCGCGCGTTTGAAGCCCTGTTTCGCGTATGCGGCCAGCGCCTGCCAACCTGCTCATGAGCCTCCGTCCGGGGCAGCGCGCCGTCCTGTTCCATGCCGCCGCCGCTTCCATCACCACCGCAAATTTATTGCGGCGCACTATGATAGCCGCGATCCCGGGGGTCAACCCATTGAGTTTCATCGCTGGATTGCCTCGGAGGCTGGTGCCTGTCCCGTACGGGCCTGCAAACGCCTTCTCCCCCCGGGGCGCCTCCCCAGCAACAGCACCGCTGCGACGAAACTTTCCGGCTATCCCGATTTTGAGTTTGTCACGCACGAAATTAAAGCGCAACAAGACCGCGAAACCCGAGGTGCCCACGCAGCCGCGAGGATCTGGCGACATCCGCATCGATCCGATACCGTATTACCATGCCGGGGGCGCCCCATTTGAAGGCCAGAACTGGATATTTTGACCGGATAAATCTATTTACACGGCTGCTGCTGATCGTGTCGGTCGCGCTTGTGCCGGCGCTGCTGTTCCAGATTTACAGCGAATATCAATCGACCCGCATCCGCCGGGAACTGGTGTCGGGCGAGGCGCTACGCCTGGTCCAACTCGTCAGTGCGGAGCAGCAAAGGATCGTCGAAGGCGCACAGGAAGTCCTGACCACGATCGCCAATGCCGGTTCCGTGCGGGAGTTCGATCCGGGCCGTTGCCATCGCCACATGGCCAATCTGACGCTACAGCTTCCACGCTACGTTCGCGCCGCGGTGGCGGGTATGGACGGGCACGTTCTATGTGCTTCGGGCCCAATAGAGCCCGGCATCAACGTATCCGACCGATCCTATTTTCACCTTGCCCTGTCGACCGGCGGCTTCACCATCGGCGAGTACGCCATCGGCCGGGTCTCCGGGGATCCCAGCATCCACATGGCGATGCCGTTCCGGAACTCGCAGGATATCGTTGCCGGCGTGGTGTATGTCGGCCTGGGCCTCGATTGGCTGGGAGAACAATTAAAATTGCTGCCGCTGCCGCCCGGCTCCGCGGTATCTATCGCGGACCGCAACGGAATAATTCTCGCCCGCCATCCGGACGGCGCGCGCTACGTCGGCCAGCTCCTGTCGTCCGACAGCCTCGCCACGCTACATGGGAACCAGATCGCGGTCGCTGAACTGGCCGGGGTCGATGGGATCAGGCGCTTGAGCGCCTATGCGCCGCTCGGTTTGCTGTCGGGCGGGTTGCGCGTCGCCGTGGCGCTCGATCCACGCACCTTTTTCACTGCCGTCCAGCAGCCCAGCCGCACCGGGCTGATCCTGATCGTCGCCGGCTTCGCGCTGGCGCTGGCGATTACCGCTGTGCTCGGCGGACGCGCGATCCGCGGTCCGGTCGCCGGACTGCTGCGGATTACCAATCGCTGGCGAAGCGGCGACCTGACCGCCCGCACCGGCCTGCAAAAAGACGGCAGCGAATTCGGCCGCCTTGCCATCGCGTTCGATGCCATGGCCGAGGCGCAGGAGGCGCGGGACCGCGCCTTGCGCATGGCGCTTGAAAGCACGACTGACGGCGTCATCGTGCTCGATCGCTCCTGGCGGTTCACCTTCCTCAACCGTCGCGCGGCGATGAACATCGCGCATGGCCGCGATATGGTTGGGCTGACCGCCTGGGAGGAGTGCCCCTGGTTGGCGGACAGCACCGTCGGTCGCGGTTTGCGTTCGGCCATGCAAAGCGGCGAAGCGACACACATGGCCGGCCACTTCGCCTCGGCGGACCTCCACTTCGATGCGCACGCCTATCCGTCGAAGGACGGCCTGACCGTATTCTTCCAGGACGTGACCGAGAAGCGGAGGATCGCGGCCGCGCTGGCCAGGAGCGAAGAGCAGCTCGCGGTGGCGCGGGCAAGAACGGCGCATGCCGAGCGGCTGGAGGCGCTCGGCCAGCTCGCCGGGGGAATCGCGCATGACTTCAACAACGTGCTGCAGGTGGTCAGCGGCGTGACGACGCTGATCAAGCGCCGGCCGGACGATCAGGAGAACGTCGCGCGCCTCGCGCAGGTGGCGATGGATGCGACCGAGCGCGGTGCAGCCATCACCCACCGCCTGCTGGCGTTCGGCCGGCGTGGCGATCTGCACGCCGAGGCCGTGGGCATGAAGGCTCTCCTGGATGGCATTCGCGAGATCCTTATCCATACTCTCGGCGAATCCATCGACGTGCGTATTGCGCCGGGGGTGGGCCTGCCGCCCGCCTTCGCCGACAGGGCGCAACTGGAGACGGTTGTGGTCAATCTCGCCACCAATGCCCGCGATGCGATGCCGCAGGGGGGCAGGCTGACACTTTCCGCCGCAACCGAGGACGTGTCGCCAACGGAGTCGATCCATCCGGCCGGCCTGGCACCGGGGCGCTATGTGCGGCTCAGCTTGGCCGATACGGGTATCGGCATGGATGCGGACACGCTCGCCCGGGCGCAGGAGCCGTTCTTCACCACCAAGCAGGCTGGTCTCGGCACCGGGCTCGGCTTGCCGATGGCCTTGGGGTTCGCCGAACAGTCCGGCGGCGGCCTGGCCATCGAAAGCAGCCCGGACCATGGCACCATCGTGACGCTTTGGTTGCCTGCGGCCGAAGCCGGGAGGGTTGCCGGCTCAGTTCGCTAACGCGTAGCGGATCGGGACGGTCAGCGTGGCAGTCTGCTGCGGCATGCCGGGCGGGAACGGCGGCAGGAGCGCATCGCCCACCAGCTTTTTGGCCGCGGCATCGAGCAGCGGGGAGCCGGAACCGCTGAGCAGTTCAACATTCAGCACGCGGCCGGACCTGTCGGCGGTGAACCGCAGCACGACGCTGCCCTCCACCCGGCGCTGCCGGGCAAGTTCCGGATACACCTTATGAGCTGCCAGCCAGGCAGCCAGCGAATGCTGCCAATCGGCAGTGATCGGCGCCTCCGCGGCCGGTGGCCCCGGACGCAACGCGGCTGAGGGTTCCGCGATTTTTGACGGCTCCGCGACCCGGGCGGATTCTGCGGTTTTGGCCTTTGCCGCGGGCCGGCGGACCGCGGGTGGCTTCGGCGGTTCCACGGGTTTGGCCTCGGCACGCGGCGGTGGGGGCGGCTCAGGCGGCTGCACGATCGCCGGGGCCGGCAGTTCAGGCGGCGGCGCGACGACCGCCTCGGGCGGCACCTCAGGCGCCGCGGCAGGTTCGGGTGCGGGGGGCTGAGGCGCCTCGGGCGGCTCAAACACCAGGGTAACGGTCTGCTCGTCTGGCGGCGATGGCGCTGGAGGCTCCCGGACGAACGCCAATGTCAGTGCGCACACCGCAACATGCAACAGTATCGCACACCCGATCGCCAGCACGGGCGGACGTGTCACCCTCGCAGCACCCGGCCAGCGCACCACCCCCGCCGCCGTCAGCGGCAGCCGATCGGCTTCGAGTGGTTCGGAGAACAGAATTTTGCTGACCAGCATGTCGATTTTTTGCTTATACGCCCCCGGCTGCCGCGGTCGGATGGCGCCGGTCCGCCGTCTCGCCCTTGGCCGCATTCATCCCCTGCGTCTACCTATACGGGTTCCCCGCGGCAGCGTCAGCCCTTGCTGACGAAAAACGGCGAGGGCGGCGGCGGCCGCATCAGCGCGACCAGCAGAAGGCACAGGAAGGCCCCGCCCGCCGCCGCCATGAAGCCGTCAATATAGGACAGCACCGAGGCCTGTTGCGCCACCGTCGTGGCCAACAGTTTCGTGGCGCGCGCCGCCGCTTCCGCGGCATCCGCCGTGTGCGCCGCCACCGCCCCCTGATACTCCCCAAGCCGATCGGCTGTTTGCGTGGCGAGGCTGTCGACGTGGAGGCCGACGAGGTTGGAGTGGATTTGCTCGCGCACGCGCACGAAGGTCTGCATGAAGGCGGTGCCGATCTCCCCGCCGAACAGGCGGCTGACTTGGAGCAGGCTGCCGATGGCGAGCGCGTCGGCCGGGTTGAAGCAGCGGATCGTCAGCGACAGCAGCGCGGTCAGGGCGAAGGACTGGCCGATGGCTTGCAGGATCTGCGAGGGCAGGAAGTCCCTGGTTGCCCATTCGCTGGTCAGCCCGGTCGCCATCCAGCACGCGATGCCGATCAGCGCGCTGCCAAGGGCCAGAATCCAGCGCCCGTCGATCCGGCGCAGCAGGGCTGCCAACGGCAGGGCGATCGCCAGTTGCGGCAAAGCGATCCACAGCAGGACGGTGCCAACCTGCAACTCGCGGAAGTTCTGCACGGTCTGCAGGTAGGTGGGGATGATGTAGGCGGTGGACAGGATGATGAAGCGGAAGCCGGCCAGCAGCAGGACCAGCAGCAGCAGGTTGCCGCGCAGCAGCTTCCTGATATTCAGGAAGGGGCGCGGGGAGGTGAACTCGCGACCGAGAAACCCCAGGGAAACCAGGCCGCCGGACAGCAGCAGGCCGAAGATCAGTCCGTTGCCGATCCAATCGAGCCGGTTGCCCTGGTCGAGGCCGGCGTAGAGCAGCGCGAAGCCGATGGCGGCGTAGGCGAGGCCCGGCCAGTCGAGATCCCGCAACAGGGCTGTGTTGATGGTTTCGCGCGGAACGCCGAACGAGATGCAGGCGAACATCACCGGCAGCGCGACGCAGTATTGCCAGTCGATCCACTGCCAGGATCCGGTCTCGGTGTACCAGCCTTCCAGCGAGGCGGCGACGTTCTGCGACAGTTCGGAGTTCATCGCGTAGAGCGCGATGCCGTACATCACCAGCCGCGCCGGCAGGCTGCGGACGATGAAGCTGATGGTCAGCGGGATGAAGGTGCCCGAACCGATGCCGCCCATCACCTGCATCGCCAGGAAGGCGTCCAGGTTCGGCGACAGCGGGCCGAGCAGGCTGGAGATGAACATCAGCGCCATGCCGAGCAGCAGCACGCGGCGAACGCCGAGGACGGCGCCGAGATAGGGCGAGGCCACGCCGGCGATCATCTGGCCGATGCCGAAGCTGGTGGTGATCCAGGCGCCCTCATCGAAGCCGGCATGCAGGCCGCCGCGCAGGTCCAGCAGCCCGAAGGTGGTCACGCGGCTGGACAATGTCGCCATGATCGAGCCCAGCAGCACGCCGAGTATGCCGACATAGGGACGCAGCGAATCGGCGGACATGCGCGGATGGCTGCCGGCGAAGCCGTGCAACGCGCGTCCTGCCGCGCTGAGCGGTGCGAGGTGCTGGCTCATTGCGCCGGCGGTTGGGCCTGCCGGGATTCGCGGATCTTCTGCGTGGACTCGACCGTCGGGGGCGCTTCGCGCGAGGCGCCGGTGTCGATGGTGGCCTCGACCGACATACCCGGCCGCACCAGAGTGCCCAGCGCGGGATGGTCATCCAGGACGATCTTGACCGGTATACGCTGCACCACCTTGGTGAAGTTGCCGGTGGCGTTGTCCGGCGGCAGCAGCGCGAAGGTGCTGCCGGAGCCGGGCGACCAGCTATCGACATGGCCAATGAGGTGCAGGTCGGGAAACGCATCCACGGTGACGCGCGCCGGCTGGTGCAGGCGCACATTGGTCATCTGGGTTTCCTTGTAGTTGGCGATCACCCAGATCCGCGGCATCGGCACCACGGCGATCACCTGGGTGCCGACATTGACGAACTGGCCGGGGCGCACCTGCCGCTGCCCCACGAGGCCGTCGGCCGGGGAAACGATGCGGGTATAGCCGAGGTTGTTGCGCGCCAGGTCGAGCTGCGCCTGCGCCGCGCTGACCTGCGCCTTCAGTTGGTTTTCCTGCACGTCCAGGCTGGCCAGCAACGCCCTTTGCTGGTCGAGTTGGGCGCGGTTCAACTGCAACTGCGCGTCGGTGCGCTGCTGGTTGGCATCGGCCTGCTCCACGAGCTGCTCGGTGCCGGCGATCCTGGTCTGCAGCAGGGTGCGCTGGCGCTTCGCCTCCAGGTCGTAGCGCAACTGGTCCGCCTTGGTGGCGTCGATGGTCGCCTCGGCCTGGCGGATCAGGGCGCGCTGGACGTCCTTCTGGTTGGCGATGTTGGCCAGGGCGGCCTCGGCGCCGGCCAGGCTTGCCTCCGCCTGCATGAGCTGGGCGCGATAATCCGAGGGTTCGATCTCGACGATCAGGTCGCCCTTGCGGACGGCCTGGTAGTCGGTGACGCCGACAGTGGCGACGTAACCGGACACTTTGGCCGCCAGGGGGGTGACGTCGCCGGCGGTGTAGGCGTCGTTGGTGGACTCGAAACGGGCCCCGCCGGTCCAGCGATTCCAATGGCCGGCAACATACCAGACCAGGAACCCGGCGGTGACGACGAGCAGCACGCGCAGTGTCGGGAATATCCAGCCCGGGACCGCGCGCCGCGTTGCGGGCAGGCTTTGCAGCGTGTCGTTTGCGTCGGGCATCGAGGTTTCCCGGTCCGGTGGGAAGGGATCCAGCCGGTTACCTCAGCGGAATTTTGCGGCGGCAATCAAGGCGGGCGGCGGCAGACATCGGGAATGTGACCGGCGTCTTCGCGGCCGGCAGGGAACCGGCCGATATCGAACCAAATCGTCACACGGCTGCTCGTCGTGCACGTCGGCGGTCCTGGCGAGGAAGGTGCCGCGTTCGGGGGCGCTTGCGAATATTATCGGGGCCGGACGTCTCGGCTGATTGCGGGATTGCATTAAGCCCCGGTGGTGCCCACATGCAGACTGTTTCGGGTCGGTTCGGCGTGTCGCCACGATCGCGTCAACATCAACAAATCGTGCGATAGTGGCTTGCGCCATTGCTGACACTATGCCGTGCGCTCTCCCCCAAGGACCAAGTCATGCCGCTCCAGCCCGCAAACATCTACGAGTATGAGGTCGATGTCGCGGCGGACGAAATCGACGAGATGGGCCATGTCAACAATGCGGTGTACCTGAACTGGGTGCAGGCGGCGGTGCTCAAGCACTGGCGCCGGCTGGCGCCGAAGGAGGTTGCGGCGGCGCATCTCTGGGTCGCCCTGAAGCACGAGATCAGCTACCTGCGGCCGGCGTTCCTGGACGATCATATCGTGGTCAAGGTGGTGCTGGAGAAGCTGCAGGGCGCGCGGGCGTTCTACAAGACGATCATCAACCATGGCGATGATGTGCTGGTTGAGGTCGAAAGCTGCTGGTGCTGCCTGGATTCCGCCACGCGCAAGCCGGTTCGGCTGGCTCGTGACATCGTGGCGCGGTTCCTGCCGTCAGAAGCCCCGCGCCACGGATGACGGCGACGGCTGCAACCACCAGGCTTGCAGCACGGCCTGGCCGTTGGCGTCCGCCTCGCTGAGCAGCGACAGGCAACTCGGCCATGGGTGGGCTATTTTGGCTTCGACCGCGCCATCGGCGGTATGCAGGGCGCCGCCCAGCTTGCGGATGTTACCCCGTGCAAACAGGGTGCGGGACTGCGAGGCTTCGGCGCGGTTTATGTTGCACTGCACCATAAGCCGGTGGGATGTCCCGGCGACGTTGCAAGCTTGCGGCGCGGACTTGCCCGCCCCGATCGCCGAAGCCTGGTCAAGAAATCTTGCCAGCCCGCCAGGCCCGGTCCAATGCTGCCGGCAAAGCCAATCGGGGATCCGCCCATGCCAGTCGAAGCCGTCATCGCCGCAGCCCGCGCATTCCTGGGTGATCGCATCACCACCAACCCCAACCTGCGCGATCACCATGCCCACGGCGAGGACACCCAGCCACCCGTCCTGCCCGACGCGGTCGCGTTCGTCGAAACGTCGGAGGAAGCCTCCCGCCTGCTGGCCCTGTGTTATGCCGAGCATGTCCCGGTGGTGCCGTATGGTGCCGGGACCTCGTTGGAGGGCCATGTGACCCCGGTGCGCGGCGGCATCTCGCTCGACCTGTCGCGGATGAACCGGGTTATCGACGTCAGCCAGCCCGACATGGATTGCCGGGTGGAGGCGGGGGTGACGCGGGAGCAGTTGAACACGTATTTGCGCGACCTCGGGCTGTTCTTTCCGGTCGATCCGGGGACTTCGGCCTGCACGATCGGCGGGATGTCGGCGACCCGCGCGTCCGGCACCAATGCGGTGCGCTACGGCACCATGCGGGACAATGTCATGGGCCTGACGGTGGCGATGCCGGACGGGCGGCTGATCCACACCGGGGGGCGGGTGCGGAAATCCGCGTCCGGCTACGACCTGACCCGGTTGTTCGTCGGGTCCGAGGGCACGCTGGGGGTCATCACCGAAATCCAGTTGCGGCTGCATGGTATTCCGGAGGCGGTGTCGTCCGCCACCTGCCAGTTCCATACCCTGCGCGACGCGGTCGAAACAGTGATCGCCATCCTGCAGCACGGCATCCCGGTGGCGCGGATGGAGTTGCTGGACGACGCCCAGATCGCCGCCTGCATCGCCTATTCGAAGCTGGAAGGCTTGCAGGTGCTGCCGACGTTGTTCTTCGAGTTCCACGGCACGGCCGCCGGCGTCGCTGAACAGGCCGGGCAGGCGGAAGAAATCGCGCTGGGGTTCGAGGGCCTCGGCTTCGCCTGGGCAACCGATCCGGCGGTGCGGTCGAAGCTGTGGCAGGCGCGGCATGATGCCTATTGGGCGGCGCTTGCCTGGAAGCCGGGGCACAAGGGCCTGGCGACGGATGCGATCGTGCCGATAAGCCGGCTGAACGAGGCGATCTTGGGGGCGAAGGAGGATATCGCGGCGTCCGGCCTGTCGGCGCCGATCGTCGGGCATGTCGGGGACGGCAATTTCCACACCGTGATCATGGTGCCGCCGGAGCCGGACGGGCTGGCGCGGGCCTGGGAGCTGGACAAGAAGATCGTCGCCCGTGCGCTGGCCCTGGGCGGGTCTTGCAGCGGCGAGCACGGCGTCGGCATCGGCAAGCGCGAGTTCCTGGAGCAGGAGCATGGCGCCGAGGCGCTGACGGTGATGCGGGCGGTGAAGCAGGCGCTCGACCCGCGCGGCATCATGAACCCCGGAAAGATATTCCTGAACTAAGCCGCGATGTGCCCTCGGGCCGGGCGGCGGCGGATGGCTTTGCGGAGCCTGCGGGCGAAGTATGTTGCCATCGGTTCGGGTTCGGGCTGCCGGGCATCGCCGTCGATCACCGACAGGGCGTCCGCCAGCGCGCCGATGCCTTTCCGCATCGCCAGGATCGGGCGTGCCAGCGAGGGACGCCAGTTCGGCAGGATCGTGCTTTCGGCGGTCTGGAACGGACTGACGATCGCGGCCGGTGCAGCGGACTCCCCGGCGTAGCCGGTGTCGCTGTAGAGCAGCGTCGCGCCGTTCCAGATCTCCATCCCGCTGAACGTTCCCCCGGCCGACGGGCTGGCCATCAGGCGGCGGGCGTGGGCGAGGGCGTTGGCAAGCGTGTCGACGTCGGCATCGTCGCCGAGGGCGATGCGTCCGTTGCGGATCAGGTAGCAGCGATACATGGCGATCACCGGAAGCCCCAAGTTGTTTGCAAGAACATTTAGAGCACGTTACGCGGGAAATTACAACAGGATTTGATAATACGGGGGTATTATTTTGCTAATACTATCGCGTGCCGCCGCGGGACGTAAGGTTGCCGGGCGCGCTGCCAGCGGCCAAGCTTGGCGGGTTTGCCAGCGCGGAGAACGTCATGCCAGATCTGATCGAGACCGTCGAAGACGGCGTCGCCACCCTGACCCTCAACCGGCCGGAGAGCCTGAATGCGCTGTCCGAGGACATCCGTCGGGGCCTGCTGGAAGCGATCCAGCGGCTCGGTGCTGACGATCGCGTGGGATGCATCGTGCTGACCGGCGCCGGCCGCGGCTTCTGCGCCGGCGGCGACGTGAAAACGATGTCCGATCGTTCCGGGAAGGTGTTTGAGGAGCGGGCGGAGGGGATTCGGCAGTCGAACCGGATACCGGCGCTGATGCATGCCTCGCCGAAGGTGATCATCGGCATGATCAATGGCGTGGCGGTTGGCGCCGGACTCAGTATGGCTGCCGCCTGCGATCTTCGCATCGCCGGCGCATCGGCCCGGTTCGGGACGGGGTTTATCCGGATCGGCTTGTCCGGGGATTGGGGCGGCACATGGACCTTGACGCGGCTTGTCGGCACGGCGAAGGCGCGGGAGTTGTTCTTTACCGGGGACATTATCGATGCGGAGGAGGCGTTGCGGATCGGGTTGGTGAACAAGGTGGTCGAGGACGCCGAACTGGCGGACGTTACGATGGCGCTGGCGCGGCGGATCGCGGCGATGCCGTTGGTGGCTTTGGGGTATACGAAGCGGAATCTTGCCGCTGCCGAAACGGGCGATTTTGCGGCGTCGCTGGAGTTGGAGGCGGTGCACCAGGCGCGGTGTTCGCAGACCGAGGATCATCGGGAGGCGGTTGCGGCGTTCAAGGAAAAGCGCCGGCCGGTGTTCCGGGGGCGTTGACGCGGGGGAGGGTCCGTCCAGTCGTTGCGGGATGCCAAGATAATGGAAACACAAATGAACACGAATGAACACAAATAAGAAAGCGGGATAGCAAAATCCCGGGCTGTGTTTTCCGAGAACATATTTGTGTTCATTCGTGTTTTAATGTCTTCAATAAAGCGGTCGAGTCCACCGCTCGGCGAGATCGTCGACATCTGGTCATCACCTCCACAGAACCGCTCTGATTACAGAACAAATTCGCCCGCTATGCTCCGCCCCCCGCGGGACCGCGGTATTGGGCTTTCCGATCGATTCCTTTCCAATAGCCGACGCATGGCCCTGCGGGATGGATCTCCCGGTGCGAAAGTCTCGCTGGACGGCTGACCGGGAAGCATGGAACAAACGCCGGCCACGCATCGCTCCACATTGTGCGGAGAGCTTTATGACAGTCGTCACGGCCCGCATCACCGTTGCCGCCGACGGGACCATTTCCGGCCATGCGCCCGGGCAGGTGCCCGCCGCCGAGCACGACGCCAGAATTACCGTAGCCGATGAGCCGGCACGCCAGCAGCCGAACGAACCGTTCAACCTGGACGCTCTCCCGAGCCGCGACCTGGGGCCATGGCCCGCCGGTCTGAGTCTGCACCGGGAAGACCTTTACGCCGACGACGGGCGGTGAGTTTCATCGACACCAACGTTCTGGTCCATGCCACCGCCGCCGGATTTCCGAACCACGGGCGGGCCAGGAAAGCTCTCGCCCGTATCGCCTCCGAGGGTCCGCTCGCCATCAGCCGGCAAGTGCTGCGCGAGTATCTGGCGGTCGCAACGCGCCCGCAGGTCTGGGCGAAGCCGCTCACGTTGGCCGAGGCACTCGCCGACACCGATGGCTTCAGCCGGCGCTTTGCCATCCTCGAGGATGGCTTGCCGGTGTGGGATCGACCCGGACCAGGGCCGCAGGCTGCTGATCCACCGAAGCGGCAAGCCCACTCGGAAACAATGCCGCGCTACCCCGAACCACCCGTCTTCCGCGCCTTCAACCGCCGGATCGCCTCCCCCACCATCCGCGTCGGCTCATCGCTCTGATACGCCCGCACCATGCACCGAATCCCCGCTTCGATCGCGTCGCCGACGGGCATCGCCTCCCACTCGCGGATGAGTTCCTTCTGCAACCGGATCGCCTTCGGCCCGGACGCGACGATCGACGCGATGCACGCGCCCACCGCCGCGTCGAGTTCCGCAGTGGGAACAACCTTCTCCACCAGGCCCCAGTCCAATGCCGTGCGCGCATCGATCATGTCACCGGTGTAGAGCAGCAGCTTGGTCCGGCCCCAGCCGATAAGCTGCGGCAGCAGCGCCGCCTCCACGACGGAGGGCAAGCCGATGCGGACCTCCGGCATGCCGAACACGGCATTGTCGGCGGCGATGTGTATGTCGCACGCCGCCATCACCTCCAGCCCCGCCCCGAGGCAGAAGCCGTTCACCCGGGCGACCACCGGCACCGGCAGGTCGCGCAGCGCCTTGCACATCCGATGGATCAGCGTCAGGAAATCCCGTGCCCGCGGCGGATCGAGTTCGCCGAGTTCCAACAAATTCGCGCCGCCCATGAAGGCGCGCTCGCCCTCGCCGGTGACGATCAGCGCGCGCAGATCGGGGTCGTCCGCCAGCGCCGTCACGGCGTCGATGAACGCGGTGATCTGCGCGGTGCCGAGGCAGTTCAGCCGGGCCGGGTTGTTGACCGACACGGTCGCGATGCCGCCATCGCGGCGCACCAGCACCGGGCTCATGCCGGCGCACTCCCGTTCCAGCGGACGGGTCCGCGGAACGGCCGCATATCGGGGTAGCCGCTGACCGCCCAGGCGCCGTCGACCAGCAGGCTGGCGCCGTTGACGTAGCTCGCGTCCGGGCTGGCCAGGAACAGCGCCGGGGCGGCGATTTCCGCGGGCTGCGCCGGGCGGCGCATCGGGATGCGCTGCTCGAACGCGGCCAGCGCCTCGGGATTGTCGAAATGCCGGCGGGTCAGCGGAGTTTGCACCAGGCCGGGCAAAACCGCATTCACCCGGATGCCGAACTCGGCGAACTCCGGCGCGCCGTTGCGGCTGAGCATTTCCACGCCCGCCTTGGCCGCGGCATAGGCGGACCCGGCATGCATCGGCACATGCGCGTTCAGGGAGGCGATGTTGACGATGCTGCCGCCGCCCTGCCGCATCATCTGCCGCGCCTGGTGCTTCATGCCGAGGAACACGCCCTTCAGGCAGAGATCGACGGTGAAGTCCCAATCCGCCTCCGCCAGATCGACGATATAGCCGCCGCGGGCGCCCCCGGCGACATTGAACGCCACATCGACGGCACCGAACCGCGCCACGGCGGTTGCCACCAGCGCCTCGGCCGACACCTCCCGGGTGACGTCAACCTCAATCCCCACGAAGCCCTCGCCGAGATCGGCGAGGGGCTGCAGGTCGGAGCCGGCGACCTTCGCACCCTCCGCCAGCAGGCGTTGCGTGATCGCCAGCCCGATGCCGGAAGCGGCTCCGGTCACCACGGCGACTTTGCCGGCGAAGCGCTCTTTCAACGCGATCATCTGTTTCCTCCGCGCCGCGTTAACGGTTTAGCAACCATTTGATGGTTCCGTGTCCGCGTTCAAACGCGGACCGTGCATGGAACTCTCGGTTGGGATCAAGGTCGCCGCGCGCGGCCTGGAATGGGATGTGACGGAGGTCGAGCCGCTCGGGCCGCAGCAGCGCGTCCGGCTGGCCTGCCTCGGCGGCGATTTGCAGGGCCTGGAATGGGACGTGCTGGTGCCGGCGGAACCGGTCACGGTGCTGCAAACCGAGCCGCGCCCGGAGAACGCCGGGCCGCTGGACGACTGGCGCCGCTATCACACCGCCTGGCTGCTGGACCAGATCCCGGGCGCGCCGGCGCCGCCCGGCCGGGTGGCGATCGAAGCGTATCAGCGCGTCCCATTGCTGCGCGCGCTGGACATGGTCCGCCCGAGGCTGCTGCTGGCCGATGGCGTCGGCCTCGGCAAGACCATCCAGGCCGGGCTGATCGCCGCCGAGCTGATCGTCCGCCGCCGCGCCCATCGCATCCTCGTGGTCTGCCCGCCCGGCCCGCTGCTGCGCCAGTGGGAGCAGGAGATGCGCCTCCGCTTCGGCCTGCGCTTCACCCCGATAACCGACAGCGCCAGCCTGCGGGAGGCGCGGCGCGGGCTGGAACTCGGCGGCAACCCGTTCGAAGCGATGGCGCTGTGCCTGACCTCGATGGATTTCGCCAAATCCGACCGGGTGCTGGCGGAACTGGAACGCGCCTCCTGGGACCTGGTGATCATCGATGAGGCGCATCACTGCACGGGCGGCGCCGGGCCGGGCGAGGATAGCCAACGCCGGTTGCTGGCGGAGGTTCTGGCCCGCCGCGGGGACGGGTTGCTGCTGCTGACGGCAACGCCGCATGACGGCCACGATCCGCATTTCGCCTCGCTGATCGCGCTGCTGGACCCAAGCCTGGTGGATGGGTCAGGGCGGCTGCTCGGGACCGCCTATCGCCGGCACGTGGTGCGCCGCCTGAAGTCGCATCTCCGCGACCCGATCACCGGGGCCCCGCTGTTTCGCGAGCGTGTGGTGATGCCGGTGCGGGTGGACGTGACGGATGCACCCGCGGTGCAGGCGTTCCACAAGGCGCTGTCCGCGCTGGTCGCGCCCCGGCTGCGCCGCTCGCGCGACCGCAACGGCCTGGCGGATGCGCTGGCCTTTGTCAGTCTGCTGAAGCGCTCGATGTCCAGCATCGCCGCCTGTGTCGCCACGTTGCGCGTGGTCGCCGAGCGCTATGCCGATGCTGACACGGTGGCGTCCCGCAGAGAGCGGCAGCGGGCGTTGCGCGCCTACCGCCGCCGCGCCCGGAAATTCGGCGTACTCGACCCCGCCGAGGAAGCCGATATCGCCGCGCTGGAGGCTGAGGAAATGGCCGCCAGCCTGTCCGGTGCGGAAACAGTATCCGCGCTGCACCATCTGATCCGCCTCGGTGAAACTGCCGAAGCAGACGACCCCAAACTGGCGGCGCTGCTGCTGGAAGTGAAGCTGATCCGGCTGCAGCACAAGGACGCCAATATACTCGTCTATACAGAGTACGCCGATAGCCAGCGCGCCGCGGTTACCGCGTTGCGCGCCCTCGGCCCCGTCCTCACCATCAGCGGCGCCGACACCGAAGCCGATCGGCTGCTTGCGGCGGAACGGTGCGCGGAGGAAGACGGGGTGGTGCTGGTCAGCACGGACTCGCTGGCGGAGGGCCTCAACCTGCACCAGCGCTGCCACCACCTGATCCACCTCGACCTGCCGTACAACCCGAACCGGCTGGAACAGCGCAACGGACGGATCGACCGCTACGGCCAGCGGAACGACCCGGAAATCCGCTACCTGTATTTGGCCGGCACGTTCGAGGAGCGCCTGCTGCTGCGGTTGATCGCCAAATACGAGAAAGCGCGGTCCTGCCTGTCGTTCATGCCGAATACCCTGGCCGTGACGGCGGCGCCGGCGCATCTGGCCGAACCGCTGATGGCGGGCTTCGCCGAGGACCTGTTCAGCGCCATGCCGCGCCTGGTCCACTCGCTGGACCTCGCCGCCGAAGATGGCGACAGCGAGGCGTATCGCGACCTGCTGCGCGAAATCGACCGCGCGTTCCAAAGCTTCGACCACATGGCGGTGCGGCACGGCTGGATGGGCAGCCTGCCGCCTCCCGACGCGCCGGCCGTGGATGACGCGGCTGCGGGGATCGACCTGCCGGCGTTTGTCGCAGCCGTGCTGACCGCCGTGCCGGACGGATATCGCGTTCCGGCGGGATGGGCGGCGGACCTGGCCGGGCTGCCGGGCTTCGATCCCGGGCGCGGTGTTGTGCGCCTGACCGATGATCCGGTGCGGAGCCGGGACGAGCAGGGGCGCACGCTGCTGTATCCGGGCCGCGCACATCCGCTGACCCGGCGCGCCGTCGCCCTGGCCCGCACCGCCCGGTTCGGCCGGGTGAGTGCGGCGCGCGGTCCGGCAGTTTCGCTGCTCATCACCTACGCGGCGGAGATCGGCGGCCGTTCGGGCACGTTGCTGCGTCGAGTGTTCGCGCTTGAGGCGTTTCCGGATGGATCGATACGGCAGCAGCCGGAGTTCCTGAAGCTGGCGAGCGATGCCGTATCGCCCGACGGGTTGTGGCACGCGCGGTTCGCCGTTTGGGCACCGAGCGCGCTCGAAGCCGCCGGCACACGCGCGGCGGCGATAGCCGGGGAGATCGCGGGCGACTTTTCCGTCCGATATGAACTGAGGCTGAAGCGCCAACGCGCCACGCTGGACGCCTGGCTGGCGCAGCGCGCCAACGAACTGTGCGGGGCGCCCGTCGCGAAACCGCGCGACCTGTTTGATGATGGCCCGGGGACAACGGACTGGCGGTCTCCGGCACCGCCCGTGGAGCGTCTCGCCGGTTTTGCCGCCGACACGTCCGTGGCCGCGGCGCACCGCCGGCAGGCGGCGGAGATCCTGCGCTCGATCGCCGCGGAGCCGCCGCCATTGGCGAAACCGGCGGTTCGGACCCTGGGCATGCTCATGCTGGTACCTCCGGCGTGACCCTCGAGCTCGATGACTGCATCCTGACGGGCTCCGCGGTCACCACGCCGTTCCTGCGGGAGGGGCTGGTGGAGGTGGTGGCGCTGCCGGACGGCTCCGGATGGGACAAAGTGCGGGACGCGCTGGGCGGCGGCGTGCCGCGCATGATGGGCAGGCTGGCGGCGGCCCTCGGCTACCGGCGGCCGGTGCGGCAGGACAGCGTCACCACCCGCGACGGCGAAGAGGACGGCGGCTGGCTGCTGAAGGCCGCCAACGGGTCCGCGCTGCGCGCCTGGCCGGTGGCGCCGGGAACCGATCTGGATGCGGTGGGAAAATCCCATCGGGGCAGTCCCACCCGGGTGGCGCAGCGGGTCCTTCTGGCGCGCGGCGAGCGGGCGGGCCTGCTGACCAACGGCGACATGCTGCGCCTGCTGCTGTGCGATCCGTCGCGGGCGGACAGTTTCCTGTCGATTCCGCTCGGATCCTGGCGGGATCGTCCGCTGCCGCCGGACTCCTGGCGGGTACTGCTGGCGCTGGCCGGGGCGGCTACGTTGCCGCGCCTGCCGGCGGTGCTGGAGTCGGCGCGGCTGCACCAGACCAAGGTCACCGCGGCGCTGCGCGGCCAGGCGCGGGACGCCATCGTCGGGTTCATCAACGCGGTGCTTGAGCGGGCCGATGACCGGAGCGCTTTCAGCGCGGCGGCGCTGTGGCGGGAAGGGCTGGTGCTGGTCTACCGGCTGCTGTTCATCCTGAAGCTGGAAAGCCCCGGCGAAACCGGCTTCGGCTTCGCCTCCACCCGGCTGTGGCGGCTGGCGCTGTCGCCGAACCGTGCGCTCGGACCGCTGGTGCGGCGGCATCTCGACCATGGGCACGACACCGGGACGATGCTGGAAAGCGGGCTGCGCCTGCTGTTCGCCTGCTGCCGCGACGGGCTGTCGTGTTCCGAGTTGCGGATCGCCCCGCTGGGCGGCGCGCTGTTCGGGGCGGCGGCGATGCCGGTGCTCGACGGCCTGTCCTGGGGCGACGCCGCCGTGGCGATCCTGCTCGACCGCCTGATCTGGATCCGGGCGCCGGACGGCGAACGGGTGCGCGTGCATTACGGATCGCTGGACGTCGAGGATCTCGGCCGCGTCTATGAGGCGCTGTTGGAGCAGGAACCGTCGATCGCCGCCGAACCGATGGTCCGGCTGCGCCGTGGCAAGCGCGAGGCGGTAGTGGCGGCGGGGGATGGCGGCATCCGGGCCGGGCGGTTCTTCCTGCGTGCCGGGCCGGGCCGCAAGGCGAGCGGTTCGTTCTATACGCCGCATGAATTCGTTCGCTTCCTGGTGCGCGAGACGCTGGATGCGAAGATCGCCGCGCTGTCGCCGCCGGACGACCCGCATCCCGCGGCGCTGCTGACCTTGAAGATCGTCGATCCGGCGATGGGCAGCGGGCATTTCCTGGTCGAAGCCTGCCGCCATCTGGGCGAGGCGCTGCTGGCCGCCTGCCGGCTGTGCGACGAACGCGGGCTGCACGACCGCATCGCCGCGCTGCCCGATCCGGACAACAGCATCGCGGCCTATCTGCCGAGCCGCTTCTATGCCGAATCCCGCGCCCGGGCGATTTGCCGCAGGCTGGTGGCGGTGCATTGCCTGTACGGGGTCGACCGGAACGAACTGGCGGTGGAACTGGCCAGGGTGTCGCTCTGGCTGGAGTCCTATGCCGAGGGCCTGCCGCTGACATTCCTCGATCATCGGCTGCTGCATGGCGATGCCCTGACCGGACCGTTCTTTGAGTCCTTATCGAGCTTGCCGGTTACCGGCGGGCCGCTCGATCCGCTGCTGGCCCGCGGCGTTTCGGCGCGCCTGGACGCCGGCCTGGAGCGTGTGCGCCGGCTGGTGGCGGAGATGGATGCCACTATCGGCCGGGACATCGCGGATCTGGCGGCAAAGGCCGCCGCCAAGGCGCGGCTGGACTCGGTGCTGCATCCGCTGCGGCAGCTCGCCCGCGCCTGGTCCGGTGCGGCGATGTTGCGTGAACGGGATGCCGACGACGAATGGCTGGCGCTGGCGGCGCAGGTCGCGGATCGTGGCGCCTGGCCCGCGCGCCCCACCGCGCGGCAGGCAGCGTTGCTGGAGGCCGGGCGCGATGCCGTGGCCTGGGACCTGGTTTTCCCGGAGGTGTTCCCGGACGGATTTGCCGCCGTGCTGGGCAATCCGCCCTGGGACGTGGTGCAGCACAACACCAAGGATTTCGTCGCCGACTACGATCCGGCGGTGCTGGAGGCTAGCAGCCGGACGGAACGCATGCGGATCGAACAGGCGGTGCTGGCGCGTCCGGATGCGGCCGCCGCGTTCGCAGCCTACCGGCTCGGCTTCGATCGCCTGAAGGCCATCGCGCATCGCCTGTACCGCCATCAGCGGGTCAGCGCAGGTGCCGATTCGACGGCCGGCAATCTCGATCTTTTCCGTTTGTTTGCGGAGCGGAACCTGGAGCTTGCGGCTCGCGGCGGATCGGTTGGCGTGCTGATGCCGTCGGCCTTCCACGCCAACGAAGGCACGACGGGCGTCAGGCGGCTGTATCTACAGGAAACCGCGCTGGCCTGGTGCCTGTCGTTCGAGAACCGCCGCCGCGTTTTCGATATCGACAGCCGGTTCAAGTTCGACCTGATCGTGGCGCACCGGCCGGGTCCGACGGCGTCGTTCCGCTGCGGATTCTACCTGGAGCGGATGGAGGACGCGGCGGATGCCCAAAGGATCATGGTGTATGATCGGCCGTTCCTGGCAGGGACGGGCGGGGACGCGCTGACGCCGCTGGAGTTGCGCGGCAAGGCCGATCAGGCGATTGCGCAACGGATGTTCGCGCAACCGGAACGTTTGGGCGCGTGGTGCGCGCGGCATCGCATCCGGTTCGGCCGGGATCTGCATATGACCGGGGATGCGCGTTGCTTCCTGCCGCCGGGGGTTGGCGACCTGGTGCTGCATGAAGGGAAAACGTTTCATCAATATACCGATATCCGGGGCACCGCGCCGCGCCACAGCGTAGAAAGCGGATCGATCCGGGCCGCCATCGCGGCGGCGGCGGGTCACTATCGCCTGGTGTTTCGCGACATCGCGCAGGCGACCAACGAGCGCACGATGATCGCCTGCATCGCGCCGCCCGGCAGCGTGTTCGGCCACACCGCAACGGTGGAGAAAGCCCCGCAGGCGCGGGCTATGGCCAATGCCCTGGCGCTATGCGCGGTGTTCAATGCGTTTCCGTTCGACTGGCTGGTGCGGCAGAAGGCGGCGACGCATCTCAGCCTGTATATACTGGACGCGCTGCCGATGCCGGATCTGGGCGAAGCGCAGCGGCGGTTCCTGGCGCGCGCGGCGCAGCGGCTGTCCTGCATGCATGCCGGGTTCGACGCGCTGTGGCGCGCATTGATTGGCGGGGAGCGCCCGGAGTCCGCGGCGCCGCCGCAGTTGCGGGCGCAGATCGATGCCGTGGTCGCCGACGCCTACGGATTGGACCGGTTGGCTTACCGGCATCTGCTGGGCGGTTTCAGCCACCGCTCCTGGCCCGACGCACCGGCCCTTTGCCTGGATGCGTTCGATGCGGTGCATCGGCTGGGGGCGGAGGCGTTCTGCCGGCAGTACGATCCGTTTGCCGGACGGCATTGGCTTGCGGAGCGTGCGTGAGAGGATCTCGGTCCGATTGTTGTAGCCGCGCTTGCTCGTCGAACCGTGGAAGAAAGGCAGCAGCGGACCGTCGACGAAGCCGATATTGCGCTTGATATACGCCTCGGCCCGCGCCTCCCACTCAAAGCACCATGCCGCATAGGGGGGCATTCGCGGAGGATTTCGGGACTGAGGCTGCGCGCCATCTCGCCAATCAGGCCGTGCGCCATCTGTCGGCGGAACCGACGATGCCGGAATCGATCAGCCCGCCGAGATGGTCCCGGGCGTCGTGGCGGCAGGCCCGGGCATAGCCCGGGTGCCCCACGCCATAGGCACCGACAGGATCGGGCATAGTGCCGCCGCCGCGCATCCGCTGCGCGACAAGGCCCTCATCCGCACGACGCTGAAATGCTGAAGCTGACGGATGGTTTCTTCAACGCTATCGGCGCGCGCGAACTCGATCCACGCCATGTATTTTCAGTCGGGCGGCAGCCGGGAGACGCCGAGATTGATCAGATTTTCCTTGTGCCTGTTCTCTTGGTTGGTCCGCACCTGGATGTGGTTGGTATTGTGGCGATTGGTGATCTCGAAATCGCGGTACTGCGCATACCTCGACCGATAGCGCGACGGATTGATGATCGGCGTGACGACGTAAGGCGGCGCGTCAACCCAGTCCGAAGCCTGTCCGCTATGGGGCCAACGCCGCCCCGGACGGGCGTCGCGGATCACTGGCCCCGTAATACGCGCCCTTCGGCGCGACGGACCCGGCCGAAGCCGCACCCGGTTCCGCGCCCCCCGCCGCGATCAGCGCCACCGCGCCCCAGGGCCGCTGCTCCTCGATCCGGTATCCCATCCGCTCCAGTCGCGCCCTGGTATCCGGCGACAGGGCGAATTGTTCGGCGTATAGCACATCCGGTTCCCATTGATGGTGCAGCCGTGGCGCATCCACCGCTTCCTGAGCATTCATCCCGTAGTCGATCACGTTCAGGATCGCCTCCAGCGTCGCGGTAATGATCCGCGGACCGCCGGGGGAGCCGGCAACCATCGTCACGGCCCCGTCCTTCAGCACGATTGTCGGTGCCATCGAGGACAGTGGCCGCTTCCCCGGCGCGATTGCGTTGCCCTCGCCTTGCACCAGTCCGAACTGGTTCGCCGCGGCGGGCTTGACCATGAAGTCGTCCATCTCGTCGTTCAACAGAAAGCCGGCCGCCATCACGCCGGCACCGAACGCGCCATTGATGGTGGTGGTGACCGAGACCGCGTTGCCAAGACGATCGAGGATTGAGTAGTGGGTGGTTTCCGGATTCTCGACAGGCGGCGGGATGGCCGGGCCGAGGCTGGCGGATGATGTCGCCTGGTTGACGATTTGGCCGCGCAGGCGCGCCGCGTAATCCTTCGACAGCAGCCGCTGAAGCGGCATCCGGACGAAGTCCGGGTCGCCGAGATAGGTCGCGCGGTCGAAGAACGCCAGCCGCAGGGCTTCGGTCATCAGGTGCACGGCTTCGGCGCCATGGAAGCCCAGGCCGCGCAGATCGTAGGCTTCCAGGATGTTCAGGGTCTCGCACAGCGCCGTTCCGCCGGAGGATGGCGGTGGCACGGACACGACGACCGAACCGCGGTAGCTGCAGCGCAGCGGCTCCGCTTCGGCGATCCGATAGGCGGCAAAATCGGCCGCCGTGATCATCCCGCCGCCGTCGCGCGAGGCTTTCTCCACCGCCCGGGGGATCGCGCCGGTGTAGAATGCGTCCGGTCCGTGGTCCGCGATCGCTTGCAACGTCTCCGCCAGGGCAGGTTGCCGAAGCGTCTCGCCGACGCCCATCGGCGTGCCATCGGGGTGCAGGAAGATCGCTGCGGCGTCGGGGTTGCGCCGCAGCAGCGGGGCGCCGAAGTGCAGCACCGCCGCATCGGCCGCCGTCAGCACGAACCCGTCGCGGGCAAGGCGGATGGCGGGCGCCATGACCGTCGCGCGGGGCAAGGTGCCGTATCTCGCCAGGGCGGTGTCGAGGCCCAGCACCGTGCCGGGCACCGCGACCGCCTTCCAGCCGAACAGGCTGGCGCCGTGCACCGGTTGGCCATCCGGGCCGAGATACATGTCGCGGCTGGCAGCGGCGGGCGCGGTTTCCCGGAAATTCACGACGGTATCGCGGCCGCCGGCCAGGTGTGCGGTGAGGAATCCGCCGCCGCCGATATTGCCGCAGCAAGGATTGACCACCGCCTCGGCATATCCGACGGCAACAGCGGCATCGATGGCGTTGCCCCCCTGGCGGAGGATGTCAACGCCGGCTTCCGCCGCGAGGCGTTGGGCGGAGACCACGAGACCGGTGGTGGATTCGGTGGGCGGTAGCGAAGCGGCACGGGCGGGTAGCGGCGCGGGGCCGATCGCCAGCAGGGCGGAAACGCAGGCCGCGTAACTACGTCGCCTCGGTGTCATGGCCGGACCTGGTCCCGCCATCCACGACTTGCGATGCCGGAAACGGAAGCACCAGGTCCGGCCATGACGGATAATGCCAAGCCGAAGCGCCAAGTTCGTGCGTTTCGTCCAGCCAAGTCGCGTTCGCACCTATATCGCCGCCTGGATCGACTCGCCGACGATCTGCACGAGGCGATCCAGGGTCGCCTCCGGCGTGCTGAGCGGCGGCGCGAAGCATAGTGTATCGCCGCTCGCCGGTGGCCCGTCCGCCGCGCCGCGCAACCGGAACAGCAACCCCCGTTCGGCAGCCTGCGCCACCACCCGGGCGCCGAGACCTTTCGCAGGAGCCTTGCTGCCCTTGTCCTCCACCAGTTCGATTGCGGCGAGCATCCCGATGCCGCGCACCTCGCCAACGGCGGCCAGCGACGACAACGTCTCCAGCCCGGCGCGGAAGCGGTCGCCCTGCACCCGGGCGCGTTCGACCAGGCCCTCATTCTCCAGGATCGCGATATTGGCCAACGCCACGGCGCAGCACACCGGATGGCCGGAATACGTGGCGGCGTGCATGAACTTCTCGTCCGCCGGAGCGTCCAGGATGACGTCGTGGATGGCCTTGGAAACGATGACGCCGCCCAATGGCAGGTAACCGCTGGTAACGCCCTTGGCGAACGACATCAGGTCCGGTTGCACGCCCCAATGGCCCAAGCCGAACCATTGCCCGGTCCGGCCGAAGCCGGTGATAACCTCGTCGGCGATCAGCAAAACGCCATGCCGATCGCAGATTTGCCGCAGGCGGGGCCAGTAGCTTGCCGGCGGGACGATGACGCCGCCCGACCCCATGACGGGTTCCGCGATGACGGCGGCCACCGTGCCGGCGCCCTCGGCCAGGATGGCTTCCTCCACCGCGTCCGCCGCTTCGATGCCGGCATCGCCGTTGCCCGGCCAGCGATAGGGGTAGGGCGGTGCGACCTGCAGGAACTCCGGCACCATCGGGCCGAACATCTTGTGGTAGCCGGGCAGGCTGGTGGCGCTGAGGGCCGCCATGGTGACGCCGTGGTAGCCGTAGCGGCGGGAGATGAACTTCACCTTGTCCGGCCGGCCCAGCCGCTTCCAGTAATAGCGCGCGAACTTGAACGCGCTTTCGTTCGATTCCGCCCCTCCGGTGGTGAAGTAGACGCCGGACATGGTGTCGTACGCCAGGCTGACGAGCTTCTCCGCCAGCCGGATCGCCGGTTCGTTGCTGAACCCGGAATAGGCCGAGGCATAGTCCAGGGTCTCGATCTGCGTCGCGGCGGCGGCGGCGAGTTCCTTTCGGCCATGGCCGATATTGACGTTCCACAGGCCGGAAAGGCCGTCGATATACTCCCGCCCGTCCGCCGTGCGCAGGATGCTGCCTTGCGCCGAGACAAAAAGCTTCGGGTTGGCGTTGTCCGCGGCGAAATGCAGCGGGTGGATCACGTGCCGCTGGTCCGTCGCCACCAAGAGATCGCTCATCATCCGCCCTTTCCTGACCCGGAGTCAGGCTAGACCATGTCCGTGAGTGGTTGAAGGGACCCGAGCGGGGCGCGATATCCAGCGGACGCGGGCGAGGGTGACAGACCTCGGACAACCGGAGCGGAGAAACGCAAGCGATGCGAGCAGGATTCATCGGGCTTGGGCGCATGGGCGCGGCCATGGCGGCCAATCTCGTCAAGTCCGGCCATCAGGTGACAGTTTACAACCGTAGTGCGGACAAGACCGCGCCTCTGCTGGAACTCGGCGCGACCGCCGCCGCGACTGTTGCGGAGGCTTGCACCGGTGAGGCTGTCATCACAATGCTGGCTGACGATGATGCGCTTGAAAGCGTCGTTTTCGGCGCCGACGGGATTGCGGCTTCCCTCCATCCCGGTGCGGTTCACGTGTCCTGCAGCACGATCAGCGTCGCGCTTTCGCTGCGGCTTGCGCAGGCGCATGCGGATAGCCGCCAGCGTTTCGTCTCGGCGCCGGTGTTCGGCCGACCGGATGCGGCGGCGGCGGCGAAGCTGTTCGTCGTGGCCGGGGGCGCGCCGGATGCGATTGAAAGCGTCCGCCCGCTGCTGGACGCCGTCGGACAGCGGACTTTCGTGATGTCGGAAGATCCGCAGGCTGCGAACCTGGTCAAGCTCAGCGGGAATTTCCTCATCGCTGCGGTGATCGAATCGCTGGGCGAGGCCATGGCTTTGGTCGGCAAGGGCGGCGTCGACGCGCACGCCTATCTCGACCTTCTCACCTCCACATTGTTCAGCGCCCCGGCTTACCGCACCTATGGCGGGCTCATCGCCGATCGGCGGTTCGAGCCGGCGGGTTTCGCTGCGCCATTGGGGTATAAGGACATTCGCCTTGCCCTGGCTGCCGCTGGCGATCTGCGGGTGCCGCTGCCGCTGGCCAGCCTGCTGCGCGACCGGTTCCTGACGCTGCTCGCCAATGGCGGCGAAAATCTGGACTGGTCAGCCATCGGCGCACTCCCTGCGAAGGACTCAGGGAGGTAGGATTTACGCTTCCCGCGCCTCGATCTGCCCGGCCTTGATTGCTTCCAGGAACAGCCGCCAGTCGATCTCGGTCTGCGCCGCATACTCCATCGCGAACCGCGCCACCGCCGCGTCGAACGCATTGCCGGTGCCGAGATACCCGGCAATCCGCGCCGCATCCCCTGATCGCGCATGCCCCCGCGCCAGCGCCACCCCGCACAACGTCGCATGGTACGGCAGCGCGCCTTCCGCCAGGTCGGAGCCGATAAGCGCCAGGCGGCTGTCCTTCAGTTGCCGGACGTAGCAATGCTGGTCGTCGCCGGTTTCCTGAGTCCAGCCCAGGAACACGTCCGGCACGCTCTGCATGATCCGCTGGCCGACAACGACGCGCTGGCCCTGGTTGCGATAGATGCTGGGGCCGGCAAACGGCGCCAGCGCCGAGGTCTGGGCTTCCTTCAGTTGTAACAACAACGTCTGGTCGTCTTTGGTCACAAACAGGCCGATGGCGCAGAACGTGCCGACGCTGCCGACACCGACGACCTTGAACGCAACATCCGCCAGATCGTAGCGGTCCAGCAGGATGCGCCGCTCCTCCGGCAGGGACAGTTGGTACGAGGCGAACGCGGTCCGGGCGACGATCTCATGCGTGTCGTCCCGCTGGCCGCTCAGCGGGACGATCAGCGGCGGCTTCTCCTTGATCCGCCACGCGCCCCTGACCTTCTCGACCAGCTTCGGATAGCCCTTGCTGCCGGCCTCGGCGGCGGCCTGCAGCCGCTTGATCTCCCGGTCGCGCAGCTTGTCGTCGGAGATTGCCCCGACAACGACCGACACATCGACGCGCGAGCGCCAGGACTCCAGCGGATCGAGCCGCGCGAGTTCCTGCATGTGCATGCGATAAGCCTGCACCAGTTGTGCCGCGAGGTTGGTCGCCGTCTTGTCGCCCAGGTTGCGCGACCGCGCATCGACCGCAAACGACGCGGCGAGCCGCTTGACGTCCCATTCGAACGGCGCCGGCAGCGTTTCGTCGAAGTCGTTGATGTCGAACACCGGAGTCCCCTCCGGCGAGGCGAAGGTGCCGAAATTCGCCAGATGGCAGTCACCCGACGCCTGCACCCACATCCCGGTGGCCGGGGTGTCCGCCAAATCCGCCGCCATGATCGCCGCGGCGCCGCGGAAGAACGTGAACGGCGACACCCGCATACGATCGTACCTGATCGGCAGCAAACTCGCGATGCGATGCCGCCCGGACTCGATCAGGATATCGACCGGATCGCGCCGGTTGCGGGGTGGCGTCCAGCGCGCATGCAGGCTGCGCGGGACGACTTTACGCAAAGCCTGGCCGGCCTGGCGGCGTTCGGCGACAGGCAACACCCTAACCGGTGGCATGTGCTCCAGAGGCATTGGGACATTCCCGAAGAGTTGAAATATATCACCTCGCAACCCCGCCGGCTCGCAAGTGGCAAACGGGCTGTTTGCCCCGGTTTTGGCTAAAAAAACCGCCGTTGTGCTGTTACAATAACAAGTCGGGCCATAAAATCCGTATCGCTGCGAGGATCAGGGCGGCGATAACGCCTGCGATCACATCGTCCGCCATGATGCCGAACGCCCCGTGCTGGCGGTCCGCCCACCCGACGGGACCGGGTTTGGCGATGTCGAACAGCCTGAACAGCAGCAACGCGCCAAGCAGCCCCGGGATGCCCGGCCGGCCTAAAGCCAGCATCGCGATCCATTGCCCGGCGAACTCGTCGATCACCACCCACCCGGGATCGCCGGCGACCTCGGCGCGCCGCACAGCGATGAAACCGCCGAAGGTCGCGAGGAATGCCGCCACCGCCAGCGCCACCGGCGACAGCCACAGCAGCCCGGCCCCGGCCAGCACCGCAGCGACCGAGGCGACCGTGCCGGGGGCCAGCGGCGCGTACCCCGTGCCGAAGCCGGCGGCGATGAGCCGCGCGAGCCTCATGCGATCCGCCCGAGGAAAACCTGAATGGCCTGCAGCGCCGGGGGTTCAGTCAGTATCGGCGCATGGCCGATGCCCGGCAGCGTGACCACCTGCATGTCGGGCCGCTGCGCCAGCATCTGCGCGACGGTTTCCGCCAGCAGGATGTTGCTGACCGCGCCGCGCGCCAACAGGATCGGCACATGCTTCAGCGCGCCGAACAGCGGCCACAGGTCGGGCGGCGGGCGGTGCATCAGCTTGACGATGCGGGTATCCCACAGGGAGTGGAAACGGCCGTCGCCGCCTTGCCGGTAGGTCAGCTCGGCCATCCGCCGCCACGAGTCTTCCGTATGTAACGAAAGCGGTGGCAGGCACGACTGCAGGAACGCAACGCAGGCGTCGAGGCTTTCCAGCGCCGGGTCATCGCCGACGAAGCCGCGCACGAAATCCGCGCCCTCCCGGCCGATATCCGGTCCGATATCGTTCAGCACGACGGCCCGCACCAGTCCCGGCCGCATCGCGGCAAGGCCCATCGCCAACAACCCGCCGAAACTGGTGCCGATGACCACCGCCCGATGCACATGCAAGGCGGCGCAGACATCCGCCACGTCGCGCGCACACGCCTCCGGCGCATACCGATCGACGTCGCGCGTCCGGCCGGAGTCGCCGCGCCCGGCGTAGTCGATCGCCACCATCAGCCGCCCGCTGCCGATATGCGGAACCAGCGTTTCGAAGTCTCCGCCGGTGCGCACCAGCCCCGGCAGGCACAGGATCGGAGGCAAACTGTCGCCGCCCGCCCAGACGCGGACATGCAACGGCAACCCGTCCCAGGCCGAGATCCGGACGATCAGCGGGTCCATGGCGTGGCCGCCAGTATCGGCGTCGTGTCGCCGCTTCTCGCGCGATACATCACCACATTCTCCGTCACCCGCTGGACATAGTTCCGCGTCTCCGCCACCGGGATCAGCTCGATCCAATCGACCATGCTGACGGGACCAGTGCGCGGGTCGCCGTTATCGCCGATCCACTGGGCGACCCGGTGCGGCCCGGCGTTGTAGGCGGCGGCGGCAAGGGGAAGGTTGCCATCGAAGCGCGTCAGAACCTCCTGCAAATACGCCGTGCCCAGACGGATGTTGTGGCTCGGATCCGAGGTCAACGCCGGGACCGACGCCGGGATGCCGAGCTGCTTTGCCACACTCTCCGCCGTCGGCGGCATCAACTGCATCAGACCCCGCGCCCCGGAGGAACTGACGGCGCCGACGTCGAAGCTGCTCTCCTGCCGCATGATGCCGAGGGAAAATGCCGGATCGGGCGGGCCGGCGGGATCGTACGGCGCCGGCCAGCCGGCATCCGGCAAGGCGACCCCGTCCCGCCCCATGCGCCGGGCAACGAACACCGCGCCATCCGGCATGCCGACACGCAGCGCGAAGGTGGCCGCCAGGGCCCGTTCCGCCACGATGGGTGACAATTCATCCGCCCGGGTCAGGAAAATCCGGGCGCGTGCATAGTCGCCCCAGGCGATCAGCCAGGCGGTGGCGCGGACGACTTCGTGCTCGGTGAAGGCGATAGCGGCTTCCGGCGTCCATCCCGGATCGCGCATCCACTTGATTCGCGCCACCAGCGCCGCCTGAGTTTCGCCCGAGGCCAAGGCGGCAAGCTGGCCATAGAACGTCGTCGGCCAGGCAGCCGCCTTGGCGTATTCGGGCTTAGGGTCGCTGCCGGCTGCCGCGGCGGCACGGCCGAGCCAGTAATGCGCCCGCGACCGCGTGATGGCGGCCGGGGACTCGGCCAGCGCGCGAAAATGCGGCACGGCACGCGCCGGATCGTTCAGCATCCGCAGGGCGATGAAGCCGGCGAGAAAGTCGGCGTCGGCCTTTTGCTCCGGGGCGATCTGCCCGTGCGCGGCGGCAATCACATACGCATTTTTCGGGTCGCCGTCGTGCAGCAGCCGCCGCGCCAGCAGGTTGCGCTCGGTCCAGAACGCCGTCAGGTGCTCCGGTGCCGCTCGTTGCGCCGCCTCACCCTGCTTGACCCACAGGGCCACCGCATCCTGGATGCGGTCCGCATGGCGCAGCGCCCGCGCGCGGTCCAGGGTCAGGCCCGGATCGGCCTGCAACGCCGCCGGCAGCACGGACACCAGCGGTTCGGTCTGCGGGTCGTCGCGCCTCGCGGCGAGGCGCGCCTCGGCCGCGGCATGGTGGCTGGAATCGAGCCGCGTAATCTGCCTGGCGGCTCCCTGATCGTTGCTCCAGGCGAGGCGCTGGAAGCGCGCCCATTCGTCGTCCGAGGAAGCGATGCCGCCCCAGCGGCGCTGGAACGCCGCTTCGCTGCCCGCATCATCGATGGCGGTGACCCAGGCCTTCAACGCCAGCGCGTTGGCGTCCGCCGTGTGGCCGGCATTGGCCAACGCCTCGGCGCAGCGCAGCATCGCGCCGGCCAAAGTCGGCGGCGGTTCGGCGCATTGCGCCAGCACCGCGGCATCGTCCGGATCGGAGGCGATGGCTTCCTGGCGGCGGCGTTCCAGCATCGGCTGCGCGGGCCAGTCGGGATTGCGCTGCATGAAGCCGGCGATTTCTTCGGCCGTTGCCGCACCCGGTGACCGCAGCCGCATATACAAAACCAGCTTTTCCGCCACCGGATCAGCGAATCGGGCGGCCGCGGCCTCGGCGTCGGTCCAGCGGTTGGCGCGGACGGCCGCGATCGGGTTCGGTCCGGCATCCTGCGCACGGCTTGGCGCCGCCAGCACAAGCGTCAGACCGGCGAGAACAATGCGAATCGGAACAGACATGACTCCTTCTAGCAAGCCCGGCCTTGCAGCGCATCCGTCGCGAGCCTAGCTTCCCGCCTTTCTGCAAAACCCGGCCGGGAGAGGGGATTATGTTTTCAGGATCGCTCGTCGCGTTGATCACGCCCATGCGGGACGATGGCTCCGTCGATGAGAAAGCCTTCGCCGAGTTCGTGGACTGGCAGATCAAGGAAGGCACCCACGGGGTGGTCCCTGTCGGCACCACCGGCGAAAGCCCCACTCTGTCGCACGATGAACATCGCCGGGTGGTGGAGATCGCTATCGCGGTCGCCAAAGGCCGCGTGCCGGTGATCGCCGGCGCCGGCTCGAACAGCACCGAGGAAGCCATCGCCCTGACCCGCCATGCCAAGGAAGCCGGGGCCGACGCGGCATTGGTAGTGACTCCATACTACAACAAGCCGACGCAGGAGGGGCTGTTCCTGCATTACTCCGCCATCGCCGACGCGGTGGACCTGCCGATCATCATTTATAATATTCCGCCGCGCAGCGTGGTGGACATGAGCGTGGAGACGATGGCGCGGCTGGCGAAGCACCGGAACATCGTCGGGGTGAAGGACGCGACCGCGAACCTGACCCGTCCGCTGCACACGCGGCGTATCTGCGGCGAGGCCTTCGTGCAGTTGTCGGGCGAAGACCACACCGCCCTGGCTTTCAACGCCGTCGGTGGCGTCGGCTGCATCAGCGTGACCGGTAATGTCGCGCCACGCCTGGTCAGCGACATGCAGACCGCCTGGGCCGAGGGCCGCTTCAAGGATGCGATGGCGATCCAGAACCGGCTGGTGCCGCTGCATGACTCGCTGTTCGCCGAGACCAGCCCGGGGCCGGTGAAATACGCCGCGTCCCTGCTGGGCAAGACCTCGGAGCGCTGCCGCCTGCCGCTGGCGCCGTTGATGGGGCCAACCCGAGAGCGGGTGAAGGCGGCGATGAGCGAGGTCGGGTTGTTGAACTGACGACGCGCCGCGTCGTCATGGTGGGCGCACGCGCACCATCCACGCCTTCGCGTCCGCACGAGTACTGAAAGTCCATGGCTGAAGCGAAAAAGAAAAAGGGCCTGATCTCCCACGGCATGGCGGCGCAAAACCGCAAGGCCCGGTTCGATTACGCCATCAAGGACACGGTCGAGGCCGGCCTCGTGCTGAAGGGGCCGGAGGTCAAGTCGCTCCGGCTCGGCCGCGCGACCCTGAACGAGGCCTGGGCGGGCGAGCGGGAAGGCGAGATGTGGCTGTTCAACGCCTATATCCCCGAATACCAGGGCGGCGTGCTGTCCCGGTTCGAGCCGCGCGCCCCGCGCAAGCTGCTGCTGAAGAAGAAAGAGATCGTCAAGCTCCAGGCCGTGGTGGCCCGGCAGGGCGCGACGCTGGTGCCGCTGGATATCCACTTCAACGACCAGGGCCGGGCGAAAGTCACGCTTGGCGTCGGCGAGGGGCGGCAGAAGCAGGACAAGCGGTCCTATATCGCCGACCGGGACTGGGCGCGGGACAAGGCGCGGCTGATGCGGGCGCGGGGCTAGCCGCTCGGCGGGGGCCGGATCGTTACTGCGATGTGCAAGAAACCCTAAGCAAAGGCCCCCGAACGCGTGACGCGTTAACGGGGGCCGGGTTTGCGAAGTCCTGCTTCGCGCTCAGCACTAAGGGCTAAGCATAGAGTGGACTATTCTGACTAATTGCCGATGCCACAGCGGTCGGCAACTTGGGTTATTTCAGGTGGAGTCATGCTCGGTTGCACCCTCCTGCGTTGTTGCAAGAGGAAGCCTGCGCCTGATGACCGTCCGATGTCAACGAAATTATTTTCGTCCGGCGCGGCTTGTGGCGGCCGCCTCAGGCGCGGCGGCGGCGCGATACGGCGACGCCGAACAGGCCGGCGCCGAGCAGCGCCAGGCTGGCCGGCTCCATGATCGATTGGTTGGCCGAAAACGTGCCGCTGACGCTGGAGGTGAACGACGCGAAGGTGCCATCCACGATGCTCAGCGGATCCGTGACATTCGCAAAGGAGAACCCGGCGCCAAGGTTGCCCGTGAGATCGGCCGGGATGATCACGCCTGAGCTGAAGATCACGTTGCCGGACGGCGGCGTCGAGGCACTCAGGTTGAACTCCGATCCCGAGCCGAAAGCGATGTCGATCAGCGAGCCGCTGAGGTAGTTGGTTCCGCTGCCGCCGGTGCCGGAGGTGATGCTGAACGTGCCGCTGAAGTGTTGCTGCAGATTGTCCGAGACCGGGATCGCGGCGGAGGTGCTCACCAGGTTCATGTCGAGAAACCCGGCGAAGGGCACGTTTTGGGCGGCATCGATCTGCGAGACCGTTACGGGGGCGTCGATGGCGGCAATCGTGGTGCTGGAACCGGTCTGGGTTCCGGTGATGACGTTGCTATTGCCGGATTGTCCGAAGGTGAGGATTACCGCGGCCTGCCCGCCGGATGGAAGCGCCGCTGTCGCGCCAACGGTGGCGCAAAGCGCAACGATAGCGCGGCCGGATAGCTTGCGGATATTCATTGCCAAACCTCATAAAAGCCAAAGTCGATGCGGTCTAGCAAAGCTGTCAATCACGAGCAATCATTATTGGATGTCACAGGCGTTACCGTGATGAACGTTAGATTTCAATTGACACGGATACGGCTTATTGTCTAAGCGCAGGCATTGTCGTAATAGTTTTACAACAAAACTCGACAAATTAACCAAGAAATGATAGCCGGGACGATAATCCGCTGCACTTTGTGTCGTATGGACGCGGCACGCGCCTCCGCTGGCTTCCGGTGAAACCGTATCATTGCCGAAAACCAATGGAGGTCGCGTACTCGTTGTCGATGCGCAGTCTATTGCGCGGAAGCCTTATGACTTGTTCGGTTCGGCCGGCTTGGCCGGGACGGCCCGGGCGGCGGTGCCGGGGCCGGCGTGCAGCGGCTTGACGCCGGATACGGTCTTTTCGGTCGCCGGCATCTTGACGTCCGTATTGACCGTCTTCGGCGCCTTGGTCTCCGTCACGCTGGCCGGAGCCTTCGCCGCCGGCACCGCGGCCGGGGCCGGGGCGGCGGTCTGCTGGGCGAACGCGGCAGCCGGCAGGATGGTCAGGCTGGCAGCGAGAACACTCGAAGCAAGATAAGATAGGCGTGTCATAGGCGGTTTCCTTTTCCAGCCGGGGAAGTTGGGATCGATCCCGGCCTGCAAGCGATAGGGCCATGCAATTGCGACACGGCCGCGTCCGAATCGTGGCAGACGATGCCAAATCGCATTAAACAACCGCCATCTTTGCCGCCGCACCGTCCGGTGAGACCCCGGGCCGGACAAACGACTACACGGCAACGCTCACCGCCAGCGGGCAAGGTCACGCAGTTTCCCGCGGATGTAGGCGTAATCGGTGACGGCACGGGACTTCGTTAACGTCTCGTACATCCGGACCTTCTCTTCCGTATACGGCCAGTCGTTGTGGCGCAGCACGGGGCCGTTCTCGATGTAGCCCGTGCGAACACCCAGACGCCGATACTCCGATGATTGGACCGAATCGGTGCCCCCGATGAACCGGGGATAAGCGTCCTCCAGCCGCATCCGCCGGAATATATGCGCGGGGATCGCCTGCACACCGCCAATCAGGAAGTCCGTCCAGCCGACAATGACATCTTCCCGCAGCCGCGCGGACAGGTCCGGATCGTCTTTGCTGGTGGTGGCGTAGCAACTGCGCGGCTCCCCGTTCAGGGCCGCCGGTATCGGCAGGATCTCCCGCCGGCCGGCATAGCGGAAGCGATACTCATCCCGATTCACGACGCGCGGTGCGAGAACCACGTCAGCATGCCCCAAGGCCAGGCGGACGGCATGGAACGCCTTTTGCCAAAGCACCAGCCAGTAGTTGCTGAGTACTTCCATGTCGTTGTCGCAGTAAATCACCAGGCCATCATCCACCGCGTCGCGGATCTGCAGAAGGCCGCGCACCAGGCCGCGGTTGGTGCGATTTTCCAAAATTGTTACGTGCGGGTGGGCGGCCGCGAGCTGTCGCAAATACGGCACCGTTTCGTCCGTGCTGCCGTTGTCGATGATCAACAGATAGTACGGCAGATGCGAGAGGCGCATGACACTGTCGATGAAGCGCCGGGTATGTTCCAACCGATTCCAGGTGACCGCGGCGACCGTGATGCGGTTGAACACCCGCCATGGGTAGACCTGCGCCGGGTCGTATTCGAACAGCTTGGGATTGAACCGCTTCGCGGATTCATCCGTCATGACATTTGTCCTCGGGTAAAGGCGTTGTCCCGCCGGCGGGCGGACAGCAGCCTCGGCAGGACGGCGAGATCGCTCGTCCGGACCATCCGCAGCATGAACAGCGCCAGCATCAACAGGCCGAGCGTGGCGGCGCCGGTTGGCAGGCCGATCAATCCGAGCCTGTTGCGCAGGCACGGCAGAGCCACCACCAAAACGGTCATCGTCAAAGTAGCAGCATGCGGGTAGGGCACGCGCCAGAGCCGCTGTCCCTGCACCGCCGAACCGGCATAGAGGAAGAGGTTGGCCGCGATCATCGCCAGGGCGGCGCCGATGAGGCCGGCGAGCGGGACCAGCAGCAGGCTCGCTGCCACCTGAATTGCGGCGCTGACCGCAAACAGCCTGGTCCACCGGCTCGTTGCGCCGGTGACGAAAAACGCCGATGCGACGATCGAATACCCGGCTTGCAGCACGACAGCGCCGCACAGCCAGGGCACATAGGCGACTGCCGGAACGAACGCCGGATCGGCCAAGCGCGTGAACGCATCGCAGCCGATCGTTGCAAGTCCGACCGCGGCTATCCCCATGCAGGCCATGACGACACGAAATGTATTCGCGAACTGCCCGGCGCCGTCAGGCAGATCGTGCATCGTATAGCGCCAGACATCGAGCGATGTCTGGACCGGTTTGAATATCAGCGTCGTCACGAGTCCGGCCAGCGTCCAGGCCATCGCGTACAGCCCCAGATCGCCGACCGACAGGAACCGGGACACGATAAAGCGGTCCGCATTGCCCACAACGAAGAACATCAGCGCAGCCAGCAGCAGCGGCAGCGAAAACCGCAGCAAAGCAGTGATCGTTGCTCTATCCGGTGCGACCCACCCGGTCCCTTTGATGCAGAGCCGGGCCATCACGATCAGCGTCAGGACCGAAGCAACGGATCCGCCAAGAAACACCCCGATCGGTCCGGTGCGAAGATACACCACGCAGAACACGGTGATGCTCAGGCTGACCGCGAACTGGGAGACGCTCAACGCCACCATCACGACGGAGCGAAGCATGCCCTGCAAGGTCGCGTTGAAGACCAGCGAGAGGATGTCGGCGAACAGGCCGAGGGCGAGAACGGCGGCGTAGCCCCAGCCGATCCAGCGGCCGAGCAGGGCGTCGGACAACGGTTCGGCGGTTGCCAGGAAAGCAACCGCGCCGAACACGCCGAGCGCTGCCAGAAGACAGGTGGTGCCCGTCAGCAGACCGGCCCGGCGGTCAGGCGCCGCGATCCACATCCGAAGATAGCCGGCCCGCAACTCCAGGCTGAGCACCAAAGCGAACAGGCCGGTCGCCATGCTGAGCAAGGCGATTTCGCCGTAATCTCGCGTCGTCAGGAAATGGGTGTAAAGCGGCACCATGATGAGGCCGACCAGCTTTCGCAGCAGCGGTGCCAGGCCAAAAATCATGGCATGCCTGAAGACGTCTCTCATGCGAGGCCGGTTTTCCGCGCAAGCAAATCCGTCACCAGTGCGCGGAATTGCCCCACGTAGTCCAAGGCAAGCGCTTGCTGTGCCGCCTGACGCGCAGCGTCGCCCATCGCGTCCCGGCGGGCCGGGTCCGCCAGCAACGACCGGATCGCGCCCGCCGCCTCGGCGGGAGAGTCGAAATCGACCAGGCAGGCACTGATCCCGCCTTGCAGGATCTCGCGGCAGCCCAGCGGCGAACGGCGGGACAGGACGGGCGGCAGGCCAGCCAGCATCGCCTCGAAAACCGCAATACCGAAGCTTTCATAGCGCGAGGGATGCAGAAACAGACTGGCCCTGGCCAGTTCAGCCTCGATCCCGACCATGCCGCCGGAGAAATTCACCCGGTCGCCTAGGTCCGCCGCCGCGGCACGGGCGCGCAGGTCCGCCAGCAGCGGCCCGTCACCCAGCACCACGAACCGGCACCGCACATCCCGCAGCCGATCGGCCAGGCCGATGATGGCGGCGAAATTCTTCACCGGTTCCAGGCGGCCGGCCGACAGGATCACCGGGATGTCCGGAGCCGGGGGCCGCTCTGAGGATGCCTCGCGCGGAAACGCCGGATGCATCACCACCGGCCGCAGCCGTGGCAACCATTCGAACCGCCGCAGTTCCGCCGCATGGGTCCGGCTCGACACCAGGACGACCTCCGCGCGCAGCGCCACCGACCGCTCCAGCCAGGCATACTGCAGAAAGCCCGGCACGCTGCCGCCGCCGCCGAACCACTCCTGCCGCGGGATGCAGGACAGCGACACATAGATCAGCCGCCGCGGCCGCGCCCGCCGCAGCGCGGCGGCAAAATGACAGTCCAACGCAACCACCAGATCCGCCGCCGCGATCTCCTCGATCGGGGCCACCCGCAACAGGTGCCGGGCGCGCAACAGCGGCGCCAGCCGCCACAGCCGCCCGGGTGACGGAGCCGGCGGCAAAGTGACCTGGCGGACGCCGTCGTAACCGGGCGCCGCGCGATCATACGACGCCACCGTCACCGCATGATCGCCCGCCAAATCGGCCGCAAGACGGCGCAGGATGGTGACGCCTCCGCCGGCCGAACCGAATCCCTGGTTGTTCAAAAAAACGATCCGCGGCCTCATCGGATCAGCATCCCGGCCGCCCGCCGCAGCCGGTTGATCAGCCGATCGGCCAAGGTGTAGCGCCAGTCGACCGAGATGCGGTGCCTGGCCTTGCGCACCTGCTCGATCGAGAGGTGCCGCGTGCGGATGACCGGATTGGAGAACGCGCCGAGCGATCCCCATGCGATCGCCTCGACATCGCCGAGTTCCCCGCTGGCCCGCAGCTCTTCGAACAGTGGCGTGCCCGGATACGGCATGAAGTAGCCGATTTGCACGCTGTCCGGCTGCACGCGGCGCAGCCAGGCGGAGGTGTTGCGCACGCTCCGGCGGCTTTCGTCCGGCATGCCGACGATCAGGTGGACGTGCGCCCGCATGCCGCGCGCCTTGGTCCAGCCGATGACCTGCTCGAACAGAGCCAGCGACTTCGGCCCATCCGACTTGGCCGTCGCGGCAAACAGGGTTTCGTCCGCCGACTCCAGGCCGTAATGGATTTCCCGGCAGCCGGCCCGCCACATCAGGTCGATCATGTCCTGGTCGATCAGGTCGTAGCGGGTTTCGCACAGCCACACCACGCCGAGGTCGCGGCGGATCAGTTCCTCGCAGACGGCGCGGGCGTGCTTCGGGTTGATGGTGAAGACCTGGTCGCGGAACAGGATCTGCCCGACGGCGAATTCGGCTTTCAGGCGCGCGATGTCGGCGCCCACCAGGGCGGGCGACCGGTAGATCAGCCGGTTGCCGAATCCGTACGGATAGGGGCAGTAGCCGCAGCGATAGGGACACCCCTTGGAGGTGAACACCGTCGCGTAGCGATAGCGGCCGCCGAAATAATGATCCGATTCATAGCGCGAGAAATCGAGCAGCTCATAGGCCGGAAAATCGACGAAATCGAGCGTCGTCAGCGGCGTGCGGGTCGGCAGGCTGATCACCGCCTGATCGCGCCGCACCGAGCATCCCTGCAGGTCGTCCGGACGCTGCGCCAGCAGCGCGGCGGTGTTGGCGGAAACCAGGAGCTCCTCGGACCCCTCCATGACCACGTCGGCGACGCCAGCGCACAGGATGCGTTGGCGGAACCATTTTCCCGCCGCCCCGACGACGATCACCTTGAGGCCGGGGACGATCCGGCGGGCGCGCACGACCAGTTCAATGTCGTGCTCAAACGAGGGAAGATTGAGCTGGGTGATCAGGATCTTCGGCTGCTGGTCAAGCAGCATGGAGTCGAAGGCGGCGTGATCGAAGTCACGTGCCGCCTGGAAATCATAATACCGGAATGCCAACCCCCGCTGTTGCAAATCGCGCGCAATGTAGAGGTAGGCGGAATAAGGGATGTCATAAAACCCGCGGTCGTGCCCGGCGCTCTCGCGAGCGGAATCCAGGGCGGTGCCCATGCCCCCCGACCATTCCCTGAAGACATTTTGCCGGGGCGGGCTGGGCAACTGGACAATGAGAATGCCGGTCATACCCGGCTCTCAGCCAACTGGCGGTAAAGCTCGCTGTATCGGCGAGCGATCGTGCTCAGGTCGAAACGCTGTCGTACCGCCTCCGCCGCGGCGCGGCCCAGCGCGTGCCTCCGGCCCGGGTCCGCGATCAGTGCGCGAACCGCGTTCTGGTAGTCGGTTGCCGTTTCAAACAGCAGGCCGGTTTCGCCATCGTCGATGATCCGGTCGGTTACGCCGGGCAGAAGCCGGCTGACAACGGGCAGCGCCGAGGCCATGGCCTCGATAAGCACATTGCCGAATCCCTCCTGGCGGGAGGCGAACACGCAGAGGTCGGCAACAGCATACGCCGACGAAGGGTCGTCCATGTACCCTTCCAGCACGATGTCGGCTGCGCACGGCGACCTGGCAATGGCGAGCCGGAGGCGTTCGACATAGTCAGGCTCCAGTTGCGGACCGACCAGCAGCAGCTTCACCCGGTCGCCGTCCGCACAGATGGCGGCATGGTTCTCGATCAGGAACATCACGTCCTTGCGGCAGCACATGCCGCCGACGAAGACGATCACGATGTCATCCTGCCGAAACCCCCAGCGGGCGCGGTCCCGCTGTATCGCCGCCACAGGCAAGTCGACGCCCTGCGGAATCAGTCGGTTCCGAGCAGCGGGCAAAACCGTGAGATTTTCTGCAAGCAGCCGAGGACTGATCGCAACCGCCACATCAATGAGCCGGCACAGCCGCCGCAGCAGCGGCCGGTAGAGCGGCCGGTAGCCAAGCAGGACGGATGCCAGTCCGTCGTCAAGCGTGCAGGATTGGACAACGCGGCAGCCGGATAAACGGGCGATCAGGTGCAGCGACAGCAGACGGTCGACAAAGGCATGAAAATGCACGACGTCGTAGCGGTAGGCGTGGATCGCGAACCACAGCATCATCCGCAGCCGAATGCGTAGCGGCCTGCCGCGTTCGTTGCCAAAAAACCGGATGCGGCAGACCCCGTCCGGGATCTGGACAATTAGCGGCGCCCGTGTGGATTCGACCACGACATCTGAACGGATTGCGTTCCCGGTCAGATGTCGCGCCAACTTTTCGAGGTATATGCCTTCGCCCGTGAAATCCGGACGGAAGTATCGAAAGACGTGCAGCACCTTGAGGGGATGTATGGGCGCATCGAACACGGGTGGCATGATTGTCTTGATCGAGGGCGACGGGCCTCCGCCTGGGCCGACCAACGGCGGATGGCATTTCCGCTGGCCGCAGCAGCACCTCTCCGGCCGTGCCAATTGTACCTTATCGATAAAATTCTGATTTAGCAATGCTAATGGACTCAGCGGCTTCAGCTCCCCGTCTCGACCGCCGGGACGGTTTCAGAGGTATACTCTTGCCGATTACCGGCGCCGTCGGGTTGGCAGCAGCTTCGTCCGGGTGGGATACTCGGCACACAATGACGGGAAACGCGCGATGCCGCTGTCCGGGGTAAAAGTTCTCGACCTCACGCGTGTGCTGTCCGGCCCGTTCTGCACCGCCCTGCTCGGCGACATGGGTGCCGATGTTATCAAGATCGAGGCGCCCGAGGGCGACTCGGTCCGGCGATCGGGGGCGGTCCGGGACGGGCTGTCCTGGTATTTCGCCCAGTTCAACCGCAACAAGCGCTCGGTCCGGCTGGACCTGCGCCGCCCGCAGGGCAAGGCCATCCTGGCACGGCTGATCGAGCGATCCGACGTGCTGGTGGAAAACTTCCGCCCCGGCGTGCTGGCGCGGATGGGGTTCGACGACGCGCGGCTGCTTGCGTTGCGGCCGAGCCTTGTCACCTGCTCGATCAACGGCTTCGGCAGCACCGGTCCGTATCGTGACCGCCCGGCCTTTGATTTCATCGCCCAGGCCATGAGCGGGTTCATGAGCGTCAATGGCGGCCCGGACGACCCGCCGATGCGCTCCGGCCTGCCGATAAGCGACCTGGTGGCGGGGCTGTATGCGGCGTTGAGCATCGCCGCCTGCGTGCCGCGGGCGCGGGCGACCGGGCAGGGTCAGCGGGCGGAGGTCAGCCTGACCAACAGCCTGGTCAGCCTGCTGTCTTATATAGCGTCCACGACGTTTGCCACCGGCGCCGCGCCGCCGCGCAGCGGCAACGACCATCCGATCACGGCGCCGTACGGGTTGTTTCCGACACGGGACGGAGAGATCGCGCTGGCGCCTCCGGACGATACGTTCTTCGGGAGGCTGGCGGATGCGCTCGACGAGCCAGGGCTGAAGGACGACCCGCTGTATGCTACGCAGGCGGCGCGGGTGGCGAACCGGGGACGGATCAACGCCATCGTCGGCGGGAAGCTGGCGGCGAACACGTCCGCCTATTGGATCGAGACCCTGAACAGGGCGGGCGTTCCCTGCGGGCCGGTCAACAGCGTGGCGGCGGTGTTCCAGGACCCGCAGATACTGGAGCAGGAAATGGTGATCGATGTCGGCCACCCCGGCCACGGGATCGTCCGTATGCTGGGTTTTCCCGTCAAGCTGTCGGACACGCCCTGCCGGGTGCGGCGTCCCGCGCCGGATTTGGGCGAGCATTCAGACGAGGTTTTGGCCGAACTGGGCTATGCGGAGAACGACAGGGCGGCGCTGCGACGCGAAGGGGTAATCTGATCCCCGGTTAACCCTTTGTTAACCTTGCCGGCTTAACACTGGGGCATGCAACACGCCGAACCCGGGGTGCATCAGGCACCGCCACCTTCCACGGTCCCGTGGTCCGCTGCCTATTGGGACATGCGCTATCGCCGCGGCGGACACTCCGGGGCAGGGTCCTCGGGGCATCTGGCCCAGTTCAAGGCCGACATCGTCAACCGGATCGTCTGCCGGCACGGCATCGCCAGCGTCATCGAGTACGGCTGCGGTGACGGGCGGCAACTTCAGTTGGCCGAGTATCCGGGCAGCTATGTCGGCCTGGATGTGTCGCCGGAAGCCATCCGGCTGTGTTCCGAGCGGTTTGCCGGTGACCCCGGCAAGCATTTCCTGGCGGCCACCGAAGACCCGGGGACCGCCGATATGACGCTATCGCTGGATGTCATCTTTCATCTGGTGGAAGACGAGACGTTTCATCGTTATATGCATCAGTTGTTTGGTCATGCGCTGCGTTTCGTGTTGATCTACTCGAGCGACTACGACTTCACGCCGCCGGACGTCCACGTCCGCCACCGGAAATTCTCCGCCTGGATCGCGGAAAATGCGCCGGACTGGCAGCGAGTGCTGCATATCCCGAACCCGTATCCATTCGACCCGCGTGCCCCGGACGATACATCCTTCGCCGATTTCCACGTCTACGCGAGGGTCGCCCATGAATGAATGTTCAATCCGCCGCCCGCGGCTTGCTTTCCTGCTGCTCCGCGGGCTTGATCATTTTGCCCAAGATCTGATCACGCTGCTGCCCGAGCAGTCCGGCTGGGATGTGCGGCCGTTCCACATCGCCGGTTCGGCGGACCTGCAGGCGGCGCTGGCCTGGGCGGATCGTCCCGAGATCGATGCCGTGTGGTTCGAGTTTTGCTGGCCGCCATTCCCGGCCCTGATCGCACAGACCGAGTTTGCCGGCCGCCGCGTCATTGTGCGGGTCCACCGGATCGAGGCGATGGAGACACAACATGTCGCGCAGACGCCGTGGCACCAGGTGCACGACCTGATCGTCGTCAGCACCGACATGGCGCGGCGGGTGCGCCATGTGGCGCCGGCGGTGGACCATTCGACTCGGCTGCACTGCATCTACAATGGGCTTGATATCGACCGGTTCTATCCGCTGACGGACTGGAACCCGTTCCGCATCGGCTGGTGCGGCCTGATGACACTGCGCAAGAACCCGGTGCTGGCCTTGCAGGTGCTGTTTGCGTTGCGTGTGCAGGACGAACGCTATCATTTGCACATCTGCGGCAACGGCGGCGAGGTGCTGGCGACCGAAACGTTCTTCCACCTCGCCCGGCATCTCGATCTCATGGATGCCGTCCACATGGATGGCACGCTGCCGCAACAGGCGATGCCGGCCTGGCACGCGCGCAACGGCGTGCTGCTGCACACCAGCCTGCATGAGAGCTTCGGCTACGCCATCGCCGAGGCTTCTGCCGCGGGCTGCGACATCGCCTTGCTCGAACATCCGGGTGCGTCGGAGTTCTGGTCGGCGGAGCGGCGTTTCGGCACGGTCGATGAGGCTGTGTGGCTGATCCGGAACGCCCGGCCGCATCGCTGGCGCGACCATGTCGTACGGAATTTCTCGCTGGCGCGCCAGATCGCCGCAACCGCCGCCCTGCTGCAATCCCCGTCCCACGCGAGCGTTTCATGATCGATCTTATCGGCGCGCCGGGCTACGCGACCATATCGACGCCGAACCGCAATGCCGTTGCGGTGATCCAGGCGCTGTTCGCCGCCGGCGTCGCCGCGCCGGTGGTCGCCGAAATCGGCGTCGGCATCGGCGCCTCGACGCTGGCGATGGCATCGCTGCTGGACAACCGCGGCGAGCTGCATGTGTTCGACTTCGAGGCCAGGGTCGATGAGCTCGTGGGCGACCTGGCCGCGCGCGGTTTCAGCAACATCCGCGGCTTCGGCAACTCCGGCAAACACTGGGACTCGTATAACTGGACGCTCGGGCGCATGCTTCTGGAGGGGCGGCAGGCCGTCTACGATTATATCTACATCGACGGCGCCCACACCTTTGCCGTCGACGCCCTTGCCTTCGTCCTGGCCGATCGGCTGTTGAAGCCGGGCGGCTATTTGGAGTTCGACGATTACGGGTGGAGTTTCGCCGGTTCATCCTGGATGCGCGACATCCGGGACCAGTTCATGACGGAAGAACAGATCCGCACGCCGCAAGTCAAGATGGTGGTCGATCTGTTCCTGAACGGCAATGCCAACTATACCGCAATGCAGCCAAACCGGCTGTATCGCAAAATCGGCGGACACCCGGCCGCGGCGGTCGATACCGTGAGCTGGCGCGGCCGGGCTTTCCAGGTGGTCCGGCACGCCGCCGTGGCCGCTGCCGTGGGCGAATTCCAGTCGCCGTTCGAGGCCGGCACGCTGGAATTCTTCGACGCGGTCCTGCCGGACTGCGACACAATGATCGATGTCGGCGCCTATGTCGGGCTGATGAGCCTGTATGCGGCGGATCGTGTCCAGCAGGTTCATGCCTTCGAGGCCAGCCCGACGAATTTCGAGCTGCTGGCCCGCAATGTCGCGGCAAACGATCGCCTGCGCGACCGCATCAAGCTCTTCCGGTTCGGCCTCGGCGACCGCGACGAACAGGTGCCGCTGTACCGCAAAGCGGTTGCGGATTCAGGATCAAGTATCTTTCGCACGGTCGAGCGCGGCAGTCTGGTCGAGGGCACGCCGGAGGCGATCGTTGCGTTGCGTGGTGCGGATGCCGTGCTGCGCGGCATCGGAGTCACGCACCGCACGTTGCTGAAGATCGACATTGAAGGCGCCGAATATCTGGTTGTGCCTGCGATCGCCGGATTGCTGGCGGAAACGAAACCGTTCCTGCATCTGTCGTTCCATCCGTTCAACCTGGTCGCCGATGGCGACGAGTATGTCGTCGCCTTGGATCGATTGCGCCGGGCGCTTCATGTGGCCGAGGCGCTTTCGTGTTACCGCTATATGTATTTCTACGAGAACGGCCAATGGCGTTGCGTTACCGCAGCGGAAAGGCTGCTGTTTCTCCGCCAGTACTTGCTGCGGCCAAAGCCCATCGGCCGAATCGCCAGTGCGCAGTATGGCTTTATCGATGCCGTCGGATTTGCCGACACCGCGTTGCCGGACCTGTCGTGAAGAGCCGCGAACCGGCTCGTCAGATCCACTTCTTGACGCGAAAAACGACCAGCGGAATCACCGTGGTCAGGATGATCAGGCCCCAGCCATAAGCATAGCCATAGGCCCATTCCAGCTCCGGCATGGTCTTGAAGTTCATGCCATAGATCCCGGCAATCAAAACCGGAGGGATGCCGACGACCGACGCTATCGCCATCACTTTCATGACGTTGTTCTGCGCGATGTTGATGAATCCCAGGGTCGCATCCAGCATGAACTGCAGCTTGTTGGTCAGGTGGGTCTCGAAATCCTGGATCGAGGCGATGTCCTGCCGCAGGGTTTTCAGGCGCGGCCTGAGGTCCTTCGGTAGCCACGCCGCGGCCATGGTGCCGACGAACGGTACGATGCGGGCCGCGCCGGTCTGCGTGTCGCGGACGTGCGAAATCAGGTCGCTGATCCGCCCCAAATCGCCCAGCGTTTGCCGCAGCATCGCATCCTCCTGCTTGCGGCCGCCAGGCTTGCCGATGCCCATCGCGAAAACCGCGTGGGACAGATCGTCCAGATCGTTGCGCACCACCTCCAACGCATCGGCCTGGCGATCAACGATCGCTTCCAGCAGGCCGACGAGGATATGCGACGAAGTCTCGTGCTGGCCTTCGCCGCTCAGGGCGTGGGCTGCGAAATTATCGAAAATCGTATTGGGTGCGAAGCGCACGGTGATCAGCCGATCGGCGGACAGCACCAGGCCGGCGGACACGCCGCGCGCGCCGCCGTTCTCGCGGTTGACCAATTGCAGGCTGAGGTAGAGCACGCCGTCGCGCACCGCGAGGCGGCTGGAGTTCTCGATCTCGCTGACATCGGCTTCGGTCGGGATGCGCAGACCGGTTGCCTCTTGCACGCGCTTGATCTCAGCGGGTCCGGCGCTGACCAGATCGATCCAGGCCGCGGACCCGAGGGCATCGGCCGCACCGGTCTCGGACAGCCGGCGGAGGTGGCCGCCGTCGCAGGCAAAAGCGTTGATCATCGCCAACCATCCAGGGCTTCAGGTTGGCGCACCTTAACGCGGTTGCTTCGCCGCCGCACCGCCCCTGGCCTCGGTCGAGGCCAGGGGCGTGTGGGAGGTCAGTTCTTGGTCTTGTCGACCAGCGCGTTCTTGCTGATCCACGGCATCATCGCGCGCAGCTTTTCGCCGACGTGCTCGATCGGGTGCTCGGACAGCCGGCGGCGGGTGGCCTTGAAGCTGGTCTGGTTGACCTTGTTTTCCAGCATCCAGTCGCGGGCGAACTTGCCGGTCTGGATATCGGTCAGCACCCGCTTCATCTCGGCCTTGACCCCGGGCGTGATGATGCGCGGGCCGGAGACATACTCGCCGTATTCGGCGGTGTTGCTGATCGAGTAGTTCATGTTGGCGATGCCGCCTTCATAGATCAGGTCGACGATCAGCTTGACTTCGTGCAGGCACTCGAAATAGGCCATCTCGGGGGCGTAGCCGGCTTCGACCAGGGTCTCGTAGCCGCCCTTGATCAGCTCGACCAGGCCGCCGCAGAGCACGACCTGCTCACCGAACAGGTCGGTTTCGCATTCTTCCTTGAAGGTGGTCTCGATCACGCCGGCGCGGCCGCCACCGATGGCGGAGGCGTAGGACAGAGCGACTTCCAGCGCGTTGCCGGAGGGGTTCTGCGCGACCGCAACGAGGCAGGGGACGCCGCCGCCGCGCTGGTATTCACTGCGCACCGTGTGGCCGGGGCCTTTCGGCGCGATCATGAACACGTCGATGTCCGGGCGCGGGTCGAGCAGGTTGAAATGCACGTTCAGGCCATGCGCGAAGGCCAAAGCCGCGCCGGGCTTCAGGTTGGGGCCGATCTTCTCGCGGTAGAGGTCGCCCTGGCCCTCGTCGGGGGTGAGGATCATGACGACGTCGGCCCACTTGGCGGCCTCCGCCGGGTCCAGGACCTTCAGGCCGGAGCCTTCCGCCTTGGCGACGCCGGCCGAACCGGGGCGCAACCCGATGGCAAGCTGCTTGACGCCGCTGTCCTTCAGGTTCAGCGCATGGGCATGGCCCTGGCTGCCGTATCCGATGATGGCGACGTTCTTCCCCTTGATCAGGTTCACGTCGGCATCGCGATCGTAGTAGACGCGCATTCTATTGACCTTTCACGATGTGACAAAAAAGTTTCGCGGCTTATGGCCGAAGCCGCGCGGTTTATCCAGCCGGGGTTTGTCCGGGCTGTATTGCGGGTGCGGCGATCAGGCGACGGAGGCCGTCGCGCAGCTTGCCGAAGCTTGGGGAGCGGTTGGCATCAGGGTTCATGAGCGGGCCGATACGGTTGGCCCATTCGTGCTTGATTTGTCCAGGCAGAGGCCATCCGGTCCTGCGGATCGCGGCGGCGCCTCCGACGTGAATCGTATCGGCGAGTATTTCGCATGTGTCGCAGACCGTATCCTGCCGATAGCGCTTGAAAGCGGCGTTGTTGGCGGCCGGGTAAGCGGCGGACAACGCGTCGGGATCGCCGAAACACCAAGCTTCGGTTTCCTCGATAGCCAGACGGAATATGGTCTTCGCGCCGGCACCTTCATAAGTGGCAACCGACCGAAGCTTATCGAGCAAAGCGACGCAATCGTTGCTATCGGAGTCCAGGATAACGACCATCGCGTCGATGTCCTTCTGGCGGCCGCCACTGCGCAGCATGGCGGGAAGTTTGTTCAACAAGGTTCGATTCTTGGGACCGCCGTCGCGCATGTTCGGCCTGAACCGCGTTCCAAATACAGGAACATCCCTTTGTTAGGGGTGCCTGGTTGCAGATTTCCATAGCCAAGCGCCTCGACGTACACACCCGGGTGACCCGTGTTGTCACATTCGATATGAAGTTCGTAATAGATCGGTTCACTGTCATGGGCCTCGCGATAGCGGACCTCAAAGCTAATCGGCTCGTTTACGCCTTGCGACCGCAGGCGTTCGAAGCCGCCGCGGTGCTCCTTATTGCAAGCGGCTTCAACGCCAATGCTTAAGCAGTCGGCGAGGAAACTGAAGGCATCGAAAAGGGTGCTTTTGCCCGACCCGTTCTTCCCAATTACCGCCGTCAAAGGGATCAATGGGATTTCGAGTTGGCCAAGCGTCACATCCCGAAGCGAGCGGTAGTTCTGGACCCGGAAATCCTCGATCAGCGCCACGCCCGCTCCTCTCCTCCAGCCCGGGCCCGCCGCTGAATGCCGGGTTCAGCGGGAAAGCCTATATCACCCGCGTCCCGCGCGCGAGGGCAGCGATGCCGCTGCGGGACACCTCGGCAAGGCCAAGGTTCCGCATCAGCTCAATAAAAGCGTCAATCTTCTCCGTGGCTCCCGTCAGCTCGAACACGAAGCTCCCAAGCGTCGTATCGACCACCCGGGCGCGGAACGACGTGCCGACCTGCAGCGCCTCCACCCGTTGCTCGCCGGTGCAGATCACCTTCACCAGCGCCAGTTCCCGCGCCACATGCGGCCCGTCCATCGTCAAATCGGCCACCCGGTGCACTGGCACCAACCGGTCAAGCTGAGCCTTGATCTGCTCGATCACCATGCTGGTGCCCGACGTGACGATGTTGATCCGGCTGCGCCGCCCGGCTTCATCGACCGGTGCCACGGTCAGGCTGTCGATGTTGTAACCGCGGCCGGAAAACAGGCCGATAACCCGCGCCAAAACGCCGGCTTCGTTATCAACCAGGACCGATATGGTCGCGCTACGTTGGGTCGTGTCACTGATGCCGGGCATTACATGAACCAGAACTGCAAGGGGGAAAAGGATACAAGCGCGGGCGGGGTCATGCCCCGCCGCACCTGGATAGGCAAGTGCAAGCCGCGATCAGACCAGAGCAAGGCCCGCGTCGGTGATTCCGGCACCGGAGGCTTCATGCTCCGGACCCAGCAGCATTTCATTATGCGCGGCACCGCTGGGGATCATCGGGAAGCAGTTTTCCGCCTGGTCCACGGCGATATCGGCGATCACCGCGGTCGGGCAGTCGAGCATGGCGTGAATGACCGCATCCAGCTCTTCCACCGACTGCGCCCGCATGCCGGTCGCATGATACGACTCCGCCAGCTTGACGAAGTCCGGCAGCGCGTTGGAGTAGGTCTCGGAATAGCGGCTGCCATGCAGCAGCTCCTGCCACTGCCGCACCATGCCCATGTACTGGTTGTTCAGGATGAAGATCTTCACCGGCAAACGATACTGCGCCAGCGTGCCCATTTCCTGGATGTTCATCTGGATCGACGCCTCACCGGCGATGTCGATGACCAGCGCATCGGGATGCGCAAGCTGCACGCCCATCGCCGCCGGCAAGCCGTAGCCCATGGTGCCCAGCCCGCCGGAGGTCATCCAGCGGTTCGGCTTCTCGAAATTGAAGTGCTGCGCCGCCCACATCTGGTGCTGGCCAACCTCAGTGGTGATGAACACCTCCTGCTTGCGCGCGCGAGTGATCTCATACAGGCGCTGGATGGCGTATTGCGGCTTGATGATGCCGCCGCGCTTCATGTCCTGAGTGAATTTCAGGCTCTTCTTTTCCCGCCAGGCATCGATCTGCCGCCACCACGACGCCAGGGCCGGCTTGTCCACCGGCGCGTCGCTGGCCTTCCACGCCGCGAGCAGCGCCGCCAGCGCCTTGCCCGCGTCGGCGACGATCGGGATGTCCACGGCAACGTTCTTGTTGATGGACGATCCGTCGATGTCGATGTGGATCTTCTGCGATCCCTGGCTGAACGCATCCAGCCGCCCGGTGATCCGGTCGTCGAAGCGCGCCCCGATCGCCAGCATGACATCACAGCCGTGCATCACGAGGTTGGCCTCGTACGTTCCGTGCATCCCCAGCATGCCCAGGAACTGCGGATCGCTCGCCGGATAGCTGCCCAGGCCCATCAGCGTGTTGGTGATCGGGAAGCCCGTGGTGCGGGCGAACTCCGTCAGCAGCGCCGACGCCTCCGGCCCGGCGTTGATCACGCCGCCGCCGGCATAGATCACCGGCCGCTTCGCGCCCTTCAACAGCGCCACCGCCTTGGCGATCTGATCGGCGTCGGGCTCCGTGCGCGGCCGATAGCTCGGGTGCTGGCCCGTCGGCTCCGCGTACGGAGCCTTGTTGATGACGATGTCCTTTGGCAAGTCGATCACCACCGGGCCGGGGCGGCCATGGCTGGCGACGTAGAACGCCTCATGCACCACGCGAGCGAGGTCTTCGGGCCGCTTGACCAGGTAGTTGTGCTTGGTCGCCGGGCGTGTGATGCCCGTGGTGTCAGCTTCCTGGAACGCATCGTTGCCGATCAGGTGCGTCGGCACCTGCCCGGTCAGGCAGACGATCGGGATGCTGTCCATCAGTGCATCGACCAGACCGGTGACCGCGTTGGTCGCGCCCGGGCCGGAGGTGACCAGCACGCAGCCGACGCGCCCGGTGGAGCGGGCATAGCCCTCGGCCGCATGGACCGCCGCCTGTTCGTGCCGCACCAGGATGTGGCGGATCGAGTTCTGTTGAAACAGAGCATCGTAAATCGGCAATACGGCGCCGCCGGGATAGCCGAAAATGACCTCTACGCCTTGATCCCTAAGGGCCCGTAGAAGGATTTCTGCTCCCGACTGAGTCAATTCCGCCGCCATGTCCGGTTCCCGATGTTGAATACCGGCGGACGGTTAGGCTGGTTCAAACCGGGGGTCAACCAAGATTTTCAATAAACGTGAACAAATCAGCGCGCTCACTTTCTGAAAATTGCGCAACACTGGAAAATCGCGCATTTATCCGTAATATGCGGGTCTGGGGTGCAAGCACGTGATGGCGAAACCATGTCGCTTGCCGCTTTGTGTATTGCCCGGTCACCAGTTCCGTCCGTCGCCCGGCCTCCTGCAAGGACAACGCGCCGCGCAGATAAGCCGACAACTCCGGCACACCGTGCGCCCGCATTGCCGGCAGGGCCGGATCGAGCTTGAGCGCCAGCAGGTCCCGCACTTCGTCCAGCGCGCCCTGCTGCATCATCGTGTCGAAGCGGGTGGCGATCGCAGCGCGCAGGGTTTCGCGCGGAGGGTCCAGCAGGATGCCGGAAAAGCGCCATGGGGCTGGTTCGGTTCGGCGGTCCTGCCAGGCCGCCAGTCCAACCCCCGTGCCGCGCCAGACTTCCCAGGCCCGTGCGACACGCTGGCCGTCCTCCGGTTTCAGCCGCGCGGCTGTGGCGGGATCTGCTGCGGCGAGTTCGGCATGCAGCGCGGCCGGCCCGCATTGGGCCAGCAACGCGCGCGCCTCGGCCCGGGCGTCCGGCCCGGGGTCCGGGACATCAGCGATCCCATCCGTCAGCGCGGCGAAATACATCCCCGATCCGCCGGTCAATATGGGCAGCCGCCCCGCGGCACGGGCTTCGTCCATCGCCGCCAGTGCCTGCTCCCGCCACCACGCCACGCTGCCAGCCTCGGCGGCGGGACGCACACCGTAAAGCCGGTGAGGCACCCATACCTCCTCAGCCGCGGTCGGCCGCGCCGTGAGAACACGAAGTTCCCGATAGACCTGCATTGAATCGGTATTGATGATCGTGCCGCCCAGGCGCTGCGCGATCTCCAGCGCCAGGGCGGATTTGCCGCTGGCTGTCGGCCCCGCGACAAGCAGCGCGCCGAGCCAATCGGCCATCGCGGTCAGAGGAACAGGCGATACGGCGTCATCGCGCCGGCTTCGTCGCGCACGAAGAACTGCTTGCCGTTTTCGGTTTCTTCGATCAGCGCTTCGTACAGCCGCAAGGCGTTCTTGACGACTTCGGCATACGACGCGGCTTCAGTCTTCAGTTTCAGGACGTTCAGCCGTTCCATCGACCGCGGCGCCAGATCGAACTGCACCCGGTTCTTCGGCACCTTCAGCTTGGCCTCCGCCCGGTCGTCCGCCTGAGAGGCCCCGGCGGAGGTGAATGTCAGGCCACTCATCGTGAATCCTTTCCCGTAGACCCGAAATAATGCGTCACAAGCGCGCCGAGCATCGGACCGGCCACCGCCCAGACAACCTCCACGGCGAGGTAGCTGCCGGTTGCCAGGCCATAGACGCCTGTTACAGCCACTGCGCCCCCGGCGCCGATGGCGATCGTGCGGGATAGAAAGCCGCGCGCCTTGGCGTCGATGACATGGACGTCCTCAAGTTCGAAGTCCCGGCCGATCCTGGGCTGGAACCTGCGATCCGATGTTCGCGACCATGGCGTGTCCCACATGCGACCCTGCTCCGGCGGAAAGCTGCCGCCTTAGAGCAAGAGACTGAACAATCGGTTAACGTCCTGGCTGAAATCTTGCCGCCGGGATCATATAGCGCACCGGCCAACAAGAGGCAAGCGAATCATGAGGACATTCACCTCATGATCCAGCGCGCCCGTTTCGGCATTCACTTGCATGTCCGGCGGCCCGCTGTCAGGTTCCGGGCCGCCATGAACTACGTAACGACCATCGTCGCCCGGCGCGACGCTATCACCCTCACCCCCGCCATCATCAATCAAATCCGCAACGCCCTGCGCGGTGCGCCGCCGACCATCCTGTCGCCGGGGGAGGCCGTGGATATCCCGCTGTCAACGCCGCCCACGCCGGAGCTGCTGGGCGCGGCGCTGGAGGGACGGCCGATAGACGCGATCACGGTCAAGACCAGGGCGCGGCGCAAGGCGCTGCTGGTGGCCGACATGGACAGCACCATCGTCACCGGCGAGACGCTGGACGAACTGGCCGGTTTCGCCGGCATCGGCGAGAAGATCGCCGCCATCACCGCGCGTGCCATGCGCGGTGAACTCGATTTCAAGGAGGCGCTGCGGGAACGCGTGTCGATGTTGAAGGGCCTGAACCTCGACGCGCTGGAGAAGACCTGGGCGCGCATCGAACTGACGCCCGGCGCGCGGGAGCTGGTGGCGACGATGCGGGCGAAGGGCGCGTTGACGGCCTTGATCTCAGGCGGGTTCAGCTTCTTCACCGGCAAGGTGGCGGCGCAGCTTGGCTTCGACGTGCACCGCTCGAATACGCTGATGGACGATGGCATCGCGCTCACCGGGATCGTGGGAGAACCGATTATCGACCGCGACAGCAAGCTGGCGGCGCTGACCGAGCTGGCGGCGCAGCGGGGGTTGAAGCTGTCGGCGACCCTGGCGGTAGGAGACGGCGCCAACGACCTCGATATGATCCGGGCCGCGGGGCTGGGGGTGGCGTTTCACGCCAAGCCGATCGTGGCGACTGAGGCGCGGGCGAGGGTGGACCATGCGGACTTGCGGGCGCTGCTGTTCGCGCAGGGCTATCCGGCCTCGGAGTTCACTGGCGACTGATACCAGTCCGCTTTTGGTTGCCGCCGCCGTCATGGCGGGCGGAGGCCCGCCATCCACGCCATTGAGTCTACACTGAAAGGCGTGGATGCCGACGTTCGTCGGCATGACGAGGCGGCGCGGCCGGAGAGCCGATCTCAGCGCGGATTGGTATGACATCACCGTCCCGATAGTGTCGCTTCCGCTCGGGCGGTAGCGCGGGTATTGTCTCGACCAGTATGGGTGGCAACGACTAAGATGAAGTCGAGGCTTTGCCAAGTCTGCGTACGCCTTCATTGTGTCATGATAACGTCAAGGATAGGAACACTGGAATGAGCGACCTGGTCTTTATTGCCTTCGCCGATGAGCAGAAGGCCGAAGAGGTCCGCGAACGGGTCCTGGGCCTGCAGAAGGAATATCTCATCGAACTCGGCGATGCGGTGATCGCGGTGAAGGACGCGAAAGGCCGCGTCAAACTGAACCAGATGGTCAACCTCACCGCGACCGGCGCTTTGTCCGGCGCGTTCTGGGGCACCCTTATCGGCTTCATCTTTCTGATGCCGCTGGTCGGCACCGCCCTTGGCGCTGCGTCCGGAGCCGTCGGCGGAGCGTTCGCCGATGCGGGCATCGACGACAACTTCATGAAGGATGCCGCCCAGGCGCTGCCGCCCGGCGGGGCCGGACTGTTCCTGCTGATCCGCAAGATGACCGATGACAAGGTGCTGGCCGATCTCCAGGGCATCGGCGGGACGGTGATGCGGACGTCGTTCGATCACACGAAGGAGGAAGCGTTGCGGGAGGCTCTGGCGGGTCATGTCCGTGCGGTTGCCGCGGCGCCTAATGCGGCGTCGTAAGCGGAACGGGCTTCGGCCCGTTTTCCGGCCTATCGGGTGGCGACGATAAACAACCTCGGGAACGGCAACAGAACCGACCCGTCGGGCAGCGGTGGGTAGGCCGACGCGACCCCGGCGCGGTATTCCGCCAGATACGCGGCGGCTTCCTCCGCGTCGAGGGGCGCCAGGAACGGCCGCAATCCACTGCCCTTGAACCACTCCACCACCGCGTCCGTGCCGCCCGCCAGCACATGGAAGTAGGTGGTTTGCCACACATCCACCCGCGCCGCGTGCGGCTTCAGCAGCGTGTAGTAGGATTCGGCTCCGGCCCGGGCCGTGCGTGCCCCGGCCGCGCCGGCGAGCTTTTCCGCCCACGGTCCGCGGGCCGCGATCTCCCGCATAAGCCGATGCGCCGGTTCGTCCAGATTGTCAGGCATCTGCACCGCCAGACTGCCGCCGGGCGCCAGCTTGCCAATCAGCCGCGGCATCAGGGCCGCGTGGTCCGGCACCCACTGCAGCACGGCATTCGCCAGGATCACGCCGAACGGCCCGGGTTCCTCCCAGGTGCCGAGGTCGGCCAGGTTGAAACGCACGTCCGGCATCCGCTTGCGGGCCGCTGCGATCATGTCGGGGGAACTGTCCACCCCGCTGACAATGGCATCCGGATAGCGCGCTGCCAGCACCTCGGTCGAATTGCCCGGGCCGCAGCCGAGATCGACCGCCCGCTGAACCCCCGGCGGCGGGACGGCACTGAGCAAATCCCGGACCGGCCGGGTGCGCTCTGCTTCGAAGCTGCTGTATTGCCGGGCTGACCAACTCATGAGCAGCGGTTTAACGGAAGCCGTCGTCGGGAGCCACCCATGCTGTCACATGTCTATATCGGCATTGCCGATTTCGAACACGCGCTGGCGTTCTATAGCGCCGTCCTGGACACCCTCGGGCTGACGCAGAAGTTCTCGCAGCCGGAAAAGTCCTGGGCCGGTTGGATGCAGCCGGGCATCGCGCGGCCGCTGTTCCTGATTGGCCTGCCATACAACGGCGAACCCGCGACGCCGGGAAATGGCCAAATGGTGGCTTTGCTCGCCCCGACCCGCGAAGCCGTCGATCGCTGCCATGCGGTCGCGCTGGAAAACGGTGGCCGGTGCGAGGGGCCGCCCGGTCTACGTCCGCAATATCACAGCAACTACTATGGCGCGTATGTCCGCGATCCGGATGGCAACAAACTCTGCGTCTGCTGCCATGACCCGGTTTCCGCCGCCTAGCCCGGCTGCTTGTCCTTGCCGCCGCCGCTCTTGGACAGCGACAGCGGCACGTACTGCACGCCACCCTCGCGCTGGATCAGCATCAGCACGTTCTTCCGGTCCGCCTTCCGAGCGGCATCGATCTGCTTCTGAATGTCGGCCGGCGCGCCGACTTCGTTCTGCTGTACTTCCATGATCACGTCGCCCGGCTTCAGGCCGCGCTCCGCCGCCGCCGAATTCGGCGCCACATCGGTAATCACCACGCCCTTCTGATCGGCGTTGAGTTGGAACTTGTCCTTCAGGTCCTGGCTGAGCGGCGCCACCTTCAGGCCGACCCCGGCGATATCCGTCGGCTGCGTGGCGTCCGGCTTGGCACCCGAGTCGACCGCGGCGAGTTGCGTATCGGCCGGCCGCTCCGCCAGCGTGGTGTCCAGGGTGACCTCCTTGCCGTCGCGCCACAGCACCACCGGCACCTGCTTGCCGACTTCCGCATCGGCGACGATGCGCGGCAGGTTGTGCATTTCCTTCACGTCCTGGCCGTCGAACTTCAGGATGATATCGCCGGCGTGGATCTTCGCCTTGTCGGCAGGCCCGCCGTCGGTGATGCCGGCGACCATCGCGCCGTTGGCATCCTTCAGCCCCAGGCTCTCGGCGATATCCGGCGTCACCTGCTGGATCTTCACGCCCAGCCAGCCGCGCCGCGGATGACCGTATTCCTTCAACTGGGCGACGATGTTTTTCGCCATATTGGACGGGATCGAGAACCCGATGCCGATCGACCCGCCGGAGGGCGAGAAGATCGCCGTGTTGATGCCGATGACCTTGCCGTCCATGTTGAACAGCGGACCGCCCGAGTTGCCGCGGTTGATCGCCGCGTCGGTCTGGATGAAGTCGTCATACTGGCCCTGATGGATGTCCCGCCCGCGCGCCGAGACGATGCCGGCGGTGACCGTGCCCCCCAGGCCGAACGGATTGCCGATGGCCAGCACCCAATCGCCGACGCGGGACTGCGACGAATCGCCGAAATCCACCGTCGGCAGCGGCTTGTCGGACTTCACCTTCAGCAGCGCGATGTCACCGCTTTCGTCCCTCCCGACGATGTCGGCTTTCAGGGTGGTGTTGTCCTGCAGCGTGACGGACACCTCGTCGGCGCCCTCGATCACGTGATTGTTGGTGACCACCAGGCCGGAGGCATCGACGATGAAGCCCGACCCGAGGCTTTGCGCCCGGCGCTCCGGTCGCGGCTGGTTGTCGGGACCGCCCTGGCCCTGCTTGTTGCGGTTCAGGAAGTCCTTGAAGAACTGCTCGAACGGGGAGCCGGGCGGGAACATCGGGATTTCCGGCCCGGCACCGGGGCCGCCATTCTTCGCCGTGACGGTCTGCGTCGAGGACACGTTCACAACGGCCGGCAGCAGCCTGGCCGCCAAATCGGCGAAACTGTCGGGGGCCGAGCGGGCCGCGGCCGGATGCACCAGCGGCGCCACCGGCAGCGGCATGATCATCGCAAAAGAGACGCCGAGCAGAGCGGCACGGGCAACGGTCGAACGGAGCAGGCGCATGATTCAGGTTTCCTGGCGTGTGGTACGCATATGGTCCGGAGAGTCCAGGCTAGCAACTTCTGTCGCAAAAGACATTACCGACAAATGGGCGGAGGAATCGGCAGGTGGATTTTCCCGCGGCCAAGGCGCGGGCCGGCTACGAGCTTGGCCAAAGAGCGGAGCCAAGGGGCGGGGCCGCTTCGAGCGTGCCCATTGTGTCATGGCCGGATTTAGTCCGGCCAACCGCGACTCTGCCGCAACCAGCCCCGAAAGACGTGGCCGGGACAAGCCCGGCCATGACAACGCTCCCGAAGGCCGTGCCGCCCATCCTTGACGGAGCGCCTGTGCCCGGCCGCCCTTTGGCCCCGCGCAAGTTATGCAAAGGCCATCATTGCCCCGGCATCGCCGGCGGATTTTGCAGATAGCGCAGGTAGTCGTTGTTCGGCGACACCACGACGCGAGCCGAACCGGTCGCGAAAATGTCGTGATACCCCTGCAGGGTCCGCCAGATCGAGAAGAACCCCGGATCCTGGCCGAACGACTGGGCATAGATATGCGTCGCCTCGGCCTCGCCTTCGCCGCGCAGGTTGTCGGCGGTGGCGCGGGCATCGGCCACCAGCACGGTGCGGTCCCGCTCGGCGTCGGCCTTGATGCGCTGCGACGCCTCGGCACCCTCGGCGCGGGCCTGGGCCGCGATCCGCTGGCGTTCCGACTGCATCCGCGACAGGATCGCCTGGGTGTTCTCCTGCGGCAGGTCCGCCCGCCGGATGCGCACGTCGACGATGGTGACGCCGAAGTTCTGCATCTCGGTGTTCACCTGGCCGCGAATCGCCGACATGATCCGCTCGCGGTCCGCCGACAGCACATCCAGCAGCTTGTTGGTGCCCATCACTCGCCGCAAACTGCCGGTTACCACGGAGTTCAGCCGCCCCCGGATGTTGTCGGAGATCGGCCCGATCGCCTGGTAGAAGCGCAGCGGATCGGTGATGCGGAACACTGTCACCGTATCGACGATCAGGCGGCGCTGGTCGCCCAGGATGACTTCCTCGCCGGGCAGTTCGACCGCCAGCAGCCGCTTGTCGAAGCTGATGATGTTCTGGATGACGGGTAGCTTGGCGTGCAGGCCGGGATCCTCGATGGGACGCACGACCTCACCGAACTGCACCACAAGCACCTGCTCGATTTGCGACACCGTGAAGAGGCTGGCGCCGGCGAGTATCAGCAGGACGACCATAAGCGCGCCGCCCGCGATCAGGATGCGGTTCATCGGTTGGCTCCTACGCTGGCTGATGAGGCAGGCGGCAGCGCGGCCGGCGGCGCGGGCGGCGGCACGTTCAGCGGCAGGAACGGCACCAGGCCCCTCAATTTGTCATCCACCACCAGCGGCTGCGAATGGCTCATCACGTCCTGCATGGTGTCGAGGTACATCCGCCGCAGCGTCACGTCCTTGGCCGCCTGATAGGCCTTGAGCACGTTGTTGAAGCGGTTGGTTTCACCGGTTGCCAGCGCCACCGAGGCGGCCTTGGCGCCCTGGCCCTCGGCCACGATCCGGGCGGCATCGCCGCGGGCGCGGGGGACGATGTCGTTGCGATAGGACTCGGCCTCGTTGCGCATTCTTTCCGCGTCGGTGTTGGCGCGCTGCACGTCGCGGAAGCTTTCGATCACCGCGGCCGGCGGATCGACCTTCTGGAGCTGCACCTGGGTGACTTCGACGCCGGCCTGGTACCGATCCAGGATCTCCTGCGTCTGCTTGAAGACGTCGGATTCTATCTGGGCACGCAACTGGGTCAGCGCCGGCTGGATCGGGGTGCGGCCGATGACCTCGCGCATCGAGCTTTCGGCCACCACCCGCACCAGGGCTTCGGGGTTGGCGGTGTTGAACAGGAAGGCCGAGGCGTCGTTGATGCGCCAGAACACGGTGAAATCGATGTCGATGATGTTCTCGTCACCGGTCAGCATCAGGCTTTCCGCCAGCACATCGCGCCCGGAGGAGTCCTGTCCGGCCTCGATCGTCCCGCCGGGAGCGGAGCGGAAGCCGATTTCGGTGCGGTTGATGCGGGTGACGGAGGGCAGTTCCACTTCCTCGACCGGCCAGGGCAGATGCCAGTGCAGGCCGGGCGGTGTCCAGTAGCTATAGGCGCCGAACCGCAGCACCACGCCCTGTTCGTCGGGCTGGACGCGATAGAAGCCGCTGCCGATCCAAAGGGCGAGGATGGCGACGAGGATGAGGGCAAGGCCGCGGCCACCGGTGAACCGGTTGAACCACTTGCCACCCGTGCCGCGCCCGTGCGGGCCGCTCGGGCCGCCGCCCATCAGTCCGCGGATGAACTCCTGCGCCTGCGCGATCAGCTTGTCGATGTCCGGACCGGCGCCACTGCCGCCGCCGCCGAAGGGGCCGCTGCCGAACGGCCCGCCGCCGAAGGGCCCGCCGCCGGGCCGGTCATCGCGGCCGGGCCCGTCGTTGCGGTCCTCGTTGCCCTTGTTCGGGTCGCCCCACGGACCCTGGACGGGCTTGTTGGGGGGCTTCTTGTCGCCGTCGCCGCCTGAAGAACCTGGCGGGTTGCCCCATGGACCGGAGCCGCCGTTATTCCAAGGCATGTTCGAGGGTGGCTCCTGTAAGACCGCCCGGTGCGCGAGCCGTTGGCGGGAGCGGGTTTATGCGCCATATCGTATAGACAGGCGCTCGCGGCGCGCTGCTTTATCCGCCGGGCGTGGCAGCTTTGCAAGATGAGGGTTTATTGAACCATGGCGGATGTTTCCTCGGATGGCCTGCGGGCGGCGTTACAAGCGGTCAAGGACCCGGAGTCGGGGCGGGATATCGTCTCCGCCGGGCTGGTGGAGGGCATCGAGGTGCGCGGCGGCCTGGTGCAGGTGGCGCTGCTGACCGACCGCACAAGGGCGGCGGCGATGGAGCCGGTGCGGCGCGAGGCCGAGGCGCTGCTGATGCGCCAGCCGGGGGTGACCAATGCCGCGGTGGTGCTGACGGCGCATAAGGCGCCGGCCCCGCCGGCCGGAGGGCACGGTCATAGCCATGGGCACGGGGCGCCCAAACCGGCGCTGTTGCCGCAGGTGAAGGCGATCGTCGCGGTGGCGTCCGGCAAGGGCGGCGTGGGAAAGTCCACCGTCGCGGTTAACATGGCGGTGGCGCTGGCTCGCCAGGGTCACAAGGTAGGCTTGCTGGATGCTGATATCTACGGCCCCAGCCTGCCGCGCATGCTCGGGCTGAACCGCCGGCCGGAGGTGCGCAACGACAAGATGATCCCGTTGCAGGCCTGGGGACTGTCCTGCATGTCCATCGGTTTCCTGGTGGAGGAGGAAACCCCGATGATCTGGCGCGGCCCGATGGTGATGGGCGCGCTGGAGCAGATGATGGGGCAGGTCGAGTGGGGTCCGCTGGACATCCTGGTGGTGGATATGCCGCCGGGAACCGGGGACGCCCAGTTGACCATGGCGCAGCGGGTGGCGCTGACCGGGACGGTGATCGTCTCCACGCCGCAGGACATCGCGCTGATCGACGCGCGGCGCGGGGTGCGGATGTTCGAGAAGACCAATGTGCCGGTGCTCGGGTTGGTGGAGAACATGAGCTTCTACTGCTGCCCGAATTGCGGCCATCGCGCGGACATCTTCGGGCATGGCGGTGCGAAGGCCGAGGCGGCGCGGCTGGGCACGGAGTTCCTGGGCGAGATCCCGCTGCTGCTGGATATCCGGCACGCGGCGGATGCGGGGACGCCGATAGCGGCCTCGGCGCCCGACAGCGATGCGGCGAAGGCGTATGACGCCCTGGCGCGGCGGGTGTGGGAGAAGGTGTCGGGCGCTGTGGCGGGGGCGCGGAGCGGGCCGCGGATCGTTATCGAGTGAAGTTTCGCGCGATTTGTGGCAGGTGTTAGGCCATGCCGGACGATCGGATACCAGTCAGTCTGCATGAGCAGGACTTTGGCGCCTGGCCCATGGGCCAGGCGGCCGCCCTGCGTGCGGTTCGCGACGCCGTCTTGAACGGCGCTGATGGTTCGGCGGAGTTGCTGCCGGCGATCGACTGGGAGAACCTGGCCGAGGAGATCGAAGGATGGGCCAGGAGGGACCGGCGGGAGCTGGCAAGCCGCCTCGCCCTGATCGTTGAACATCTCGCCAAGGTGGAGTTCAGTTCCTTGGCGGAGCCGCGGGCCGGATGGATCACCACGGTCCGGCGGGAACGCGGCGACCTCGCCGATATCCTGGAGGATAGCCCTTCGTTGCGGCGTGAGGTGCCGGACCTCCTGGCGCGGCGCACAGACAAGGCCATTCAGGTGGCAGCCGAGGCGCTCGAATCATATGGCGGACCGGTTGCGGTGATGGCCTGTCTGCGCCGCCTCGGCACGGGATATACCGTGGAAGCGGTCCTGGGCGACTGGATTCCCGTTCGGGCGGAGTGAGTTACCGGCTTTGTGAGTTACCGGCTTTGCCGGTTGGGGTATCCGCATTGCGCCAGCGCCGCCAGCATGTGCGGCGGCGGCGGGGCGGTGGCATCGACGGGCGGGTCCAGCGGCAGGTGGATCGAGCGGGCGAGCAGATGCATCCCGCCGCCGCCGGTGCCGTAGCGTTCGTCTCCCAGGATCGGTGCGCCGAGCATCGCGCAATGCACGCGGATCTGGTGGGTGCGGCCGGTCCTCGGCCGGAGTTCCAGCCATGTGAGGCCGCCGCCGGTTCCGAGCACGCGCCAGTCGGTTATGGCCGGCTGGGCGGAGCCGGGATCTGCCACCATCCGCCACCCCGTGCGATCGGATGCCCGGCGCAACGGTGCCGATACCGTTCCGTCCGTGCCGTTGGGGGCGCCTTCGACTACCGCCCAATAGGTCTTGCGGACGGCCCCGGAGGCGAACAGCGCCTGGGCGGCGATCAACGCGGCCTTGCGCAAGGCGATGACGAGGCAGCCGGAGGTGCCGGCGTCGAGGCGGTGCGCCAGCCAGGGGCCGTCTTTGCGGCGGGACAGTTCGGGGAAGATGTCCTCGACGCTGGGGCCTCCGGACGGGCCGGGGTGCACGGGCAGGCAGGGCGCCTTGTCGATGACGACGAAGCGCTGGTCGTGGAACAGACGGGCCGGGGCGGGGAGCGCCATGCCGGGGGCTTATGGATGTTTGCCGGCGAGGCGCAAGCTTGAAGGTTGGAGCCACCGCGCTGTTGGTAAACCCCGCAATCCCGGACAACGTCGCGGTTGGCGATAGTTCGGCCCTTCGCAAGCGAAGCTCCGCGCGGACCCTCCCGTACTCGACCGTTGGAGCGTGCCGTGCCGCTATATGCGTCCGACGCTTTGGCAACGGAACGAGCGCGCCGCTGGCCTGGTCCTGACCTTTCGGTGAGCCACACAGTCAATCTCGGGGCGATGTGACGTCAGTCACAGAGCGTTCGCAAGAATAAGGGCTGACTGCACCCGTCACGCCGCAACCGGCGCCAATCATAACAAATGATTAATGCGCTCCAACCTTACGCCGGGAGGTCCAGTCATGGAAACGATTTTTCGCGCACCGAAGACATCGCCGGACCTGTCGCCGCCCACGCGTAAAGAGACCATCCGCCTGTCCGCAGCCCGCAGATACACGCGCCGGGCAATGATCCTTGCCGCCGCCGCCCTTTACGTTGCGGTTATGATCAGCCGGGATGGTCATAACGCCCCCGTCATCGCTTCGATTTCACTGGCTGCATTCTTGGGCAGCATCGCCGGCTTCGCGTTTTCCGCCATCTGCGGGGCCGTATTGTTCCATCTCTCGGATGATCCTGTCAGAGTTGTGGAGATTATGATCGTCTGCAGCATCGCCAATCAGGCCTCGATGACATGGTCACTGCGCCACCATATCGACTGGCGGATCCTGAGCATCTACCTGGCCGGCGGCGCGATCGGTGTGGCCGGCGGCGTCTGGGTCCTGTTGCACGCCGATCGTTGGACTTATACCCACGGGATCGGGGCGTTCCTGCTGGCGTACGGCGTATTCATGCTGTTCCGCAGGCCGATGGTCCTGAAATTCCATCATCCGGCACTGGACGTCGTCATTGGCATGCTCGGCGGTGTCACCGGCGGCGCAGCCGGTTTTCCCAGCGCCGCACTTTCGATCTGGATCGGCACCAAAGGCTGGGATCGGCTGCGCCAGCGCGCCGTCCTGCAGCCGTTCATCCTGATCATGCAGGTGGCCGCACTTCTGGGCATCAGCCTGGCGCAGCCACACGCAGCGGGACTCACCGGACTGCCCTTTAGCAGCCTGACATTCATTCCAATTTCGCTTCTCGGCACATCGCTTGGCATGGCGCTGTGCAGCCGGATGTCGGACCTTCAGTTTGCAAAGGCAGTGAATGTCATGCTGATCGTTTCAGGACTGGGATTTGTGCTGTAAAGCAGGAATATCCCTGTCAGGAAATAAATAGCCTATCCCGCCCGCACCCGCCTGCTCTCCGTCCGCAACTGCCCGCAAGCCGCCAGGATATCCTGCCCCCGCGGCATCCGTATCGGCGAGGCAAACCCCGCCGCATTCACAATCCCCGCGAACCGCTCCAGCGCCGCCCTGCCGCTCGGCTCGAACCGCGAGCCCGGCCAGGCATTGAACGGGATCAGGTTCACCTTCGCCGGCAGCCCGGCGATCAGCCGCACCAGCTCCCGCGCCTCGGCCTCCGAGTCGTTCACGCCCTTCAGCATGATATACTCGAACGTGATCCGCCGCGCGTTGGACGACCCCGGATAGCGTCGGCACGCCGCCATCAGCTCGCGAATGGGATACTTCCGGTTCAGCGGCACAAGCTCGTCCCGCAGATCGTCGCGCACCGCGTGCAGCGACACCGCCAGGTTCACCCCCAGCTCCGCCCCCGCGCGGTCCATCATCGGCACCACGCCCGCGGTGGACAGCGTGATCCGCCGCCGCGACAGCCCGATGCCCTCGCCGTCCATGACGATCTTCATCGCCTTGGCGACGTTGGCGTAATTATACAGCGGCTCGCCCATCCCCATCAGCACGATGGTGGACAGCAGGCGGGGGATTTCGCCCTTCGGCGACGGCCACTCCCCGTACGAATCCCGCGCCGCCATGAACTGCCCGACGATCTCCGCCGCGCCCAGATTCCGCACCAGCGTCTGGGTCCCGGTATGGCAGAACCGGCATGACAGGGTGCAGCCGACCTGGGAGGAGATGCAGACGGCGCCGCGGTCCTCGGCGGGATCGGGGATGTAGACCGTCTCCGCCTCCTGCCCGTCGCGGAAGCGGAACAGCCACTTGCGGGTCTCGTCGCTGCTGGTCTGTTCCGTCGCGATGGTGGGGCGCCCGATGACGAACCGCTCCGCCAGCTTCGCCTGAAGCGGCCGGGCGATCGACGACATCCGGCTGAAATCGGTGACGCCCTGGTGGTAGATCCAGTGCCACAACTGCTTGACGCGGAACGCCGGCTCCCCGATCGCGGCCATCTCCTGGCCCAGTTCGGCCCGGTCCATGCCCACCAGTTCCCGCCGCCCGTCTGACAGCACCGCCGCCGGAGGGTTGAACAGCGCCGATTTCGCCAGGATGCGGTCGCGGTCCGCGGCCGAGAGATCGCTCACTTCGCGGGGCACGCCTTGACGATGGCCGCATAGGCCGGCCCGAAGCCCTTCAGGCTGAATGTATCCGTCACCGAAACCTCCTTCGGGCCGGGCGACCGCGCAATGGCCCGGCCGCCTTTGTGCAACGCAGCCACCGCCGCCTTGCCGTCACGGGCGAACGCGGCCCGTTGGGCGGTATAGAACTCCAGCCCCGCCTGATCCACCTGCACCGTCACCGCCGCGTTCGGGGCAAAGGTGAACCCCGCCTCGATCGCCACGGCATCGCGGCCGGAGGCGCGTTCCGTCACCGTCAGGATGACCGCCCCGCGGCCGGGCAGGGCAGGGGACGAACTTTGCACGCGGGTGAATGCGTAGCACACGGTCTGGCCTCCCTCCTGATGCGTCGCCGCGGTCCAGTCATCGAACTTGCCGATAGACTTGGGGCCGGCGGCGGCCGGATGCGAGGGGGCCGATTTCTTGGTCTCAGCCGAGGCGGGCAGAGCCAGAACCAGCACGAGGGCGGGAATCCAAAGCAGATGTCTGATCATGCGGCGCAGCAATAGTGCCGGGTCCGGCCTCAAACAAGCATTACGGGCTCATGGCTTCTTCGCGTTCGTGTCAGGCTGCGCCAGCCAGTCCGGGATCGTCCGCCGGAACCGCGGCGGCCCGTGCCCCGTCGCCGCCAACGGCTCGATCGGCCCGCGCGAGCCGACGGGACGTTCGGCGAAGCGGCCGTGCTGGAGCAGGCGGTCATACAGCACCAGGGCGCCGGCCACCGCCAGGTTCAGCGAGAACCGGGTCGGGATTTTCACCACGTGGTCGCAACGGGACAGCAGCGCCTCGGACAGGCCGGCGCGTTCGGGCCCGAGGACATAGGCGGCATTCAGCGGGTGGCGGAAGGACGGCAGGTCGACCGCGTCCTCCACCCGCTCGATGCCGACAAGCACGCAGCCGCGCGGCAGCGATAGTTCTTCGACCGAGGCGTAGCGCCACATCGGCACATGCAGCGGCGTATCCGCGGTATCGGCGGTGCGCCCGGCGCGCGCGTCCCAGCCGGTGCCGATGGTGAAGCAGAACGCCGCCCCGAAGGCATGCCCGGTGCGCAACAGGGCGCCGACGTTGGCGGATTTCGAGATGCCCTCGGCGCCGATGCCAAAATAGCCGCGTGATCTGGCTTCAACCATGCCGGCGGTCTATGCCGGGGCCATGACAGACGCAACCGATCAGCACCTCGCCGAACAGTATGAGGCGTATCCCTATCCGAAGCGCGATCCGCGCGACGAGGCGAAGCGGCTGATCGTCGGCAGCCCCAGCCACATACGGGAGATCGACTATTGGGTGTTCGGTGCCGCTCGCCCGGCCAACGAGCCCTTACGGGCGCTGATCGCGGGCGGCGGCACCGGCGATGCGACGATCATGCTGGCGCAGCAGATGACGCGGCTGGGCCGGGCCGGGACGGTGACCTGGCTTGACCGCTCCGCCGCTGCGCTGGCGACAGCCCGCGGCCGTGCCGAGGTCCGGGGTCTTGGAAATATCATTTGGGATCAGCGGTCGCTGCTCGACCTGCCCCGTTCGGGTTTGGGGGCGTTCGACTACATCGATTGCTGCGGCGTGCTGCACCATCTGCCGGACCCGGCCGAGGGGTTGCGGGCGCTGCTGTCGGTGCTGGCTCCCGGCGGCGGGATGGGGCTGATGGTGTATGCGCCGCATGGGCGGACGGGCGTCTATATGATGCAGGACGTGATGCGCCGGCTGGCTCCCCCCTGGCAGCCGCCGCAACAGCGCCTGGATATCGCGCGGCGGGTGATGAAGCACCTGCCGGAGACGCAATGGCTGCGCCACAACCGGTATTTCGACGACCATATCAACGGCGGCGATGCCGGGCTGTACGATCTGCTGCTGAACCCGCGCGACCGGTATTTCACCGTGCCGCAACTTGAGGATCTGCTCGGCGGGGCGGGCCTGCGGGTGACCTGCTGGGTGGAGCCGATGCGGTACGATCCGGCGCCGCTGCTGCCGGACCCGAAGCTGCGGGCGCGACTGGAGGGGATGGACGTGACCGAGCGCGCCGCTCTGGCCGAGGGCTTGGCCGGCAACATGGCGGTGCACATCCTGTATTGCGTGCGGGCGGACGATCCGGTGCGGCAGCCGGACCCGGACGCCGGGGACGCCGTGCCGGTCTACCGTGAGATGGATGGCGAGACGCTGGTGAAGGGGATTCGGCCCGACGGGACGCTGATCGTGACTTTCGACGGGCTGCGGATACCGGTCACCTTGCCGCCGTTGGCCTCGGCGATCCTGCCGCTGATCGACGGGCAGCGGAATGTGACTCAGATCGCGGACGTTCTGGCCGGGCGGGGGATCAAGCCGGAGGCGTTCGGGAAAGCGTGGCGGCAGACCTTCGCGGCGCTGGAGCGGGTTAATCGCGTGCTTCTGGGGGCACCGCCGGGGGGTTGATGGCGGGCTGCGCCTTTGTGCGCGCGGCCCCGGCGTCAATGTCTTCCGGAAATCTCGTCAACGCGGACCTGGACGGCCTTCAACTGGCGCCACATGACCGACATCTGCTCCCGCATCTGCTTCAGGTCTTCGCGAGTGTTGTCATTAACGTGGCGGGCGGAATCGACCGCGCCCATGTTAACCGCGATATCGTCCTGGATGGCCGTGACGGCGTTTTGCAAACGGTCGATGCGCTCCATGATGTCGGCACGGGTCTTGATCAGTTCGTCGCGGAGGCTGTCATGCTTCCCTTCAAGCCGGCTTAGATCCTCGCGCATGCTGCCCTGACCGGCTTCGAGTCGCTCCAGTGTCGCCAGAATGCGGTTCGCAATATCCTCGTTCATGGTGTCTCCTGCGGGGTGACAATGGGGTATGGTGGCAACCCGATCAACCGGTGTGACACGCTTCGGCGCCTCCGCGGAGCCATTCCGGGGCGACCGGGTAGCTCGCCGCGAGTGCGACAAACGCGCTGAAATGTTCAGCTCTGTGATGAAGGGATTTATGGACTGGTCAATAAGATTATCTCCTCAGCAAATGCATAACCTTGTATGTTCCTCATTTTACTTTGTGCGCTTGCACCTGACAAGCGATACTATACTGGCACAGCAGCTCTGGGCCGACGGCGAAGCCCTAGCCGACTCAGCTTGGTCGGCACCATGGCGGAGCGCATCCTGTATCGCGCGCAACCCTGTGCGGCGCCGCCGTGCCGGTCCATCGGGGGCCGTGCCGGTCAATCGGGAGATGGATGGCGAAACGCAGGAAATGGGCATCCGGGCCGACCGGACGTTGACCGTGACCTTCGACGGACCGCGGATACCGGTCACTTTCCCACCACGGCCAGCGGAGCGTGGGCTGAAGTCGCCGCACGGCGCCAGCGCGGAGGCGGTCAGCAAAGCGCGGCGTCAAAGACCCAACCGGGTGCCGCTGGCTGCACTGGCCGAACCGCTACCGGTCCGTCAGCCGCAGCTCGATCCGGCGGTCCTTCGCGTAGGCGTCGGGGGCGTCGCCGGGGCCGAACGGCTGGTATTGCCCAAACCCGGTGGCAGCCAGATGTTGCGGCGGCACCCCGTCCGCGATCAGCAGTTTCACGACCGTGATCGCCCGCGCCGCCGACAGCTCCCAGTTCGAGGCGAACACGCTGCTTTTCACCGGCTGCGGATCGGTGTGGCCATCCACCCGCAGCACCCAGCGCACGTCGGGCGGGATTTCCGCCGCAATGTCCTTGATGGTGACCGCGAGGCTGGTCATTTGCAGCGCCCCGGCGGGAGTCAGCTCCGCGCTGCCGACGGGAAACAGCACCTCGCTCTGGAACACGAACCGGTCGCCGACGATGGTGATGCCCGGCCGGTTGGCCAGCACGCTGCGCAGCTTGCCAAAGAATTCGCTGCGATATTGCTGCAGCTCCTCCACCTTGGCCGCCAGCGCGGCGTTCAGCTTCTGGCCGAGATTGGCGATCACCGCGTCCTTGTCCCTGGACAACTGTTTCGTCAGATCCAGGCTGTTCGCGATCGACGCCAGTTGCGCCTTCAACTGGTCGATCTGCTGGTTCAACAGGGCAATCTGCGCCCTGGCGCTGTCGCCGAGCTTCTTCTCATCCGACAACTGCACTTCCACGGCCTGCTGCCGCTGCTCCGCGGTCATCGCCCGGGCCGCGGCGTCCTGCGCCTGAGTCTCCAACTGGTCGCGCAGCGCCGTCAGGGCGCGCGCCTGGTCCGCCAGCTTCGCCAGATCCGAAAGTTTCGCCTGCAGCGTGTCCTTGCTGATATCGACCGTTTGGTCCAGCGCCGCGATCTGCTTCTGCATCTCGGCAAGCTGGCGCTTCGCGTCCGCTGCCTGCGCCGCCGCCGAATCGGCGCGGCCGTTTGCTTCGTTCAGTTGCGCCTGAAACCGCGCCGCCGCCGCCGTCGCGTTCTGCACCGCCAGATCGGCTTCCGCCAGTTGGCCGGTCAGACGATCGCGATCCGCCGTGCGAGACGCAAGCTGCTGGCCGAGCTGGGAAATCGACACCCGCAGGTCAGCCTCCTTGCCGCGCTCCAGCGACAGGGCGTCGGCCAGTTCGGACAGTTCCCGTTTCGCCTGGTCCAGTTCGTGGCTGCGGCCGGACAGCGCGATCCCCAGGAACGCCTGCGCCAGGACGAACACGAGCAGCACAAAGATGATGACCATCAGCAACGTGGACAGCGCGTCCACATAGCCGGGCCAGGCGTCGAGTCCGTTGCCGCCGTGCCTGCGGACGCGGCCTGCCATTACCGCGGCGGCTCCGCCAGCGCCGCGACGGTGCGGGTCAGCAGCCGCAGGTCGTTGCGCAGTTCGGCAGTCGAGCGGGCGCGCCCCTGTTCGGACTCATTCAGCAGGCGTTGCAGGAAATTCTCGATATTGCGCAGATGGCCGCGGCTGACATCGTCGCCGCCGCCGGCCTGGCCGAGCCGCTGCAACGCCGGACCGATCGCCGTTTGCGCCTCGGCGATCCGCGCCATCAACTGCTGGTTGGCCCGCATCGTGTCAGCCAGCGAGCCGAGCCGCTCATTCAAAGTCACCACGGCCTGGTTCATCTGGATGCGATTTTCCTCGTCCCGCACCAGCACCTGCTGCAGGCCCTCCATGTTCTCCGCGGTCTGTTCCAGCAGCGCCTGGACATAGACCGGGACGGACCCGTCGCCCTCCGCCAGCGCGCCGGACGACAGCCGGGTCAGGCCGGCCAGCCATTCTTCCAGTTCATTGAAGAACCGATTCTGCGCCTGCCCGGCGGTCAGGTCGAGGAAGCCCAGCACCAGCGCCCCGGCCAGGCCGTACATGCTGGCCGAAAATGCGGTTCCCATCCCCGCCAGCGGCTTGACCAGGCCCGACTTCAACTGGTCGAACATCGCCGTGACGTCGCCGCTGCCGATGGTCATGCCGCCGATGACCTCGGAGACCGAACCGACCGTCTTCAGCAGGCCCCAGAACGTCCCCAGCAGGCCGAGGAAGATCAGCAGCCCGGTCATGTAGCGCGACAGCTCCCGGCTTTCGTCGAGCCGCGACGACAGCCCGTCCAGCAGGCTGCGCATGGCGGTCGCCGACAGGGTGATATGGCGGCCATCCTGGCGCGTCTGGCCTTCCCGCATCGCCAGCATGCTGGCCATCGGCGCCAGCAGCTTGGGCGAGGGCAGCGCCGCCAGCCGGCTGCGCGAGGTCTGATATGTCTCGAGCCATTTCACCTCCGGCCGCAGCCGCAGCACCTGGTTGAGGTTCCAGACAATGCCGAGCAGCAGGATGAACAGGATCAGGCTGTTGAGCACGGGGTTGTTGAAGAAGGCGGTGGCCAGCACGGGAGAAAGCACGGCGGCGACAATGCCGACGGCGATCAGGAACAGCAGCATCCGGATCAGATAGCCGGAGGGCTTGGTCATTTCTGTGTCGCCTGCCCGGGGGCGCCCTCAACGCTCACGTCCACCCTGTCGGCCGGTCCATCGCCATGCTGCGCGCCGAGTGCGCGCACGAAGATGCGGGCCGACGGGACGCCGTCCGCCACCAGCGCGCTGCGCACCGCCATCGCGCGCGCCAGTGAAATGCGCCGCGCGGTGGACGGATCATCCGGCGTGCCGGGCGCATAGGCCTGGACGTTGAACGTCGTGGCGTCACCGGGAGGCGCCGCCGCCGTCAGGTCCTTGATCGATGCGGTGCTGTCGGGGCTGAGATCCGACGCGCCTGCGGCAAAGGTCAGGCGCAGGCCGGCGGTGGTGGGAGCCGCTTTTGTCGCGGCGGTCGCCGACACCGGGGGAGGCGGCGGCGGCGGTGTTCCCGCCGGCGGCTCGGGCGGCGCCACCGGGTTGATCACCGCGGTACCCGGTTCGGCTTGCGGGATGGCGGGCTGTGCCGGTGCCGGTACTGACGGCGCCGCTGGCGGAGTCAGTTTTGCCGTCGCGTTCGGCACGCGAACCAGGTTGGGCGGCGCGGCACGCGGACGGGGGGTGGCTTCCGGCTGATCGGGCAGCGCTTGCAGCGCATGCAGGTCGACGGTCACCTGCGCCAGCGCGGGCGAGGCCGCGGATAGCGAAACGGCACATAGGAAAAGCAGGATGCGCATAGCAACGGTACCTAGCGGAAGCTGCTGTTCGGTTCAATGAACCATGTGTTTACTTTGCGCAACGGCAAGCCGAACGGCGTTGACAAAGCACCTCCCGGCGGCCGGTAATCGTGCGACCACGGCGCAGGAGCGTCCCATGAACCGTGCCAGGCCCGGCGCCGCCCCTATCGATCCCGTCACCCGGGCGCGCGATCTCGGCCCTGCGATCGCCGCCGCCGCGGACGAGATCGAAGCCAGCCAGCTCATCCCCGAACCGCTGCTGACCCGGATTCACGACGCCCGCCTGGCCCGCATGCTGCTGCCGCGATCCGCCGGCGGCGACCAGGTCGATCCCTGGACCTACCTGCATGCGATCGAGGAAGTCGGACGGCACGACGCCTCGGTGGCCTGGAACCTGTTCGTCGCCAACAGCGCCGCGCTGATCGCGCCGTTCATCCCGCTGGAAACCGCGCGGGAGATCTGGTCGGATGCGCGGACGATCATTTCCTGGGGACCGCCCAACCGGAACACGGCCCGGGCGGTGCCGGGCGGCTATCTGCTCAGCGGCGAGTGGGATTTCGCCAGCGGCAGCCGCCAGGCGAACTGGATGGGCGCGCATTGCCAGGTCACCGAACCGGACGGGACGCTGCGCGCGAACCGCTTCGGGCGGCCGACAATCCGGACTCTTTTGTTCCGCAAGGAGCATACGCAGCCGGTGGCGAACTGGAACACCATCGGCCTGCGCGGCACGGCCTCCGAGGGCTACCGGGTTACCGGGCTGTTCGTGCCGGAAGCGTTCAGCGGCACGCGCGAGGATCCGTCGCTGCGGCGGGAGACGGGGACGCTCTACGCCTTCACCATGCAGGGCCTGTATGCCGTCGGCGTTGCCGGGGTGGCGTTCGGCATCGCCCGCGCGATGCTCGATTCGCTGCACAGCCTGGCGGCGGAGAAGATCCCGCGCGGTCTGCAACGCCTGGCGGATAGCCCGGTCCTGCAGGACGGCATCGCGCGGCGCGAGGCCGTGTTGGGGTCCGCGCGCGCCTGGCTGGTGGACATCCTGAAAGAGGTCTCGGCCACTGCCGACGATGTCGTGCCGATAGATCTTGCCGCCAGGGTGCGGGTGAGACTGGGCTGCGCCCATGCAATCCATTCGGCCGCCGAGGTCGCCGATTACGTCTACAAGGCGGCAGGAACTTCGGCGATTTTCCTCGGCACGCCGTTCGAGCGCCGGTTCCGCGACATGCACACGCTGTCGCAGCAGATTCAGGCCCGCGAGTCACATTTCGAGGCGGTCGGCCGGGCAATGTTCAACGGGGACCCGGACGAGCTGTTCCTGTAGGCATAGCAGCAAGGACGCTTGTCATGACGGAACTGAATTTGGCCGCGGCGCAGACGGTGATCGCCGCCGCATTGGCGCATGCGCGGGAGAAATCGTTGGCGCCGATGGCGGTCGCGGTGTTGGACGCGCGGGGCGTGCTGAAGGCGTTTGCCGCCGAGGACGGCACGTCGTTGCGGCGCGCCGACATCGCCATCGGCAAGGCGCATGGCGCGGTGGCGATGGGCGTCGGCTCGCGCACTCTGGGCAAGAATGCGGCGGAGCGGCCGCACTTCATCGCCGCGGTGACGCATGCGGTTGGCGGGTCGCTGATTCCGGTCGCGGGCGGCGTGCTGATCCGCGGCGGCGACAACAGCATCATCGGCGCGGTTGGCGTTTCGGGGGACACATCGGACAACGATGAGGCCTGCGGTCTGGCCGGGCTGGCCGCCGCCGGGCTGACGGCCGATCCGGGATGATCGGCTTGGCCGCGTAAATCATTCGTTAATCATTGGCGTCTATCATCCGCTTCGCGCAGGAGTTGGATGATGGATCGAGTAGTGCTGTCCTATTTCGCCAGTCGCCGGTTGAATACACCAGTATGCATCCGGATTTTGTCAGTCAATGGTGGCAGGGGCAGGCGCGATGACTGAATCGTCTGTTGCACCGGCCAATCGCCGCCCTTACGATCTTCCCATGGAAGACCGTGTTGCGCGGCTGGAAGACGACATGCAGGAGGTCAAGTCGGTGCTATCCCGGCTTGAGCCGATGATCGTCCGCATCGACGCGACGCTGATGGCGACGTTGCCCAATCTCGCGACCAAGGCGGAACTCGCGGATCTGCGGTCTGATGTGACCAGGGAGATATCGGGGTTTCGCAACGAAAACATAAGCCTGCGGGCGGATGTAACGACCGAAATCGGTAGCCTGCGAGCGGATGTAACGACCGAAATCGGTAGCCTGCGGGCGGAGGTGAGGACCGAAATCGGTAGCCTGCGGGCCGAAATGACCGGTCTGCGGGCCGAGATGACGACTGAAAGCGCCGGTCTGCGGGCCGAAATGACCAGTCTGCGGGCGGAGATGACGACCGAAATCGGTAGCCTGCGGGCCGACATGGCGACCGAAAGCACCAGCCTGCGGGCCGAAATGACCGGTCTGCGGGCCGACATGACGACCGAAAGCACCAGCCTGCGGGCCGATATGACCGGTCTGCGTGCCGACATGACGACTGAAAGCACCAGCCTGCGGGCCGATATGACCAAAGAGATCGCCACCCTCCGGACCGAGATGATCGCAAGATTCGCCGATGTGCCGACCAAAACCTATTTATGGGGCATACTGGGCGTGTTGATCACCGCCTATGGTTCGGGCCTCGCCGCCCTGGCGATCCTTAAATAGCAGGCAGACTTACCGCGCGTTGGCGCTCGCCTCCGACCGTGTCGCACCCGACCGGGCCGCCAGCGCCGCGGCCATGAACTCATCCAGGTCGCCGTCCAGCACCGCGTCCGGATTGCCCTTCTCCACCCCGGTCCGCAAATCCTTGACCAACTGGTAGGGTGCGAGCACGTAATTGCGGATCTGGTGGCCCCAGCCGATATCGGTCTTGGCGTTCTCTTGCGCCGCGGTGATCGCCTCTCGCCGCTGCAACTCGGCCTCATACATCCGCGCCTTCAGCATCGCCATCGCCGTCGCCCGGTTGCGGTGCTGGCTGCGATCGGTTTGGCAGGCAACGATGATCCCGCTGGGGACGTGCGTTATCCGGATCGCGCTTTCCGTCTTGTTGACGTGCTGCCCGCCCGCGCCCGACGCGCGATACGTATCCACCTTCAAATCGGCTTCGTTGATCTCGATCTCGATCGAGTCATCGACCACCGGATAGACCCACACGCTGGCGAAGCTGGTCTGCCGCCGCGCATTGGAATCGAATGGGCTGATGCGCACCAGCCGGTGCACGCCGCCTTCCGTCTTCAGCCACCCGTAGGCGTTCGGCCCGGAGACCTGAAGGGTCGCGGACTTGATCCCCGCCTGCTCGCCCTCGCTCTCTTCCATCAACTGCACTTTGTAGCCGTGCTGCTCGGCCCAGCGCATATACATGCGCATCAACATCTCGGCCCAGTCCTGCGCCTCCGTTCCGCCGGCGCCGGAGTTCAGCTCGATATAGCAGTCATTGCCGTCGGCCTCACCGGACAGCAGGCTTTCGATCTCCCGCCGCTTGGCCTCCTCGGCCGCCGCGCGCAGCGACCCCATGGCCTCGGCCACCATCGCTTCGTCGCCGTCGGCCTCTGCCATGGCAATCAGTTCCAGCGCGTCGGAGACCTCCGACTCCAGCTTCTGGACGGTCTCCATCGCCGAGGTGATCTGGTTCCGCTCGCGCATAAGCTTCTGCGCGGCGGCGGGATCGTTCCACAGCGCCGGATCCTCGGCGCGGTTGTTCAGGTCCGCGAGGCGGGCTTCGGCGACATCCCAGTCAAAGATGCCTCCTCAGCAGCGCGACGGACTGCTTGATCTGTTCGTTCAATGCGTCGGATTCAGCGGACATCTGTGTGAACTGCTCTATCGAAGGGGCGGGTCAATACAACCCGCCCATGCTGTTATCAACCCCGCCATGCACGATTGCCGGCGGTCCTCCGGTCGAGCCATCGGCTGTCGGGGCACTGCCACCGCCTTCGCCGCCGCTCGCACCCGACGCACCCGGCACCTGGTCAGGCTTGAACGCGTCGGTCACCGTCCCGGTGGCGGTCTGCCACGATGCCATGGTCACGCCCGGAGGCATTGGAAACGACAGCACCGGATGGCCGGCCAGCGCCGAAGCCATATAGTCATGCCAGATCGGGGCGGCAACGGCGGCACCGGTCTCGTTTTCACCCAAAGACGCCGGGTTGTCGAAGCCAACCCACACCACGGTAACCAGGTCGGGCGTGAACCCGGCGAACCAGGCATCCGCGAAGTCCTGCGTCGTTCCCGTCTTGCCCGCTATCGGCCGGTTCAGCCCCTTGCCCGCCGGGATGCCGGTGCCGCGCTGCACCACACCCTGCATCATCGTCTGAAGCTGAAACACACTCGCCGCATCGGCGATCTGCGCCCGGCTGTCGGTAATCTGTGGCGGGGCGGCCGCGTCCGCACACGCCTCACAATCCAGCCCCTCCGGCCGCAACACCACATGGCCGTCCGGATCCTGCACGCTGTCGATCAGGGTCGGGATCACCTCCCGGCCGCCGGTGGCCAGCGAGGCATAGGCTTGCGCCTCCCGCATCACAGTCGTTTCCACCGCGCCCAACGCCGCCGGCAGCACCCGCGGCATCGAGTCCACCATGTGAAAGGCGATCGCCGTGTCCGCGACGGCCTTCATGCCGACGCGCTGGGCGACGCGCAGGGTCACCAGGTTCAGCGACTCCTCCAGCGCCACGCGCAGCGGCGTCGGACCATTGAAGGTGTTTTCGAAGTTGCCGGGCCGCCAGCGGCCCTCCGGCGTATCGATGATTATCGGCGCGTCGAGGAAGCGCTGGCTCGGCGAGATGCCCTTTTCCAGCGCCGTCAGGTACACCATCGGCTTGAAGCTGGAGCCCGGCTGGCGGTTCGCCTGGGTCGCGCGGTTGAACTGGCTTTGTTCGAAGCTCCAGCCGCCAACCATCGCGAGGACCCGCCCGGTCTGCGGATCGAGCGATACCAGCGCGCCCTGCACCAGCGGAATTTGCCGCAATGTCGCCCGGTTCGCCGGAGGCGGCACCGTCGCGGCGGCTGCCTTGCCCTTCACCGGCGCACTCGGCGGCGCGGTGGGGGCAGGCGCCTGCACCGCGGGCGGATCGATCATCACCACGTCGCCGGTCTGCACCACATCGGTCATGCGCCTGGGCGTGCCGCCCGGCCGCCCGTCATGCACCGGGCGCGCCCAGGTGATGTCCTGCAACGCCAGAACCGCGGTCTTGCGCTCGCCGGCCTGGTTCAGCCAGTCGACCTTCGCCTCGTTCTCCGTCGTGGCCGCCACCACGGCGAGCTTCCAATGCGGCAGCATGCCGGCCGGCCGGGCGACCTCATTCAGCGCCGCCGGCCATTTGGTCTCGAAATCAGCCGGCGCCACGGCCAGGTGCGTCACTGCGCCGCGCCAGCCGCCCATCTTGCGGTCATAGGCCATCAGCCCGTCCCGCAGCGACCTTTCCGCCGCAACCTGCAGCACCGGGTCCATGCTGGTGCGGACCATCAGGCCGCCAGTGGTCGTCGATTCCTGACCAAAATGGGCGATCAGTTGCCGGCGCACGTCCTCGGTGAACCAGTCCGCGCCCGGTATCGGCGGCGGCCGGTGGAACTCCGACGGCACGATCGGCTCGGCCTTGGAGGAGGCGGCCTGGGCTGCGGTTATCACGTGGTCCTCGGCCAGGCGGTCCAGCACGTAGTCGCGGCGGGACCGGGCGGCATCTGGATACTTGAACGGATTGAGGTTGTTCGGAGCCTTCGGCAAGGCGGCCAGGAACGCCGCCTCGGCGATCGTCAGCTTGTCCAGCGGCTTGTTGAAATAGGCCTGCGACGCCGCGGCGACGCCATACGAACCCTGGCCCAGGTAGATTTCATTCAGATACAGCTCAAGGATGCGGTCCTTGCTGAGGTTCTGCTCGATCCGCATCGCCAGGATCGCCTCCTTCGCCTTGCGGGCGAAGGATACCTGGTTGTCCAGCAGCATGTTCTTGGCCACCTGCTGGGTGATCGTCGAGGCGCCGATGGGCCGCTTGCCCTGGCCGGCATGCGCCAGGTCGAACACCGCGGCGCGGATGATCGCCATCGGGTCGATGCCGCGATGGGTATAGAAGTTCTGGTCCTCGGCGGAGACGAACGCCCGCTTGACGATGTCGGGGATCGCGCCGATGGGCACGAAGATCCGGCGCTCGGCGGCGAGTTCGGCCAGCAGGCGTGAGTCGCCCGCATAGACCCGGCTCATGACCGGCGGCTGGTAGTTCCGCAGTCCGTCCACATCCGGCAAATCGGCGCTGTAGTGCTGGTAGGCCATCCAACCGGCCGCCGCGCCGGCGATGCCGCCAAGCACCAGCACCGCCAGAACGGCGCCGAACAGGCCGCGCATCGTGCGCAGCAGAATGCCCGGTCCCGTTCGCCTGGCCGCTGCCTTGCGCGATGGCTTGCCTGCCGGTTCCTCGGGTTTGCCCCGCCCGGGGCGGCCGGAAGGCGCCAGCGGATCGCCGGCGGTGAGTGGTCCTGTCATGGTTGGGATATGATCGCTTTCGCCCAAAATCGCCAGCAACGAGATTGCTACATCCGGGTTCGCGGCACCGCCGGTTCAGCCCGTCCCGGCGTCTCCGGCAGGACCATAGTCCGCCCGGGCGGCGCCCGCGAAATACGCATCGACCGCCCGGTGCATGGCCTGCGCGACCAGCCGGCGGTGCGTGGCCTGGCGCAAAGCCTGCTCATCGCGGGGGTTGGACATGAAGCCCATTTCCACCAGCACGCTGGGAATATCCGCCGCCTTCAGCACCACGAACCCGGCATGCCGATCGGGGTTGGGCAGCATGGGAAGATCCTGGTCGAGGCTGCCGACGAGGGTGCGGGCGATGCGCACCGATCCGGTCCGGGTTTCCTGCCGCACCAGGCTGGCGAGAATGTGCGCCACCTCCGGCGGCGTATCCTGCCATTGCCCGCCAAGAAACCGATCGGCGCTGTTCTCCTTCCGCGCCAGGGCGGCGGTCTGGGCATCGGACGCGGTGCGCGCAAGGGTATAGACGGAGGCCCCACGCACCGCATGATCCGACAGCGCATCCGCATGCATGGAGACGAACAGCGCCGCGCGCCTGTGCTGCGCCCGGTCCACGCGTTCATCCAGAGGTATAAAAATATCGCGAGTACGCGTCAGTTCCACCCGGTAGCGTCCGCCGGCTTCGAGCTGCCGCTTCAGCTCCATGGCGGTCGCCAGGGAAATATTTTTTTCGAAGGTGCCCGAAACGCCGATGGCCCCGGGGTCCTTGCCGCCATGACCGGGGTCGAGCATCACCAGAGGAGCGGACGAACCGGCGCGGGGCGATTGATTTGATGCATTTTTCTTACCGGAATGGCCCGCAGCGGCCGCCATCGCACCGTGCAAAGCAGGCGGCAGCAGGAAGGTGCCGAAGATCGATGTGCCCGCCGCAAGACGGCGCAGCAACAGGCGACGCGCAACAGGCAGCGTGGATTCCATGGCGTGCTCTTAACAGATCGGATGCAGTGACGCAGCTTTGTTGTTGATTGCGGCGAGTTAATGGCTGGCTGTTATGATCTGCTTGCGGTCCAGGGCGCTTTGCTTCATGGTCTGATTGCTCCGGCGATGTCGACGGGGAACGCGGCTTTTCGCGGTCCCTCGGCGCGTTACGGCGATGCGTGATCCCTTGGCGGCCTGATCCGAGTCAGGCCAGCAAGTTGGGGGAAGGATCCGCGTTGTCCTGGCCGCATCGCCGTCCGTGTCGCGCCCGCCACTAAGGACTTGTGGCGCGCCGGGATCTGTCCGCCGCGGCCCATATCCGCGGCCCGGGCAGTTGTCTGCAAAGACTTTCACACGGGGCTGCGTCCCGCCTTGGGACGCGCCGACCGAACGCCAGGGACTGATGATTCACGTCGCGCCATACATGTCCGGATTTGGACCACCGCCCGAGCTATCGGGTGGCGGCGCTGCTGCGTGTTCCGATTGCCATCGTTGTCCTGAAACTTCGGGCGGGCCCCTTCCCGCAAGCCTTGCAAGCCGTCCGCCGGCCGAGACCCGCAGAAGGTCCGGACCGCGCATCCAGGCGGCCCATCGGAGTTCAGTACTAGATGACGAAACGCATGCTGATCGACGCCACTCACGCGGAAGAAACCCGCGTGGTGGTGCTGGACGGTAACCGGCTAGAAGATTTTGACGTCGAGACATCGACGAAACGGCAGCTTAAAGGCAACATCTACCTCGCCAAGGTCGTTCGGGTCGAACCGAGCCTTCAGGCCGCCTTCGTCGAATACGGCGGCAACCGGCACGGGTTCCTCGCCTTCAGCGAAATCCATCCCGACTACTACCAGATTCCGGTCGCCGATCGGCAGCGGCTGATCGAACTGCAGGCCGAGGAGGCGCGGCGCGAGGAGGAGGAGGAAGACCTCGAAATCGCGCTGAGCACGGCGACGGACAGCCGGCCGCCGCCCGCGCCGCCCGCGCCGCAGCCAGACGGCCCCGGGGAGGTCGAGGAGTGGGCGCGCCCCGCGCTGCCCCTGCTGATCGCACCCGACATCGTCGCGGCACCGCATGAGCCGGCGGAAGCAGCGCCGGCCTCGACTGTGGAAGTCATTGAGCCGGAGGCCCGGGGGGAAGACGATTCGCAGCCGCTTGCGGCCGGGGAGTCCGAGGCGGAGCAGGACAACGAAGAAAGCGACTCGTTCGACACCAACGGCGAACGGATCGAAGCCCAGCCGCCGCCCGAGACCGTCGGCGGCGGCGATCAGGACAGCGGCGAGGACCAGCGCGAACGTCGCTTGCCGCCGCGTTTCCTGCGCAACTACAAGATTCAGGAAGTCATTCGCCGCCGGCAGATCCTGCTGGTGCAGGTCGTCAAGGAAGAGCGCGGCACCAAGGGCGCGGCCCTGACCACCTACCTGTCGCTGGCCGGCCGCTTCGGCGTGCTGATGCCGAACTCCCCGCGCGGCGGCGGCATCTCCCGCAAGATCACCTCGGCAACCGATCGCCGCCGGCTGAAGGAGGTGATGACCGAACTCGATATTCCCCGCGGCATGGGCATGATCGTCCGCACCGCTGGCGCCAACCGGCCGAAGCCGGAGATCAAGCGCGACTGCGAATACCTGCTGCGGCTGTGGGACGACATCCGCGAGCACACCATGAAGTCGGTGGCGCCCGCGCTGATCTACGAAGAGGCCAGCCTGATCAAGCGCTCGATTCGCGACGTGTATTCCCGCGACATCGACGAGATCCTGGTCGATGGCGAGGACGGCTGGCGCGCGGCGCACGACTTCATGCGCATGCTGATGCCGTCGCACGCCAAGAAGGTGCAGCTCTGGCGCGACGGCGGCCAGCCGCTGTTCGCCCGCAACCAGGTCGAGGCGCAACTCGACGCCATGCTGATGCCGACGGTGCAGCTTCGCTCCGGCGGCTACCTGGTGATCAACCAGGCCGAGGCGCTGGTCGCCATCGACGTCAACTCCGGCCGTTCCACGCGGGAGCGGAACATCGAGGAAACCGCGCTGCGCACCAACCTGGAGGCGGCTGACGAGGTCGCGCGCCAGTTGCGCCTGCGCGACCTGGCCGGGCTGATCGTCATCGACTTCATCGACATGGAGTCCAAGCGCCACAACGCGATGGTCGAGCGCCGCATCAAGGAAGCGCTGAAAAACGATCGCGCCCGCATCCAGATCGGCCATATCAGCCATTTCGGCCTCCTCGAGATGAGCAGGCAGCGGCTGCGCCCGTCGCTGGCGGAAACCAGCTTCATCCCCTGTCCGCATTGCGGCGGCACAGGCCATGTGCGCAGCACCGAGAACGCCGCAATTCATGTACTCCGGGGGATCGAGGACGAAGGCGGCAAGCGCCGCTCGGCCGAGATCGTCGTGCATGTCTCCACGCCGGTCGCGCTGTACTTGCTCAATCACAAGCGGGACCGGTTGCGCGAGATCGAGCTGCGCTATGTGATGAAGGTCATCGTCGCGGCGGACGACGATCAGATCGCGCCGCAGTTCCGCATCGAGAAGATACGGGTACGCTCGGCGGACGAAATCCCGCCGGTGGTGACGCCGGACCGGATGCTGATCCCGGCGCCGGTTGGCGATATGGAGGGCGACGAAGAACCCGATGTCGTCGATGCCGACGACGATGACGACGACAGCGACGAGGATACCGAGGAGCAGCGTGCGGCGGACGCCGCCGATGGCACGGGCGGCGGCGATGAGGCCGAGCGCCGCCGCAAGCGCCGTCGCCGGCGTCGGCGCGGCGGCCGGCGTGACGACCTGCCCGGTGCTGCCGGCGACGCGCCCGGTGAGTCCGCCGATGGCGAACCGCGCGGCGCCCCGGCTAACGACGATTTGTCCGATGCGCTTGTCGCAGCCGAAACCGAAGCGGTGGCGCCCGGCGAGCCGGAGGATGGGGCCGAACCTGGCGAGTCGGCGGCGGCATCCGATGACGATCCCCGCAACCGGCGTCGCGGGCGGCGCGGCGGGCGGCGGCGGCGGCGCGACGGCGATGGCGAGCTGTCGCCGTTCTCGATGCCCGGCGCGGACCAGCCGGAACTGCCGCCGGTCTATGCCGGCCCGACCCCGGCTGATCCGTTCGGTGGCCGTGCGTTCGATATCTTCGACGTGATGGATCAGGTGGAACGGGCGGCGGAAGCCAAGCCGGCTCCGCGCCTGCCGTCGGCGAGTGAGATCGTTAACGCCACCGCGCCTGAGGCGGAGGCGAGCTTTGCCGAGGAACCGGCTGAGGAGTCCGCGCGGGAGGCCGGGGAAGCCACCGCCGAACCGGAGATCGTCAATGGCGGCGCGCCGGAGCCGATAGCGGTTTCATTGCCGCCGGCGGAGATCCACGCGGAGGAGGCGGAGGCTATCGCCGGCGAACCGGTCAATGGTGCTGGCGAGCACGATGAGATCGTCAATGCTGACGCGCCGCCGCCGGCTCCGCTGATCCGGCCGATACTGGTGGGATCGGATGGCGAGTCCCCGGCAGAGAAGAAGCGCGGGTGGTGGCGGCGGTAGGTCTCGCGACGTCATGGTCCGCGCAGGCGGACCATCCACGCCTGGCGGTGCTTGTGCGGACGATGGCGTGGATGGCCGGCCATGACGGCGAGAGCGCAGCGCGGCTCTCGCCGTGTTCCGGTTATCTGGGCTTCGCCTCGAAGCGATACGGGCTGGTTCCCGCCGTCAGCGGATCGAGCGACAGCCGGTGCTCCAGCGGCGGGAAGGCGCGGCTGCCGCAATCGGGGCGGTCGCATAGCCGGCATGACAGGCCGATGCCGACACGCGCGCGTTCCAGATCCAGGCCATCGGCGTAGACAACCTCCGCGGCGTTGGTCACGGCGCAGCCCATCGCCACCACGTGCGTGGGGCGCGGTTCGCCCCAGCGCGCTACCGGCTGGCTGATGGCGCGCGCAAAGCACAGATAGGCCGCTCCGTCCGGCAATTCCGCGACCTGGACCTGCAGCACGCCAGGTTGAGCGAACGCCGTATGCACGACCCAGCGCGGGCATGAGCCGCCATAGCGTGCGAACGGAAACCCCGCCGCGGAGAACCGCTTCGACACGTTGCCCGCCGGGTCCACGCGCAGGAAGAAGAACGGCACCCCGCGGGCGCCGATACGCTGCAAGGTGGAGAGCCGGTGGCAGGCCTGTTCATACGACACGCCGAAGCGCGCCGAGATCGCATCCATGTCGTGGCGCAGTGAGGCCGCCGCAGCGAGGAACGGCCCGTACGGCATCACCAGCGCCCCGGCGACGTAGTTCAGCAGGCCGATGCGCATCAACATGGAGGCCTCGGACGTCGACGGCGACGCCTCCTTCAGCACAGCCTCCACCGCATCGCGCGCCTCCAGCAAGGCAAGCTGGAAGGCCATGTGGAACCCGCGGCTTTCGCGCGGCAGAGACTCCGACAGCGCCAGGCCGCGGGTCGCCGGGTCATATCGCCGCAGCGCCGCCTCCAGCGGCTGGACGCTGACACGCACGCCATGCACCAACCGCAAGCGCTCGGCGATTGCATGGTTCATCTCGGCCGGCGCGTCCGGTGCCAGTTCGCCGGCGAGGGTCTCGGCGGCTTCCTCCAGCACCGGGAAATGGTTGGCGTGGTCGTCGAAAAAGTCCCGCACTTCCTCGTTCGGCAGCAGGATGCGGCGGCCGGAGGGCAGGGCGATGCCGTTGGCGTCCTCTCGCGCGACGCGCCAGGCGCGATATAGCGACAGCACGGCACGCGCCGCGTTGGGGCTGCCGGCCGCCAGCGCCTCGACCTCTGCCTCCGCCACCGCATCCGCACCGAGCAAGGGATCGGCGAAAGCCTCGCGCAGCCCGACCTCGAGCTGTCTTTCCTGCGCGCCGGACAGTTCCCCCAGATCGACTCGCAGCGTTTCCCCCAGCTTGATGAGTAACGACGCCGTGACCGCGCGCTGGTCGTGCTCGATCAGGTTGAGGTAGCTGGCGGAGATGCCGAGTCGGGCGGCCAAGGCTTGTTGGGACAACGTGCGCTCGGTCCGCAGCCGGCGGACGGTACGGCCGATCAGGGCGCGGCTCACGAATTTACATCCTTTACAGATGCGAGGGGCCGCCGGTGAATCCGGCGACATGATTGCCGTGGGATGGCGGTATCGGGACTTCGCTTTTGCACGGTGGGTGTCAATACTTAACTCGCTTAACCCGGACAATCGGAGGAACAGACAGTATGCGATCGGCCGCCCCGTCCGCTCCCGCGTTGGCGGCGATCCGGAGCGGTTCGCAGGCATTCGGCGCGATTATACACCGTCAGACGCCGAACGTCTGTCGGGCTCTTTCCGGATTCGTCACACAGTCGCGGAAATTGGCGCCGCGCGGCGCTGGGGGCCTGCTGAATACCGACGATTGTCTTACGCACACTCACGAATGGGCCACGACCGCGAGATAGCCGGGCCTATTGCCGTCCGGGGGGATGGCGTCGGGCGGCGGGGCGAAGGCTCCGCCGCCTTTTCTATGTCTGCAGAGCGGGTTGCTGCGCTGATGCGGCGCGGCGGGCGGCGACCTCCGCGGCACGTTGCGCACGGCGGGCTTGTTCCTGCATGCGCTGCTGCGCCTTTTCCGCCTGCCGTTCAGCCAGGCGGCGCTGCTGGCGGGACATCGGCGCGGCGGTCCGGGCGAAGCGGGCGAGATCCGCGGGCTCCAGGCTCGCCGGCATGTCGGCGGCTTCCTCCGCCAGCTCGGGGTCGAGTTGTTGCAGCGCGTCGAGCGCTTTCTGGTTTTGCAGGGAGGCCCGGTTCAGCGCATTGGCGTTGCCGCGCAGGCGCAGCACCTGGTTCAGGGTCAGGTCATCGGCGACCGAGCGGCTAAGCGCATCGAGGGCGCCGAAATCGAAGGCGATGATCAGGGCGGCGCGGCGCAGTTCGTTGTCGGTGCGCGGATTGTAATCGGCGAGCAGGGCGCGGGCGGCTTGCCGGGCGGCGGTGGTGTCGCCTGACGCGGCGGCGAGGAAGAGCGGGGCGAGGAAGGCAAGGATTTTGTCCAGGATCACGGCGGAGATGGTTGGCGCGCGGTGCATGGGTCTGTGTCCGGTGTGTTTTCCTGGTTTGTTCTAGCCTGGGTTTTGGAATAAAGCAAGAACAAATTTCAATCCGATCTCCTCAGGGGCTGCTCTGGAGGGGCTGCTCTGGAGGGGCTGCTCTGGACAAGTTCCCGCGTGATGTCGCGGCGGCCATGCACGATCCGCAGCACGGTTGCCGTGTCGCTTCCGGCCAAATGCCGATAAATCACGATATAAGGCCGAACGACCCCTATACGAATGTTCGCACCCGGGCCGGCCGAGGCGTTCCGCTGGCCGGAAAAACTTCAAGGCGGTCATACAGGCGTTCGAACAAGGCGGCGTACTTGGAGGCGGTCCTTTCGCCGGACTGTTCTGAGAGAAAAGTCAGAATGTCCCGAGCGTCGGCCGCGGCGGCCGACGCGATGACGCCGCTCGCGACACGGGCTTTGATCCACGCTTGCTGGTCGGGCGTAAGAGAGATCTGCATGACAGCAGTATACGCCGACAGTGAAGCGTCCTTCAAACACATCATGCAAACGTGCCGTTCGGCACAGGTCTTCAACCATAACGAAGCCGCCGCAAACATTGACCGAAGGGCACGGCGGCCTCACCGTCAGAGTGGCCGCAGGGCCACCGTCCAAGCCTCTACCCGGAGCCGGCATGCAGGATCTCACGACGCTTTTGGCTCAGGCTGGCGCCATCATATTCGACTGCGACGGCACGCTGGTGAACACTCCGCCCATCTATGCACGCGCCTGGATGGCAGGCTTGCGATGTTCCGGCAGGGCAATCACCGCCGAGTGGTATCTCGCCCGGGCGGGCATGTCGGAATACGTGCTGATGGATGCTTTCGAAGCCGAAACCGGCCTCAGGCTGGACCGGCAGCAGGTGGTGGCCACGATGCGGGCGGTCTTCTTCGAAGCCCTGCCGGAACTTCAGGAAATCGCCGCGGTCACGCGCATCGCGCGGGACAAGCATGGCCGGCTGCCGATGGCTGTTGCCTCAGGCGGCCCGAAGGCGATCGTCCGGCCCACCCTTGAGGTGACCGGCCTGAGCGGCCTCTTCGATACGGTTGTCACCATCGAGGATGTCGGGCACGCCAAGCCGGCGCCCGACCTGTTCCTTGAAGCCGCGCGTCGTCTCGGCGTGCCACCCGCGCGCGTCCTGGTGTTCGAGGATACCCGTGAAGGGCTGGAAGCCGCCGGCCGGGCCGGCATGCAGGCCCTGGATGTCGCCGATATTCTGTCGCCACAGTAATGGTCTCGCGGCGCCGGAGTCGAAACAAGGGCGTGGATGGCAGGCTCGCCCGTCATGACGATGCAGGCGACCGTGCCTAGGGGTCAACTCAGTGCCGATTTGTATCAGATCTCCCGCCGTCCGCCCGGCCAATCATGCCCGGATCGAGATGGCAGCTTTGCCGCCTCCCGGAAGAAACCGGCGTCCCGCCATTCGGCCCGGTTGCCGACAATATACAGCGCCCGCTTGGCGCGGGTGGCGGCGACATTCAGCAGGTTCGGCGTCCGCCCGGCCCAGGTCCGGGACCCCTCCTTCGCGCCGCGGCCGGCCCCGAGCATCAGGATCACCGCCTCGGCCTCCTTGCCCTGGAAGGTATGCACGGTGCCGACGCGCCGCTCGATCCATTCCACGCGGTCCTTTTTCTTCAGCCCCGGCAGCACGCCCGGGGTGTTCTCCAGCAAGTCCCTGAGTTGGGCGGCGGGCAGCCGGAACGGGCAAATAACGAACAGCTCCGGCGCCCCGGGCAAAACCCCGCACAGGCTGCCAATCGCGGCGGCGATCAGCTCTCCCTCCGCCGGCACCCACTTGCCCCTGGAAGGCGCATCGACATCGACCCACGCCGAGGGGCCGAGATGCGCCCGTATCAACGAGTCCTGGCCGACGGTCGCGTAGATCATGCGGTTATCGTAGGCGATGGCGTTGGCGAGGTTGAACATCGGCTGCTCGCAACGCCGATGCACCAGCAGCGGCATGCCGGTGATGCGCTCCTCCCGTCCCGGCCCGCCATCCGCGACATGAAACCGCCCCTGGATGGCGCTGGCTCGATCGGCCAGCGTCTGCGCCGACTGCTCCGGCGCCGACCAGGCGGAGGGTTCGGCGTGGTGGCTTTCGAAGATCAGGCGCGTGGTGCGGGCCGGTGTGGTGACCACCGGCTCGATCTGCAGCGGATCGCCGATGACCACCGCCCGGCGAGCCCGCCAGATCGCGCCGACGGCGGCCTGGGGTGCCGCCTGTCCGGCCTCATCGATCAGCAGCCAGCCGATATCGGCTGCGCCGAGGCCCTGGAACATGCGGCCGATGGAGGCGAAGGTGGTCGAGACGACGGGCACCACCAGGAAGAACAGGCCCCAGTCGGCGGCTTCGGGTTTGGGCGCGGACGGGTTGACGCAGGCCTTGGCCACGGCATTCAGCGCCGGCTTGATCCTGCGTGCCGCTGCGACGATGAAGGCCCGGTGCAGGCGGACCGCGGCGGCGAACAGGTCGTCGCGGGCATCGCGAAACGCGCCGCCGTTCCACGGCGCCGCCCGATGCAAATCGGCGTCCGGCTGGTCCCAGAAGCCGGGGCCGGGCAGCGCCTCTCCCGCAGCCGACGGGATCTGCGTCAGCCGTTCGAACCCGGCGGCCCGGGCAAGCAGGGTTTCCAGGCTCTGCCGGGCCGCATCGCATGCGGACGCATGCTGTTCCTCGGCCGCCAACGCCTCCGCGAGGCGTCCGGCCGCCGCCCTGGCCGCGTCCTGCGCGGCGTCCAGCCGGGCAACCTGCTCGCGGATGTCAGCGTCATGCGACCGCCACGCCGCGGTGCGGAACAGCCTGGCAAAGCGGGACGGGGCCACGGAGGTCAGGGCGGCGAGTTTGGCGTCTTCGGTCGTCTCCCGCCTGGCCAGCGACTCGGACTCGATCCGCGCCGCCTCGGCGGCCAGCGTGGCGGAGGCGAGATCGCGCTCGGCGATATCCAGGCGGCCCTGCGCAGCGGGTTTTTGTCCCTCGATCCGGGTCAACTCGCTTCTGGTGGCGGCGATGCCTTCCAGTTCATCCCGGAACCGGCGGCAGCGGTCGCGCGCGAGGTGGAATTCGTCCACCGCCCGGCGCCAGTTCGCCTTGGTCTCCGGCAGGCGTGGCGGCGGGTCGAGTTCCGCCAGCTTGCCGCGCGGCTGGTCGTCCCGCCGATCGGCCCAGCCGGCGAGGTCGAGCCAGTCTTTCAGGCCCCAGTCCGCGTCCCACCAGAAGGTGCCGAAGAAGGCTTTGCGGTGCCTGGCCTTGCCCAGCCGCGCCGCCATCAGCCCCCAGGCGCGGTCGTGCTCGGGCGCCTTGGCGGCGACGTTGCCGACGGCGTCGGCGGTGTGCCGGAAATACGCCAGTCCGCCGTCCTGCCACACCGACCGGTCGAGCGCCTTGGCGCGTATCGGCAGGTCAAGGGTGATGTTCTCCACCGCGGTATTGTTGTTGCTGGCGACGACAATGGCGAAATCCATCAGGTCCAGGCCCGCCAGATCGCCGAACGGATCCGTCCGCGCCAGCCGATCGGCGCGGGTGACGAGGACGTTGGCGACGAGGTCGCGCAGCAGGGTGGTCTTGCCGGTGCCGGGAGGCCCGTTGACCGCGGCCAATCCGCTGTGGTCGAGGTCGCGGACGATGGCGTTGACTGCCGCCTGCTGCAGCACGTTCAGCGGATGCAATCCCGGCCCGGGCCAGCGGCCGAGCGGGAACAGGGCAGGCTCCAGCAGGGACGACAACCGCGCCCGGTCGGTCAGCGCGTCCCATGTTGCCGCCGGCGGACGCAGGCCGAGGTAGGACGACAGCGCGCCGGGCAGGTGATCCACCTCGCGCAGCACGCGCCGCAGATCGGACAATACGAAGCCGGACAGCACCTCGGCCTGCGGCGGATGCTTCGCCATGATCCGGACCGCGCAGGGCGTCACCTGCCATAGCTCGGCAGGCAGGCCGAGTTCTTCGCCGAGGTCGCGGGATGCGTCCCGCACGTCCCGCCAGGTCAGTGGTTGCAGCCGCCCGAGCTGATCGGTCGGGGTCAGCATGCTGTTCATGCGTGCCTTGAGGTCGCCCTCCCGATCGTCCCACCCCGCCAGATCGGCCCGGGAGCCGCCGGATAGCAGATGGCCGAGGCCCCAGGCGAAGCTGGCGATGGCGACGGTGTCGGGGACCAGAAATCCGGACTGATCGATCATCGCCGTGGCGGCGACGATGTCGCCTTGGGTCACGCGGCCGGTTTCGTCGTCGTCCGCGGCTTCGGAGAATGCGGCATCGAGGTGTTCGAACGCCTGTCGGGCCGGCATTGCGCCGAGGACGACCAGAAACCAGGGCTGTGGCGGCTGCGCTTCGGCCTCATCGTCCGGGTCGGGATCGTCCTGGCTGTCTGGAGTCTCCGCTGTTTCGGCTGCCCAGGGTATGGGGTCGTAATCGTCCGGCATGTCCGGTTCGTCCGGATCGTTTGGTGCCAGCGGGGCTTCGTCCCGCAGTTGGCCGCGCCTGTCGGCGGCCAGGGTGGCCCATCCGTCGTTGACGCGGTGCGCCGCCAGCACTTCGATGGCGAGCCAGGACCGGATGACCTGTCGCACGGTTTCGGGCGTGACAACCATGCGGCATCTTCGGTGGAGGCGGTCACTGCCGCAACCCGCCTCGGGTTGAGCCGCGCCGTGGCGAGCCTGAAAGCTACGCGCCGTGGCTCGGGTTAGTGCCGCCGCTTCGTCCGGTTATCGCCACCAGCGGAACAGCCCGCGTCGGCGCTTGCGCCTTTCCGCTTCTTCGCGGTCGGCTTTTATCAGTTCCTCAACGGCGGCTTCCTCATCCGGTCGGCATGTCCAGCCCGTCCAGACAATCCGCATCGGCGGCGTCCTAACCAGGTCGAGCAGGTCAGCCGACGACCTTCAACCCGGCCCGGAACTTCCGCGCCAGTTCCCGATACTCGATCGCATTGCGGTCGAACTTGCTCCGCTCCTCCGCGTCCATCACGCGGCGCAGCTTGGCGGGCGAGCCCATCCACATCTCGTTTGGGCCGATGACCTTGCCGGGAGTCAGCACCGCGCCGGCCGCGAGCATGCCGCCCTCCTCGATCACCGCGCCATCCAGCACCGTCGCGCCGATGCCGACGAACGCGCGATCCTTCAGCGTGCAGGCGTGGATCACCGCGCTGTGGCCAATCGTGATGTCATCGCCGATGAACGTGTTCAGGCCGCCGGAGTGGACATGCACGACGGTGCCATCCTGGATGTTGGTCCGCTGGCCGACGCGGATGATGCCGACATCGCCGCGCAACAGGCAGTGGAACCAGACCCCGGATTCCGAGCCGATTTCCACGTCGCCGATAACCGCGGCGGTGGGGGCGATGAAGGCGTCCGGCGCGATGCGCGGGGTGACGCCGTCCAGCGAGAAAACAGTGCCGTACGGCCAGGAAGCCAAATCGGACATCAGCCAACTCCGGTTTTCAGCCCCAGCATCAGGGCGATGTTCTGCACCGCGGCGCCCGACGCACCTTTGCCGAGGTTGTCCAGCCGCGCAACCAGGACCGCCTGCCGGTGGGTCTCGTTCGCGAACACGTACAACTCCAGACGATCGGTGTCGTTCAGCGCCTCGGGCTCCAGCTTGCCGTCCGCGGGGGCGGCCATGACGCGCACCAGGTCGCAGCCGGCGTAGCGGGCGTCCAGCGCGGAACGCAGATCATCAGCATCCGGTTTGCCGGGCAGGGTATCGAGGTGCAGCGGCACCGACACCAGCATCCCCTTCAGGAAATGCCCCACCGCCGGGACGAAGATCGGCCGCCGCGTCAGGCCGCCGTAACGCTGCGTCTCCGGCACATGCTTGTGCTCCAGCCCCAGCCCGTACAGCTCGAACGCCGGGCCGTGTGCCGCCTCATGCGCCGCGATCATCGCCTTGCCGCCGCCGGAGTAGCCGGACACGGCGTTGATCGTCAGCGGATAATCCGCCGGCAGCAGCCCGGCATCGACCAGCGGGCGGATCAGCCCGATCGCGCCGGTCGGATAGCACCCCGGATTGGCCACCGTCCGCGCCGCCGCGATCTTATCGGCGTGCCCGGGGGCAAGTTCCGCGAAGCCGTACACCCAATCCGGAGCCACCCGGTGCGCCGTGCTGGCGTCCAGCACTTTTGGCGCGTCCGGGCCGAGGCTGGCCGCCATGGCGACCGACTCGCGCGCGGCGTCGTCGGGCAGGCACAAGACGATCAGGTCCACCTCAGTCATGATGTCGCGGCGGGCGGCGGGGTCGCGGCGATGCGCCGGCGGCAGGCTTTTCAGCGCGATCTGCGGCAGCGCCGACAGACGCTCCCGGATGCCGAGGCCGGTGGTGCCGGACTCGCCGTCGATGAAGACCATTGCCATGGGCTGCGAACTCCTTTCCGCCGGCCGAAGGTCGCGGGGCGGCGGCGGAAAAGCAAGAGGCGGTTTGGCTTGACAGGCGGGTGGCGGGCAACTACCTAGCGCCCCTTCGTCTTACCCGGGATTAGAGATCGCGTGTCATGAGAGTCCGTAACAGCCTGCGTTCCGCCAAGGTTCGCGATAAGAACTGCCGCGTGGTGCGCCGCCGTGGACGCGTCTACGTGATCAACAAGAAGAACCCGCGCATGAAGTGCCGGCAGGGCTAACCTGCCGCGTCCGAGGCTGCCAGCAGTAGCGCCTCCAGCTTCGCCGATTGAATCCGGGCGTTGAGCGCTTCCGCCGCATAGGCGAAGCCGCTGGCGCCGAGGCTTTTCCTCAGGCCGGGGGTCATCCGCCGCATAGCGTTGGCTAACGCGGCGGCGTCGCCCGGGGCGACCAACAATCCTGTCTGTTCATGCCGGATCGCTTCGGCGATGCCGCCCTGCTCCGAGCCGATGACCGGGCAGCCCTGCGCCATGGCTTCGGGGATGACGCTGGGCAGGCCCTCGGCGTCGCCGCCGCGGGCGATGATGCTGGGCACGAGCAGGGAGACGGCGTCCTGCATACAGGCGCGGACGGCGTCCGGCGGCAGCCAGCCGGTGAGGGTAACGCCCGGAGTGTCCCGCGCCAGAGCCTCCAGCACCGGGCGCAGCGGGCCGTCGCCGACACAGACCAGCGGGGTCGGGTCGCCTTGGGCGCGCAGCCGGCGGATGGCGTCGGCGATGACCAGGATGCCCTTTTTCTCGACGAAGCGGCCGACGAACAGGTGGGCCGCCGGCTGGCGCTCGGGCGGCGGGTGATCGGGGATTTCCACGCCGATGGGCAGGACCGTCAGTTTGTGTGACGGCACGCCGCGGGCGGCGGCAATCTCGGCCACCGCGGCGGAGACGCAGACGAAGCGGGCGGTTTCGCGTGTTAACGCCGGCCAGCGTTGCGCCAGCACGGTGCCGCGCCAGTTCTTCTGCTTGCTGACGTCGCCGCCGTGCAGGGTGACGACCATCCGCAGGTTCAGCGCCCGGGCCAGCGGCAGCGCCAGGGCGCCGCCTCGGGCGAACTGGGCGTGCAGCACGGGCGCGAGACCGGAGATGTTCATCGGCGGTGCATGGCCGGCGTGGCGGAACAGCAGTCGGCGCAGCGGGCCGAGCGGCGAGTCGCCCCCCAGCCTGATCACGTCGCCGCCGATATCCGCCGCACCCGGCAGCACCGTCCGCCCTGTCCACACCGGATGCAGCCGTGCGAACCCGATATACTGGCGGCGGAGAAAGCCGATCTCGGACGGGGCGCCGATGCGGTCGCGGTAGACGAGGAAGGGGAGGGGCGCTGGCATCCGGGTTGCGGCGTCTGACATGCCGGGTCTCAGTTGGCAAGCTGCCGCCGCACGCGCAGGCTGGGGGAAAACCAACAGGAGGACCCCGCCCATGCCGATCGCGACGCTCGACACCGCGCTGTATCGCATCGAACTGCCGGTGCCGCTGTCCGATTCCACCCACGGCACGATGACGCATTTCGAGCTGGTCACCGTCCGTCTGCGCGACGGCGACGGGGCGGAGGGCGTCGGCGATACCTACACCACAGGGGTCGGCGGCGCGGCGGTGCATGCGCTGATCGACCAGGGGTTGCGCCCCGTGCTGCTCGGCTCGGACGCGGACGCGATCGAGGCGCTGTGGACCCGCATGTGGTGGACGCTGCATTACGGCGGGCGCGGCGGCTCGGTCAGTCTGGCCGTCTCGGCCTGCGACATCGCGCTGTGGGATTTGAAGGCGCGGCGGCTGGGGGTGTCGCTGTGGCGGCTGCTGGGCGGCTTCGATCCGCGCGTGCCGTGCTATGCCGGCGGCATCGACCTGGAGTTCACGCTGGACGCGCTGCTGGCGCAGACCGACGGGTTTTTGGAGCGCGGCTTCCGCGCCATCAAGATGAAAGTCGGCCGGGTGCGGCTGTCGGAGGATGTGGCCCGGGTGCGGGCGATGCGCGCGCATCTGGGCGAGGATTTCCCGCTGATGGCGGATGCCAATATGCGCTGGACGGTGGACCAGTCGATCGCTGCCGCCCGGGCGCTGCGGGCGTTTGGGCTGACGTGGCTGGAGGAGCCGACGATCCCGGACGACGTCGCCGGCCATGCCCGGATCGTGCGGGAGGGCGGGGTGCCGATAGCGACGGGGGAGAACCTGCATACGCTGCATGAGTTCACCCAGATGATCGCGGCGGGCGGGGTGACGTTCCCGGAGCCGGACGTGACGAACTGCGGCGGCATCACAGTGTTCATGAAGGTTGCTCATCTGGCGGAGGCGTTCAATCTGCCGGTGACCTCGCATGGGGCGCACGATCTGACGGTGCATCTGCTGGCGGCGCTGCCGAACCGGTCGTTTCTGGAGGTGCACGGGTTCGGGCTGGATCGGTTTATTGCGCAGCCGCTTGTGGTTGTTGATGGATGCGCGGTGGCACCGGAGCGGCCGGGGCACGGGGTGGGGTTTGATTGGGGGGCTTTGGAGGGGGTGAGGGGGGACTTGAGTTATCCCTCATGATCCGCTTGTCAAATCCGGGTGCCTTCCGCGTCAAATTGGCTACCTTGCGCGCTACAATCACGATCTGTAGGCAAAATACGTGAACTCCAGAATATTTATACCGGTTCGCATTGAGGCCGATGCATCGGCACGGTCATTGCTTGGATGGCGAGCGCAGCGCCGCCATCCAAGCAATGCTGACTCAAGCAAGAGACGTATACGCTGACCGTCTTCGACTCGACATCGGCGGCGCGACCGGAGGGTCGCTATCATCGCGTGCTGGCACGATGCCTTACCAATGGAATGTATGCGCCAACGACAATAGCCGCGATGCTGAGTTTTGAGTTTTCATCACTCCACGGCCGAGGCAATTGACCCGGAATGAACGGCATTCGGATCGGCACCTGATGTTCGTGGTGGGTTGACCGCAGCCAGAGCCAAGCTTCGTTAGCCTGCAATTCTAGTTCGCGCACAGTTAGCTCAACCTTTCCCGCGACAATCCGCTGCAAGATTACCCAATCACCGTTCAGTAAATGGTCTTCGTAGGCATGTATAGGTAAGCAGAGTAAAATGCTACCAGCACGAAATTTCTTCTCAGCACCGGGCTCTCGGACTTCAACACCGAACACTCCTGCGGCTTGCTGATCCTTGGTTACGGGCATTGGAACTTGGTATTGTTGTTGATACGGAAGATCAAATGCAGGCTGCCATAGCCCGGCAGTTATCGCGGCCCGTACTGAAACATAAGAGTGTGCTGGAACCACAGCGTCAAACGGCTCCAAACCAGTGAGAGATGCTAAAGACGCCCCTGGAATAACCTCTGATAACCGTTCCAATGTATTCTGCGATAGACTATCTGATCTTCCTTTGAGAAAATTATAAATGGTATTTGGGGTCTTGAATCCCGCTCCGCGAGCAGCCATGGTCGGCGTCATCCCTGCAATATCTAGTGCTTGTTTTAAGGCTCGACGGCTGCGCTCGGAGCGCCCGGCTTTTCGGTCGTCGTTTTCAGTCATGTATTTGCTCCACGGTATATCCCAGCAAACCAGTCGCAACGGTCGCGTGGTTCACAGACACATGGCTATCTGCTCCCGGCACACAAAGCAAGGAAAAAAACATAAAAATGTTTTGCGGCGATGATTTTGCCGTTTGCTTAGCACTACGCCCTGTTTGGAAGCGATCAAGATTGGGCTCAGTCCCGGGGCAAGGGCATGGTGTGCGTGGTCCATCGACACCCGTGGGGTTCCCTACTGGTCTGCCGCGACATAATAGATGAACATACCCCACTCTGCCGCCTGCTGGATAAGATCGAAATCATCCCGGTTCGCCGTCAGCAGCGGAACCCCCAGCCTCGCGGCCGTCAGATAGATCACCGCGTCGTTGAAAAGTTCCTTGCGATCCCGCCGCGCATAGCCCTGCGTCCGCGCCAGGGTGCCCGAAACAACCGCCGCCTGCGCCAGGATGTCTGCGTCCGGGGTCAGCAGCCGATGCCTTGAAATAGAGGAGAACAGCCGCCGATAATACTCCCGGGCCGGATCGAAATACCGGCTACCCGGATGCAGATCGCACAGGCTGGAGACGATCTCGGCGATGCAGAACGCGCTATGGAAGCGCAGTGCCCCATCCAGTAAGCGAGTCGCATCAGCGGGCAACGTCCCCGCGACCTCATGGATATAGACCGTCGTATCGACAAGCACCCGCCTCAAGCCGGTTGCCGAGGCGGCCGAGACAAGCGCCTCGCCGGACCGCCGAACGAACTGCCGGACCTGACGCTCCGGCTTGCACCGGCGCTTCAGCGCGGCGATATCGATCGACACGGCCGCAGCGGATCAGATGTCGAGGTCGAACCCGGGCATGCTGCCGCGTGTCGCCCGCGCGAAGTCCGCGGACGGATCCGGCGCCAGCAGCAGGCCGACAGCGAACGCAACAAGCTCCGCCGGGTCATCGATGCCCGTGCGCTCCATCGCGAGGTGAAGCGCTTCCCGGTCCACCGTAACAGAGGTAACCTTTACGGCCACGACAATGCGCCACCCCGGCTTCTTCGACGGCGCCGTGAAGAACGGCACAGCCTCGAATCGGCCGAACCTGATCGAAATCCCGATGGTCTAAGGCAGCCATCGGGCAAGGATCGCCTGATGCTCGCCGGTGAGATTGAGCAGGTTCAGCCACTGATCGACATAAGCGGTGAAGATCACGTCGCGCGGCATCCAGTAGGCCAGTTCCGAATGATCGAACGGGGCGTCCGGATGCACCGGGCAGAGCACGCCGGGGTGCAGCTTCGCCTGCAGCCTGGTCTCGACGGCATCGGTGATCATCACATCGGCTTTGCCCCCGGCCAGCGCGTCAAAGATGGTTGCGTTGTCCGGCCACGGAACAAGCGTGGCCTGCTGCAAGTGCGCCTTGTCGAAGCGTTCATTGGTGCCGCCCGGATTGACGATGACGCGCACGCCCGGCTGGTCGATCTTCGCCAGGCTCTGGTATCTCGTCGCCTCCGCGCAACGGGTGATCGGCGTCTTGCCGCTGGAGAAGACCGGGGTGGAGAACAGGCCGATCCTTTGGCGGTCGAGGGTGATGGTGATCCCACCCATGGCGATATCGAACTTATCCGCCTCAAGATCGAATCTCAGCCCCGGCCAACTGGTCTTGACGATCTCCAGCTTCACGCCGAGCGACCTGGCGAGGCTGTTCGCCATGTCGACGTCGATGCCCTCGACAGCGCCGGAGGCGTCGGCGATCGAGAACGGGCGATAATCTTCGGTCAGGCCGACGCGAAGCGTGCCGGATTTGGCGATGGTGTCGAGCACAGACGGCGTCCCGGCCCCGGCCGGCGCGGTGCTGCCGGCGAAGAGCAGCCATGCCAGTGCGGCGGCGCCGGGAAAGCTGCGAAGCCGGCGGGCGGGGAGCCGCCGCGAGAGGGCGAAGGTCATGTGGTGTTCCTGCCGAGGGTAGAAAGCGCCCGCGCCGAAATGACGCGCGTCGATGACTACCGCCAGCGAACCGCGCTTTCAACACGGGGCGGTTGTTGTTGCTCTGAGACGAGGCCGGGCCTGAAGCTACCCTCGCAGATGCCCGACCCTCAAGTCCGCGTCGTCGTGCCTGCTGTGGAAGGGCACGTTCTGCTGCCCCCGGCGCCGGCGCCCCAAAGCGGTTACCGATGCAAAGCGGCGTAATGGATGAACACCCCCCACCCCGCCGTCTGCTGGATAAGATCGAAATCATCCCGGTTCGCCGTCAGCAGCGGAACACCCAGCCTCGCGGCCGTCAGAAAAATCACCGCGTCGTTGAAAAGCTCCTTGCGATCCCTTCGCGCATAGCCCTGCGTCCGCGCCAGGATGCCGGACACAACCGCCGCCTGGGCCAGCATGTCCGCGTCCGGCGTCAGCAGCCGATGCCTCGGAATGGAGGAGAATAGCCGCCGATAGTGCTCCCAGGCCGGATCAAAATACCGGCTGTCCGGATGCAGATGGCACAGGCCGGAGACGATTTCGGCAACGCAGAACGCGCTATGAAACCGCAGCGCCCCATCCAGCAAGCGCGCCGCATCAGCGGGCAAAGTCCCCGCCACCTCATCAATGTAGACGGTCGTATCGACAAGCACCCGCCGCACCCCGGTTGCCGCGGCGGCCGAGACAAGCGCCTCGCCGGACCGCCGCACGAACTGCCGGACCTGACGCTCCGGCTTATACCGGCGCTTCAGCGCGGCGATATCGATCGACACAGCCGCAGCGGATCAGATGTCGAGATCGAACCCGGGCATGCTGCCGCGTGCCGCCCGCGCGAAGTCCGCGGACGGGTCCGGCGCCAGCAGAAGACCAACGGCGAACGCGACAAGCTCCGCCGGGTCATCGATGCCCGTGCGCTCCATCGCGAGGTGAAGGGCTTCCTGGTCCACCTCAACAGAGGTAACCTTTTTCGCAATCACGTCAGGCACCTCCTGTCCGTTTCGGGTCACAACCGCGCCGCCTTCCACCGAGCCAACCCCGCCGTCAAGCAATACACCCGAAGCGGTCCGAGTAAACAACAGATCATTGTACTCAAGCTTGAGCATTTGCAACTCCTGTAGCACAAATCCCTTGGCCCGGCAAACAGTCGCCGGAAGTTCAGACCGCCGGAAGCCGCCGCCCGGCCGAAGCGCCAAAGTTAGCAGCCAAAGGTTGATAAGGGGTTAATGACTTTGCGATACTTGGACTCCGCACCGGCCGTACCCGAACTATTGATCATACCGTATACCGAATATCCGGAGCACCCCGTGATCAGACACGCAGCCCCCGATCCCTCCGAGCCATACAACTGTATAACCGCAGAAGAAAGCGCCCGCTGCCAAGCCGCCGACGACTACGCCCGCGCCAGTCTGCGGCTTGAGGGTTTCACCCCCGGGAAGGTCTCCGACGAACTAACCCGCCGCTACATCCGCGGAGAAATCACCCGCGCCGAACTGACCGCCACCATCCGAGCCCATCACGGCCTGTAAGCGGCAGCCCCGCTCTCAACCAAGTGGATATCCTGGAACCCCGAGGTGCCAACACCCCGTCCAGAACCCGGGATATACTCCAGCCGATCCCACCCACCCGGAAAACCGACATGGACACCTACGACCCCCTGATCCCGCCCAACCCGAAAACCTGGCTCGCCCTCGACGAAGCTGAGCGCATCGTGATGATCGAAGACTACCACGAGGCTCAGGACATCGAGATCCCCGGCGCCGACCTCCACGCCATCATCCACGCGATAATCGAGAATCAGGTCGCCGAGGGCGACGCCCTCCCCGTCCGCGAAAAACTCCGCCAGCTCATGGCCCAGGGGATCGATCGGCATGAGGCGATCCACGCCATCGGCTCGGTGCTGATCAAGCACATCGCGGCCATCACCCAAGGCAAGACAACAACAGACGATCCGAACATCCCCTATTTCCGCGCGCTGAAACGCCTCAACGCGAAGAAATGGTTGCGGTCGGGATAACCAGCGGCGCTCAGCCTCACCCGGCCGCCGCCTGATCGAACGCCTCCGTCGAAATCCCCAGGCTCTCGGCGGCAGCGCGAATGTCCCGCCACGTGGTGTCGTCCACCTCGATCCCGCGCTCCGACCGTTCCGCCGCGTGCCGCCGCTCCGGTTCCCCCGGCACCAGCACATCGTCGAACCCGGGCGCCGGCCGCGCCGACTTCACGTACTCCGTCACCGCCCGGGTATCCCCCGCGATCGCCGCCGCATCGCCCAGCTTCGACAGATCGATCACCGTCGCCAACATGGAGTTCAAAATCCCGCCCTTCGGCGGCGCGAACGCTCCCTGGCCGCCCGCCACGGCCGCGGCCATGATCTCGCACATCACCGCCAGCCCCGAGCCTTTATGCGCCCCGAACGCCCGCAGCGCCCCGGTATGGTCGCGGATGAACCCGGTGGGATCGTTCGTCGGCTTGCCCTCCGCATCGATCAGGCAGCCATCCGCCACCGGCACGCCCTTGTTGTAGGCAACCCGGGCCTTGCCCGCCGCGATCGTCGTCGTCGCCATGTCCAGCAGCACGGGCTGGCCGTCCGGCCCCGGCACCGCGGCGCAGAACGGGTTGGTACCGAGCCGAGGCTCCGCCGCCTGCCACGTCGCCTGGATGTCGTGATGATCCGCCACGTTGACGAAGGCGGTAAACGCGCAGCCGGCGTCCGCGGCCAGCTCCGCATAAGTGCCGATGCGGCCGATATGGGAGGCGTTGCGCAACGCCAGCACGCAGGCGCCGATGTCCCGGGCGCGCGTAATGGCGCGGCGGACGGCGTCGTTCGCCATGCGCTGGCCGCAGCCGCGCCGGGCATCGATCACCAGCAGCGGGCCGGCGTCCAAAACGGTGTCGGGCGTCTGGTTCGGCACCAACAGCCCCGCGTGCAGCATCTGCACATAGCGCGGCAGCATGCCGACCCCGTGGCTGTCATGGCCGGCGAGGTTGGCTCGCACAAGGTGATCTGCGACTTCCGCCGCCTCCGCCTCTTCGCTGCCCATGCGGCGGGCGATCAGGTGGGCGACGGATTGCAGCGCATGGGGGGAGAACACGGGCATGGTTTACCACCTGTCAAACCGTCATGGCCGGGCGCAGTCCCGGCCATCCGCTCCCCACCCGTTCGTGCGCAGATGGCCGGGACTACGCCCGGCCATGACGGATAGCGCGAGAACGCTCAAAACCTACCGAGGCGACAACACCATCACCATCTGCCGGTTCTCCATCCGCGGCATCTGCTCAACTTTTGAGGTCGAGTCCATCTCCGCCCGGATCCGTTCCAGCACCCGCACGCCGATATCCTGGTGAGCCATTTCGCGGCCCCGGAAGCGCAGCGTCACCTTGACCTTGTCGCCCTCATCGATGAACGACTTCATGGCGCGCATCTTCACCTGATAATCGTTCTCATCAATGTTCGGACGAACCTTGATCTCTTTGATTTCAATGACTTTCTGCTTCTTCTTGGCTTCGTTCTTCTTTTTCTGCTGTTCGTATTTGAACTTGCCGAAATCCAGAATCTTGCAGACCGGCGGATCGGCGTTCGGGCTGATCTCGACCAGATCCAGGCCAACGGAAAACGCGCGCTGCATCGCTTCGCGAGCCGTCATGACGCCTTGCATCTCCCCGTCCTGGTCGATCAATCGAACCTGGGGAATGCGGATCTCCTCGTTTACGCGTGGGCCGTCGCGGGTTGGCGGGGCGGCCATTGGTCCTCGTGCTATCGGTATCTCCTGTTTTTGTTACGGTGATCGACGGCAGCGCCCGAAGACGCATGCCGCTGACCATTGGGCACTTTGAGCGTAAGCCCGGCCTAAAATCAAGCCACGTTGCCGGATTTTAAGTCGGGCGGTGTCGCCTCGGATGCAAGCCTTGCTACCGCTTCGTCAAGCGAGAGAACCTCCTGCGCCTGGCTGCCCAGCCGGCGGAGCGCCACGGTGCGGCTTTCCGCCTCCTTGCGACCGACCACAGCGAGCACCGGAACGTGGGCGAGGCTGTGCTCGCGCACCTTGGCGTTGATCTTCTGGTTGCTCAGGTCGGTTTCCACCGCCAGCCCGGCGCGCGCAAACGCGGCGGCAACCTCCCGCGCGTAGTCGTCGGCGTCGGCGACGATCGTCGCCACCACCGCCTGCACCGGCGCCAGCCACAACGGGAAACGCCCGGCATATTGCTCGATCAGGATGCCGAGGAAGCGTTCGAAGCTGCCCAGGATCGCCCGGTGAAGCATCATCGGCCGGTGGCGGGCGCCGTCCTCGCCGACATACTCCGCGTCGAGCCGCTCCGGCAGGTTGGGATCGACCTGCAAGGTGCCGCATTGCCAGTCGCGGCCGATGGCGTCGCGCAGCACGAATTCCAGCTTCGGGCCGTAGAACGCGCCCTCGCCGGGGTTCAGTTCATAGGCCACGCCGGCGATGGCGCAGGCTTCGCGCAAAGAGGCTTCCGCGTGGTCCCAAAGGTCGTCGCTGCCGATGCGCGCTTCCGGACGGTCGGAGAACTTGATGCGGAAATCCGGAAAACCGAAATCGGCGTAGATCTGCGACAGCAGGGTGATGAACCGGGCGGTTTCCGGGGCGATCTGCTCTTCCGTGCAGAAGATGTGCGCGTCATCCTGGGTGAACGCCCGCACCCGCATAATGCCGTGCAGCGCGCCGGACGGTTCATAGCGGTGGCAGGAGCCGAACTCCGCCATGCGCAGCGGCAGCTCGCGGTACGACCGCATGCCCTGGCGGAAGATCTGGATATGGCACGGGCAGTTCATCGGCTTCAGCGCGAGGAACTTGTCCTCGTCCTGCACCTGGGTGATGAACATGTTCTGCCGGTAATTGTCCCAGTGCCCGGACTTCTCCCACAGCGAACGATCGACAAGCTGCGGAGTCTTGACCTCCTGGTAGCCGTTGGCATCCAGGCGGCGGCGCATATACGCCTCCACCGTGCGGTACAGCTTCCAGCCCTTGGGGTGCCAGAAGATCGAGCCGACGGCTTCCTCCTGGATATGGAACAGGTCCATTTCCTTGCCGATCTTGCGGTGATCGCGCCGCTCGGCTTCTTCAAGCTGGTGCAGGTAGGCGTCGAGTTCCTTCTGGTCGCGCCAGGCGGTGCCGTAGATCCGGCTGAGCATGGCGTTGCGATGGTCGCCGCGCCAATAGGCGCCGGCCACCTTCATCAGCTTGAACGCCGTGCCGACATCCGCGGTGGAGCGCATATGCGGGCCGCGGCAAAGGTCCAGCCAATCGCCCTGCTTGTACAGGCTGATCGTCTCGGTCCCCGGGAGATCCTGGATGAGCTGGGCTTTGTACTTCTCGCCCCTGTCCTGGAAGAAGGCGATCGCCGCGTCGCGGTCGATTTCCTCGCGCACGAATTTTTCGCCGCGGCCGACGATCTCCCGCATCTTCGCCTCAATGGCGGGGAAGTCCTCCGGCGTGAACGGGTCGTTGCGGGCGAAATCGTAGTAGAAGCCGTTCTCGATCGAGGGGCCGATGGTCACCTGCGTGCCCGGATACAGCGCCTGCACCGCCTCGGCCAGCACATGCGCGGCGTCGTGGCGGATCAGTTCCAGCGCCTCGGGATCGCGCCGCGTAATGAACACCACCGATGCGTCCTGGCCGATCGGCGTGGACAAATCGACTTCCTTGCCGTCCAGCTTCATCGCCAGGGCGGCGCGGGCCAGGCCGGGGCCGATGGCGGCCGCCACGTCCGTGCCGGTGACCGGCGCATCGAACTGGCGCACGGAACCGTCGGGCAGGGTGATGGCGGGCATGGGCAAGCGATCCTGTTGCGTTGCGAGGCGCTGTCTATGGCGCTGCCGCGCCGCCGCCGCAACCCTTTGGTTCACCGGCTGACCGGACTAATCGACCGTAATCCCCCCGACCATCCCATCCCAGTCATGATCCGCGCAGCTCAGGTCGTAATCGCCCTTCGGCCCCGGGATCAGGAAGATGCGGACGGACTTGCCGGAGGGCACTACGATATCCGTACCGCCGTTCGCCAGCAGGCGCTTGTCCCGCACTCTCGCCGCTTTCAGGAAGGCGGGCGCGGTGAACTCGTGCATGTCCTTGCCGCGGTTCTCCAACCGTAGCTCGTAGGGCTGGCCGCTGTGGAAGGTCAGGTGATCTGGCTGGAAACTGTTATCCACCATCACCTCGGTTACCACCTGCGCATGCGCCCACGGGTCCGCCGCCAGGGCGGCCGGGGTAAGCGCGAAAGCGGCCAGCAGGGCCAGGGCAACAGTCTTCATCGGCGGTGCACAAGATCGGCTGCATCGCCCGGTATGCAACCCCCGTTACCCCGGCGCGTCGCCCGGCTGGCACGGCCCCAGCCGCCGCGCGGTGATCCCCAGCGAAACCGCCTTCGATTCCGCGCCTTCGAAGGTGATCCGGCTGTCCGCGCGGTAGGCGTCAGCGCCGGTCGGACGGATCGTTCCGTGCACGATCACCCGCCCGTTCGCCATCTGGCAGATCGCGTCGATCGTCAGCACCTTGTCCTGCGCGGCGACACGGCTCTGCACGCATGCGTCCATCCCCGCCCCGGCCAACTGACCCAGCTTGTGATCTTCGCCATAGCAGATCTTCGTCGCTTCGCCCTGGCCATCCCGCGCCACCGTCCATTCCCCGGCGCGGAGCATCATCGTGTCGCCGGCAAACGCCGAACCGGCGAAGCCGATAACGGCCGCCAGCAAATACGCGGTTCTGAGCATGCGGTGTCTCCCGGGTGTCCGGCATGCATCGCACGCCGCCCCGGTCCGCCGCCCGACGCGTTAACGTGACGGAGGATCACCTTTCAGCGGGTTTGCGCGCCTCGATGACCGCTGAGGCGACACAGTCCTCTATGCCGCTGCCCGGCGCCCAGGAGGCGATCAGCGCGCGGCTTTCCGGCTTCACCGAAACCAGGATCGCTTCGAACCCGGCATCGGCCAGCCACGCCTCGACCCGGCCCGCCGGAGCCGCTCCGGAGACGCAGCCGCACAGCATGTCCGCGTCTTTCTGCAAGGCGTCGGACAGTGGCGCGATACTCACCACGTCGGAGATCGCCAGCCGCCCGCCCGGCTTCAGCACCCGGAACGCCTCCCGGAAGACCTGAGCCTTGTCCGGCACCAGGTTGATCACGCAGTTCGACAGGATGACATCGGCGGTGTTGTCGGCGACGGGCAGATGCTCCAGCTCCCCCAGCCGGAATTCCACATTCGTCGCGCCGTTTTTGCCAGCGTTGGTACGGGCCTTGGCCAGCATCTCGTGCGTCATGTCGACGCCGATGACGTGCCCCGCGGGTCCCACCTGCCGCGCGGCGAGGAAGCAATCGAAGCCCGCGCCGCTGCCGAGGTCGATCACCGTCTCGCCCGGGCGCAGCGCCGCGATCGCCTGCGGATTGCCGCAGCCGAGGCCGAGATTGGCACCCTCCGGCACGGCCGCCAGTTCGTCGGCCGAATACCCCATCCGCTGCGCCTTGTCGGCGGCGGCGGATGCCGTGGACGGGCCACAGCAGGATGCGGCGGGGGCGCAGCAGCTTGCGGTGTCGGCGGTCGCGATGCTGCCGTAGCGCTCGCGGACCAGGGTTTTCAGCGCGGTGGTTTCCATGGCGGGATCGTCGGCTCCGCGGCTGGGGAGTGTCAAAGATGGTGCGGCATTCCGGATTTTGATGTCATCGCGGTGTTGCTTATCCTGGCATTCGTGCCATCATTGCCATCATCGAGAGCACAGGGGGCCTGCCATGGCAAGTCTAAGCGTCCGCAACCTCGACGACGATATCTTTGGCCGCCTCAAGCGCCGGGCGGCGAGGCATGGACGCTCCGCCGAAGCAGAGGTCCGGACCATCCTCAGCCAGGCGCTCAGCAGTGAATCGGAACCCACATTCGATGAACTTGCCGCGGCGATGCGCCACCTGACGGCGGGCCGCACCCATACGCCCGCCGAAGTGCTGCTGCGCGAGAGCCGCGAGGAGCGTTGAGCACCTTCGTCATCGACGCCAGCGTGGTCATCAAATGGGTCGTCGATGAACCGGGCACGGCAAAGGCACTCCTGCTGCGCCGCCACCGCCTGCTGGCGCCCGACCTGCTGATCGCCGAATGCGCCAACATCCTGTGGAAGAAGGAGCGCCGAAAGGAACTGCTGGAGGAGGAAGCCCTGGTGGCGACCGGTCTGCTCGCCCGCTCGGACATCGAATTCGAGCCAATGATCGGCGTGTTCGAGGCGGCGACGCGCATGGCGGTCCTGCTCGATCATCCGGCATCCGATTGCTGCTACCTCGCGCTGGCGGCGGCCCGGGGCTGCGTGTTCGTCACCGCGGACGCAGCGCTTGTCGGCAAGTGCCGATCGGCTGGTTTGCCGATCAAGGTGGTTGGGTTGGGCGAGATCGACCTGGCCTGATGCCTGCGTTGCCGGGAACCCAACGCCCACGCTTCGACGGCCAAACGTCCTACTCTGCGTCTGAACGGTGCGACCCGACCTGATGGCGGCCATGTGGCAATCTCAGAGCGGACTCGCATTATCCGCAACTCTGCGTGGCAATCGCAAGCCGCACCTCGACCTCGCGTGGAAGTGGCGGAATGCGTGACGGACGGGTCCGTCACGCTTTTGGCCAACCCGGCGTGAAACGTATCGCGAATTGCCACTGAAGGGCGGGCTTTTATTCATGGTGGCGCCCCGCCCACCACGATGCGTGGGTGTTGCCAAGTCGCCGGCAACTCGGACTTACACCAGAACGAACTGGATGGCCCAAATTTTGCGACGATAATCATGTACCTGGTCCGTCGCTTACCGCTAATAAATTCTACAAAATAAAGCGATTGTGACGAAGTAAGGTTGTAGTCAAAAAGCGTGTATGGACAGATTTACAGATCGCTGCTACGGCCCATTTGTGGAGCCGGACGATGTCTTCATCATTCTAAATGATAGTGGACATGAGCTATTCCTTGAGGTATACGCAGATGACTACTCGATTATTCGGAACAACCCCCGGCCCCGGCAGCACCAGCCAATTCAACCAGCCAAGCCAGCGCATCGCGCTGATCGTCAACACGCCCGTGACCTCCAACGCCGACCTCTCTGCCGACTTCGGATTCGCGGCCCATATGCTGTCCGGGAACGCGTAACATGGCCACGCCAGATACCGGGATAGACGCAAATCTGAACGGGGCCATCCCGTTCGACGCCAACAGCCAGTGGAACATACCGGTCGAGAACGCCCCGGTCCTGTGGGACTCGGCCGAGATCATGGCGTCGCTCAATACCAATGTCGGCCTGCACCCGGATTTCGGCTCCGGAACCTACAACGGCATAACGATCGGCATTCCCTATGTGGTGGTCCCGTACGACCAGCCGTTGGTGCCGTTCCTCAACAACCTCTACACGACGGAGTCGGACCCCGGACCGTTTCCGATTCCCGACAACCCGCCGATTCAGGGCGAGGGGGCGGCGGGCTATAACGATCACCATCTGATCGTCCTGCAGTTGGATGCGAACGGCAATCTGGCGGAAGAATACGACTTCTTCCTGATCAGCCAGAACACGGACGGTGGCTGGCAGGGCTATTCGATCGCGTTCAACCTGACCGGGGGCGACGACCAGCTCCCGATGGGATGGACGTCGGCCAACGCCGCCGGGCTGCCGGAATTCCCCGGCCTTGTCACCTACGACCAGGTTCAGGAGGCTATCGCCGCAGGCGGCGTGAACGGTACCATCCCCCACGCCCTCGCGTTCACGCTGGACGCCTGGGACATCGGCAATGAAGTCTTCGGCGCGGCCGAACATGCGACGAATGGCGGCGGCGAAGCGGCGTTCGGGATGCGCTTCGTGCTCAACCCCGACTACGTCATCGACCAGAGCCTTCCCATCGAAGACATCATCATCCTGAACACGCTCAAGATGTACGGGATGATTCTCGTCGACAACGGCTCCAACTTCTTCCTGTCCGGCGTGCCCGATCCGCGCTGGAACAACGCCGATCTGGCTCTCTTGCAGACCGCGGTCTCGGCTTCCGATTTCGAGATCGTCGACACCACGGGCCTGGCCCCGCCGCCGGCGATTACCGTCAGCTCCGGTTCCGATTCCCTGGTGCTCCAGGTCAGCGAAAACCCCTACGACGGCAACGCGCAGTTCACCGTCAGCGTGGACGGAAACCAGATCGGCGGCGTCCAGACGATCGAGGCGCTCAACTCCAGCAATGAAACCCAGACGTTTAGTTTCCTGGGTAACTGGGGCACCAGCCAGCACATCATCTCGATCAACTTCGTCAATCCGCTGACCGACGCGAACGGCAGCCGCGGGATGCTGCTGCAAGGCGTGACCTACGACGGCGCTGCCACGGCCGCGGACCCGGCGACCCTGGCCGCGACGGGTGCGGACACGTTCAGACTCGGAACGGTCCCGACCGTCGGGTCCGGCGCCGACACGCTCGTGCTGCACATGTGCGAAAGCGCCTACCAGGGCGACGCGCAGTTCACCGTCAGCGTGAATGGCATGCAAATCGGCGGCGTTCAGACCGTCACCATGCAGGCCAACAGTATTGTCAACGAAGACTTCGACGTACTCGGCAACTGGGGACCGGGACAGCAAACGGTTAGCGTTGACTTTGTCAACGGATACGGCGACGCGGGCGGTTCGCGCATTCTGTACGTCTGGGGGATGAACTACGACGGCACCGAATACTCCAAAAACGTCGTGAACCTGTATGGCGGCGGCGCCGCATTCTTCCTGGTCGGCAACGATTTGCCCATCGGTTCCGGCCCGGACACGCTTGGGCTGGTCGTCTCCGAGAATGCTTACCAGGGCGATGTGCAGTTCACGGTCAGCGTGGACGGCGTGCAGGTCGGCGGGATTGAGACGGCGACTTTGAATAACAGCGGAGCGACCCAGGACTTTACCTTCCTCGGCAACTGGAGCGGCGGCGGCCACACGGTCACCGTCAACATCGTCGACGGACTGAGCGACGCGGGCGGATCGCGCAACCTGTTCATCCGGGGCATGAGCTATGACGGCACCAGTTACGCCAACCACGAAGCGAACCTGTACGGCGGCGGCTCCGCGTCGTTCCTGGTTGCCGGCGGCGATACTGTCGGCTACGGCGCCGACACCCTGGTCCTGAACATCTGCGAGGCGGCCTACCAGGGCGACGCGGAGTTCACCGTCAGCGTGGACGGCATGCAAGTCGGCGGTGTCCTGACCGCCGCATCCAGCGGCCCGACTCAAGCCTTCGACGTGCTCGGCGACTGGGGGGGCGGCCAACACACGGTCACCGTCAACTTCGTCAATGGCCTCAGCGATGCGGGCGGATCGCGCAACCTGTTTATCTGGGGCATGAGCTACGACGGCACCGATTACTCCAACAACGTGCAGAACCTGTATGGCGGCGGCGTCGGGTCCTTCCTGATCGGGACAGCCGCGCCGATTGGTTCCGGCCCCGACACGCTGGTGCTGTATATCTGCGAATCCGCGTATCAGGGCGATGCGAAGTTCACCGTCAATGTCAACGGCGTGCAAGTCGGCGGGATCGAGACCGCGACGCTGAACGGCGGCACACAGCCGTTCACCTTTGATGGCAACTGGGGGTCCGCGCAGAACACGGTCACCGTCAACTTCGTCAACGGATTAAGCAATGCGGACGGATCACGCGACCTGTTCATCCGGGGAATGAGTTACGACGGCACCGATTACGCCAATAACGTCCAGAACCTGTATGGCGGTGGTGCCGGGTCATTTCTGATCGGGACCGCGGCACCCGTCGGCTCCGGCCCCGATACGCTCGTGCTGAATGTTTGCGAGCAGGCTTACCAGGGCGACGCGCAGTTCACGGTCGATGTGAACGGCGTGCAGGTCGGCGGGATCGAGACCGCGACATTGAATGGCGGGACCCAGCCCTTCATCTTTGAAGGTAATTGGGGATCCGGGCTGAACTCGGTCACCGTCGACTTCGTCAACGGATACAGCGACGCCGGCGGATCGCGCAACCTGTTCGTCCGGGGGATGAACTACGACGGCACCGATTACGCCAACAACGTCCAGAATCTCTATGGCGGCGGCATCGCGTCGTTCATCGTCGGAACCGCGGCACCCATCGGCGCCGGCTCCGACACGCTCGTGCTGCACATCTTCGAAACTGCTTATCAAGGTGACGCGCAGTTCACGGTTGACGTGGACGGCGTTCAGATCGGCGGCGTCGAAACCGCGCTGCTGTTGGCCAGCGGCGGCAAAACCCAGGACTTCACTTTCCTGGGCGACTGGGGTTCCGGCCAGCAGACGGTCACTGTGAATTTCGTCAACGGACGGAGCGACGCGGGCGGATCGCGCAACCTGTTCATGGAAGGAATGAGCTACGACGGCACAGATTATTCCGATAACACCCAGAACCTGTACGGCGGCGGCGTCGGGTCGTTTCTTGTCGGCACCGCTTCGCCCATCGGATCCGGCTCCGACACGTTGGTGCTGGACCTCAGCGAGGCCGCTTACCAGGGCGACGCTGAGTTCACCGTCGATGTGGACGGCGTCCGGGTTGGCGTCATCGAAACGGTCACGCTGCTGCAGAGCAGCGGCAAGTCCGAAGCCTTCACCTTCCTCGGCAATTGGGGTGGCGGCCAGCACAGTGTCGGCATCAACTTCATCAACGGACTGAGCGACGCGAACGGTTCGCGGAATCTATACGTGTCCGGCATGAGCTATGACGGCACGGCGTCCCCCGGTAACGTCGAGAACATGTATGGCGGCGGCTCCGGGACGTTCACGGTCTCCGGCGGGAACACCGTCGGTTCCGGCTCCGACACGCTGGTGCTGCATATCTGCGAGACGGCGTATCAGGGCGATGCGGAGTTTACCGTCAGCGTGGACGGCGTACAAGTCGGCGGCATCCTGACCGCGACCACGCTGCAATCCAGCGGCCAGACCGAGACCTTCAAAGTGCTCGGCAACTGGGGTTCCGGCCAGCAAACGGTCACCGTGAACTTCGTCAACGGACTGAGCGACGCCGGCGGATCGCGCAACCTGTTCATTTGGGGCATGCGCTACGACGGCACGAGCTATGGCAATAACGTGCAGAACCTTTGGGGCGGCGGCGCCGGGTCGTTCCTTGTCGGCACCCCGGCGCCGATCGGCACCGGTTCCGACGCGTTGATCGTGAACCTCAGCGAGTCTCCCTACCAGGGCGATGCCGAGTTCACCGTCAGCGTGGACGGCGTGCAGGTTGGCGGCGTCGAGACCGCGACGATGCTCGCCAGCAGCGGCAGTCAGGCCTTCACATTCCTGGGCAACTGGGGCGCGGGGCAGCACGATGTCACCGTCGACTTCGTCAATGGACTGAGCGACGCGGCTGGATCGCGGAACCTGTACGTCCAGGGGATGAGTTACGACGGTATCAATTACGCCAGCAACGAAGAGAACCTGTACGGCGGCGGCACCGCATCGTTCACTGTCGGATCCAATGCGATTGCAGTGTCCTCCGCGAGCCTCGGCACGACAACCGGTTTGACGTTCATCTCCCCCACCGCTGCCGGCCAAAGCCTGGCGGGAAGCCCGGCATTCGGCGACGCGTTCCAGGCCGCCAGCGCCAACCTGAATGGGGATACACTCGCTTATTTCGGCGGCAATGATGTGATCGACCTGACCGACATGGGCTTTGGCGGCGTCAGCGGCACCTACAGCGGCACCGCCACGGACGGGACGCTGACGGTTACCAATGGCAGCCATACCGCCGCGATGACTTTGCTCGACGGCAACAACTATAACTCCGGTGCCTTCACGTTGGCCAGCGATGGCCATAGCGGCACTTTGGTGGTGTTCACCTGATTCCGACTCACCCGCCGGATGACAGTGGCGCCGAAACGTCCTCCAGCGACTTCCCCGCCGCCTCTACCCCCAGGACCGCCTCGCACACCGCCGCGCCGATCATCAGGATCGCGGCGCCGGCGTAACCGGCGGCGACGACCCATTCACTGCCCGTGCCGATCAGATACCCGAACAGAAACGGCGCGCTGACCCCGCCAATCAGCGTGCCGAGCGCATAGAACAGCGCGATCGCCATCGCCCGCGTCTCCAACGGGAAGATCTCGCTGGCAGTCAGATACGCCGAACTCGCCGCGGCGGAGGCGACGAAGAAGATCGCCATCCAGCAGAAGGTCTGCGTCCACGCCGTCAGCACGCCCATGCCGAACAGCACCGACACCGCGATCAGCAGCACACCGGCCAGCCCATACGTTCCGGCGATCATCTTTTTCCGCCCGACCGTGTCGAACAGATGCCCGAGCAGCAGCGGGCCGAGAAAATTCCCCACCGCCAGCGGCAGAATAAAAACCCCGGCCCGGGCCTCATTGATATGGTAGAATTTTGTCAGCACCAGTCCATAGGTAAAGAAAACCGCGTTGAACAGGAATGCCTGGGCCACCATCAGCGACAACGCCAGGAAGCTGCGCGACCGGTTCTTGCCCAGCATTGCCCCCAGGATCAGCCCGAAGCCGAACACCTTGCGCGGATGCACCTTCAGCGTGGCTTTCGGCGCGGGCAGGTCCCCGCCCACCTTGCGCTCGATATCCTCGGTGGTCTGCTCCGCCTCTTCGTTCCGGCCATGCGTCACCTGCCAGCGCGGGCTCTCCGGCACGTAGCGCCGCAGAAACAAGATGCCACAGCTCAGCACCGCGCCGATGCCGAACCCGAGCCGCCAGCCGATATCGATGCTGAACAACCGCCCCGACAGCAGCAGCAACGATGCCGCCGCCCCGAGCGCCGCACCCGCCCAATAGCTGCCATTGACGATCAGGTCGATCCGCCCGCGCAACCGCGCCGGGATCAGCTCATCGATGGCGGAGTTGATCGCCGCATACTCGCCGCCGATGCCCAGTCCGGTGATGACGTTGAAACACGCGAAACTCCAGAAGTTCCAGGCAAAGGCGGTGGCCAGCACGCCCACCATGTAGATGCCGAGCGTCAGGTTGAAGATCAGCCGCCGCCCGAACCGGTCGGTCAGCCAGCCGAACAGCAGCGCCCCCGCCACCGCTCCGGCAACGTAACAACCGGCGATCGCGCCGATATCCTGGTCCGACAGCCCCAGCGTCCGGTGATCCTTCAGTATCGGCCCGATCGAGCCGACGATGGTGACCTCCAGCCCATCCAGGATCCAGGTCACGCCGAGGGCGACGACGACCAGGAGATGAAAATTGCTCCACGGCAGCCGATCGATCCGGGCCGGGATGTCGGTGGTGATTTCGGCGGCGTTGCTCATGGAGAGCTTCAGCGCCGGGGCGCCGTTCGGGTTGCGCGGGGGTGCGGTCAGGTTGTCGTGGCCGCGGGCGGGCCGCCCCCGCATGCCCTTGTGTCATGGCCGGCCTGCGCCGGCCATGACACAAGGGCACCAACCTACCGCAGCGGCAGCAGCCACGGCACCAGCACAACGGTCACCACCATCACCAGCAGCGTGAACGGCACCCCAACCCGAACAAAGTCGCCGAACCCGTAATTCCCCGGCCCCACCACCAGCGTATTCACCGGCGACGATATCGGTGTCATGAACGCCGCCGACGCTGCCAGCGCCACGGTCATCGCAAACGGATACGGCGACACCCCAAGATCCTTGGCAATCGCCACCGCCACCGGCGCCATCAGCACCGCGGTCCCGGTGTTCGAGATGAACACGCTCAGCGCCGTGGTGACCGCGAACAGCGCCGCCAGCACCAGCCGCGGCCCCGCTCCGCCGACAAGCTCGATCATTCCCCCCGCGGCCAGATCGACCCCGCCGGTGCGCTGCAACGCAACCGAGAACGGCAGCATGCCGACGATCAGCACCAGGCTCTTCCAACTGACCGAACGATACGCGGCGCGGAAATCCACGCAGCCGAACAGCCCCATCAGCAGGCAGCCGATAAGCGCGGCCTGCACGTTGGCAACCAGTCCGCTGATCATCAGCCCGACCGCCACCGCCAGCGCCGCCAGCGCATGCGGCGCCTTGTTTGCCGCCGGCGAGACGTCATCCAGCTCGGCGGGCAGGCTCAGCACAACGAAGTCGGCGGGGTCGCCCTTCAGCCGCCGGATGTCCTGCCAGAAGCCGAACAGCAGCAACGCGTCGCCCGCCTTCAGCTTTTCGCTCAGCAAGCCTTTCCCATGCACCGCCCGTCCGCGCCGCAGGCCGATGACCGTCATGCCATATTCCGCCCGCACCCGCGCCGTCAGCACGGTCTGCCCGACCAGGGCGGACTCCGGCGGCAGGATCACTTCCACCATGCCGATATCCTGCGACCCGTCCGTGAAGTAGCCGCCATCGCCCAAGGGCAGAGGCTCGACGCCGAATCGCTGCCGCAGCGCCTCGATCCGCACATCCGGCGCCGGCACATCGATCAGCAGGATGTCGCCCGCCAGCAGTTCGGTTCGGCCGGCCGGGCGGATCAGTTCGGATGCAAAGCCGCGGCTGCGCTCAATGGCCAGCAGGTTCACGCCGAAGGAGCGAAGCGACAAATCCTGCTGGCGCTGGCCAATCAGCGGCGAGTCGCGGCTGACGCGGACCCGGTAGGCGCGCTCCGGCAGCCGATACTGCCCGATCCAGTCCCGCAGGCTGGGCCGCCGGCCGGTGGCGGACGGTGTGCCCGGCGCGGCGTTCAGCATCCGGCGGGCCACCAGCATGTAGGCGATGCCGAGGATCAGCACCGGCAGCCCGAACGGCGTGAAGCTGAAAAAGCCGAATCCATGCAGGCCCTCGCGGATCAGCTCGGCATTCACCACCAGGTTCGGCGCGGTGGCGACCAGCGTCAGCATGCCGCTGATCAGCGCGGCCACGCTCAGCGGCATCATCAGGCGCCCGGGCGCCGTGCCGGTGGTCCGCGCGATGCGCAGCGCGACCGGGATGAAGATGGCGACGACGGCGGTGGAACTCATCAGCGCGCCGAGACTGCCAACCGCCAGCATCAGCAGGGCGAGCAGTCGCGTCTCGCTGCTGCCCGCTTGCGCACCGAGCCAGTCGCCCAGGCGGCGGGCGACCCCGGTGCGCACCAGCCCCTCGCCGATGACGAACATGGCGGCGATCAGGACGATGTTCGGATCGCTGAACCCGGCCAGCGCCTCGCCCGTGGTGATGACGCCGGTGATGGGCAGCGCGACGATCATGATCAGCGCGACGGCATCCATGCGGGGGCGGCCGGCGACGAACATGGCAACGGCCACACCCAGCAGCAGCAAGACGATCGCCAGGTCCGTGTTCATCAGCCATTCCCGAAGGTGCGCGGTGTCAGCCTAAGGCATTTCCGTCCTTGCCGGAATCGCGGCCATGATTTCAGGCACATGACAGGTTCGCCATGTGACGGTTTGCATGGCGGCGAATCCCGGCTAAACTGGTCTCTCGATTTCGTGGCCTTCTGAGGCGTTTGAGACAAGGAAACGTTCATTGCCTGATCCTGAACTCGAACGGCTGGAGGCGTCGGCCTCGACAATCGTCCGGCGCGCCTATGAACTGGGCTGGAGCGATGCTCTAAAGCAGGTCGTCGTAGAGCTGAACGCCCGCAATCCCGGTTCTGAACGACTGGAACTCGCGCCACCCGCCGAAGCGCCCGCGCTGCCCGTGGCTGAAGAGGCGCCTCCACCGGAGGTTGTCCCCCCGCCTGAGCCGCCGCCTGAACCCGAGCCAGAGCCGGTGTTCAAGCCCATGAAGAAACCGGCCAAGCCATGGTGGGCCCGACTCCGCCGGTAGCATCTATACTTATGCCCTCTCGGGGGCGCGTTGCGCTGGCCTGTCGAGCAATCGCCGGCCGGGGAACGACACAGGAGCAGGATATGACACTCGCCGATCGGCTGATTGATCTCAATCGTTGGTATGAAGGGCTGCCGGATGGACGGCGGGTCTTCGTCTACCCCGCGGTCCTGGTGGCTGCCGGATTCGTCAACACGCGCCTGACCGGTGCGCCGATTGGCTGGGTATCGGTGTCCGCCCTGCTGGCGTTGATCGCAGCCCGTAAGTCCTACGTCTCCGGCTGGCTCACGCCGGGCGTGACGGCCGGCGCACCGGTTGCCGAAACCCGCCACCGTGCGGTGGCCGAGGCCGTGGCACCGGCCGCCATCGCCAGGCCCGCGCCGGTTCAGCCCGCTCCGGTCATGGTTCCGAAGGCGGAAACCGTCGTTCCGGTTGCTACTGAACCGAAGGCCGCCGCTCCGGCGGTGCCGGTGTATGCACCCGTCGTCGCGCCCGTGGCGGTTCAGGAACCGGTCAAGCCGGCCACCAGGGTCGAGGCCGCGACCGCGGTTCCGCCGTCGCCGCCGGCGGTTGAGGACAACCATGCAAAAAACGGCAAGCGCGCGAACGGCCGGAAGAACGACGGGAAATCCGGCAAGCGCAAGCCGGGCGACAAGCACGCGCACTGATCGGCTTCGGCCATTGTCCTCCCGGATCAGGTCCGGAGAGGACAATGGCCCGATCGGGTTTATCCCCCGGCAGAGCCGGGGGGATTTGGCTGCTGCTGCAAGACCGAAGAATAAGGCGGGTAGGCGGGCGCGTAGCCGGGCTGCCGGGTGTAGTCCGGTGGCGTAGGCGACGCGGCCAGCGAATCGAAGAAATTATCCATCTGGCGGATCGGGAAGGTCTGGTTGACCGGCGCGCGCGGGTCCGCTGTGCAACCGGGCAGGAATGTGCACACGACCAACAAAAGGCGTCTCCAACACCGGCGGCTCATCGCAGGCTCCCTCGTGTATGGGTGCGGGCGTCTGGTGGGGTAAACGATGCAGCGCGGTTTGCTGGAGCGTGTTGCATCCTTTCAGCGCGTTCACATCGACGTGGCCGCGGCTGTCTGACAACGCCGAGGTGAGCGACAAGCGTGTCGGGAACCACAGGTTCTGCCGTTCATCGCCTCCACCCCGGTCATGGCCGGGCGTAGTCCCGGCCATCTGCGCTGCGGCGCTGGTGCGAAGATGGCCGAGACACGCCCGGCCATGACGGTGAGAGAACGACGTGATGGGAATGGTATACAATCAAGCCCGTTTCCGCCGTGTCTTCGGCGCTTCGACCACCGGCAGCAGCGGCGCGAGGAAGCGGCCGGTGTAGCTCTCCGGATTCGCCACGATATCCTCCGGGGTTCCTTCCGCCACGATCCGCCCGCCGCCGTCACCACCTTCGGGGCCGAGGTCCAGGATCCAGTCGGCGGTTTTGATGACCTCCAGATTGTGCTCGATCACCACGACGGTGTTGCCCTGGTCCACCAGCGCATGCAGCACCTCCAGCAGTTTCCGCACATCCTCGAAATGCAGCCCGGTGGTCGGCTCATCCAGGATATACAGCGTGCGCCCGGTGGCCCGGCGCGCCAGTTCCTTCGACAGCTTGATCCGCTGCGCCTCGCCGCCCGACAAGGTCGTCGCCTGCTGCCCGAGCGCGATGTAGCCGAGCCCGACCTGCTGGAGGATCTTCAGGCGATCATGGATGCGCATCTGGGCGCTGAAATACGGCACCGCTTCGTCGACCGTCATCGCCAGCACCTCGGCGATCGACTTGTCGCGGAACTTGATCTCCAACGTTTCGCGATTGTAGCGTTTGCCCTTGCACGTGTCGCAGGTGACATAAACATCCGGCAGGAAGTGCATCTCGATCTTCAGCAGCCCGTCGCCCTGGCACGCCTCGCACCGCCCGCCCTTGACGTTGAAGCTGAACCGCCCGGGCTTGTAGCCGCGCGCCCGAGCCTCCGGCAGTTCCGCGAACCAGTCGCGTATCGGTGCGAACAGATCGGTGTAGGTCGCCGGGTTGGACCGCGGAGTCCGGCCGATGGGCGACTGGTCGATGTCGATGATCTTGTCGAGCTGGTCCAACCCCTCGATCCGGTCATGCGGCGAGGGCACCAGCCCCGCCCCCATCAGCCGCCGCGCCGCGGCTTTGTAGAGTGTGTCCACCACCAAGGTGGACTTGCCGCCGCCGGACACGCCGGTGACGCAGGTCAGCGTGCCCAGCGGGAAACCGGCGACGATATTCTTCAGGTTGTTGCCGCGCGCGCCGACGACCTGCAGCAGGCGGTCCTTCTGCGCCGGACGGCGCATCGGCGGCACCGGGATCTGGCGCCGGCCGGACAGGTAGTCGCCGGTCAGCGATTTCGGGTTGGCGGCGACCTCGGCCGGCGTGCCCTCGGCCACCACGTAGCCGCCGTTCACCCCGGCGGCCGGACCCATGTCGATCAGGTGGTCCGCGGCGCGGATCGCGTCCTCGTCGTGCTCCACCACCAGCACGGTGTTGCCGAGGTCGCGCAGCCGCCGCAGCGTGCCCAGCAGGCGTTCGTTGTCGCGCTGGTGCAGGCCGATGGAGGGTTCGTCGAGCACGTACAGCACCCCGGTCAATCCGGAGCCGATTTGGCTGGCGAGGCGGATACGCTGGGACTCGCCGCCCGACAAGGTGGCGGAGCCGCGCGCCAACGTCAGGTAATCCAGCCCGACATCGACCAGGAAGCGCAGGCGATCGACGATCTCGCGCAGGATCCGGGCGGCGATTTCCTGGCGCTGCCGGGTCAGTTGCGGCAGCACCGCGCCGAACCAGTCCAGCGCCAGCTTGATCGACAGATCGGAGGCTTGCGCGATGTTCTTGCCGGCGACGCGGACGGACAGCGCCTCCGGCTTCAGGCGGGCGCCGTTGCAGACTGCGCAAGGCTTTTCCGCCTGATAGCGGGACATTTCCTCCCGCACCCAGGCGCTGTCGGTCTCCTGCCAGCGGCGTTGGAGGTTGCGCAACACGCCCTCGAACGGCTTGGTCACCGTGTAGCTGCGCACACCGTCCTTGTAGGTGAAGGCAATCGGCTCATCGCCGGTGCCGTGCAGGATGGCGTCCCGCACCTCCACCGGCAGGTCGCGCCACGGCGTCTTGGTGGTCTGCTTGTAGTGTCGCGCGAGGCTTTGCAGCGTCTGGTCGTAATACGGCGACTGCGATCCGGTCCACGGTGCGACGGCGCCATCCGCCAGCCCGACGCGGTCGTCCGGTACCACCAGGTCGGGGTCGAAGAACGTCTCCACGCCCAGCCCGTCGCAGGCCGGGCAGGCGCCATGCGGCGAGTTGAAGCTGAACAGCCGCGGCTCGATTTCTTCAAGGGTGAAGCCGCTGACCGGGCAGGCGAAGCGGGAGGAAAACGTGGTGATCTCCCGCGTGTCCGCATTCTCCGCGTAGACGACGCCGTCGGACAGGCCGAGCGCGGTCTCGAAACTGTCGGCGAGGCGGGTTTCGATGCCCTCGCGGACCGCGATGCGGTCCACCACGGCTTCGATCTCGTGCTTGGTCTTGCGGTTCAGCGCCGGGACTTCGCCGATTTCATATAGCGTGCCGTCCACCTTCACCCGGGTGAAGCCGCGGCGTTGCAGTTCGCCGAGTTCCTTGCGGTATTCCCCCTTGCGGTCGCGCACCACGGGGGCGAGCAGCAGCAGTCGCGTGCCCGGGTCCATCGCCATCACCCGGTCCACCATCTGCGACACGGTCTGCGCCTCGATCGGCAGGCCGGTGGCGGGCGAGTAGGGCACGCCGACGCGGGCCCACAGCAGGCGCATATAGTCATGGATTTCCGTCACCGTGCCCACGGTGGAGCGGGGGTTTTTCGACGTGGTCTTCTGCTCGATGGAGATCGCCGGGGACAACCCGTCGATGCTGTCCACGTCCGGCTTGCCCATCAGTTCGAGGAACTGGCGGGCATAGGCCGACAGCGATTCGACGTAGCGGCGCTGGCCCTCGGCATAGATGGTGTCGAACGCCAGCGAGGACTTGCCGGAGCCGGACAGGCCGGTGAGCACCGTCAGCGAGTCGCGCGGAATGATGACGTCGATATTTTTGAGGTTATGTTCCCGCGCGCCGCGCACGTGGATGTTGCCGGCCATCGATATTGATATCCCCGAGTCTTGCGCCGACCCTTGGCGCTGGCGCGTTGTTCTGCGGATGTTCCCGGTGTGCCATGCTCCGGGGAGAATGGAAAGGGTTTTCGCCTCGCCGCCGGTTCGGGGCGTTTGGGGAAATCCCACGATAGCAGTTGGTACCCCTGTGAGCAGGATCAATCCGCGCCGCTTTCCCGTTGCGGAGAGAAATCAAAACGAACGGCTGTCATGAAGTCCGCCCAGGTCGCATAGCGTCCCGGCGGGAGCGGTGCGTGCAAAGGCGGTATTAGTATAATGCGTGCACTTCGCTGATAGTCGTGGAGTGTCTCTTCAAACCGGCCCGCACTGCGTGCAATTCGCGCAAATGCCTTGCCAGGGGTAATGTTCGAGTATCGCCACGGTTGAGTCTCACCGCGCGTTTCGCCAGCCTGTAGGCCTTGCCGAAGCTCGATTCGGATTCGCGATCCCATACCTGCCCGACCAACGGTATGTTGTAGGCCAGCCCGAGAGACACGATCGAATTGCCCATCCGACTTGTTGTTGCTCCATTCCGAGGAAAGAATCGGCTGTACGCCAGCGGAGGACGCTCAAGGCGCGCTGCCCTTGGCTGTTGAGCTTCGCTGGCGTTTCATGCACTTCCACCGTGGGCAGCATATGAAATTGGACCGATATCTCCATACCGCGGTCGTCCGCCACCGTATCCTGGTTTCCGAAGCTTGGCCCGGCGTCGATCCGCATGGAACCAGTTAGCTGCTTTGCGAATAATCCGACTAAACCCGAATCCCAATGAGTCGTGTCAGCCTCGAACAGGAGGGTGCCCGTACGCGGCTGATCATTGTCGTAAATCGCATTTGCCGTGGCCGCGACAAGTCCATTGGCGTATGACTGTGCGACGAGTTCCGCCCGGGCCGCAGCGCCGAAGCCCTCTTTCGAAGCCCATTCGCGGATCGTGTCCTCAACCCAACCAAGGATCGGTCCGTCGACGATCGCATATAGCCGCACGATCAGGGGCAAATCCGCACGGCGTGCAAGTTCCAGTCCACGCGCAATGTCCCATTCCGCCTTATCGGGCGGCCGAAGGAAACGGCATGCCACGAAGCCGGCCACCGCCCAATCGGCCAACAACCCCGACGCTCGCCGCATTTCACGGCTGCGGGTCGCGTCATCGAGATCGGCATCCAGCCCGTACAATACGCCATGCAGCGCGCGAAACTTCCGCGTTTCCTCGTCTAGAATCCCCTCCAGGTCCGACACAACCGGCTGGCCGATTGGCCTGACCTCCAGGCCGCGATTGAAGAAGAACTGAATGTCATTATGGCTTGGCCGCCGCCGGCCCGCTGCTTCATAGAGCCAGGTTTCACCGCCGATGACGGCGAGCGCCTGACCGAGCGGTCCACTGACGTGGGCCTGCGTGATGGCGGCTGCGGTCACGGCACCCTCCGGTCCCTCGCCGGAATTCCCTGCGCCGCGAGCTTCTGGCGGGCGATGTTCCATTCGTCCTGACTATCGGGCGTTACCAGCGGGCGGTCCAATGAGACATTCTCGACCGCCGCAAGCGCCACCACACCAAAGATATGCACCTCCATAAAGCGGTCGTCGTCCCGGCCCGTGCCGGATTGCAGCACAAGCGACGGCAACGTCGTGACCGGCGTTCCCGATGTCAAATAAGGCGTCAGGTGGGCAACGCCAAGATCGGCCCGCCGTTGCCAGACGCACCGCCATCCGGGAACTTCCTGCGCGTCACGCCGGCCAAGGTCATAGCGCTCATAGAACGCAAACGCGTTTTCCCGCATGACCGTGGCGCGATCGGCGATAAAGACGTCGCCGATGCGCAGGGTGATCTCGCCATAGTTGTTCAAACCCCGCCCATCCACGCTGATCGCGGCGTTGGTGATGTCCGCGGAGTAGCCAGGATGCACCGCCTCATCCACGACGCCCCGGTGCCGGTGGTAGATCTCCTCGGCGGCGCCCCGCACATCGTCGGCGAGGGCCCGATGGTAACTGCGGTAGGCCGCGCCCAGCGTCATCGCGCGAAGGACATTGACGGGCATGGCCACGACCGCGGACGACGACGCCAGCAGGGTGGCGAGGCCGTCCAGCAGAGGCCGCACCCCGCGCGCATCTGCATCGGCGACCGCCGCCGTGTAATTGCGGTCCAGGTCGGCATGCATTGCTTCGGCTCTCCGGACATTCGGGTAGCCGAGGAAGTGACCACAGGCCAGGCACGTCGTCCGATGGAAATCGATAGGCTTCCCGCACCTGCCGCAGTTCATCGCCGCCCCGGTCCATATCCGGTCACGGTACGAACCTAACCGCAATTATTGGACCTTACAAATTTGATCCGGTTCGCTTCGACGACACCGGCGGCAGGCGCCACCGCCTTAACAATCCCGGCCCATCGGCGTAACTCCCGGACAGGATGAAGCGCGAAAGGATCACCCATGTCGTTCGACGGAAGCTGCCACTGCGGCGCGGTCAAATTCAGCGTGGACGCCGAACTGCCCGGCAAGGCGATCAGTTGCAACTGCTCGATCTGCCGCCAGAAAGGCCTGCTGCTGAGTTTCTTCCCGGCGGCCCGGTTCACCCTCATCAGCGGCGAGGACGCGCTCACCACCTATGAGTTCAACGCCCATAAAATCCAGCACCGGTTCTGCAAGGTCTGCGGCGCGCAGCCGTTTGCCGCGGGCAAAAGCCCGGACGGAGCGGACATGCGTGCCGTCAATCTGCGCTGCGTTCCGGCCGTGAACCTGGACGGCCTCGAGCTCCAGCCCTTCGACGGCGCCAACAAATAGCTGGTTGATGCCTCATCGCCCGGCCCTCCGCTTGCCGGGCGCCCGGCGTTCGGCGGCCTGCCCGAGATGCTTCACCGCCTCATACCGCTCGAGAAACAGCGCATAGGCGCGATCCGGCCCGACCGGCTGGATCATCTCCGGCAGCGGCGGCGGCAGATGCCCCCACTCCATCCAGGCCGGCGGCAGCAGGTCGCGCAGTTCGGTCGCCATGCAGACCAGGTCCGCATGTTTCACCGCCGCCAAATCACTGCGGAAACCGAAACGCCGCTCCAGTGCCCGCTTGATCGGCTCCAGCCGAGCCTTCAGATGGTCGCGGCCGATAAGCACCTTCACGACCGAGACGATGTCGCCGGTAATCGCCTCATCGGCGTCGTGCAGCAGTCCGGACAGCGCCAACGGCCCGGGCACCAGCCGCGAGACCATGATGCTGTGCTCGGCCACCGAATAGAACGTCCGCGTGGCACCCGCCCAGCGCGGCTGATACGCCAGCGCCCGCGCAACGTCCTCGATCGGCATGCCCGTTGCGTCGGGGGCTTGCAGATCGAGCGTGAACCCGGACGCCATCAGCATCACGGTCAGGCCATCGGGCTTCGCCAGCAGGTCCGGTTGATCCGTCATCGCGGGACGGCATCCTTCTTGCGCATTGACATCATTCAATGATGGGCGCCGCTGTGACGGCAGATCAAGCCCGCTTATGTTCTTGATTTGTTCAATCGTCCGGTCTAGCGTGCAGCGATGTTCGACGACGCGCCCGAGCCGATAGATGATGCCGAGCTGGAGGCGGTGCTGACCGCCGCCCTGCGATCATCGGGCGGACAACTGACCCGGCCCACGGAATGCTGGATGGCGACGGTTGCGGCGCGGCACCTGGTGGATCATCTCTCGCTGGCCGGCCTCACGGTCGTCCGCTTCACCCGGGGGCGGTTGACCTGAGGCGAAGCCCGCCGCGCGGCAAAAAAACCGGCGGATCGTAAGGAGTTCTTAACCATGTGGCCGGTATGACGGATTTGGGCTAGATTTCCGAGTCTCTGAGAAGGATTGGTTCGATGGCAGGCAGCGTCAACAAGGTGATTCTGGTGGGGAACCTGGGCAAGGACCCGGAGGTCCGCTCCACCCAGGATGGCAGCAAGATCGTCAACCTCACCTTGGCGACCAGCGAGACGTGGAACGACCGCGCCTCCGGGGAGCGCAAGGAAAAGACCGAGTGGCACCGCATCGTCATCTTCAACGACCGCGTCGCCGAAGTGGCTGAGCGCTACCTGAAGAAGGGGGCCAAAATCTATGTGGAAGGCTCCTTGCAGACCCGCAAATGGGCCGACCAGCAGGGGCAGGAGCGCTACACCACGGAAGTTGTCATCGGCCGGTTCAACGGCCAACTCACGATGCTGGACACGCGGTCGGGCGGTGGCGAAGGCGGCTATAGCGGCGGTCCCGACGCGGGCGCCACGCCCAGCGGCGGCTATACCGCCCCGCGCGAAAGGGCGGCGAGTGGCCCGGCCCGTCCGAGCGGCGGGGCGGCCAGAAGTGGCGGCGGGGCAGGCGGTCCGTCCTGGGATGCCCCGAAGGGCGGCGACCTGGACGACGAGATCCCGTTTTAGGGCCGACTTTAGGGAAGGATGTCAACAAAGCGGCTTTTGTTTAGACCCAGGTATAAGATGGCGCGGCAGCCATGCCGCGCCATCGCCGGCATCACGCTGCCGAACCAGCCCCCGACAATCCCGCCCCGGCAGGCAGGTGGCCCACGCCCTCATCCGGCTTGCGCGCCAGGATGAACACCACTGCCGCGCCGAGCAGGTCGAACACCGCCAGCACCGCGAACAGCGGGCCATACCCCACCTGAGACACCATCACGCCGAACAGCGCGGTAAACGCCGCCGCGCCCAGATACCCCATCATTCCGCCCAGACCGGTTGCCGTCGCCACCTCGTTCTTGCCGAACACGTCCGATGTCACCGAATACAGCCCGCCCGACAGGGTCTGATGAGCAAAGCCGCCGACGCATAGCAGAGCGATCGCCGCATACGGGCTGGCGACAAGTCCGACGAAGGCCGGTCCGATCATGCAGACGGCGCCGGTCAGCACGACCAACTTGCGCGACGTCAGCCAGGACACCCCGAAAGTCCGGACGAAGATCGGGCTCAGGTAGCCGCCGAGCACGCAACCGATATCGGCGGCCAGGAACGGCAGCCAGGCGAACAGCGCGATCTCCTTCAGGTTCATGTGCCGCTCGGTCATCATGTACAGCGGTATCCAGGCGTTGAACGTCTGCCATGCCGGCTCGGACAGGATGCGCGGTATCCCGATCGACCAGAAATTGCGGCTGGCCAGGATCTCGGTCCAGCGTAACTTGGGCGCATTCGGATCGCTGTATTGGGCTTCCTGGCCGGAGACGATGTAATCCCGCTCCGCGGCGGACAGAAATTTCTGGTCGCGCGGATGCTTGTAGAACAGCATCCACAGCGCGGTCCACACGATGCCAAGGCCACCGACGATCAGGAACGCCCATTGCCAGCGTCCCTGCAGGATCGCCCAGACCACCAGCGGCGGGGCAACCACCGCGCCAATCGACGATCCGATATTGAACCAGCCAATGCCAACCGATCGTTCCTTCGCCGGGAACCACTCGGTGGTGGCTTTCACGCCGGCCGGGATGCCGGCAGCTTCGGTCAGGCCAAGCACGCCGCGCAGGGCGGCGAGGCTCTGCCAACCCGTCGCGAACGCGGCTGCAGCGCAGGCAACCGACCAGGCCAGGGCGAATACCGCAAAGCCGATCTTGGTTCCGACAACGTCGAGCACGTGTCCGGCCACCGGCTGCATGAATGCGTAGCAAAGTTGCCACGCGACGACGATGTGGGAGTATTCCTCGGTGCCGAAATGCAGATCCTTCATCATTGCCGGCGCGGCGACCGACAACGTGTTGCGCGCGAGGTAATTGACGATCAGTCCGGCCGTCACCAGGCCGACCATCCACCATCGCACCCCTTTGATTTTCATCGTATCCCCCTGTTGTTTTGGACATTCGCAGAGTGCCGTTACCGCCGGGACCGATACAGGTCTACGTCAATCGCGGCATCGGTCGATCCAATCCATGGATCGTTCAGACCCATCAGACGGCACAATCCACAGTCCGCGTCAGGCGGGGAAACCCTCCAGCACGATCTTGCCCCGTGCCCGCCCGCTCTCGATCAGCGCATGCGCCCGCTTTAAATTCGCCGCGTTGATCGGCCCGAAATTCTCGCCGATGGTCGTCCGCAACGTGCCTTCATCCACCAGCCGCGCAACCTCGTTGAGCAGCGCGCCCTGGGCGCCCATGTCCGCGGTATGGAACATCGGGCGGGTGAACATAAACTCCCAATGCACCGACACGCTCTTGCGCTTGAACGGCATGATATCGAGCGAGGCCGGGTCATCAATCAGACCGAACCGCCCTTGCGGCGCGATCAGCGCGACGATTTCGGCCAGATGCCGATCGGTGTTGGTGGTGGAGAACACAAATCCCGGCTCACCGATGCCAAGCGCGGCGACCTGCTCCGCCAGCTTGCGGCTGTGGTCGATGACATGGTGCGCGCCGAGCGCCTGCACCCAGTCCCGCGTCTCCGGCCGGGACGCCGTCGCGACAACGGTCAGGCCGGCAAGCTGCCGGGCAAGCTGGATCGCGATCGACGCCACCCCGCCGGCGCCGCCGATAACCAGGATCGCCTCCGCCGCGCCGGGCACCCGCTGCCGCACGTTCAGCCGGTCGAACAGCGCTTCCCACGCGGTGATCGCGGTCAGCGGCAGGGCGGCGGCCTGTGCCCAATCCAACGACTTCGGCTTACGGCCGACGATCCGCTCATCAACCAGATGCAGCTCGGCGTTGGTGCCCTGGCGGGTCATGTCACCGGCATAGAAGACGGTGTCGCCGGGCTGGAACAGGGTGGCGTCCGGGCCGGTCGCAACAACGGTTCCAGCGGCGTCATACCCGAGAATCTTCCAGTCCCCGGCCTCGGGCGTGGCGCGCCGCCGCACCTTCGTATCCACCGGATTGACCGATATGGCCTGGACTTGGACCAGCAAATCCCTGCCGGCTGCCACCGGCTTCGAAAGCTGGACATCGACCAGCGCGTTGGCTGCATCGATCGGAAGGGAGTCCCGGTAACCGACGGCACGCATGGCGCAATCCTTGTTCGTGTACGCCAAGACATGACGTCCTGCCCGGGCGGGTGCAAGTCCAGCCATCTCGCAGCCGGCATCACGGGCGCGGCGTCAGAGTCGCCAGGTTTTTTTCCGCCGTTGCAAGCCACTCCGCCTGTCGGTCCGTCAGCTTTGTCCGCGCGGCGGCATCGTGCAGGGACGCAACAATGAGCCTCCAGCGGCCCAGCGCATCGTCATCGTGAGTTGCCAGCCGCCAATTGGTCAGCATCGCGTCTTGCCGCCATGCTGCATTCGCGGGATCGGACTGGATCAGGCGCTCCAGGATCGCCAGGGCATCGCGATAGGATTGCAAGCCCCGCAGGTCACCGCGGGCCAGCAGGGCGTCGCCGATGCCGTTCTGAATGACCGCAAGATCGTGCTGCCAACGCAAACTGTCCGGCTCGGCTTGCGCCAGCCGCTCGGTGATGAGCTTGGCGTCATTGAGAAACTCCAATCCTGCCGGCGTCTCGCCCTGAGCCGTCAAAGCGGTGCCGAAATTCTGGTCGGCATCGCGCAGGGCGACTTGGCGGCCGGCATCGAGCGGTTCGGCCGCAGCCAGGGCGTCGGCACTCGACACGCCCGCACGGAATGCATTCAGCGCTTCCGTGCGGTCCCCGCGTGAATACAGAATTGTCCCAACCGTCTCGTAGGCAACATAGAGGTCATGCTGCCAAACGGCATTGCCGGGCTCCGACTTGGCAAGGTGGTCGAAGATGGCAAGCGCATCGCGATGCGATTTCAGTGCATCGATGGCATTGCCGCGGGCCGCCTGGACCGCGCCGATTTTAGCCAGCAAAACCGCCAGGTCGTGCAGCAAAACCGCATTGTCCCGATCCGACTGAACCAGATGATCAGCAATCGAGAAGGCATCGTTGTAAGACACCAGCGCGTCAACCAATTCATTCCTGGCGAGCTGGGAATCGCCGACCTTTGTCAGTGATCCGGCGAGATCGCGCTGCCGCTGAATGTCGGTGGGGGCGGATCGCGCAAGCGGTTGCCTGATCGCGACGGCAGCGCGGTAGGACTTCAATGCCTCCGCCTTGTCACCCGCCGCCAGCCTGGCGTCCCCGGCCTTCTCATCGCACAGCGCGAGTTCTGATTGCCACCTGGCGTCGTTCCGCTGCGACTCGGCCAAATGTTCGGACATCGCCAGGGCGTCATCGTAGGCGGCGCGAGCGCCGACCGAATCTTTTCGGGCGGCCAAAACGTCGCCAACCTTGGTCAACAGGATTGCGACGGTGTCCTCCCGCTCGGGGTTTTCTGGTTCGGCGTCCGCCAGCATCCTGGCCGTCCTCAGGCCGTGGCGGTAGGCTTGGAGAGCTTCCGTCAGATTGCCTTGCGCACCGAGCACGTTGCCGATCTGCTGATATGCGACCACCAGAGCGCGCTGCCATTCTTTATCATCCGGGTTCGATTGCCGCTGTTGCTCGCCGATGGCCAGGGCATCGAGGTAGAATGTCAGGGCTTCCGGGAGTTCGGCGCGCTGTTCACGGACATTGCCGAGGCCAAGCCTGACCCTAAATCGGTTCCATGGCTGTGCTTCGCCGGTTAGCAGCGGCAGGACTCGATGGAAGCGCCTGTCGGCCTCACCCGCCTGGCCCTGTTGCATCGCGATCCAGCCGCTGCCAAGCAGGCCTTCGATGTCATCCGGATCCATCTCGACATCATGCGCGTAGGCGTCGAGGGCTTTTTGCGGTGTTTCGGCGATCGCGCCGAGGATGTGATAGGCCATAATCGCGTCGCTGCGATCCTGTCGCGCGCGGGTTGCGCTGTCCGCGCCGACGGCCTGCAACAACCGGGTTGCTGAGTCGAACTTACCTTTCCGCAGCAGCGCGAATGCCAGCGGCAACCGTTCGTCGCCGCCGGTAGCCTCGGCGGTCGTTTGTGTCGCCGTGTCGGGCCGCAGCCACGCCCTGGCTGCGAACTGGCGTTGCAAGTCCGCGATTGCCGAGAGAAAAGCAGTGGAATCGGGCTGATTCGGGAGCCGAACGATGGTTTTCAGGCTTGCCGGAGCGGGCGCATCGGTCTGCGACGTCCGATCGCCGGGCACGGGGCGGGTAAAAACCCATACCGAAGCAGCCGCTGTGACGGAGGCGAAGACAATCCCGGCAACCGCCCCGTAACGCACCCGCTTTGAATACCAGATTGGGTTCACGCCACGGTCGATCCGTCGCGAGGGGTCGGGCAAAGTGCTGCGAAGCAAGACGGCGAACTCATACAGAACGCGTTATAACGACGACAGTCTACCTGTTCCAGTGGTGCCCGATCCCGCAAGCCCGCGACGGAGCAGAAAAACCTTGAAAATCCGACCTGAAGCGGGTAAGAACAAAAAATGAACAAACGGAACCGCGATGACCGACGATCCGCTGCACGCCTTAACGGACCTGAACCGCGTTTCGATTCGCGCCGTGCTCGCGCCCGATGGGGAAGATGTGGGCCAGGCCCTGGCGCAGGCTGGCATCATCGATCCCGTGTCGATTCCTGTGTTGACCGGTGAGGACGCCGATACGGGAGTCTGGTTGGGCGATGGCATAACCCCCAACCTCACCGGCGTGCTCGAACCGGATGAGGAGCAAGACAGCGAAACCGCCGGCGCCAGGCCGGCAAACAGTGTCGCCGCGGCGCACGCCGATTGGCCGGAAACCCGGCTGCGCACCGCAATGCTGCCGCAGACTCACGGCATGCAGCCCTTCGCACCGGTGCGAAAACGAGACTCGTAGACCCGCGAAGCTTTCGTTGGGCCGATGGGCGTGCCTGAGCGGCGCTAGAACTCCACCGCCCGCACCGTCCGAGCTACCTTGTCGAGCACCGCATTCGTCAGCCCCGGCTCCGGACCCGAAAAGAACCCGCGCGCGATATCCAGATATTCGTTGATCACGACCTTCGCCGGCGGTCCATCCGTCATCGTCAGTTCCGCCACACCGGCCCGGATCAACGCCCGCAACACCGGATCGAGCCGGGCCAGCGGCCAGTCGTCCGGCAGCGCATCGGACACCAGAGGATCGATCGCGTCCTGCCGCCGCACCGCCTCGCGCACCACCCGCGCAAACAGCGGCACCTCAGCGTCCGGGATGCGCCCGTCCTCGAACCCGTCCTGGCCGGCGAGGTCGCCCAGCCGGTGCTTGACGAACTGGTCGATCACCGTTTCCGGGTTGTCGCCGGCCTGCTCGGCCTGGAACAATGCCTGCACCGCAGCAACCCGCGACGCGGTACGCGTCCGGGTTTTCGGGGCACGTGCCATCAGGCGGCGCCAAGCCGGCGGGCGATGTTGATCTGCAATAGCGCCGCCGCGGCGGCTTCGGCCCCCTTGTTGTGGCCGTCCTGGCCCGACCGCGCCTCCGCCTGGGCAACCGTGTCGCAGGTCAGCAGCCCGGTGCCGAGACAGATGCCGAATTGCAGCGCGACGCCCAGGATCCCGTCCATCGAGGCCCGGCAGATGAAGTCGTAATGGTCGGTTTCGCCCTTGACGATGCAGCCCAGCGCGACGAACCCGTCGAACCGGCGGCTGCCGCGCAATGCGATTCGGATAGCCTGCGCCAGTTCGTAAGCGCCGGCAACGTCAAGTACCTCCGACGTCGCCCCCGCCTCGCCGAGAATCCGCTGCGCGCCAATTGTCAGCCCTTCGACCACGGTGCGGTAATAGGGCGCGCGCACGATCAGCACGTGCGGCGACGGCCCTTCCACGCGCGGCGCGCTGGGCAGTTCGGCGTCCTGCGTACTCATCCTTGATAATCCGTTCCAACAATATTCGGGATCGGCCGCTGCTCGACGATATTCAAGCCATAGCCTTCAAGTCCGATCACCGTGCGGCGGCGGTTGGTGAGAAGGATCATGTTCTTGACCCCGAGGTCCAGCAGGATCTGCGCGCCGATGCCGTAATCCCGCAACTCCCGCGTCGGCCCGGGGGCAGCCGAACCGAGCATGCGCACGCGCTCGGCCAGTGCCGTCGGCCGGTGCTCGCGGATCAGCACGACGATCCCGCGGCCGGCCTTGGCGATCATATGCATCGCATTATGCACGGCGATCCAGTGTGGCGAGCCGGTCATGTCGTCCAGCAGGTCCACCGCATGCATGCGCACCATGATCGGCTCGACCCCGCTGACGTCGCCTTTGATCAGCGCCAGATGCTCCTGATACTCGACCGTGTTCGCATAAACCACCGCGCGCCAGTCGCCGCCGGCCGGATGCTGGTAGGCACCTTCCTCGACCCGCCGCACCAGCCGTTCCGTCAACCGCCGGTGCGCGATCAGATCGGCGATCGTGCCGAGCTTGAGGTTGTGGTGCTGGGCGAAAGTCACGAGGTCCGGCAGCCGCGCCATCGTGCCGTCATCGTTCATGATCTCGCAGATCACCGCCGCCGGGGTCAGTCCCGCCTTGCGGGCTATATCGACCGACGCCTCGGTGTGACCCGCCCGCACCAGCGTGCCGCCTTCGCGCGCCATCAGCGGAAAGACGTGCCCGGGCGTGGTGATGTCGTCCCGCGTACTGTCCGAATTGATCGCAACCGCAACCGTCCTCGCCCGGTCCGCGGCGGAAATGCCGGTAGTGACGCCCTCGCGCGCCTCGATCGACACCGTGAACGCGGTCTGGTGGCGCGTGCCATTCTGCTGGCTCATGAGCGGCAGGCCGAGTTTCTCCACCCGCTTGCGGGTCAGCGCCAGGCAGATCAGGCCGCGTGCATGCCGGGCCATGAAATTGATCGCGTCCGGCGTGGCGAACTGCGCGGGGACTACAAGGTCGCCCTCGTTCTCGCGGTCTTCATCATCGACCAGGATGAACATCCGGCCGTTGCGAGCCTCTTCGATGATCTCATCGGCGGAGGAAATGTACTGCGACCATTCGCTGGTGACGAGCTTGTCGTGCAGGTTTTCCATCAGGCGGTCTCCGCCAGCCGGGCGACATAGCGCGCGAGCGTGTCGATCTCGATATTGACCGGATCGTTCGGCTTCAAGGTACCGAAGCCGGTGACCGAGGCGGTGTGCGGGATGATGTTCACCCCGAAGGTATCGCCCGCGACCTCGTTGACCGTCAACGACACGCCGTCGATCGCGACGCTGCCCTTGACCGCGATGAAGCGCGACAGCGCGGCAGGCACGCGGAACACCCAGCGCGTCGAGGCATTTTCCGGCGTCGCCGACACCGCCTGGCCGACGCCATCGACATGGCCGGACACCAGGTGGCCGCCAAGCTCGTCGCCCAGCCGCAGCGACCTCTCGAGGTTGACCCGCGATCCGATATCCCATGACCCCAGCTTGGTGTGCGCGAGCGTCTCTGCCGACGCATCGACGGCGAACCAGTCGGCGCCGAGGTCCACGACGGTCAGGCAGCAGCCCGAACAGGCGATGGATGCACCGAGGCCGACGGGCGGTTCGGCCATAAAGGCCGCCGGGGTGTCGATCAGCAGCCGCATGTCCCTGCCGGCTCCAATGGGTTCGATCGCGCGGACTGTGCCGAGCGCGCTTATGATGCCGGTAAACATGGTTATTGCCTCGAATACTCGCTTAGCATGTCGTTTTCGATGGAAGTTACGCAATGCCGCCGGAACCGCGGCATGCGGTCAAGTGTCTCGATACCGAAGGCCTGCACCGCTGGCCAGCCATCGCCGCCCATGATCGCCGGGGCGTGGAACCACGCGATGCGGTCAACCAGATCCGCCCGCAGCAGCGCGGCGGCGAGTTGACCCCCGCCTTCGACCAGCACACGGGTCAGACCGGCATCGCCGAGCGCCTGGAATGCGGCGGTCAGATCGATGCCCGCCGAGGCGCCCGGCACGTCGATCAGCGTGGCGCCGAGGTTGCTGAACGCCGTCCGCCGCGCCGGATCGGTGCCCTCGCGGACCAGGAGCCATACCGGGGCTTCGGCGGCGGTGCCGGAAAGCCGGGAGGTCAGCGGCGTGCGCAGGTGGCTGTCGGCGACGATGCGGACAACGGGGGACGGGCGGAACCCGCGGATGCGGCAGGTCAGGTCGGGATTGTCGGCCAGCACGGTGCCAACGCCAACCATGACGGCGTCGTGACGTCCGCGCAGGGCGTGGGCGAGGCGGCGCGCGGGCGTGCCGGTGATCCACTGGCTCTCGCCGGCGCTCGTCGCGATGCGGCCGTCCAGCGTGGAGGCCAGCTTCAACGTCACCATCGGGCGGCCCAAGGTGACGCGGTGGGAGAAGCCGAGCAGGACGTCCCTGGCCTCGGCTTCCAGCAGGCCGGTTTCAACCGCAATTCCGGCAGTGCGCAGTTTCTCCAGCCCGAGGCCGTCCACCCGAGGGTCGGGATCGCCAGTGGCGATGACGATCCGGCTGATGCCGGAGGCGATCAGCGCATCGGTGCAGGGGGGAGAGCGGCCATAGTGGCAGCAGGGTTCGAGCGTAACGTAGGCGGTGGCGCCTTTCGCGAGGTCACCCGCCATCGCCAGGGCGATCGGCTCGGCGTGCGGCCGCCCGCCGGGGGCGGTGTTGCCCCGGCCGACAACGCGTCCGCCACGCACGATGACGCAGCCGACGGACGGGTTGGGCCAGGTTGTGCCCAGCCCGCGGCGCGCCATTGCCAGAGCCGCCTGCATGTGCGGGAGATCGGCCGACCGCGACGCGTGGGGCGGTGACAGAGCCACCCCCTACTCCTCAGGCGCCGCCGGCGCCAAACCGCCGACAAACTCCTCAAAATCCTTCGCCTCGCGGAAATTGCGGTAAACGCTGGCGAACCGGACATACGCGACCTTGTCCAGCTCCTTCAGCGTGTCCATCACCAGCTCGCCAATCTGCTTGCTGGGGATGTCGCTGTCGCCGGACGCCTCCAACTGCCGCACCACCGAGTTGACGATCCGCTCGATCCGCTCCTCCTGTATCGGCCGCTTGCGCATGGAGATCCGGATCGACCGCGCCAGCTTGTCACGGTCGAACGGCACCCGCCGCCCATCGGCCTTCACCACGGTGAGTTCGCGCAACTGCACCCGCTCGATCGTGGTGAAGCGCTGGCCGCAATTGCCGCAGAAACGGCGCCGCCGGATGGCGCCGTTATCCTCGGTCGGGCGGCTGTCCTTCACCTGGGTGTCGTCAAAACCGCAGAATGGGCAGCGCATGGCGGACTAGCGCAGCGGATACAGCGGGAAACGCGAGCACAACGCCTGCACCCGGGCGCCGACATCCTGTTCCACCGCGGTGTTGGAGCCGTCATTGGACTGACCCAACCCCTCCAGAACCTCATTGATCAGCAGACCAATATAGCGGAATTCTTCGATCCCGAAGCCGCGCGTGGTTCCCGCCGGGGAACCCAGCCGGATGCCGGAGGTGATCGCCGGCTTCTCCGGATCGAACGGGATGGCGTTCTTGTTGGCCGTCATATGGGCCCGTTCCAGGCTCGCCTCGGCCGCCTTGCCGGTAACGCGCTTGGGGCGGAGGTCCACCAGCATCAGGTGGCTGTCGGTGCCGCCGCTGACGATGTCGACGCCCTTTTCCTTCAGTGTCTCCGCCAGGACGCGCGCGTTGTCCTGCACCGCCTTCTGGTAGACCTTGAACTCCGGCCGCAGCGCTTCGCCGAACGCTGCTGCTTTGCCGGCGATCACATGCATCAGCGGGCCGCCTTGCAGGCCGGGGAAGACGGCGGAGTTGATCTTCTTGCCGATGTCCAGGTCGTTGCTCAGCACCATGCCGCCGCGCGGGCCGCGCAGGGTCTTGTGCGTGGTGGTGGTGACGACATGCGCGTGCGGCAGCGGGCTGGGGAACAGCCCCGCCGCGACCAGCCCGGCGAAATGCGCCATATCGACCATGAAATACGCCCCCACCTCGTCCGCGACCTTGCGGATGCGGGGGAAGTCGATGAAGCGCGGATAGGCCGAGCCGCCGGCGATTATCAGCTTCGGCTTTTCCGCGCGTGCCAGCCGTTCCAGTTCGTCATAGTCCAGCAGGCCGTCTTCCTTGCGGACGCCGTATTGAACCGCATGGAACCACTTGCCGGACTGGTTGGGCGCGGCGCCGTGAGTCAGGTGTCCGCCCGCGGCAAGGCTCATGCCCAGGATGGTGTCGCCGGGCTGTAGCAGCGCGAAGAATACCGCCTGGTTGGCCTGCGCGCCGGAATGCGGCTGCACGTTGGCGAATTCGCAGCCGAACAACTGCTTGGCGCGGTCGATCGCCAGGGTTTCCGCCACGTCCACATAGACGCACCCGCCGTAGTAGCGGCGGCCGGGATAACCCTCGGCGTATTTGTTCGTCAGCACGGAGCCTTGCGCTTCGAGCACGGCGGCGGAGACGATGTTCTCCGAGGCGATCAGCTCGATGCCGTCCTGCTGGCGGTGGAGCTCATTGCGAATGGCGGCGGCCAGTTCCGGATCGGTTTCCGCGAGAGGGGCGGAGAAGAAACGCTCGGTGCTGGCGATGGCGGATTGCTGGATCATCGGTTTCCACGCTGTCGGTGTGTGGCGTTCCTGTAGCATGGGCAGGATGACCGACAAACCGGAAGTGATAGGCAGTTGTGTGCGACTCGGGCGGTGAGGCAAATAAGCACGATGCCCGGTATTGCCAAACGCATCGTGCCGCTGCCAAGCCTTTCGGCGACCGAGGCGCTTGCGGCCGGGATCGCGGCCATCGCGCGGGCAGGGGACTGCATCCTGCTGGAGGGGCCGCTGGGCGCCGGCAAGACCGCCTTCGCCCGGGCCTTCCTGCGCGCCGCGGCGGATGATCCGGCGCTGGAGGTGCCCAGCCCGTCCTTCACGCTGGTGCAGACCTATGAGACGAAAATTGGTCTGGTGTTTCACTATGATCTGTGGCGAATCGATGGGTCCGCTGCGCTGACCGAACTCGATTGGGAAGATGCCCTCGACGCCATCACCCTGGTGGAGTGGCCCGATCGGCTTGGCGAGCTGCGGCCGGATGATGCGCTGACGATTGCGTTCCGCCAGGGGGATGGGGACGCGCGGGAGGCGGCGCTGACCGGGTGGGACGGACGTTTGCCCGCATTCTCGTCGGGCCATGACGACGGCGGGGCCGCGGCGGCATGACCCGGGACGACCGCATCGCCGTGTTCCTCGCCCGTAACGGGTACGCACCGGCCGATGCCGAACCCCTCGCCCGGGACGCCAGCTTCCGCCGCTACCTGCGCATCCGGGGACCCCGCCCCGCCGTCCTGATGGACGCACCCCCACCCGAGGACGTGCGGCCGTTCCTGCGCGTAGCAGCGCATTTCCGCAGTCTCGGCCTGTCGGTTCCCGCGATCTTCGACGCCGACGAAACCAGCGGCCTGGTGCTGGAGGAAGACCTCGGCGACGACCTGTTCTCCGTTCTGCTCGACCAGGGCCGCGACGCTGATCCATTTCTGGACGCCGCGGTGGACGCATTGATCGTCCTGCAACGCGCAGCACCTCCCGCCGGGTTGGCCGCCTGGGATGCCCCGGCGATGGCCGCGGCCGCGCTGGGCACGCTGTTCGACTGGTGGTGGCCGGCGCGCTTTGACGCGGCAGCGCCGCAGGCCGCCCGCGACGACATAGCCGCGGCGCTGGCCGAGATGCTTCAATCTGTCGCGGCCGGGCCGGTTTGCCTGGTTCACCGCGACTACTTCGCCGGCAACCTGCTGTGGCTGCCGCACCGCTCCGGCCAGCAACGCGCGGGGATCATCGACTTCCAGGGCGCCGCGCTCGGCCATCCGGCTTACGATCTGGTTTCCCTGCTGCAGGACGCCCGCCGCGACATCCCGCCGGAGTCGCGACAGCGCGCCCTGGACCGTTATCTGGCCGCCCGGCCGGACCTGGACCCGCACGCATTTCGTGCCGCATTTGCCGCATGTGCCGCGCAACGACATCTGCGGGTCGCCTGCCAGTGGGTAAGGCTTGCCCTGCGCGACGGCCGGCCGCAATACCTCGCCTACGGCCCGAGGACATGGCGGCTGCTGGACGACGCGCTGCGCCAGCCCGCGGCCGCGCCGCTTGCCCGCGCCTTGAACCATTGGATACCGGCCGCAATGCGCGGCAACCCCCCGGGACTCGAACCATGACTTTCGCTCCGCATTCCGCCATGGTCCTTGCCGCCGGCTTCGGCACCCGCATGCGGCCCTTGACCGACACTACGGCCAAGCCGCTGGTGAAGCTGGGCGGGCGAACGCTGCTCGATTACGCACTCGATCACCTGGTGGTGGCCGGTGTCGAGATGGTTGCGGTCAACGCGCACTGGCAGGCTGACTCCGTCGCGGCGCATCTGGCAGCTCGTCCCACCCCGCCGCGGACACTGCTGCTGCGGGAGGAGCATCTGCTGGACACCGGCGGCGGGGTGCGTGCGGCGCTTCCGGTCCTCGGGGACGATCCGTTCTTCGTGCTCAACGGCGATGCGTTCTGGCTGAACGGGCCGATACTGACTCTGCAGCGCCTCGCCGCGGCATTCGATGAGACGGTCGATGCAGTACTGCTGCTGCAACGCACGGCCTATGTACAGGCCGATGTCGGCTACGGCGACTTTGCGCTCGATAAATGGGGCAAGCCCCGGCGGCGGCGGGAACGCGAAGTGGTGCCTTATATCTATGCCGGCGTGCAGCTCATCCACCCTCGGCTGCTGGCGGCGATGCCGGACGGGCCGTTCAGTATGAACCGCGCCTGGGACGCCGCCCTGGCGGCCGATCGTGTGCGCGGAGTCGTGCATGACGGCATCTGGTTTCACCTCTCCACTCCGGGCGATTTGGCGGAGGCCGAGCAGATCCTGGAGGCAAGCGTCACCGGGGATGCGCGCTGGCCGTGGCGCTGAATCTCTTTACGGTTTCCCCGAACGTCCCGTTCCTCGACGCACTGGCATACGGCTGGCTGGCCCGCGGCGATGACCCCCTGCTGGTCAGCCGCGGCCTGATCCTGCTTCCCACCCGCCGATCGGCCCGGGCATTGGCGGAGGCGTTTTTGCGGGTGCGGGATGGGCAGCCGATGCTGCTGCCGCGCATCACCGCGCTGGGCGCGCTGGATGAGGCGCCGCTGGCGCTGACCGGGGCGCTCGACCTGCCGCCGGCCGTGGAGCCGATGCAGCGTCTGGCGGCGCTGTCGACCCTGATCCTGGCGATGCAGGGCAAGGGCGGTGCGCCGCGTTCGGCGGATCGTGCCTGGCTGCTCGCCCGCGAACTGGCGTCGCTGATGGACGAGGCGGAGCGGGCCGGCATCGACCTGGCGCAGCGGTTGCCCGATGCGGCCGAACCGGACTTCGCCGAGCATTGGTCGAAGACGCTGGAATTCCTGCATATCGTGACGGCATTCTGGCCCGCCTGGCTGGCGGAGAACGGCGCGATGAACCCGGCGGCCCGGCAGGTCGCGCTGCTACAGGCCCAGGCCGCTGCCTGGGAGGCCGAACCGCCGGATTTCCCGGTGCTGATCGCCGGAACGACGGCGGGGATACCGGCGGTGGCGCGGCTGCTGCGCGTGGTGGCGCGCCTGCCGTCGGGCCAGGTCGTGCTGCCGCAACTGGATACCGGCATGTCCGAGGAGGCGTGGGCCATGCTGGAGCCGTCGCACGCCCAGGCCGGGCTGGCGCGGCTGCTGGCGGACCTGGATGCCACGCGCGCCGATGTGCGGGTGTGGAAAAGCGGCGCCGCGGAGGCGGTTCCCGCAACGCGGTTTCCGCTGCTGTCCAGGGTGCTGCTGCCGGCCGCGGCGCTGCACGACTGGATGGAACGAGGGCCGGTCCCGCTGGAGGGGTTGTCGCGTTTGAACGCGGCGGATCAGCAGCAGGAAGCGCAGGCGATTGCGCTGGTGCTGCGCGAGGCTTTGGAAACGCCCGGTGCGCGGGCGGCTTTGGTGACGCCGGACCGCGACCTCGCAGGACGGGTGGCGGCGGCGCTGCTGCGCTTCGGCATCGTCGCCGACGACAGCGCTGGCGAGCCGCTGGCCGACACGCCGCCGGCGGTGTTTCTGCGCCTGCTGGTGCGTGCGGTGGCCGAGGAACTGGCGCCGGTGGCGCTGCTGGCGCTGCTGAAGCATCCGCTGGCAGCGGCGGGATTGGCGCCCGTTGCCTGCCGCGAAGCCGCGCGGACGCTGGAGACGCTGTGCCTGCGCGGACCCAGGCCGCTGCCGGGGATCGCCGGGCTGCGTATCGCGGTTGACCGGGAGGCTGGCGCGGCCTCCGCCACCGCGGCGTTCCTGTCACGGGTCGAATCCTGCCTGGAGCCGGCGCTGCGGTTCGACTCGGCGATGGAGATTGCTCCGGCGGAGGCACTGGCCGCGGTGATCGAGGCGGCCGAGCGGCTGGCCACGACGGCTGATACCGAGGGTCCCGCGCGGCTTTGGGCCGCGGAGGAGGGTGAGGCCCTGGCGACCAGGCTGGCCGAGCTGCGGGCGGCGGTGGCGGTCATGCCCGATCTGCAGCGCGGCGTGCTGCCCGGGCTGCTGGACGCGGTGCTGGCGGGCGAGGTGGTGCACAGCCGCCGGGCGTTGCGCGGGCGCGGCGGGTTTGAGCACCCGCGGATCTTTATCTGGGGCCTGCTGGAGGCCCGGCTGCAGTCGGTCGATCTGGTTGTACTGGGTGGGCTGGCGGAGACGGTCTGGCCGCCGATGGCGGAGCCCGGACCGTGGTTGTCGCGGCCGATGCGTACGCGCGTCGGGTTGCCGGCACCGGAGGAGGCGGTGGGGCAGGCGGCGCATGATTTCCTGGCCGCGTGCTGCTCGGCGCCGAGGGTGGTACTGTCGTGCCCGGTGCGGCGCGACAACGCACCGGCGGTGCCGGCGCGATGGCTGACACGGCTGGACATGTTTCTGGCGGGACGAGCATCATCGGCCCCAGCCCTGCCGATCCACCCTGCCGCCGCCTGGGCGCGCGCCATGGACCTCCCCGCCGGTGCGCCCGTTCCGGTCAGACCCCCGCGGCCTTGTCCTCCGCTGAGCCGCCGCCCCCGGCGCCTCAGTGTCACCGCGATCGAGACCTGGCTGCGTGATCCATACGCCATTCACGCCCGCTATATCCTGAAGTTGGAAGCACTGCGTCCGCTGGAGGAAGCGACCGACGCCTCCGATTACGGAATGCTGGTGCATGACGGGTTGCACCGCTTCCTCTCCGCCCACGGCGCCGCCTGGCCGGCTGACGCGGCGCATGAACTGCGCCTCGCGATGGCGCGCGCGCTGGCCGAGGCGCAACTGCGGCAAGCTTTGCAGGCGTGGTGGACGCCGCGGCTGGAGCGTATCGCCGACTGGGTTGCCGAAACCGAAGCCGCGCGCCGGGCGCTGCGTCAGCCCATCGCGATTGCCGCCGAGGCGAAAGGCGCGATCGAACTGCTCCGCCCCGGCGGGATGTTTCGCCTGACCGGCCGGGCCGACAGGATCGAGCAGTATGCCGACGGCACGCTGTCGATCCTGGACTACAAGACCGGCGCGCCGCCGACACAGAAGGACGTCGATGCCGGCCTGGCGCCGCAGCTTCTGCTGGAGGCCGCGATGGCGGCGCAGGCCGGGTTCGGGCCTGGACTCGTTGGCCCGGCGGCGGAGTTGCTCTACTGGCATCTGTCGGGCGGCCTCGACCCCGGGCGCGCGATGCCGCTGTTCAGGAAGAACCCGGATGACATTCCCGCCGCCGTGCTGGATGCCAGGGACCGCCTGTGCGAGCTGATCGACTCTTTCGACCAGGCCGGCCGCGCCTACCTGTCGCGTCCCAACCCCGCGCTGGCGCCGCGGTTCTCGGATTACGGGCAGTTGGCCAGGGTGGCGGAATGGTCCGCCGCGGGAGATGGGGATGAGTGAGTTTCTTCTCCCGCCCGCCTCTACCGTCATGGTCCGCGCAGGCGGACCATCCACGCCCTGCGGTGCCGGAACCGGCAAAGGCGTAGATGGCGGGCCTCCGCCCGCCATGACGGGAACGGACGCCGGGGTGGCCCATCGCCATGACTGAAACCGCCCGCGACCGCGCCAATCGCGAACAGCTTGCCGCCTCCGATCCGGCGGTATCCGCGTTCGTCGCCGCATCCGCCGGCTCAGGCAAGACCAAGCTGCTGACCGATCGCCTGCTCCGCCTGATGCTGAGCGGCGCGGCGCCGGAGCGCATCCAGTGCCTGACCTTCACCAAGGCGGCGGCGGCGGAAATGTCGCTGCGGCTGCAGAAGACCCTTGGCCGCTGGGTGACGATGCCGCCGGAGAAGCTGGCAAAAGCGCTTCAGGACCTCCAGGTCGAACCGACCGAAGCCGCCTGCCAGGCCGCGCGCGCCCTGTTCGCCAAAGTGCTGGACCTGCCCGGCGGCATGCGCATCGGCACCATCCACGCCTTCAGCCAGTCGCTGCTGCGCCGCTTCCCGCTGGAAGCCGCGATCTCCCCGCATTTCGAACTGGCCGACGACCGCGACGCCGAAACCGCGATGACCGAGGCGCGCGAGTCCATGCTGGCGAATGCCGCCTCCCCGGCGATGCTGCGGGCACTGCGGACCCTGGCCGGCCTGACCTCGGCCGAACAGTTCGGGCGGCATGTCAGGACGTTGCAAACCGATCGCCGGCGCCTCGCCGCCGCGTTGCAGCTTGGCGACGACCTGGAGCGGGCGCAGCGCCGGGTGCTTGGCGTGACCGCGGCCGACGAGGCGACTCTGATCGCCGATGCGGTAAGCTGGCTGGGCGAGGGCGCCCTGCGCGACGCGGCCGGAATCGTGCAGAGGAATGGCTCGAAGATGGTGGCCGAACGCGCCGCCGCCATCCTCGACTGGCTGTCGCAGCCGGCCGATGCGCGGACCGCACACTGGCCGGAGTGGCGCGGGCTGTTCCTGAACGCCTCGGGCGAGAGCCGCGGCGACACCGCCCTGGTCAACAAGGTGCTGCTGGCGGGGCGGCCGGAGCTGCTCGACCGATACAAAGAGGAAGCCGCCCGCATCCTGGCGGTCGATGACTCGTGCCGCGCGCTGCGGCTGGCCGCGGTGTCGAACGCCCTGGTGACTTTGGCCGGACCGGTGGTCAGCGGCTACACCCAGCGCAAGGAAGCAGCCGGGCTGCTGGACTATGACGACCTGATCGACCGCACCCGGACGCTGCTGTTCGACCCCGGGGCGGCCTGGGTACTCTACAAGCTGGACGGCGGCCTGGACCATTTGCTGCTGGATGAAGTGCAGGACACCGCGCCGCAGCAATGGCGCATCGCGCACGCTCTGACCGAAGAATTCTTTGCCGGAACCGGGGCGCGCGACCGTATCCGCACGGTATTCGCGGTGGGCGACCGCAAGCAGTCGATCTACTCGTTCCAGGGCGCCGATGCGGCGGAGTTCGACCGCTCGCACGATCAGCTTGCCAAGCGCGTGCGGACCTCGGGCCAGGTGTTCCGCGATGTCGGGCTGGACGTGTCGTTCCGCTCCACCGCGCCGGTGCTGCAACTGGTGGACGCGGTATTTGCGGACCCCCTGGCGCGGCCGGGGGTCGTCGCGGACGGCGAAACGCTGACCCACTACGCCGATCGGCTGTTGCACGCGGGGAGCGTCGAGTTCTGGCCGCTGACGCCGCTGCCGGAGGAGCCTGCGCACGCGCCCTGGACGGTGCCGGAGCAGAACCAGGCGCAGACCTCCGCCCGTCAGTTGCTCGCGGACACCTTGGCAGCCTGGATCGGCTCGCAGACCGACGGGTCTGTCATGCTGGAGAGCAAAGGCCGGCCACTGGCCGCGGGCGATGTGCTGATCCTGGTGCGGCGGCGCGATGAGTTCGCGCGGGCGCTGGTGCGGGCGCTGAAGGCGCGCGGCGTGCCGGTGGCGGGGCTGGACCGCATGGTGCTGACGGACCAGCCGGCGGTGCAGGACCTGATGGCGTTGGCGGACGCGCTGCTGCTGCCCTCCGATGACCTGACCTTCGGCTGCCTGCTGACCAGCCCGCTGGGCGGCCTGACCGACGACGAGCTGATGGAACTGGCGATCGATCGTCCCGGCTCGCTGTGGGACGCGCTGCGCGACCGCGCCACGGAACGCCCGTCCTGGACGCGGGCCGCGGCGTTCTTCACGCAGTTGCTCGGCCGTGTTGACTACGTCTCGCCCTACGCGCTGCTCGCCGAGGCGCTGGGTCCGCTGGGCGGCCGGGCGCGGCTGTTCGTGCGACTCGGGCCGGAGGCGGCGGAACCGGTCGATGAACTGCTCAACGCGGCCCTGACCTTCGCCGCACGCCATCCGCCATCGTTGCAGGGCTTCCTGCACTGGCTGCGCCAATCCGGGGCGGAGGTTAAGCGGGAGGCCGAGGCGGCCGGTAATCTGGTGCGCATCATGACGGTGCACGGCGCCAAAGGATTGCAGGCGCCGCTGGTGGTGGTGCCGGACACCTCCGCGCTGCCGATGGACGACGGCGCGATCGTCTGGGCTGAGGACAAGGCCACCGGCCGGGACGTCCCGCTTTGGGCGCCGCGCAAGGAGTTCCGTTGCGGGCCGCTGGACCAATTGCGCGCCGCCGGGCGGCAGCGGCAGATGGAGGAGCACAACCGGCTGCTCTACGTCGCCCTGACCCGCGCCGAAGATCGGCTGCTGATTTGCGGTTGGCAGAGCCGCGCCCAGGCGAAGGACGAATGCTGGCACAGCCTGGTCCGCCGCGGATTCGAGGCTCTGGGGGCCGAGCGGGAGGCTTTCGGACTATGGGACGGCGACGTGATGTGGCTGCGGTCAGCGCAGGATGTCCCGGCCGAACCGGCCCCCGCCGCCACGCAAGCCGGCCAGGCCGCCACGATGCCCCGTTGGATTGGCGCCGCACCGTTCTGGCAGCCGGCTGCCCCGCCACCGGAGCCGCCGCGGCCCATGCCGCTGGCGCCAAGCCGCCCGGAGGGGGCGGAGCTGGGATCGGTTCCGGCGGCCGACTCGCCGCTGGCGGAGCGGGATGCCGGCGGCAACCGGTTCCGCCGCGGGCAGTTGGTTCATGCGCTGCTGCAGCATCTGCCGGCGGTCGCGCCGGATAAGCGCCCGGAGGCGGCGTTGCGGTTCCTGGATAAGCCGGGCAATGGCCTAGCGGACCGGGAGCCGGCGCGGATCGTGCAGGAAGTGCTGGCGCTGTTGGCGCATCCGGACCTGGCGGCCGTGTTTGGACCGGACAGCCGGGCGGAGGTGCCGTTGACCGGCGTCATCGGCAATGCCGTTGTCGGCGGTCTGGTCGATCGCCTGGTGGTGTTGCCGGATCAGGTATTGGTGGTGGATTTCAAGACCAACCGGCGAACGCCGACCAAGGTGGAGGAAACGCCGATGCTGTATTTGCGGCAGATGGCGTCCTATCGCGCGGTGTTGCGGGCGATCTTTCCCGGCCGAACGGTGCGCTGCGCTTTGATCTGGACGCGGGAGGCCAAGGTGGTGATCCTGCCCGATGCGATGCTCGATTCGCATGATCCCGGTCATGCGAGAGACGCTGCTTGACCGTATCCGGCATCGATCCCACTTTTCGCCCAACCGAAATCTGAAGGTCTGACAAATGAGTGCAAATACGGTTCCCGTGACGGATGCCAGCTTCGCCACCGACGTTATCGAAGCCAGCAAGAAGGGCCCGGTGGTGGTCGATTTCTGGGCGGAGTGGTGCGGTCCGTGCAAGCAGATCGCTCCGTTTCTTGATGAACTGGCGGGCGAGTTCGCCGGCAAAGTGACGGTGGCGAAGGTAGATATCGACAACAACCCGACGTCGCCGAACCAATACGGCGTACGCGGCATCCCGACTCTGCTGCTGTTCAAGGATGGAAAGGTGGCCGCCACACAGGTAGGCGCGGTGCCGAAGGGCAAGCTGAAGGATTGGATCGCCGGCAACATCTGACCCGGCTGATGCAGTGATACCCGGCACCGGATGCGGTGCCGGGTTTTTTTGTGCCTGCGTCGCGGGCATCGGACAGCCCCGCCCGGCGACGCGGTCCGCGCGGCCTCAGGTCGTTTGGCGGCCTCTCATATTGCAAAAGTTTAATTTCGTGGCCATGGGCGGGATTTCGCCTATTGACAACGCGCCGCGCGACTGTCACCAATCGTTGACGATCAGGGGTGTCAATCAGGACTGACACTCTGAAGATCGACGAAGATAGCGCGCGTTTGCAACCAGTTCGCACTCGGCCGGCTGTGCCTGAAGCCGTCCAAGGACCGGGACAGAACGCGCCGGGAATGGACGGTCATTGATATGCGGGCCGAATTGACCGTTACATAGTACCCACGTGCGGGTAGCACGATTTGGTTTCAGGTCCCCTAACGGAGGTTGTTTCTATGGCTGACGATCCCAACAAGGTTTGGCCGACTGGCCTGACCATTGCCGAGTCCGAAGAGCTGCACAAGCACGTCATCGATGGCACCCGCGTTTTCGGGCTGCTGGCCATCGTGGCGCACCTGCTCGCCTTCGTTTATTCCCCCTGGCTGCACTAAGAGGGTAGCAGATCATGAACCAAGGTAGACTCTGGACCGTCGTCAGCCCGAGCGTTGGCCTGCCGCTGTTCCTCGCCGCCGTCGCAGTGACGTCGCTGATCATTCACCTCGCCATCCTGAGCCACACCACGTGGCTGCCGGGCTACTACAACGGCAAGGCGAAGGCCGCCGCCAGCCTGGTGATCCCGGCGCAGCAGATCATCCTTCCGGCGTAATCGCTTTCCTGGGGCGATTTCGTTACTGGCGATGGAACGGGGTCGGGATCCTATGATCCCGGCCCCTTTTCGATTCTTTGCACTAATGCGACTTCGTCATGGCCCGGCTTGTTCGGGGTATGACGAAGGAACGCCGTCCCCGCCGCGCATGGACATTCTGTCATGTGGGCTGTAAATCCCGGTTGACAATCGGATGGGTCAACCTAAACTGACAGTCATAACAGGGGTGACGCTCGGCCAATCGGCCGGGTTGGAGGTGCCGGGATGGAAGCCTGTGCTGAGGTGTTGATGACGCCCGACGACCTCTCGGCGCGTCGGCCGGGGGCCGTGAATGGACCTTCGGATACCGGCCTCGCCGGCATCGGCACCACGGCCAAAGGCTCCTCTGGCAGGGCTGCATGCCACCGTCTCCACGCCGATCAGTGGCGGGCCGGGCCAAGGTGGAATGCGCCAGAAATGAGCGGTCATTGATATGCGGGCCGGCTTGACCGCCACGTGCTGCACGCTCGCGGGCAGTGCGAAATCCTACCAGGTCCCATTTGGAGGTTATTGGAATGAGTGACGATCCCAACAAGGTTTGGCCGACTGGCCTGACCATCGCCGAGTCCGAAGAGCTGCATAAGCACGTCATCGATGGCACCCGGGTTTTCGGGCTGATCGCCATCGTGGCCCATCTGCTCGCCTTCGTTTATTCACCCTGGCTGCACTAAGGGGTAGCGAACCATGAACCAAGGTAGACTCTGGACCGTCGTGAACCCGAGCGTCGGGCTCCCGCTGTTCCTCCTCGCCGTCGCCGTGACGTCGTTGATCATCCATCTCGCTATCCTGACCCACACCACATGGCTGCCGGCCTACTACAATGGCAAGGCTCATGCCGCCCTCGTGGTCCCGGCTCAGACTCTCGTTCTTCCGGCGTAATCGCTCTTCGAGGCGATTTCGTATCGAGGTAACGGAACGGGGTCGGGAACCATGCTCCCGACCCCTTTTCGTATTGGAACCCGCACGCAGGCATTGAAGCCGGGATCGATTTAAACATGAACGTTATCAGCCAGAAACTGATGCGGACCTGGATAAGGCTGGGCCCGCGATTCCTGCCGTTCGCCGACGCCGCGACGCCGGAATTGCCGCTGTCGAGACTGCTGCGCCTGTCGCTGTTCCAGGTCTCCGTCGGCATGGCCCTGGTGTTGCTTATCGGCACTCTTAATCGGGTAATGATCGTCGAGCTCGGCGTGCCGGTTTCGCTGGTCGCCGTCATGATTTCATTGCCGCTTATTTTCGCGCCGTTCCGCGCCCTGATCGGCTTCCGCTCCGATATTCACGTCTCCGCGCTTGGCTGGCGGCGCGTCCCCTTCATCTGGAAGGGCACCATGGTGCAGTTCGGCGGTCTGGCCATCATGCCGTTCGCCCTGCTGGTGCTCTCCGGCGGCGGCGACTCGAAAAACTGGCCCCTGTGGATCGGCGATGCCGGCGCGGCGTTGGCCTTTCTGCTGGTCGGAGCCGGTTTGCACACGGTGCAGACCGTCGGCCTCGCTTTGGCAACCGATCTGGCACCCGCCGAGTCGCGGCCGAAAGTCGTCGGCCTGATGTATGTCATGCTGCTGTTCGGCATGATCGCCAGCGCGCTGATTTTCGGCGCCCTGCTGGTCGATTTCACCCCGGCGCGGCTGATCCAGGTCATTCAGGGCTGCGCGCTCGCAACGGTGGTGCTGAACGTCGTCGCCCTGTGGAAGCAGGAAACCCGCCACAGCATACAGAACCGGCCGAATCGCGTGGCGCCGACATTCCGCCAGGCCTGGGAAAGCTTCACTGAAAACAGCCGGGCGATCCGCCGCCTGGTGGCCGTCGGCCTGGGCACCATGGCGTTCAGCATGGAGGACGTGCTGCTGGAGCCGTACGGCGGCCAGGTGCTGCACCTGACCGTCAGCTCCACCACCAAGCTGACGGCAACCCTGGCGGTGGGCGGCCTGTTGGGCTTCGCCCTGGCCTCCCGCGTGCTCAGCCGCGGCTTCGACCCCTTCCGTATGGCCACCTACGGCGCGCTTATCGGCATCCCGGCCTTCCTGGCGGTGATCATGGCCGCACCCACCAACTCAGTGTTCCTGTTCGGCGCCGGCACCGCCATGATCGGCTTCGGCGCCGGACTGTTCGGGCACGGCACGCTGACCGCCACTATGCAGAACGCCACGGCCGAGCAGACCGGCCTCGCGCTCGGCGCCTGGGGTGCCGTGCAAGCCACCGCAGCAGGCATCGCAGTGGCGCTGGGCGGCATCATCCGCGACGTCATCGCCGCCCTGGTGCCGAATTTCCACCCGGAACAGGGCGTTGGCTACACCGCCGTCTATTCGCTTGAGGTGGCGCTGCTGGTCGCCACACTGGTCACCATGGCGCCGCTGCTGCGCCGCGCCAGCTCGGCCCCGGCCGCCTCCCTTGTGCACTCCTGAAGCGGCCATACGGGAGGTGAGCTTTCGCCATGTGTAAATGCCGGTTGACAACCAGAACAGTCAATCTAGGCTTACACCTAACGGGAGAAAGCCCGACCGCTGCGGTCGGGTAGGAGGTGCCGGGATGGAAGCCTTAGCTGTCGTGCTGAATAGCCCCGAAAGCCTCTCGGTGCGCCGCGTTTCCCTGACGCCCCCCGGCGACACGGACGTGGTGGTGGACATCGACTGGAGCGGGATCAGCACCGGCACCGAACGGCTTCTCTGGCAGGGGCGTATGCCTCCGTTTCCCGGCCTCGGCTATCCGCTGATCCCCGGCTACGAGTCGGTTGGCCGCATCGTCGCCGCCGGCCCCGACCACAAGGCCCGCATCGGCGAGACCGTCTACGTGCCCGGCGCGACCTGCTACGGGGAAATCCGCGGCCTGTTCGGAGGGGCATCCTCCCGGGTCGTGATTCCCGCCGCCAAGGCGGTCACGATCGATCCCGCCCTGGGCGAAAAGGGCGTGCTCATTGCTCTCGCCGCGACCGCGCAACATGCGATCGTGGGACCCGTGCTCCCTGACCTCATCGTGGGCCATGGAGTCGTCGGGCGACTGGTAGCGCGGCTTGTGCTGGCGGCCGGCGGTGCCCCGCCGGTGGTGTGGGAAACCAATCCCCAACGCACAAGCGGCGCCACCGGTTACGACGTGAAGCGGCCGGACGAAGACACCCGCCGCGACTACCGCTGCATCTGCGATGCCAGCGGCGATCCGAACCTGCTCGACACGCTGATCATGCGCCTCGCCGCCGGCGGCGAAATCGTTCTCGCCGGTTTCTATGCCGATCGGCTGTCGTTCGCGTTCCCGATGGCCTTTATCAAGCGGGCGAGATTCCGCATCGCCGCGGAATGGCAGCCGGCGGACCTGGAGACGGTGCGTGAGCTTATAACCAATGGAAAACTTTCTCTCGATGGACTGATTACACATCACATGGACGCCGTTCAGGCGGATCTGGCTTATCGAACCGCTTTCGGCGACTCGACCTGCCTAAAAATGATTCTCGATTGGAGGACGCATTCATGAACGCACCATTTGACGCCGCCGCAGCTCAGCTTCGCGCCGAAGCCGCGATCGAACCCGACGCGGTATCGACCGGCCCGGTAAAGAAAGAAACCCAGATCATCGCCATTTACGGCAAGGGTGGCATCGGCAAGAGTTTTACGCTCGCGAACCTGTCCTACATGATGGCGCAGCAAGGCAAGCGCGTCCTGCTTATCGGCTGCGACCCGAAAAGCGACACCACATCGTTGCTGTTCGGCGGCCGGAGCTGCCCGACCATTATCGAGACCTCCTCCAAGAAGAAGGCCGCCGGCGAGGCGGTCAAGATCGGCGACGTCTGCTTCAAGCGCGACGGCGTCTTCGCCATGGAACTGGGCGGCCCGGAAGTCGGCCGCGGCTGCGGCGGACGCGGCATCATCCATGGCTTCGAACTGCTGGAGAAACTCGGCTTCCACGAGTGGGGCTTCGACTACGTGCTGCTCGACTTCCTCGGCGATGTTGTTTGCGGCGGCTTCGGCCTGCCGATCGCCCGGGACATGTGCCAGAAGGTGATTGTGGTGGGGTCGAATGACCTGCAGTCGCTGTATGTGGCGAACAATGTCTGCTCGGCGGTTGATTACTTCCGCAAACTGGGCGGCAATGTCGGTGTCGCCGGCATGGTCATCAACAAGGACGACGGCACCGGTGAGGCGCAGGCTTTCGCGGCGGCCGCCGGCATCCCCGTGCTGTCAGCCATTCCCGCCGACGACGACATCCGCCGCAAGAGTGCGAATTACGAGATCATCGGCAAGCCGGGCGGCCAGTGGGCCTCCGTCTTTGAACAACTCGCCGAACAGGTGGCCATTGCGCCGCCGGTGCGTCCGAATCCGCTGACGCACGACAAGCTGCTGGGTCTGTTCGCCGGCGATGCGGTTGGCCGCGACGTCGTGCTGGATCCGGCGACGCTCGACGACATGTGCGCCGCGACCTTGCTGGAAAAACCGTCCCTCGAAGTGATCTACGAAGGGTCGTAAGATGGACGGGATGATCATTCCTCCCGAGACCGGTTCAGGCTGCCACGGCGGCCGTGAAACGATGATTGAAGCGGCACGCGCTGCGGGCAAGAGCGAATCGCTGGACCAGTTGATGAAGGACTATCCGCGCGGCCCGCACGATCAGCCGCAGTCGATGTGCCCGGCCTTCGGGTCGTTGCGAGTCGGTCTGCGGATGCGCCGGACGGCGACGATCCTGTCGGGGTCCGCCTGTTGCGTTTACGGCTTGACGTTCACCTCGCACTTCTATGGCGCGAAACGGACCGTCGGCTACGTCCCGTTCAACTCCGAAACGCTGGTGCGCGGGCAGCTCTACGAGGACATCCGCAACGCGGTGTACGAAACCGCGAAGCCGGCCGATTACGACACGGTCGTTGTGATCAACCTGTGCGTCCCGACCGCGTCGGGCGTGCCGCTCGATCGTCTGCCGAAAGTCATCGACGGCGTGCGGATTATCGGCATCGACGTCCCCGGTTTCGGTGTGCCGACGCACGCCGAAGCAAAGGACGTGCTGGCGGGCGCGATGCTGCGTTACGCAAGGCTGGAAGCCGAGGCCGGTCCGGTGCTGCGTCCGCGCACGCAAGCCGAATTGCCGACGGTCACGTTGATTGGCGAACTGTTCCCGGTCGATCCGGTTGGAGTCGGCGCATTGCTGGCCCCGATGGGGTTGGCCGTCGGACCGCAGGTGCCGTCGCGCGAATGGCGCGACCTCTATGGCGCGCTGGATTGCGCCGTTGTCGGTGCGGTTCATCCGTTCTACACCGCATCGATCCGCGAGATGCTGGCCGCCGGCCGTCCGGTCGTCGGATCAGGTCCCGTCGGCATCGAGGGCACTGACGCCTGGCTATCCGCCATCGGCAAGGCGGCGAATGTAACCGCCGACAAGATCGACGCGTCAAAAGCGAAGTTCCTGCCCGCGATTCGGGCCGCGTTGGAGGCCAATCCGATCTCCGCGCGGATCACCGTTTCGGGGTACGAAGGCTCGGAACTGCTGGTCGCGCGGCTGCTGATGGAAGCGGGCGCGACGGTGCCGTATGTCGGCACCGCCTGTCCGAAGACGGAATGGAGCGATCCGGACCGCATCTGGCTGGAAGCGCATGGCACGCACGTTCAATATCGCGCTTCGCTGGAACAAGACGTCGCAGCGATGAAGGACGTGAAGCCGGATCTCGCACTGGGCACCACGCCTTTGGTGCAGGAAGCGAAGTCCCTCGGCATCCCGGCGCTATACTTCACCAACATGGTGTCGGCCCGTCCGCTGTTCGGACCCGCAGGCGCCGGCGCCCTGGCGGCGATCGTTGCTGCACAGACCAAGGGCAAGGAGCGTTTCGGCCGCATGGTCAGCTTCTTCGACGGAGTCGGTAAGGGCGCAACCGCCGGCTACGGCTGGAAGGAAATCCCGAAGGACCCGCCGGGTTCGAAGGAGCGATACAGGAAAGCGCGCGAGGCGAAAGCCAAGGCCAGTTCAGCGGTGGGGACCTGAGACATGCTCGTTCTTGATCATGACAGGGCCGGCGGATACTGGGGTGCGGTGTACGCCTTTACCGCGATCCGCGGTTTGCGCGTAATCATCGACGGTCCGGTGGGTTGTGAAAACCTGCCGGTCACGGCCGTGCTTCACTATACTGATGCATTGCCGCCGCATGAATTGCCGGTGGTCGTTACCGGGTTGTCGGAAGAAGAACTGTCGCGCAACGGCACGGAAGCATCCATGCGCCGCGCCGCCGCCACGCAAGATCCCGACATGCCCGCCGTCGTCGTCACCGGCAGTATCGCAGAAATGATCGGCGGCGGTGTAACGCCCGAAGGATCGAACCTTCTGCGGTTTGTTCCACGCACAATTGATGAAGACCAATGGCAGGCCGCCGACAGGGCGATCAACTGGCTCTGGACCGAGTTCGGCGCGAAACGCTCAAAGCCGAAGCCCCGCGCAGCGCGGGCGGAAGGCCAGAAGCCGCGCGTCAACATCATCGGCCCGATATACGGCACCTTCAACATGCCGTCGGACGTGGCGGAAATTCGCCGCCTCGTCGAGGGAATCGGCTGCGAAATCAACCTGGTCTTCCCGCTGGGTGCGCATATCGATGATGTGCAGAAGTTGCCTGACGCGGACGTGAATGTCTGCATGTATCGCGAATTCGGCCGCAAGCTGTGCGAAGAACTGGACCGCCCGTATCTGCAGGCGCCCATCGGCCTGTTCGCGACAACGAATTTCCTCCGCAAGCTCGGCGAATTGACGGGAATCGATCCCGAGCCGTTCATCGAGAAGGAAAAACATACGACCATCAAGCCGCTCTGGGATCTGTGGCGCAGCGTGACGCAGGACTTCTTTGCCACGGCATCGTTTGCCGTTGTGGCGACGGACACCTACGCGCGCGGCCTGCGGCGGTTTCTGGAAGACGAAATGGGGATTCCGTGCACCTTTGCGGTCTCGCGCTGCGCCGGCGTGAAGCCTGACAATGCTGCCGTGCGTGAATTGGTGCGGACAAAGACGCCTCTCGTGATGTTTGGCTCGTACAACGAGAGAATGTATATAGCGGAAATCGGAAATCGTAGTATGTATATTCCGTCATCTTTCCCCGGCGCCATAATAAGGCGCGCAACAGGTACACCTTTCATGGGTTATGCGGGCGCAACCTATGTCATTCAAGAATACTGCAATGCCCTGTTTGACGCGTTGTTCAACATATTGCCTCTCGGCACAGACTTGGATAAGGTAGAAGCGACCCCTGCGCGGCTTTCAGCAAGCTGCCCGTGGGACGAAGACGCCCAACAAGTTTTCGACGAATACCTGGAGACCGAACCGTTTCTGGTCCGGATTTCAGCGGCCAAGCGCTTGCGCGACCGCATTGAGCGGAACGTGCATCAGGCCGGTGAAGACCGCGTCACCATTGATCGGGTCACGCAAGCACTTGCCGAAAGGCAGTTCGCGTGACCGTCCGGTTGCCGCTCCAGACACTAATTCCGCCGGGGCACCGCGCGGGATGGGCACCGTGGCCCGCTTACCACGGCAATCCCAGTCGCGCGGGATGGGCGCGACAAAGGCCGGAAGGCCGTTTCGGAGAGTAACCTTATGGCTATTACCCCAGGAGGACCCTCGGTAACAGGGTTGACGGAGGCAGAAGCTAAGGAGTTCCACGGGATCTTCATCACCAGCTTCATCGTCTTCACCGTTATCGCTATCGTCGCGCATCTGCTGGCGTGGCAGTGGCGCCCGTGGCTTCCCAGCGTGAACGGCTATACCACTTCGTGGTTGAATGATGCCGGCACGATGGTGGCCCACACCATTTCGCAGCTCGTCTAGGAGGAAGCGAACATGTGGAGAATTTGGCTGCTATTCGATCCGAGGCGTATTCTTGTCGCCCTGGGCGTATTCCTGTTCGTGCTGGCTCTGCTGATCCACTTCATTCTGCTCAGCACCGATCGGTTCAACTGGCTCGACGGGTCGCACCATCCGGTCGCGGCGCAGCAGGCTCCGTTGCCTGCAACCGTGAAGTAATACTGCCTCAACGGGGTAGCGGACGAGGCTTCGGCTAAGGCCTCGTCCGGTATTCCTCTCTGTCCTTGCGTATGACGGCCTGAAGGTCGACGGGAGAACCTGGCGATGGCTATGCTCAGTTTTGAACCCAAATACCGGACCCGCGGAGGGACCCTGATCGGCGGCGACCTGTTCGACTTTTGGGTGGGGCCGCTCTGGGTTGGGTTTTTTGGGGTAACGACGCTTTTCTGTGCAACCCTTGGCACATTACTGATTGTCTGGGCCGCCGCTATCGGCCCAACCTGGAACGTTTGGCGTATCAATATCGCGCCACCCGATATCAGCTATGGACTCGCGTTCGCGCCGCTGGCGGAAGGCGGTCTGTGGCAGCTCATCACCGCATGCGCCCTGGGCGCATTCGTTTCTTGGGCGCTGCGACAGGTTGAGATCGCCCGCAAGCTCGGCATGGGGCTGCATATCCCCTTCGCATTCAGCTTCGCGGTGCTGGCTTACTTCACCCTGGTCGTGATCCGCCCCGTCCTGATGGGTGCATGGGGCTATGGCTTCCCCTACGGGATCCTCAGCCATCTGGATTGGGTGTCCAACACCGGGTACCAGTACCTGCACTTCCACTACAATCCCGCCCACATGATCGCGATCAGCTTCTTCTTCACCAACGCCCTCGCGCTGGCGCTGCATGGCTCGTTGATCCTGTCGGCTGCCAATCCCCCCAAGGGTGAGGTGGTTAAGGGTGCGGAGCAGGAAAACGGCTACTTCCGCGACACAGTCGGTTATTCGATCGGGACGCTCGGCATCCATCGCCTGGGCCTGTTCCTGGCGATCTCCGCCGCGTTCTTCAGTGCCGTTTGTATCGTCATCAGCGGTCCGTTCTGGACCCGCGGCTGGCCGGAGTGGTGGGGCTGGTGGCTCAACCTTCCGATCTGGGCGCATTGATCCGGGAACGGGGAGGGTATCATGCCAGAGTTTCAAAACGTATTTACCCGGGTCCAGGTCAAAGGACCGTCCCATATCGGCGTGGAGTTGCCGAGAGGGAGTTGGGAGCGCACCGGTAAGCCGTTCCATCTTTACTTGCTGGGTCTGATCGGTGACGCCCAGATCGGGCCGATCTACCTCGGGTTCAGCGGAATCGCTTCGGCTATCTGCGGTTTCATTGCTTTCGAGATCATCGGTCTGAACTTCCTGGCCTCGGTCAATTGGAGCCCGGCGCAGTTCGTCAGGCAGTTGTTCTGGCTGGGGCTCGAACCCCCGGCGCCGGCCTATGGCCTGCACATCCCGCCACTCGCCGAAGGCGGATGGTGGGGGATCGCCGGCTTTTTCCTGACCGCGTCCATCCTGCTGTGGTGGGTGCGGATGTATCGCCGGGCCGCCGCACTTGGTCTCGGCTCGCACACCGCCTGGGCGTTCGCTTCCGCCATCTGGCTGTATCTGGTGCTGGGCTTCATCCGCCCGCTCCTGATGGGCTGCTGGTGCGAATCCGTTCCGTTCGGCATCTTCCCGCATCTGGACTGGACCGCAGCCTTCTCGCTTCGCTACGGCAACCTGTTCTACAACCCGTTCCACATGCTCTCGATCGCGTTCCTGTATGGTTCGGCCGTGATCTTCGCCATGCACGGCGGAACGGTGCTCGCGACAACACGCTTCGGCAGTGAGCGCGAAGTCGAACAGATCGTCGATCGCGGCACGGCGGGTGAGCGCGCTGCTCTGTTCTGGCGCTGGACGATGGGCTTCAACGCCACGTTCGAATCCATCCATCGCTGGGGCTGGTGGTTCGCGGTGCTGGTCACGCTGACCGGCGGCATCGGGATCCTGCTGACCGGCACGGTTGTCGACAATTGGTATCTCTGGGGTGTCAAGCACGGCATCGCCGCGCCCTGGCCCAACGTCTTCCCGCCTGTTGTTGACCCCCTCACGCTTGCTACGGGAGTTGGCAAATGAACACGCCCATACAAGCGGCTCTCGCCGCGGTAGGCGCCGCGGTGGTGGTCGTCGGAGGAATGCTTCTGGCGGTGACCGAACGGCCGCCGATAGACGGCATCCAGCGCGGCTTCCGCGGTTCCGGGTTGGTCCAGCTCTACAATCCGCGCTTCCTGGCGGACAAGGAGGCGGAGAATGTCATCCCCGCCTCGCTGCCCAGGCTTCCCGCGGCCGGGGCCAAGGCTGGCGTCGTCTATAAGAACGTTCAGGTCCTGAAGGATGTCAGCGTCGGCAACTTCACCCGCCTGATGGCGTCGATGTCCACCTGGGTCGCACCGCAGGTCGGTTGCGCCTATTGCCATGACGTCAACAACATGGCGTCCGATGCGCTTTACACCAAGGTGGTGGCGCGGCGGATGATCCAGATGGTCCAGCACATCAACAGTGACTGGAAGACCCACGTCGCCGAGACCGGCGTGGTCTGCTACACCTGCCACCGCGGTAACCCGGTGCCGAAGAACATCTGGTTCGCCGATCCTGGTCCTGAAGGCACGCCTGGCTACACCCCCGCGGTCGGGAAAAACCATCCCGCGACCGTCGCGGGCATCACCGCGCTGCCGCTGGATCCGTTCACGCCGTTCCTGCTGGGCGACCAGAACATCCGTGTTCAGCCCACGGAAGCTCTGCCGGGTACGGACAACAGTTCCATCAAGCAGACCGAGTGGACCTACTCGTTGATGATGAACTTCTCCCAGTCTCTGGGGGTGAACTGCGACTACTGCCATAATAGCCGCGCGTTCCGCGACTGGGACCAAAGCCCACCGCAGCGTGCAACGGCCTGGTATGGCATCCGGATGGTGCGTGACCTCAACAACAACTACCTCGTGCCTCTGACGCCGGTATTCCCGGCATCGCGGCTGGGGCCGTTGGGCGACGGGCCGAAAGTTTACTGCGCCACCTGCCACAACGGCGTCTACAAGCCGCTGTTCGGGATCAGCATGGCAAAGGACTTCCCGGAATTGACGACGGTGTCGAAGTAGGGCTTATCCCGCCCTACGGACTTTCCCCGAGGGTCCGCGGACCTGAGGGGCGCTGCCAGACCTTCAGACAGGCTTCAGGACGGGAAACCGTTCTGAAGCCTGTCTGCTAGAAACCCGGCGCGGTATGATGTATGCCGCGTCACCTATGGATATGTGGATCGGAGCTGAGCTGAATGGACTCGATGGAGTTTAACAAGGTCATTGCGGCGGTGCTCGTCCCCGGCATTGCCTTCTTTTTATTCGGATCGATCGGCGTCAACCTGGTCCGTGAGGAGCCTTTGGAAAAAAGCGCGATCCAGATCGCCGTCGAAAAGCCGGCCGCTCCTGCCGCAAAGCAGGCTGAGGCAGCGCTTCCCGCCATCGCGCCCTTGCTGGCGAAGGCCGATCCGGCCGCGGGTGAGGCTTACGCCAAGAAGGTGTGCGGCATCTGCCATACCTTCACCGAAGGCGGCAAAGCCATCGTCGGCCCGAACCTTTACAACGTTGTCGGCGGCCCGCACGCGCATATGCAGGGCTTCGACTACTCGAATGCGATCAAGAGCAAGACGGGTCCCTGGACCTTCGCCGAGCTGAACGAGTGGCTGCACAAGCCGAGCGCCTACGCCCCCGGCACACGGATGGGCTTCGCCGGCATCGCCAACGACCAGGACCGCGCCAACGTCATCGACTACTTGCGCACCCTGTCGCCGAACCCCGAGCCGCTGCCGAACCCGGCCGAGGCCCCGGCTCCGGCCGCCGCTGCTCCGGCAGCGCCCGGCGCCACCGCTGCCGCGCCGGCCGCCCCAGCAGAGCCGCCGATCGCGGCACTGCTGGCATCGGCAGATCCGGCGAAGGGTGAGGTGGATACCAAGAAGGTGGGCTGCGTCGCCTGCCATACGTTCAATGAAGGTGGCAAGGCCGGTCTCGGGCCGAACCTGTACGGGATCGTCGGCGCGCCGCACGCCCATATGGAAGGTTTCAACTACTCGGCCGCGCTGAAGGGCCACGAGGGCCCGTGGACCTACGACGAGCTGAACAAGTGGCTGACCAAGCCCGCCGCCTATGCGCCGGGCACGAAGATGACCTTCGCCGGGGTGAAGGATCCGAAGGAGCGGGCCGACATCATCGCTTATCTGCGGAGTCTGGCGGCGAACCCGCAGCCGCTTCCGGCGGAGTAATAGGAAGGGGCGGCTGGCTTCGGCTCGCCGCCCCTGTCGTCGTTACCCGGCCCTTTATTCGGGCAGACAGTTCCGTGATCCCCCCGATCTCGGCGCGATCAGCGCCTCAATCCGGTCGAACACCTCGGTCACGTCAGGCATTTCCGCGACCTCCCGCCGTACGGCCTCAACCCTCGCGGCCAAGTCCATATCGTTCAGTAGGCGGCGGACACAAGCGGTGATCGCCCCCCGGGTGACCTCGTTCGGCAACAACGCGAGCGCAGCCCCCGCCCGAACCGCCTGCTCCGTATTGTGGAACTGATCGGCGCGGAACGGCAGCAACAGCGGTGGCACTCCCCATGCCAAAGCGCCGAGCATCGTACCGGCGCCTCCATGGCAGACTATGCCGGAGCAGACAGGAAACAGCCGATCCTGCGGGATGAAGCGGTCGACCGTTACGTTGGGCGGTTGCGGGCCAAGCATCGCCGGATCGACGTCCGGCCCCACTGTCACGGTCACCTCTGCGCCCGCATCGGATGCTCCGGCGATCGCAGTGCGGAGGGTCTCCAAGATCCCCGGTACGGTATTGTTCCAAAATGTTCCGAACGTCACGTAGACGCGATGCGGCGGCGCTCGACTGACCGGCGGCGCATCGAAGGCACCGCAAGCCGGTCGCGAACGGACCGTGGCGGGAAGCGACCCGATATCGGCGAGTTGCAGCGAGGGCGGAAACGGATCGACGTAAAGGTGGGCGTAAAGGCCGGCCGCGGGCAGCGGTTCCAGCCCGCGGCTGCGCCAGGCGGGAGCGACCGCTTCAGCCGCGGCTGCTGCAACTTCCGGCTGAAGCAAGGGGCCAAATCCGACGCTGACCCACGGCAATGCGGCAGCCGCGGCGGCGAGGGGCGCGGCCAATTCGCCGACGTCGTGGACCAGCAGGTCCGGCTGGAATGTGGCGCAAATCCGATCGAGATCTTTCAGCCGCGGCGGCATCTCGATGCGGGGTAAATACTGGCCAAACACGGTGGGGCGAATCTGGTCCGGCGCAAGCCGGTCGTAGTGCGGGATCAATTTGCGGACCGCCTTGCCACTCTCGCCCGCGCTGATGCCGGCGGGTTCGCTGTCAAAGCCCATGCCCCGGACGGTAGAGGCGATGGGTTCACCGGCTCCGAAACGCACGATGTGGCCGCGCCGCCGCGCCTCTTCTGCCAAGGGCAGGAGCGGCTGGAGATGTCCCGTCAGGGGGCGGCAGGAGAACAGCACGCGCACGATTTTTACGAACTTGGAAACCGGCGGCATTCAGGCAATGCCGCGGTTTTCCGCGGCATTTGAACAAATTCCGGCAGCACATCATCCAGTCGCCGAATATTCGCAATGCTTGACGCAAGGCGTCCGTTTATCTCGCAAACCGAGCGCAAGACCCAGCATTTCTGCGCTCGGAAGCACGAAATCAAATATCCATGAGTTTAATCGACGCTACGCCGCCCGGCGGCCGCCCCGGCGATCCCGCTCCGCCACCAACGCGTGCACCCGGGGCAGCAATTCCTGCCCATAGGCAATCGCGTCCGGCAACGGATCGAAGTCGCGGATCAGCAAGATGTCGATACCCAGCTCGTAGTAATCCAGCATCGCCTCGGCCACCTGATCGGGCGTCCCGACCAGCGAGGTTGAATTCCCCTTCGCCCCGGTCAGTTCCGCCAACCCCGTCCACAGGCGGCGATCATGCCGCGCCCCTGGGCGGCGGCGGCGAGCAGGCGGCGGGATCCCCGTCAACACTCGGTCGAAGCCGCCCAGTTCATGCGCCTTCGCAACCGCCTCGATATACACGGTTCTGCTCCAGGTCACCCATCGCCGCACCGGCTGCACGGCGTCAAATGAGCCAGCAGGGCACCAACAGCCAACTCTGGCTATCCTCATCCTCAAATAGCGATTGGACCCTCGATTCGTCCGCAACCGGCGTCAGGGCGAACAGCACCAGCATGAACAGCACGACGATATCGGCCAGGGCGTAGAGGATGATTTCAGGCGGCATGGAGCACCTCCAGGCGCGGGCATCGGCACCCGCACCGCAGCAAAGACGATGCAATTAAGCGCGTCAATAAGGTTATTTATAAAAATAGCACATCTAATCAATGTGGAACGCCGACGGGACCCGGGCGCCGTTCACTGACCGCGGAAATAAACTACTTTGCGCAGGCGTTTAAAGTGCATCCGTGCATTGCCGCGCGTTTTGCTCATTGAACACGTGCCAAAAACGTGGATAATAGGCATCCGCTCCGGTTTCAGGGACCATGCCGATGACGCTCCGAATCGCCGCCATCCTGCTCGGCCTGCTGTTTTGGGCAGCGCCGTCCCGCGCCGAACCGCTGGTGATCCGCATCGGCTATCCCGGTATTGGCATCGATAACCGCCAGTTCGCCGGCGGCTCCGTCGTCGCCACCGCGCATTCAACGCACGCCGTCGAGCGGGAATTCGTCAATGACCCCGATATCAAGGTGGAATGGACCTTCTTCCGCGGCGCCGGCCCGGCCTTGAACGAATCGCTTGCCGCCGGCCACCTCGACTTCGCCGCCGGCCTCGGCGACCAGCCCGCCATCATCGGCCGCGCCAATGGCCTGAAAACCAAGTGGCTGCTGACCGATACCGTCCGCGTCACCATCTACCTCGCCGTACGCCCCGACTCCGGCATCCACAAGATCGAGGATCTCGCCGGCCACAAGCTGTCTCAGTTCAAGGGCACCAACCTCCAGCTTGCCGCCGACAGGGTGCTCGCCGCGCACGGCCTGAGCGAAAAGAACGCCCGCTTCGTCAACCTTGATTTTGCCAACGCCCTGGCCGCGCTGACCTCGGGCGACGTCGACGGCTCATTCGGCAGCGTCGAACTGTTCAGCCTGCAGAAGCGCGGCATCGTCTCGGTCATCTACGGCACCAAGGGCGATGACCCCACCTTCGGCCGCAACTCCGCCATCTACGTCACCGAAGCCTTCGAGCAGGCTCACCCTGAGATTGTCCAGCGTGTCGTCAACGCCTTCGTCCGGGCCGCACGATGGGCGGCCGACGAGAAGAACCGCGATGCGGAGTTCGAGCTCTGGTCGAAGACCGGCATCCCGGCCGACAGCTACCGCGAGGATTTCGCCAACGAAGCGCTGGCCAACCGGCTGGACCCGTTGATCGATGCCTATGTGCTCGCCCGCTACAAGGACCAGGCGCAGCGCGTGCGTGACTACGGCCTGCTGCGCAAGGACGTCGATGTCGATGGCTGGGCCGAACGGAAATACCTGGATCAAGCGCTGGCGGAACAGCGTCTGGAGCATTTCTGGTCCACCTATGACGCCGCCGGCAACAAGCTGACCACCGGCGAGGTCGAGGCCACCGGAACGGTCACCCATTGAAGCTGCATCACGGCGCAGTGCGGGTCGTCGCCGGCATCGCAGTGCCGCTGCTGCTGCTCGGCGCCTGGAGCCTGACCGCCCGGGAAGGCTGGCTGCCCGATCAGATACTGCCCGCCCCGGGAGTCGTGCGGGCAACGCTGAAGGAATTTATCGCCAGCGGGGAACTGCTTGACGCCACCTTGATCAGCCTGGAACGAGTCGCCAAGGGGTTCGCCGCCGGTGCCGTCACGGGCCTTGCTTTCGGCGCCGCCATCGGCCTGTCACCGCGGCTGAACCGCCTGTTCGGTCCGACTTTTCTGGGTCTCGCGCAGGTTCCTCTGCTCGCCTGGATGCCGGTGATGATCCTGCTCGTCGGTATCGACGAAGGGCTGAAAGTCATCCTGATTGGCATCGCCAGCTTTATCCCCGTGGTACTGAACGTGGCGCAGGGTTTTCGCGATGTGCCGCCGGCGCTGCGCGAAGTCGGCGCGGTGCTGCTGTTCGATCCGTGGTCGATGCTGACGCAGATCGTCCTGCCCGCTGCGGTGCCCTCGGTGTTCACCGGCCTGCGCGAGGGTCTCGCCAATGCCTGGCAGACCGTCATCGCGGTGGAGCTGTTCGCCTCGTCCGAGGGGCTTGGCTACCTGATGTCCTGGGGCCGCCAACTGTTCCAACTCGACCTCGTCCTGGCCGTCGTCGTCGTGCTGGGGGTGATTGGCTTCGCGCTGAACTGGGGCCTCGCCCGGGTCGAGGGGCGTTTGGGACGCTGGCAGGTGCGCCCGGCATGAAACGGTTCTCGCCCCTGCTGGTGCCGCTCGCCGCGTTGGCGATCTGGGAGGCGGTTTCCCGACTGACGCACGTATCGCACGAGTTGCTGCCGCCGCCGGAGAAGGTGGCCGCGCGCCTGTGGGACGGATTCGCGAATGGCGGCATGGCTGGCGATCTGGCCGCCAGCCTGCTGCGGGAATTCGCCGGCTTCGTCATCGGTGCCGCCTCGGGCGTCGCGCTCGGCCTGCTGCTGGGCCTATCCCGCGCCGCCAGCAGGCTGATCGGCCCATTGTTCCTCGGTTACCGGCAGGTGGCGCTGTTCGCCTGGGTGCCGCTGCTGTCGATGTGGTTCGGCGGCGGGGAGCAGGGCAAGATCGCCTTCATCGCCCTGGCGGCGATGGCGCCGGCCGCGGTCAACACCTGGCGCGGCACCAGCGCCCTGCCGCACAGCTATATCGAATTGTCCCGGGTGCTGATGTTCCGGCCGCTCGACTACGTGCGGTTCGTGGCGTTGCCGGGCGCGCTGCCGGCGATCCTGACCGGGTTGCGCAGCTCGCTGATCGCCGCCTGGCTCGCCACCGTCGGCGCGGAATTGTTTCTCGACGTCGCCCCCGGGCTGGGCGGACGCATGAACGAGGGACGGGAGACTTTCCAGATGGATCTCGTGCTTGCCTCCGTCGTGCTGCTCGGCCTGCTCGGGCTGACATTCAGCCGCCTGGCGGTGGCGGCGGAGAAAACCCTGCTGAAACGGAGGGCGACCTGATGCCTGCATTGCAAATCGCCGGGGTGGACAGGACGTTCCATGTCGCCGGCAAGCTGGTTCCGGCGTTGCGGGACATCTCTTTGTCGCTGCGCGACGGCGAGTTCGTTGCCATTGTCGGCGCTTCCGGCTGCGGTAAGTCCACCCTGCTGCGGCTGATCCTCGGGCTCGACCGTCCCGACAAGGGCGAGGTCCGCATCGACGGCCAGCCCGTGCGCGGCCCCGGCCTGGACCGCGGCATCGTGTTCCAGGAACACCGGCTGCTGCCTTGGCTGACGGCGGAAACCAACGTCGCGGCCGCCCTGCGGCGCAGCGATTTGCCGGCGGCGCAGCGGCGGCAGCGCGTGGCGGAATATCTGGATCTGGTGGGCCTGACCGCATTCGCCAAAGCCTGGCCGGCGCAGTTGTCCGGCGGCATGGCGCAGCGCGTCGCCATCGCCCGGGCTCTGGTCAACCGGCCGCGGTTCCTGCTGCTGGACGAGCCGCTCGGCGCGCTGGATGCGCTGACCCGGCTGCGGCTGCAGGCCGAGCTGGCGCGGATCGTGCGGCATGGCGGCACCACCGCCCTGCTGGTCACCCACGACGTAGACGAAGCCGTCTTCCTGGCCGATCGGCTGGTGGTGATGCAGCCGCATCCGGGACGGATTTCGGATGTGCTGACGGTGGACCCGGCGGCGCGGCGCGACCGTTCGTCGTCTGCGTTCCTGCGGGTGCGCGACAAAGTGCTGGGGATGCTCGGGGTGGAAACCGAGGCGGTCAGGGTGGGGAATTACGAGACGGCAGCATAGGGGTATCTCCGATTCGTCGTTCTTGCGACCGGGAGACGTGAGATGCCTCAGTGGACGACAGCAAGCCGTCGGGCCGGCAGACCGCCGGCCTCTGCCAGGTGGTCGAACGGAACGGGCGGCGGCTGCGGGCCCTCGCGCGCCAACAGGGCGAGAAACGGATCAAGCGCCGGGTCCGACCCGGTCTCATCGTCGGCATGTACGGTTACGGCGCCATCCTCGATGGGCAGGCAATGCGGCCGCCATATCAGATATCGAGGGCCTGCCGCACCGTCTTCGGGACGGTGCTCCGACCTTTCGCCGTGATGGTGCAGATTTGCCCCATCAACATGACGACCTCCGACTGCGTCAGAAGTAAGGAGTTCGCATTAAAAGTTTCAGACTTTTCTGGCAGGCTGAGGTCGATGCGCCGTCTCGCTGGCCTATCCGCCCCGCCCGCGCTAGACACCCTGCCAGCCGGGGCGGGTACGCCCCCAAACGTCAAGGACACGCCAGCATGCCGGCCTATCGCTCCCGCACCACCACTCACGGCCGCAACATGGCCGGCGCTCGCGGCCTGTGGCGCGCGACCGGGATGAAGGACGGCGATTTCGGCAAGCCGATCATCGCGGTGGTGAACAGTTTTACCCAGTTCGTGCCGGGGCATGTGCATCTGAAGGACCTCGGCCAGCTCGTCGCCCGCGAGATCGAAAAGGCCGGCGGCGTCGCCAAGGAATTCAACACCATAGCGGTCGATGACGGCATCGCCATGGGCCACGACGGGATGCTGTACAGCCTGCCGTCGCGCGAACTGATCGCCGACAGCGTCGAATACATGGTCAACGCCCATTGCGCCGACGCCATGGTCTGCATCTCCAACTGCGACAAGATCACCCCCGGCATGCTGATGGCCGCGATGCGCCTCAACATCCCCGCCGTCTTCGTCTCCGGCGGCCCGATGGAGGCCGGCAAGGTCGTCCTCAAGGGCAAATCCCGCTCGGTCGACCTGATCGACGCCATGATCGCCGCGGCCGACGACACCAACACCGACGCGGAGGTCGAGGTGATGGAACGATCCGCCTGTCCCACCTGCGGCTCGTGTTCCGGCATGTTCACCGCCAACTCGATGAACTGCCTGATCGAGGCGCTCGGCCTCGGCCTGCCCGGCAACGGCACCGTCGTTGCCACCCATGCGGACCGCCGCGAACTGTTCCTGGAGGCCGGGCGCAAGATCGTCGAGATCACCCGCCGCCACTACGAAACCGACGACACCAGCGTCCTGCCGCGCAGCATCGCCACTTTTGCCGCGTTCGAGAACGCCATGACGCTCGACATCTCCATGGGCGGCTCCACCAACACGGTGCTGCACCTGCTGGCCGCGGCAAACGAGGGCGACGTGCCCTTCACCATGCTCGATATCGATCGGTTGTCGCGCCGCGTGCCGGTGCTGTGCAAGGTCGCGCCGTCGGTGCCGGACGTGCATGTCGAGGACGTGCACCATGCCGGCGGGATCTTCGCGATCCTCGGCGAACTGGAGCGTGTCGGCCTGATCGACGCCTCGGTGCCCACAGTGCATTCCGAAACCCTGGCCGAGGCGCTGGAGCGCTGGGACGTCCGCCGCACCAAGGATGACGCGGTGCGCACATTCTACCGGGCCGCCCCCGGCGGCGTGCCGACGACGGAAGCCTTCAGCCAGTCGGCCCGCTGGGACGCGGTGAACGACGACCGCGAGAAGGGGGTGATCCGCGATGTCGCACACGCATTCTCGAAGGATGGCGGCCTCGCCGTGCTCTACGGCAACATCGCCGAGGAAGGCTGCATCGTCAAAACCGCCGGCGTGGACGCCAGCATCCTGACGTTCTCCGGCCCGGCGCGGGTGTTCGAGAGCCAGGATGCGGCGGTGAACGGCATCCTCGGCGGCGGCGTGAAGCCAGGCGACATCGTGCTGGTGCGCTACGAAGGCCCGCGCGGCGGCCCCGGGATGCAGGAGATGCTGTATCCCACCAGCTACCTGAAATCGAAGGGCCTGGGTAAAGTTTGCGCCCTGGTCACCGACGGACGTTTCTCCGGCGGCTCCTCCGGCCTTTGCATCGGCCATTGCTCACCGGAAGCGGCGGAGGGTGGCACCATCGGCCTGGTCGAGGACGGCGACATCATCCGCATCGACATCCCCGCGCGGTCGATCAGCCTGGACGTGCCGGACGCGATCCTGGTGGCGCGCCGGGCGGCGATGGAGGCGAACGGCGATGCCGCCTGGCAGCCCGCCGAACCACGCCAAAGGCATGTGTCCTCCGCTTTGCGCGCCTACGCCGCAATGACCACCAGCGCGGCCCGCGGTGCCGTGCGGGACGTGAACGCGCTGCGCCGCCGGTAGATGCGCCCCTGGCCCATCGGCCTGGTCGTCCTGACCCTCGCAACGGCACGGGCGGAGACACCCGGGCCGGTTGGTCAGCCGACGGGTCCCTGGCGGGAGCAGATCCATTGGGTGCCGATGCAGGACGACGGCGGCCATACCCGCCTTCTGTATACCCGGATCTGCCGCCCGCCCGGCGACCAGGGGGCGCGGGTTGTGCTGATCAACCATGGCAAGCCGAGCGATGCCGACGTTGGGAAAGTCAAACCGGCGTCGTGTAGCAATGAGGCCGTGCAGTGGTTCCTGGCACGCGGCTATCTCGTCGTCGCCGGCGTGCGCCGGGGCTATGGAGAAACCGGCGGCGCACTCGCCGAAGCGTCCGGATCATGCAGCGCCGACGACCTGGTCCACGCGGCGCACGAGGGTGCGCGCGACGTGGACGCGCTGCTGCGCTACGCGGTGTCGCTGCCGTACGCGCAGCCGGACCAGGTGGTGGTCGTGGGACAATCCGTCGGCGGATGGGTAACCGACGGATACAACAGCGTTCCGCATCCGCATGTCGCCGCGATGGTAAGCATGGCCGGCGGTCACGGCGGCCACATTCACGATATCCCCAACAACAACTGCCGCCCGGACCAACTGGTCCAGGCGGCCGGGATCCTTGGCAGGACGGCGACCACGCCAATGCTGTGGATCTACGCCGCGAACGACAGCTATTTTGAACCCGGGCTGGCGCGGCGGATGTATGACGCGTTCACCGGATCGGGCGGCCGGGCGGAGTTTCATCCGCTGCCCCCGTTCGGCAAGGACGGGCATACGTTGTTCTTCGGGTCCGGCGGTTCCGCGATCTGGGGACCGCTGATGGAGGCGTATCTAGCCAGGACGACGGGCCGGTAGCGTCGCGGCTCAGCGCCCCTGTTTCTCCGCCAGATGCGCCCGTGCCTCCTCCGCCGACAGGTAGATATGCGGCGCAAGCTGTCGCTTGCTCAGCGCGTCGCCCAGCTTGATCTTCAGGAACCCGCTGGTGGTGTAGCGCGTGACCCGCGAGTAGAAACGATCCGTCAGGTCCTGCACCATCGCCGTGTAGGCATCCAGGAGTTCCGGCAGAATACTGAACCGGTCGTAGTTGACGATCGCATACACCTTGTGCCCGAGTGGCAGCAGGCGTTCCGCCACCAGATGCCGGATCCGCGCGATCTCAGCCGCGTCGCGGATCGAAAGCCCTTCGAAGTTGACGAAGAACAACCCTTCCGCGGCGTCATAGGAAAACCGCTGCTCCAGTGGAATCCCCAGCAGCAATTCGCGCAGGCCGATGGGATCGTTGCGGAACAGCCGCTCGTCCATCAGCCGCGGGTCTTCGTGCATCACCGGCTTGAACCGCATCCGCGCCAGGATGTCCTTCTCCAGGTCCACCCCGGGGGCGATCTCGGTCAGTTCCAGCCCTTCCGGCGTCAGGCGGAAGACGCAACGCTCGGTGACATATAGCACCGGGTGGCCGCGCTGTGCGGCGTAGGTGCCGCTGAAGGTGCGGTGCTCGACCTCCTGCACGAACTTGCAGCCGGTGCCGTGCCCGCGCAGCACCAGCTTGCCGTCCTCGATCGTCGGCTTGTGTCCGCCCGCCTCGAAGGTGCCGACGAACACCACCTTCTTGGCGTTCTGGCTGATATTGATGAAGCCTCCGGCCCCGGCCAGCTTCGGCCCGAACTTGCTGACGTTGACGTTGCCTGCCGCGTCGGTTTCGGCCAGCCCGAGGAACGCCAGATCGAGACCGCCGCCATCGTAGAAATCGAACTGGTAGGGCTGGTCGATCACCGCCTGGTTGTTCACCGCGGCGCCGAAATCAAGGCCGCCCGCCGGCACGCCGCCAATGGAGCCGGGCTCGGTCGTCAGGGTGATCAGGTCGATGACGTGCTCCTCATTCGCGACCGCGGCGACGCCTTCCGGCATGCCGATGCCGAGGTTGACCACGCTGTTCGGCGCCAGTTCCAGGGCGGCGCGGCGGGCGATGATCTTGCGCTCGCTCATGGTCATCGGCGGCAGGGATCCCATCGGCGCGCGGGTCTCCCCGGTATAGGCCGGGTTGTAGACGGTCACGAAAGTCTGGCCGTGATGTTCGGGCTTCTCCGCCACCACGACGCAATCGACCATGATCCCGGGGATCTTCACCTGGCGCGGATGCAGGCTGCCCGCCTCGGCGAGGCGTTCTACCTGGGCGATCACCACGCCGCCGGAGTTGTGCGCCGCCATGGCGATGGCCAAAGCCTCCAGGGTCAGCGCCTCGCGCTCCATCGAGATGTTGCCGAGCGTGTCCGCCGTGGTGCCGCGAATGATGCCGACATCGATCGGGAAGCACTTGTAGAGCAGCGCCTCCTGGCCGTTGACGGTGATCAGCTCGACCAGGTCCTCGGTCGTGCAACTGTTGATCTTGCCGCCGCCGTTGCGCGGATCGACGAAGGTGCCGAGGCCGACAGTGGTCAGGTGCCCCGGCCGGTGCGCGGCGATGTCGCGGAACAGGTGGGTGATGACGCCCTGCGGCAGGTTGTAGCCCTCGATCTTGTTGGCGATCGCCAGTTCCTGCAGCTTCGGTGCGAGGCCCCAATGGCCGCCGATGACGCGGCGCACAAGGCCCTCATGGCCGAAATGGTTTAGCCCGCGGTGCTTCCCATCGCCCTGCCCGGCGGCATAGACCAGGGTCAGGTTGTGCGGCTTGCCATGCGCGCGGAAATGCGATTCGTCCTCATCGAGGTAGAGTTCTTCCAGCGCCACGGCGATGCCCTCGGCAAAGCCGGTGCCGATGAAGCCGGCCGTCGCCACGGTGTCGCCGTCGCCGATAAGTCGCACCGCGTCGCGGGCGGGGACGACCTTGCCGCTATGCGCGGTCCGCAGCGATTGCAGGAAGGGGTGGACCGCGTGATGGGGCATGGGATTTTGTCCGCGCTATACGATTCCGGTCAGGTAGTAGACGGCGATCACCACGAATACCGCGGAGGTCTTGATGCAGGTCAGTGCGAAAATGTCCTTGTAGGACGTCCGGTGTGTCAACCCCGTAACGGCGAGCAGGGTGATGACCGCGCCGTTATGCGGCAAGGTGTCCATGCCGCCTGACGCCATGGCCGCGACCCGGTGCAGCACATCCAGGGGGATATTGGCGGCATTCGCCGCGGCGATGAACTGCCCCGACATGGCCGCCAGCGCGATCGACAGGCCGCCTGAGGCGGAGCCGGTGATGCCGGCCAGGGTGGTGACGCTGATCGCCTCATTGATCAGCGGGTTGGGGATCGCGGACAGCGCATCGCGGATGGCGATGAAGCCGGGCAGCGCGGCGATGACCGAGCCGAAGCCGTATTCCGTCGCGGTGTTGATCGAGGCCAGCAGAGCACCGGCCACCGCCGGCTTGCTGCCCTCGGCGAAGCGGCGGGTGACGGCGGTGAACGCGGTCGCGAACACCGTCAGGATGCCGGCGAGCAACGCCAACTGGACCGCCCAGATTGCCACATTCGCCTGCACCGGCACGCTCAGCGGCTGGGCCAGACCGGCGAGCGTCACAGTGTGGTTCGGCCCGTACAAGGCCGGCAGTGCATAGGTGAACACCAGGTTCAGCACGCCGACCACCACCAGCGGCAGCAGCGCGATCCAGGGATTGGGCAGATCCTCCTCGTCCACGGTTTCCGGTTCCTGCGTATGGCCCTCGCCATAGCCCTCACCGGCCGTGGCGGCCTGACGCAGTCGCCAGGTCAGATAGGCGAGGCCCACCAACGCGATGTAGATGGCGCCAATCAGGCCGAGCCAGGGTGCGGACCATGCGTTGGTCTTGAAGAACGCCGCCGGGATGATGTTCTGGATCTGCGGCGTGCCGGGCAGCGCGTCCATGGTGAAGGTGAAGGCGCCGAGCGCGATGGTGCCGGGGATCAGCCGCTTCGGCAGGCCGCCGAGGCGGAAGGCTTCCGCCGCGAACGGGTAGACGGCGAACACCACGACGAACAGCGAGACGCCGCCATAGGTCAGCAGCGCGCAGACGATGACGATGGCCAGCACCGCCCGCTGCCGCCCGACCAGCCGGATTGTTGCGGCAACGATCGAGCGGGAGAATCCGGACAGCTCGATCACCTTGCCGAAAATGGCGCCGAGCAAGAAGACCGGGAAGTAGAGCTTCACGAACACCACCATCTTGTCCATGAAAAGCCCGCTATAGACCGGCAGTACGGAGGATGGCTCGGTAACCAGCACGGCCAGCAGCGCGGCGATGGGAGCGAAGATGATGACGCTGAAGCCGCGGTAGGCGGCCAGCATCAGGAAACACAGCGCAGCGATGACGACGATGAAGCTCATGCACGTTTCCCCGGAGGCAGGTGGATTCCCACTTGGTTCAATAGCGAGCCGACACCGGCTGCCGCCATGACGCATTGATAGACGTCACGCCGATACGGTCAAAGCACTTTTGGTGTGATGGGGTGGTGCGGTCACCGTGTCGCAACGCGGTTACTCTTGCCGTCATGGCCGGGACACGCCCGGCCATGACGAGTAGGGCGCGGGCGGCCCGGTGCGATCCTGTCTTCGCTCGCGTCTACTTCTCCAGCACGTAGCGCCCCGGCGCGTCGTCCAGCGGCGGATGCGCATTGCCGCCCAGCGGCGGCGGGGCGACCCGGCCGCCGGAATGATCGCCCAGCCAGCGTGCCCAGTCGTTCCACCAACTGCCGTCATGCACCGCACTGGTCGCGCGCCATTCCTCCGGCGTCTCGGTCTTCGCCTCGTTGATCCAGTGGGTGCCCTTGCCGCCCGGCGGATTGATGATCCCGGCGATATGGCCGCTGGAGGCCAGCACATACCGGACCTTGCCGCCGAACAACTGAGTGATCCGCCACGCCGACTCCCACGGCACGATGTGGTCCTTCTCCGCCCCCACGGCATAGGTGTCGAGCTTGATCTGGCCGAGATCGAGCGCCTCACCCTTCACTTCGACCTTGCCCGGCTTGATCAGGTTGTTCTCCACATAGGTATTGTGCAAGTACCAACTATGGGCGGTGCGCGTCATGCGGGTGCCGTCGCTGTTCCAGTACAGCAGGTCGAACGCCGGCGGCTTCTGCCCCAGCAGGTAGTTGTTCACCACGTTCGACCAGATCAGGTCGTTCGAGCGCAGCAGGTTGAACATGTTGGACATCTCGCGGCTGTCCAGGTAGCCGCGCTCCAGCATCTGCTGCTCGACGAAGTCGATCGCCGTATCGCCGAGGAACACCGCGGTGTCGCCGACTTTGGAGAAGTCCTGCAACGACACCATGAACGTGGCGGAGCCGAAGCGAGTATCGCCCTTCTTCGCCAGCCAGGCCAGGGTCAGCGCCATCAGCGTGCCGCCGATGCAGTAGCCCATCACGTTCAGGGTCTGGCTGCCGGTAATCTCGCGGATCGCGTCGCTCGCCGCCAGCGGGCCGAGATCCATGTAGTCCTCGATCGTCGTGGCATCCATCGAGGCGTCCGGGTTTTTCCACGACACGATGAACACCGTGAACCCCTGCGCCACGAGGTAGCGCACGAAGCTGTTCTTCTGCTGCATGTCGAGGATGTAGTATTTGTTGATCCACGGCGGCACGATCAGCAGCGGCACCTGATGCACCGTGTCGGTCGTCGGCGTGTACTGGATCAGCTCGATCAGCTTGTTGCGCAGCACCACCTTGCCCGGGGTCATCGCCAGGTTGCGGCCCGGCGCGAAGGCAGTGGCGTCCACCATGCTGAGCCGCCCCTCCTTGAGGTCGTGCATCAGGTTGCGGGCGCCGTCCGCCAGGCTGCCACCGCCGGTCTCCATCGCCCGGCGCAGCGCCTCGGGGTTGGACAGCAGCAGCAGGGACGGGCTCATCGCATCAATGAACTGGCGAAGATGAAAATTCAGCCGCACCTCCTCCGGATCGTCTGAATTGCCGGTCTCGCTCTGCCGCAACAGCCAGTCCGACGCGAGCGTATACAGCTCCTTGAGCGTGCGGTAGGCCGGGTTCGCCTGCCATTCCGGTGCGGCGAACCGCTTGTCGGAGACGCGCGCCGGCTTGGCGTCGCCCGAACCCGACCAGAAGCGCTGGGCGGCCTCCGCCCATGCCTCGGCTGCGGCGCTGAATACCCGCGTATTCAGATCGACGGCCGCGGTCAGCGCCTTGGCGGGATCGCGCAGCGTGCGCAGCCAGACGATCCGCAGCGCGCGGGCGATCTCCGCCCAGTCCACGGGAACCACCTCGCGCAGCGGGTTGGCGTTCCACACCTGGTCCAGTGCGTGCAGCGCCTGGTTGGAACCGAGAAGCTGATTGAGCTGCGTCACCCCGGTGGCGAGCAGGTTGCCGGCGGCGGCGTCCGGGGCGGTCTGGAAGAGTTGCGAACCGGAGGTGCTCAGGCTCTTGCTCCACGCCTCGCTGGAGCCGGAGGCGGCCTGCATCCAGGAATTCCACAGGCTGAGCATGGACTCGGCGGCCTCGGTGGTGCCGGCTGGCGCGGACGGGGTTTTGTCGTTCATGATCGGTTTCCTTCCTTCTGGCCGGGTGTTGGGTGACGATCCCGATGGCACGAGTTACAGGTTTTGCGCCGGGCTGGATACTGGGCTTCCGCTGCGGGACGCGACGACCCGGCTTTCCGTGCTGCCTTGCGCGTAAGCTTGATCCCGACCCTGCTCCGGCGATACTGCGCGCGCCACCCGCACAAGGACCGCCCCGATGACCGCAGCCCTGCCGACAGCCAAACCCGAGGACGTCGGCCTTAGCCCGGTCGCGCTCCACCGCCTCTCAACCGTGCTGGAAGGGCGCATCGCCAGCGGCCATATCCCGGGTGCGGTCGCGCTGGTCGCCCGGCACGGCAAGGTCGCCTATCACGAAAGCTTCGGCCGCCTCGACCCGGCCTCCGGCGAGCCGATGACCGTCAACGGGATTTTCCGTATCTACTCGATGACCAAGGCCATCGTCTCGGTGGCCGTGATGATGCTGTGGGAGGAAGGCCGGCTTCTGCTGACCGATCCTGTCGGCCAATATATCCCCGCCTTCAACGCCACCGCCGTCGGCGTCGTCAGGGGCGAGACCTATGAACTGACCGCCGCCCGGGCGCCGATAACGGTGCAGGACCTGCTGCGCCATACCTCCGGCCTGAGCTATGAGTTCCGCGGCGATACCCCGATCCACAAGGCCTACGCGCAAGCCCGTGTCGCGCGGCTGAAGCAGACCAACGCAGATCAGGCGGAGGCGCTGGCGAAGCTGCCGCTGCTGCACCAGCCGGGTACCGCGTGGGAGTACAGCCGATCCACCGACGTGCTCGGGCGGCTGGTGGAGGTGGTCTCCGGCCAGACCCTCGGCGCATTCCTGGCGGAGCGCATCCTGACCCCGCTCGGCATGACCGACTCCGGGTTCCATGTGCCGGAGGAGGACCAGCGCCGCATCGCCGAACCGTTCGCGAAGGACCCGGACGGCGGGCAGGACGTGACGCTGCTGGATGTCCGCCGCCCGGCGATGTTCGAATCCGGCGGCGGCGGCATGGTGTCCACCGCCACGGACTATGCGCGTTTCCTGGCCATGCTGCTGGGCAACGGGCGGCTCGGGCCGGTGCGGCTGCTGGGCCGCAAGACGGTGGAGCTGATGACGGCGGACCACCTTGGCGCCCACATTCCCCGCCCGGCCGATCTGCTGCCACCGGGACACGGGTTCGGGCTGGGGTTCGCGGTGCGCACGCATGCCGGGCTGGCGCCGTTCCCGGGATCGGTTGGCAACTACTTCTGGGGCGGCGCGGCGGGGACGACGTTCTGGGTCGATCCGGCCGAGCGGCTGTTCGCGGTGCTGATGATCCAGGCACCGCTGCAGCGGGACTACTATCGGGTGCTGTTCCGTGACCTGGTTTACGCGGCGGTGACGGACTGAGCGGGCAGCGGCTCCCGTGCCAACGGGCGAACCGGCTGGTTTGCAGCACAGAAACGACAATCGGCGCCGCTGTCATTCCAGTGTCATATAAAACTGCTATGACGCCGCCGAATCAGGTTGCCCGGGTATTTCCCCGGGTGCGGAGTTGGCGATGGATCAGTACCGAATGAAACCGTGTGTCCGGCCGTCCGCCGGCCTCCGGCAAGCTTTCAAACGCCGCGGGTGATCGGCCGCAGGACCATGCTGCTCAGCGGGGCCGTGGCGGCCGCACGGCAAGCTGCGGCCGCACTGCCAGTGCCCCGCGCCGACCGTCTCGAATTCCGCATTATTCGCCACGGCAGCGAGATTGGCCGCCATACCGTGACGTTCGAGTCGCGGGGCGAATCGCTCACCGTCCGGGTGACCGTGGACGCCCTGGTGACGCTGCTGTCGCTGCCGATCGTACGCTATGCGCATCGGGCGACCGAAACCTGGCAGGGCGATGCCTTGATTGGCGTGAGCGCCGAAACCGACAAGAACGGCCGCCACCAATGGGCCAGCGCGCGCCGCACGAATGAGGGCTTGGTGGTGCTCGGCAGCCAGACCCAGCGCTACATCGCGCCGGAACCGGCGGCCACTACCAGCTACTGGGATAAGCGGGCCCTCGCGAGGCCGATGATCAGCCTGGAGGATGGCGTGCTGCTGCGGCCCAAAGTGGCCGAGCACAAAGCGGACATCGTCCCGACGGCGTCCGGCGGCCCGGCGGTGGCGGACCATTACGTCTTGAGCGGCGCGTTCGACGTGGAGCTCTGGTACGACCGAAGCGACACCTGGGCGAGCCTGGCCTATTCCGCTCCGGACGGCTCCACCGTGCATTACGAACGCTTGTGAAACTTTCGTGACACTCGACAGCTTCCTGATCGCATACGGCGCCGCGCTGATTTTGCCGCTTTCGGTCGCCGAGGGGCCGGCCGTTTCGGCGGCGACCGGCTTCCTGTCGTCGCAGGGCTATGTCGGCTGGCCGTTGGCGATGATCCTGCTGGTGTGCGGAGATCTTATCGGCGACCTGATCTATTACTGGATCGGACGCTCCGGCGTGACGCCGCTCTCCGGTTTGAGCCGGCGGCTGGGTTTAGGTGAGGCGTTTTCGCCGGAATTTCAGCGCGATCTGAAGCAGCATTCCACCAAGATGCTGCTGGTTGGCAAATGGACCCATGCCATCGGCTGCGTCGTCCTCGTCGCCAGCGGCATGTTGCGGCTGAAGCTGGGGCATTTCCTGCTGGTCAACCTGCTGGCCACGGTGCCGAAAAGCGGCGCGCTGTTTGCCTTCGGCTACTACGCCGGGAACCATATCGGGTTCTTCGAGCGCCACGCCGTGCTTGGAACGCTTTTACTCGGCATCGCGGGGGTATCCGCGGTCGCGCTGATCCTCCGCCAGGCCCAACTGTTGAGGGCCCGCCCGTGAGGATTGCGATGTTCACCGACTACTTCTTCCCCGAGCTGGGCGGCATCCAGGACTCGATCGCCACGATCAGCCGCGCATTGGCCCTGCGCGGCTATCAGGTCGATATTTACGCCCCCGCGTATGGCGCCTCGGACTACCGCCGCATCGGCGCGCCGATGCGAGAGCGCGATCTGGGGGACCGGGTGCGTGTGCGGCGCCGGCCGTCCCTGCCGTTCCCGAGTTCCACCCGGCAGTCGCGCGCCGCTTTGCCCTCGCCCATCGGTCCGGCGATACTGGCAAAAAAGGCGCGCCCGGACGTTATTCACGTGCACTCGTTCTTCGGCATCGGCCTGGAGGCGCTGCTGAACGGTCGTTTCTTAAAGATACCCGTCATCGGCACCAATCACACCACGGTTGCCGGCTTCCGCGGCCACATGCCGGTCAGCGTGGCGCGGGCGGCCGCCTATGTCACCTGGTTCTACAACCACTGCGCCTATATCACGGCACCGTCGCGGTCGGTGTTCGAGGAACTTGGCCTGGCCAAGCTGCGCCGCCCGCATGGGGTGGTGTCCAACCCGATCGATACCGGCCTGTTCAAGCCGCTTCCAGCGGGCGAACGCGACGCTTTACGCGCCCGGTTTGGCCTGACCGGGCCGACGATCACTTATGCCGGCCGGCTCGGGCCGGAAAAGAATATCGAGGTGCTGCTGCAAGCGGTGGCGGCGCTGCGCCACCGCGGCGTCGTTACTGAGTTGGCGATCGCTGGACACGGCTCGCATGAACCGTTACTGCGTACACTGGCGGCCGATCTGGGAATCGACGGGGTGGTCCGGTTCATGGGGACGTTGCCGCAAAGGAACCTGGCTCAATTATTACAAATAAGTGACACTTTCGCGATGATGAGTACCAGTGAAACCCAGAGCATGGTGCTGCTCCAGGCGATGGCCTCGGGCGTGCCGGTGGTCGCGGCCGCATCGCGGGCGTTGCCGGAGTTTGTCGGTCCCGGCAACGGGATACTCGTCGATCCGGACGATCCGGCCGCGCTGGCCCGGGTACTGGATGATCTGCTGGCGGCACCGGAGCAGCGGCTGCGGCTGGGCTCGGGTGGCCGGACGTCGGCCGAAAAATTTGCTGTCGAAACAGTCACCGATGAGTGGGAGACGCTCTACCGTTCGGTGCTCCAAGGGAGTGTTGCCGCATGAGCGACCGGATGGCTATCAGCTTCGTGGTGCCGGCCTATAACGAGGAGAAGACGCTGACGCGGAATCTCTCGGCCATCATTGCCGAGATCAGCCGGTGCGGCTGCAAGGCCGAGGTGATCGTGGTGAACAACGCGAGCACGGACGCGACCCGCGACGTGGCGGCGTCGTTCCCCGAGGTCATCGTCGTCGATGAGCCGATCAAGGGGTTGGTGCAGGCGCGAAAGGCGGGGTATCAGCGGGCCACGGGAGCGCTGGTCGCCAATGTCGACGCCGACACGATCGTCACGCAGGGTTGGCTGCACCGTGTGCTGGAGGAGTTCCAACGGCACCCCAACCTTGTCGCGCTTAGCGGGCCTTATATCTATTACGACGTACCGAGGCGCACCCGCGCGGCGGTGCGGGCGTTCTACTTCATGGGCTATGGCTTCTATATGCTGAACCGCTTCGTGCTGCGTGTCGGCTCCATGCTGCAAGGCGGCAATTTCGTTGTCCGGCGTTCGGCTTTGGAGGAAATCGGCGGGTTCAATCCGAAGTTCAGCTTTTACGGCGAAGACACGGATCTGGCGCGGCGGCTGAATACTGTGGGTGCGGTGAAATTTACCTTCGGGCTGCCTGCTCTGTCGTCCGGCCGGCGGCTGCTGGAAGAGGGCGTGTTCAGGATCGGCATGCGCTACTCGGTCAACTTCGTCTGGGCGACGTTCCGGCACCGGCCGTTCACCGATGAGTGGATCGACGTGCGGAATTAGTTGTGGTCGCCGGGCATCGAACCACCCGCCTGTGTGTGGTTCGGCTTCCGCTAAGACCGGTCAATGCTTGCCGCCGCCAATCCGGTCCGAAATCGCCAGAATCAGTCCGGAAAACACGAACATCATGTGAATGCCGACCAGCCAGGCCACATCGACCTTGTTGGTAGCCTCAATATTCATGAACGCTTCCAGCACCTGGATCGCCGAGATCGCCACGATCGAGGTAATCAGCTTCATCTTCAGATCGGCGAAATCGACCTTGCCCATCCAGGCCGGCCGCTCCTCCTTCGTATCGGTCTCGATCCGCGAGATGAAGTTCTCATAGCCCGCGAGGATAACCATCAGCAGCAGATTGCCCGTCAGCGCGATGTCCACCAGCTTCAGGCTGACGACAATCGTCGCGTCGAGGTCGAGTCCGATGAACTCCGGAAACAGCGAGATCAGCTTCTGCATGAACTTGAACGCCAGCAGCGCCAGCGCAACGACCAAGCCGAGGTAGAACGGCAGCAGCAGCCAGCGGCTGGCGAACAGCAGGCGATGCAAAGCGCGTTCGATCATAGGGCGAAACAGTCCCGTCAGATGGTCCCGCAGACGGACAAATTCGCCTTGGGGCACGATCGCCGATTGTAGGCGCCCGGCCGCCGGCGGAACAAGGGGCGAGGCTGCACGCGCGCAACGGTCACCCCGCCGACAGCCGACCGCTTCCGTCCGCCGTCAGGTGGGCCACGCGCCCGCCGGCGACCACCCCGACCGCCCGGCACGCCGCCGGATCGACCAGCACGATATCGGCCCGCTTCCCCGCCGCGATCACGCCCCGGTCCGACAGCCCCGCCGCCCGCGCCGGAGTCTCCGCGATCAGCGCCCAGGCGCGCGGCAGATCCAGCACGCCGCGCTCCGCCAGCACGAACGCTGCCCGCAGCATCGCCGGGTAGTAGTAATCCGAGGTCAGCACGGAACACACGCCCGCCTCCGCCATCACCGCGGCGGAAGCCCAGCCGAGATGCGAGCCGCCGCGCACCACGTTCGGGCAGCCCATCGCCACGAAATCTCCGGCGGCGACCGCCGCGGCAGCCACGTCCCCGGCGATCGGGAACTCGCAAATGCGGGCGCCGCGGGCACGGAACCCGTCGCGTGCGGCGATGCTGTGATCGTCGTGGCTCGCCATCGGCAAACCGGCCGCCCGTGCCGCAGCGCCGATGCGGTCCAGTGCGGCGGGCACCGCATCGGCGCGCGATGCAACGTCGTCCGCCATCGCCTGGAACGCCTCGATCTTCATCCCGGCCCGGCCGCTATATTTCGCACCCTCCACCGGGTCCTTCAGCTTGCGGACGATCGACGGCGTATGGTCGTTGAACGCCACCAAATGCACATGCCCCGCCTCGATGGCCGCAACCGCGCTATCCAGGGCGTCGAGATTGTAAGCCTCCCATCGCAGATGCACCCGCATGTCGCAGGTCCAGGCGTGCGCGAACAAAGCCGCCATCATCGCGTGCCATGCGGCCAGGCTGCGCAGTCCCGGCTCCCACGACAACGTCACGCCATGGAATGCCGTGGTAATGCCGTTCGCCAGCAACTGCGATTCCGTATCCCGCAACGCCAGATCGACCGGAAAATTCACCCCCGGCCGCGGCTGGATCTGCCGCTCGAACGCGTCGCCATGCAGATCGACAATTCCCGGCAGCACCAGCAGCCCCGACGCATCGAACCGGGCATCCGCGGTGTTGCCGCCGATGCGGTCGATCAGGCCGTCGCGAACCAGGATATCAGTCTGGTGCATTCCGTCCGGGGCCAGCAGCACCCTCCCGCCGGTGATACTGAAATCACGCATTCACACTACTTTCATGGCTCAAATACGATCTGCACCCGTGGCGTGGGATAGCACCCGACGGCGAACTCGATAATCGCGCCTTCGCGGTCCACGTTGATGTTTTCGGCGACAAGCAGCGGTCGGCCGCGCGCCATCCGCAACAGATCCGCCTCGGTCTGCGTCGGCAGCCGGGCGGTCACCCGGGTTTGCAAGCGCAGGTAGTCCTCCACTCCGACGGCGCGCAATGCGTCCGTGATGCGCGGAGTTGTCTGCAGCGCCTGCAGCATCCCGATCAGCCGCGGGGCAAAATAATGCCGGGTCAGGCTGACGGGACGGTCGTCGGCAAGGCCCAGACGCTCCAGCATCACCACCTTGCTGCCGCCGCGAACGCCCAGCCCGGCGGCAACGCGCGGTTCCGCCGCGAGCTCGCGCAACTGCCGGACCAGGCCGGAGGGTTCCTTGTTGTGCTTGCGAATCCACTCGGAGAACCGGGTCCGCGCCTCGACCGTGTAATCCAGCACGTCCTCGGCGACGAAACTGCCGCGGCCCTGCTCGACCCGGATCAGCCCGTCGCGGGACAATTCCTCCAGCGCGCGACGGACGGTATGCCGGTTGACCCCGAACCGCGCCGACAGCTCAGCCTCCGTCGGCAAGCGCCCGCCCGGCTGGTGCGCACCGGACGCAATGTCGCGTTGCAGCGCCCCGGCGATCTGGCGCCACAGCGCCACCCCGTCCTGGCGATCGACCGGATGGGTGGCGGGATCGTCCATCTCGGCGGTCGGGTTCATCCTTGTTTCATCCAATCCAGTCCCATTAGTGGTTGACGATAGCGGGAGCGACCTCTAGCTGTCTAGATGTCTAAACAACATTCAGGCGCCCATGACCGATCGCGTCCCTGTTGAGACCTCCCGCCAGCGCTGGATGGCTATTCTTGCGCGCGCGCCGGCCGAAAGGCTGGAGGCTTTGCTGATCGAAGCGGAGGGCGCGCCGGAGTACACCGTGCTGCGCGGGCCGGAAAGCGGTCTGGTGATGGTGCGAGGCCGGGCCGGCGGCGGCGGGGCTCCATTCAACGTGGGCGAAATGACTGTCACCCGCTGCACCGTTCGGCTCGATTCCGGACTGGTCGGACACGCCTATATTGCCGGCCGCGAACCGCGGCGGGCGGAGTTGGCGGCGTTGGCGGATGCGCTGATGCAGGATCCGGAACGGATGGAGAGGCTGGAGGCGCAGGTCATCACCCCGCTACAGGCCAGTCAGGCGGCCAGGCGGGCCGAACGCGCCGGCAAGGCCGCGGCCACGCGGGTGCAGTTCTTTGCCATGCAGACGATGCGGACATGATCGGCGCTTTGACCCCCGGGTTTGCCGAACCAGTGGGCGGCGCGCAATCCTGTTTCCGTCAGGTGCTGGATGCGATGGCGCGGCCGGGACGTGTCTATACCGTCGGCGCCGTGGCGGCGCCCGCTCCGCTGTCCGATGCCGCGGCGGCAGTCGTGTTGACGCTGATGGATCATGAGACGCCGCTCTGGCTTGATCCGGAGGCGGAGGCGGCACGCGGGTGGATTGCGTTTCATACCGGCGCGCCCATCACCGGCGATCCGGCTAAGTCGATGTTTGCCCTGGCGCTGACCCACTACGCCATGACGATTTGGCATCGCCTACCTTTCGGGACGGACGAAGCACCGCAAACGTCCGCCACGGTGATCCTGCACGTTGCCTCTTTGACCACCGGAAGAGCGTTCGTGCTGGAGGGACCCGGTCTGCGCTCGCCCGCGACCCTGACCGTCGACGGACTGCCAGGGGATTTCGCCGCCGTCTGGCAGCGCAACCACGCCCTGTATCCGTGCGGCATCGACCTGATCCTGTGCGCCGGCAACCAGCTCGCCGCGCTGCCGCGCAGCGTTGCCGTGCGGGAGGGCTGAGCCATGGCCTATGTCGCGGTCAAGGGCGGCGAGCAGGCGATCGATGCCGCCCATGCCTGGCTGGCCGAGGAGCGCCGCGGCGACACATCGAGCCCCGCACTGTCCGTCGCGCAGATCCAAGACCAGCTCGGCCGCTCGGTGGATCGCGTCATGGCCGAAGGTTCGCTTTACGATCGGCAACTCGCGGCGCTGGCGATCAAGCAGGCCCAGGGCGACCTGATCGAGGCCGCATTCCTGCTGCGCGCCTATCGCACTACGCTGCCCCGCTTCGCTCACTCGAAGCCGGTGGACACGGCCTCGATGACGATAGAGCGGCGTATTTCGGCGATTTTTAAGGACCTCCCCGGAGGGCAGGTGCTGGGGCCGACCTATGACTATACACATAGGCTGCTGGATTTCGGGTTGTTGGAGGATGAGGCGCTTGCTACTGGCGCGGTCGCCGCCGAAACCGATACGGCGGCGATGCCGCGGGTGCCGGACATCCTGGGACAGGAGGGTTTGCTGGAGCCCGACACCGTGTGCGATCATGAGCCGGGCGACCTGACGCGCGACCCGCTGTCGTTTCCGGCCGGACGCGATGTCCGGTTGCAGGCTTTGGCGCGTGGCGATGAGGGCTTTGTGCTCGGCATGGGCTACTCGACCCAGCGCGGCTACGGCAGTTCCCATCCGTTCGCCGGGGAGATCCGCATGGGCGAGGTCTCGGTCGAGATCGAACCGGCGGAGCTCGGGTTCGCAATCGATATCTGCGACCTCGTGCTGACCGAATGCCAGATGGTTACGCGGTTCAAGGGGTCGAAGACGGTACCCCCGCAGTTCACGCGCGGCTACGGGCTGGTGTTCGGCTTCGGCGAGCGCAAGGCGATGGCGATGGCTTTGGTCGATCGCGCCATGCGGGCGGCGGAACTGGGCGAGGACGTGACCGCTCCGGCGCAGGATGTCGAATTCGTGCTGTACCACTCCGACAACATCGAGGCGACCGGCTTCGTCGAGCATCTGAAGCTGCCGCATTACGTCGATTTCCAAAGCGAACTGCAAAATGTGCGGCGGATGCGGGCGGAGGTTGCGGAATGAAAGGCTACAACTTCGCCTATCTGGATGAGCAAACGAAACGGATGATCCGTCGCGCGCTGCTGAAGGCGGTGGCGATCCCCGGACATCAGGTGCCGTTCGGCTCGCGCGAGATGCCGCTGCCGTATGGCTGGGGCACCGGCGGCATCCAGGTGACCGCCTCGATCCTGGGGGCGGATGACGTGCTGAAAGTGATCGACCAGGGAGCGGACGACACGACGAACGCGGTATCGATCCGGCGCTTCTTTGCCCGCACCGCCGGGGTGCGGACAACGACGGCGACGGCGGAGGCAACGGTGATCCAGACGCGGCATCGCATTCCCGAGAAGACGCTGCGCGAGGACCAGATCATTGTCTACCAGGTGCCACAGCCGGAACCGTTGTGGCGGCTGGAGCCGAGCCGGGTGGAGACGACGCGGATGCACGGCCTGGCCGATTACGGACTGATGCATGTGAAGCTTTACGAGGACATAGCCCGTTACGGTCAAATATCCATCGCTTACGACTATCCTGTGATGGTGAACGAACGCTACCTGATGTCTCCCAGTCCGATCCCGGCGTTCGACAATCCGAAGATGGACATGATGCCGGCTTTACAGTTGTTCGGCGCGGGGCGGGAAAAGCGGATCTACGCGATCCCGCCATGGACGCGGGTGCGGTCATTGGATTTCGACGATCATCCGTTCCGGGCGATCAACGCAGCGCATCCGTGCGGACTATGCGGCGCGACGGATGCGTTCCTGGATGAAGTGGTGACGGACGATCGCGGCGGGCGGCTGTTCGTGTGTTCCGATACGGATCATTGCGCGGAACGGCGCGCCGCCGGGCATGTCGGGGCGGACGGGTTGCGGGAGGCGGCGGAATGAGCGGAGCCGTGTTGTTGCATTGTCCCGTGTTGGTGCCATTCGGGAGCGGCCGCTGGGGTTCGTCCTTCGGCAAGTATTTCAACACGGAGGAAGAAGCGAGGGCCACAGAGCACACAGAAAAGGCAAGAACGGGGCTTCGCGCGGGGATTTCTCCGATGCCTCGGCGCGAGTTTCCCGGGCGGCAGGATCGGCTCGGCCCGGTCGTTTATCGAGGATCGCGGCAGATGATACCGTTCGGTTTCTCTGTGTGCTCTGTGGCCCTTTTTTCTTCCTCTGTGTTAAAAAAGCGGTGGCAAACATCCCGACGTCCCAAACGGTTGGCCTCCCCTTGCAACCATCGGTCGCCGGCATGACCGGCGCTGTCCCGATCATCGACCCGACGCTGCTAACCGGCCGCGGCCTGAATTTGTCCTTCGGGGCCATTCCCGCCCTGGCCGATGTGGACGTCGATCTCTGGCCGGGGGAGATGCTGGCGATCGTCGGGGAATCCGGCTCGGGCAAGACCACCCTGCTGAACGTGCTGTCGGGCCGCCTCGCACCCGATAGCGGCGTGGTGCAGTATCGCGATCCGGATGAGCGGCTGCTCGACGTGCATGCGATGGCCGCCCCGGCGTTGCGCGCGCTGCATCGCTCCGACTGGGGCTTCGTGCATCAGGATCCGCGGCAGAATCTGCGCATGAACGTCAGCGCCGGTGGCAATGTCGGGGAACGGCTGATGGCGCGGGGTTCGCGGCACTATGGAGACATCCGCGCCACCGCCCTCGACTGGCTTGCACTGGTCGAGATCGACGCCGATCGGCTGGACGATTTGCCGCGCACGTTCTCGGGGGGGATGCTGCAACGGCTGCAAATCGCCCGCACCCTGGTGACGTATCCGCGGCTGGTGTTCATGGATGAGCCGACGGGAGGGCTGGATGTTTCTGTGCAGGCACGATTGCTTGATCTGATCCGCTCGCTGGTGGCGCGGCTGCGGATCGCGGTGGTGCTGGTGACGCACGATATCGCGGTGGCCCGGCTGCTGGCGCACCGCATCGCGGTGATGCAGCGCGGGCGCATCGTCGAGACAGGGCTGACCGATCAGGTGCTGGACGACCCGCGGCATCCCTACACGCAGTTGCTCGTCAGTTCAGTGCTGAATGCATGAGTATTCAGTTAGAACAAGGACTTGCGGTGTCTAAAAGGCTTGTGGTAGACCGAGTCCCGGAAGGCGTTAGCACGCCCTCCGGGCCCCGGTGTAGGTCAGAAGCGGATCTTGATTTGGACCTCGATCCGCTTCTTCCCCCACCGGATGATCAACATGACCTTTAGCGTCACGCTCACTCTTCGATGGCAGCGTTGTCCCGGCAACAGTGCGATATGCTCCATTTCCACCAGGCCAAGCCGCGACCGCGGCGACGCGGTTTCGTTCTTCAGAACTCATCAGGCGGCTGCGGAAGTACATCTGCATTCCAGACTTTGCTTCGACTGCCCGACCAGACACCAAAAATATGAATACTTGGTTAATGGGATGCGTTTTTCATGACCGTCATGCTGCGCACCACCGGCCTGGCAAAAAGCTTCACCCTGCATCTGCGTGGCGGGCTGCAAATGCCTGTGCTGTGCGGCATCGATCTCGAGGTCCGGGCCGCGGAGTGCGTGGTGCTGTCGGGCCCCTCCGGGGCCGGCAAGTCCACCCTGCTGCGCAGCTTGTATGGCAACTACCGCGCCGACGGTGGCGCCATTCTGGTGCGGCACCGCGGCGCCATGGTCGACATCGCCACCGCCGAACCGCGCGCCATCCTGGCGGTCCGGCATGAGACCCTCGGCTATGTCAGCCAGTTCCTGCGCGTGGTCCCGCGTGTCGCCGCACTCGACGTGGTGGCGGAACAGCTTCTGGCGCGTGGCATAGACGCCAGGGCAGCGGCCGAGCGGGCGCGGGCGCTGTTGCTGGAGCTTGCCATTCCCGCCCGCCTGCACGCCATCCCGCCGGCCACCTTCTCGGGCGGCGAGCAGCAGCGGATAAACTTGGCACGCGGCTTCATCGCCGCGCAACCGATACTGTTGCTCGACGAACCCACGGCTTCTTTGGATGCGGATAACCGTCAGGTTGTGATACGCATGATCCAGGACGCGAAGGATCGCGGCGCCGCGATCGTGGCCATCTGCCACGACCCCGACGTCCGCGACGCCATAGCCGATCGGCTTTTTGTGATGACACCTTACCGGGATGCTGCATGACGCCGGAGACGATACTCACCAACGCGGTCCTGGTTCTGCCCGACGAAACGCTGCATGGCACGATCCTGGTGCGGGGCAAGGCCATCGTCGACATTCAGCCGGGACGGTCGCAGGTTTCGGGCGCCCTCGATTGCGGCGGCGACTACCTGATCCCGGGTGTCGTCGACGTCCATACCGACAATCTGGAACGCCAGGTGCAACCGCGCAGCATGGCGCGCTGGCCTTCCCGCTCAGCCATGGTGGCGCATGACGCGCAATGCGCAGCGGCCGGCGTCACCACCGTGCTGGATGCGCTGTGCCTGGGCGACCTCGGCTTCGACAAGGAGCGTATCCAGACCTTCCGCGACGGGGTCATCGACCTGGACGCGCTGACCGAGTCAGGCCTGCTGAAGTCCGATCACTTTCTGCATCTGCGCTGCGAAGTACCGGCGACGGACATGCTGGAACTGCTCGACCCGGTGGCCGAACATCCGCTCGTCCGCATGATCAGCCTGATGGACCACAGTCCGGGCGTCGGGCAGTACGCCAACGTCGATTTCTACCGGAAGCTGCGCCGGCAGGGCGGCCTGGACGAGGCGACCGTCGAGCGCAAGATCCTGGAAATGCAGGCCCATCGCACCCGCTGGCGCGACCCGAACCGTCGGGCGCTGCTGGACCGGGTGCGCAGCACCTCGATCGCCCTGGCCAGTCACGACGACCGGACCGAGGAGGAGGTCGCCGAAAACGCCGCCGACGGCATTCGCATCAGCGAGTTTCCGGTGACTATGGAGGCCGCCCTCGCTGCGAAGCGCGCCGGCATCCAGGTGATCGCTGGCGCGCCCAATATCGTCCGCGGCGGCTCGCATTCCGGCAACGTGTCAGCCATGGACCTGGTCCGCGCCGGGGCGGTGGATGCGTTCGCGTCCGACTACGTCCCACCCAGCCTGATCGAAGCCGCCTTTCAATGCGCGCGGGAGGAGCAGGTCAGCCTGGCCGCCGCCGTGGCGATGATCTCCGACCACCCGGCCCGCATGTCCGGGCTGCCAGACCGCGGCCGGCTGGACCCCGGGCTGCGTGCCGACGTGGTGCGCGTGCGGCTGTTCGGGACCTTACCGATTGTGCGGCAGGTTTGGCGCAGCGGGGAGCGCGTGATCTGACATGGCGCGGGTGGCGATCTATTACGCTCCGGCGGACGATGATCCGCTGACGGCGCTCGCAGCGCATTGGCTCGGGCGCAACCCGGTCACCGGCGCGCCCATGGTTCAGCCGGCGCTATTCGGGATCGAGGACGTGACCGCCGAACCCCGCCGCTACGGGTTCCACGCGACGCTGAAACCGCCGATGCGGCTTGCGGAGGGGCGCAGTTGGGCGGAACTGATAACCGCCGTCCGCGCGGTGGCCGCCGACATCGCGCCATTCGACTTGCCACGGCTGGCGGTGCACGATCTGCGCGGGTTTCTGGCGTTGCGCGAGACCGAGCCTTGCCCCGCGCTGCAAGCCCTGGCGGATACCTGCGTCGAGCAACTCGACTCGTTCCGCGCTCCGCCATCCGAGGCGGAACTGGCCGCGCGCCGGGGGGCGAGGCTATCGCCGGAGCAGGAGGCGATGCTTGTTCGCTGGGGCTATCCTTACGTGTTCGGGACCTGGTTCTTCCACATGACGCTGACGCGGCGGCTGTCGAATCCTGAGAAAGAGGAATTCCTGCCAGCGGCGGTGGCGTATTTCGCTCCGGTGCTGGAGGTGCCGCGGCGGTTAGCCGATTTGTGTATCTTCACCCAGGCCGGTCCGGATGCGGCGTTCAACATTGCCGAGAGGGTGCGACTGAGGGGATAGAGCAGCGGCGACTATCGCACCTTGTCGAGGCAGCATTTCTTGAATTTCTTGCCGCTGCCGCATGGGCAGGGATCGTTGCGGCCCACCCCGCGGTAGGGGTTACGGACGGAATCGGTGCCCATTGGCGGCGCCGGTCGTGCGGCCGAGCGGGGAGCCGGTGGGTATTCTTTCTTCGGTTGAAAACAGTCCCACTTGGCCATCATGACCGCAACATCGTCGAAGCGGCCATCATCCCTGGTGGTGAAATCAAAGACCGCGGCGGGGTCGCCGGACCGCTGCACGGCGCTCAGGTCTTCGCGGAAATGCTTGATGTCCATCACCCATTCGCCAATCAGGCCGCGGGCGAAGGCGTCCTCGACCAGCGGGACGAGGTCGTCGAGGCACAGCGCAGCGACGGCCTGCTGCCAGCCGACCCAAACATAGTTGTCGTCCTGCGGCTGCATCGTCGCATGCAGGTGGCGCAGGTAGTTTGCCGTCTCGTCCCGGTCGATCCGTCCGGACGCGGTCAGCATGGCCAGCGTGCCCAAAGCTGCATCGCGCACGAATTGGTCCGCATCGGTCGATTCGACCAGGGTCCGCAGCGGCGCTTGATCGCCATCGTAAAGACGCGCGAGGATGACGGACAAATCCTCCGTAATCCCGTCCGCCATAATCGGATCGAGCCGTTCGCGATCGGCTGCGAGGGCGCAGAGCGGTCGATATGCGCGCGTGTCACGAACCTGCGCCATCAGATAGATGCCGAAGCACAGGATGTTGTCCGAGCGTTCGGACGGCTCGCCGCCGTTTGCCGCGGTTTCGAGTTGCGCGATCAGCGCGGAGCCGACCTCGTCCCAGCGTTCGGCTGCCTGCTTCAGGGCCTCGCGCGGCAGGACACGTCCGAAGTTGGCGAAGGCGTCAAGGATGGCCTCGGTGGTGAGCGACTCGGCAGTGGTCACAGCGGTGCGGCTCCATACGAAGCCGGGGTTGGTGGCACGGGTGGTTGGGGAGGTCCAGATCGGATCGAGGGGCCGGCTGACCGGCTCGTGTGGGCCGATTAGTTCATTGCGTCCTATCGATCTGTCTAAGACTATCATAATGTATAACATATTTGCATCAATGTGATTCCGCCAGGATGGCCCGGCGGCCATCGGCACAGGAGCTTTGGACATGAATACCAATATCGGGACCTTCGACCGCAACGCCCGGGTTGTCATCGGGCTAGCACTGATCGCCGCTACCGTTTTCGGCGTCATCGGCCTGTGGGGCTATGTCGGCATCATCGCCGTGGTGACCGGCCTGACCCGGGTCTGCCCGGCCTACCGTTTCTTCGGCTACAGCACCTGCTCTGTAGCGAATAGCTGATCCACCGACAGCAAGCGGTGACGGGAATGTCCTGCGGTTGCGGCAAGCCCTGTCATCCGCCGCCATGATCCTTATGTCCTTCTCACACCGGCGAAGGACACATCATGGCCGAAGCGGCAAATCTGCTGGGGCGGGAAACCTCCCCTTATCTTCTTCAGCACGCTGCCAACCCGGTACATTGGCGCCCGTGGGGCCGGGCCGCGCTCGACGAAGCGCAGCAGGCGAACAAGCCGATCATGGTGTCGATCGGGTATGCGGCGTGCCATTGGTGCCACGTGATGGCGCATGAATCCTTTGAGGACCCGGACACCGCCGCGCTGATGAACCGCCTGTTCGTCAACATCAAGATCGACCGCGAGGAACGCCCGGACATCGACCGCATCTATATGTCGGCACTGCAAGCCCTGGGCGAACCGGGCGGCTGGCCGCTGACCATGTTCACGACTCCCGACGGAACGCCGTTCTGGGGTGGCACGTACTTTCCGCCGGAGCCGCGCTGGGGCCGCCCATCGTTCCGGCAGGTGCTGGAAGGTGTCGCCAACGCCTATCACACCGGTGCCGAGGCGGTGGTGCAGAACACCAGGGCGTTGACGCAGTTGCTCGAACGCCAGGCGGCGGCGTCCGTCGGCGACCTTCCCGGTTCGGCGCAACTGGACGCTGTCGCGCAGGCCTATCTGCGGATGACCGATCCGGTGCAGGGCGGATTGAAGGGCGCGCCGAAATTCCCGCATCCGCCGATATACCGATTCCTTTGGCAAAACGCCTTCCGCGCCGGCGACCCGGCGGCGCTGGACGCATCGCACCTGATGCTGCAACGGATGTCACAGGGCGGCATCTACGACCACCTCGGCGGCGGCTACGCCCGTTATTCCACCGACGAGATCTGGCTGGTGCCGCATTTCGAGAAGATGCTGTACGACAACGCTCAGCTTCTGGAACTGCTGGCGCTGGCGCATGCGCACCGGCCGAACCCGCTTTACGCGGCACGCGCCGCCGAGACCGTCGGTTGGATGACGCGCGACATGACCGCGCAACGGGTTGACGGCAAAGCCGCTTTCGCCACCTCGGAGGACGCCGACAGCGAGGGCGAGGAAGGACACTTCTACGTCTGGACCGTAGCCGAGGTCGATGCACTGCTCGGCCCCGACGCGGCGGCCTTCAAGCGCGTTTACGACGTGACGCCCGGCGGTAACTGGGAGGGCCGCTCCATCCTGCGCCGGGTCACTGCGTCCGGTACCCCGGACGAGGAAGCCGCTCTGGCCCGCTCCCGCGACGTCCTGTTCCGGGCGCGGGAGAAGCGGGTTCGCCCGGGTTGGGACGACAAGGTGCTGGCGGACTGGAATGGACTGGCCATTGCCGCGCTTGCCCGCGCCGCGTCGGTGTTTGGGCAACCCGGCTGGCTGGACGTCGCCCGGGAAGCGTTCGCGTTCATCCTCGCCAACATGACCGATAGCCGAGGCGGCATCGCGCACGCGTGGCGACTCGGCCGGGTGACGGCGGCGGGGATGATCGACGACCAGGCCGCCATGGCCCGCGCCGCGCTGGCGCTGCACGAGGCCACCGGTGAGCCGTCCTATGCCGCGGTCGCGATCCGCCTGGTGGATGTCGCGCGGAAGGCATTCTCCGATGGGCATGGCGGGTTTTACACGACGGCGGCCGATGCCTCCGACGTACCACTGACCCGGCCGCGCACCGCGGCTGACGATGCGACTCCAGCCGGTAGCGGTGTGATGGCGGAGGTGCTGGCGCGGCTTTATCACCTGACCGGCGATCCGGCCTGGCGTGCCCGCGCCGAGGCGGTGTTGACCGCATTCTCCGGCGAGCCGGACCAATTATCAGGCATGCCGACGCTGTTGGCGGCGGCGGATCTGTTAGAGGCAGGTGCTTGCGTTGTCGTCGCGGGGGACGCCTCGCAGTCGCTGGTGCAGGCGGCGCTGGGATCACCCGATCCCGCCGTGGCGGTTATCCGCGCCACCGGCCCGGACTCGGTGCCGCCCGGCCACCCGGCGCACGGCAAGACGGCCGGCCCGCAGGGTCCGCTGGCTTATGTGTGCCGCCGCAACGTGTGCGGCCGGCCGATCGGCAGCCCGTCGGCTGTGTTGCATGCTGTTTTCGCTCGGGCCTGAGCGACCCGCGGCAATGTGTTTCCGCCGCGAAGCTTTTCATGCACATCTGCCGCCTCCTCAGGCGAATCACCCGGAGACGACAGGATGGATAGCAACGCCCCGGCCGCCGCCCGAACCGAAGCGTCTCCAGCCGATCGGCCGGTGACGGTGGCAGGGGCGTTGGGGGCTCTAGGGATCGTATACGGAGATCTCGGGACCAGCCCGCTTTACACTTACCAGACCATTGTTGGTTCCGTCGGCGGCCACCCGTCCGCCGAGGAGGCGCTGGGCCTGCTGTCGCTGGTGGTCTGGGCGCTGATCATCGTGGTCTCGATCAAGTACGCCGTGTTCGTCATGCGGGCGGACAACCACGGGGAAGGCGGCATCCTGGCGCTGATGGCGCTGGTCACCAAGCCGGCCGGACGCGCGACAGGCGCGTTGATCGCCGCCGGGTTGTTCGGCGCCGCGCTGATCTACGGCGACGGGATCATCACGCCCGCGATATCCGTGCTGAGTGCGCTGGAGGGCGTCAATGTCGTCACCGACGTGCTCAAGCCTTATGTGCTGCCGGCCGCGCTGGTGGTGTTGGTGACTCTGTTCTGGGCGCAGATGCGTGGCACGGCCAGTATCGGGCGCATCTTTGGCCCGGTCATGTTGCTGTGGTTCGGCGTCATCGCCGTGCTCGGGCTGTATGGCGTGCTGCGCCGTCCCGACGTCCTGCTGGCGGTCAATCCGTTGCATGCCGTCGGCTTTGCCGTTGCGCATGGCTGGCAAACGTTCTTTGTCCTCGGCGGCGTGTTCCTGGCACTGACCGGCGGTGAGGCGATGTATGCCGACATGGGTCATCTCGGGCGCAAGCCGATCAGGTTGTCGTGGTTCTGCGTCGTGCTGCCGGCGCTGCTGCTGTGTTACGCCGGACAGACGGCTTTGCTGCTGGAAAACCCGGGGCTGGACGGCAATCCGTTCTTCAGGCTCTCGCCCGGCTGGGCGGTGGTGCCGCTGGTGGTGCTGGCGACCTTCGCGACGATCATCGCCAGCCAGGCGATCATCACCGGGGCGTTCTCCTTGACACGGCAGGCGATGCAACTCGGCTGGTTCCCGGGCCTGCGGATCCGGCAGACCTCGGACCAGGAATACGGCCAGATCTACGTGCCGGTGGTAAACTGGACGATGATGGTCTGCACGCTGATCCTGACCTTCAGCTTCGGCAGTTCCGACGCGCTGGCCGGGGCCTATGGCACGGCGGTGTCGACCACCATGCTGCTGACGACGGCGCTGCTGTTCAACGCGATGCGGGACATCTGGCACTGGCCCGTGTTGCTCGCGCTGCCATTGGCGGCCGTGTTCCTGGCGATCGACCTGGCGTTCTTCGGCGCCAACCTGCTGAAAATCCGGGAAGGCGGCTGGATTCCGCTGGTATTGGGCGGGATGATCTTCCTGGTGATGACGACCTGGCATCGCGGCATCGAGGCCATTCAGCAATCCTTTGTGCAAAGACCGGAATCGAACCAGGCGTTCCTGGCGAAACTGCGCAGCGGCACGGTGGCTCGCGTGCCGGGCACCGCCGTGTTCTGCAGCCGTACCGACACCGCCATCCCGGCGGTCCTGGTGCGTCACGTCAAGCAGATCAAAGCCCTGCAGGAAACCGTCGTCAGCCTGACCGTCCGCTTCGAGCAGTACCCGCGCGTGCCGCTGTCCCGGCGCGCTGAGGTTGAGCAGATGGCCGAGGGGTTCTGGCACGTCACGCTGCACTTTGGCTTCACCGAGATACCGAATGTCGCCACCGCCCTGGCTTGCGCGAAGGACCAGGGCTGCCCGTTGAACCTGGATGATGCGGTGTATTTCGCCGCGCATGACGACGTGGTGCGGCGAGCCGAACCGCCTCGGCTGGCGGCCTGGCGGCGGATGCTGTTCGCGATGATGTATCGCAATGCGGTGCGCACACCGGATCGGTTCGATCTGCCGCCGGAGAAGTTTCTTGAGGTTGGGCGGCAGATCGCGCTTTAGGCGCGGCTTGACGGGACGCGTTTTTCAGCGGCTGAAGCGCCGGTAGTCCCGCGTTCCCGCCGACTTTAGCGCCGCCGATCGGCTGAGCCGCGATGAGGTTCACGGCGATCAGTCCGCATCCAAGCAGTTAAGCGCGCTCGAGCGGACCTACTCGATAGTGAAGATGGCGCACTTTGGTGCAGGTGTTGCAGGAGTGCTACGTGCGGGCGACGCGGAGAACGCGGCCCGGCCGGCTGCCGTACGATCTCGCCGCCGGGCTGATCCGTACGTGGACACGGTTCAAAGTGCAGGAGGTGACCGTTGGATCCTTGACGCCGCGCTGGAGATCAAGGCGGCATGGGTTTTCGTATTGGGACAGCGCAATGATCGCGTCTGCGAGAGCGCTGGGGTGCCGGACGCTGTACGCGGAGGACATGAGCCACGCCCGCGAGGTCGAGGGCTTTGTGATCGTCAATCCCTTTCGTTAAATCCGTTGTCGTAAGCTTTTGACGCGGCTGGCGGAGGTCACTTCCCCGGCGCCCGCACCGTCCCGTCAGGCCGCAAATACTCTGGACCAATCGGCACTTTTCCAAGCCCGCCGGGGATATCCAACACGTAAGCGGGCCAGGCCAGCCCGGTCACGCGTCCACGCAACGAATCCAGTAGCGCCCGGCCATCCTCTATCGCCACATGAAACCGGGCAGTACCGGGCGCGGCATCCAACTGGTGCAGGTAATACGGCTTGACCCGGTGCGCGACCATCGCACGAAACAGCGCCTCCAGCGCCTCGGCGCTATCGTTCACACCACGCAACAGTACCGACTGCCCCAGCACCGGTATCCCCAGCGCCCGCACCCGACGCAAGGCGGCACCAGCCGCCGGGGTGAATTCGCGCGCGTGATTCGCATGCACCACCAGCCACATCGACCGGTCCGTCTCCATCGCCGCCGCCAGCGCTTCCGTCAGCCTCTCCGGATCGGCCACCGGCACGCGCGAGTGGATCCGGATCGTCTGAACGTGCTGCATCGCCGAGAGGGTGCGGACGATCTCCGCCAACCGCCGCGGCGACAGCATCAGCGGGTCGCCGCCCGTCAGGATGATTTCCGTCACCGCGGGATGGTCCGAGAACCACGCATACGCCGCCTGCAATTCCGCATCCGTCAGCACGCCGCCATCCGGCCCGACATGTTCCCGGCGGAAGCAGAACCGGCAATACACCGGGCACACCAGCAGGGGCTTCAGCAACGCCCGATCCGCGTAACGATGCACCACGCCTTTGACCGGAGACAGCGCATCGTCACCGATTGGATCGTTGCTTTCATGCGGCGAAACGATCAGTTCCGCCGGGTCCGGAATGAACTGCCGGCCGATAGGGTCGTCCGGAGTCCCGATCAACGCCTGCATCGTCGGCGATAGCGCAACCGCATAGCGAGCCTCCGTCGCCGCAACCGCCGATAGCGATTCTGGCGGGATCAATCCCGCCGCCAGCAGCGCCTCCGCACTCCGCAGCGTCGGATTTTCGTCGTCGGCAGCGTGCATCGGTCCCATCGCCGCCGCTTTGGCGACCCGCACCGGCCCTGTCAACCTTGCCGATCAGCCCGCCCGCGCCTAGCGTTCCGTGCGTCCGAACAACCAGGAGACGCACCGTGGTCGATGTCCCGAACCGCCCCGAATACCAAAGCGAGCTGTTCAAAAAGGGCCTTGAAGTCCGCCGCGAGGTGCTCGGCCGCGACTACGTGGATGCCTCCCTGGCCCGTGCCGACGATTTCAACGCCGCCTTCCAGCAGATGACCACCGAAATCGCCTGGGGCATGTGCTGGACCCGTCCCGGCATCGACCGCAAGACCCGCAGCATGATCAACCTGACCATGCTGTCCGCCCTTAACCGCGGCGCTGAACTCCGCCTGCACCTGAAAGCCGCCCTGACCAACGGCGTCACCCGCGACGAAATCAAAGAAATCCTCATGCAGGTCGGCGCCTATTGCGGCATCCCCGCCTGCCTGGAGGCGTTCAAGATCGCCACCGAAGTGTTCAAGGAAATCGACTCGGCGAAGGGATCGTAGCGCATGGCGCAGACAGTCGGCTTCGTCGGTGTCGGCAATATGGGCTGGCCGATGGCCGCCTGCCTCGTGAAGGCGGGCTTCACCGTCAACGTCAACGATTCCCGCCGCGAAACAGCGAATAACTTCGTGCAGCAAGCCGGCGGCGCCGCGCCCGACAGCCTGAGGCAACTTGCCGAGGCCTCGGAGGTGATCGTCACGATGCTGCCGACGAGCGTCATCGTCGAGCGGGTGCTGGCGGAAGGCGACGACAACCTGTTCTCCGGCTTGAAACCCGGCACCATCATCATCGAAATGAGCTCCGGCGTTCCATCGGTCACGCAACGGCTGGCGGAGCAGGTGGTGGCGCTGGGCGGGAGGCTGATCGACGCACCCGTATCGGGTGGCGTGCCGCGCGCGAAGACCGGTCAGCTTGCCATCATGGTAGGTGGGGATGCAGCGACGATCGACGAGGCGATGCCGGTGCTGTCCGCCATGGGCACGTCGGTGCTACGAACCGGCGCGGTGGGTTCCGGGCAGGCGATGAAAGCGCTGAACAATCTTGTCAGCACAGGCGGATTCCTGATCGGCATCGAAGCCCTGCTGATTGGCCAGCGTTTCGGTCTCGATCCGGGGGTGATGACCGACGTGCTGAATGCGGCGACGGGCATGAACAATTCGACGCAGAAGAAATTCAGGCAGTTCGTGCTATCGCGCAAATTCGACGCTGGATTCACAATGGGGCTTCTGGCGAAGGACCTGTCGATTGCGTTGCAGGTCGGGCGGGAAACCGCAACCGCCGCGCCGCTGTCAGCTCTGATCAATGAAATGATTGTCTCCGCGCAGGCGAAGTTCGGGCCGGATGCGGACCATACTGAGATGGCAAGATTATGCGAGCTGCTGGCCGGTGCCGAGTTGGGGAATGCCTGATGTATCGCTGGGTGTTGCTGGCCGGTCTGGCGTTCGTTCCGGGCTTTGCTCAAGCTGATCCGTCTGCGCTGTGGAAGATTGTGAGCGGAAAGTGCGTTCCGGATGAGGAGAAGGCGCACGACCCGGCGCCATGTTCCGCCGTCGACCTGTCAGCGGGGGCCGAGAAGGGGACCGCCGTGCTGAAGGACATCAACGGGGTCGCTCAGTTCCTGCTGATGCCGACTGCGCGTATCGGCGGCATCGAGGATCCGGTCATTCTGGCGCCGGGGGCCACCAATTACTGGGATGCAGCCTGGAAGGCCCGGCATTTCGTCGATGAGCGGCTGCACACGACACTGCCGCGCAACGCCGTTTCGCTGGCGATCAACTCCACCGTCGGACGCACGCAGGATGAGTTGCACATTCATATCGACTGCGTTCGTCCCGACGTTCGCGATGCGCTCGCCTCCAACCTCGAAAAGATCGGCGATCATTGGGCGCCGTTTCCGGTAACGCTGGCCGGGCACGACTACCGCGCGATCCGGATCGCCGGGGAGAATCTGGACGCGGTGAATCCGTTTCTCGTGCTCGCGGACAACGACCCTTTGGCGCGCGCTGACATGGGGATGCACACGCTGGTGGTTGTTGGCGCAACCTTTCCCGGCGGGTCCCCGGGATTCGTTCTGCTTGACGATCACGCCAATCTGCCCGCCGGGGATCGTGCCTCCGGCGAGCAATTGCAGGACCACACGTGCGCGGTGGCGGAGACAAAATGATCCAGCGGATCCATAAAAACGCACAGCAGCCATCCGGTTGGTGAACGTTGCCACACCCGCGGTTTCGCCAGCCGGCGGGCCGCCTCGCTCAAAGCCTGTGTGACCGATCCAACCTCGATCTGCGCTGTCGCGTTTCCCCGTCTCGTTCGGCGCATTTTCGCCGGGCGTAGTGTGAATGAGGAGCCTTTTATGGCGAATGACACCAACACGCATACTCGTGGCGCGGTCAAGGATCCGGAGCATGATGGGCGGCTGAAGGAAAACCGTGAGAGCGGAACCAGCAAGGAAACCACCAGCCACGGCAAGGAAGCCAGCCACGAGAGCGGGCATACCCCGGGTGCCGTGAAGGATCCCGAGCATGATGGCCGGCTGAAGGAAAATCGGGACAAGGGCGTTCATAAGAGCGACGCATAGTCCAAATCCCGGGTTGCGCCGTTCAGTTCGGGGCGGCGCCGCCCGGTTGGGAAACGAAACTGCGGCTCGTCAATACCGGTCGCGACTGGCATTCTCCTTCGCATGCCAGGGTTAGTCGAAGCCGTCAGCCAACGCAGCGGCCACCAGTTCAGCAAGCAGCCTGCGATGTGGATCACGCTTCTCCCTGGTCTGGGCGTTGAAGGCGACGCGCATGCCGGTACAACGGTGCAACACCGGTCCCGAGTCGCCCGGGATACGGCCAAACCCAACCTGCGACAGGTTCATCTGCTGCATCGTGAGCTTCTACTGGAACTGGAAACCAAAGGCTTCCTGATAGGGCCGGGACAAATCGGCGAAAATATCTTGACCCTCGGCCTCGATCTGCTCGGTCTGCCGACCGACACGGTCCTTCGCATTGGCGATGCGGCACAGGTGCGGGTGACCGGCTTGCGCAATCCGTGCGTCCAACTCGATCGCTTCAAGCCGGGCCTGATGGCGGCAACCCTAGGTCGCGACGCGAGTGGCGGCCTGGTCCGGAAAGCTGGAATCATGGCCATCGTTCTGCAAGGCGGTGTTGTTCGGCCCGGCGATCCGATCGTGGTCGTCTTGCCCCCGGAACCGCATCGGCACTTGCTTCCGGTCTGACGCTTCACAGCCGCCCCGTGTGCTGGCAACCTTCCGGCAAGGGGGAAAAAGTGCCATGAACTTTGATTTTTCCGATGACCTGAAGCAACTGAGGGACCAGGCGCGGCGGTTCCTGTCGGAGCAATGCACCCCGGCCGTGGTGCGCCGTTCCCTCGACGGGCAGGAGGTGTTTGCGGCCGATCTTTGGCGCGAAATCGGGGGCATGGGTTGGATTGGTGCTGCGATACCCGAATCCTATGGGGGCGCGGGCCTTGGATACGAAGGTTTGTGCGTGCTGGCGGAGGAAATTGGCCGCGCTGTGGCACCGGTTCCGTTCGGTTCCACCGCCTATCTTGCGGCCGAGGCGATCCTGACCGCTGGTTCGGATGCGCAACGCCGCGAATGGCTGCCAAAATTGGCGGATGGTTCCGTTATCGGTTGTTTCGCGCTGTGGGAAGGCAACGGCAACCCCGAGCCGGTGGCGATTCACGCCCGCTGCGTCGGCGGACTTTTGAAGGGATCGAAGTGGCCGGTAGCGGATGGCGGCATCGCCGGCGTCGCGGTGATCGTTGCGCGCGACGAGTCCGGACAGCCGGGCTTGTTCCTGGCGGATTTGGCAGGCGTGCGGCGGCGGGACCTGAGGACACTCGATCCGACACGCAATCACGCGCGGCTCGATTTCGATGCGACACCGGTTGAGAAACTGGGCGGCGGCTGGGGTGCTGTCCAACGCGTGCTGGACCGCGCGGCGATCCTGTTCGCGTTCGAACAGGTTGGCGGTGCCGAAGCCTGCCTGACAATGGCGCGCGACTACGCGCTCGACCGTTACGCATTCGGGCGGCCAATCGGCTCGTTCCAGGCGATCAAGCATAAGCTGGCGGATATGTATGTGGCATTGGAGCTGGCACGGTCGAACGCGTATTACGGCGCCTGGGCGCTGGGCGCGGATGCGACCGACCTGCCGCTGGCGGCGGCGACAGCCCGCGTATCGGCAACCGAGGCGTTTGAGCTGGCGTCGAAGGAGAATATCCAAACACACGGCGGGATTGGCTTCACCTGGGCGGTGGATTGTCATTTGTTCTACCGACGGTCCAAACAATTGGCGCTGGGGATTGGTTCGGCGCCGTTCTGGAAGCACCGGCTGGTCGATCTGCTGGAAACCCGCAACGCGGCGTGAAGGGAGGGACGTCATGGACTTCAACGATACCCCTGAGGAAGCCGCCTTCCGTGCCGAGGTGCGGGGGTTTCTGTCTGCCCATGCGCAACCAAAGGCTGGCGTGCGTCCGATCCTTCGGCAGGGCGGGCTTGATGCGGACGGGGTTGCCCGCTGCAAGAAATGGCAAGCGACGAAGGCCGACGCGGGTTTCGCCGGGCTGACATGGCCGAAACGATTTGGCGGGCGGGAAGCATCGCCGATACTGCAGGTGATCTATAATCAGGAGGAGGACGATTTCGTTGTGCCGCGCGGGCTCTACGAAATTGGCCTTGGCATGTGCATCCCGACGATGATGGCCTACGCGGCGGACGAACACCTCGATCGTTACGTGCGGCCGGCTCTGCGCGGCGAGGAAGTATGGTGCCAGTTGTTCAGCGAGCCGGCGGGCGGGTCGGATCTGGCGGCATTGCGGACCAGGGCGGAGCGTGACGGCGGCGATTGGATTATCAACGGGCAGAAGATCTGGACATCCGGCGCGCATCTGTCGGATTTCGGGATCATCGTTGTGCGCACCGATCCGAATGTGCCGAAGCATGAGGGCCTGACCTTCTTTTTTCTGGATATGAAGTCACCCGGAATCGATGTGCGTCCGATCCATCAGATGTCCGGCGCACGGCACTTCAACGAGGTGTTTTTCACGGATGTCCGGGTGCCGGACAGCCAGCGCCTGGGCGCGGTCGGGCAGGGGTGGCGGGTGTCGCTGACCACCCTGATGACCGAACGACTGGCCGTCGGCGATGCGCAGCGGCCGGAGGTGGACGATCTGGTGGCGTTATCCCGCAGGCTGCGGATCGACGGTAAGCCGGCAGTTCAAAACGCTGCGGTGCGGGAACGGATCGCCGAATGGCACGCGCGATCGCAGGGACTGAAGTTCACCCGGTTCCGGACCATGACTGCGCTGTCGAAGGGCGAGACCCCGGGGCCGGAAAATTCGATCCACAAACTGGTCAATGCATCGAAGCAGCAGGATATTGCCAGTTACGGACTGGATCTGATGGGTGCCGGCGGCCTGGTGGTCGATGATGATCTGACCGAGGCGTACGCGATGTTTCAGTCCGCGCTGCTAACTTCTCCCAGCATGCGGATTGCCGGGGGATCGGACGAAATCCTGCGGAATATCATTGCGGAACGGGTGCTTGGATTGCCGCCCGACATCAGGGCGGACAAGGGGATTCCTTTCAATCAGGTCCCGACCGGGCGGCGCTGATCAGGCCCGGCCCCGGAGCTTGGCGACGGTACGGCGCAGCGGCAGCATCTGCTGCCAAATCGCGCGGCCGGGGCGCATCGCAGTGCGGATAGCTGCCGCGGTTTCCGCGATTTGCTGCAAATTCTGCTTTGCCTCCTCATCGAACCCGCCTTGCACGACAATCGGCTTTGGTTCGGTCGAATCAACGAGCCAATCAGTCTGTTCCCGAAGATCCAGCAATATTTGTTTCAGCAGCTCCGTGCGCCGATTTTCGCGATCGGCCGGGCTGGCGAATTGTTGCCGCCCACGCACGAGCCGGGTGAAAAATTCCACGCCTGCCCGTGGGCGAAGCCACTCCACGCGCCAATCCAGCAGTCCGATATCCGCCGCCTCCAGGATCAGCAGCGCGAAGCTGGCAGGCGTAAAGTGCCAGGCGTGGCAGTCCACGTAAGGCACGTTCGGATCATCCGACCATGACTGGAATTCGCTGTAGGCATGGTCTAGCGTGTCGGCGAGTTTCAGCCCGGTCAGCCGCTCCCGTCCCCAGGCGGGGCGGCCGTGGTTGAAAGCGATGTAGGCGGAATGATCGAACCGCGTCGCCAGGCCATGCCGCTGCGCGCCCATGCGGTGCGCGGCAAGAAACTGGCCGGTGGAACTGACCTGCTTCAGGTAGTCGAAGCACCAGCGCTTATCCGGCACGGCCAGCGCCAACTGCCCCCGCTGCGGATGCAGCAGCTTCGTTGCGGACTGCATGAACCCGATCGGATCGGGAAGGTGCTCGATCACGTGGCTGGCGATCAAGACGTCAAAAGTGCCGAGCAACTCTGCCGGAACAACCTCATGCAATGGGCCGTTCTTCCAGACAAAATCGACATTTTCGATGTTTTCCACCGTTACGTTCGGATCGACCTTATATTTTTCAACCAGTTCCTCCCGGGTGGCGTGATCGACTACGGTCACGTCCCACCCGGCGGATCGGGGTGCCATCGGCGACACGCTGGGGCCGAGTTCGAGAATTTTGCTGTCGCGGCTTATTCCGGCGAGTAATTCCGCTGGACGATCTTCTACCAAGATAGTGTCTCCTTATGCCGCGCGGGTTTTTTCGACGGCGCTCGACGCGACCGACGCCAGGATGTCGCGCAGCTCCCGGGCCTGCGCCTCGAAGCTGCGAATCCGGTCTGACGCCGGATTGACCCAGCCCGCCAATTCGGGCTTTCGGTCCAGAAGATCTTCGATCGCCTTGCGCAGCGGGCTGGCATCGTCCGTAATCGGAATCAGCGTGCCGTTGACGCCTGGCTTGATGACTTCGGCCGCTCCGCCCTGGTCCGTGGCGATGACCCATTTGTTGCGTGCCAATGCTTCCCGCACCGTGAGGCCGAACGATTCGGGCCATTGCGAAGGGAAAAGCAGCACATCCACGGAGTCGTAGAATTCCTCGCGTCCACTGTCCTTGAACGGCGGGACTGTATATACGGTTCCGCGCGCTTGCCAGGTGATCCCGGCGTAGGAGTCTACTCCGATCGACAAACCATGATTGACCAGCACGAGTTCCCAGTCGTCCCGCTCCAACGCCTCAAAGGCGCGCTTCAGAACGGGAAAACCTTTAACCGCCTCGGCACCGGCAACAAACCCGAACCTCAGGCGCGTGGCCCCTGCGTTCGGCGTAGCGCGGGCAGGGAGGTTTATACCGTTTTCGTTTACAACGACCCGTTCCGCCGCGACGCCATTGGCCAGATAAAAACGACGCCAATGCTGCGATGGCGCCAGTAGCAGGTCAGCGCCGTCGAGCGCCTGCCGAAGCCGCAAATTGCGCAACACGGTCGCGCCGATATCGGGCACGCAGGTGGCACATACGTTCAGGTTGATATTTTGCTGGCCGCAATATTTGCCTTCTCCTGTCACCAGGAATTGGCGCTCGCACAGCCACCACGCATCGTGCAGCGTCACGACGACGGGGATGTTTTCCTCGCGGCACATCTCCACGCATCCGCCGCCAATGCCCTGGATGGAGTGGACATGCACCACGTCAGGCCGCAAGGCTCGCAGGACTTCGCGGAAAGCCTCTGCCGCCTGTTCGTCCCACGCCTCCTGCATCCAGCCGATCCGATCCTGAAGGCCGATGCGGAATACCGGGATGCCGTCTTCCTCGCTGCGCTCGACGGCATAGGGTCTCAGCCATCCTGCGGGCGCACTGGTGAAAACGCTTACGCGGGTGCTGCGATCCTGCGCCATAAGGCGTGTCATCTCCTCCATCACGATAGTTGCGCCACCGAAAGACTGAGGCCGGAACAGAATGTTGACCTGCAGAACATGCAGCCTGGGATCAGCCGCCGGCTGATGCGCGGCCAGAACAGGCCTAAGCTGGCGCGAGCCAATCGCAGCGGGACTGTAACGCTCCAGCACGTCCTGCCGGGCGGCCGTCCCGACGCGGTGTCGCAGATCCCGATCGGTTACCAGAGCAGTCAGTGCCTGGTACCATTCATCGGAGGATTCGGCGAGGAAGCCGGTTTCGCCGGGACGGATCGCGCGGGCAAAAGCCGATCGCGGGGAGCAGACGGATGGAACTCCGACGGAAGCGGCTTCGAGGAATTTGATGTTGCTTTTTGCCTCATTGAAAGTGGCGGGAAACAGCGGCGCGATCGCGATGTCGCTTTGCGCCAGCAGCGCGAGGTACTCCGGATAGGGACATGCGGGCAATCGCGTTAGCTGCGCTCCAAGATCGAGCAGGCTTTTGGGCGGACCCAATTCGCCAACCAATACGATCTGGACGTTGGGGTGTTCAGTGGCCACGCGCTTCAGCGCAGACGCAACGAAGGCGAAATCCGCGTCATGGGTGCGCGTGCCCGAACCGTAGAGGATCCTGATCTGGCCGTCTTCCGAACGACCGCTTGCTTCCGCCGCGACACGCAATGTTTCGCTATCCAGTGCGTTTTCGATACAGGCCGATGATCCTCCGCCGGCAGCCTGCATCCGCTCCGCCAGATACGGCGTGCTGGCGATGACGTTCCGGCATCGTTGCAGCGCGTGACGATAGAGCGTTGCGCCATCGAACAGTGCTTTCGTCGTCGGCTGGTCAAGCCCGGTCAGGTTGGGATTCGCCGCGTAGTCGTCGAGATCGAAGATAAGATCATCAAGTTCGAAGTAATGCGGGAGACCGAGATTCTCAGCTTCCCGCATGCAGCGCAGGGCACTTTCGAACGCCGGCACGCGGTAGAAGATGACGATGCTGTGGCTCTGCATCAGCCTCAGCACGCGATCGGTGTCCTGCCAGGCCACGACGGTGCAATCCCACCCGAGCGCCTCGATCATATCGTGCTTCTGGTCAACGCGGTACTTCCTGCATTGCGGCAACGAAAGCTCCGCGACGATCAGCACGCGCGGTTGCAGCAGCCGCAGTTGAGCCGCCGCCGGGAAGATTCGTTCCGGGCGAACGACCGGCGTGGGCGCCGGGGGCACCACGGCAACGGCCGCCCCGCTCCGTCGTCTGGAAATGGATGTCTTTACCAACCGCAACGGTGCGGTGACGCGCCACGATGTCGATGAAACGTAGGCTGCGCAACGTATTTCAGCTTCGGCCAGCTTCGCTGTCAGTTCCTCGATCTTGGCGTGCAGTGCCGGATAGGGCGCCGTTTGCCGAACCAGATCCTCCCGCGTCTCCTGTAGCTGCTTGCGCATATTGGCTGCCTCGAGTTCGGAGGCCGCCAGTTTGGCCCGCAAATCCGCCAGTTCTTCACCGGAACAGCCCAGTTGGCGCTGCAATGCCGCTTTTTCCGCGGCGATATCAGATATCTCCCGCCGCAATGAAGCGACGGTTGCTTCAGTTTGTTGCCGCAGCGAATGGCTCTCTGTCTTCGCTGACGCGCTTTCCTGCTCCTGAGATGCGAGCCGGCCACGAAGCGCTTCGGCTTCGGCACGCCGGGCCGCCGCATCAGCCGCCGCGGCAGCGGCTTGCTCAAGGGCGCATTGAAGTTGGTACGCACGCAACACGGCATTGCCGCGGGCAGAGAACAGGGATCGGATGGCAGACTGCGCGTGACCATCCGTCTCGGTCTCAAACAACGCCCGGACGGGAGGAGGAAGATCCTTGCCCACGCCGAGGACGCCGAGGCCGTGTCCATGGACGAACTCGAAGTGCGGAAACTGCGGTGCCAGTTCGCGCCACAGCCGCCAGACACCGAAGTCGTCGCGGCGGACATTGGTATCGTGGAATATTACCACTGCCCGGTCGGACAGCTTCGGCTTCCACGTCGCGAAGTCCCCCGCGACCGCCTCATAGGTGTGCAGTCCGTCAATATGCAACAGATCCACCTCGCCGTCGGCGAAGTAGGGCAAGGCATCGGCGAACGTTGAGCGCAGCAATGAAGAAAACTGTCGGTAATGACGATCGTTCAGCTCCGCCAAACTTGCGTAGACGGACTCGTCATAATGCCCGGCCTGATGATCGCCCTCCCATGTATCGACGGCGAAACAGCGTGAACCGAGGCCCAAACGTGCGACAGCCTGGCAGAACGCGGCGTAGGAGACGCCCCGTTCGGTGCCGAGCTCGACCAGGCAATCCGGCCGCAGTGCCTTGACGATCCAAAATGCAAATGGAACATGCTCGGTCCAGGCGCTGAGCGCTAAGTGTTGCGCATCCCACTCTATTTCTTGCCCAAAATTTAGCCGTTCGGTTGGGGCTTCGTATGTTACGGCGGCGCCCGACGGCGTTTCGAAGCTGGCGATCCTCATGCCCGGTGTTGGAACACGAAAATCGGAGCAGGTCCGTTCACGAGGCCGAAACCTACAAAGTGTTGTTCGTTAGACGGGTCTTGGCGGCGGTCCAGGCGCTGTGCCAACAGCCGATCGGCGGGCGCGAAGCCGGTCGGGATGGGATGATGTCCACCGAGCGAGGCCGGGCGGCCTGGTCGTCGGCGCGACAGCTTTGAACGATCCCGCCTGGGTGGTGTCGCGGCCCTCGGGCGCAGGGCCGTTCATCGGCTCTGGCCGCGCACGTCCCGGCGCGCTAGATTGAAGGCGAATAGAACCAACATAGGGAAAATACGGTGTCCGAAACGGAGCGCGACCCTCCCCCCCGCACTGCGCCCGTCAAGATCACCGATGTCGCGGCTGCGGCAGGCGTCGCACCGATGACCGTGTCGCGGGTGATCAACACGCCGGATCGGGTCTCGCCGGAGACCACCGCGCGGGTGCGGGAAGCGATCAATCGGCTCGGCTACGTCCCGAATCTGATCGCGGGCGGCCTGTCCTCGCGCAAGTCCCGCATGGTCGCCGCCATCGTGCCGACGATCGCGCATCCGATGTTTTCCGGCCTGGTACAGTCCTTCAGCGATGCGATGCGGGTCGCCGGCTACCAGGTCATGCTGTCGATCAGCGGCTATGAGGACACCGACGACGAATCGATGTTCCGAGCGTTGCTCGGCCGCCGCCCGGATGCGCTGCTGATCACCGGTTCCGGCTACAGCCCCGCCGCGTTGCAAATGTTGATCGAGGCGCGGATCCCGGTGGTGGAGGTTTGGGATGTCTCCAGCCGGCCGATCGACATGGCCATCGGCTTCGACCACGCTCATGTCGGCCACGAAGTGGCGGCATTCCTGCTGGCCAAGGGACATGACCGGTTTGCCGTGTTGACGGCGCGGGATTCGCGGGCGTTGAGCCGGGCCCGAGGCTTTACCGAGACGGTCGCCGCGGCGGGAACGCCGATCATCTGGGAACAGATGACGCCGTCGCCGAGCACGGCGGCGGCGGGGCGGGAGGGTTTACGCGCCCTGTTGCCGGTTCTCGACCAGCGCTGCGCGCTGTTCTGCAGTTCCGACCTGATGGCGTTCGGCGTGGTGACCGAGGCGCGTGTACAGGGCGTCATGATTCCCGAGCATCTGGCGGTTGTCGGATTCGGCAATCTTGAGTTGAGCGCGGCGAACGAACCCGCGATTACCACTGTCAGCCCGGAAGGCTCGGGAACCGGCCGATCGGCTGCGGCTTTTCTGTTGCGGCGGTTGGCCGGGGAAGGCCCGCGGGAGGCGGACCGGGTGCTGGTTCCATTCCGCATTATGGAGCGCGCGACCGCATAAGGGTGGCTGCAGGGCGATAATCTGTTCGCAGCTTTGCCGGTAAGCAAAAGAACAGGTTCGGCCCGGGCGCGCAGTCCACGCCAATCTTGTACCGTTCATTCCACTCTGAACACGGGACAGTCAGTAGACTCGACCACGGACTTGCTGTTAACATTCCAGTGGAAGCGTTACAAAACGGGTCATGGAAATGAAACAGTTGCCCACTGCCGGCTTGGCCGGCGCGGCTTTTTGCCTGGCGGCTATTCTGGCCGGCGCTGCGCTTTCTATTTTCGGAACCGGAGCGGCCGGTCTCGCCCGCGCGCTCCAGGTTACTGCGCGGTTTTCATTTCTGCTGTTCTGGCTTGCGTATGCCGGCGGGGCAATGAAGACGCTATTCGGAGCCGGTTTCCAAACGATCGCCTGGCGCGGGCGCGATTTCGGGCTGTCGTTCGCATCCGCCCAGCTCGTGCATGTCGCGCTTATCGCTTGGCTGTATCGCACGGCCGGTGAGCTTCCGCTGTCGCGCCCGGTGTTCATGTGTCAAATGATCGCACTGGCGTGGACGTTTTTGCTCTCGCTTCTGTCGATCCATCGGGTTGCGCTGGCACTTGGCCATCTGCGCTGGCGGATGCTGCGGGTTACCGGAATGGAATCGATATCGTTCGCCTTTCTTGTCTACTTTCTGAACCACCCTGCTGACGGAACGATCAGCGTCCTGGCGTTCTATGTGCCGTTTGCAACGATGTGCGTGCTGGGAACGATCCTGCGTCTCGCGGCATGGGCCAGCCGTGGGGCAACCGTAACAAAAAGCGCTTGATAGCGCAGCATGGCTGATTGGAAAAATTCATGCTGTGCCTGTGCATCTTGACGTGGAAGAGAAAATGGCCGCAAAGGTTGCGGCGCAATAATACTGCTATCGTTGGAAATACTGTCTTAATCGTGATGAGACGCAGCGCTCTTGGCGACTTGCCGCCGGAAACAAATTGATCCCAGGATATCGATATCGTATCCGGGAGAAAATCTCCATGCGTGTCAAACTCTTACTGTGTCTGCTTGGGGTTTGCCTGCTGACCGCGGGCGGGACCTACGCGCAGTCAACCGCCAGCGTGACCGCCACCTGCAAGGATGGCTCTTCGTTCTCGGGTGCGTCGCGCTCAGGTGCCTGCCGCGGCCATGGCGGGGTGGGGACTTGGGGCTCCGCACCAGCAGCGGCGGCCGGCAGCACCGGCACCAGTGCCGCTGCATCGCCACCCAAGACAACCGATGCCTCTCCCGCAACAACGCCGGCGGCTGCGGGCGGCAAAAAGCCGGCTGCAACGCGGGCCGGTGGCGGCAACGGTCAGGTCTGGGTCAATTCGTCATCCAAGGTCTATCATTGCGAGGGCGATCGATACTACGGCAAGACGAGATCCGGCACCTATATGTCCGAGACAGCCGCCAAAGCAGCCGGCGATCGGCCGAGCGGCGGCAAGACCTGCTCCTGATCCGGAATAGCCGGGCTGGCAGGTGCAAAACCGGCGGCGGCGTGCGAGACTTTTCGGCATGCCGACGCAAGACCCCGACATTCGCCACGAATGGGACCTCGATCCGGATTTCGTGACCGTCAACCACGGCTCCTTCGGCGCGACGCCACGGGCGGTGCGAGACGCGCAGCGCGCTTGGCAGGACCGGATGGAGCGCCAGCCGACACGATTCTTCAGCACGGTTCTGCCGGCGGCCCTCAGGCAAGCGGCGGAGGATCTCGGGCGGTTCCTCAATGCCCGGGGTCGCGACATCGTTTTCGCGGACAACGCGACGACCGTCTGCAACGCCGTCCTGCGGTCGCTGACGTTTAAGCCGGGTGACGAGGTGCTGATTCTCAGCCACGCCTATGGCGCTGTGCGCAACGCCGTTCGATTCGTCACCGAACAAGCCGGGGCGAGCATCGCCGAAGCCGCGACGCCCTTTCCCAACCCGACCGAGGACGGCCTGGTCGCCGCGGTCACGGCGGCAATCACACCGCGCACGAAGCTGGCGGTGATCGACCACATCACCTCCGGCAGCGCCATCGTGCTGCCCGCCGCCCGCATCGCCGCCGCCTGCCATGCGGCGGATGTGCCGGTGCTGATCGATGGCGCCCACGCACCCGGCCAGATTGACCTGGACATCAGCGCCATCGGCGCCGACTGGTACACCGGCAATTGTCACAAATGGCTGTGCGCCCCCAAGGGCTGCGCTTTCCTGCATGCGCCGCCCGCCCGGCAGCCCGGTTTGCACCCGGGCACGATTTCGCACGGTTTCGGCAAGGGCTATCTGGCGGAGTTCGACTGGACCGGGACAACCGATCCAAGCCGCTTCCTGGTGGCGTCGGAAGCGATCGCCTTCCACCACCGGCTTGGCGGCGCGGACTTGCGAGAGCGAAACCGTCTCCTGGCCGCCGATGGGGCCGACTATGTCGCCCGGCGGCTGGGCACCGGCGTCGGCTCAACCGGGTCCTTGGCAGCGGCGATGGCCACGATCCGCCTGCCGGTTGCGGATGCGAGCCCGGAGCACGCGCTCGCGATCCGCGGCCGGTTGTTGGAGGCGGGCACCGACGTGCCGGTGCATGCGCTGGATGGGGCGCTTTGGCTGCGGCTGTCCGCCTTCGCCTATAATCGCATGCAGGACTACGAGCTGCTGGCGGATATCGTCGCCCACACCCTACGGCGACGCTGACCTAAACCAGCCATACGCGCCGTCACGCACGCGGGAGGTTGCGCAAACCCTCCGAAAGCAGAATTGTCCGGCCCGGCGCAACAGGGGCGGGTGAAGCATGGACGTTGAGCACAATCCATCGGCATTGACATGGGCGCCGCCCTTGCGGGATGCCGCGCCGCGCGGCCTGTGCACCGATTGCGGCATCTCCCGCACCGCCGAACCCAAGCGCTGCGGCCATGCCCGCCAGTTCATCCAACCTGACTACCCCGGCGTGGAAACCCGCGCGCACGGCCGCGCGCGGGATCCGGAGCGCACCGACGAACTATGTTTCGGCCCGTTCCGCCGCATGGTGCGTGCCGCCATGGTCAACCCGCTGCCGGGTGCGCAATGGACCGGCATCGCCACCCGCATTGCCCAGCGAGTGCTCGAAACCAGCGCCGTCGATGCCGTATTGCCCATGGCAGCGGACCCGAACGACCGCTGGCGGCCGGTGCCGGTGATCGTAACCGATCCGGCCGGGATGGCGGAATGCAGGGGCATGCCGATGGGCTACGCGCCGCAGCTGGCGCTGCTGGAGCCGGCGGCCGCTCGGAAGGGCTACAAGCGCCCCGCCGTCATCGGCATCCCCGCCAGATTTATGCGCTTCGCTCGATCGAACAGGACCTCGGCCTGGACCGTCTGTATATCATCGGCACGCCCTGCTCCGACAACACCACGACCTCCCGGTTCCATGAGTTCCTGGCGCGGCTGGCCGATGACCCGGACACGATCACGTACTTGGAGTTCCACGCCGACTTCCATGTCGAGCTGCGCTTCCGCGACGGCCGGACGAAGGAAATCCCGTTCCTTAAGCTGCCGATATCCAAGCTGCCGCCGGACTTCTTCCCGATGACCTGCCGTACCTGCGTGGATTACACCAACGTCCTGGAAGACATTACCGGCGGGTACATGGGCGGCCAGGGCGATCAATGGCTGCTGGTCCGCAACCAGCGCGGCGATGAACTGCTGGGACTGCTCGGCAGCGAAGTTCGCAGCTCCGAACCCGGTAGCGCCGGCAAGCGGAAGGGGCGGGTGACCGGGTTCTTGAAGAACACCTGGCGGGCCGCCGGCGGCCTGCCGCTGCGCGGGATGCCGAATTTCGTGCGGCCGATTGTCGGCTGGCTGATGCCTCGGGTTGGGCCGCGCGGGCTGGAGTTCGCCCGGGCGCGGCCGGAGATGAAGGCGGTGGAGACGGTGCTGCACATCCGCCGCGCCTACCCGAAGCGGCTGCGCACCATGGTGCCCGAACACGTGTGGGCGCCGGTCAAGCCGTATGGCCTGACGAAGGACGGATCGGACACGCCGCCTGCCGGCTAAGCGACCATGATCGTGTTGTTAGCCGCCCTCGGCCTTATCGGCGGCGGCCTATGGCTGTATGCGCCCGACAAGCCCCGCGCCGCGCTGGAGGCGCAGTATGCGCAGCCGCCGTCTGAGTTCCTCCAGATCGCCGGCATCCGGCTGCATGTCCGCGATACCGGGCCGAGGGACGCGCCGCCGGTGATCCTGCTGCACGGGTTCGGGTCCAGCCTGCTGACCTGGGAGCCCTGGGCGCGGTCGCTGTCCTATACCCACCGTGTTATCCGGTACGACCTGCCCGGCTTCGGGCTGACCGGAGCCGATCCAACGAAGGATTATTTGGATGAGCGTGGCGTCGAGGTGCTGGGCGCCCTGATGGACAGGCTGGATGTAAAGCGCGCGTCGCTGGTGGGGAACTCCATGGGCGGCAAGGTGGCCTGGATGTTCGCCGCCGAATACCCCGACCGCGTCGATCGCCTGGTGCTGATTTCTCCCGACGGGTTCGCCAGCCCGCAATTTCCGTATGGCAGGAAGCAGGATGTGCCCCTGGTGGCGGAATTGCTGCCATACACGCTGCCGACGGTCATGCTGCGGCTGACGCTGGACCCGGCCTATGGCGACCAAAAGCGGCTGACGCCCGAGATCGTGCAGCGCTACCGCGACATGATTCTCGCGCCGGGCGTGCGGCAGGCGGTGCTGGACCGGACCGCCCAGGTGATGCCGCAGCCGCCCGGGCCGATGTTGCGCCACGTGCATGCGCCGACATTGCTGGTCTGGGGAGAGAAGGACGGGGTGATCCCGTTCCGCAAAGCGGGGGACTACCTGGCGGCGATGCCGAACGCCCGTCTGCTGGTGTTTCCGGACCTCGGGCATGTGCCGATGGAGGAAGCACCGGCGCGGTCGCTGCCGCCCGTAGAGGCGTTTCTGGACGGTTCGCTTTAGCCGCAAGCCGGCCCTACTCCTCCACAAACGGGTTCTTCGTCCCGCGCAACTGCAACCGTATCGGCGTGCCCGGCAGCTTGAAGGTCTCCCGCAGGCTGTTCACCAGATACCGGGTGTAGTCTTCCGGCGTCTGCTCCGCCCGGGTGCCGAATACCACGAATGTCGGCGGCCGCGCCTTCGCCTGTGTCACATAGCGCAGCTTCAGCCGCCGCCCGCTGACCAAGGGCGCCTGATGTGTCTCCAGCGCCTGCTCGAACCAGCGATTCAATTCGCCTGTCGGTATCCGCTTGTTCCACACCTCGTGCGCCTGCCGCACCGCCGGCAGCAGGCGCTCCACGCCCGCACCGGTCAGCGCCGACAGCGTCACCACCGGGATGCCCTTCATCTGCGCCAGGCTGTCCTCCAGCCGCTCGGTCACCGCCTTGCGGGTTGCATTGCGGTCCGCCACCGCGTCCCATTTGTTCAGCGCGACGATGCAGGCCCGGCCCTCGCGCTCGACCAACCGGGCGATCTGCAAGTCCTGGTCGTGGATGCCATCGGCGGCATCGACGCACAGTACCACGACCTCCGCCATCTTCAGCGCCTGGATTGCCGAACTGACCGACATTTTCTCGAGTGATTCCTCAACCTTTGAACGCCGCCGCAGCCCGGCGGTATCGACGATCTCCACCGCGCGCCCCTGGTCGTCCGACAGGATCACCGAGACCGCATCCCGCGTCAGGCCCGGCTCCGGCCCGGTGATCATCCGTTCCTCGCCCAGCAGCCGGTTCAGCAGCGTGGATTTTCCGGCATTTGGCCGCCCCACGATGGCCAGCTTCAACGGCCGATCGTCGTCCGGCGTTTCCGCGTCAACCTCCTCCGCTTTCGGTGGCAGCCGATCGGCGATTTCCGACATGAGATCGGCGATGCCGTCGCCGTGTTCGGCGGAGACACCGACCGGGTCGCCCAATCCCAGCGCATAGGCATCCAGGATCGAGGACGTCGCCAGCCGCCCCTCCGCCTTGTTCGCCACCACCAGCACCGGCTTGCCTTGCCGCCGCAGCCATTGCGCGAAATGCGCGTCCGCCGGAGTCACCCCCGCCCGCGCGTCGATCACGAACAGCACCAGATCGGCCTGCTCCACCGCACTGGCGGACCCGGCGCGCATCCGCCCGGCCAGCGTGTCCGGCGCCGCTTCCTCCAGCCCCGCGGTGTCGATCAGGGTGACATCCCGTCCGCGCAAGGTCGCTTCGGCTTCCTTGCGGTCGCGCGTCACGCCCGGTGTGTCGGCCACCAGCGCGATGCGCCGCCCGGCCAGACGGTTGAACAGCGTGGACTTGCCGACATTCGGGCGTCCCGCCACGACGACAATCGGCAACATGCGATGATACTCCGTGATGCATCCGCCCCGCCCATCAATAGGCGTGGGGGGCGGCTGGCACCTACCTTAGCGCCAAAAGCCGCCCGTCGTTGGATATTACCAGCACCGTGCCGCCGGCGACCACCGGGGCGAACGGCGCGGCGGCGGCCGACAACGTAATATGGCCGAGGATCTCCCCCGTATACGGGCTGACCGACAGCGCGTCCTCGCTGGTGCCGGTGACGATCAGGCGGTCGCTGACCAGCAAGGGACCATACCAGGTCAGCGTGTTCTTGCGCTTCTCCGGATCCTCATAGCGCGGCAACTCGGTGATCCAGGCGACACGGCCGTCGATGACGTTGACCGCGGCGACCTGCTGCTGGGCGGAGATCAGGAACATGAAGTCACCGGCGATCGCAAACGTGTCCTCGCCCGCGACCTGACGTTCCCACACCCGGCGCCCCGTCGGGACGTCGTTGCAGACCAGCAGGCCGCCCATGCTGATGGCATAGACCAGCCCGCCGACAATCACCGGCAGGGCGCGGATCGACAGGAAGTCGCCGCCGCTGGCCCGCCCGCGCGAGGCGCCAAGGCCGTCGGTCCAGGCGACGGTGCCGCTGTCGGCGCGCAGCGCGGCGAGTTCACCGGAGCCGAAGCCGGCGATGACCAGTCCCTGGTAATAGGCCGGCGCCGGCCGCCCCAGCATCGAGGTCACCGGTTCGGCGGCCTCATGGGTCCAGAGTTGGTGTCCGTCGCTCGTGGCGAAGGCGGTCATGTGGTCATCGATAGTCGTGACGAACAGCCGCCCGTCGGCGATCGTCGGGGCCGAGCGGGCGGGCACGCCGAGATCGCGCCGCCACGTCTCCTTGCCGGAGGTCACGTCCAGGGCGACAAGCTGCGACAGCCCGTTCACCGCATACAGGGTGGAGCCGTCCGACCCAAGTCCACCGCCGACATTGGTGCTGTCCGCGTCTTTCGGCTTGGTATCGACCCGCCACAGCCGCCTGCCGTCCGCCAGGTTGAAGGCGGACACCTCGGCATCGGAATCCATGGTGAACACCGTGCCGCCGGAGACCACCGGCTGCGCCATCAGGATCTGGCGTTTGCCACCGCCCTGGCCGATATCCGCCCGCCACGCCTCGGCCAGGCGGTCGTTGGCGGCGAGATGACCCATTAAATGCGCCGGATTGCCGCCCGCCTGCGGCCAGGCCGCGTTGGAGACGGCCGGCGGCAGCACCACCTTCGGTGCGTTCTCATCCACCACCAGCCCCCGCCGATCGGCGAAGATCGAGTCGCGCTTGCCTGGCAGCGGCGTCTTCTTCTCGGCAAACAGATTGTCGAACCACGAGCAGCCGGACAGCGCGGAGGCGGCGGCGAGCAGCGCGGTCCGGCGGGCCAGCCTGGCGCCGCCGGATTGGGTCGAGGTCTTCACGGTCACGCCAGGCTTCCTCGTTGGTTGATGGTGCGCGCGGCTGGCATCAGCCCAATCCGGCCAGAAGGGCCGCTGCACGGGCGCGCAAACCCGAGGGCGCCTGGAAGTCGATCGACAAAGCCTTCAGCCGGTTCTTCGCGTCCTCGATCTTGCCCTGGCGCAGGTCCAGGATCGCAAGCTGCTCCCGCGCCAACGCCGAGAATGCGTTGTCGGGCACGGCGAGAGGCTCCAGCCGCGCCTGGAGCTGGCCGGGGTCGCCGCGGTCGATCTGCCGGGTCGCTGCAGTCAGGCTGGCGAGGTCACGCAGCAGGGAATCCGCGTTGCCGTCGGCGGCGACCTGGTTCCACAGTGCGACGGCGCCTTGCAGGTCGCCGGAATCGGCCTTCAGCCCGGCGGCACGCAAGCGGGCGAGGGTCTTGTAACCCTCCGGCCCTGTGGCGGCCATCTGGTCGAGCGTCTGGATCTGGGCGGCGGGCGACGTGCCGGGGGCGGCCTGCTCCAGCGCCGTCTGGGTCGCGACGAAGCGCGAGGCCGCGGCGGCATCCTGTTGCAATTGCCAGCGATTCCAAAGCTGCCAGCCGGCCACGGCACCGACGATGGCGACGGCGCCGGCGACGATCAGCCATCCGTATTGCTTCGCCAGCTTCTGCGCGCGCTCGGCGCGGAGGTCTTCGTCGACCTCGTCGAAAATATCAACCACGTGGAGTCTCTCGCCTGCCTGCACTCGCCACGGCACGGGGGCGCCTGGCGGCGGCGGACCATAGCGGCGTCGGGGTGTGGCCGCAAACCATCGCGGCGGCAAGAGTTCATTTACCTTTTGGTTGTATGCAGGGGGCATGAAGAAAGTTTTTTGGCTGATTTGCGTCCCTCTCAGCATCGCTCTGGCTGGCTGCGGCTTGCCCCCGGAGGCGATCGCGACCGCGGTTGTCGGTGGCACCGCCGGCAGCGTGGCGGCCATCGGCCGCACGCCGGTCGATGCCGTGATCTCCCTGGTCAGCGGCAAGGATTGCTCGGCTGTGCGGCTGGAGCAGCACAAGACGTATTGCCGCCCGACGGAGCCGAAGCCGCCGCCGCCGGTGTTTTGCACCCGCACCCTGGGGGTGGTGAACTGCTGGTCGGATCCGGCGGCACTGCCGGACCAGCCGCACGGGGTGGCGGACGGGCCGTCGGTGCTGACGCCGCAGCAGGAAGCGGACCGGACGCGGCGATGGCCGTGAGAGGGTGATTGAGTTGTGCGCGGAATGCCGCTATAGGATGGGCCGACGCCCTGTGGGGTGTGATGGACCCGTAGCTCAGCTGGATAGAGCGTCGCCCTCCGAAGGCGAAGGTCGCACGTTCGAATCGTGTCGGGTCCGCCAATCTTTTCAAGCAGTTACGGCGCTTTGGTCGAACCCGGAAAATGGCCGGGGTAACACCGGGGTAACAGCATCCGGGGCTTGAAGCCCGTCCGCCGGGTTGCCGTGCCACGCCTCCGCACGATTGCCACGCCTGATTTGGCATGTAGCGGTTAAGCCGGGGATTAAGTGCGCGTCGGCATTGCGCTAGCGCGACTCGGAACGGATACGATAATAGTGGCGCTCTGCAACTGTGAGGGCTGGTTGTGAGCGCGCTTTACCAAATGCGTTACCAAGGTGTGGCCGGGGAAGGTCACGGGGCGGTTTATATCGGCAAAGGGAAGATAGTTGGCGTTGACATCACCGGAGCACGCTACGCCGGGATTTACGTCGCCAAAGGGACTTCACTGTCTGGCAACGTTACCCTGACTTCGGCCGGTGCGAAGCTTGTGACCGGAAAGCAGGTTCCGCCGGGAACGGAAGTTCCGATATCATTTTTGTTGCCTCCGTCCTTTGACAACGGTCAATGGCAGACGATCAGCGTAGGCGGCAACTCGGTAAAGGTAGCATTCGATAAGGTTGGCGATATCCCGTAGCGATAGAGGGGTGCGGCGCTAAGCCGCGTGGCGTTCCAACAACCGCCGCACGGCATCGGCAGACCAAGCCCCGCCGCGTGGCGTCCGGACGCCTTGCTCAGTCAGTTCCGCCGCGATCTGGCGAAGGCTCCGGCCCGCCGCGCGCAACTCCGCTGCCATCGGTCCAACATCAGCGGCGAAGGCGTCGGCGGCTTCCTGGCGGGCTTCCGTGGCTTTAGCAGCGTCAGGAACCGGCCCGCCGCGATAGCCGCCAAGCTGTTTCTTGGAAGCCGCCAAGGCTGCCTTCGTGCGCTGTGAGATCAGGCCGCGTTCGAGTTCGGCAACCGCTGCCATCTGTTGAACGATGAACTTGCCCACCGGGCCGGGCGGAATGGTGGGAAGATCGCAGAACACTACGCCACCTTCGCCAGTGCCTTCGTAAACGTTCATCAGGAAGGCTTGGTTACGGCTTAGCCGGTCTAGTTTGGCGACAATCAGCGTTGCGCCAGTCAGTTTGCACCGTGCAAGAGCCTTCGCCAGTTCCGGCCGGGCATCATTCTTACCGCTCTCGACTTCCACGTATTCAGCAATAAGCGTCCAAGCCCCGCCGTTCAGATGGGCGGTAACGGCATCCCTTTGCGCATCGATACCAAGCCCGGACTTGCCTTGGCGATCGGTCGAAACCCGGAGATAGGAAACAAATCGGCCGTCCATGGATTTTCTCTCTCACTCACTACATTCGTTGTGGGTAGTCATACAGCGATGGTAGCGCAGTGCAAGAGAAATCTTCGCGGCATAGCGTTAGCCAAGGATGATGTTCGCCGGGGCTTCCTCATCGGGCGTCGGTTCCGGGTCCGGCAGGAGATCGGTCGGGATGTCGGTAGCCGCCGGATCAACACTCTTTCGGGCAAACTCAAAGGGCGCAAGCTCACTTGCCGCTGCCCGCGCGCTGGCAAGGTCGCCAGACTGCAACGCCTGGATCATGCAGATACGGAGAACATCCAAACTCGACATACTCTTAAGCGCATCGGGTGTCAGTTGCTCCGCAAGATGCTTAATCGCTGCTTGTTGCTGCGCCGCTAACGCTCGCGTCCGTAAATTGGTTTGGCCCAAAACTCGGCCGCCCCGCTTTTTCTTTTTTGGGATTTGTTCCATTTCTGTCCATTTTCCAATTCTTGATTAAATCTCGCGCCATGAGACCGGCAATCACCGGACTGAACCCGGCCAGCACGCCGCACCGCTGCATTGACCGCTGCAAGGCTTTACGCTCGCGTGCTTCGTATTTGGCCCGATCTACACTCATGTTTTCTTGTTCCGTCCTGATCTGGATTGCGCCTTTGCCAGCGTCTCGGAAATTCGTTGCAAGGCAGCATCCGACGCCTGTTGCAACTCGGCCATGGTAGGCAGGGGTGGCAGATCGCCACCCTCACCTTCCGTTGCTAGATCGATATCAGGCATACAACCGCGCGTCTTGCTCGGCCTGAGACATCGCAGCGAACTGCCGCAGCCGGTGTTTTTTCGATCCCGGCGTGACATCCTTCGGCGGATGCCATTTGCCGGGCTTCCCGCTTGGCCTAGGCGGCTCCGGAGCAACTGGGCGCCGAACAGCCCCCGCCATCAGAAACCCCCGTTCAAGCGCAGCCCTATGCCGTTGCTGACAGGCACGCTGCAACTCCGGCGAAGCGGCAGTAGCCCGCACCGTCGCCAAGTTGGCAAGCCAGCACCGTTCGATCGCCACCATCATTTTGTAATCGAGTTCAACGGCCGGGTTTGCTGGCTTGCGCATCAGAACACGCCCTTGCCCGATTTGACGTGATCCCGCCGGGCATCGGGCGAAAGCTTCATCCAATCGGCGCGGGTCAAAGCACCCTCTGGCAACTCGATCCTGGCCGGCTCGCGGGGGGGATCAACGGTTACGGTTCCAGAACGGAGAAAGATACGCTTCTCACGTTCCGACAAAGCAAGGAACTCTGATCTGGTAATCGTTGCCATTTAGTTAACCCCCGAGTGCTTAACCCGTGGGGTCACTTCCGATGCACTAGGGATGTGAAAGTGGCCTTCAACCGGAGCGAGTTCGCTATGCGGGGCGAACAAGGCGGGGTGCAGAAAAATGCCGCTGCGATGCATGACGCAGGTTTGCGAAGCAGCCGCAGCGGCCGTCCACATCGCTTGCGCTTCGGCCATCAGCGCCCTTGCCTGATCCGCTTTCGTTGCGGCTTCAATCAGATGAGATAACGCTACACGGTGCATCGGCTCGTAAGCCTTACCGCAAGCGTGCTCATGATTAAAATGAGCATTAGCAATCACTTGCTCGGTAGCCGTTGCTGCTTCCGATGCCGTGCTGACACGCTCCGCAGCGGCCTTCAATTCGGCAGCGGTATCGAAGGGGTCGCCGCCTTCGCCTTGCAGCGCGGCCCTGTGAGCAGCGGTAGCCGCAGAATGAGCGTCTATCGCATCGGCATGGCGCTTTTGCGCTACCAACCGGCGGCCGGTAATAGCCGCTAGCTTCTGATCTTCCGCAGCGATGATACTCTGATCGATATGAACGCTGTAGTCGTATTTAGTAGTCACTGTCAGTTTTTTCCAAGCCGCTGGAAACCCGGATCAAGCGCGCGGCATACGCTTGGGGAATTGATGAACCGGCGGGCGGGATGCCTGCCGGGTTGATCGGACAGCCTGTCCGGACTTCGGGTCTGTCCGGACAGCGGACACCCCCTAAAGGGGGATGTCCTGTCCGTCCGAAAACGGACAGCCGATTTGTCCGAAATCGGACTTGTCCGACCGTTTTGTCCACGTCATGAATAAGCCTTATGTGGCTAACCACACCAGACCGTCACGGGTGCCAATAGCCGCCTTAAAGTGTAGTTGATCGAACGCCCGGCGGAATACTCTATCTCGGCTTGTGTCAGCCTCGGCCTTCGATAAGCGTTGTGCGTCGCATTCCCGCCGCCATACTTCCTCTGTGACGCCGGAGACCCCGGCGGGATAACCTTCGCTGGCAGGCAATGGGTGCCCCTGCGTTGCAATCAGACCGGCAAGGATATCTAACGCCTTATTATTGACGTTATGCCTGATTTTGGCGTCAGTGCTAACCCTTCTCGGACCTTCTGCCGCGCTATGCTCAACAACTGCCGAAGTCACAGCGTCGCCATCTTCATCCGTCCCGATAAGGACACTCTTTAGATTGCACATAAATACTTCATCGCCTGATAGTTCGCGCTGCTTTTTTACAGTAACCGAGAATGTCTTATCCATACCCTCTCCGGCGCGGACTAGCTCTATCTCGGTATCCGTCGCTGCCCGTAGCGAACTGTGACCACGGGCACCCTTGGCGATATCCTTACCGGCATGGTGGACGATCGCGGTATGAACGCACCCGTTTTGGCGGATGTAGTCGGCATTAGCAACGAAAGCGGTCATGTCCTTAGCGGAGTTTTCGTCTCCGCCTGTCATCAGCCGCGATAGGGTATCCAGAACCAAAAGAACTACCGGCTGTTCAAACTCCAAGGTAACGTCATCAATCATTCTAACGATTGCGTCGCGGTCTGCCTTTGCGTCAAGCAGATCAACCGGACACGGCAAGACGGCTAACGGTATGTCTGCATCGTCCGGCAATCCGTAATGGCGCTTGACCGCGATAACCCGGTTGATGAAGCCGTATCCGCCCTCGGCAGCGATATAGAGGACTGCGCCCGGTTTCTTGATCCGTAAGCCGCGCCAATCCCTGCCCGTCGCGATGTGAAAGGCAAGATCAAGCATGAGGAACGATTTGCCGACGTTGGACGGTGCATAGATAACGCTCATAGCACCTTCATCGAGTAGCCCCTTAACGAGACTGCCGCCAGCAGACAGGCGGGGCCGCATATCGCGTGCCAGCACCGGATCGGGTAGCGATTGCTTCGGCTCCGGACGTAAGCCGTTTACACGCGCCCTAACCTCCGGTTCGTGCATCTGTTGCCGTTGTGGATGTTCCGCACGTTCGCGCATTGTTCGATATCCGTCCGGAAGCAGTTTGTTCATCAGCTTGCCGCGCCATTCGTGCGGCTCGACGCGAGGCTCCGGGGCTACCTCTAGCGGCGGCAACGGCTCCGGCGGGTCGTTGCTCGGTTCATCCTCGGCAACGTCCTGTAGGGCTACGGAAGCCACGCCATCGGCGATGCGCTGCCGTCCGGCCCGGATGGCGCGGATGTCCTTTTCCCGCCGCACTTGTTCGCGAACGATTTCCAGCACATCGGGCGGGGTGCCCGGTGCCAGGAAGTATCCGCCTATCTGTAAGCACTCATGCTCCGGCATGTGCCCATTCCGCCTTTTGCTCCGCAATCAGTTGCTTCACGATTTCCGAGCATCGGCCTTTGGCAATCCTGTCGCGAGCCTCTTGGATGCGCGCCCATTCCTCTTGCCAAGTAATCTCTTTTTTGAGCCAATCGAAGTATGCCATTTTTTTGTTCTTTTTCTTTGTTCGGCAAAGCAATTTTCAGTTGACGCGAAGGCGTGGGTATGCAATACAGGCCGCACGTCCTCGTTGTGTTGTTCCGTTCCTGCCCGTCGCCAGTTTCCTCCCTGGCGGCGGGTCCGCGCGTCATGCTGCGGCGCAGTATTCGGTTGCGGCCCGCTGCTTGGCGGTCCGCCGGGCGGCATCCTCGGAAGTGCTCCGGCACGGCTCCGACAGCCGCGAATGCGCCCAATCCAGCAGATCACCAGCCGTGTAAACGGGCCGGTTGCCGAACTTCCGATAGACCGGCCCGCCGCCCCGCGTTGCGAGCGTCGCCAGCGTGGAAACCGTAGTCTGGAAACCGTGCTTCTTAAGGAACGCGGGCGCTTCGTCGCGAAGAAAGAGCGCACTGCGATCTATTGTTTCGAGTGACATAACGTTATCCTTTCTTGAAGGCGTGTAAACAGCATAAACGCCAATCGGCGAGACTGCCGTTGGCGTCGGAAATGCTTGATATCATTGAGAAGACGAGGAAGGCACCGAAGCGCCTTCCGTTTGTCGCGCGGCTTTCGCCAGCATATTGAAATCAATAGACCAAGCCGGGGCGTTTGTCAAATGCAATCTAAGTCAAAGCTGACACAAAAGCGTGAACACTTCAGCGTTATTCAGACTGCATTGTGATGATGTCAGTACAAATTGATTTCGCCAAATCATCATTAGCGTAATCTAGCCCTTCGAGCACTTTTGCCTTAAGGTTTAACTCTGATAGATCAGTTGCACGAATGCTTACCAAGCGGTTTAGCATTTCGCGGAACTGCTCAGGCGTTGCAGTCGGCTCCATTGCTTGCAGGAAAGCGGATATCCCATGACAAGCGTTCGTTAGGTCCATAGTGCATACTCCAATGTGTAAGTGGTTACAGTTGGAGTATGGCACTTTCCGCAGTTCGTTGCAAAAACAGATTTTCTGTTCAAGCCCGGCGCGGCATTTGTATGACTTCCGCACCCTTCATAGCTTCGCCCATGCGTGACAGCGTTTCATCCGCTACCTTGTCAGCAGCGGCAAGCAATACCGCATCGGCGGAATGGATGTATCGGCTTGTAACGCTCTGGCCTTTGTGACCGATAAGGCTTCCAATCGTAGCTTCGGAATATCCAAGATCGCCAGCAAGCGACGCGAACGAATGCCGCAGCACATGAGGGGTAATCAGATCAGCATCGGCAACCGGCTTCGTTATCACCTTGCTGCGCTTCGTGGCTTTGGCCTTAACGCCACTCGGAACCGGCGACATCTTGCGTTCCGCGACAGGAAGCCCGCCCATCGCTCCGATACGGTCGAATAGGCTCCGGAAGCCGCTCATTTCGCCTTGGCCGCGCGTCGCGGCAAACACCAGATCGCCGGAGCGCGGCAGGCTCCGCAGCACGTCACAAGCGGCGTTGCTCAGGGGGCGGATGGACCGGCCCGATTTGGTGTCGGTCAGCGTTGCCGTCCGCCGGGGTAGGTCAACCTCTGCCCAACGCAGCGCAAGGGCTTCGCCAGCCCGCCAGCCGGTCACGGCAAGGAACCGCGTGGCAGCTACGGCGGAAGGCCATACGTCCGCCGCTGTCGCCAGCCGTAGCGCGTCGCCAAGCCCGGCATATTCGGGATCGGACAGGCGGCGCTCGCGTCGGCCGTCCGCCGTCCGCTGCACACCATGCGCCGGGTTGTCGGCTCGCATATGGTGCTTGACCGCATAGGCGAATATCCCGCCCAACAACCCGATTGTCCGCCTTGCCACGCCAGCCCCGCCGCGCCGGTTGGACAGCCCGCGCTTCCGGCCCGTCGCCTTCCGTGCCGCCGTCCTACCCTCGGCAATGGCGTGCATCATGGCTTCCACGTCGCGCGGTGTGACCGCTGCAACCTTCAACGAGCCGATAAGGGCTTTGATGTGATCGATCCGGCCTTTGTCGCTCAGGAGAGTGCTTGCCTTCTTCGCCGCGCCGTTCCGGGTCAGCACCCGCCCGGCTTCGGCATCGGCAAGGTAGGCTTCGCAGAGTTCCGCCACGGTCGCGGCTTCCCGCCGGGTCCGCTTCTCCGCCGCCGGGTCCGCGCCCTTGACCTTCACCGATGCCAGCACTTCCCGCGCCTTGGTGCGGGCTTCGTCCGGGGTCAAAGCGCCGTGCTGGCCTATGGTGAAGCGCCGCAGCCGCCCTTCCGCAGTGCGATACATGCAGAAGTAAGAGACGACGCTACCGGCCCGGCGACGCGCACCGAAACCGGCGACGGAACCCGGCCCGCCGTCGAATATCTCAGAGTTCGGTTCAAGGTCGCGGACTTGCGCCAATCCGATCTTCCGCGCCTTCGCCTGGTTGTCCGATGCCATGCCAACACCCGCTGTCTGTTACCCCGATCGCCGGGGTAACACCGGGGTAACACCGCGGGGCAAATGGCGTCAATTCACATCAACACCGATCAAGCGGAAACCGCCATGTTATCATGCGTTTAAACGCTTCGATCAAATCCGCTCAAACCGCCTCAAACCCCTAAAATAGCCCTCCGAAGGCGAAGGTCGCACGTTCGAATCGTGTCGGGTCCGCCAATTTTTTCAATCGTTATGCCACTTCGTTCGATCATCGCAAACGGCTTGGTTAGCAGATAGCTAGCAGGTTCGGGCGGATTGCCGCCGGGCGGGGTGGCGGAGCCACGCGGACTGATGAAGGCGGCGAGGTTTCTGGCAAGAGCATCGGCCGCCATCGCAATAGTGTTCGCGGTCCCGCCCGCATCGGGCGCGTCCTACACCCCGGATCAGGCGTGCGATATCATCCACGGCGACATTGCCGAATACGTCGCCACCGGACACCCTTGCCCCTGTCCCTATTCGTCCATGCGCAACGGCAGAGCGTGCGGCAACCGGTCAGCATGGGCCAAGCCGAACGGCCGCGCGCCCCGGTGCTATTTCCAGGATGTTGACGGAACGTTCCCGCCGAACCGATCGCCCAATCCAACACGCCAAAAATGGCCTCCGCCGCCGCCGTGTGGCCGGCCCGGCTAGGCCGCTACGCTCCGGCCCGGCTACGCTACGCTATGGACGGTTGAACCGAGACACGCACCGATGCCGGACCATGGCTCGCGCGGGATTGGCAGCCTGATTTTGCTCGTAGCAGATAAACCGGGCAGGCCAGACCGAATTCGATATGACCCACGGAAGAATCATCAATGGTAAGGTCAGTGCGATATGACTTTATCAGTCATTCTCTCCAGGCTGCTGTCTTACTCTGTTCTCACGCTGAATGATTTTGCCGCGCGGCTGCGCGTGATCGTTTCAAATTCACTATGAAAGCAATCATAAATTCCAAGTCCCACAAAAGCATGGACCTGTACTAACCTGCACTACCGCATCTCCGCCAACGCCGACCCAAGCGCCCCGAGCGCCGCCGCCCGATCCCTGTCCACCAGCGCCTGTCTCGCAACCGATAACCTTTCGATCGGCGCATCCTTGATCGGATCAAAGGTCTGGTTCAAAGCAACCGATCGATCCAGCAAACGCGTCTGCCCACGCTCGATCAAATCGAGAGCGTCATGTATCCTGCCCTGGATAATCGCGGTCTGTGCAAGTTTCACAAAATCCGTTGCGCTTCGCCGATCGTCGGCCGGTAGCTTCGTGTCGACACCGGTTTGCTGCCGGGGCATCTGAAAGGGCAATCCGCCCGCCTGGATCAACTCTTGCACCGGACGCCTGGCCGATCGGCTGTCATCCGCCGGGGCTGGCGGTATCGGATCGTGGATCGTCTCTTGCGCCGGACGCCCATCCGATCGATTGTCATCGACGGGGACTGACGATTTCAGCTCATGCCGGTTCGGCAGCTCTTGCAGCGGACGGCGGTTCGGCGACGGCTCGCTGCCCTGGTCGAGCGTCTTCGCGGGCCGGGACTGGATGACCGGAACCGGCGGTCGAGACTCATAGAGACTGCAACTACATGCCCTCTCCGTGCTGCTACAGCGCTGGTTATACTCGCAGGAGCAATATTTTTGTCCATCCAGCGAAGAACACATGTTTGCCGCGACGGCGATAACGGCCCCGGAAATAGAAAGGATCACCGCTACGGACACCCGCCAGACGAGTCTCCGGGGTAAAAGGCGACGGTCTGGACTGTGCCACTGCCCGTTCACACCAAAAGTCTATCACTCCCGCGAAAACAGAACCAGATAACCCGCTATAAGAACCCGGTGATCGGCCGGAACGCCGGCACGGGCGCTCACGCGCCCGAAACCCGCGGCAAGCCAGGATGAAGTCGGATCGCCGCCGCGTCTCGCCGATTTATGCTGCGTTGCAACGTGAAAATATCGAGACAAAGTCTGTGTGGTCGGCCGAAAAATCTGCGTCCCCTGTCGATTTCTTGGTTGTGCGGCCGGCCGCGAAACTGCTAACCAAGGTTGTAATAAGCCGCGATGCACACGACGGCGCTAACAGGGAGTATCCAACCATGACTGTCATCACCAAGCCAGCCGATCTGCCGCCTCAATTGCGCGCCTTGTCCGCCAGGGCGCAGGTTCTGGACAATTCCGTCCGCGACGCTTTGCTGGCTACCTTGTCGGTAGCCACCCGCAACGCCACGCCTGAGCAAGTGCTGACCGACACGTTCGGCCGCCTCGGCTACCTCCCCGGGGAGGCGAAGCTCGCGACCAGGAAGGTGCTGGCCTAGTTTCCGGCCGGGCTCAACGCCAGCGCAAAAGGCGGGCGCGGACCTTCGCCAGGAACCGCTCCCGCTGCGCCGCAGTGCTGTTGTCCATGCCCGTCAAGGCGATCCAGTCCAGCCGGCAGCGCCGGGCGCATAGCGGCCGGAGTCCGCGGCCAATCAGCTTCCGGTCCGGCCAGCCGACAAGCCAGAGCCGCCACGCCGGCGATCCGTAGGTCGTCACAACACCGATGCGCCGGATACGCGTCAGCAGCGGGCGCAGTTCGCCCGGCCCATCCAGGCGAAACGCAACCCCCGGCAGCCAGACCCGGTCCAGCCAGCCCTTGAGCATGGCGGGCAATCCGAACCACCAGCTCGGATAGACCAGCAGCAGCGCCTCCGCCCGGCCAAGCGCGGCGGCGTGGTCTTCGACGCCGCTCCGATTGGCGCGCTCGTCATAGAAACCGCGGCGCTGTTCCGGCGTCAGCGCAGGCAAGAAGCCCTCGGCGTAGAGATCACGCAGCTCGACCGTATGGCCGGAAGCTGTCAGCGCTGCCGTAGCGGCGTCGCGCAGCGAGGCGGAGAAACTCCCCGCGCAGGGGTGGCAGTGGATCAGCAGCACATGCATGGCGGCATCTTTCAACCCGGTCGCGGCGGCAGGCCCGGGCTTCCATACACGCGCGGGACATTCTAGTACCGTCCTTATCGGCCGAAGTTCCAGAGGCCGCCGTCCTCCGCGGGAGTTTCGCCTTGGCTGATGTGCTGGTCATCGGCGGCGGCATCGCCGCGCTGTGCGCCGCAATCACCGCCCGGCGCGCCGGAGCCTCCGTGCGGCTGATCGAATACGCCCCGCGACAGCTGCGCGGCGGCAACGCCCGCCATGCCCGCAATCTGCGAGTGGCGCACGACGCACCGACGCCTTTTTCGCCGGGGACCTACAGCGAGGCCGAATACCTCGCCGAACTGAACCGTATCGCCGGGGAGCATTTCAACCGGGCACTGTGCCAGCGCCTGGCCGCGGAGTCGGCGTCCGTCGTGCCCTGGCTGGCTGCGCAAGGCGTGCCGTTCCAGCGGGCGGCGGACGGTATGCTGCCGGTATCGCGCCGCACGAGCTTCCTTTTCGGCGGCGGTAAGACCATGCTCAATGTGCTGTATGGCACCGCTCAACGGCTGGGCGTGGAGATCAGCTATGACACCCAAGCGACGGAGTTGACCCTCTCCGGTGGCCGCGTTCGGGCAGCGGATCTGCCGTCCGGACAGGTTGAACCCGGCGCAGTGGTGCTCTGCTGCGGCGGCGCGCAAGCCGATCTCGAAGCGTTGCGCCCGGTTTGGGGCGCGGCGGCGGATGGGTTCATCCTGCGCGGCACCCCTTATGCCGATGGCGCGTTGCTGCGTGGCCTGATCAAGCAGGGTGTGGCGACGGCCGGGGAACCGGGGGCCTGCCATCTGGTCGCTGTCGACGCCCGCTCGCCCCGGTCGGATGGCGGCATCGCCACCCGGGTGCTCGGCATTCCCGCCGGGATCGTCGTCGACCGCACCGGGCGGCGCTTTCATGACGAGGGCGGCGATACCGGCCCGACCCGTTACGCTGTCTGGGGGCGCAAGGTAGCCGGGCAGCCGGGGCAACTCGCCTGGCTGATCCTGGACGAAGCGGCGGAGACCGGCGCGCCGCCGCCGATGCTGCCGCCGCTGCAGGCCGCGACCATTCCCGCCCTGGCGGAACTGGCCGGACTCGATCCCGCCGCGCTGACCGCTACCGTCTCGGCGTTCAATGCGTCCGTCCGGGCGGCGGGCCAAGACGGATATACCGACGGGATCGCCCCGCCCAAGACGCGTCACGCCCGTCGGCTGGAGGTTCCGCCATTCACCGCTACCCCGATCCGGCCGGGTATCACCTTCACCTGCCTCGGAGTCGAGGTGGATGCCGAGGCGCGGGCAATGACTGTCGACCGCACCCCGGTTGCCAACCTGTTTGCAGCGGGCATGGTGATGGCGCCCTGCATTCTTGGTACCGGTTATCTTGCCGGAGCGGGCCTGGCCATCGGCGCAGTGTTCGGCCGCATCGCCGGTGCGGCGGCGGCCCGTTCCGCTCGTGCGTGATTTGGAGAAAGATCCACGATGTGATGAGCGACCCGCGGGATGCTTCCGTGTTCAGGGCTATGAAACGCAGATCCAGGGGAAGGGGCTTCGGTCATGAGCGATTTCGAACTGGTTTGGGACTCGCGCTGTAGCGTGGCGGAGTCTCCAGTGTGGGACGCAGCTAACCGCCGGCTGCTGTTCTGCGATATCAACGGCAAGCGGATCAACGCGCTGTCGGTCGATTCGGGCGCGCACGCGTCATGGGACTTTCCGGAGGTCGTCGGCAGCTTCGGCCTGTGCCGCAGCGGACGCTTCGTGGTGGCGCAGCGGCATCATGTCGCGCTGTTCGATCCCGCCAGCGGCACCTTGACCGATCTGACGCCGAAAATCGGCGAACCGCCGACGAACCGCCTGAACGACGGCAAGGTCGGCCCTGACGGGGCGTTCTGGGTCGGCAGCATGGACGAGAACTCGCCGCGGCAGAAGATAGCGGCTTTGTACCGCGTGACGGCCGACGGGAGGATCACGCGGGAGGAAACCGGCATCGCAGTCTCGAACGGCCTGGCGTGGTCGCCGGACGGGAAGCGGATGTACCACTCCGACTCGACGGGGGGCATCATCCAGGCCTGGGATTTCGACCCGGCTACCGGGGGGCGGTCCAATCACCGCATCATCGCGACCTTGAAGAACGAGGACGGCCGCCCGGATGGCGCGGCCACCGACGCGGACGGCAACTACTGGTCCGCCGGCCCGTCGGCGGGCTGCATCAACTGCTTCAGCCCGGACGGTCAGTTGCTGCGCAAGTGGGCGTTCCCAATACCCGGCCCTACAATGCCCTGCTTTGCCGACGGCTCGCTTTATGTGACGTCGCTGCGAGAGGGGAAATCGGCTGAGGTGCTGGAGGAGTTCCCGGCGCTCGGGGGATTGTTCCGTGCGGCGGCTCCGGCGATGGGGGCACCGGTCGGATTGTTCGCCGACGATTGATAGCATGTGCATCCTGGCCCTTCCCCGGGAAGGACCAGGACGATTGGCCGTCTACGAAATCGCCCGCAACGACGGCCGTTCCGGATGCGTCTCGGGATGCGCAAGAAGCTTCAGGAACACCGAGCAGAATCGCTCCGCGGTGTTGACGCTGACCTTCTTATGCAACGACCGCCAGCGTTCCTGGCGTTCCTCCAGGTCCATTGACAGGCCGATATGCATGGCCTCGGCGATCTCATCGGAATCGTAAGGATTGACGATCAGCGCCTCCGACATCTCTTCGGCCGCGCCGGCAAAGCGGGAGAGGATCAGCACGCCCGGATCGTTGGCGTCCTGCGCGGCGACGTATTCCTTCGCCACCAGGTTCATGCCATCGCGCAACGGCGTGACGAGCGCGAGCCGCGACAGGCGGAAGAAGCCTGCCAACGTGTCGCGCTTGACGGCTCGCGTCATGTAGCGCAACGGGGTCCAGTCGAATTCCGAATACCGCCCGTTCGTGTCGCCAACGATGCGATCCAGCTCTCGTCTCAGTCGCGCGTATGATCCTGACTCCTCGCGGGAACGTGCGGCGATTTGCAGGAAGCTGACTTCCCGGCGATGCTGCGGATAGTTGGCGAAGAACCGGCCGATGGCTTCGAACCGGTTGATCAGGCCCTTCGAATAGTCAAGCCGATCGACGCCGATGGCGAGACCGCCTTTGCCAAGGCTTTCGCGCAACAGCCTCGCGTCCGAACCGCGCGCAGCCTCGACCGCTCGTTTCGAAAACTCGTCGGCATTGATGCCAATCGGATCGACTATTGCACGAACGGAGTGGCCGCGGATGACGAAGCGGCCATCCTTGTCGGCATGCACGCCGAGATTTTCCGCGACGCAATCAAGGAAAGCAGTACAATAGGTGCGGGTATGAAAACCGACGACATCGTAGGCGCACAGCGCGTTCAGCAACTCGGCTGAGCGTGGCAGCGCGTTGAAGATCGAGGGCGGAACGAACGGGGTGTGGAGGAAAAAGCCGATTTTGTTGGTCACGCCCACGGCGCGGAGCTCGGCGGCCATCGGGATCATGTGATAGTCATGCACCCAGATCACGTCGTCCGGCCGCAGCAGCGGTAGCAGCGAGGCGGCGAACTGGCGGTTGACGGAACGATAGCCGTCATAGTCCTCCGACTTGAAGTCGAGCAATCCCAGGCGGAAATGCAGCAACGGCCACAACGCGCCGTTGGAGAAGTTCACATAGAAGGAATGATAATCCGCTTCCGTAAGGTCTATTGTTGCGTAAGTAATACCATCCGACCGCTGGATGTGGGTTGTCGCGGACCCGCGCACAGAGCGTCGCCCGCTCCAGCCGAACCAAACGGACCCGGGCTGCAAGGCATCGGCCAGGGCGATCGCCAGGCCTCCTGCCTTGGCGCCACGTTCAGATGGAAGTGGTACTCGATTTGAAACGACGACCAGCCGTGGCATCGGTCAGCATCCCCCAATTATGTTTTGTCCGAGCAACAATAGCCGGCTCGGACGCAACCGATCGTGCCTTGGTAAACGCAAACGAGGCGGTACGGGTAAGCCCCAGGCAGTAACTTCGTCGTGAGGGGGCCGACTTTGTCCGCTTCATGTTCGCACCTGCCGCAAAAAAACCTGATCCGCCCTCCATCACTGCTCTCGAACTGAAGGCCGGGAGCCATTTGACAATGCGTATAGCCCAAATCGCGCCACTGACCGAGTCCGTCCCCCCGCGCACCTATGGCGGGACCGAGCGGGTGGTGTCCTACCTGACCGAGGAACTGGTAGCCATGGGTCATGAGGTGACCCTGTTCGCCAGCGGCGACTCCGTAACGAAAGCGCACCTCGACGCCGTATGGCCGTGCGCGCTGCGGTTCGACACGACCTTGCGCGACGCCATGGCGCCGCCGATGCTGCTTCTGGAGAAGATCGCGCAGCGGGCGCATGAGTTCGACGTGCTGCACTGCCATCTGGATTACTGGCCGTTTTCGCTGCTCAGCCGCCAGCCGACTCCGTACCTGACGACTCTGCACGGCCGCCTGGACCTGCCGGAACTGTCGCGGGTGATGCAGGAATTTCCGGAAGCACCGCTGGTGTCCATATCCGATGCGCAACGGAGACCGTTAACCAACGGTAACTTTGTCGGGACCGTGTATCACGGCCTGCCGCCCAACCTGCTGACGCCGCAGCCGATGGAGCGGGATTACCTGGCGTTTCTGGGCCGGATTTGCCCGGAAAAGGCGCCGGACCGGGCGATCCGCATCGCTCGTGCGGCGGGTATGAAGCTGAAGATTGCCGCCAAGATCGACCGGGTCGATACCGCGTATTTCGAATCGACCATCCGGCCGATGATCGATGGCGACCAGATCCAGCTTATCGGCGAAATCGGCGATGCGGAAAAACCCGCGTTCCTGAGTGGCGCAAGGGCGCTACTCCTGCCAATCGATTGGCCGGAGCCGTTCGGTTTGGTGATGATCGAGGCGATGGCGTGCGGCACCCCGACGATCGCTTATCCGGCCGGGTCGGTGCCGGAGGTGATCGATCACGGCACGACCGGCTTCATCGTGCATGACGAAACCGGGGCGGTCGCCGCGCTGTCGCGGCTGGATACGCTGTCGCACGATGTCATCCGCAAGGTCTTCGAGGAACGCTTTACCGCTCGCCGCATGGCGGAGGATTATGTCGCGCTCTATCGCCGCATGGCGGTCAAGGCCGCCCGCCCGGTGCTGCGCGTGGTCTGACGCTCTGGCCAACCGCCACGGCTTCCGCTTCACTGGCCGTCATAATGACGGCCAGGGGCGGGGCGGATGGAATACGATTATATCATCGTCGGGGCGGGTTCCGCCGGCTGCGTGCTGGCGAACCGCCTGACGGCCAATCCGGACAACCGGGTTCTGCTGCTGGAGGCGGGCGGGAAGGACGGCGATCCCTGGATCCACATCCCCGCCGGCTTCTTCCGCAATATCTACAATCCCAAGGTCGCGTGGTATTTCGAAACCGAACCGGTGCCGGAGATGCACAACCGGCGCATCCCCTGGCCGCGTGGCAAGGTGCTCGGCGGCTCGTCCTCGATCAACGGGCTGATCTATATCCGCGGGCAGAGGCAGGATTTCGACCTGTGGCGCCAACTCGGCAATGCCGGCTGGTCGTACGACGACGTGCTGCCGTATTTTCGCAAGGCCGAGGATCAGGAACACGGCGCCGACGCGTATCACGGCGCCGGCGGGCCGCTGGGCGTGTCGGACCTGCGCACCGATCATCCGCTGCACCGGGCGTTTATTTCGGGTGCGCAGCAGGCGGGGTACAGGCTCAATCGTGACTTTAATGGCGCGGACCAGGAGGGAGTCGGACCGCTGCAGTTGACGGTGAGAGGGCGGCGGCGTGCGTCGGCGGCGGTGGCGTATCTCAATCCGGTCAAATCGCGCTGCAACCTGACGATCGAGATCCACGCCCTGACGCACAAGGTGCTGCTGGACCATCGGCGGGCCGTCGGCATCGAATACAGCCGGGACGGATCGCTGCACCGGGCAACGGCAAAGCGGGAGGTGCTGCTGTGCGGCGGAACGATCAACTCGCCGCAGATTCTCCAGTTGTCCGGCATTGGCCCCGGCGCGGTGCTGCAGCCGGCCGGGATCGATGTGCGGCACGATCTGCCGGGCGTTGGCGAGAACCTGCAGGACCATATTGGCGCCCGCATGATCTATCGCTGCGTCGACGGCACGGTGACGATGAACGAGATCTACCACAACTGGCTGCGGCGGCTTTACGCCGGAGCGGAATGGATACTGGCCGGGAAGGGGCCGCTCATGACCGGCGCAGGCCCCATCGGATTGTTCGTGAAGACCCGGCCGGAACTCGACAGCCCCGACGTCCAGTACCAATTCCTTGCCGGCAGCATGCCGAAGATCGGCGACCCGATGCACCGGTTTCCGGGCTGCTCGCTGACGGCGATTCCCTGCCGCCCGGAAAGCCGCGGGTGGCTGCGGATCGTCTCGCCCGACCCGGCCGCCGCGCCGGCGATGCAGCCGAATTATCTGTCGGCCCGGGCGGACCGGGAGACGGTCGTGGCGGGTCTGCATGTGACGCGGCGGGTCTTCGCGACGCCAGCCATGCGGCGGTTCGTGACGGAGGAGATTTTGCCCGGGCCGCAGGCGGCGACTGATGAGGATCTGCTGGAGCATGTGCGCGCCACGGCTTCCACGACGTTCCATCAAACCAGCACCTGCATGATGGGTCCGGGTCCGCGCGCTGTGGTGGATGAGACGCTGAAGGTGAAGGGAATCGAGGGGCTGCGGGTGGTGGATGCCTCGGTGATGCCGGCGGTGGTGTCGGGGAATACCAATGCGACGGTGATCATGATTGCGGAGAAGGCGGCAGACATGATCCTGAGGGCGGCCTAGACGCTTGCTTTGCCGTCTCCGGCGTGGTCCAAGGCCGCGGATCAAGCGCTGGTACTGATGATCATGACCGACTCCCTGCCTGATCCCGCCGATACCCCCGAACGCATCCTGATCCTGGATTTCGGCAGCCAGGTGACCCAGTTGATCGCGCGCCGCCTGCGCGACTCGGGCGTCTACTGCGAAATCTGGCCGTTTACCGCCGATGCCGCCCGGATCGAGGCGTGGCATCCGCGCGGGATCATCCTGTCGGGCGGTCCGGCCTCCGTCCACGATGAGGCCGCCCCGCTGGCGCCCGAAGCGGTGTTCGCGCTCGGGGTGCCGATCCTGGGGATTTGCTACGGGGAGCAGTTGCTGTGCCAGCAATTGGGCGGGGCGGTTGAACCCTCCGACCATCGCGAGTTTGGCCGGGCCCATGTCGATGTGGCGGATGACTGCGCGCTGTTCACCGGTGTTTGGGCGAAGGGCAGCCGCGAGCAGGTGTGGATGAGCCATGGCGACCGGGTCACCCGTTTGCCGCCGGGGTTCCGGGTGGTGGGCGTCAGCGAGGGCGCTCCGTTCGCTGCCATCGCCGACGATGCGCGGCGGTTCTACGGGGTGCAGTTCCATCCGGAGGTCGTGCATACCCCGCATGGCGCGCAGCTTCTGCGCAATTTTACCCATTGCGTCGTGGGGTTGAGCGGGTCGTGGACCATGGCGGGCTTTCGCGCGACGGAGATCGCCCGCATCCGCGCCCAGGTCGGCAGCGGGCGGGTGATCTGCGGGCTGTCGGGGGGCGTGGATTCCTCTGTCGCGGCGGTGCTGATCCAGGAGGCTATCGGCGAGCAGTTGACCTGCATCTTCGTCGATCACGGGCTGCTGCGGCAGGACGAGGCGGCGCAGGTGATCGAGACGTTCCGCGACCGCTTCAACATCCGGCTGGTGCACCGGGATGCGTCGGACCTGTTCCTGGGCGCGCTGGAGGGGGTGACCGATCCGGAGATCAAGCGCAAGACCATCGGGCGGCTGTTTATCGAGGTGTTCGAGGAAGAGGCGGCTCTGGTTGGCGGCGCGGATTTTCTCGCGCAGGGCACGCTTTACCCGGACGTGATCGAAAGCGTCAGCTTCACCGGCGGCCCGTCTGTTACGATCAAGTCACATCATAATGTCGGCGGCTTGCCGGCGCGGATGCGGATGAAGCTGGTGGAGCCGTTGCGGGAGTTGTTCAAGGACGAGGTGCGGGCGCTCGGGCGGGAGCTGGGGATGCCGGAGGCGATCGTCGGGCGGCACCCGTTCCCGGGGCCGGGGCTGGCGATCCGGATACCGGGGGCGGTGACGCGGGAAAAGGCGGACATGCTGCGCAAGGTAGACGCGATCTATCTGGAGGAGATCCGTTCGGCCGGGCTGTACGACGCGATTTGGCAGGCGTTTGCGGTGCTGCTGCCGGTGCGGACGGTGGGGGTGATGGGGGACGGGCGGACGTACGACATGGCGTGCGCGCTGCGGGCGGTGACCAGCACGGATGGGATGACGGCGGATGTGTATCCGTTCGAGATGGGGTTTCTGACACGGGTTGCGGGGCGGATCGTGAATGAGGTGCGGGGGGTGAACCGGGTGACGTATGATATTACGTCCAAGCCGCCGGGGACGATTGAGTGGGAGTAGGGTAAACCGGTAAAGCAGGACGTTCTTCGTGTGTGGGTAGCGAACTGTTCAATGGCAGAAGAAATCATGCCGGATCTTCTGAGTCCGATAAAAGATCTTGGCCTTGTCCGCTTGTTATTGGAAGATTTGCATTATGATCTGCTGGGAAAGGTTGCCCGTTTTCGGCAGCTTGCCGATCTCTCTGGCGCGCTCGGTTCGGGTGGCACGATGCTTCCAGGCGGTGAGACAACCTACGCCGCCTGGAGCGAGGCGCGAACGAGTTTCATACACGTAAGCGTAAGCTGTCGGCCGCCTACCGATTTGGCTCCGCGTGAGGGATACTTCGGTCAGCCTGCTGGGAGCGAGCTAATGTCCACGATCGTCTGGTTAGTGGACATTATATCCTTCGATCGCGGGACATGAGGCATTGAGCTCCTCTCTTGAAGCGACGGGTTCGACGTTGAATGCGGCGGGTGGCCGGCGGCCCCGTCGCTCGTGGTCGGAC
>NZ_CAJATU010000041.1 GCF_903944925.1 uncultured Rhodopila sp. | reverse complement strand
GGGTCGCTTCCAAGGCTGAACTCAAATCCCGAATCCTGGCATATCTTGATGACGTCAACAGCGAACCGGTGATCCATACCTGGACCTACAAGATCGGCGAGGCCGCGTGATACGAGTCGGTTTATGGAAACGCTGTACTAGGCCGCGCAGGCCGCACTCAGCCGAACTTGCCGGTTATATAGTTCTGTGTGCGAGCCTGCTTAGGAGACGTGAATATGTCGGCCGCCAGGCCAAACTCCACGACCTCCCCCAGATAGAAAAACGCCACGTTATCAGCGCACCGGGCTGCTTGCTGCATATTATGGGTTACCAGTGCGATCGTGATGGTCTTCTTCAAATCATCGATCAGGTCCTCGATCTTCGCCATGCTGATCGGATCCAGCGCACTCGTGGGCTCATCCAGAAGAATAACCTCGGGCCGGGTCGCCAATGTGCGGGCGATGCATAAGCGTTGCTGCTGCCCGCCTGACAACGCGCCCGCCGGCTCGCGTAGCCGATCCTTTACTTCCATCCAAAGGCCGGCGGCGGTCAGCGCTGATTCGACCCGAAGATCCCGTTCCGCGCGCGAGAGATGCTCGTGCAGCTTGACGCCGAAGGCGATGTTGTCATGGATCGACATCGGGAAGGTCGTCGGCTCCTGTGACACCATGCCGACGCGGCTGCGCAGACGCCGCAGGTTGACCGCCGAACCCAGAATGTCGTGACCATCGAGCGTTACTTCGCCGGTTACATGCTGCGCCGGATACAGGTCGTACATCCGGTTCAAAACCCGCAGCAGAGTTGATTTGCCGCAGCCGGACGGGCCAATCAGACCGGTCACCTGGCGGGGGAACAAATCCAGTGAGACGTCCTTCAGCGCGTGGCTGTCGCCATAGTAGAAATCCAGATGCCTGACCGCCATCTTCGGCGCATTCCGGAGGCTTCCGTCAGGCGGCCGAACTGCCGGCCGCGCGCGTTTGTCGAGTGTTTCGCCCATGTCCATCGGGTTCCCGCTTTCACTCGCGCAGGCGAGGCGCGACTCAATTGACGGAGGCACAGCGCCCTATCGAGCAGTGCCCAAGATCAGCGGATCGATCCGCATAAAACGCCGACGCCGGTTGTCACCCCCATTGCCAGCGCACCCCAAAATGCAACCCTCAAAGCGCCCGAAATGATCCGCGCGCCACCGGTGTGGGCTGCCAAAGCACCCAGCACCGCCAGGGAGACCAGAGAAGTCGCCGCCACGGCGATGATCAGCCAGCGCACGGGCGCAAAGGTCGTAACGGCTAAAGGCATGGCGGCACCCAGGGCAAAACTCGTCGCCGACGCCAGGGCCGCCTGAATTGGACGCGCCTCCAGTGCCTCGGAAATGCCCAGTTCGTCTCGGGCATGTGCACCCAGCGCATCATGCGCCATTAGTTGGTGCGCCACCTTCCTGGCAAGCGCCGGATCAAGCCCGCGGCCGACATAGATCGCTGCGAGTTCCTTGTGCTCGCCGCGGCCGTCGACCCGCAGTTCCGTTCGCTCCAAAGCCAAATCGGCTTGTTCGGTATCCTTCTGCGAAGACACCGATACATACTCGCCCGCGGCCATCGACATCGCCCCGGCCACGAGACCGGCGATCCCGGCGACCAGCACGCTTTTATGGCTGCCGTCCGCCGCCGCGACACCCAGAACCAGGCTCGCCGTTGACAGGATGCCATCATCCGCACCCATGACGGCGGCGCGCAGCCATCCGGTCTTTCCGGTGCGATGTCGTTCCGGCCTCATCGCCCGACCATCGCGCGGTAGAACACCGCTTTTACGATTTCAACCAGACCCAGATACGCCAGGGTCGCCGCGACCAGGAACACGAAGAACAGCGGCGGTGGCGCAACAAAGCCGAACCACCGTCCCCAGGGCACAAGCGGAAGTCCGACCGCAAGGGCGACCGCCCCGAGATTCGTCGCTACCAGAAACCGGCACGGCATGCTGCGGAAGAACAGCCGCCTTGTGCGGATGCAAAAAACCACCAGAGTTTGCGTCGTCATCGATTCGATGAACCAGCCGGTCTGGAACAACGCCTCGCCCGCGCCGAAAAACGCCAGCATGGCGTAGAACGTGATGAAATCGAAGATCGAGCTGACCGGCCCGAACACCAGCATGAAGCGCTCGATCAGCCGGATGTTCCATTTCACCGGTCCGACGACGGCCTCGGCATCGACGCCATCGAATGGGATCGCGATCTCCGACACGTTGTAAATCAGGTTGTTCAGCAGGATCTGGATGGGCAGCATCGGCAGGAACGGCAAAATCAGCGTTGCGCCAGCCATGCTGAACATGTTGCCGAAGTTCGAACTGGCGCCCATCAGCACATATTTCGATACGTTCTGCACCGTTGCCCGCCCGGCGGTCACCGCATCTCGCACCACCGAAAGATCGTGTTCCAGCAGGATCAAATCGGCCGCCGCACGGGCAACGTCAGCCGCTCCGTCAACCGAGATTCCGACATCGGCGGCATGCAGCGCGGGCGCGTCATTGATGCCGTCGCCCATGAAGCCGACGACATGACCCAGCCGCTTCAAAGCCAGCAGAATACGGTGTTTCTGCTGCGGATTGACCCGGCAGAACAGGTTGACGCGATCCACCTGCCCGATCAGCGCCTCCTCGGTCATGTGCTCCAGCGCTTCGCCGGACAGCACGCCCGTTACCGGGACGCCGATTTCGCCGAAGACGTGCCGGGACACCAGATCATTGTCGCCGGTCAGCACCTTCACGGTGATCCCTGCTTCCGCCATCGAGCGGATCGTTGCACCGGCACTGGCTTTGGGCGGATCAAGGAACACCGCGAAGCCGGCAAAAACCAGGTCCGCCTCATCGGCAATCGCCGCGGTCTCCGCGCCTGCGTCCGCCAGATGGCTTGCGACCCCCAGCGCGCGAAATCCCTTCGCTCCGAGATCGTCCAGGGTAGCCTGGAAGACCGCCCGCGTGGCACCGTCCAGCGGCTTCTGCTCGCCGCTGGCATCCTGGTATCGCCCTGACAGCCGCAGCAGATCCTCCGGCGCGCCCTTGACGATCAGGCGCCGGTTCGCGCCATGCTGGACCAGGACCGAAACCCGTCGCCGCTCGAAATCGAAAGGTACCTCGTCGATTTTCTTGAAGGCGGACATGTCGAACGGGTGCGCGGCCAGAATCGCATCGTCCAGCGGACTTTTCATCCCGCTTTCGAACTGGCTGTTGACATAGGCATAGGAGTATGCGTGCGGGCTTTCGGCACCGTGACCATCGATCACACGCGTCAGCTTGATCGCCGCTTCGGTCAGCGTGCCAGTCTTGTCGGTGCACAGCACGTCGATGGCGCCAAGGTCGTGTATCGCCGACAGGCGCTTCACGATCACCTTCCGCTTCGCCATCTGCATCGCCGAACGGGCCAGCGTGACGGTAACGATCATCGGCAGGAGCTCGGGCGTCAGTCCTACGGCAAGCGCGACCGCGAACATCAGCGATTCCAGCATCGGGCGATGGAACGCGATGTTCACGACCAGCACGAACAGCACCATCAGCACGGTGAAGCGCATGATCAGTATGCCAAAGCGGCGGATGCCGACGGTGAACGCGGTGGCAGGAGGTTTTTCCGCAAGGCTGGTCGCGAGATGGCCGAGCGCCGTTCTGCCGCCGGTCCGGCAGATCAGGATCGTTGCGGTGCCGCTGATCACGGAAGTGCCTGCAAAAACCGCGTTTGAGGCGCTGGCCTGCGTTTCCGTTGCGGATATCGAATCGGCAACACGTTTCTCGGCCGGATATGGCTCACCCGTCAGCAGCGCCTGATTGACATACAGATCCCGGCTTACAAGCAGTCGCGAATCGGCGGGAACCAGGTCGCCGGCAATCAGCTCGACAATATCGCCAGGAACCAATTCATGAATCGGAACCGATACCACTGCACCGTCCCGCCGCACCGTCGCCTGTACAGCCACAGACCGGCGCAGCGCCTCGACGGCGTTCTGCGCCCGCACTTCCTGCACGAAGTCGAATATGATGCTGAGCATCACTATGCAGAATATGATGACAAAGCTTGCGATATCGCCGGTTGCCGCGGACACTCCGCTGGCGATCAGCAGGATGATGATCAGCGGGTTGCCGAAGCGGGCGAGGAACTGCAGCCAGAGCGGCGTCCGCTTGACAGTGGCAGCGTCATTGGGTCCGTACGTTTCCAGCCGGGACCGCGCCTCGTCCCCGCCCAAACCCGCAAGCTTCGTCCGCAACTGCACCAGAAGCCGATCGGCCGGCTCCTGCCAGACCTGTTCGGCGTCCGGTTCGTCCGAGCGCAGGGCGGCAGCATGATCGTTCATTACGAAAGCTTTCGTTGTCTCTTCGATGAATGGGCATGACGCCACCCGGCGATGATCTCCAGCGCCCGCTCGGGTTTCTCGGTCAGCAACGAAAGCCGGCCCGCATGCACCGCCCCGGTATTTCCGTCCAGCGACACGAAATCGCCTTCCAGCAATGTCGTCCCACCGATCACGCATTGTCGCCGGGCAAGATCAATCTGCAATCCGGGACAGGCCACCAGACACACTTTTCCAAGCTGGCGCGCCACCACTGCCGCATGCGATGTTCGCCCGCCTGATCCCGTCAGTATCCCTACGGCCAGCGCAATCCCCTCGATATCCGACGTGACGGTATCCCGGCGCACGAGGATGGCCGGCGTTCCACCCGCGGTCAGCCGCTTGACCGCGTCCGGATCCAGCGCGACGGCGCCGCTCGCAACACCCATGCTCGCAACCTGAGCCATCGCGAGGGTCGCGGGAACGGGCTGCACGAAGCTGGTGCGAGCGACGGCGGCCAGATCAATGCCGTCAAGCCGTGCCAATCCCTCGGCCGGGGTCAAGGCACCTTCCTGGACCATGTCCACCGCGATCGTAACGGCCGCCCAATCCGTGCGCTTGGCCCGCCTGGACTGAAGCAGGAACAGTTCGGCAGACTGCACGGTGAACTCGAAATCCTGTGCGTCGCCGAACAGAACCTCCAGCGCGTGGCAGATGTCGTTTAGCCGTTTCCAGACAGCAGGCAGCACAATGCGCAAGCGATCATTATCGCGCAGTTTATGGCGGCCCGCGACGACGTCCTCGCCCTGGCCGTTGAACTGGAAGTCGAAATAGAACGTCCGCGCACCGGTGGCAGGGTCGCGGGTAAAACCGACGCCGGCACCCGATTCGCCGCCGGCATTGCCAAAAACCATGGTCTGGACAGTGACCGCTGTGCCAGCGTCATCGCTGATGCCGTTCATCCGCCTGTAGCTTGCCGCCTTGGGCGCATCCCAGGATCGGAAAACCGCCTCGGCCGCCATGACAAGTTGCTCATGTGGATCGGCCGGAAACGCCGCCTTGGCCAGAGTCCGGTAGCAATCCAGCATCGCCAGGGTCAATGCCCGCAGCGCGCGATGATCGAGTTCCCGCTCGGTCTCCGCCTCGCCCTGCACCAGCGCCGCCGCGACCAGCGCGTCGAACGGTGCGGTCGGCAGGTTCGCGACGACCTCCGCGTAACACTGGACCAAACGCCGAAAACTATCCCAGGCAAGACGAGGATTGCCGGTCAGGCGTATGAGCGCTTCAACCGTGTCGTTATTCAAACCGACATCGAGCACCGTCTCCATCATGCCCGGCATCGACACGGCTCCGCCGGAACGAACCGACACCAACAGCGGCCGCCGCGCCCCGCCGAATGCAAGCCCGGTGGTACTTTCCAGCCGCCCGATCCCGTCGGCGAGGGTTTTACGCAAAAGGACGGGTTCATTGCGCCCGCACCACGCCGTGGGCAAAACGAAAGCAGGGGGCACCGGAAGCCCGGCCTGCGCCATCAGCATTAGGCTCCAGGCTTTGTTGCCAACCTCCCGGGCTCCGCCTGTTGCCGGTGCCACGCCGGGCAGAACAGGATAGAGATCAGCCATCGATGACATCCTCGAGCATATGATCGCGGAGCAGCAGACTGACGTGCTTCAACGCATCCGCGGCTGCCTCGAACTTGCCGCCGATGGCCGTGAAAAGATGCAACTGGCGAAAATCCTTGGCATGCTGAATGGCGGATGCTGCCAGCGCACGTTCCGCATCGTCGGCCTGATGTTCCAGCGCCGAAACGCGATCGACCGCTTCCAGAAAATCCTCGGTCTCCGCCCGGCCGGACGCATGGCCGATCTGGGCGGCGTGACCCAATGCCTTGATCCATTCCTGCGAGGCCTCCGCCAGGAGGTCCGCGAGTGTCTGCATATCCTCCAATGGTTTTCCTTGCAGCGTGTCGAGATCGAGAAGAAATACGGCGTCTTCCAACTCGTCCGCCGCGTCATCAGCCGCTTCCAGCAGCTTCAGGAAAACCCCGAAGTCGGGTCGGCGGCGCACCGCTTCCCGGGTCTCTATCACCAACTGATCGGCATCATGTTCAAACCCGCGGGCGCGTTTTGCCCGCTTGCCTGAACCGTCCGCCTCCGCCTGCACGCCATCCCGCACGAGGTTAGCCAGTTCGAATATCAGTCCGGCATGATCGGCTGCCACCTGCAAAAGCTGCCGCTGTTCGTTGCTGAAATGCGTCGCCAGGGTCACGCGGATACGATCATGGATCAGGGTATGCGACGTGCCCTGCAACAGGCCCTCTGTCGCTGTCTGAAACACGAAACGCAGGAATGCCTGCGTCTCCGCATCGCCGAGCACGTCGCACAGCCGGTCGCCGAAATGCATCGATGATCCGGCGGTCATCTCGATCGCCTGGTTGACCAACCGCGCGCCGCCAAGCTCCAGAAAGCCGCGATGGCCGATCCCCGCCTCCGCCGCCCAGCTTAGCAGGACAAGGCGATCCGGACCGCGCAGGAACTGGCGCAATTGTTTGCGGGCGTGGTTCCAGTCGATCAGGAAGACCAGACGCGAGCCGAGAAAGTCGAGATAGGCCCGGCAGTCGCTTTCGTCGGCTGCCTTGACCGTCCCGGTAGCCAGATAGAACGGCGCGCCCGCGGCGAGCAGCGCGGTGCGTTGAGCGTCCCACGTCACGCCGCGCGGCTTCAGCATATCCTGGAAAAACGCCAACCTTTCCGGGTGCACGTCGGTATAGGTGACACTGACGGTGAGCTCCTGCACATGGATGACAATGACATGGGCATCCGTCGTGCCGATGTCGTTCTGAATGACCAGGCGTCCTCCGACGCGCGTCGCTGTCGTGGCCAGGCCGGGATGGGCAAATTTCAGTTTCGCGGTCCGATTGACGCCGGCCATGAATGCCGCGACCATCGGGCGATCGGTTGCGGCCAGGCTGTATGTCGCTGCGCCGTCGAGAATTTCCTCGGCCAGCGCCGCCTGCATCGCGTTCAGCCGCTTGTGCAGATCCATCACCAGACGGTGCAGGCTATCGGTATGACCATGTCCAGCCTGCATCATTGCGGTTGTGGCGGCGGGATCGAGCAGATCGTCCTTGGTGACCGGCAGCGCCTCCAACAGCCCGTCAACGCGGGCAGCGAGGCCGTTTGGCTTTTCGCCGAGCACCGGCGCCGCCATCAGTCGCATGTCTTCTGCAATGCGCGCGACCACCCGGGCGGCACCGGGCATATGGCAGGACTTTCCGTCCATACTGGATGCGGCCACAGCAGTGTCCAGATCGGGATCGTCGATGCCGCAGCCGATACGCTCCCGTTTCAGCGTGGGCGCGGTCTGTTCCGGGTCCTCGGCATGAGACATCGCCATCTGCAACAGAGAGAAGGCGTATTTTACCCGGTCATTCGCGGCCAGTGCGGCGTTCAGGGCCGCCGCGGGTTGTAGTCCGTGCTCGCCAATCGCGGCCAGAATTTGCGACTTCATGTGGGATCCTTGAATAAGGCGCGGGTCACTCTGCGCCCTGAGCCTTCATCGCGAGAAGGCACGGAAACTACTCAGGACATCGCCGCCGGGGATGCAGTTGTGACGCACAATGTTCATGACAATCCTGGCTTGACATTCCGGTTCGCTCGGCGTGCGAGATGGGCCTGTGAGTATTTTCCGACCCTGTCGCCACTGGATCGGCGGCGCGTATGAGAATGTCCGCTAAGCAGTGCGTCTGCACTACTGCGTCAGCAAAGAGGATCACATGGCAATTTCCGATTCAGTCGTCGCCGTCTTTACAGACCATCCGTCGGCCGAAGCCGCGGTCAAAAAACTTGCCGACTCCGGCTTCGAGATGAAGAATCTCAGTGTCGTCGGCAAGGGCTACCACACCGATGAAAAGGTCGTCGGCTTCTACAACATGGGCGATAGGGTCAAGTTCTGGGGGGCGCGCGGCGCCTTCTGGGGCGGACTTTGGGGGCTGTTCTTCGGCGGTTTGTTCCTGACCATTCCGATTGTCGGACATGTCGTCGTTCTCGGCTATCTGGCCGCGATTATATTTTCCGGCGCCGAAACCGCTGTCCTCACGGGCGGACTGAGTGCGATTGGCGCGGCGCTGTACAGCATCGGCGTGCCGAAGGACAGCGTGCTTCAGTATGAAACGGCGATCAAAGCCGACGGCTTCCTTGTGATCGCGCATTGCGGTCCTGACGACGTCGCGCGTGCTAAGGACATTCTGGGGACTACCAATCCGGCGTCGCTTGAAATCCATTCCGCCGCGAACGGCTGATCCACGTTTGGCACGCGCATGTCACCGGGCATGCGCGTGCTGTTCCACCCGGTCATCGAGGACGTGACGCCATGCCTGACAACACGACACCAATCCGTCTGGCTACTTCGCCCCCCGATGTCCGGCCCACGCGTGTGACAACGCCGGCCGATCTCGATCGGCTGCTGCATGCGTGGCAGAGCCGGTTCACCGGCGGGCGTTCGCCTAGCACTGTTGCACTTGCGTGCCTGGATTGGGCCGCCCATGCGGCTAATGCACCGTTCCAGACAGCCGATCTGGGGCGTACGGCGATGGCACAGTGGGCCCGGCTGATGCGCGCGGCGATGGGGCAAGAAGAGCCTATTGTTCCGCAACCGGGCGATCATCGTTTCGCCAATCCGGCTTGGCATCAGCGCCCTTATAGTCTGCTGACCCAGGCAGTGCTGCTTGGGGAGGAATGGTGGGATAGCGTGGTGCGCAGCCCTGGAGGCGTCGGCCCGCATAATGAGCGCATGGTTGCCTTCACCACACGGCAATGGCTCGACCTGATTTCGCCATCCAATGTGCCCTGGCTCAACCCCGAGGTTATTGGCGCGACCCGTGACACCGGCGGCAAAAACCTTCTGATGGGGATCGGAAACTACTTGCGAGACCAGAGCGGCTCGGCCCCGAGCGGTTTTACCGTCGGAAAAGATGTTGCCGCAACGCCGGGCAAGGTCGTGTTTCGCAATGCGCTGATCGAACTGATCCAATATGCCCCGTCAACCGCACAGGTCGGGGCCGAGCCGGTGCTGATCGTGCCTGCATGGATCATGAAATACTACATCCTGGACCTCTCGCCGGGTAATTCCCTGATCCGCTGGCTGGTGGCGCAAGAGCGCACCGTCTTCGCGATCTCCTGGCGTAACCCGGACGCCGACATGGCCGGAACGACCATGGATGACTATCGCACGCTGGGTGTCATGGCTGCGATCGACGCTGTGCGGGCGATTTGCGGCGATGCGAAAATCCACGCGACAGGATATTGCCTCGGCGGAACACTTCTCACAATCGCCGCCGCCGCCATGGCACGCGACAACGACGACCGCTTTGCAAGCATGTCGCTGTTCGCGGCGCAGACGGATTTTACCGAAGCCGGCGAGCTGGAACTGTTCATCACCGAAGATCAGCTCAACTTTCTCAATGACATCATGAAAACCCAGGGTTACCTGAGCAGCGCCCAAATGGGCGGTGCGTTCCAGATGCTGCAATCCAATGACCTCATCTGGTCGCATGCCATCCGTAGTTACCTGTTGGGCGAACACGAGGCGCCCTTCGACCTGATGGCCTGGGATGCCGACGGGACGCGTCTGCCGGCACGTATGCACATCGAGTATCTACGGCGCCTTTACCTACGCAATGAACTGGCCGAAGGCCACTTCCCGGTCGCGGGCCGTCCCGTTCTGCTGGACGACATCAAGCTGCCGATGTTCCTTGTCGGCACCGAACGGGATCATATCGCCCCTTGGCATTCAGTGTTCAAACTAAATCTGCTGAACGACGGCGAACTCACCTTCGTGCTGACCTCCGGCGGCCACAACGCCGGCATCGTCAGCGAGCCCGGTCACCCGCATCGCCACTTCCGCATGCGGGCCCGCGAAGCCGGCGGCCACACCTTCGGACCGGACGAATGGGAACAGGACACCGTGCCGCAGGACGGGTCGTGGTGGGTCGAATGGAACAAATGGCTCGACAAACGCTCCAGCGGCCGGGTCGATCCGCCACCGATGGGCGCGCCCGGGTTCCGGCCAATCTGCGAGGCGCCCGGCACTTACGTGCTCGAAGGATGATGACGATGCCGGACGATCTGTTTATCGAAAACCGAACCTTCGAAGAGCTGAAAATAGGCGAGAGTGCGAGCCTGTCGCACACAGTGACACAGCGCGACATCGATCTGTTCGCAACCGTGACGGGCGACGTCAATCCGGCGCATGTCGATCCGGCCTATGCCGCAACGGATATGTTCCACCATATCATCATTCAGGGTATGTGGGGCGCCGGTCTGATCTCCGCCACGCTCGGCACGAGGTTGCCGGGACCCGGAACGATCTACCTGGGACAGGATCTGCGTTTCACTTATCCCGTCAGCATCGGCGATACCATCACCTCGACGGTGACGTTGCGGGAGAAGAAGCCTGCGAAGGGCGATGTCGTCCTGGACTGCGTCTGCTCCAACCAGACCGGAAAGGTGGTGATCACCGGCAGCGCCTTCGCCCGCGCGCCGACGGAGAAGGTTCGCATCAGGCGGGTGATCCTGCCGTCGGTGCGTGTCAATCGTCATGACAGGACCGTTGCGATGCTGGCTCGTGCCAGCGGTGGCGTCCCGATACCGGCTGCGGTGGTTTACCCGGTCGATACCGCTTCCCTGCTGGCGGCCCTGGACGCGGCGAAGGCCGGTCTGATCGTTCCGATCCTCATCGGACCGGCTTCAGCTATCCAGAAGGTTGCGAAGCAGGATGGCGTGGATATCGGCGCCCTGCGTTTGATCGACGTTCCGGATGCAACGAAAGCCGCGGCATGCGCGACGGCGCTTGCCCGCAACGGCGAGGCAGGATTGCTGATGAAGGGGGATCTGCACACCTCCGACCTGATGCACGCGGTGATGGCGGAGGCGACCGGGCTTCGGACGTCGCGGCGGATCAGCCACGTCTCCCTGATGGACGTGCCGGATTACCCGCACCCGCTGCTGATAACGGACGCTGCGATTAATATCGCACCGAGCCTGGCGGACAAGGCCGGCATCGTTCAGAACGCGATCGACCTGGCACATGTTCTTGGCATCACGCAGCCGCGCGTGGCTATCCTTGCCGCCACAGAAACGATAAACGACCGCATGCAGTCCACCCTTGATGCGGCGGTGCTGTGCAAGATGGCCGATCGTGGACAGATCACCGGCGGATTGCTGGACGGCCCCCTCGCTTTTGACAATGCGATCAGTCCGAAAGCCGCCGCCGAAAAGGCGATCGTTTCTCCAGTCGCCGGCCGGGCGGATATCCTGTTGGCGCCTGATCTCGAGGCCGGAAATATGCTCGTCAAGCAATTGACCTTCATGGCCGGCGCTGGCGGTGCCGGGGTGGTCGTTGGAGCTTCGGTGCCGATCATCCTGACCAGTCGGGCGGATGATGCGGCGACCCGGCTGGCGTCTTGCGGCCTGGCGGTGTTGGCTGCCCGTGCCGGTGCTGCCGCATGACGGGATCAATCCTGTCGTTGAATGCTGGTTCGTCCAGCATAAAGTTCGCCCTGTTCAACGCCGGGCCTGCCATGAAGGCGACGGTCCGGGGCGAGATTGAGGATCTGGACTCGACGCCGCATTTTGTGGCGCGCGAAACCGCCGGGGCCGTGCTGGCCGACAGACGGCTGCCGGACGGTTTCGATGCCGCACTTCATACGCTGCTCGACTTTGCCGACTCGCATTTGGGCCGCGATGGGCTGGTAGCGGTGGGGCATCGCGTTGTGCATGGCGGAGCAGACCATATCGCGCCGGAATTGATCACTCCGGCGCTCTTGACGGCGCTTGAGGCGCTGACACCGCTCGATCCGTTGCACATGCCCGACAACCTCGCACCCATGCGGGCGGTTGCCGACGCCCGTCCGGGCCTGAAGCAGGTCGCATGTTTCGATACGGCGTTCCACCATACTATCCCGCCGCTCGCGGCACGGTTTGCATTGCCGCGCGCGATTTCCGATTCGGGCGTGCGCCGCTACGGCTTTCACGGTCTGTCCTATGAGTTTATCGCTAGACGGTTGGCTCAGCAGGCGCCGGTGCTGGCAGCGGGCCGCGTTATCGCCGCCCATTTGGGATCCGGGGCCAGCCTGTGCGCGTTAAAAGATGGTATCAGCATCGAGACAACGACGGGCTTCAGCGCGCTTGACGGTTTGGTCATGGCGACGCGGTGCGGGCTGCTCGACCCCGGGGTGATCCTTTATCTTGGGCGACAGGGACACAGCTTCAGCGATATCGAGGACATGTTGTATCAACGCTCCGGCCTGCTTGGCGTCTCCGGACTCAGCGGCGATGTGCGCGTGCTGCTGGCAAGCGACGATCCGCATGCGAGGGAGGCAATCGATATATTTTCATACCGGATCGCTACCGAGACGGGCGCGCTGGTGAGCGCATTGGGCGGATTGGATGGGCTGATTTTCACCGCCGGCATCGGCGAGCACGCACCGGCCATCCGATCGGCGGTGTGCGGCCGCCTCGGCTGGCTTGGGCTGCGTCTCGACGAAGCCGCCAACACGGCCGGCGCGGACCGCATCAGCGCAGTGGACAGCCGCATCGATGTGCGCGTTATCGCAACGGACGAGGAAGCTATGATCGCGCACCACACCCGGACCGTTGCGCAAAGCGCCGGGAGGTGAGGCAAGGCCGGGAACTTTGTCCCCGGCCTCACGCCGCGTCAGACCGGCGCTTTGGCGGGCGCCGCAACCGGCGGCGCATGCGCCGCTTCTGTGGTGCGCCCGGAATCCATCCACCCATAATATATTCGCAGTAAGCTCTCATAGGCCTTGTCGATGGTGCCAGTGTTTTCCCATGCGGGGCTGCCCTTGATCTTGTAACAGGTCAGATCGACCCGAACGAAACGCTGTAGCCAGTCAATTTCCTTGACTGCGGTCGGCGCAACGAGAACGTGCTTGCCCATCCACCAATTGACCGTATCGACAACAAGGTAGCGGATGGCCCAGGCTTCATCATCGACCAGAAAGGTCTCGAGATGGCCGATATGTCCGTCAACCGCATGTATCGCATAGCCCGAAACCTCTCCCACGCTGCGCAAATGCCGATCGGCTTTGGCGTTGGACACCCCGGGCGCCAACGGCAGGATCAGCGGCGCAACGATTCCGGCACCGCCAAAAGAGCCGTCGGTCGGCCAATAGTAGCGGTACATATCATGGTCCATCTGAAGCGAAACCGGTTCGTCCTCCGCAATGTCCGGGCTGGCTTCGACCTTTTCCCGTGTCAGTTCGACCGGGAACGCCCGGCCTTCAAGGTCCGGTTGTCCCAGCGATGATGGATGAATCAGGATCTTGCGTCCGGTCAACCACCCGCCGGTGTCAACTACCAGCCAGCGCAGTTGCCAGGTCGTGTCGTCAAACAAAAGATCTGCGACGGTCCCAACCTTCCCGTCAACCGCCTCAATACTATATCCGTTAAAGGCCGATGCGCGTCTTAACATGGTGTGCTCCCTCATGGGTCACCGGCTTTGCTCGCTCAGCCGGGCAAGTGCGTGGCGGAAACAAATTTAACGGCCACGCCGCTTCGGGGACAGGTTCGGAAACTACGCGCCCGGGAGCCAGGGGTTTATAGGTATTTTCCGAACCTTTCCGCGACCCGGTCCTCCGCTACGGTGCTCGTTTACCGTGAAAGGAAGGACCGAATGGGCAACCGCGATGTTCTGGTGCTCGGTCTAGGCAACACGCTGCTCGCCGATGACGGTGTTGGCGTACATGTCGTTCGTTACCTCGCCGGCGATCCGGACACGCCGCCATGCCTACGAACCCTTGACGGCGGGACATTGGGATTTCGGCTCATGGATGCTCTCACCCGGTCTGAGTCCGTCATCCTCGTTGATGCCGCACAGCTTCGCGCGCCAGCCGGGACTTTGTGCCTGCTCGACGGAGACGCACTTGCCGACCACGTCTCGCGCGGCGGCCGCATGAGCGCGCACGAGGCGGGGTTGGTGGATCTACTGACCCTGGCACGGCTGATGGGCTGGAGCCCGACGCATCTTGCGCTTCTGGGCATTCAACCCGACCGCGTCGGCTGGAGCGAGCGCCTCAGTGAACCCGTGGCGCGGGCGTTTCCGGCGGCCTGTCGCACGGTGGTCCAGACGGTGCTGGACTGGCAATGACCGATTTCAGCTTTCTGACCGACGACAAACTTGTCGAGGCGCTGCTCATGGAGGTCGCCGGGCTGCTGCGCGGTCTGATTGACCGTGACGAGGGCGGCAGTATCGATCTACGCGGCTTGCCGCTATCTCCATCCTGTATCGAAACATTGGACCGGTGCCTGGGCCAGGGAGAGATCAGCGTCGTGCTGGATGCCGCGGGCCGCAGTGAAATCCGCGAAACGAGCCTTCCCGGCGTCTGGTGGACCAAGCATGCCGACGGGGCGGGGCGGGTCATCGCCCTGCTTATCGAAGTGGCGGTCACGCCTGCAATCCTGCGCGCCGACCTGGCAGATATGAAGCGCGGCCTCGATCGCATGCCCGCGCTGCTGGCTAAGACCGCAGGCAGAACGTCCTGATGGAGTCTGCCGAAACCCTCGGCGAGGTATTGGGCCGCCGCGGCTTTGGGCGGCGCAGCTTGCTGAAATTCGCCATCGCCATGACGTCGAGTCTCGCCTTGCCCCCTGCCCTCGCCCCCGTGATGGCGGCGAACCTGGCAAAGGCGAAGCGACGATCGGTGATCTGGCTGTCGTTCCAGGAGTGCACCGGGTGTCTGGAAACGCTGCTGCGCTCATCCTCGCCCTCCATCGAGGCGCTGATTTTCGATTTCGTTTCTCTGGATTATCAGGAATCGCTGATGGCAGCGGCTGGCGCCGACGCGGAACGAACCCTGCGAGAGGCGGTGGCGGCGAACAAAGGCGAATACCTGCTCGCGATTGACGGATCGATCCCGGTCAAAGACGGCGGCGTTTATTCGATGACCGGCGGCCGCAGCAACCTCGGCATGCTGAGCGAAATCGCCGCAGACGCGAAGGCGGTTCTGGCGATCGGCACATGCGCGGCCTACGGCGGAATCCCCAAAGCCTACCCCAATCCGACCGGTGCGGCAGGCGTGGAGGACCTGATCTCCGGCAAGCCGATCGTTAACATACCGGGATGTCCGCCGGTGCCGGAGGTGCTCAGCGGCGTGCTGGTCCACTTCATCAGTTTCGGACATTTGCCGGAACTTGATGATCGCAAGCGGCCACTGGCCTATTTCGGCACGACGATCCACGACCAATGCTACCGCCGGCCGTTCTACGACCAGGGCAAATTCGCGAAAAGCTTCGACGACGAGGGCGCCCGGCAAGGCTGGTGCCTGTTCGAACTCGGCTGCAAGGGACCAGTCACCCACAACGCCTGTGCGAGCCTGAAATGGAACGGCGGCACCAGCTTTCCGATTGAATCGGGCCACGGCTGCATCGGCTGTTCGGAACCCGATTTCTGGGACGCAGGCAGCTTCTACACCTCGCTGGCCGGAGGCAGCAGTGCCGGATGGCGCAACACCGGCATCGCCCTTGGCGTCGGCGTGGCTGGCGGTCTCGCCGCAGCGCTGAGCGGTCGTAGGAAAAGCACATGACATTGCTGGACTTCGCACGCGGTCCGGGGTTGCAGGGTGCCTGGCTCGTTATGGTCGGGGGCACGGCGTGGCGCATCGCCGGCATTCTGCTGTTACGTCAGCGTTTACATCTGGCTGCGCCGCGGATCGGCTTTGCCGGGCGGGTGCGCGGCGGATTGGCGACAGTTTTCACCCGGTTTGTTCCGCGCCGGACGTTCTGGCCCCGCATCGCGGTCAGTGTTGGTCTTAGTTCCACCTTTCATCTCGGGCTGGCAGTGATCGTCCTCGGCGGCGCGCCGCATATCCAGGTGATCCACCAATTCTTCTGGCTGACATGGCCGAGCTTGCCGAAAGGTTTGGTCTTCATCGTCAGTGGCTTAACCTTGGCGAGCATGATCGCCCTGCTGTTCCGTCGCATTTATCACCCTGTGCTGCGCCTGCTGTCGACGACCGACGACTACCTGAGCTGGCTTCTGGTGTTCCTGCCGGTGCTGACCGGCATCCTGCTGTCAGGCGAAACGATCGCCAGCTACAGGACGTTGCTGACGCTGCACATCCTCAGCGTGGAGCTGATGATGGTCTGGCTCCCGTTCGGCAAGCTGCTGCATGTCAAGCTGGCATTTTACAGCCGGGCGGCGATGGGAATGAACTTCGCGCGCAAGGGGGCAGCGACATGAACACGGCCGAGAAAGCGATGCGCGGGTTTGTATCCGACTTCGGTCCAACCGCCGCCCTGTCGATGGAATCCTGCGTGCATTGCGGACGTTGCGCTGAAGCCTGCCAGTTCTATGTGCAGACCGGGGATCCTCGGTACACGCCAATCCATAAGATAGCTCCGTTCCGTCAAGCGTATGAGCGGGAGGTCGGTCCGTTCGCACTGATCTATCGCCTTTTCGGGCTTGCGCGGAAGGTTACGGTGGACGAACTGACGAGCTGGCAAGATCTGATCTACGATTCCTGCAACATGTGCGGCCGTTGTTCGCTGATTTGCCCGATGGGAATCGATATCGCCGATCTGGTGGAGAAGGCGCGTCACGGGATGTATTCG
>NZ_CAJATU010000040.1 GCF_903944925.1 uncultured Rhodopila sp. | reverse complement strand
CTCCTTGGCCACCTCGACGGCGCCCTCGAAGATCGCCCGCACCTGCATCTCGTAGATTTCCGGGAAGGTCACGCCCAGCCGGACGCCGCGATGGCCCAGCATCGGGTTCGCTTCGGCCAGTTCCGCCGCGCGGCGGCGGATGGTCTCGATATCCGTGCCGAGCGAATTCGCCACCTCCTGCATTTCCTGGTCCGCGTGCGGCAGGAATTCATGCAGCGGCGGATCGAGCAGGCGGATCGTCACCGGCAGCGGCGCCATGATGGTGAAGATCTGCCGGAAGTCTTCGCGCTGGAACGGCAGCAGGCGCGCCAGGGCGGTGCGGCGGCCGGCTTCGTCATGCGCGATGATCATCTGCCGGACCGCGAGGATACGCTCCGGGTTGAAGAACATATGCTCGGTGCGGCACAGGCCGATGCCTTCGGCGCCGAACTTGCGCGCCGTCTCCGCGTCAAGCGGGGTTTCCGCGTTGGCGCGTACGCCCATGCGGCGATAGGTGTCTGCCCACTCCATCAGGGTGCCGAAATCGCCCGACACCGTCGGCTCGACCATCGCGACCGGACCGACGAACACTTCACCGGTAGCGCCATCCAGGGTGATGATCTCACCCGCGCGCACCGTCTTGCCGCCAGCCGAGAGGGTCTGGCTATTGTAATCGACGCTGATGCCGCCTGCGCCGGCCACGCATGGCCGACCCATGCCGCGCGCGACGACGGCCGCGTGGCTGGTCATGCCGCCGCGGGTGGTCAGGATGCCCTGGGCCGCGTGCATGCCGTGGATGTCTTCCGGGCTGGTTTCCACACGGACCAGGATCACCGCCTCGCCCTTGCCGGCGCGGCTTTCCGCTTCATCCGCGCTGAAAACGACGCTGCCGGAGGCCGCACCCGGGCTGGCCGGGAGGCCCTTGCCGAGCAGGGTGCGCGGCGCCTTCGGATCGAGTGTCGGATGCAGAAGCTGATCCAAGGAGGACGGGTTCACCCGCATCACCGCCTCGGCCTTGTCGATCAGGCCCTCATGCGCCATCTCGACCGCCATGCGCAGGGAGGCCTGGGCGGTGCGCTTGCCGTTGCGGGTTTGCAGCATGTACAGCTTGTGCTGCTGCACCGTGAACTCGATGTCCTGCATATCCTTGTAGTGCGCTTCGAGCGTCGCGCGGACCTTCAGCAGTTCAGCGTACGCATCCGGCAGCGCCTTCTCCAGCGGGATCTCGCCCGGCTTGGCGACCGAGGCGGACAGCGGCTGCGGCGTGCGGATGCCGGCGACGACGTCCTCGCCCTGCGCGTTCACCAGATACTCGCCGTAGAACATGTTCTCGCCGGTCGAGGGGTCGCGCGTGAAGCAGACGCCGGTGGCGCAGTCATTGCCCATGTTGCCATACACCATGGCCTGGACGTTGACGGCGGTGCCCCAGGTCGAGGGGATGTCGTGCAGCTTGCGATAGGTGTTGGCGCGCGGGTTCATCCACGAACCGAACACCGCGCCGACGGCGCCCCAAAGCTGCTCATGCGGGTCCTGCGGGAACGGCTTGCCGATTTCCTCGGCGACCAGCGCCTTGTAGTCCTCGACGACCGCGCGCCAGTTCTTCTCGGTCAGCGCGGTGTCCTCGACCACACCGGCATTCAGCTTGGCGTGCTCGATGATCTCTTCGAAGCGGTGGTGATCGACGCCGAGCACGACCGAGCCGTACATCTGGATGAAGCGGCGATAGGAGTCCCAGGCGAAGCGGGGATCGTTGGAGGCTTTCTGCAGACCTTCGACGGTCTTGTCGTTCAGGCCGAGATTGAGCACCGTGTCCATCATGCCGGGCATCGAAACGCGCGCGCCGGAGCGGACGGACACCAGCAGCGGATGCTTCTCGTCGCCGAAATTCAGCCCGACAGCCTTTTCGATCAGCCCGAGAGCCGCATCGACCTGAGCCTTCAAGTCGGCCGGGTAGGTCCGGTTGTTCTCATAGAACGCCGTGCACAGCGCGGTGGTGATGGTGAAACCGGGCGGCACGGGCAAGCCAATCGATGCCATCTCAGCCAGGTTTGCCCCTTTGCCACCCAGCAGGTTGCGCATATCCGCCCGGCCTTCGTTGTGACCGGCGCCGAAGCTGTATACCCATTTGGTCATGTCGGACCTCTTTTAGCCTTCAATACGGGAAAAATCAGCGATCTGGTCCATTATGGACCGAACGCGGGCGAGAACTCGCAGCCGATTGCCGCGAAGGGCGGGATCAGGAGCGTTGACAGTGACTTGTTCAAAAAACGCATCCAGAGGCGCGCGTAGTCCTGACATGTTGCCCATGGCTTGGCCATACGCTTCCTCCCTGATCAGAAAGATTACGTCAGCCGAGGCGTTCAGCGCATGATCCAAATCAATTTCCGCGGCTTCACGGAACAGATCTGCATTTGGTTGCGTATCATAGGGTCCATCCTTGCGCTCCTCGATGCGGAGAATGTTGGCAGCGCGACGGTAGGCGGTCAGCAGGTTGGCGCCATCCGGCGACTGCAGCAGCGCGGCGACCGCGTCGGTCAAGGTCAGCAGCGCCACCAGGTCGTCCGCCTTGGCACTGTCGAGTCCCTTGGCGCCGAAAACGGCATTCAGCACGTCATAGCGGGCACCGTCCGCACGCAGTTGCACCACCAGCCGCTCGATAATGAACCCGAACACCGCCTCGACCGTATCCTCATCGGCGCAGGCGGCTGACAGCAAGGCGCGCAGATGCACGCGCAGGCGGTTCTCCCGGATGATCCGGATCACCCCGAGCGCGGCGCGCCGCAGCGCGTACGGATCGCCCGACCCGGTGGGCTTTTCCCCGATGGCAAAGAAGCCGGTCAGTTGATCCAGCTTGTCGGCCAGTGCGACGGCGATCGAAACCGGAGCGGACGGCACAGGTTCAGCCGGGCCGCGCGGCGCATAGTGGTCGCGGATCGCATCGGCGACCTCGGCCGGTTCGCCGTCATGCAGCGCGTAATACCGCCCCATAACGCCCTGGAGTTCCGGGAACTCCCCCACCATCCCGGTCACCAGATCCGCCTTCGCCAGTTCGGCGGCGCGGGCGGCCAGCGTGGCATCGGCGCCTACCAGCGGTGCGATCGTCGCAGCCAGCACGGTCAGCCGGCGGACGCGCTCGCCCTGGGTGCCCAGCTTCGCCTGGAAGGTGATCTTGTCGAGCGCCGGCACGCGGCTTTCCAGCCTTGTCTTGCGGTCGAGGTCCCAGAAATGCCGTGCGTCGGCGAACCGCGCCCGCAGCACCCGCTCGTTGCCGGCGATTATGGTCGCTCCGTCATCGTCCGCCTGGATATTGGCGACAAACGCAAACAGCGGGGCGGCGGCACCGTCCTCCGTGCGCAGTGCGAAATAGCGCTGGTTGACCCGCATCGAGACCTGCATCACCTCCGGCGGCAGGTCCATGTGTTCCTCGGCGATGCGGCCGAGATGCGGCACCGGCCATTCGACCAGGCCGGCCACTTCGTCGAGCAGGCCCGCATCCTCCACCGTCACCAGATGCTTCTCCGCTGCCAGCCCCGCCAGCCGATCGGCGATGACCTGCTTGCGGTGGGCGGCGTCGACCAGGACGCGGTGCTTCAGCAGGGACTCCTTCCAGTTGGCCGCGCCGGTGACGGCGAACGCGCCAGGGGCGTGAAAGCGGTGGCCCTCGGTCAGGTTGCCGCTGGCCAGGCCGTGACCGTCATCCGCGCCGTCGCGCAGATCGAATGGCACGATTTCGCCGTCCAGCAGGCAGATGATCCGGCGCAGCGGGCGGACCCAGACGAAGCTGCTGGTGCCCCCCCAGCGCATTGATTTCGGCCAGGGGAAGCGGCGCAGCAGCCCCGGCATCGCCCCGGCGATCAGTTCGGCGGCGGAGACGGCTTCGGCGCGCTTGTCCAGCACCCAGTAGTCGCCCTCCTGCCGAAGCTGGTCGCGCTTGGCGTTGTGCTTTTTCAGAAAGCCGGTGAGAGCCTGTTCGGGGGCGGACGCGCGCGGGCCGCGCTCGGTGGAACTGGCGGCGGCGACTTCCGAAGCGACCTCGGCACGCAGAGCGATGCGGCGGGGGCCGAACCAGGTGGCAACGTTGGATGGCGCAATGGCGGACAGGGCCGCGGTGATGGCGCGTTCAAGTTCGGCCGCCGCGCCGCGCTGCATGCGCGCCGGGATTTCCTCGCTGAACAGTTCGATAAAGAGTTCCGCCATCAGTCAGTCCCTGAGCGCCGGCTCGACGTCGGTTTGCGCGAAATCATTGCCTTTGAACAGCAGGGGTTCGCGCGTGTCCTTCGCGAGCGCATACGCGAAGCAATCGCCATAGTTCAGGCGCGCCGGGTGAATGCCGCGTCCATATGTCCGCCAAGCGCGCCGCGCAAGCTCTCCCTGTGCCAGCGATACCGGCATCAATTCGATCTCGGCACCCTGCATGAAATCCTCCAGCCGATGGACGGCGATAGGATTTCCTCGGCGATCCACCACCATCGTCGATTCGAGCCAATTCGAGACAGACATCCGGCGCGGTGCCGCGGTCAGAACGGCCCGGAGGTAACGCCGTCCATCCGGTTCCCGCAAAACGATTGCAAGCACGGCCGAGGAATCGATGATCACTTCGGCAAGCCCGTGTCTTCGTCATACAGCCAACTGTGATCGGACGTGACATCATCCGGCATGTTCGCCTTGATCTCACCGGCGATTGCCCAAAGCTTCTCCTCCAAAGCCGCCTGATCGCGAAGCCGCTGCTCACGATCGAGTTCTGTTCGAAGCGCCTTGGTGACGACCGCGGTCAGGCTTTCACCAGTCAATTCAGACAAGCGGGACGCCAGGCGGTACGCATCCTCGCTCTTGATGTTCAGTTGAGTGCCCATATCGACCTCCTGGTAGATCGTTCGGTCATTATGGTAGAACGTGGTGACAAATGCCACACGCGATGGCACTAGCAGCCGCCATCATCATGGCAAACCCGTCTCGTCATCGTAAAGCCAGCTATGGTCCGAGGTCATGTCGTCGGGCAGGTTAGCCTTGATCTCACATGCTATCTTCAGAAGCTGCGCCTTAAGAGTCCCGCGGTCGTGAGGCAGCCCGTTCGAACTACTGCAAGCGGTAGGGTTGTCGTTCGCATCTTCCATCACGCCGCCTCGCCCGCCACCCAGGCCTCGCAGCATCCCTTCGCCAGTGTCCTTACCCGGGCGATATAGGCGGCGCGTTCGGTCACGCTGATCACGCTGCGGGCGTCCAGCAGGTTGAACAGGTGGCTCGCCTTGATGCACTGGTCGTAGGCCGGCAGGGCGAGCCTGCGCTCCAGCAGCGCGGCGCACTCGCCCTCGGCATCCGCGAAGTGGCGGGACAACATCGCGGTGTCGGCGAACTCGAAGTTATGCGCGCTGTATTCGCGTTCCGCCCGCAGGAACACGTCGCCGTAGCTCACGCCCGCGCCGTTGAAGTCGATGTCGAACACGTTCTCCCGGTCCTGCACATACATCGCCAGGCGTTCCAGGCCGTAGGTCATCTCGAAGCTGGGGAAGGTGACCGGGATGCCGCCGACCTGCTGGAAATAGGTGAACTGGCCGACTTCCATGCCGTCGCACCAGACCTCCCAGCCCAGCCCCCAGGCGCCGAGGGTCGGGCTTTCCCAATCGTCCTCGACAAACCGGAAATCGTGCCGCAGCGGGTCGAGGCCGATCTCCCGGTAGGAGGCGAGCAGGAGGTCCTGCGCGTCGGCGGGGGACGGCTTCATGATCACCTGGTACTGATAGTAATGCTGCAGGCGGTTGGGGTTTTCGCCGTAGCGGCCGTCGGTGGGGCGGCGGCTCGGCTGCACATAGGCGGCGCGCCACGGCTTTGGCCCCAGGGCGCGCAGCGTGGTGGCGGGGTGGAAGGTTCCGGCGCCCATCTCGACGTCGTACGGCTGCAGGATGACGCAGCCTTGAGCCGACCAGAAGCCGTGCAGGCGCAGGATGATGTCCTGGAAACTGGGGGCGGTCGCGGTCATCATTGTCCCGGGGCAGGTCGAGGCGTGGGGCGCCATTAAGCACCGGGGCCTGACCTCGGCAAGCCGGCTGATCCCCGATGATCCATCCGCGGTGCCGTTCCGTATCAGCAGCATGGCATTCTCCGCACGTAAACTGCTCGTTCCGGCCGCCGCCGTCATCGCCCTGGCGCTGATCACCGCCTGCGCGGCGGACCCGAAGCCTTTGGCGCTGGCGCCGACTGTGGATCTCGACCGCTATGCCGGCCGCTGGTACGTCATCGCCAACATCCCGTACTTCGCCGAAAACGGGAACGTGGGCAGCTACTTCGACGTCAGCTTCCAGCCCGGCGGCGGCCTGAAGGACGTCTACAACGCCCGCAAGAAGGATTTCAGCGCGGAGCCGTCCAGCTTCACCATGGGCGGCTACGTCGTGCCCGGCACCGGCAACGCGAGGTGGCGGGAGAGCCCGTTCTGGCCGGTCTATCTGTCATACCTTATTCTTTATGTGGACCCGGACTACCGCACTGCGCTGGTCGGCTACCCGGGCCGTGGCTACGGCTGGATACTGGCGCGCGATCCCGTCATCGACGACTCCACCTACGAGTCCCTGCTGAACCGGCTGCGGGACCAGGGCTACGATCCCGGCCTGTTCCGCCGCGTCCCGCAAACTCCCGGGCAAATCGGCAATCCCGGCTTCCAATAGCCGCGAGAACCGGTCTATCTGCGCGCTTCCGGACCGAATCCGCGACTCGGTCCCTCCAGGCATCAATATTAGGTAGAGGCGCAGACGATATGACTGATAACCGGCCGGCTCCCGTTCGGGCCACCTTGCCGCGCGTGGCCTGCATTGCCCTTCTGGCCTCCAGCGGGCTGCTTGCGGCCTGCAACAACACCCCCGGTGGCCCCGCCGGGTCGACGCAGCGGGTCTATGCCGCGGATCTCGCCGGGGCGGCGAAAGTCTGCGAGGCCCCCGGGGTCGATCCGGCCGGCGGAACCACCACCGCCGCGACGATCAAAGTGGCAAATGACGGCGGCTGGTGCGGCCTGCGCCTGCGCCAGGCGGGGACGAAACCGTTCGACGCGGGGCTTCTGGTCGCCCGGCCGGAACACGGATCCGTGCTGATCCACGAAGTCGGCGACGACACCCGGATCGACTACACGCCGGATCGCCGCTTCGCCGGCAGCGATTCATTCACGGTGAAGCTCATCCCCGGCGAGGCAAGGATCAAGGTCGCGGTTACGGTAACGCCGTAAGAGGCTTTCCGCCGGCCTGAACGTCAGCCGTTATGGCCGGGGCGTGTCCCGGCCATGACGGGTAGCGTCGCCGGCCTACTTCTTGGTGACCTTCCCCTGCGTCTTCCGGGCCGAGGCCGAGCTGGACGCCACCGGTGCGCAGATTTCGATCGACGCCGGCACCAGATTCTTGCCGGCGGCGAAATCCGTCAGCTCCGTCGGCGAATCCAGCGCCAGCACCTCGTTGAAGATAAGCCCGTTGCGCGGGCAGAAGTCGCCACCCATGTCGCTGCCCTGGCGGGACATCGCATTGGCCAGTTCGGTCACGAAGCGGTCATGCTCGGTCTGCCCGGCGCGACCGTAGCGATGCTGGAAATACGCGTTGATCAACCGCTCATTGGCCTGGAGATCGCCCTGGAAGCGGTGGATGAACGCATTGTACTGTGCGTCGTTGTGGCATCCGGTCGCCAGCACCATCAGCTCGCTGCGCAAAGCCTGCACCTCGAACGCTGACTGGTCCGCCAATGAAGCGCATTGACGCTCCGCCAGAACCGGCTGAGCGGACAGCATGGTCAGCGCAACAGCGGCACTCATGAGTCGGCGCATACACATCTCCTTTTAATCGATTGCAAACACTCAATAGCGTGCTTCGAACCGCGCCGCCATGGCGGATTTCGCCGGGAACAAAATTCGTCGCCAAGCGCTTATGACTGGACACCCTGCGGGGGTTTTGATTGCGTGTGCACGAACTGAGAGCAGAATAATATGGATCAGATACCTGCGTACGGAATGCGGCTTTGCCGGTAGTCAAATCGCCGCCGTCGCGCTTGCCCGGCCGTCGGATTCAGCTTTGGCTCGGTGTCCTGTGCATGGCGCTGATCGCCAACCTGCAATATGCATGGACGCTGTTCGTCGATCCCATCCACGTCGCCCGCGGCTGGAGCCTGGCTGAAATCCAGTGGGCATTCAGCATTTTCATCGCCACGGAAACCTGGCTGACCCCCGCGGCCGGCGCGATCGTCGACCGGCTAGGCCCGCGCCGAGGCCCAGGCCTTGCGATCGCGACGGGCGGGGTGCTCGTCGGGTTCGGCTGGGCAATCAACGCGTTCGCCGATTCGCTCGTGCTGCTATATGCCGGGGCCGCATTATCCGGCACCGGAGCCGGTGCGATCTATGCCACCTGCGTCGGCAACGCGGTGAAGTGGTATCCTGATCGCCGCGGACTTGCGGTCGGGCTCACCGCCGCGGGATTCGGCGCGGGCGCGGCGCTGTCGGTCATCCCGATCCGCATAACCATCGCGGCGGCCGGCTATCAGCAGGCCTTTCTGTGGTTCGGTATCGGCCAGGCGGTGATCCTGGTCGCAGTCGCCTGCCTGCTGCACGGGCCGGATGGCCAGGTTCGGATGCCGCCGCCTTCCGCCCGGCTGCAGCAAGCCGCCGGCAGCGTCACCAGCACGGAGATGCTGCGCTCGCCGGTGTTTTGGCTGATGTACGTGATGTTTGTCTGCGTCTCGGCCAGCGGCCTGATGGCCACGGCCCAACTTGGCCCGATTGCCAAGGATTTCGGCATCTCCACGACCGCGATCTTTTTCGGCGCCAGCACGCTGAGCGTGGCCCTGGTAGTGGACAACGTGCTCAACGGCGCCGCCCGTCCGGCCTTCGGCGCCCTGTCCGACCGAATCGGGCGGGAGCCTACGATGGCGGTTGCCTTCACCCTCGGGGCGATCAGCTATTGGCTGCTGGCGGTGGCAGGCCAGACGCCATGGACGTTCGTCATCTGCGCGGGCCTGATCTTTTTCACCTGGGGCGAGATTTTTTCGCTGTTCCCGTCCACCTGCACCGACACGTTCGGACCGCGCTACGCCACTGCCAACGCCAGCCTGCTGTATACCGCGAAAGGAACTTCGGCCTTCCTGGTACCGCTTGCCAACGTGCTGAAAACCGCGGCCGGCGGGTGGGAGGCGGTCTTTCTGGTCGCGGCCGCGACCAATGTCGCGGTGGTGCTGCTGGCGCTGTTCGTGTTGCGGCCGCTGCGCCGGAAACAGATCCGGCGCAGATTGCTCGCCGAGGCGTCCGCCGGCTGACATCAAGGGTGGCTGACGCCTGCGTGACAATATGCTAGGCGGCTTCCGCATGATGAACGGGGAGCGTTTCGCGCTGGGCAGCCTGGCCGCAGGATGCCTGGTGCTGGGACTAAAGGGCGCTGCCTGGTGGCTCACCGGCAGCGCGGCGCTGTATTCCGACGCGCTGGAGAGCACCGTCAACGTCGCAGCCAGCCTGATTGCCTGGCTGGCGATCAGCTTCGCCGCCCGGCCCGCCGACGACAACCACCCCTACGGTCACGACAAGGCGGAGTTCTTCGCGGCGGTCGTCGAAGGCTTGATGATCGTCGTCGCCGCCGGCCTGATCTTCATCGAGGCATGGCAGGCGTGGCAGCATCCGCGTCCCATCGGCCTGCCGCTCGTGGGCATCGGCCTCAACGCCCTCGCCACCCTCATCAATGCCGTCTGGTCGGCCGTGCTGATATCCGCCGGGCGGCGGCTGCGGTCGATTGCGCTTCAGGCTGACGGGCGGCACTTGCTGGCCGATGTCGTCACCTCGGCGGGTATCGCCATCGGCATGATCCTGGCGGTTGCCACCGGGCGGCTGGTGCTCGACCCGGTGCTTGCGGGTGCGACCGGCCTTTATGTGCTGTGGTCGGGGATGCGGATGATCTCCACCTCGGTCAGCGGCTTGATGGACACCGCGCCGGAGCCGGCGGTGATGCAGCGCATCAAGGAGCTGGTCGCCACCAGCGCGTCGGGGGCGATCGAAGCGCATGACCTGCGCACACGGCATGCGGGCAAATTGACTTTTCTCGATTTTCATCTCGTGGTGCCCGGCAGCATGACAGTTGCGGCGGCGCACAGCATCTGCGACCGCATCGAGAGCACCCTGAAGGCCGAGATGGGTCACCTTATGATTACCATCCATGTCGAGCCGGAGGAGAAGGCCAAGCGCTGCGGCATCCTGGTGCCGCGGCCGTGACCCGGTCGGGTGGACGATGGCGTGATCGGCCATCGTCCTTGACTCCGGCGGTGCCGCTGCGTAGAACCACTCCCTGCCGCCGGCTCGGCCAAGGGTTGTCCTGCCCGAAGGTCCGCTTGGCTCCCCTAACCTCGTGATCGAAGAACGCATGGCCAACACTGCATCGGCGCGTAAGCGCATTCGTCAGACCCTGACCCGTACCACCCGCAATCAGGCGAGAAAGTCGCGCATGCGTACCTTCGTCAAGAAGGTGGAGACCGCGATCGCGAGCGGCGACAAGACGTCGGCGGCGGACGCTCTGCGTGCTGCGCAACCGGAGATGCAGCGCGCGTCCGGTAAGGGCGTGATCCACGCCAACACCGTGGCGCGCAAGCTGTCGCGCCTCTCGGCCCGCATCAAGGCGCTGCCGGGCGCCTGACGACCTCGAACCGGCCGGCCGTCGGGCTGGTCGGATTTCCGATAAAAAATCTGTGAGAACGCCCCGTCTCAGGGGCCTTCATTCCCGTGAAACATTACATTGCAATACGCCAAATTTGTCGATCAGGCAAGCTGAACGGTAATGTAATGAGGTACTTAGCAACCTGTGCGGGAAATGTTCTTTCGTTTGTTTGGCCGCCACAAGTCAGCGCCAGTTTCTCATTGCGTCTTCCCGAAACTCTGACATACTTAGCTTCGTCAGCCGGACAGCATCACTATCTGCAATAAAACCCTGACAAGGGAGTGGGGAAGTGTGCGCTGCGCTGATCCAAGCGAGTAATGCACGGCCGTTCTTGTACCGTCCATGCACGAATATACTGTCGTTTGCAGGCGGCCGGCCTGCGCAGGGGGGCTTTGGATGACCACGACTGAGCCGGAGATCGTGGAACTGCCGCAACTCGCAGTACAGTGGGCGCGTATCAGGGGCAGGCTGCAGGCGGAGGTCGGGGAAGTCGAATACCGGACCTGGCTGCGACAAATGACATTGGCCGGTCTGGACGGTGACGAGATTACCGTCACGCTTCCCACCCGTTTCCTCCGCGACTGGGTTTCCACCCGCTACGGCGATCGACTGAGCGCCCTGTGGCAGGCCGAAAACCCGGCGATCCGCCGCGTCGACATCCGTGTCGGCGGCGCCGCGTCGCCCGTGCCGGCCCTGGCGGAAAGCCTGACCGCGCCACGCGAACAGCCATCCCGCGAGGAACCGCCGATACGGGCCGAAATCGCCCTGTCGAGCCCGCTGTCCGGCCATGCCGGAGCGCCGCCCATCGGCGGCCCCGCCTGGGCCGAGGAACGGGTCGAATCGCGCTCCGATCTCGCCGCACCGCTCGATCCGCGCTTCACCTTCGAAGGCTTTGTCGTCGGCAAACCCAACGAATTCGCCTATGCATGCGCTCGCCGGGTGGCGGAACGCCCGTCCAGCCAGGGGTTCAACCCGCTATTCCTCTACGGCGGCGTCGGTTTGGGCAAAACCCACCTGATGCACGCAATAGCGTGGGAATTGACTGACCGCACAACGAACCCCGTCTCGGTCGCCTATATGTCGGCCGAGAAGTTCATGTATCGCTTCATCGCTGCGATCCGCAGCCAGTCCACCATGGAGTTCAAGGAGAACCTGCGCAGCGTCGACGTGCTGATGATCGATGACCTGCAATTCCTCATCGGAAAAGACAACACCCAGGAAGAATTCTTCCATACTTTCAACTACCTGGTCGAACAGGGCAAACAGATCGTCGTCTCGGCGGACAAGTCGCCCTCCGACCTGAACGGCCTGGAACACCGCCTGCGCACCCGCCTCGGCTGTGGGATGGTCGCCGATCTGCACTCGACGACGTATGAGTTGCGGCTGTCGATCCTGGAGGCGAAGGCCGCCCGCGCCGGCGTCGAAGTCCCGGTCAAAGTATTGGAATTCCTGGCCCACAAGATCACCTCCAACGTCCGTGAACTCGAAGGCGCGCTCAATCGCCTGGTCGCTCACGCGAACCTGTTCGGACGGCCGGTAACACTTGAGACAACGCACGAAGTACTTCACGACATACTGAAGGCGCACGACCGCCGGGTCACGATCGAAGAAATTCAGAAAAAAGTCGCGGAGCATTACAGCATTCGGCTCACCGACATGTCGTCCGCCCGCCGCGCCCGAGCCGTCGCCCGGCCGCGCCAGGTCGCAATGTTTTTGGCAAAGCAACTAACCAGCCGCAGCCTGCCGGAGATCGGACGCAAATTCGGCAACCGTGATCACACGACCGTGATGCACGCCGTCTCCCGCGTCACCGAACTCATGGAACGCGACGGCACCTTCGCCGAAGACGTCGAACTCCTGCGCCGGCTGCTGGAGTCTTAAGGAAGGCCGGGGCGCTGCCCCGAACCCCGCCAAGGGGCGTGGCCCCTTGGAACCATGACTTTAGGGGTTTGAGGGATAGGGGGCGACCGACACGGTTGCAACCCCCGAGTAGCCCCCTCTCCCTCAAACCCCTTAAATTAACGGGATCAAAGGGCCGCCGGCCCTTTGCGGGTCCAGGGCGGAGCCCTGGCCTTCCTTAAAACCTCAAGCAGCCGCCCGCAGGTGATCCGACGCTGCGGCCTTGATCATGTCGGCGGCTTTTTCGGCGATCATGATGACGGCGGCGTTGGTATTGCCGCTGGTCATGGTGGGCATGATGGAGGCGTCGACGACGCGCAGGGCTTGGATCCCGTGGACTTTCAGGCGGTCATCGACGACGGCCATCGGGTCTTGTCCCATCTTGCAGGTGCCGATGACGTGGTAGGTGGTTTGGGCGGTTTCGCGCGCCCATTGCAGCCATTCGGCGTCGGTTTGCGCTTTTGCGCCGGGGTTCATCTCGTAGGCGCGATACTTGTCGAGGTTCGCGTTCTCGATGATGCGGCGGCCGATTTTCATGCCATCCACCAGGACGCGCTGGTCGTAAGGGTCCGCCAGGTAGTTGGGGCGGATGGCTGGGGCGGCGTGCGGGTCGCTGGATTTGGCGTGGATCGAGCCTTTTGATTCGGGGCGGCACTGGTAGACCGTCAGGGTCATGCCGGGCTGGGTTTCCAGGTCGCGTTTCTGGGCGCTGCCGTAGCTGGCGTGGGCGAAGTGGAACTGGACGTCGGGTTCCTCGAGTTCGGGGCGGGATTTGACGAACCCGTAGGCGATGCCGGCGGTGAAGGTCAGGATGCCACGCCGCTGGGTGTAGTATTTGACGACTTCCTTGGCCAGCGCGAGGCCGCGGCTGCGCTCGTTCAGGGTGACCGGCAGCTTCACCCGCCAGTTCAGGCGCGGCGCATAGTGGTCGCGGTAGTTTTCGCCGACACCGGGCAGCGCGTGCTGCACCGGGATGCCGAGGGAGGCCAGCAGTTCCGGCTGGCCGATGCCGGAGAGTTCCAGGATTTGCGGCGACTGCACCGCGCCGGCGGAGACGATCACCTCGCGCCGGGCGCGGGCCTGCTTCGCCTCGCCGCCTTGGCTGTAGGCAACACCGATGGCGCGCTTGCCCTCCAGCAGGATTTTCGTCGTCAGGGCTTCGGTTTCGATCTTCAGGTTGGGGCGGCTGCGGGCCGGGTCGAGGTAGCCGCGCGCGGCGGACCAGCGCTCGCCGTTCTTTTGCGTCACCTGGAAGTAGCCGAAGCCTTCCTGGTTGCCGTTGTTGTAATCCTTGTTGCGCGGGAAGCCCTCATCCACCGCGGCGTCGATGAACGCATCGAGGATTTCAGCGCGTTCGCGCATATGGTCCACATGCAGCGGGCCGCCGCGGCCGCGCGACGCGTCGCCGCCGGGCGCGAAGTGTTCGGCTTTCCTGAAATAGGGCAGCACCGAGTCGTAGCCCCAGCCGACATTCCCGAACTGCGACCAGGTGTTGTAGTCCAGTGGATTGCCCCGGACATACAGCATGCCGTTGATCGAGCTGGAGCCGCCCAAGGTGCGGCCGCGCGGAATGGGTATGCGGCGGTTGGCGGCGTTGGGTTCCGGCTCGCTTTCGAAGTTCCAGTTGTATTTCGGGTTGTTGAGCAGCTTGACGAAGCCGGCCGGGATGTTGATCCACATCGAATCGTCGGGCGGGCCGGCTTCCAGCAGCAGGACCGTCGCGTTCTTGTCCTCGGTCAGACGGTTGGCCAGGACGCAGCCGGCGGAACCGGCGCCGACGATGATGTAGTCGAACTCGGACATTTTCATCTCCCCTTTGTGACGAATCTATAGCGTGCCGATCGGCCGGCAGGAAGGCTCGCGGCTTTCGCATGAACGGTTCGTGTGGCAAGGATGCGCCCGATGGCGCACCTGTCGAAATTTTCGTTCCTCTCGCTGCTGCGGCATGGCGCCGGCAAGGCGTGGAGCAGGCAGTGGCGGGACGCCCAGCCGAAGGCCGCGTATGACGTGATCATTGTCGGCGCCGGCGGGCACGGGCTGGCCACGGCGTATTATCTGGCCGCGGAGCACGGCGTCCGCAACGTTGCGGTGCTGGACAAGGGGTGGCTCGGCGGCGGCAATACCGGGCGGAACACCACGATCATCCGGTCCAACTACCTGCGGCCCGAGAGCGCGGCGCTGTACGAGCATGCGCTGAAGTTGTGGGAGGGCTTGTCGCGGACCTTGAATTACAACGTGATGTATTCGCCGCGCGGGGTGCTGAAGCTGGCGCATACACATCACGAGGTGCAGGTGGAGAAGCGCCACATTTACGCCAACCGCCTGCAGGGCATCGACAATGAATGGCTGACACCGGCCGAGGCGGCGGCGTTTTGCCCGGTACTCGATGTCGGCGAGCGGTCGCGCCACCCGATTCTCGGTGCGGCCTTGCAACGGCGCGGCGGGGTGGCGCGGCACGATGCGGTGGCCTGGGCCTATGCCCGCGCCGCCTCCGCTTACGGCGTGGATATCATCCAGAACTGCGCGGTCACCGCGGTGACGCGAGACGTTTCGGGCGCGGTGACGGGAGTCGAAACGACTCGCGGCCCCATCGGCGCGGTGCGCATCGGCGTGGCGGCGGCGGGGCATACCAGCGTTGTCATGGCGATGGCGGGCGTGCGGATGCCGCTGGAGTCGTTTCCTTTGCAAGCTTTGGTGAGTGAGCCGGTGAAGCCCGTGCTGCCCTGCGTGGTAATGTCGAACAATGTGCACGCCTACGTTTCGCAGTCGGACAAGGGGGAACTGGTCATCGGCGGCGGCACGGATGCCTACACGTCGTACAGCCAGGCGGGCGGGCTTTATGTGTCATGCGAAACACTGGCGGCGATCCTGGAGATGTTTCCATCTTTCCGGCGCCTGCGCATGCTGCGCAACTGGGGCGGCATTGTCGATACGACTCCGGATAGATCGCCCATTGTCGGGACAACGCCGGTGACCGGGCTGTATGTCAATTGCGGCTGGGGAACCGGGGGGTTCAAGGCCACCCCCGGATCCGGCCATGTCTTTGCCGCAACGATCGCCCGGGACGCACCGCATCCGCTGGCGGCGCCGTTCTCGCTGGATCGTTTCGCTACCGGCCGGTTGATCGATGAGGCCGCTGCCGCGGCGGTGGCGCACTGATGCTGCTGATCCCCTGTCCCTGGTGCGGCCCGCGGCCGGAGAACGAGTTCCGTTACGGTGGCCAGGCACATCTCGCCCGGCCCGAGGATCCGGCGGCCGTGGATGACGCAGCCTGGGGCGACTATCTTTACACGCGGGACAATCCGAAGGGGCGGCATGCGGAACGCTGGCGGCACCTGCATGGCTGCGGGCGGTTCTTCAACTGCATCCGCGACACCGTGACCGACCGCATCGCCGGAACCTATAAGCCGGCCGAGGCGCCGCCGATATGACCCAGCCGTTCCGGACCGCTTCGGGCGGCCAAATCGACCGCCAGCGTCCCATTCGTTTCAGTTTCGATGACCGTACGCTGGACGGTTTCGCGGGCGACACGCTGGCCTCCGCGTTGCTGGCGAACGACGTGCATCTGGTCGGGCGGTCGTTCAAATATCACCGTCCGCGCGGCATCCTGTCGGCCGGATCGGAGGAGCCGAACGCGCTGGTGACGGTGGATCGCGGTCCCGGCCGGGTGACGCCAAACCTGCGGGCGACTCAGATCGAGTTGCATGACGGGCTGACTGCGACCAGCCAGAACCGCGTCCCGTCGCTTCGTTTCGATCTCGGCGCCGTGGCGGGTCTTGCTGCACCCGTCCTGCCGCCCGGCTTCGTCTACAAGACCTTCATGCGGCCGGTTTCGTTTTGGAAGCGGTTGTACGAGCCGGCGATCCGGCATGCCGCGGGGCTCGGTCGTGCGCCGGGCCAGGGCGATCCGGATCGCTATGCCCATCAATATGCCCATTGCGACGTGCTGATCATCGGCGGCGGAGCGGCGGGGATCGCGGCGGCGCTTGGTGCATCGGCCACCGGGGCGCGCGTGATCCTGTGCGACGAACAGGCGGAATTCGGCGGTTCGCTGCTGTCCGAGCCGGGAGTCACGATCGACGGCTGGGCCGCGCCGGACTGGGTGCGGGAGGCGCTGGCGTCGTTGGGCGAGTCGGTCACGCTGCTGCCGCGCACCACCGCCTTCGGCGCCTATCCCGGCAACCTGATTGGCCTCGCGCAACGGCTGACTGACCATCTGGCGCAACCGGCGCCCGGTATGCCTCGGGAGCGGCTGTGGCATGTCCGCGCCGGACGCGTCATCCTCGCCGCCGGAGCGATCGAGCGCCCGCTGGTATTTCCCGGCAACGATCGTCCCGGGATGATGCTGGCGGCCGCTGCGCGAACGTATCTGCACCGGTACGGTGTCAAGGTGGGAAGCCGCGCCGTGGTCGTTACGGCAGATGACAGCGCCTACCGCGCCGCGGCGGATCTGCACGCGGCCGGGGTGGCGGTCGCGGCGGTCGTTGATCTGCGGCCGAAACCAATCGGCCCGGCGGTAGAGGCAGTGCGTGCGCTCGGCATTCCGATCCACGCCGAAATGACAATCGGCGGCACGGCGGGACCGCGGCGGGTGGATTCGGTCCGGCTGGCGGATGGGCAGACGATCATCGCGTGCGATACGGTGCTGATGTCCGGCGGTTGGACACCGTCGGTGCACCTGCTCGCGCAGTCGCGCGGGGAGGCGTGGACCAGCGTCGGCGCCTGCGCCGGCACTATCGATCTCGCAACATGTCTGCGGGATGCCACCGAGGCGGGCGGCAGCCAGCCTGGCACCTTCGCGGTTGCCGGATTGCCGGAGCTCGCGCCATCTGCGCTGCCCCTGCCGGCGCTGCCGCATCCGAAGGCATTCGTCGATTTCCAAAACGACGTCACCACCCGGGATATCGCCACCGCGACCGCGGAAGGTTTCGTTTCGATCGAGCATATCAAGCGCTACACCACCATCGGGATGGCCACCGACCAGGGCAAAACCTCCAACATCAACACCATCGTTGCCCTTGCCGCGCAAATCGCCCAAGACCCCCGGGCGATCGGCTTTACCACATTCCGGCCACCTTACACGCCCGTAACATTTGGCACCGTCGCCGGCCGCTGCCGCGGCGACCTGTTCGCGCCGATCCGGACCTCGCCCATCGCCAGTGCCGATGCGGTGCCGGAGGAAGCCGCAGGGTGGCAGCGGGCGCGCTGCTATCCCCGCACTGGCGAAACGATCGCGGCGGCCACGGCGCGCGAATGCCTGGCGGTCCGCAACGACGCCGGAATGGCCGATGCCAGCACGCTGGGCAAGATCGAAATCATCGGTCCGGACGCCGCGGTGTTCCTGAACCGGATCTACACCGGCGATTTTACCACCCTGGAGCCGGGTCAGTGCCGCTACGCGCTGCTGCTCGGCGAAGATGGTTTCGTGCGCGACGACGGCATCGTTGCGCGGCTGGCGGCTGACCGTTTCCATGTCACCACGACGACCGGCAACGCGGCGTTCGTGCTGCACCACATGGAAGATTATCTGCAAACGGGATTTCCCGGATTACGCGTCTGGCTGACCTCGGTGACCGAGCAGTGGGCGGTGATCGCCCTGCAGGGGCCACGCTCGGCCGAGGTGCTCGCGCCATTCATTCCGGACATCGAGCTCGGCGCGATGCCGCGCATGAGCGTGCGGGAATGCCATCTCGGCGACATCCCGATCCGTCTGTTCCGTTGCGGTTTCACCGGAGAAACCGGGTTCGAGATCTACCTGCCGCCCGACTCGGCGCAGCGTGCATGGGACACGTTGCGGCAGCGCGATGTCACCTCCTACGGCACCGAAGCGATGCATATCCTGCGGGCGGAGATGGGTTTTATCCACATCGGCCAGGAAACCGACGGCACCGTGACGGCGGACGATCTCGGCCTCGGTTGGATGATCAGCCGCGACAAAGGCGACTTCATCGGAAACCGTTCGCTTTCCCTGCCCGAGCTAACCCGGGCCGATCGGCTGCAGCTTGTCGGGCTGCTGCCGAACGAACCAGCGATGGTGTTGGAGGAAGGCGCGCAGGTGACGGAGGCGGGGCAGGGACCGTCACTGGGTCATGTCACGTCCTCGTATCGCAGCGCGACATTGGGACGCGGTTTTGCGCTGGCTCTCGTGGCGGGCGGGCGCTCGCGTATCGGCGCCCGCCTGCGCGTGCCGATGCCGTCGGGCGCCATCGAGGTTACCGTTACGGACCGGGTTTTCGTTCCCCGGCCGGCCGAGCGTCCGTTCGTGCCGTCGCCGCCGTTGCCGCTGCTGCCGGCGGTGGCTCGGCCCGCTCCGGTAGCGCGTCCGGCAGCGTCCGTGCGGTTGGCGGCGTTGGCACCGGCGACGCTGCTTTCGGTGCGGGCCGGCCCCGGCGCGGCCACCGCCATCGGCATGGCCATCGGTGTGCTGCTGCCGACGGTCCCATGCCGCTCGGTCATCGCGCGGGAGCGGGCGGCGCTGTGGCTGGGACCGGATGAATGGCTGATCCAGGCGCCGGAGGGATCAACCGGCCTGGAAGCCTTGGCGCGCCGGGCGCCGGCAGACCGTCCCGCCAGCGTGGTGGACGTGTCGCAGCGGTTCCGCGCGTTGGAGATCGCTGGACCGCGCGCGGCATGGTGCCTGAACGGGTTCTGCGCCCTGGACCTCGATCCGCGCGCTTTTCCGGTGGGCATGTGCACGCGGACCCTGCTGGGCCAGGCCGAGGTCGTCTTGTGGCGCATCGGCGGCGAGGTATTCCATATCGATGTCCCCCGGTCGCTCGTGCCGTATGTCTGGGCCTGCCTGGAAGAGGCGCGACTGGAATTCGCGGATGAAAGCGCATCCGAAACCCCCGCCGCCGGTTGACGGCTTCCGAGACGATTTTATGATCGACATGGCCGGGAACAGTCCGGACACCGCCGCGGACTAAACCGGAGTTGACCCTATGACGACCGTCCCCCTGACCATCCTGCTTTTCGGTGCCGCCGGTATCGGCGGGTATCTCGGAATGAACTATCTTCGCCACATCCCCAACAAGCCGATCCTGACGGCAGCGCATCTTTTGATGGGCGCGGGGGCGCTGGAGCAGTTGGTGATCAACCTGTCCGGGGACCGGGGCGGCGTGTTCGGCTACAAGGCGGCGGGGCTGCTCGCGATCACGTTGGCGTTAGGCTTCCTGGGTTCGCTGACGGCAAGGAAGTCCCAGCGCAAGGCCGGGTACATCGTCGCGGCCCACGCCACGGCGGGTTCCCTTGGTTTCCTGCTGTTCCTGGCGTGGCTGTCCACCGTCTAGCCGGGCGTCGGCGTGGCAGGTCCGGCAAAATAAGCTCTGTCCTATTTCCCGGATAGCGCGTATGCAGGATGAACGGCTGAACTTTTCAGCCGGGGCAAGATGCCTTTCTCGCGCCGCCTAGCGTCCTAATCCCGCGAAGCGCCGCATTTCTCTCCCCTTTTGAAAAGTAAGATATCCCGCATGTGCGCGGGATTTGGCCAGTTGCGGAGACTTCACGTGGCTTCAGGCACTGTTAAATGGTTCAACGCCCAAAAGGGCTTCGGCTTCATCCAGCCGGAAGACGGCTCCAAGGATGTGTTCGTACACATCTCGGCCGTTGAGCGCGCCGGACTTACAACGCTGAACGAGAACCAGAAGGTTAGCTACGAACTGGAACGCGGTCAGCAGGGTAAGACCTCCGCGGTCAATCTTCAGGCGAGCTGACATGCCGGGCGGCGCGCGATGCGCCGCCCCATTGTTGCGGAAGGATCGCCCCGTTCTGGCGGAAGGATAGCAATGTCGGACTACAAGTTTGCTGCCGGCGACAAGGTTGCTTTGGTGACGAACAGCGCTAACGCCAATGTCCGCGGCGGAATTTACACCATCGTTCGGCGCATGCCCGCCAGCAGCCAGGGCTGCCAATACCGGGCGAAAAGCGCCCTCGACAGTCACGAGCGCGTGATCGACGAAGCCCAGCTTCGCCGCGCCTGACGATCCGGCTAACCACTGTTTTTGCCGGGTGAGCGCGTTATTTCGCGCCGTGGTAAGGCTTTGTAAAGGATTTTGGCGCAATAAGGGCACTCGGCCGTCAGGCGGAGTGTTCAATGTTGAAGTCTATTGTATGCGGCAGACGCCCAGCGCCGCCCCGTCATGTCGCCAAAGGCGGCCATGACCATGCTTTGAGACCGCGCCCCCCCGTTCCCGGAGGCGGCGTCCGTGCTTGAGGCGGAACTCCCCCCGATCAGGCCGTATCATCCGACGACTTTCCTGGAACGCGGCGTCGCGGTGCCGTTCACCACCCCGCGCCTCGGCGGCACCCGGGCGCGGCCGGCCAAAAAGCACCTCGTCGAACTGGTGGTTCCCAACCTCTCGGGCGGGCGCGGCGTCTACGTAATGCCATGGAGCAGCCTGACGGCGCTCTGCCGCCCGACCTTGCACGACAAGGTCTTCAGCCAGCGCATCGCCTCGGTCACCAATGTCACCCCGGCGACGATCCGGCGCGTCGCCCGGCAGATCGCCGCCGAGGGGCTGGCCGGCGAGGAAGCGATGGACGCCGCGCGTGTCGCGACCGATGCCGACAAGGGCGACAGGGTCGTCACCAATTACCGCCTGCTCATGGCCCTGGTCGAGCAGGTGGTCCGCCGTTTCTCCCCCGCATCCCTGACCGAGCCGGGCAGCCACGCGCTCGATCCGTCGGAAAAGGCGCGCCTTGCGGTCGACTGGGTTTCTCCGCGGCTGGGCCAATGCACCACCTGGACCGCAAACGCGCTGGAGGAATTGGCTGACGTCATGTCCAATATCGGCGTGGGATCCGTCGGTGCCACCGGCCGCACGCCGCGCCTGACCAACATGCTGCGCGCCGTGCGCACCAGCGTCTCGGAATGGAGCGATACCCAGCGGCACGAGGACCAGACCTGCTACGCGAAGATGTTCTGCGCCGTGGCGGACGTGACCCTGGCGCTGGCTCAGTCGACGGTCGCGAAGGCCCAGGCCTTGCCGGACAACATGGTCGACCTGCTGCGGACATGGGCTGCGGATCGGGATTCTATTATTGAGCTGGTCGGGAGGCCGGAATGGCTGCTCGACGGGTGGGAGCAGATCTGCCTGATCTGGAACAACGCCGTGGATGACGCCACGCGCCGCGCCGCGCTGGCCGAGATGGCCACTTTGGTGCCGATCCTGCCGAAGGAGGTGAATGACTGGTGCTCGATGTCGAACGAGATCGACGGCATCGTCCGCTTCCGCCGGCTGATCAACCTCAACGAAGATTGGTTCACAGGCGCCATGGTGTTCGATCTGATTCGCCGGAACGAGCACTTCCGGGCGATGGCGGTTTGAACGCGGTGAACCCCCGGGAGCAATGCCACGCATGACTCAGCCCTCGTTGAACACCGCCCAACCCGCCGTCCGCGCTTTGCGCCAGGATCTGAGCGCGGCGGATGATCAGAAGATCAAGCGGGTTATCGCCATGCTCGACGACGTGGCGGATCCGAAGATGAACCAGGCGCTGCTGGACCCGCTGCGCGTGCGGCTGGCGTCGCTCAACCTGGTTCGTCCGTTGCGCTTCACCCGGCTGCTGTTCCTGCCGCTGGACCCGGTGATCGTCGCGCCGCGCGACTGGAAACCGGACGAGCCGACGGTGCCGCGGACCGCCCTCGCGCCCCTGGCCAGGATCGTGCGGGCCGGTTTAGGCGCGGAGGCGGTTTTCATCGACAAGACTATCGCCGGGCGCAAGACCGATGCGATGCAGGCGATCGCGCTGGCCGGAGAGGCGCTGTGGCCGCGCGCCGCGGAGGTGCTGGCCGCCGCGGCGCCTTCGGATGATTGGACCGAGTCCGGCCTGTCCATCAAAGCCTTCCAGCCGTTGACCCGGGCCATCGCCGCGGTGCTGCGCCGCGGCCCGCAACTCCGCTGGCTGCTGCGCGACGAAGAGGTCGGCGTTTTCGAGTCGGCCGAGCAGGCGGTTGCCGACATCCTCAAGGACATTGGTAAGGAACCCCCGGAAGGCTGCACCCTGATCGCCAGGCTGATCCTGCTGCAATCGCCGCACGCCGCGCCGTTGCTGCGCCGCTTCGTTGCCTCGGGCGGCGATCTGGCCACCAAGGCGATGGTCCGCCGAGCGATCGATCAGGGCACCGAGCGGATGCTGAGCGACATGGAGAGCCATGCGGGCCTGAGTGAGGAACTCAGCCGCGGGCCGCTGGCGAATGTCGGGGCGATGGTGCGGCGGATCGTCACGTTCCTGCGCGAGATCGAGGAAGACTCCGGCTCGGGCATCGATCGGCCCAGGCTGCACGCGATCCGGCAGAAGCTCGACCAGGCTTGCCGGGAGCGGTTTTCCGACGGCCTCAACACCGGTCTGCTGTCACCGCTGGCGGCGGGGTCGGGTCCGATCGACGGCACCGGCCAGATATTGATGGAATCCTGCGGCCGGGAGCTGCGCGAACTGGAATGCGAGGCGCGCAAGATCGGCGGTGCGGCGAATTACGATCGTCTTCTGCTGGAGGCGTCCGCGGCGGTGGTGGAAGCAGCGGCGGCGGGGACATTGACCCCGGTGCGGAAGCTGCGGCTGATCGAAATACTGGCCGGGCCGGAGGCCGCGGCGGCGTTGTACGAACAGGAGATCACCGGGCGTGCCGGGCACCGCATCAGCGGTCGCTAGCGTCGAAGCGATATCGCTGACACTCACAACATCAGGCGCGCCGGAAACACCCGCTTGATCTGCTTGCCCACAACGTCGCGAAACCGCTGATTGTGCAGGCAATAGCCGCCGATAAGCCCCAGCAGCGAGCCGATCACGGTATCCAGCAGGCGCGCTTGCAGCATGACATTCGGCGAGCCATGGCCAAGCCGGGTGCCCTCGGCGAGGAATATCGTTAGTGGCGTAATGAAAACCACCGCGAGGCCGTAATGCCGGACCACCAGCGTCTCGATCAGGAACGTCAGGACGATCATCATTAGCGAGACGGTCCATTTGTCCAACGGCAGCAGCAGCAGGCACCACGCCAGGACCAGGCCGATGCCGGTGCCGGCGATGCGCTGGAACTGCCGGTTCCATACTCCTCGCAACGACGCTTCCTGGATCACCGCCAGGCAGCTCACCGGCACCCAGTAGGCGCGCTGCAGGTCGAACGCCTGCGCAATGGACAATGAAATCCCCACGAACACACCGATGACGATCGGATCGAAGACGGTGAATTCGAATGTAGCGGGCGGCAGCGGCGTCGCCGGTTGCGGTGCCTCCAGCCGCAGCAAGTAAACGCTGTAGAAGAATGCGATCAGGCAGGCCAGCAGGCAGCCCATCGTCAGCAGTCCCACATTCAGCGGCACCTGCAACACGCCGACGGGCGAGTAGACGGCGATCGATGCCGCCATGATGAAGAACAGGCTGCCCGGCGGCCCGACGCGATAGTATCGGCATACCATCGATACCAGGATGGTCAGGAACGTCAGCATCGGCACCAGGAGTGCCGGAATGAAATGACAGATCACCCCCGCCGTGTAACAGGCGCTCATGGCGAAGGCGGACGCCATCAGGGCCACCATCCGATGCGACAGCGGTGTGTTGGGGGCGTACAGGAACACCATCCCGCCCAGAGACGAGACGAACCCGAACTCCAGATGGTCGAAATACGCCCCGATCAGCAGCGGCAGGCCGGACGCAAGCGCTGCGCAGAACGGCATCTGCCACCGCCGATCGCTGCGCCTGATGGTGGTGAGATGGTCCAGTTCGGTTCGGATCACCGAGCGGACCCTATCGCGCCTGCGCCGACGCGTCATCGGCTACGCTGCTGCAAAAGTTCGCCGGCCGGCCGGGTGGGTGCTGACGATATCATTACGCGTTGCTAGCCTCACGCGACGGGGCAGGCAAGGCGGCCCGGCCCGCCGCCGGTATTCCCGGGCGCGGCGCAAATGGTCTAGCCTCCTGTCCAACAGCAAAAAGGAGAGGAAACCATGGATTTTCACGGCAAAGTAGCCCTGATCACCGGCGCCGGCAACGGCATTGGCCGCGCCGCCGCAATCGGCTTCGCCACCCACGGTGCTAAAGTCGTTATCGTCGATCGCGACGAGGCTGCGGGCGAGGCCACCACCGGGATCGTGCGCCAGCAGGGCGGCGACGCGCTGTTCGTGGCAGCCGACGTGACCCGGTCCGGCGACGTGCGGAACTATGTGAGGCTGGCGTTGGACCGTTACGGCGCGATCGACTGCTTCCACAACAACGCCGGCATCGAGGGCAGTGTCGCCCCGACACATCAATACGATGAGGAGATGTTCGACCGGGTGATGGCGGTCAACGTCAAGGGCGTGTTCCTCGGCCTGCGCCATGTCCTGCCGGTGATGATCGAACAGGGGCGCGGCGCGGTGGTCAATACGTCCTCTGTCGCCGGTCTGGTCGCCTCGCCGGGGATGCCGGCCTATGTCGCCTCCAAGCACGCCGTCATCGGCCTGACCAAGACCGCGGCCGGGGAGGTGGCGCGGTCCGGCGTGCGGGTCAACGCGATCTGCCCGGGGCCGATCGATACAAGAATGATACATTCCTTGGAGGCGATGCTGAACCCGGACGATCCGGCCAGTGTCGGCAGCCGTTACCAGTCCAACATCCCGATCGGACGTTACGGTACCGCTGAGGAAGTCGCGAACCTGGTGATTTTCCTGTCATCGGACCTCGCCTCCAACATCACCGGCGCACAGTATGTCGTCGATGGCGGGCGCACCGCCACCGGGGGCGCCGTCACCAATAACGTGGTGCGCTGAGATGGCGGCGTTGCTCGACGGCAAGCTGGCGCTGGTCACCGGCGGCGGCTCCGGCATCGGCGAGGGCATTGCCCGCGCGATGGCCGAACATGGCGCCCGGGTGATCGTCGCCGACGTGAACGAGGCGGCGGCGGAACGGGTTGCCGCCTCCATCGGCGGCGATGCCGCGCATTTCGAACTGGATGTGACCGACCGTTTCGCTTGCGACGCGCTGGCGCGGACAGTGGGGCCGATATCGGTGCTGGTCAACAATGCCGGGATCATCCGGCGGGGCAAGGTCGAGGCGGAAAGCGCGCGGGCGGACTGGGATGCGACCTTGGCGGTCAATCTTGACGGGCCGTACAACATGGTGACTGCGTTTCTGGAGCAATTGAAAGAGACGGCGGGCAGCGTGATCAATATCGGATCGGTCCAGTCATTCGTTGCTTTGCCGAATTCGGCTGCCTACACCGCGTCCAAGGGCGGGGTGCGGGCACTGACCAAGGCGCTGGCGATCGAGTTGTCGCCGCAGGGCGTGCGCGTGAACGCCATCGGCCCGGGCCTGATCGCCACGCCGCTGAACGCGACGGCGCGGCAGAATCCTGAGTATATGGCAAACTTTTCGCAGCGCATTCCGCTGGGGCGGGTAGGCGAGCCGGCGGACATCGCCGGGCCGGCGGTGTTCCTGGCGTCTGACCTGGCCCGCTATATCACCGGAGTGACGCTGCCGGTGGATGGCGGATTTCTGGCGTATTGAGGACGAACATCGTGGCCGTTGCTGATGTGTCATGGCCGGGGCAAGGACACGGTGTCCGGCACGGTCCGGAAAGCCCCGGGACAAATCCGGCCATGACACGGCGGGTCAGAACGTCTGCGTCGCCTACGGCTTTTTCGGCTGCGGCGCGTCAACCGGGCCGCCGGCCTTCTTCCAGGCGCCGAAGCCGCCGTCGATATGGGCTACGTTTTCCAACCCCATGTCCTGCGCGGTCTTCGCCGCCAGCGCGGACCGCCAACCTCCGGCGCAGAAGAACACGAAACGCTTCGGCTCGGTGAAAATCGGCTTGGCGTAGGGACTCTCCGGATCGATCCAGAATTCCAGCATGCCGCGGGTGCAGGCGAAGGCGCCGGGCATCTTGCCCTCGCGCTCCATCTCCCGCGGGTCGCGCAGATCGACGAAGACGACGCCGGGCTGGCCAACCAGGGCGATGGCATCCTCGACCGGGAGTGTTTCGATTTCAGCGTTGGCCTCGGCAACCAGTTGCTTGTAGCCCTTCCTGATGTCCATCCCGCACCTCCGGGGCGATGATATTTATCTGCTTCGCCGCAGCCTGCCCCCGCTCCACAGGCTATTGCTGCATCTGATGCCCAAGGGCAAGGCGCCTGCGCCAATGGACGGGCTACCGCAGCACGTCGTCAAGGCTCCCGGCCTCCAGCACGCGGAGGCCCCACGTTTCCAGCGCAGCAGTGTCGGCGGCGGCGACGCGTTCTCTGACCCCAGCCGGCAGTGCTCCGAACCGGCGTTCCAGCAGGCGCAGCAGCAAGGCCGCCTCGCCTTCTGCACGGCCCTTCAAACGGCCTTCCACCAGGCCCTTCTCAAGGCCCTCCTGCAGCCACTGCCGCTTCCAGTCCTCAGCCCGTGTCGCCAGCATGTTCCGCACCTCCAGCAACTCCTCCGGCACCCGAACCCCCGGTTCGAGCGGCTCCATCAGGCCGCCCAGCAACTCGGCAAACAGCGGCCTCAGCCCGTCAAACCCCGGATGCCGCCCGAACCACGCCAGCACGGCGTCGGCCAGGGCAACCACCCGGTCCGGGTCCGGCGAACCCTCCAGCCGAAACAGCAGCGCCGCCAGCGTGTCGCGTGCCGCCAGATCATCCTCGCTGAACGCGCCTTCGTCCACCAGATGGTAGCGCATCTCCGGCTGATATCGCCACAACGGCGTGTTCATGGGCAGGCCGACAAGCTCGTGTAGCGCCAGCGGCATCGCCCAGCGCGGATCGCCGTTATAAACGACCACCGGCAGGACCGGCGGCAACCTGCCATCCGGCGGCAACTGCTTTTCCCGCACCAAATGCTGCCACAACAGACCGACATAGACCAACGCCCGCAGCGCCATCCAGCGGTCGGGCGTGGATTGAAACTCCAGCAGCAGCATCAGGTAGGTGTCGGTGCCGCCGCCACGCCGCGGGATGCGCCAGATCATATCGCCTTCGCGCCGCTCGCCCGTTTCGGAGTGGAACTTGGCGTTCAGACGCTCCATGCCGTCGAGATCGAGGTCGTTGAGCCAGGGTTCGGCGACGAAGTCGCGCAGCAGTTGCGCCACCATGCCGGGGTGGCCAAAGAGCTTGTGGTAGACGGAGTCGTGGTCGGCCATGCGCGGGGTTTACCATAGGGGGCGGCCTTTTCACCCAGTCCACTGCACCGAGACCCCGCCTCTCCATATGGCGCCCGCAACCGAAACCCTGTAAGACGCGCCATCTTTTATGGGGGACCAATAATAATGCCATTCCGTACTCTCGACTCCGTTGACGTCGCCGGGAAGCGCGTCCTGGTGCGCGCCGATCTCAACGTGCCGGTGCGCGACGGCAAGATTTCCGACCTGACCCGCATCGAGCGGCTGTCCCCCACCATCCGGGAACTCGCCGGCAAAGGTGCCAAGGTGATCGTTTGCAGCCATTTCGACCGCCCCAAGGGCAAGCGCGTGCCGGAGATGTCGCTCGCCCCGATGGCCGCGGCACTGGGCGAAGTGCTGGGCGCCCGCGTCCGCTTCGTCGAGGACTGCACCGGTCCGGCCGCTGAGCAGGCGGTCGAGCTGCTGCAGCCCGGCCAGGTGCTGGTGCTGGAAAACACCCGCTTCCACGCCGGCGACGAAAAGAACGATCGCCAGTTCTCCGAGGATCTCGCCAAGCTGGCCGACATTTTCGTCAACGACGCCTTCTCCGCGGCGCACCGCGCGCATGCCAGCACCGAAGGCGTGGCGCATTTCCTGCCGTCCTATGCCGGGCGGCTGATGCAGAAGGAACTCGAGGCGCTGGATGCCGCGCTCGGCAATCCGGTCCGGCCGGTGCTGGCGATCGTCGGCGGCTCGAAAGTCTCCACCAAGCTGGAGCTGCTGGGCAACCTGGTGACCAAGGTGGACTTCCTGGTCATCGGCGGCGCCATGGCGAACACCTTCCTCGCCGCCGAGGGCAAGTCCGTCGGCAAGTCCTTGCAGGAAGCCGAGATGCACGCCACGGCGCTGGAGATCGTTGGCAAGGCCAAGGCCGCCGGCTGCCAGATCGTGTTGCCGGTGGATGGCGTGGTCTCCCGGGAGTTCAAGCCGAACCCGCCGACGGAGACGGTGTCCGTCGATGCGGTGCCGGCGGATACAATGATCCTGGACGTCGGTCCGAAGTCGGTCGCCGCGCTGATCGCGCAATTGCCGTCGATCAGGACGCTGGTGTGGAACGGTCCGCTCGGCGCGTTCGAGACTCCGCCGTTCGATGCCTCCACCGTGGCGCTTGCGCATGCGGTCGCCGAGGCGACTCAGAAGCATGGCCTGCGAAGCGTGGCCGGCGGCGGCGATACGGTCTCGGCGCTGCGGCATGCCGGGGTGATCGACCAGCTCAGCTACGTGTCGTCGGCCGGCGGGGCGTTCCTGGAATGGCTGGAAGGCAAGACCCTGCCAGGAGTGGCCGCGCTGGAGGGCTAATCGCGTCACATAGGGGGCTGTCAGCGTGGCTGCCCCCTTTTGCCTGAACAAAGCGGGACAGGTGCGGGTTGCTAATTAGTCCGCTTGACCGCCAAGACGCCAAGTTCGAATAGCCGCCCCCGGTTCCGGTTTCAGCACCCTTGGCGTTTTGGTGGTCCTGGCCACCTTGGCGCCTGAATCCGATGTCGGCTCCAAATGCCAGCTCCGAAGCCTTGGCAGCGCCCATAGCAATGTCCGATGGGGACCGGTGGAGACCTCGCAATGACGACGGGCAAGATCTACCTCGCCGGTCCCGACGTGTTCCTGCCCGACGCCGCCGACTGGCTCGCACGTAAGAAAGCCATCTGCGCCGGCTACCAACTGACCGGCGTCTCCCCGCTCGACGATCTTCCCAACCAGCCCGCGTGCTGGTCCAACCTCCCCGAATGGCGCCAAATCGCCCTCCGCAACGAGGCGCATATCCGAGGCTGCGCCGCTCTCATCGCCAACCTCACCCCCTTCCGCGGACCCTCCGCCGACGCCGGCACCATCTACGAGATCGGCTTTGCCCGCGGCCTCGGCCTGAAGGTCTTCGGCTACGCCACCGTGGCGGCGCCGTTCCTCGACCGCACCCTGGCGGCCATCGGCGGCGGAAGGCAGGCGCCGGACGGATCATGGTGGGACTCCGACGGAATGCTGGTCGAGCAGTTCGGCCTGTTCGACAACCTGATGATCGAGGCCGGCATCACCAGCCTGATCCGCGAAGACGCGGACCGCTGGCGCGACCTGACGGTGTTCGAACGATGCGCCCGGGCCGCGGCCGCCACGCTGGCCACCCCATAGCAGTGCGACTTGATCCAGATCATGCCGCCCGCGCCGCATAAGGTTCATTACAAATGAACCTTCTGGTCAGCCCGGAGGGACAAACGGCAGGAACAGGACGGCTTCATGTTTTGCTTTCAATGTGAACAGACGATGCGGCCCGAAGCGGGGCAGACCGGCGCGGGGGCAGGGTGCTCTACCGCCAAAGGCGTGTGCGGCAAGGACGAGGCGACCGCCGACTTGCAGGATGTGCTGATCCATCAGTTGCAGGGCATCGGCCAGTACCGCACGCGCCTCGCCGCGCTCGGCCATGCGGACCGTGATGCCGACAGCTTCGTGCTGTTCGCCATGTTCACCACCTTGACCAACGTCAACTTCAACCGCACCCGCTTCGTCGCCCTCATCGCCGAGGCGGCACGCGTCCGTGACCGCCTGCGCTCAGCCTATGAGGCCGCATCCGGAACCATGAGCACACTGGATGGACCCGCCGCGTTCGCAGCAGCCGACTCGCTGCCCGGCCTGCAGGCCCAGGCCGCGACGATCGGTGTGCGTGCCGGTATCGAGACGGTGGGCGCCGATGTCATCGGGTTGCGTGCTTTGCTGCTGTACGGGCTAAAGGGCGTCGCCGCCTACGCGCACCATGCCGAGGTGCTCGGCCAGCGGCGCGAGGCCATCGGCGACGGCATCGCGCGAGCCCTCGATGTCCTGGCCAGCGATCAGAGCGACCTGAACGTGTTGCTTGAGGAAGCCCTGGCGCTCGGCCGCTGCAACTTTGCGGCAATGGAGGCGCTCGACGCAGCCAACACCGGGACGTTCGGCACGCCATCGCCGTCCGCCGTTCGGGTGACCCCGGTCGCCGGCAAGGCGATCCTGGTATCCGGCCACGACCTGCGCGACCTCGCCGCGATCCTGGAAGCGACCCGCGACACCGGGATCAACGTCTATACCCATGGCGAGATGCTGCCGGCGCACGGCTATCCGAAGCTGCGGGCGTATCCGCATCTGGCCGGCAATTACGGTGGCGCCTGGCAGAACCAGCAGACCGAGTTCGCCGCCTTCCCGGGGCCGATTGTGATGACGTCCAACTGCCTGATCGAGCCTCAGGCAGCGTATCGCAACCGCATCTTCACCGCCGGCCCCGTTGGCTGGCCGGGTCTGCGCCACATCGGCGACGGGGATTTCAGCGCCGTCGTGCAGGCGGCACGCGCCCTGCCGGGCTTTGCCGCGACCGAAGCGGAAAAGACCATCACTGTCGGCTTCGGGCGCGATGCCGTGTTGGGAGTTGCCGGCTCTGTGATCGAGGCGGTCAAGTCCGGCGCGCTGAAGCATTTCTTCCTGATCGGCGGCTGCGACGGCGCGGCACCGGGCCGCAACTACTACACCGAATTCGCCGAGGCGGTGCCCGAGGACTCGATGATCCTGACGCTGGGATGCGGCAAATATCGGTTCAATTCGCATGACTTCGGCACCGTGGCGGGCCTGCCGCGGCTGCTCGATCTGGGCCAGTGCAACGACACCTATTCAGCGCTGGTGATCGCCCAGGCACTGGCCGGGGCGTTCGATTGCGGCGTGAACGAGCTGCCGCTGTCGCTCATCATCTCCTGGTTCGAGCAGAAAGCGGCTGCGGTGTTCCTGACGCTGTTGGCGCTTGGTGTGCGGAATGTCCGGCTGGGGCCGACATTGCCGGCATTCCTGACCCCGGCGCTGCTGGACATTCTGGTCAGCCGCTTCGGCATCCTGCCGATTACCAACGCCGAAGCCGACATCGCCCACGCCCTGCAACGCCAGGCGGCGTAGCGGCGGCCGCACGACGTTGCGTACGTGTCATGGCCGGGCTAAATCCGGCCATGACACCAGTGGTACGGCCCTCGCCACATCAGCCGCCCGATCTTCTCCAAGGTGCTCCATGCCCGACATTACTCTGTTGACGCGCGACGGTGCGCGTTTCGACTTTCCCTGCGCCGATGCCGACAGCGTGCTCGACGCCGCCGAGACGGCGGGGCTGTACCTGCCGGCGATGTGCCATGAAGGCACCTGCGGCGCCTGCCATGCCCGTGTCGCCGAGGGTCCCTACGCGCTCAGCCCCGTCGGTGCCGGCGCGCTGCCGGATGCCGCGGAGGGCGGCGTTCTGCTGTGCCGCTGCCGCCCGGAAGGCGATTTGGTGATCGACCTGCCCTACGGCCAGGCGGACATCCACCGCCACCGCATACCGCTGCGTGACGCGACGATCGCCAGCCTGACCCCGGCCGGCAGCGCCGCGGTCGCGCTGAGCCTGACGCTTTTGCCGGACCCGGCGCTCGGCACGGCCGCTGACTTTGTCCCCGGCCAGTACATGGAACTTTCCATCCCCGGCACGACGATCCGCCGCGCCTATTCAATGGCCAACCTGCCGAACTGGGACGGGCGGCTCGACTTCCTGATCCGGCTTCAGCCGGACGGTGCGTTTTCCACCTGGCTCGCCGAAACCGCTCGCCCCGGCGACAGGCTCCAGCTGCGCGGGCCGCTCGGCCGCTTCCTGCTCGATGAAACCAGCCCCCGGTCGCGCTGCCTGATTGGCGGCGGCTGCGGCTTCGCGCCGATCCTGTCGATGCTGCGGCATCTGGCCGAGTTTCAGGACGAACTGCCGACCACGCTGATCTTCGCGGCGAACCGGGAGGACGAACTGTTCGCGGCGGACCTGATCCCGGACCTCCAGGCGGCGCTGCCGAACCTGACGGTGGTGCTGAGCGTCTGGCACCCCGGTGACGACTGGACCGGGTTCCGCGGCAGTGCCGCCGACGCGCTCGCCGCGACGCTCGACCGGGCGGCGGAGCCACCGGATATCTATGTGTGCGGACCGCCCGGGCTGGTCGCGGCGGCGACAACGGCGGCCGCGGTGCGCGGCCTTCCGCTGGATCGGGTGTTCTCGGAACAGGTCCAACCGCGCTAGAAGTCATCATGCGTCTGACCCGCTTCACCGATTACGGACTCCGCACGCTGATTTACCTGGCGCTGCGGCCGGATGCCATGGCGTCGATCGCCGAGATCGCCGCCGCCTACCGAATCTCCGAAAGCCATATGACCAAGGTGGTCTTCGCGCTCGGCCAGGCGGGGCTGATCGATACACTGCGCGGCCGGAACGGCGGCCTGCGCCTCGCGCGCCCCGCCGCGCTGATCGGCCTTGGCCAAGTGGTGCGGGCGACCGAGCCGGAACTGGCGCTGGTCGAATGCCAGGGCGGCGGAGAATGCGCGATCGACGGATGCTGCCCGCTGCGGTCCATCATGGACGAAGCAACCGCGGCGCTGCTTGGGGTACTGGACCGCTATACGGTCGCCGATGTCGCCGGTCCGGGCAGCCGAGTGCTGCTGCGCCGGCTGGGCCTGCCGGAGGCCGCCGCCGGACTGACCAATCGAAACCCTGCGTAAGCGGCCGAACAACGGCTTATACAATGGGTTTCTATCAAAAGCCTTATTATAAACCGTCCGGTCGTTCCCATACGAAGGGTTATCGTGGACCGCTCCGGTCTCTGCCATCAGGTCCGGCAAGCGCTGAAACGCCTGCCGCCACCGTTCGCCAACCACTACGAGGTGGTGCCACTGCCGCCGCCGGCGGCTTCGCCGCCCATTACCGCGGTCATGCGCGAGATCCAGGCGGCATCGGCAGCGCTTTCGCGGCTCGAAACGCTGACCTCGGAACTGGGTGACCCCTGGCTGGTCAGCCGCATCCTTATGCGGCGGGAAGCGGTCAGCAGTTCGGCGATCGAAGGCACCAACAGCACGCTCGACGAACTGCTCGCGGTCGAGGAAACCGGCGATACCCGAGCACAGGACGCAGCACGCCAGGTCAGGGACTATGCCCTGTGCCTGGATGCCGCCGTGCCGCAGGCCACGTCGCTGGGGCCGTCGGTCTTCACCTCGGGACTGATCAGCGAGTTGCACCGGGCGGTGATGCACAGCGAAACCGCCTATCCCGGCACCCCCGGCGAAACCCGCACCCGCGTCGTCTGGATCGGCGGGCGCGGCGACATCGCCTACTCGACCTACAACCCGACGCCGCCCGAGGACATCGGCCGCTGCCTCGCCGACACCATCGCCTATATGCGCGGCGATGCCGACGAGACCTGGCCGCCGCACATCATCATCCGCATGGCCGTGGCGCACGCGCATTTCGAGGCGGTGCATCCCTTCGCCGATGGCAACGGCCGTGTCGGCCGGCAGCTGCTGCCGCTGCTGATGGCGGCGCAGGGCCGGGCGCCGCTATTCCTGTCGCCGTACATCGAAGCGCACCGGTCCGCCTACTACGCGGCATTAGAAGCGGCGCAGCAACGCCTGCTGTGGCACGAGATCATCGGCTTCGTCTGGGATGCCGTGACGGGATCGGTTGCCGAGCTGCTGGCAACACGGCGGGCGCTGCAAGAGCTGCGAACGCTCTGGCTGGCGCGCCGGAAATTCCGCTCCCGTTCCGCGGCGCTGCGGGCCCTGGACGTCCTGCCGCATTATCCCGTCACCACCACCGGGCGGCTGGCGGCGCTGCTGGACGTGAGCGCGGCGCAGGCGGGGCAGGCGGTGCAGCAATTGATGGGAGCGGGCATCCTGGTCGAACGCACCGGCTATCGCCGCAACCGGCTGTTCGCTGCCAGCGAAGCGCTGTCGATCATCAACCGGCCGTTCGGGGACGATCCGATCCTGCCTCCGGCGTGATCGCATTGCCTTCGGCGAACGCGGGACGCTATATCCATAGGGATACAGCGTAAAGCCACGTCACATGCCGGGAAATGCCCTGGCAAGGCGGCAAAGTCTGCAATAATATCCGGCTGCCGTTCGATTGTCCGGAACAGGGGTCATACCATGACATCACCGCCACTGCTCTGGCCCGCCGCGCCGCGGGAGACGCGCATCCTCTACCTCGCCCGTTTCGCGCCTGATGATCCATTTTATACGGTCAAGCCCGAGGGCACCACGACCGGCTATGCGGAGTACCACTTCCGTATCTACGAGGCGCTGCGCGACATCGGTTACAGCGTGGCCTCGAGCTCGAAGCCCTATGCGGCGCTGATGGCCGGCGGCAACACCGATTTCGTGTTTTCGTTGTTAAATCGTATGCCAATCCGCAACCCGGAAGTGCTGGTGCCGGCGATCTGCACCTATCTGCGGCTGCCCTGCCTTGGCGCACCACCCAACATCCGCGCGCTGGCGGAGGACAAATACCTCAGCAAGCTGGCGTTTGCCGGCCTGGGTCTGCCGGTGCCTCCGGGGCGGGTCTATCGGCCGGGCGAGCCTCTGGCACCGGTTGATTTCGCCGGCCCCTATTTCGTCAAGGATCGTTTCGGCGCCGCCTCGGAGGGCGTCACCGAAGCGTCGTTGCAGGACAGTTGGGAGGGTGCGGCGCGCGTCGTGACGGAACTGCAGGCCGGCGGCAAAGAAGTCCTGGTCGAACGTTTCTGCCCCGCCATCGACCTGACCGTTCCGGTGATCGGCCACAATCCGTATCTCCTGCTCGGCCATGTCGTTCCCAGGTCGGATAAAACCGGCAATATCCTGACCGCCGATCTGAAAACGAATGATCGGCTTGGTAACGAATTGATCGAGGTGGATGACGCAACGGCGGCAGCGATCGAGCAGGACGTGCAAACCGTGTGGTCTTCGCTTGGTCCGATCGATTACTTTCGGTTGGATTACCGGTGGGATCCGGCAACGGGGCGGCGTTTCTTGCTAGAGATGAACATCTGTTGCTACCTCGGCATCCGCGGGGCCATCGGGCTGACGGCTGCGCGGCTCGGCTACGACCGGACGCAGATCGTGGCGCATGTGGTGGAATACAGCCTGGCGCGGCAGCGGGGCGCGTTGTCGCACGACCGCTGGGTGGTTTGAAACGCGGGCCGCCGCGTCAGGCGTTCTCGCCAATGAAGCCGGCGTAGGTTTTGGCCAGTTCCGGCACGGCGGCTTCGTAGAAGCGCTGGCCCTTCTCCGGCGTCGCCAGCCCGGGGTTCGATCCGATCCGGCCGTCCGGGAAGCGCCGCCGGTAATCCGCCGGCCCGTGGAACCGGCCTGACGGCGCCCGCGGCGGATCGAGCGTCGCCTGCTTGATCGAGTCCGGAAAGGCGAACTGGGTCAGCGCCACCTCGCTGGCGGTGGCGTGGCTGCCTTCGTCGTCGCCGAACACCTCTTTGCCGAGTTCATGCATCACCTTGCCGTCCCACCAGTTTGCCAGCCGGCAGCGCAGTTCCCGGTCCTGCGCGGTCCCCAGCGCGCCCTCATATGCGGCATAGATCTCCGCAAATGCCGCCTGGATGGTGGCGATGTTGCCGCCGTGGCCGTTGATGAAGAAGAACCGACGGAAGCCGTGCCGGGCGAGTGACAGCACATAGTCGTGAATGATGGCGATCAGCGTGGACGGCCGGACGGTCATCGAACCGGCGAAACCCATATGGTGAACGGCAATGCCGACTCCGATGGTAGGGCCAACCATGGCGTTGGCGGTTTCGCCGACACCGCGGGCGATGACTTCGGCGCAGAGGGCGTCGGTGCCAATCAGGCCGTTGGGGCCATGCTGCTCGGTGGAGCCGATGGGCAGGATGATGCCGTTGGAGTGCCTGAGGTAGGTTTCCACTTCCTGCCAAGTCTGGTGCTGCAATAGCATGCGGTCTGATTTCCCTTGGACGATGATCGAACAGTAGACCGGTTTCGTGCGGACGGTAATGCCGCGCACCGGCTGATCTGGCATTATGCGCGTATGCAGCCGAGTCTCCCAACTGAGCCGGACCGGACCAAAAGCCTCCAGATGGCGCGGGTCCGGTCGAAGAACACCGAACCCGAGATCGTGGTTCGCCGGGCTTTGCATGCGCGCGGCTACCGGTTCCGGCTGCATCGCAAGGATCTGCCCGGGAAGCCGGACATCGTGCTGCCGAAGCATGGCCTGGCCATCCTGGTGCATGGCTGCTTCTGGCACGGCTGCCCTCGCTGCGACCGCGGGCGGCGCCTGCCGAAGACCAACGTGGCGTTCTGGTCGGCGAAACTGACGGCCAACCGGGAGCGGGATATCCGCTCGACCGCGGCGCTGGAGGCGGCGGGGTGGCGGGTGGCGGTGCTGTGGGAATGCGATATCCGCACGCCCGGCAGCCTGGATGGCTTGCTGGACGCGTGTCTGTCGCCACCGAGGCTCTGTGCCTGACATGCCGGCGCCCTGGTCCGTGGTGGATTTCTTCTCCTGCGGTGGCGGCACCAGCGCCGGGTTCGCGCGGCGCCCGGAGTTCCGGATCATCGCCGCAGTCGACCTCGAAATGGCCAAGCCGTCCGGCGGGCAAGGCGCTTCGGACTGCAATGCCACCTACCTGGCCAATCATGGCATCGCGCCGATGAACCGCGACATGATGACTCTGGAACCGCGGGAGTTCGCGGAGGCGGCCGGGCTGACGCCCGGGCAATTGAGCGTGATGATCTCCTGCGCCCCCTGCACCCATCTGTCGCGCGCCAATCCCCGCAATCATCTGGCCGATCGGCCGGAAAACTCGCTGATTGGGCGGAGCGGGGCGTTCGCGGCGCATCTGCGGCCGGAGATTTTCCTGATGGAGAATGCCCGCGAGCTGATCATGGGCAACTACCGGCACCATCACGCGGCCCTGGTCGCGACGCTGCAACGGGCGGGCTATCATGTTCGCTCGGACATCCATTTTTTCGACCGGTTCGGGCTGCCGCAGGTGCGGGAGCGGGCTTTGATCGTCGCCTCGCGCATCGGGGAAGCCCGGTCGCTCAAGGATTTGTGGCAGGGGTGGGCGGTTCGGCCGGAGGCAACGACGGTGCGGACGGCGTTGCGTCGCTTGGCCGAATGGAAGGAAGGACGCCCGGATGATCCCGAGGGTGACGTTTTCCCGGGCATGGGCCCGGGGGTGCTGGCCCGTTTGGCCGCGACGCCGCATGACGGCGGCGGCTGGGTGGACGTGGCGCGGAACCCGAGGACGCGGGCGCTGCTGACGCGGGATTGCCTGCGGCGGTGGCACGCCGGGGATCTGGGATCGCATCCCGATGTCTACGGACGCATGGCGTTGGACAGGCCGGCACCGACGGTGAAGCGCGAATGCGGCCATGTCGGCAACGGCCGGTACGCCCATCCGGCGGAGGATCGCCTGCTGACCGTGCGGGAGATGGCGACTCTGCAAGGGTTTCCGTTCGATTACCGGTTTCCGGCGCGGTCGATCAGTAACCGATACCGCCATATCGGCGATGCCGTGCCGCCGATGATTGCGTTCCAGATTGCGGAGCTGGTGAAGTGGATGAAGACCGGGCGCCGGCCGGAGCCGGGGGATTTCGTAATGCCGAATACGGCCTTGCGGCTGGAGGATCTGACCGCGCGGTCGCGTATGGCGGCTTGAACGGCGTGACTAGCGAAGACTAGCCTAGAGTTTAAACTAGGCTAGTGATTAGCCGCCTACTCCCCCGCCTCCAGCTTGCCAACCGTCACCGGCACCGGCTGCCAGTTCTCCGGAAACAGCGTTTGCAGCGCCTGCACCTTCGGCATGTCGTTGATCGCGATATACGGGGCGTGCGGGTGCAGCTCGAGGTAATCCTGGTGATACGCCTCCGCCGGATAGAACGCGCCTGCCGGGTCGATACGGGTCACGATCGGACGGCTGAACGCATGCGCCGCCTCAAGCTGGGCGATATAGGCCTTCGCCACCTGCTCCTGTTGCGGCCCGGTGACGAACAGCTCCGAGCGATACTGCGTGCCCCAGTCCGGTCCCTGCCGATCCTTTTGGGTCGGGTCGAGCGCCACGGAGAAGAAAATCCGCAGCAGCGTGCCGTAGCTGACGCGGGACGGGTCATAGGTCACGCTGACCGATTCCGCGTGCCCCGTGGCCCCCGAACTGACCTGCTCATACCCGGGATCGGCAACATGGCCGCCGGCATAGCCGGAGACCGCGCGGGTCACGCCCTTCACGTGTTCGAACACGCCCTGTACGCCCCAAAAGCAGCCGCCGGCAAACACCGCCGTCTGCGGACCGGACGCCGCGGGGGGCGGGTCGAGGGCCGGCGCCGGCAATGCCCGTTCCGTGCTGGCCGCCTGGTGCGGCACCAGCCAAACCGCTAAGCCCAGCGCCGCCAGCAATGCGGCGCCGGAAACGGTCATCGAGCGTGGCGTCATGGTTACAGCCTCCTCGTGGACGATGCGGGTCATGCTGCCACGACCCACGATCCGCATTTGGGGATGCGGAAGGCGAAGTAAAGCATTGCAGGAGGGCGGCCATCCACAGCTTTGCCTCAACCGGCATCGCAAGGCGTGGATGGTCCGCCCGCGCGGACCATGACACGGGCGCCGGCAATCCCTTACTGCTGCAGCTTCACCGCCACGGCGCGGAACGGCGGCGGAGTTTGTTTCTTCTTTTCCGGGTCGAACAGGTACTTCAGCGGCACGTCCAGCACATAGACGGTGTCGCCAACCTGCGCGGGTGACACGGGTCCCTCGAACCCGCCCTTGATGGTGTCGATCCGGGCGCTGTCGCCGCTGACCGTGATCAGGTCGAGTGTGCCCTTCGTCTCGCCCTCCACCATCAGCAGCTTGTCGGGGCCGAAGGCGCGCAGGCCGTCCGAATGGAACAGCGGGTGCGAGGTCTTTAGCTTGGTGATTTCCCCGGCGCTGCCGTCCGTGTTGACCGTGACCCGGTAAAGCCCGTCGCCCTCGAAAATATTGGCATAGACGGCGCCGTCCGGCAGCACGGCGATGCCGTCAAGCTGCGGCCCCTTGACGTCCCACCGCGCGTCGTGCGCCCAGACCTCGAACGCCTTGGCGCCCGGCTTCAGCCGGAGAATGCGGCCGCTCAGCGAGTCGGTCACATAGGCGGTGCCGTCGGCGGCCACGGCGATATCGTTGCACAGCGGCGGCTGGCCGAGCAGCGATGCGGACGGCAGCGGGATGCTCTCCTTCACGGCGGCCGTCTTCAGGTCGAGGATCTTCAGCGCGGTCGGCGTATTGCCGCTCGGCAGCCTGATGCCCGCCCAGCTCATGTCATTCGAGCAGACGAACAGGCTGTTGGATTTGTCGTCCGCCAATACGCCGAGGGTGGACGACAATCCGTCGGCCCCCTGCCTGACCCACTCGACCGCCTCGGCCGCTCCGGGTGCGGCACGAAAAATGCGACCGCCCGCCAGGCTGCTGAAGAACAGCGTACCGTCGGCGGAGGCTGTCAGGCTTTCGGGGAAATCGGTCGAGCCGGGCACTGTAACATCCGCCGCCGGGGCCGCCGAAGCGGCAGAGCACAGGCCGATGATCCCGGCGCCAAGCGCGGAGATAAAAAGTCTATGGCGAAGACTGCTCATTGTTTCCATCCCATTGCTTTTGTGCGACGAAACGCCGCTGTATTCAGAGGAATATAGCCGAGCACCATTGCCGGGAAATCTCAAGTGGCAACCTGCACTCATGGACGGTAGCGCTTGGCACGGCTCAGGCGTTTGAATAGATATCCGCGTGATCGCGCGCCTTGCAGGCGCCGCGCAACAGGGCGTGAGGCGATGCGGCAGAGCGACACCGACGACATCGCGGCCAGGGTTGGCATCTTGCCGTACGGCTCGTCCGGCGGACCTGATGCGGTCGTGTCGGAGGCGGTTGCTCGCCTTCGCGCGCGAGGCATCGCCGTCGCCGGGCTGCTGCAACGTTCCGGCGGCGCCGCGCCGGGCGGCAAGCAGACGATGTGGGTCGAGGATATTCGCACCGGACAGAGGATCCGCCTGGACCAGCCGCGCGGACCGGGCGCCATCGCCTGCACCTTCGATACCGGCGCTTTGGCGCAGGCGGCATATCTGCTCCAGCTAGCCGCCGAGTCGGGCGCCGAACTGGTGGTCGTCAACCGGTTCGGCAGCGTGGAGGCGGAGGGCCGCGGCTTGCGTTCGGAGATCGCCGCCGCGATCTGCGCCGGACTGGCGGTATTGATCCCGGTTCGGGCTTCGCTGCTGCCGGAGCTGGAAGCGTTCCTCGGCGGTTCGGCGACCTGCCTGCCGGCCTCGGTCCGTGCGATCGAGGACTGGGCGGAGACCGCCTTGCTGCATGGCCGAAGCCCCGCCGTTGTTGCCTGACGGATACGGCGATAGCCTCTCGGGAATGATGGCGCCGAACGCGGGGTCGACATCCTCTCTCCCGCCCGCATTTCAACGACAGATCACAGGAGACGTCCCATGAAGTTCGGCATCCACAACCCGTCCTGGCTGTTCGGCGACGATCCGGCGAACGCCTTCGAAGGCCTCAAAGCCAAGGCGCAATGGGCGGAAACGCACGGCTTCACCTGGTTCTCGGTGATGGACCACCTGATCCAGATCCCGCCCGTGGGCGCCGCGGACGAACCGTTCATCGAGGGCTGGACCGCGTTGTCGGCGCTGGCGGCGGTCACCAGCCGCATCCGTCTGGCGACGCTGGTATCCTCGGTTGCCTACCGCAACCCGGCGCACCTGGCGAAAATCGCGGCCGGCGTCGATCTGATCAGCCGCGGACGCCTGACCCTCGGCATCGGCGCCGGCTGGTTCGAGACCGAGTATCGCCAGTACGGCTGGGAGTTCCCGGAACGGCCCGCCGTGCGCATCCGGCAGATGGAGGAGGCGGTGCGCCTGATCCTGACCATGTGGGCCGAAAAGCGCGCGACCTTCCACGGCAAGTATTTCCATGTCGAGGACGCGATCCTGGAGCCGAAGCCGGTGCAGAAACCGCGCCCTCCGGTGATGATCGCCGGCGGCGGCGAACAACTGACCTTGCGGGCGGTGGCGCGGCTGGCGGATGCCTGCAACGTGTTCGGCGATCCGGACGAGGTCCGGCACAAGTACGACGTCCTGCGCGGCCATTGCGAGGCCGAGCGCCGCGACTACGCGACAATCGAGAAAAGCAATGTCCTTGGCCTGCTGCTGGCGCGCGACGAGGCGGCCCTGGCGGCGAAGCGACAGCGCCTGTCGGTGCCCGATCCGTTCCGCGGTTTCGCCGGCACGGTGGCTCAGGTCACGGATCTGGTGGGGCGCTACCGCGATGCCGGAGTGCAGCTTTTCATCAGCTCCGCGTATAAGAATGACCCGGAAACGCACGAACTGTTCGCGTCCGATGTCATTCCGCATTTCGTTTAGGGGAACCTGATCGCCCATGGCTCTGACAATCCTGGTAACCGGCGCCACGGCCGGTTTTGGCGCGGCGATTGCTCGCCGCTTCGTCCGCGACGGACACCGCGTCATCGCCGCCGGACGCCGCGCCGCCCGGCTGACGGACCTGCAGCAGGAACTGGGCGACGCTCTGCTGCCGCTGATGCTGGACGTGACCGATGCCAAGGCGGTCGCCGCGCTGCCGGGCAGCCTGCCGCCGACGTGGCGGGAGGTCGATGTGCTGGTCAACAATGCCGGCCTGGCACTCGGACTGGACCCGGCGTTCACCGCCGATATCGAGGACTGGGACCACATGGTTGCGGTCAATGTGTCGGGGCTGATCCATATCACCCGGGCGTTGCTGCCGGGCATGGTGGAGCGCAACCGCGGTCACATCATCAACCTCAGCAGCATTGCGGCGGTCTACCCGTATCCGGGCGGGCATGTTTACGGCGCGTCGAAGGCATTCGTCACGCAGTTCAGCCTGAATTTGCGAGCCGATCTGGCGGGGAGGTCGGTGCGGGTGACGGATCTGGAACCGGGGCTGTGCGGCGGCACGGAGTTCAGCGTGAACCGCTTCGGCGGCGACCAGGAGAAGGCGGATGCGGTGTATGCCGGAACCGTGCCGCTGACCGCGGAGGACATCGCCGAAGCGGCTGCCTGGGTGGTTGGCTTGCCGCCGCATGTGAACATCAACCGCATGGAGCTGATGCCGACATGCCAGGCCGCGGGACCGCTGGCGGTCAAGCGGTCGTAGGGCACGTCGCCTTCGGCTTTATCGTCATGGTGCGCGAAGGCGCACCATCCACGCCGTGCTTCGCGCGCAACGACGAGGCGGCGCGGTCCGCGTATCAACTTCCATGCCTGTTGAACTCAGTCGGAAGCAGCGAGGTAGGCGGCGAAGGCATCCTTGTAGTCCGGATGCCAACGCGACAGCGGCGGCCGGTTTTGCACGATATCCTGTGCAGCCCACAGGATACGGCGGTTATCGGTCTCGGGCGTGACGTCGTTGTCGGGGCAGATCAGATAAAAATCTCCCACCGCCATGCCGGACAGCAGGAAATCGATGACCTGATCCGGCATCCATGCGCCCGGGGGTTTCGTCGCGGATGTTGTCATGCCGGTGAAGGTCGATCCCGGCACCAGCAGATGCGCGCTGACCTTGCACCCGGGCGTGTTGCGCAGCGCATGCGCCAGGCCCTCGGTCAGCACCTTCACTCCGGCTTTTGAAACGTTATAGGCCGTGTCGCCGGGCGGGCAGGTGATGCCCTGTTTCGATCCCGTGTTGACGATCGCGCAGGGCGTGGCCTGGTCAATCATGGCTTGGGTAAAGCTCTGCACGCCGTTGATGACACCGAACAGATTGACGTTCAGGACGCGGCGCCAACCCTCCGGATGGTCGAACGGGCCGCCGCCCGGCGCGGTGCCGGCATTGTTCATCAGCACCGCGACTTCGCCGAATGCGGAATAGACGGTGTCCCGCAGGTGCTCCACCGCCGCCGGATCGCTGACATCGGTCGGAACGGTGATCACCGCCGGGCCGGAGACCGTTGCCGCGGCCCGTTCCAACGCTTCGGCGTTCAAATCGGCGAGGCAGACCCGCATTCCCAGCGAGGCAAATCGTTGCGCGGCGGCAAGGCCGATGCCGCTTGCCGCGCCGGTGATGACGGCGACACGGCCTTCGGTGAGCGCGGGGTGGTGGGTCATGGCGGCGATCTCCTATGCTTACGGCGATAACCGGCGGGGGCGCGCCGGCGTTATACCTCCGTGCAGCGGAAGGAGGCAGCCATGGCACGCGTTGTCGGCATCGACCATCTGTCGGTCAGGGTCAGCGATCATGCAAAGTCGAAACAATTTTATAACAAACTGCTCCCGTTCCTTGGTTTCAGGCTGTCGGAGGAATTCGAGGACTCCACCGGGTGGTCCAACGGCCATACACTCTTTTGGATCGGCCAGGCGGACGGGCCCGGCGCGAAGCACAAACACCGCACCGGCGATGTCGGTTTCCACCACTATGCTTTTCGGCTGCGCAGCCGGAAGGATGTCGATGATTTGCAGACGTTTCTGAAGGATGAGCTTGGCGCGGAGATCGTCGATCCGGCGGCGGAATACTACGATGATTATTACGCGGTGTTCTTTCTGGACCCCGACGGGCTGAAGCTGGAGGGGATGAAGTACGGCGAGAAAACTGCGAAACCGGAATGATGGTTTGCAGTGCCGTGACCGGCACACATCCCGCGCGCATCAGGACAAGCGAACATACGAAGACGGAGTTTGCCGAACCGGCTCCGCCCTACCGTCAAGCCGGGGCAGGTGGTTGGGCCGAATATGCCCGGCATAGCAGTATACAAGGCGAAGCCGCGGTGCCCGTCAGGACACCGCGGCAGGGACGTCCCGCTTACAGGCTGCCGAGCAGCGCAGCCGTATCGGACATCCGGTTGGAGAAGCCCCACTCGTTGTCGTACCATGCCAGCACCCGGGCCAGCTCGCCATCCACAACCGTCGTCTGCGTCGCATCGAACGTGGACGAAGCCGGGTTGTGGTTGAAGTCGATGCTGACCAGCGGCGCCGTGTTGTAGTCCAGGATGCCCGCCAGTTCGCCCTTCGACGCATCCAGCATCGCCGCGTTGATCTCGTCCTTCGTCGCCTTCGTCTTCAGGTTCACGTCCAGCGAGACCAGCGACACGTTCGGCGTCTGCACCCGGATCGCGGTCCCGTCCAGCTTGCCCTTCAGCTCTGGCAGCACCAGCCCCACGGCCTTCGCCGCACCGGTCGAGGTCGGGATCGTCGACACCGCCGCGGCACGCGCCCGGCGCAGATCCTTGTGCAGCGTATCCACCGTGTTCTGGTCGCCGGTATAGGCGTGGATCGTCACCATGTAGCCGCGCAGGATGCCGAACCGCTCATGCAGCACCTTCGCCACCGGCGCCAGGCAGTTGGTCGTGCAGGACGCGTTGGAGACGATGATCGAGTCCTTGGTCAGCGTCTTGTGGTTGACGCCATAGACGATCGTCGCATCCACCTCCTCGCCGGGGGCGGAGATCAGCACTTTGCGCGCGCCGGCCGTCAGCAGCGCCGAAGCCTTCGTCCGGCTGGTGAACAGCCCGGTGCATTCCAGCGCCACATCGACGCCCTGATACGGCACCTTGGTCGGATCCCGCTCGGCCGAAACCTTGATCGGCCCGTAGACCCTGCCGTTGTGCCGGATGGTGATGGTGTCGCCCGACACCTCGACCTGGCCCGGGAAACGGCCGTGCACGCTGTCATAGGCGAACAGATGCGCGTTCGCCTCGACGCTGCCGAGGTCGTTGATGGCGACGGTCTCGACGTCGCTGCGGCCGCTTTCGACGATGGCACGCAGCACCAGACGCCCGATCCGCCCGAACCCGTTGATTGCAACTTTAACAGCCATCAGTACGCTTCCTTTCCTGAGATTTCGTGGCCTTAGCTTCGCGCGCCTTAATGCGTCAGTCGTTGAGCGAGATCAACGGTGCCTCGTGCAGAAAGTGCGGAAAAACGCGGTTTATCAAATTCCGCCGGGAAACGATCCGGCGCGGTCAGCCGAGCCGCCGTAGCACCGCCGCCACCACGACCTCCGGCGTGATGCCGAAATGGGCATACAGATCCTCCTGCCTGCCGGAGGCACCGAAACCCGACATGCCGATGAAAATCCCCTCCGGCCCGAGCCAGCGCTCCCAGCCGAAGCCGGACGCCGCCTCGATCCCGATACGCGGCGCGCCGCCAAGCACCTGGGCGCGGTACGCCTCATCCTGCTGCGCAAACACCTCCCAGCAGGGCAGCGAGACGACCGCCGCGGCGATGCCGTCCCCGGCCAGTTTCTCCCGCGCCGCCATGGCAACCTGCACTTCCGAGCCGGTGGCGATCAGCGTTGCCTGCCGCGGCCCCTCCGCCTCGGCCAGCACATAGCCGCCGCGGGAGGCGCGGTTCTCCGCCGGATCGGTGCGGAACGCCGGCAGCGCCTGGCGCGACAGGACCAAAAGGCTGGGGCCATCGGTGCGGCGCATCGCCAGTTCCCAGCACTCCGCCGTCTCCAGCGCATCGGCCGGGCGGTAGACATGCAGGTTGGGCATCGCCCGCAGGCTGGCGAGATGTTCCATCGGCTGGTGCGTCGGCCCGTCCTCGCCGAGGCCGATGGAATCGTGCGTCAGGACGTGGATCACCCGCTGCCGCATGATCGCCGCCAGCCGCAGCGCCGGCCGCAGGTAGTCACTGAACACGAAGAACGTGCCGATATAAGGAATGATGCCGCCATGCAGCGCCATGCCGTTGGCCGCGGCGGCCATGCCGTGCTCGCGGATGCCGTAGTGGATATACCGGCCGCCGTAATTGCCGGCTTCTATCGGCGCCATCCCCTTCGACAGGGTCAGGTTCGATCCGGTCAGGTCGGCCGATCCGCCAACCAGTTCCGGGGTGACCGGCGCCATGGTTTCGAGGAAGCGCTGGCTCGCCGCCCGGGTGGCCAGCTTCGGCCGCTCGTCGGCGAGGTCTTGCTTCAACCCGGCGACCGCCTCGTGCCAGTTGTCCGGTAGCCGCCCGGACATGACGCGTTCGAACTCGGCCCGCTGGTTGTGCCGCGCCAGCCGCTTCAGCCAGGACCGCCGGGCAACGGCCCCGCGCGCGCCCACCGCGTGCCAGCGCTGCCGCAGCTCATCCGGGATGCAGAACGGCGGCTCGTGCCAACCCAGCAGCGCTTTCGCGCCCGCGGCCTCGGCTTCACCCAGCGGCGAGCCGTGCACCGCGCCGGTGCCTGCTTTCGTCGGCGCGCCGAAGCCGATGATGGTGCGGCAGGCGATCAGCGTCGGCTTCTTCGACCGCACGGCGAAGGACAGGGCAGCCTGGATCTGCGCCGGGTCGTGCCCGTCCACCTGCTTCGTCGCCCAGCCATAGGCGGCGAACCGCTTCAGCACGTCCTCCGACGCGGCCAGCGCGATGTCGCCGTCGATCGAGACGTGGTTGTCGTCGAACAGCACCGTCAGCTTGGACAGGCAGAGATGCCCGGCCAGCGCCGCGGCCTCGTGGCTGATGCCCTCCATCAGGTCGCCGTCGGAGACGATCGCCCAGGTGCGGTGATCCACCAGCGACTTGCCGAAGCGCGCCGCCATGATGCGTTCGGCCAGCGCCATCCCCGCCGCGGTGGCGATGCCCTGGCCGAGCGGTCCGGTGGTGGTCTCGATCGCCGGGTGCTCGCCGTATTCCGGATGGCCGGCGGCGGGGGAGTGCAGTTGCCGGAACGAGCGGATGTCGTCGATCGTCATCCCATCATAGCCGGTCAGATGCAGCAGGGCGTAGAGCAGCATCGAGCCATGTCCGGCGGACAGCACGAAGCGGTCGCGATCATGCCAGCGCGGGTCCGCGGCATCGAATTTGTGGAACCGGGTCCAAAGCGCGGTAGCGACGTCGGCCATGCCCATGGGAAGGCCGGGATGGCCCGATCCGGCCTGTTCGGTCGCGTCGATCGCCAGGGCGCGGATGGCGTCGGCCATGCGGCGGGCGGGAGTCGCCGGACGCGCAAGGATGTCCGCCTGGAGCGACAGCACGGGATTATCGGGGGACAAGCCTGCGGCGTCTGCCATGGGCCCCCTTTACGGCGCTGCGGCGCGAAGCGGAAGGGGCAAGCTGCGCTCATCATCCCGGCGATCCTGGTGGCAAAATCGGGCTGGCGGCGGACCGCGCGGGCGGCGTTAACAGCCGGAAAGCCGTTCCATGATTGACCCGCGCCCGCCTACGGACCAAAGATGCGCGGCCATGATCCTTCTCATAGACAACTACGACAGCTTTACCTTCAACCTCTACCACTTCCTGGGCGACGTTGGCGCCCAGTGCGAGGTGTGGCGGAACGACAAGCTGTCGGTGGCCGAGGCCCTGGCGATGCAGCCGGAGGCCATCGTGCTCTCGCCCGGCCCGTGCACGCCGACGGAAGCCGGCATCTGCCTCGACCTGATCGCCGCCGCGGCGGGCAAGGTGCCGCTGCTCGGGGTGTGCCTCGGCCACCAGGCCATCGGCCAGGCGTTCGGCGGCAAGGTCGTCCGCGCGCCGCAGCCGATGCACGGCAAGGTCAGCGCCATCAGCCACACGGGAACCGATATCTTCGCAGGCCTGCTATCGCCGTTCCAGGCCACCCGCTACCACAGCCTGATCGTCGAGCGCGACGGCATCCCCGACACGCTGGTCCCCTCCGCCTGGACGGATGACGGCCTGATCATGGCGATGCATCACCGCACGCTGCCCATCTTCGGCGTACAGTTCCACCCGGAGAGCATCGCCAGCGAGCACGGCCACGCCATCCTGGCCAACTTCCTGGCCATCGCCCGCGGCACCAACGCTCCAGCGCGCGCGGCGGCCTGACCATGCCGACAACCTTGAAACCGGTCATCGCCCGGCTTGCCGCCGGTGAAACCCTGACGGATGAACAGGCCGAGGCCGCGTTCGATATCATCATGTCGGGCGAGGCGACCCCCGCTCAGATCGGCGCCCTGCTCATGGCAATGCGCCTGCGCGGCGAGACGGTGGCGGAAATCACCGGCGCGGTCCGCGCCATGCGGGCCCGCATGACGGCGATCGAGGCGCCCGCCGGCGCGATCGACGTCTGCGGCACCGGCGGCGACGGCGCCGGCACCCTGAACGTGTCCTCCGCGGTGACCTTCGTCGTCGCGGCGTGCGGCGTGCCGGTGGCCAAACACGGCAACCGCGCCTTGTCGTCGCGCACCGGCGGAGCCGATGTGCTGACCGCGCTCGGGGTCAATGTCGATGCGCCGATGGATGCATTGCCGGACATCCTGGCCGAGGCCGGCTGCGTGTTCCTGTTCGCGCCGCGGCATCATCCGTCGATGCGGCATGCCGCCGGACCGCGTGTCGAACTCGGCACCCGCACCATCTTCAACCTGCTCGGCCCGCTGGCCAATCCGGCACGGGTGCGGCGCCAGTTGACCGGCGTGTTCTCGCCGAACTGGACCCGGCCGATGGCGGAGACGCTGCTGGCGCTGGGTCACGAATCCGCCTGGCTGGTGCACGGGCAGGGCCTGGATGAGCTGACCGTCGCCGGCCCGAACCACGTTACCGCGCTGAGCGGGCAGGCTATCAGCAGCTTCGTCGTCGAACCGGAGGATGCCGGCCTGCCGCGTTCGCCGATTGCGGCGATCCGCGGCGGCGACGCGGCATTCAACGCGGAGTCCCTGCAATCACTTTTGCAGGGTGCGGGGGGCGCCTATCGTGATACGGTGCTGCTCAATGCGTCCGCGGCATTGATCGTCGCCGGGGTCGCCGGCAGCCTGCGCGAAGGTGTAGACTTGGCCTCCGGCGTCATCGCATCCGGGGCGGCGCTCGCAGCGTTGGAGACCCTGCGGCGAGTCAGCGCCGTGCCGAATGCTGAAATCTAGGGAGATCTGATGCCAGACGATTTAAGCGCGATGCCGGACGTGCTCGCCCGGATCTGCGGCGACGTCCGGGCCGATATCGCGGCGCGCAAGGCGGCGCGCGGTATCGACGCGCTGCGTAACGAGATTGCCGCCCGCAACGACCCGCCGCGCGGCTTCGGCTTCGCCCTGAAGACCGCCTCGGCCAGCGGGCGCTACGGGCTGATCGCCGAGATCAAGAAGGCCTCGCCCTCCGGCGGGCTGATCCGGCCGGAGTTCGACCCGCCGGCGCTGGCCCGGGCCTACGCCGCCGGCGGCGCGGCGTGCCTGTCGGTGCTGACCGAGCGGACGCATTTCCAGGGTGATCCGGCGCATTTGAAAGCGGCTCGCGCGGCGGTCAAGCTGCCGGTGCTGCGCAAGGATTTCATGATCGACCCGTGGCAGGTCTACGAAAGCCGCGCGATGGGGGCGGATTGCATCCTGCTCATAATGGCCGCGCTGTCCGACACCCAGGCGCGGGAGTTGGAGCAGTTGTCGCTGAGCATGGACATGGACGTGCTGGTTGAGGTGCATGATCGCGACGAACTCGAACGCGCATTGCTGTTGGAAACGTCACTTATCGGGATAAATAACCGCAATCTCAAGACCTTGGTAACCGATCTTCGGGTGACGGAGGAGCTTGCGCCGCTGGTGCCGCCGGACCGGTTCCTGATCGCGGAAAGCGGCGTGCGGGACAACGCGGATGTGCAGCGGCTGGCGGCCGTGGGGCTGAATTGCTACCTGGTAGGCGAGAGCCTGATGCTGCAAGAGGACGTCACCTCAGCAACGCGGGCGTTGCTGGGGACCGACGCGCCCGCATGAGCGGGTTCACGCATTTCGATAACGCCGGAAATGCCGCCATGGTCGATGTGTCGGACAAGGCGGTGACGGCGCGGACCGCGACGGCCCGGGCGCATGTGGCAATGCAGCCGGAGACACTGGCGATGATCCGCGCCGGGTCCGCGAAGAAGGGTGATGTGCTGGGGGTGGCCCGGCTGGCCGGGATCATGGCGGCGAAGCGAACCGCCGAACTGATCCCGCTGTGCCACCCGCTGCCGATTACCGCGGTGACAGTGGACCTGGAGGCGGCCGCGACCGGCGTCGACATCGCCGCCACGGTACGCACGACGGGACGGACCGGGGTGGAGATGGAGGCGCTGACGGCGGCGAGCGTGGCGGCGCTGACGGTCTACGACATGTGCAAGGCGGTGGACCGCTCGATGCGGATCGAGGCGCTGCGGGTGACGCACAAGGACGGCGGCAAGTCGGGGGCGTTTTCGCAGGATTAGGCTGCTGCGGCGCGTTTGCGACGGTTTCCGCTGCGTCGCCCTGCGGAAAGCGGCATCGTTGTGTCCGCGAAAATGGTGGTATGGTCTTTGCGTCACTATCGAACGCGGTAAAGCGGACCTCGTGCTGTTTCGCAACGGTAAGACAGGGTTGGTGCTGCGCGTCGGCCGGTGATACCATTTCAATGCCAGGGCAGCTCGACGATGCACGCGAAGCGGCGATTATCGGCGCCTACAGCCGAGGTGAAATTACGCGCCAGGAGGTTGGCAATCGGCTGGGGCAGCCGATGGGCTTTGGCGAGCTGCTGATGAAACTGCATGAGCATCACCTGCCGCTACCGCGCTTTCCAAGCGAACGGAACTCGGAGGGCGTGCAGTTGATCAAGCGTCTGGCGATGCAGGCGGCCAGTGGCGGATGAGGCGCTTTTCGCCAAGCTGATCGTATCGGACACCGGGCCGCTGATCACGCTCGCGGCAGCGGATAGCCTGGATTACCGGCTGTATCCCGGCATTCCGGTGTGTGTGCCCGATGCGGCATTGTATGAGGCGACCGTAAGGAGCGATGCTCTCGGTGCGCAGAGCATCGCCGACTGGGTGCAAAAGCACACCGAGCGAGCGTGCTGTATTCGTGACGGAAGATATCGCGTTTTGCGTGGCGCCCTTATCCTGACGGTCGAGGACCGTGCCCGGATGATCCCTATGACAACCAGGGATTTTCTTCTGGGTCTGGAGGAGGCCCACCGGATCAACTCCGCAGATGAGGTTTACCGGAACACCGAGGATGCCGGCCGCTTCGACAGCCGCCGCCGCGTGTTGCTTGAGCAGCACGAGCAGGCACGGGCGGCGGTCGAACGGATGATGCGGGGCGGAACCGCGACGTGACGCGGAAGGGAAGCCTTATGCGGCGGATGTCCGCGAGCCGCCCCGCCATGGCCAAAGGTCGCTGCCACGATTTGAGCCAGCCTGAACACGCGCGCACAATGCGGCCCGGCCGCGCAGATCCCTGGCCGGATAATCCTACCGCCGCCGTTCCTCCAACCCCCGGTCGATCCCGGCCAGCAGCCAGCCGAAGAACACCATCAGCAACCCCGAACTGACCGCGTTCAGCGTGAACAGCGACGCATAGGCTTCCGCGGCAAACCGTATCGGCGGGATATCCAGCCGCCCACGGGTCAGCAGCCAGACCACCAGCGGCAGCGCGGTCATTGCCAGCATCACGAACCGCTCCCGCCAGCCGAACAGGATCGCCGCCAGCATGCCGCATGGCAGGTACAGCAACTGCACCCCGGCCGCCTCGCCCAGCATCAGCGAGACGAACACCACGTTCGCCACCGAAAACACCACCAGCGCCACCTTGCCAAGAACCCCGGACCGCCGGGCGATGGCCGGGACCGCGAAAAACAGCAGGCCGGAAAAAGCGTCCGGGATGCCGATCCAGGCGTCGCGGCCGACGATCCACCAGAGGTAGAGCGGGTAGTAGGGCTGGTTCCAGGCAAGCACCATGGCGATGGTGTTGCAGGCCGAGACCCTGGGGTCGTCATTCGCCATGTACGCGCGCAGCCAGCGGAGCATCTTCATTCCTGTTTCGTCGGGCAACGCCGATCGGCCGATTATCATAGCCTGGATAGCGGTGCCCCGTCTTCAAAGTTGCCGAGTCGCGTCCAGATGCCCTCGGGTCCGGGATCTGGCGGCGGCAACGCCTCCAGCTTTGTGCAACGGCATGCATCAAAGGCTTACCAAATGAAAATGCCACCTCGCACGACGTATTGAAACGTGGTTACATCAACAGCAGTCCCTCACGTCCGTTCGCGGACAGTCCTCGGAGTCCTATTCATGCCTCCTGTTAACAACAATACCACACGGTTCGACGGGCTAACGATATTGTTCCACTGGCTGATCGCGTTGCTGGTAATCGTGCAGATCATCGGTGCGCATACGATCGACTTTTTCCCGAAGGGTGACCTGCGGGTCGATGCGCGATCCGTTCACATCGTCGGCGGCGCGGCGCTGGGCGCGATTCTGATCCTCAGCATTCTCTGGCGCCGCAGCTTCGGACGCCAACTCCCGCCGCCCGGCAACAAGTTGGTGACTTTCCTCGCCAATGCCGTCCAGGTGCTGCTCAATCTGCTGGTCCTGGCCCAGGTGCTGGCGGGCCTGTCGTTCGTCTGGGTGCATGGCACCAACCTGTTCAACGTCTACCCGATCCCCGGGTATGACCCGGACAACAAGGCCCTGCTCGACCAGATCTTCGGGGTGCATGCCGCCATCGCCTGGACCATCGTCGGGCTTGCCGCGTTCCACGCCGCGGCGGCGCTGTTCCATCACTACGTCTGGAAGGACGGCGTGCTGGACCGCGTCCGGATCTTCGGCAAGGCCAATCCGGTCGCCTGACAACGGACGGAGTGACGTTGCCGCTCCGGCGGCAGCGTCACTCCGCCGGCGCCGCCTCCGCCACCCGGCGGTGGGCGATGCGCAGCACCAGCAGCGCCGCCATCAGGCAGGCGATGCCGCTGGCCACAAAGGCCGGCACATAGCTTCCCGTCAGATACCGCGTCTCTCCCGCGCCGAGGGCCGCCAGGGCACCGCCGATCTGATGGCCCGCGACGATCCAGGAGACGATGACGGGGGCGTCTTTTTTGCCGAACACCTGGTTGGTCAACGCCACCGTCGGCGGCACCGTCGCTACCCAGTCCAGCCCGTAGAACACCGAGAAAATCGCCAGGCTGACCACGTCGAAATTGGTGAACGGCAGCACCACCAGCGACAGGCCGCGCAACCCGTAATACCAGAACAGCAGAATCCGCGAATCATAGCGGTCGGTCAGGTGACCCGACAGCGTCGTGCCAATCAGATCGAACACGCCCATCACTGCCAGCAGCGAAGCGGCGGAGACCTCCGGGATGCCGTGATCCATGCAGAACGGGATCAGGTGGGTCGCCACGAGGCCATTGGTGGAGAACCCGCACACCGCGAAGGTGATGAACAGCAGCCAGAAATCGACCGACCTCACGCCGCGCGCCAGCCCGGCGATGGCGATGACGAACGGGTTGCCGGAGCGCGGCGGCAGCTCCACCACCTCGGTCGTGCCGAAGGCGCCGAGACCGATGGAGGCAGGGCTTTCCGGCAGCAGCAGCATCACCAGCGGGATCAGCGCCAGGATCACCAGCGCCACCACCAATGGCGCGCTGTGCCAGCCGTGCGACACCACCAGGCTCGCCAGCAGCGGCAGGAAGACCAACTGGCCGCTGGCGTTGCCGGCGGTCAGCAACCCGACCACGAGGCCGCGCCGTTGCACGAACCAGCGGTTGGCGATGGCGGTCGCCAGTCCGACCATGCCGGCGCCGGAGCCGAGCCCGACCAGCACGCCCCAGGTCAGGTATAGCTGCCAGATCTGCGTGACGAAGCTGCTCAACCCGGCGCCGATGACCAGAAGCACCATCGAAAACAGCACCGTCCGCTTCAGGCCGATAACCTGGATGAACCCGGCGGCGAACGGACCGACCAAGCCGAAAAGCAGTATATTCAATGAGATCGCGCCCGAGATCACCGCCGCGTTCCAGCCGAACGCCTGTTGCAGCGGCACGATCAGAACACCGGGCGTTGCGCGCACGCCGACGGAGGCGAGGATGACGACAAACATCACCGCCACCACGATCCAGGCGTAATGCAGGCGCCCCGCGAACAGGCGCGCGATCAGCTTCGGTCCCATGCCGCCACTCCAAACAGCTTGCGTGGAACATGACGGTCGTCATATAAAAGTCAAGCGGCGTTATGACGATCGTCAGCAACAGGGACGCAACATATGGCCGAGCCGACCCCGCGCCGGGCTGAGACCCGCCAGCGCATCCTGGACGCCGCCGGCGTGCTGTTCCGGCAAAATGGCATCGACGGCGTCGGCGTCGATGCGGTGATGAAGCAGGCCGGGCTGACGCATGGCGGGTTCTACGCCCACTTCGCCTCCAAGGAAGCGCTTGCCGCGGAAGTCGCACAGACCTTGCTCGCGAAGGCCGCCCGGTCCTGGTGCGAGATCAGCCGCACCGAAGACCCGGACTCAGCGCTGCGGCGGATTGTCCTGGCCTACCTGAACCCGGAGAAAGTCGCCTCCGGCCTCGGCTGTCCGTTGACCTCCCTCGGTCCCGATGTCGCCCGCCGTTCGGCGGGGCGCTCGGCGGTCGGGGGGGCGCTGAAGGGAATGCTGGAGGCACTGGCGCGGGTGATGCCGGATACGCCACAGCCCCGGTCGTCAGCGATCGGCAAGACCCAGCCTGGCCATGACGAAGACAGAAATCGCCGCAACCACGCCTTGGCCGCTCTCTCCACCATGGTCGGCGCCGTGATCCTGGCGCGGCTGGCGGATGATCCGGATCTGGCCCGGGCGTTCCTCGATGCCGCGGCCGAGAGCATCATCCCGGCGCCCGCAAATTCCCCTGGTTGAAACGGGCCGGTCATCCCATTTTGTCTGCATGTTCGACCTCCGCGCTGTTTCGTTCCTGGCGCTGACCCTCTCGGCCTGCGCAACCCTGCCGCCGACACCGGCGACGCCGTACCTGCCGGCCGGCGTCTATGGCATGTACCTTGACAACGACACCGGCGCGATCGACCAGTCCTCCTGGGCGTTCGCCTCGCCAAACAACACGCGCAACAACCCGGTCGCCGCCGCAAAAGCCGTCGTCGCCCTGGAATACCTCTCCGGCGAACTGCGGGAGAACCCGCGCTGGGTGGGCATGGACCTGTCCACCAAGCTGCATATCGCGCAAGCCAGGGACAATCTGCGCCAGATCGTCGGCATCCGGCCGGACGCGCCCCCGCAAGCCGTAGTCAACGCACTGCTCCAACTCTCCGAGGGCCTCCAGTTCGGCAACCAGGATCAGGCTGCGCAGGCGCTGACCTCGCCGGTGTTCACCGGGCCTCCGCCCGAGACTATGCAGAGACTGTCCAACCTCCCCTACGACCAGACCGCCAACCTCGCCACCGCCCGGGCGGGAGCACAGGTTCTCCCCATCGGCGGCACGCGGAGCTGACGCTACGCGCGAACCCGAACACGCCGGTGCGGGTCGGGTCGATCGGGTCATGCCCCGGCCGCTTGCCAGTCTGCGGCGAAACCGGCAACCATCCAGGTCGCGCGACCGAGGGGGAAACGACGATGGCGATCAGCTTTCAGCATGTGCACCTGAAGACCCGTGACGTGCAGGCAACGGTGCAGTACTACATCGAAAATTTTGGCGCGACCAGGAAGGCGGAGATGCCGGGGCGCGGCTGGCAGCTCGACCTGCATGGCACGCAGTTGAACATCACCGGGATCATCCCTGAACAGCAGCATGAGCAGCATTACGGCATCGAGCACATGGCGGTGGTGACGAACGACTATCCGGCCACCCTGGCGGCGCTACGGGCGAACGGGGTGGTTGTGCTGGAGGAACTGCAGGGCGACCAGGGCAATCGCGTCGCTTTCGTCGAAGCGACCGACGGCGCGCAGGTCGAGGTGATCGAGCTGGTCTGACGGCCGGACGGCGCGTTAGCATTTCCTTAACCTTTCTCTGTCAAAGTCCGGCGTCATCATGCCGGACCGTACCGCCCCGCTGATCGTGTTATGCCAACCCTTACCGGCATCGGCCGGCGGGCACGGGCGTCACCACCGGTGATGGCGGTCGACTTCTATCGCTCGCTTCTGCGTCGCGATCCGCGCCTCGCGCCGGTGCGAGCCGATCTGGCCGGGGCCCTGCTGGCGGAGGGGGATTTCGACGGGGCGGTGGCGGAGTCCTCGGCGGCACTCGCGGTTGATCCGTCGCTGGTTCAGGCCCGGGTCGTGCGCGCCACCGCACTCAAGGCGCTGTGCCGCTTCGATGAGGCGGCCGGGGAGTTCGAACGCGCGGCATCGCTGGCGCCTGAACGCGCGATGCTGCTGGTCAATCTCGGCAACACCTACGCCGAACTTGCCCGCCTCGGCGACGCCGAACGGGTCCTGCGGCGAGCGGTGGCGCTGGCGCCGGGCAGCAAGGAGGCGCTGGTCAGCCTCGGCTCCGTTCTGGTCAAGCTTGAACGTCCGGCGGAGGCGGAGGCGCCCTGCCGCGCCGCGCTGGCGCTCGATCCCGGACTGATCGCCGCGCACCAGAACCTGTCCGGCATTCTCGCGAAATCCGACCCTGAAGCGGCGCGCGTGCATCGCGACGCGGCGTATCGGCGGCAGCCTGTGTTCATCGAGCGGGCGCCGCGGCCGGAGCGGACGGTGCTGGTGCTTGCTGCCGCCGAAGCCGCCAATGTGCCCCTGGGGGACCTGATCGAGCGGGCGGCGACGACGGTAATCCGCTGGTATGTCGAGTACGCCACTGGCGATCCGGACCCGATGCTGGCGCAGGCGGATGTGGTGTTCAACGCCATCGGCGATGCCGATCTGGCGCCGCAGTTTCCGCCATCGGTCGAGCGGTTCCTGGATGGGCGGCGCGTGCTGAATCATCCGGCCAAGGTGGCGTTGACCCGGCGCTGCGACCTGCCGTGCCGTTTGGCCGGTATCCCTGGCATTGTCGTTCCCGCGGTGACGCGTCACGCGGGTGCCGCCCCGCCCGAGCTCGCAGCTCCCGTACTGGTGCGGCCGATCGGCTCGCATGGCGGGGAGGGGCTGCGGCGATACGATGATGGGGAGGCTTTGGCGGTGTTGCCGCCGGGGGCGTGCTACGTCACGCAGTTCGTCGACTATGTCTCCGCGGACGGCTGGTATCGGAAGTACCGGGTGATTTTCGTCGCGGGGCGGCCGTATCCCTATCACCTTGCGATCTCGCGGCACTGGCTGGTGCATTACTGGACTTCCGGCATGGAGCAGGATGTGGCCCGGCGGGAGGAGGAGCGGCGGTTCCTTGCCAATCCCGGCGAGGCTATCGGCTGCGGCGCGATGGCGGCCCTCGGCGCCATCGGGAAACGCCTCGGCCTGGATTACGCCGGGATCGATTTCGGGCTTCTGCCGGATGGCCGGCTGGTCGTGTTCGAGGCCAACGCGACGATGCTGGTCCATTCCGAGCGAGATCCTCGTATGACATATCGCAATCCCGCGGTCGCGGCAATCTGTTCGGCATTCGAAGCGACTATTGCCCGGCGCTAGACCCAACTTCCACAGTTAGCGCCGAGCACTGTTTGACAACCCGCAGAATATCGCGGCTTTCGTGGGCCTCGGCAAATTTGTGGTGCTAAATATGGAGTTTCCCGATCGAGAAACCCGGCTCCCGAGCTTGACTCACGCGGATTCGCCGTGGTGTCTCTGTTCAAGCCAGGACACCAACCATGTTCGTCCGTGTCAAGAAGATCGGCGGCTACGAATACTTCTACCTCGTCGAGAATGTCCGCGAGGGCGGACGCCACGCCCAACGCGTCATCAAGGCGCTCGGCCGGCGCGATGAGGTCGAAGACTCCGGCCTGCTCGACGGCCTGATCGCCTCCGCCGCCCGCCATTCCCGGCGCTCCATCGTGCTGTCCAGCTTCTATCGCGGCGAACTCGCCGAGATCCGCCGCCGCAGCATCGGCCCCGATCTGGTGTTCGGCCATCTCTGGCGGGAGACCGGCTGCCAGGCGGTGCTGCGCCGGCATCTGGCCGGACGGCGCTTCGGCTTCGACGCCGAGCGCGCCATCTACCTGACGGTGCTGCACCGGCTGATGGTCTCCGGCTCCGACCGTCACGCCAGCACATGGCAACAGACCCTCGACATCCCCGGCGCGAAGGACCTGATGCTCAACCATGCCTACAAGGCCATGGCCTGGCTCGGCGAGGCGATCGAGGGCGAGGACAGCGGCCAGACGCTCCACTGCACCGATGCCATCGAAGAGGCGCTGTATCAGCACGGGTGTTCACCGCACCGATGCCGCTATTCGCGGCCATGTATTTTGCGCGTTCGTGGCTCTGCGCGAGACCGTGCTGTACGACGACGGCGCGGCCGTGCCGCTGACCATCCCGCGGCAGAAGGGCGAAACCCCGCGTGCGGCCAGGCGATCGAGCAACTCCCGGCGCAGCACCAGGAGCGCCGTTGAGGTCGAGCAGGATGGCCGCGGCGCGCTGCTGCGCACCGCGCCGCGCCCGAGCATCGACCCGATCTGCCGCGCGCTCGGGCTGATCCTGCCGCCGGTTTTTCAGGAGGTGCCGACAGACAAGGCAAGTATTCACGCGGACTGACGGTGTGGTGCCTAAAAAATTAGAGCGCTGATAAGGTTATGCTTTTCCGGTCAAACTGTGGAAGTTGGGCTAGCCCGCATTTCTCACCGAATCAGGTGCATTGAGGCGAAGATTCTGAACGAATCGTGTTGCAGCCACGGTTTTTCTCGAATCCACAGGACGCCCCAATGCCGAAAGAGTGCATCCCCGCACTGTTTGAATTTCCAGCCGTCGAAGGCCGCCAGGTGGTGGCGAGCTTCGACGGTGGCGCGATCACCTCGGACGCCGGCGTCCTGCTGCTGGGCAAGACCGACCGGGCGCTGCGGCTGACCGAGCACTTTGCCGCCTGCGTCTCTGACACGCGGGCAGCCGGGCTGGTGGAACACCAGGTCGAGACCCTGGTGATGCAGCGCGTCGTCGGCAGCCGGTAGCTTGTGGTCGCAACTTCCGCTCGCCAAAGCCTAGCCCGAGCTTCCCTCTTGCTCTTACTATAATTTGGCGGAAATCTCGGAAAATCCGCCATGAGCCGTCCAAAAACGTAGCCATGTAATTCACAGCTATGTGATTGTACTTTCCGGGCTGGATCGACTCCATTCCAGCCATGTATATCGACACCGTTCCGAATCGGAACTCGCCTCCCGCCATCCTCCTGCGCGAGAGCTATCGTCGGGATGGTCAGGTCCGCAAACGCACCCTGTATTACTAACGCTCAAAATCCTCGCAGCCTGCGAAGATTTATCGCTAAGCTGCTAACTTCATTAAGGCATCCGTCCCAACGTTTCGTACCGTTATCAAAGCCGCGACGATCAGCCGCCCCGGCTTGGTCAGGTGGTAGCGATGCGTGCCTCGGACCTTCTTGACCAGCCCATGCGCGCGCAACAACGCAAGCTGGCTCGACACCGCCGCGGCGTGGCGGTGCTGATCCGCCTTGCCGGCATCGGCATCCGCAAACAGCCGCAGCCGCAGGTCGCGGTTGCGAAAGCCGTTGATGGCGAATTCCCCGCGGCTGATCACCTCGAGCAGTTTGGCATCGCCCGGCGCATGCGGGTTCAGCCGCGCTGCCGCCGCCCGTTCCGTTCGAAGAGGCCGGCGGTCAGCCGGCCCAACGGCGTGCTGTCGTCGGCCGAGGCCAAAGCCGCCAGGTAGCGGCCGTTGGCGGCCTGCGAGACCTCGGCACGCCGGTGCAGATCGGCGATGCCCTTGCGCATCGGCAGCCAGTCTTTCGCCGCATCCGGCTTGCTCTCCGGTGCACGGAACGTCTTGAAGCCTTTGACCTGATTGATCGTCGTCTCGATCCGCAGCACGCTGCCCTGCTTGTCGTACATCGTGATCGTGTTCTGTCCCAGCCGGTGCTTGATCCGCACACCCTCGGGGCGCTGCTTGATATCGGTCGTCACCTCCGCCTTCAGCCCGGACGGCAGGTTGCCGTTGGCGACAACCTTATGGCCGAGAAAGCGCATCACGTCCGCGCTGCGGAACGTCGTCATGCCGTGATGCACCAGATTCGGATAGAGCCGCGCCAGGGACCCCCGGTCGCGGAACAGGATGTCGGTGGCCCATTCGCTCTGGTAGGTCGACCAGTAATACTCGATCGGCCAGATGCCGAACATCTCGCCATGCAGCGGATTTAATTCGCGCGCGATGCCGTCGAGCAGCTCAGGCCAGGCCGCCCGCACCTGCTCGTTCATCAGGCTCTGCGCCCGTTCGGGGTCTTCCAGCCAAGGGAAGCAGTTGTCGCGCTGGAGGTAGTTCATGTTCGCGGCGTCCATGCTCCTGGCCAGCCAGGTCCGGCCGTTGATGCAGATCTGGACGGCGAACGGGAACCAGGTCTGGATGCGGGCGTGCATGAAGCCGAACACCGGGTGGATCTGGTAGTGGTGGAAGAACAGGCACTTGCGCAGGCGCGGTTCGATCCGGACCTGCTTGGCCGCCCGGTCGCGCACCAACTCGAACGACCGGCAGGGTTCGACCACCGTCAGGATGCCGATCAGACCGTCCTTGACGCCGTCCGCCTCGGCAATGTCGCGGGCGGTCTGTTCCTTGTCGATGGCGCTTGAACCCAGATAGCGGACCGGCCGTCCGGTCTGAAGCGCCAGGGCTTGGGAGCTTGTCTCAGCCGTCCGGTGACCTCCTGCGCGTGGGCGGCAAAGTCCTTCAGCCGCACACCCATGTTGTAGAGGTAGCCGACCATGCCTTTGTGGTGCGACAGGAAGCGCAAGGTCCCGCGGAACACCAGCCGGTCGAAGCCGGACAGCGTGCCGATGACAGAGTGCGCATGTTTGTTTATGAATGACTGCACGGCGTTCCTCCCTGGCTGCTTGGGCAACTTTGGTCGGAAGCCAGTATAGCGGGTCAGGCCCGGGAACGCCGTGCTGTCGTTGGGTTGCGGCCGGAGGCTGCGCTAGGCAACCTCTCCGACTGGTCCCTGCTGGGCGTCGCGGTGTAGCCAGTAGCGGGTCGCTGAAACGGCATTTTTCACAACGACGTCAATGGTTTATGTAAAACTAAAGTAATAGGGGCAAAACGCCGGGCGGCACCGCCGATCAGGCGGGCCGTATCCTCGCCCTGACGTAATGGTCGAGCGGTGCGACGAGCGCGTGCCCGGCGACCTTCAGCCTGTCGCCCAGATAATCCCAGACCGCGATACCAAGTTTGTCGCAGGTCTTGGCCAGGCCGAGGAAGGCATCCCGACAATCGCGGCCGACATCGCTGCGCGTCCCGGCGCTGACCTTGCGCCGCGTCACGTGGCACCGGATGTCGT
>NZ_CAJATU010000039.1 GCF_903944925.1 uncultured Rhodopila sp. | reverse complement strand
GGCACCGAGAAGCTGATCGAATACAAGACGTATATGCAGGCGGTGCCGTATTTCGACCGCCTCGATTACGTTTCTCCGATGTGCGAGGAGCATACCTTTGCCCTGGCGGTGGAGAAGCTTCTGGGGATCACCGCGCCGGAGCGGGCGCAGTGGATCCGCGTGCTGTTCGCCGAGATCACGCGCATCCTGAACCATCTGCTGAACGTCACGACCTATGCGCTGGACGTGGGCGCGCTGTCGCCGAGCCTGTGGGGGTTCGAGGAACGCGAGAAGCTGATGGAGTTTTATGAGGCTGCGTCGGGCGCGCGCATGCACTCGAACTACTTCCGGCCGGGCGGGGTGTCCAAGGACATTCCGGCCGGGCTGGCGGAACAGATCGCCGAATGGGCGGATGGGTTCCCGAAATTTCTGGATGATCTGGAAGGTCTGCTGACCACCAACCGGATCTGGAAGCAGCGGACTGTCGATATCGGCGTATTTACCGCCGAGCAGGCGCTGGCCTGGGGTTTCAGCGGGCCGCCGTTGCGCGCCTCGGGCGTGCCGTGGGATCTGCGTCGCGCCCAGCCGTACGACAAGTATGCCGAGGTGGATTTCGAGATCTGTTGCGCCCGCAACGGAGATTGTTACGACAGATATCTGGTCCGCGTCTACGAAATGCGCGAGAGCCTGAAAATCATCAAGCAGGCACTCGCGAAAATGAAGCCAGGGCCGATCAAGGTGCAGGACCGGAAGTTTAGTCCGCCGACGCGGGGGGAGATGAAGCGGTCGATGGAGGCTTTGATCCATCACTTCAAGCTCTATACCGAGGGCTACCATGTTCCCGCCGGCGCCACCTATACGGCGACGGAAAGCCCGAAGGGCGAGTTCAGCGTTTATCTCGTTTCGGACGGCACCAACCGGCCGTATCGTTGCAAGATTCGGCCAACCGGGTTCGCCTTCCTGCAAGCGACCGATGAGATGTCCAGACGCCACATGCTGGCCGACATGTGCGCGATCATCGGATCGCTCGATGTCGTGTTCGGCGAAGTCGACAGGTAGACGCGATGTCAGCACCAAACGGTTCGGCGTTCGAACAGCCGGAGAGCTTTGCTTTCGATGCGGAAAGCGAGGCTGAAATTGCGCACGTTATAACGCGGTATCCGCCCGGCAAGCAGGCCAGCGCAGTATTGCCGGCGATGTATGTCGCTCAGCGGCAGATGAAGCGGCAGACCGGCAGCGCGTGGATTCCGGTGAAGGCGATGGATGCGGTGGCCGCCCGGTTGGGCATGCCGGCGATCCGCGTATACGAAGTGGCTACGTTCTACTTCATGTTCAATACCTCGCCGATCGGCAAGTTTCACTTGCAGGTCTGCACGACGACTCCCTGCTGGCTGCGCGGATCGGATGAGATCACCGAGGCGTGCCGCAAGGAAACCGGGATCAAGGGCTGGGGCGAGACCAGCGACGACGGGTTGTTCACCATGACCGAGGTGGAATGCCTCGGGGCGTGCGTGAATGCGCCGATCCTGCAGGTGGACGATAATTTCTATGAAGATATGGATGCGGCGAAGGTGACCGAACTGCTGGCCGCGCTGCGCCGGGGTGAGCGGCCGTTCCCCGGCTCGATGACCGGGCGGCAGACCTCGGCACCCGAGGGCGGGCCGAACACATTGACCACGCTGCACTTCGCTCCGGAGGGTTGAGATGCTTGACGATAAAGACCGCATCTTTACCAATTTGTACGGCCTGCACGACCCGTTCCTGAAGGGTGCGCGGTCGCGCGGTGATTGGGACAACACGGCGGCGATCCTGGCGCGCGGGCGCGATGCGATCATCCAGGAGATGAAGGATTCCGGCCTGCGCGGCCGCGGCGGCGCCGGTTTCCCCACCGGCCTCAAATGGTCCTTCATGCCGAAGCAAGCCGATCGGCCGTGCTATCTGGTGGTGAATGCGGATGAGTCGGAGCCGGGGACGTGCAAGGACCGCGATATTATCCGGCACGATCCGCACAAGCTGATCGAGGGCTGCCTCGTCGCCGGGTTCGCGATGGGGGCTTGCGCGGCGTATATCTACATCCGCGGCGAGTTCTTCAACGAAGCGGTGGCGCTCCAACGTGCGATCGACGAGGCTTACGACGCCGGGCTGATTGGCAAGAACGCCTGCGGCACGGGCTACAATTACGACGTGTTCCTGCATCGCGGGGCGGGTGCGTATATCTGCGGCGAAGAGACGGCGTTGCTGGAAAGCCTTGAGGGCAAGAAGGGCATGCCGCGGATGAAGCCGCCGTTCCCGGCGGGTGTCGGGTTGTACGGCTGCCCGTCCACGGTGAACAATGTCGAATCGATTGCGGTGGCGCCGACGATCCTGCGGCGCGGCGCGACCTGGTTCAACAGCCTCGGTCGGCAGAACAATACGGGACAGAAAGTTTATTGCATCTCCGGCCACGTCAACAAGCCCTGCAATGTCGAGGAGGAACTCGGCATTCCGTTGCGGGAGTTGATAGACCGTTACGCCGGCGGCGTGCGCGGCGGTTGGGACAATCTGCTGGCGGTGATCCCGGGCGGCGCCTCGGTGCCGCTGATCCCGAAGTCGATTTGCGACGACGTGCTGATGGATTTCGACAGCCTGCGCGCGGCGCGCAGCGGGCTGGGCACCGCGGCGGTGATCGTGATGGACAAGTCCACCGACGTGATCAAGGCGATCGCCCGGCTGTCGAAGTTCTACATGCATGAAAGCTGCGGCCAATGCACCCCGTGCCGGGAGGGCACCGGCTGGATGTGGCGGGTGATGACGCGGATGGTCGAGGGCCGTGCGACGCCGGACGAGATCGATACGCTGGACCAGGTGACGCGCCAGGTGGAGGGCCACACGATCTGCGCGCTCGGCGATGCCGCGGCGTGGCCGGTGCAGGGGCTGATACGGCATTTTCGGCCGGTGATGGAAGAACGGATCGCGGCGTATAAGCGCGGGTCCAACCGTCCTGTACCTCTGGCGGCGGAGTAGGGACGATGCCGCAGAGAGCCACGGCTTCTAACGGCGCACGGTCGCTGCTCCCCGTCATGGTCCGCGCAGGCGGACCATCCACGCCTTGCAGTACCAGTCCAACCAAAGGCGTGAATGGTGGGCCTTCGCCCACCATGACGATGGCACCATGGGCCTCGCCGTCCGACACCCGTCCGCACCGCCCTGGCGAAAGACACCACTGACATGGTCAAAGTCACCATCGACGGCATCACGGTCGAAGTCGCTGCCGGCTCGACCATCCTGCAAGCGGCGGAGCAGGCCGGCGTGGAAATCCCGCGCTTCTGCTACCACGAACGCCTGTCCATCGCCGGCAACTGCCGCATGTGCCTGGTGGAAGTGGAAAAAACGCCGCCAAAGCCGATCGCCTCCTGCGGCTATCCCGTGGCCGAGGGCATGGTGGTGCATACTGACACCCCGATGGTCCGCAACGCCCGCCGCGGCGTGATGGAATTCCTGCTGATCAACCACCCGCTGGACTGCCCGATCTGCGACCAGGGCGGCGAGTGCGACCTGCAGGACCAGGCCATGGGCTACGGCATGGACCACTCGCGCTATGCCGAGAACAAGCGCGCGGTCCCGGACAAGAACCTTGGCCCGCTGGTGAAGACGTCGATGAACCGCTGCATCCACTGCACGCGCTGCATCCGCTTCATCACCGAAGTGGCCGGCGTCCCCGACCTCGGCGCCACCGCGCGCGGCGAGCACATGGAAGTCGGAACGTATGTCGAGAAAGCCCTCGGCTCCGAACTGTCCGGCAACATCATTGACCTGTGCCCGGTCGGAGCGCTGACCTCGAAGCCGTACGCCTTCGTCGCCCGGCCGTGGGAACTGGCCAAGGTGGACAGCGTGGACGTTCTGGACGCCGTCGGCACCAACATCCGCATCGATGCGCGCGGCCCGGAAGTGCTGCGCATCCTGCCGCGCATCAATGAGGACGTGAACGAGGAGTGGCTCGGCGACAAGTCGCGCTTCGCTATCGACGGCCTGAAGCGCCGCCGGCTGGACCGGCCCTGGGTGCGCGAGAACGGCAAGCTGCGCGCCGCCACATGGACGGAAGCCTTCGACGCCATCGCCGCCAAACTCAAGCCGCTCAAGGGCGAGCAGATCGGCGCCATCGCCGGCGATTTGTGCGACGCCGAGAGCATGCTGGCGCTGAAAGACCTGTTCGTCCGCCTGGGGTCCACGAACCTCGATTGCCGGCAGGACGGCGCCAAGCTGGATGCGTCGCGGCGGGACTTCTACTGCTTCAACACCTCGATCTCCGGCATCGACGAGGCGGACGCGATCCTGATCGTCGGGTCGAACCCGCGCAAGGAAGCGCCGGTGCTGAACGCCCGCATTCGCAAGCGCTGGGCGAGCAGCGGCGCGGTTATCGGAGTCATCGGCGATGCCGCGGACCTGACCTATCCGGCCACCCATCTCGGCGCCGGACCGTCGGTGCTGAAGGATCTGCAGTCCGACTCGCACGATTTTGCGAAAGTCCTGGCGGCGGCGAAGAAGCCGATGATCATCGTGGGGCAGGGTGCCCTGGCCCGGCCGGATGGCAGCGCGGTGCTGGCCGCGGCATGGCGTTTGGCCGCGCATGTGGGCGCCCTGTCTTCCGAATGGCACGGCTTCAACGTGCTGCATACCGCGGCTTCCCGCGTCGGCGCGCTCGACCTGGGCTTCGTCCCCGGGCCGAACGGCAAGACGCTGGATGCGATGCTGGGCGGCGGTGTGGAGTTCCTCTGGCTGCTCGGCGCGGACGGCTTCGATGCCTCGCATGTCGGGGCAGGCACCTTCGTGGTCTATCAGGGCCACCACGGCGATGCCGGCGCGCACCGTGCCGACGTGATCCTGCCGGGCGCCGCTTATACCGAAAAATCAGGCACGTATGTGAACACCGAGGGCAGGGCGCAACGCGGCTTCAAGGCCGTTTACGCGCCGGGCGAGGCGCGCGAGGACTGGACCATCCTGCGGGCGTTCAGCGCCGTCATCGGCAAGACGCTGCCGTACGACACGATCGACGCGCTGCGGGCGCGGCTGGAGCAGGTCAATCCGGTGTTCGGCCGTGTCGGTTTCCTGCCGCGCTTCGGCTGCTCCGACCACACCGGCCCGGCGGGCGACCCGACGGTGCTGTCCGCCGCACCGTTTGTCTCGGCGGTGACGAACTACTACCAAACCGACCCGATCAGCCGGGCCAGCCCGACCATGGCCGCCTGCGTGGCAGCGCAAGCGGCCCCCGCTCTGGCGGCGGAGTAGACCGATGTACGACTTCTTCTACAACACCGACATCGGCCTGGTGATCCTGACCGTCGCCGAGGCCCTGGCCCTTCTGGTGCCGCTGCTGATTGGCGTCGCCTACCTGACCTATGCCGAGCGCAAGGTCCTGGCGGCGATGCAGTTGCGCAAGGGTCCGAACGTGGTCGGTCCGTTCGGCCTGTTCCAGCCCTTCGCCGACGCGATCAAGATGGTCACCAAGGAGACCATCATCCCGTCCGGCGCTAATCGCGCGCTGTTCCTGATGGCGCCGATGCTGACCTTCATGCTGGCCATGCTCGCCTGGGCGGTGGTGCCGGTGAACGACGGGTGGGTCAGCGCCGATATCAATGTCGGCATCCTTTACCTGTTCGCGATTTCGTCCCTTGGCGTCTACGGCATCATCATCGCCGGCTGGGCGTCCAATTCGAAATACGCCTTCCTCGGCGCGATGCGCTCCGCGGCGCAGATGGTCAGCTACGAGGTCTCGATGGGCTTCGTCCTGGTCACCGTTCTGCTGTGCGTCGGCAGCCTGAACCTGTCGGACATCGTCCGGGCGCAGCGGCACATGTGGTTCTGCATCCCGCTGTTCCCGATGTTCATCATCTTCTTCATCTCGGCGCTGGCGGAAACCAACCGCTCCCCGTTCGACCTGCCTGAAGGTGAATCGGAGATCGTGGCCGGGTTCTTCGTCGAATATTCGTCCATGAGCTTCGGGCTGTTTTTCCTCGGCGAATACGCCAACATGATCCTTATGAGCGGGATGACGGCGATCCTGTTCCTCGGCGGCTGGATGGGTCCGTTCGGGCTGTGGCCGCAGCTTGGCGTGCTGTGGTTCATCCTGAAGATCTGCGCCCTGCTGTTCGTCTTCCTGTGGGTTCGCGCCACCTTTCCGCGCTACCGCTACGATCAACTCATGCGGCTGGGCTGGAAGGTGTTCCTGCCGTTCTCGCTGATCTGGCTGGTGCTGACGGCGGGCGCGCTGATGGCCTTCGGGTGGCTGCCGAATGCTTGAAATTCAAATCCCAGCGGCGGAGTCCTGACATGGCGTTCATCGACCGCACCGCGCGTAGCCTGTTGCTCGGGGAGCTTGTCTCCGGCCTGGGCCTGACCCTGCGCTATTTCTTCAAGCGCAAGGCGACCATCAACTACCCGTACGAAAAGGGTCCGATCAGTCCGCGCTTCAAGGGCGAGCATGCGCTGCGGCGGTATCCGAACGGCGAGGAACGCTGCATCGCCTGCAAATTGTGTGAGGCGATCTGCCCCGCGCAGGCGATCACGATCGAAGCCGAACCGCGGGACGACGGCTCGCGCCGCACGACGCGGTATGATATCGACATGACCAAATGCATCTATTGCGGTCTGTGTGAGGAAGCCTGCCCGGTGGATGCGATCGTCGAAGGCCCGAACTTCGAATTCGCCACCGAAACGCGTGAAGAACTGATGTACAATAAAGACAAGCTGCTGGAGAACGGCGACCGGTGGGAACCGGAACTGGCTCGGCGGCTGGAACTGGACGCGCCCTACCGATGATCACCGCAATCCTGTTTTATATCTTCGCCGGGATATTGCTGGCATCGGCCGCAATGGTCGTCAGTTCGCGCAATCCGGTTCACTCCGTGCTGTTCCTGATCCTGGCGTTCTTTAATGCCGCGGCGCTTTTCCTGATCGCCGGGGCGGAGTTCCTGGCGATGATCCTGGTCATCGTCTACGTGGGCGCGGTCGCGGTGCTGTTCCTGTTCGTGGTGATGATGCTGGACGTGGACTTCGCCGAGCTGCGCAGCGGGTTCCAGCGGTATTTGCCCGTCGGCGCGACCGTCGGCGTGGTGCTGCTGCTTGAACTGGCAATTGTGCTGGGCGGGTGGGAGCTGGCGCCGGGTGCGGTGCAGTTGCGCATGTCGCCGACACCGGTGGGGATGTCGAATACCGAGGCGATCGGGCGGATTCTTTATACCGACTACATTTTCCAGTTCCAGACCGCCGGCCTGATCCTTCTCGTCGCCATGATCGGCGCGATCGTTCTGACCTTGCGTGATCGCAAGACCTCGCGGCACCAGAACATCCGCCACCAGACGGAGCGGACGGTGGCGGAGACGCTGCAACTGGTGTCGGTGAAGCTTGGCGCTGGCACGACCGCATCGGGCGGGATCCTGCGGCCGATTGTCGCGGAGCCGGAACCGGTTGAGGAAGAAGCGGATGCCGGGGGGCACGGCCATGGGCATTAGTTTCCTTCGCGTCGTGGCCGAGGCCCCGTCTGTCCTGGCCGGCCTTGGGCCGGCCATCCACGACTTGCGATGCATGAACAGACGAAAGTCGTGGATGGCCGGGCTAAACCCGGCCATGACACAAGGGGCAGACCGCGCGCCATCAACTACAAAATACGAGGTATCCCGCCCATGATGGCCGTCGGTCTCGGACACTTCCTTGCCGTGTCCGCCATCCTGCTGGTGCTGGGCATTTTCGGCATCTTCCTGAACCGCAAGAACGTCATCGTCATCCTGATGTCGATCGAACTCATCCTGCTCGCGGTCAACCTCAATTTCGTCGCCTTCTCGGCCGCGCTGAACGACATGGCCGGGCAGATCATGGCGATGCTGGTGCTGACCGTCGCGGCGGCCGAGGCGGCCATCGGATTGGCGATCGTCGTGATCTATTTCCGCAACCGCGGATCGATCCAGGTTGAAGACGTCAACCTGATGAAGGGCTGACCATGCTGTACGCTCTCGCTGTCTTCGCGCCGCTGGCGGGCGCCCTGGTCTCCGGCCTGCTCGGCCGGCTGATCGGGGACAGGAACGCCATGGGGGCGTCCATCCTCGGCATGGTCGTGGCCGCCGTTTGCGGGCCGCTGGCGTTTTGGCAACTGACCCAGGGCGCCGAACCGGGCGTGCTCGACCTCGGCAACTGGATCGAGTCCGGCCGTTTCCACGTCAACTGGGCGCTGCGCTACGACACGCTTTCGGCCGTCATGGTGGCTATGGTCTCGTTCGTATCGATGCTGATCCACGTCTATTCCATCGGCTATATGGGCCACGACGCCCGGCCGAAATACCGTTTCTTCGCCTACCTCTCGCTGTTCAGCTTCGCCATGCTGATGCTGGTGACCGCCGACAACCTGGTGCAGTTGTTCTTCGGCTGGGAGGGCGTCGGCCTTTGCTCCTACCTTCTCATTGGCTACTGGTATGACCGCCCGAGCGCCTGCGCCGCCGCCATCAAGGCCTTCGTCGTCAACCGCATCGCCGACTTGCCGTTCGCCGTCGGCTTGGCGCTTATCTACTTCAAGTTCGGCTCGCTGGAATTCTCGTCCATTTTCCCGGCGGTCGCCGCGCACGGCGCCGACACCTACGCGCTGTTCGGGACGACTTTTTCGTCCATCGAAGTGATCGCCTTCCTGCTGTTCATCGGCGCGATGGGCAAGTCCGCGCAGCTTGGCTTCCATGTCTGGCTGCCGGACGCGATGGAGGGACCGACGCCGGTCTCCGCGCTGATCCATGCCGCGACGATGGTGACCGCCGGGGTGTTCCTGATGGCGCGGATGTCGCCGCTGATGGAATACGCACCCTATGCGCTGGGCTTCGTCACCTTTATCGGCGCCTCCACAGCGCTGTTCGCCGCGACCATCGGCTGCGCGCAGAACGACATCAAGCGGGTGATCGCCTACTCGACCTGCTCACAGCTTGGCTACATGTTCGCCGCCGCGGGAGTCGGCGCCTATCAGGCGTCGATGTTCCATCTTATTACACACGCCTTTTTCAAGGCGCTTCTGTTCCTGTCCGCCGGATCGGTTATCCATGCGATGTCCGACGAGCAGGATATGCGCAACATGGGTGGGCTGTGGCGGCGCATCCCGGTCACCTGCATGGTGATGTGGGTCGGTAGTTTGGCGCTGGCCGGCATCTTCCCGTTCGCCGGCTTCTACTCCAAGGATGCGATCATCGATGCGACGTTCGCTGCCGGGACCGCGGTGGGCTACTATGCCTGGGTATGCACATTGCTCGCGGCGGTGCTGACCGGTTTCTACTCCTGGCGTCTGCTGTTTCTGACCTTTCACGGCAAGCCACGCGCGTCCGCGCAGGTCATGGCGCATGTTCATGAGAGTCCCGCAGTGATGCTATTGCCTTTGGTGGTTCTGGCCATCGGCGCGCTGGTGGCTGGCTTCGGCCTGGACGATTATTTCCTCCAGGCGGCCAAAGCAGCGTTCTGGCGGGGCAGTATTTTCACGGCTCCGAGCAATTTGGTTTTGGTACAGATGGAGGTCGTTGAAAACGAGATTCCATGGTTGCCGTTTGCGCCAACGGCTGCCGGTGTCCTCGGAATCCTGATCGCCTTCGTCATGTATATCGTCAACCCGCTGCTGCCGGTGCGCATGGCCCAGGTGTTCGGGCCGATATACCGGCTGTTCCTGAACAAGTGGTATTTCGACGAGCTGTACGACCGCATTTTGGTCCAGCCGGCCATCCGCCTCGCCCGCCTGTTATGGCAGGTCGGCGATGCCACGCTGATCGACGGCGTGCCGAACGGGCTGGCCGAACTGACCAGCGACGGATCAAAGCAGATCGTCAAACTCCAGACCGGATCCCTGGCCGTCTACGCCTTCGCCATGCTGATTGGCGTCGTCGTGCTGGTCGCCATCTTCATGCTGAGCCGGTGAGATCATGCCCGCTTTGACCAATATCGCCGGTTTCCCGATCCTCTCGCTGATCACCTGGCTGCCGCTGGTGGGCGCCCTGATCATCGCGACCATGCTGCGGGGGGACGAGGAAACCGTCGCCACCAACGCCCGCTGGGCGGCGTTGTGGACCAGCCTGCTGGTCCTGGTGCTGTCGCTGGTGCTGTGGGTGAGCTTCGACCAGGCCGATCCCGGGTTCCAGTTCAATGAGAGCGTGATCTGGATGCCGGAGTTCAAGGTCGGCTACAAAATGGGCGTGGACGGGATCTCCGTATTGTTCGTCCTGCTGTCCACCTTGCTGACGCCGATATGCATCCTGTCGGCCTGGGACGCCATCAAGGTGAAGGTGCGGGAGTTCATGATGAGCTTCCTGATCCTGGAAACCATGATGGTGGGCATGTTCTGCGCCACCGACTTCGTGCTGTTCTACATGTTCTTCGAGGGCGTGCTGATCCCGATGTACCTCATCATCGGCATCTGGGGCGGCCCGCGGCGCGTCTATGCAGCCGTGAAATTCTTCCTCTACACGCTCGCCGGATCGGTTTTGATGCTGCTGGCGCTGATCGCCATGTGGGTGCAGGCGGGCACGACGGATATCGCGACGCTGATGCAGACGGCGTTCTCGCCGCATATGCAGACCTGGCTGTTCCTGGCGTTTTTCGCCTCCTTCGCGGTGAAGGTGCCGATGTGGCCGGTGCACACCTGGTTGCCGGACGCGCACGTGGAGGCGCCGACGGCCGGATCCGTCATCCTGGCGGGCGTGCTGCTGAAGATGGGGGCGTACGGATTCCTGCGCTTCTCGGTCCCGATGCTGCCGGATGCCTCGACCTACTTCGCGCCCTTCATCTTCTCGCTATCCGTGGTGGCGGTGATCTACACCTCGCTCGTGGCGCTGGCGCAGGAGGACATGAAGAAGCTGATCGCCTATTCCTCCGTCGCCCACATGGGCGTGGTGACTATCGGCATCTTCACCTTCAACGTGCAGGGCATCTCCGGCGCGCTCTTCCAGATGCTGTCGCACGGGATCGTCGCCAGCTCGTTGTTCCTTGTCGTCGGCGTCGTCTATGACCGCATCCATACCCGGGAAATCGCCCGCTACGGCGGCCTCGGCGACCGGATGCCGGGCTACGCGCTGGTGTTCATGCTGTTCATGATGGCCTCCGTCGGCCTGCCCGGCACCGCCGGCTTCATCGGCGAGTTCCTGGTCATAATCGGATCTTTGCAGGTGAACTTCTGGCTGGCCCTGCTGGGCGGCATGGGGATGATCCTGGGCGCCGCCTACATGCTGTACCTCTATCGCCGGATCATCTTCGGCCGCATCACGCATGCCGACTTGCGGGGGATACTCGACCTCAGCACGCGGGAGTGGGTGGTTTTCGCGCCGCTGATCGCGCTGACGCTGTGGATGGGCATCTACCCGTCCAGTTTCACCAGCTACTTTGATGCGACCGTGGGGGCGATGGTGCAGCACCATACTGCCGCACTCGCAGCCACCACCAAGCTTGCCGGGATCGTGCACTGATGAACTGGACACTGGCGCTTCCCGAGATCGTCCTGTCTGTCATCGGGCTGGCGATCCTGATTTTCGGTGTGCTGCGCAAGCAGGACAGCACCCTGGCCTGCACGATGTTCACCATCGGCGGGTTCCTGATCGCCGGGCTGCTGGTGCTGACGCGCACCTACGGATACGGCTTCCACGGCCAATTCGTGAAGGACGCGTTCAGTTCGTTCAACCAGATCCTGATCCTGTCGGGCGCGGCCATCGCGACGATCCTGGCGCTGGACTGGAACAAGCAGGAGGGCATCGCCCGGTTCGAGTTCCCCGTGCTGATGCTGTTCTCCACCGTCGGCATGATGATCATGGCGTCGGCGGGCAGCCTGATGACGCTGTATCTCGGGCTGGAGCTGCAATCGCTGGCGCTCTATGTGCTGGCCGGCTTCGCCCGCGACAATCTGCGATCGTCCGAGGCGGCGCTGAAGTATTTCGTGCTCAGCGGCCTGGCCTCCGGCCTGCTGCTGTACGGCATTTCGCTGATCTACGGGTTCTCCGGCACAATGGACCTGGCCGCGCTGCATGACCTTCTGGTGCAGCCGTCCGCCGCCTCGCCCGGGCTGGTCGTCGGCATAGTGTTCGTCTTGGTGGGGCTGGCGTTCAAGGTCTCCGCCGTGCCGTTCCATATGTGGACGCCGGACGTGTACGAAGGCGCGCCGACACCGGTGACGGTGTTCTTCGCCACCGCACCGAAAGTCGCGGCAATGGCGCTGTTGCTGCGGGTGATGGGCACCTCGTTCGCCTCGCTGGTCGGGGCGTGGCAGGTGCTGGTGATCATCGTCTCGATCGCCTCCATGGTGCTGGGTGCGTTCGCGGCGATCGGGCAGACCAATATCAAGCGGCTGATGGCGTATTCCTCCATCGGCCACATGGGCTATGCGCTGATCGGTTTGTCCGTCGGCAACGCCGCGGGGGTGCGCGGCACGCTTATCTATATGGTGATCTACGTGTTCATGACGGCCGGCACCTTCGGCTGCATCCTGGCGATGCGGCGCAAGGGCCGATCGGTCGAGCAGATCTCCGACCTCGCCGGCCTCGGCACCAACGATCCCGCGCTGGCGCTGGCGCTGGCGGTGTTCATGTTCAGCCTCGCCGGCATCCCGCTGATGTCGGGCTTCTTCGCCAAGCTGTATATCTTTCTCGCAGCCGTGCAGGGCGGGTTGTGGACGCTGGCCATCATCGGCGTGCTCACCAGCGTGGTGGGTGCGTTCTATTATATCCGCATCATCAAGGTGATGTATTTCGATGCTCCGGCCGAGCGGTTCGATCCGCGGCCGGTGCCGCTGTCCTTCGTGGTTGCGGGGACCGGGCTGTTCACCACCTTCTTCTTCCTGTTCCCCGCGCCGGTGGTGTCGGCGGCGCAGGCGGCGGCCGCGGTATTGTTCCGGTAACGGAATCCGCCAAGCCGGGCCATGACGGAGCAGAAACCGGGCGGAAGTTTCCTTGGTAGACCTCGATCCAACCGCCAACTCCGCGCTGAGCGACAGCGACCTGATGCTCCAGTTCGAAAGCATCGGCGATAATTGCGAATTGGGCCTGGTGCAGCGGCTGGCCGGTGCCGAACCGCTCGGCCTGCTGCGCTTTGCCGGAACTCCGCTGCACGCGCTCCTGTCCGCGATGAAGGCCCGCTTCGAGGGCATCGCCGAACCGGCGCATATTCGGGTGCATGAGGAGTCCGGCGAGTACATGGTCAAGCTGACCAAGTACGATTTCTATTACCACGCCCACGTCAAAGTTGGCGACATGACGCCGGAGGCCATTCACCAGCAGCAGTGCCGCACGGTGGGCTTCCTCGCGCAAAAGCTCATCGGCGACCTGGAGACTCCCTCCAAGATACTGGTGTTTCGTCAGAACGAACCGCTTTCCGCCGGCGACCTGGTCGACCTGCGTATCGCCCTTTCCGCCTATGGCCCGGGCGTCCTGCTCTGGGTGCGCGAGGCCTGTTCGGGACATCCGCCCGGAACCGTGGATGTCGCCGATGACCGCCTGATGATCGGATATGTCCGGCGGCTGGCGGCGCGGGAGAATGTGCCCGGCCTGGACCTGCAATCCTGGCTGACCGTGCTGCGGCGGGCCTTCGCGCTGTCCTCGCTTTCCGGCACCGGCAGGGCGGCCGAAGCACGTGCCGCGCAGAGCCGGCTCGCCAGCACGGAACTGCGTTTTGGCATTGAGGGCAATGCCGCCCCCTCGCTCGGCTACGGATGGTCGGGCACCGAACCAGGCTATCAATGGTCGGTTGGCGAACGGAGCCTGCTGACCGTCCGCAATCCGGGCGATGCGGACGAATATTGGCTGGAGATGGAGGCCATTCCCTTCAAAGCCGTGCCGCTGGTGCCGCATCAGCGGCTGGACGTGCGCATCGGCGGGACGCTGGTGCAGAGTTTCGATCCGCTGCCGCGCGGTACGGTGGGATGCGTCGTGCCCGGGCATCTGGTCGCGGGGCGGGAGACGATCGACATCGTCCTGGATCATCCCGACGCCGCCAGCCCGATGCTGGTCTCGGGGGACCACGACGATCGGCGTTTGGCGGTCTGCTTCATCAGGTTGGCGCTGGTCTGCATCCCGTCCGGCTGACCGGCGATCCGGGCTTTGGCGCCACCGGATTCCGGGTTAAGCTTCTGTTCCCGTCCGGAGGGTGCCTGCGTGCAAGACGATGCCTGGTTGGAGCGGCGCTACTACGGCGGGGATCTTCCCGCCGCCGCCGAACGCGCCCTGCACGCAGTCGGCCTGGACTGGGAGGACGAAGCCACCGCAGAAGGCCACATCTACGAGGCGCTCGACCTCGCCCCCGGCCACCTCGCCGTTCAGATCGCGGCTTACAAATTCTACTTCTACCGGCACCGCCTGAACGAGGCGCTGCCCTACGCCCGGGCCTGCCTCGCCGAGACGCTGCGCCGCAACCAGCTTCCCGCGGACTGGCAGGATGTGCGGCCGGAGGATGCCGCGTTCACCTCGCTGGAGGCGGAGCCGCGGATGATGCTGTTTTCGCTGGTTGCCTACGGCTACGTGCTGGCGCGCCTGGGACGCATCGACGAAGGCCGCGCGGCGCTGACCAAGGTGACGGAGCTCGATCCGGGGGATCGCATGGGCGCCCGCCGCCTGCTTGCGGTGATCGACGGTGCCGGCGGGGATGACGAGGACGCCTGACCGCCACTCTGAGTGGCCGCCGTAAACGTTTTGTTCATCTTTCGCGGTTAGAAGCGTGCGCATGAAGTTGCGCATCGTTCTGGCCGTCCTGGTCCTGCTAGCTCAAGCCGAAGCCCGGGCGGATATTCCCGGCGCGGCTGTATTACTGTCCGCCGATGGGCTGTGCCGCCAGGCGATTGCGGCGGCGGAGCGGGCGCACGGCATCCCGGCAAACTTGCTCGCCGCCATCGCGCGCGTGGAAAGCGGGCGGCGGGACCAGGCCACCGGCACGTTCAACCCGTGGCCCTGGACGATCAACATGGACGGCCAGGGCAGTTTCTACGACACCAAGGCGCAGGCGGTGGCCGCCGCCACGGCGATGCGGCCGCGTGTCGAGCACTCCATTGATGTCGGCTGCATGCAGATCAGCCTGGTGCACCACCCCGATGCGTTCGCCGGCATGGCGCAGGCGTTCGACCCGTCGCTGAATGCCGACTACGGCGCGCGGTTCCTGATGCAGCTCTATGAAAAGGCCGGATCATGGCCGAAGGCGGTGGAACTGTATCACTCCGCCACGCCGGAGCTGGGCCTGGACTATCAGCGCAAGGTGTATGCAGCCTGGCCTGAGGAACAGCGGCTTGCCGGGGCGGGGCTACCGATGCCGTGGTCGTCGTTCCGGGGTGCAACGTTCGCGGCGGCGACTCTGCCGCTCGGGGCGCGCCAGTTGACCGGGCGGGTCATCCCGCAAGCCGCCGGAGCGGGCGGGACGATCGCACCGGGGCGGACGCTGGAGATGTATCGCTCGGCGCCGATCCGGTTGGCCCGGGCCGGACGGTGAGGGCTGGCCGTAACCGTATTCGCGTTGCGTTGACAAGTGAGACGGCCGCCGCCACCCGCCGTCATGGTGCGCGCGCCATCCACGCCTCGCGTGACGCTCCTACGCCTCGAACGCCCGCATTTGCCCGAGACCCTGCCGCAAATCGGCGATCAGGTCGTCCACGTCCTCCAGTCCGATATGAATCCGCACCACCGGTCCGGCGAACTTGCCGGTTCCCGCCGTGCGGGTGATGAACCCGGTGGTTGGGATCGCCAGGCTCTCATACCCGCCCCACGACGCGCCAATCCCGAACAGCGCCAGCGACTCGACGAAGCGGTGCGTCGCGGCGGGCGTGAAACTCGGCTTGAACTCGACCCCGAACAGGCTGCACGCCCCGGTGAAATCGCGCCGCCACAGCTCGTGGCCCGGCGCGCCGGGCAAGGCCGGGTGCAGCACCTGGGCCACCTCCGGCTGCTGCCGCAGCCAGTGCGCGATCTGCAGCGCCGACTCCATCTGCGCCTGCAGCCGCACCGCCAGGGTGCGGATGCCGCGCAGGGTCAGCCAGCAATCGTCCGGGCTGGCATATTGCCCCAGCGCCCGGCCGGCATTGTGCAGCACCATCCAGTCGTCCGGGTCGTTCACCGTGATGGCGCCGATCAGCACGTCGGAATGACCCGCCGGATACTTCGTCGCCGCCTGGATCGAGATGTCCACGCCATGCGTGAACGGCTGGAAGTGATGGATGCCCCAGGTGTTGTCCATCATCACTTTCGCCCCGCCGGCATGCGCGGCGCGGGCGATCGCCGGCACGTCCTGCACCTCGAACGTATGGCTGCCGGGGCTTTCGGTGAACACCACCTTGGTGTTCGGGCGCATCAGCGCCGCCATACCCGCCTCGTCGACCTCGGGCGGATAGTACGTCGTCTCCACGCCGTATTGCCGCAGCAGGCCGGAGGCGAAGCTCCGCGCCGGTCCGTAGACATGGTCCGGCATCAGCAAATGGTCGCCCGCATGCAGCCAGGCCAGCAGCGGCGTGGTGATCGCGGCGAGGCCGGTGGAGACGATATAGCAGCGCGTGCCGCCCTCGATCGCCGCCATCGCATCCTCCAGCGCCCAGTGGGTGGAGGAGCCGCCGGTGCCGTAGGTCAGCACCTGCTCGCCGCGCCGCGCGCTCATTTTCAGGCGCTCCGCCACCGTCGGCACCAGCACGGTCGAGCCGCGCAGCAGCGGCGGGTTGACGAAGCCATGCTCGTTCTTGGTGATCCGCCCGATATGCGACAGCGTCGTGCGGAAGCCGCGCTTCCGGTTGTCCTCAGTCATTCCTAGCCCACCTCTACCGGCGTATCGGCACGCCCGCCCCATTCCGTCCAGGATCCGTCGTAGACCGCGCCCTCCGGAAAGCCGGCGACGCGCAATCCCAACGTCAGGATGCAGGCGGTTACGCCGGAGCCGCAGCTTGTGACAACCGGCTTTTTGCCGTCCACGCCCGCGGCCTCCAGCCGCGCCCGTACTTCGCCGGCCGGACGGAAGCTGCCGTCGGCGGCCAGCAGGTCGGTGTAGGGCAGGTTGACGGACCCGGGGATGTGGCCGCTGCGCATCCCCGCCCGCGGCTCCGGCAAAGAACCGGTGAAGCGGCCGGCGGCCCGGGCGTCCAGCACGAGTTCGTGCCGGCTGAGCACGTTGCGCTTGATGTCGCCGATGCCGCGCAACAGCCGCGCCCGGAAATCGGGCACGAACGACCCGGCGGCCGGAACGGCACCCTTCCCATCGCCGATCGGCCGGCGTTCCGCCAGCCACTTGGGCAGGCCGCCATCCAGCACCGCGGCCTCATCGTGGCCGAACAGGGTCATCAGCCACCAGCCGCGCGCCGCCGAGGCAAGGCCCTTCTGGTCGTAGAACACCACCCGCGAGTCGTTGCTGACGCCGAGTTCGCTCATGAGTTTGGCAAAGCGGCCCGCTGTCGGGACCATGTGCGGCAGGTCGGTGTCCGTATCGGCAACCAGGTCGATGTCGAAGAAGCGCGCGCCCGGGATATGGCCGCGGAGGTATTCGGTGTTGCCGTCCTTGGCTTCGTTGGGAAGATACTTCGTCGCGTCGAACACCACGAGGCCGGGCGTACCCAATGCCCCGGCCAGCCATTCCGTCGTCACAAGCGGACCCATGCTCTGTCCCCATCCATGCGTGCCGCAGTCTAGGTCACGCGACGGGTTCTGTCATAGAGCGATACGACGGGGCTGACCGCCGCCGGGATTGGGCGTAAGCTCGCCCTGTGAGCCGATGTGACGGCTCGCGATAGGGGGGTGCGATGATCGTCGCCGATGTCATGACGCGGAACGTGATTTCGATCGCGCCGGAGGCGACCGTCGTGGACGCCGTCAACCTGATGCTGTCGCACCGCATCTCCGGCCTGTTCGTGGTCGATGCCGCCGGGGACCTTGCCGGCGTGGTGACCGAGGGCGACCTGCTGCGGCGCGACGAACTCGGCACCGAGCGCGGGCGGCCCTGGTGGCTGAAGCTGCTGGTCTCCCCCGCGCGGCAGGCGACCGACTTTACCCGCGCGCATGGGCGGCATGTGCGCGACGTGATGACGCGGGACGTGATCAGCGTCGCCGACGACGCGCCGCTGGAAACGGTGGTCGCGACGATGGAGAAGCTGCGCATCAAGCGGGTGCCGGTGACCAAGGATAACCGCGTTATCGGCGTGGTCAGCCGGGCGGACCTGTTGCGGGCGCTGCTCGGCCGGGTGCGTGGGGCGGAGCCGGTGCGCAACGACGATACGGCGATCCGCACGGCGATCCTGGATACGCTGGAAAAACAGTCCTGGGCGCCGATGACGACCCTGAACGTGACGGTCGCCAAGGGGGTCGCGGATATCTGGGGCACCATCACGAATGAGCCGGAACGTCACGCGATCCGCGTCGTGGTGGAGAACACGCCGGGCGTGCAGGAGGTGCACGATCATCTGGTGTATATCGAGCCGTATACCGGGACGGTGATCGAGGGTCCGGACGCGACGGTGTAGCTGTCGTATCAAACCGGGGCTGGCTGCCTGCCCCATCGCCATGGTGCGCGAATGCGCACCATCCACGCCGTGGGGGCAGGTTGAGGCAAAGGCGTCAATGCCGACCTTCGTCGGCACGACGGGGCGAACTCCCGGGGTGACAACGCCGATCGCCTCACGGAACCGTGCGCAAATCGCTTCCCATCCAATACGATACGGCTATAGTGCCATACCGTATAGAAAACGATACCGCCCGAATCGAGGACTTCATCACCCGCCGGCAAAGGCGGAAGGCGGCCAGGAACGTGTCAACTACGTCATGTTCCTTACCGAGCTCTGCCGCGCGCTGGCCTTGCCGATACCCGATCCGGCGGATGCGACGACGCGGGACAACGACTGTGATCGACGCTCAATGATCAGCACGGTATTCTTTATTTGTGTTTATTTGTGTTTCCATCATCTTTACGTTGTTTCGCCGCGATAACGGCCGAGCCACCGACCCCGTAACTACTGAGGCTGACGCGGCGCGCCGGGCCATGACGTTTGGCGCCATGACCCGCCGCCGCTCCCCCCAAGTCAATGCGACATCAGCACCGGTACCGTCATGAACCGCAGCAGGTCCCGCGTCACGCCGCCCAGGATCATCTCCCGCGTCCGAGAATGCCCGTATCCCCCCACCACCAGCATGTCCGCACCGATATCCGACGCGTAATCCAGCAGCGCATCCGCCGGGGACAACCCGTCGGTCACCACCGTCCGCGCAGCCGAGACCGTCAGACCGTGCCGCGCCAGATGCTCCGCGATATCGGCCGTGGCGAGCACCCGCGAATCCGGCGCCTTCGTCTCCACGGTCAGCACGGTCACCGTCGCCCCCGCCGCGACCAGCGGCAGCGCGTCATGCACCGCCCGCGCCGATTCCCGCGTGCGGGTCCAGCCAATCAGCACGTTCTTGCCGATGGTCTCGAACGTGCCGGCGTATGGGACCAGCAACAGCGGCCGCCCGGACACCATCAGCACGTCCTCGATCAGCGCCCGCGCCACCACCGATGGCGGGTTCTCCGGATCGTTCTGGCCCAACACCAGCAGATCGGACGCCTGCACCCGGTGCACCACCGCCGGCACCAGCGGCCCCTTGTCGAACACCCACTCGCCGCGCGCCCCCTCCCGCCGCAGCCGCTCGCGGAAGTTCAGCTCGATGATCCCCGCCTTCGCCTTCGCCTCGGTCTCGATCTGCGACGCGAACTCCGGGATCGCCCACAGATCGGGGTAGCCGCCGAGCGCGAAGGACATGTCGGCCGGCAGCAGCAGCTCCAGCGGACACAGCCCGGTGATGTGCGCATCGTCCCGCCGGGCCAGGTTGAGTGCCACGGTCAGCCGGGCATCGTCGCGTGGCGACCCGTCCAGCAATACGACGAGATCATGAAGCGGCATGGTTGTCCTCCATCGGTCAAACCATCAGGTGGTTTTTATGCCGCACCGCGGCATGAAACGCATTGACCTGGGTCAACGTTACGCCTGCTTGTGCCACCACATATCGCCCCCCGAACATCTATGCTAAGCTGACAGGTCACAGACCTCGGCAGTGATTCCACCATGTCCTCCGGCCCCGCCAACCCGTCCGCCAACCCCGCATTCAGCCACGCGCTGGAGGCCGCGGATATCGGGCCGTGGCACTGGGACATCGCAACCGACGCCGTCAGCCTGTCGCGCCAGGCGGCGGGGCTGCTCGATTGCGCCGCCGCCGTGCCGGCCACATACGCGGAGCTCATCGGCCGCCTGCACGCCGAGGACCGCAGCTTCGCCGACACCATCCTGCGGCAGAGTGCGGCCGGGGAGCACGGTTTCGATTTCGACGTGCGCGCCGCCGCGACCGGACAATGGCTGCGCGCGCGGGGCCGGGTCTCCGGCGGGGAAGCCATCGGCATCCTGATCGACGCCGGCCGCCGCACCGCGGGAACCCGGGACGACAGCCACCTCGCCGCAATGGTCGCTGCGTCCGGCGACGCGATCATCGGCAAGGCCGCCGATGGCAGCATCACCGACTGGAACCGCGGCGCCGAGGCCCTGTACGGCTATGCCGCAGCCGACATCGTCGGCCGGCCGATCTCGGCGCTGGTGCCGCCCGGGCATGAAGACGACACGATGCAGATCCTGGATCGCCTGCGCCACGGCGAGCGTGTCGAGCACCACGAAACCCGGCGGCGGCGCAAGAACGGCGACATCATCGACGTGTCGCTGACCGCCTCGCCGCTGTGGGACACCGGCGGACGCCTGCTCGGCGCCTCCGTCGTGGCGCGCGACATCACCGCGGCGAAGCGGGCGCAGCTCGCGCTGGAGGAACGCGAGGCGCATCTGCGCTCGGTGCTGGAAACCGTGCCGGACGCGATGATCGTCATCGACAACAAGGGCATCATGCGCTCGTTCAGCGCGACCGCCGAGCGCCTGTTCGGCTATCCGGCGGACGACATTATCGGCCAGAACGTCTGCGCCCTGATGCCGTCGCCGTACCGGGAGCAGCACGACGCTTATCTGGCGCGCTACTTCGCCACCGGGGTGCGCCGCATCATCGGCCGCGGCCGGGTCGTCGTCGGCCTGCGCCGCGACAACTCCACCTTCCCGATGGAGCTATGGGTCGGCGAAATGATCTCCGGCGGCCGGCGGTCCTTCACCGGCTTCGTGCGCGACCTGACCGAGCGGCAGGAGACGCAGCAGCGGCTGCAGGAGCTGCAGGCCGAACTGATCCACATGTCGCGCTTCACCGCCATGGGGGAAATGGCCTCCACCCTGGCGCATGAATTGAACCAGCCGCTGACCGCGGTCGCCAGCTACCTGAACGGCTGCCGCCGGCTGCTGGATGGTTCGGCTCATGTCCACGCGCTGATGCTGCGCGACGCGATCGACCGCGCCGCGGACCAGGCGGTGCGCGCCGGCCAGATCATCCGCCGCCTGCGCCAGTTCGTCGCCCGCGGTGAGAGCGAGCGCAATGTCGAAAGCCTGACCAAGCTGATCGAGGAGGCCAGCGCGCTGGCGCTTGTCGGCGTCAAGGAAAGCCGGGTGCGGGTGTCGTTCGACTTCGATCCGCGCGCCGGCTTCGTGCTGGCCGACAAGATCCAGGTGCAGCAGGTGATCCTCAACCTGATCCGCAACGCGATCGAGGCGATGCAGGACAAATCCATCCGGGAACTGAAAATCTCCACCGCGCAGCGCGACGACGAGCTGGCTGAGATCAGCGTCGCCGACACCGGCACGGGCGTCGCGCCGGAAATCCTGTCGCAACTGTTCCAGCCCTTCGTCACCACCAAGCCGAACGGCATGGGCGTCGGCCTGTCGATCTCGCGTACCATCATAGAGGCGCATGGCGGACGGCTATGGGCCGAACCCAACCCGGAGGGCGGAACCATCTTCCGCCTCACGCTCAAGTCGCTGAGCAAGGAGGAAATCCATAATGGCGCGTGATGCCGTGGTTCACCTGATTGACGACGATGACGGCGTGCGGCGCGCGGTCGCCTTCCTGCTGACCACCTCGGGCTACGCGGTCCGGGTCTACGAATCGGCGGCGGCCTTCCTGGAGGCGCTGCCGACGGTGCAGCCGGGCTGCATCGTGACGGATGTTCGCATGCCGGAGATGGACGGGCTGGAACTTCAACGCCAGTTGAAGCAGCGCGGCATCGGGCTGCCGGTGATCGTCGTCACCGGCCATGGCGACGTGCCGCTGGCGGTGGAGGCGATGAAGGCCGGTGCCATCGATTTCATCGAAAAGCCATTCAATGACGAAAAACTCCTTTCCGCCATCCGGATCGCCATTGATCGGCACTCCCGCGACGCCAGCCGCGAGGATGAAATCGCCGCGATCCGCGCCAAGATCGACGGCCTGTCGCCGCGCGAACGCGAGGTTCTGGAAGGCCTTGTCGCCGGTCTGCCGAACAAGACGATCGCCTACGACCTGAAGATCAGCGCCCGCACGGTGGAGGTGCATCGCGCCAATCTGATGGCCCGGATGGGGGCCGGAAGCCTGGCCGAACTGGTGCGCATGGCCTTCGTCATCCGTTCGGGTTTGCGCTAGATCAAAGCGTGGTTTGATGCCTTTCCATACGATCCGCACAGGTCCTCGCGATAAGCGTGGTTCGTGGGGTGCTGGAGTTTTGGAATGGCCTTCCAACGAGATCTCATATTGATCGTCGATGAAGACCAGGCTGTGCGGGACTCGCTGCAGTTCGCCCTGCAGCTTGAAGGTCTGTGCGTGCATGTTCATCGCGGCGGCTTCGGGCTGCTGGCCGATCCCGATTTGTCGCACGCGCGGTGCGTGATTCTGGACGACCGTAACCCGAGCATGGACGGCTTTGCCCTGCTCAGCCGCCTGAGCGCGCTGAATCTGAACGTGCCGGCGATCCTGCTGACCAGCCACGCAACGCCGCGGGTCAAGGCGCGCGCCAACGCGGCGGGGGTGCGGATGGTGCTGGAGAAGCCGCTCATGGACAATGCCCTGGCGGACAATATCCGGCTGATCCTCGGTTCGACGCCCGAATCGGATCGTCGTGCCGGCAGCATTACGTAAATTCCCCTAGGATTAAACCGAATTCACAGCCGCGTGCGGGCCATTACAACGGGGGTCACGGTCTTTCCATGACAGGAGCCTCCGATGTCCGCTTCCCTCGCAATCGCTGTCAAAACGTCGCGTGCAGCGTCGTCGATGCCCTGGATATCGGCGGGCTTCAGTGAAGACAGTTTCGCCGGCGATGCCGGACTGAGCGGGACCGTTCATCATTTCGTGCCGGATCGCGCGATCTACGAAGAAGGCGACCAGGCCAAGTTCTTCTACAAGGTCGTCAAGGGCATGGTGCGGACCTGCCGCTTCCTCAGCGACGGCCGCCGCCAGATCGACGCCTTCCATGCCGAGGGCGACGTGTTCGGCTTTGAATCCGGCGCTCAGTATCGCCTCTCGGCCGAGGCGGTGTCGGAATGCCAGGTGATCGCCTATCGCCGCCGCGGCACGGACGGCTCGCTCGCGCAGGAAGACCGCCTGGCGCGGCAGTTCTTCACCCATGCCATGACCTGCCTGGCGCGCTCACAGGAACATTCGCTGCTGCTGGGCCGCGGCACGGCGGTGCAGAAGATTGCCACCTTCCTGCTGGAAATGTCGGAGCGGGAAGAGCGCGACGATGCGATCGACCTGCCCATGAGCCGGCAGGACATCGCCGACTACCTCGGACTGACCATAGAAACGGTGTCGCGGACCCTGTCGCACCTGGAGCGCGACGGTGTCATCGGCCTGCCGACGGCCCGGCGGGTGATGCTGAAGGACCGCAAGGCGCTGCGCCTGATGATGGCGTAAGCAGCGGGCCTTTTGGGAGCAACGGCTTACTTACCGTCATGGCCGGGCGTGTCCCGGCCATCCTCGCACCGCCGCTAGCGCAGATGGCCGGGACAGGCCCGGCCAAGACGGCAGGCGCGGAGACGGCGGGGCACGGCCGGCCATGCCGATGGGGCGGTTATCGCCCCATCCACCCGCCCCCGTCCGGCCGTTACGGAACGGCCGCGCCCTGGGTATTCACGTACAGCGCGTAAACCGATGTGCTGGCGCAGATATAGAGGCGGTTGCGCAGCAGGCCGCCGAACACGAGGTTGGCGCAGGTTTCCGGCAGATGGATCTTGCCGATAAGGTCGCCGTTCGGGGCGTAGCAGCGCACGCCATCTTCTTTCGGATCGCCCCAGCCCATGCTGCACCAGACATTGCCCTCGACATCCAGGCGCATCCCGTCGGTGATGCCGGGCGCGAAATTCTCGGCGAAGACCTTGCCGTTCGACAGCTTGCCGGCACCGGTATCGACATCGAACACGCGAATATTGGCCGGCCCGCCTTCGGTCAGGCCGCTGTCGATGATGTAGAGCTTCTTTTCGTCCGGTGAGAAGGCAAGGCCGTTCGGCTGGGTGAAATCGTCAACGACCACCTTCACGTCGCCGCTGCGCGAGTCCACGCGATAGACGTTGTGCTTGTCCTGCTCGGGCGCCGCTTTTATTCCTTCATAGTTACCAAGGATTCCATAGCTCGGATCGGTGAACCAGATCGAATCGTCCGAGGCCACGACGACATCGTTCGGTGAATTGAGTTTCTTGCCGTTGTAGCTGTCGGCGATGATCGTGACTGTGCCGTCGAGTTCCGTCCGCACCACGCGGCGCCCGGAATGCTGGCAGGACACCAGCCGCCCCTGGCGATCGACCGTGTTGCCGTTGGAATTATAGGACGGTGACCGGAAGACGCTGAGATGGTTGTCGTCCTCCAGCAGCCGCATCTGCCGATTGTTGGGGATGTCGCTGAACACCAGGTAGCGGCCGGCGCGGAAATAAGCCGGCCCTTCCGCCCAGCGCATGCCGGTGGCGACGCGCTCCACCGCGCCGGTGCCGGGACTGCCCTTGAAGCGCTTGGGATCGAGCGCCTCGATATGCGAATCGGGATAGCGGGAGTCCTGCAGTGGACCCAGCGGCAGCCTGTCACCGCCGGTGGGCCAAAGCGGAACGCCGGTTTCGCCGGTTGGCGGAACCTGTGCCGCGGAGGCGATTTGCAACGTGGCGGCGGCGGTGGTGGCTGCCGCCGAAGAGGCCAGGAATGCGCGTCTGTTCATGGTCGTTTCCTTGCATCGTTGCCCCTGTAGCGGGGGCTTTCCGGGGGCTGTCGCGCGCCGCCCCGTTCGCGCCGGAGCGACCGCCCGTCTCGACGGCCCTCCGTGGCGGAAGCAGGTACCACGGGTGGGGCGATGTCCACCTCGCAGTAGCGCACAGAGACGCGAGGCGGGAACAGGCTTTTGCGCGTGCCGAGCGAAAAGCGGAGTGTGGTCAAGGCGCTTTTCGGCACGGTTCAAGTCTTCGCGCAGCAGCCCGATACAGGCTGCCGCCGATCGGCAGGACTCTACCACGACATTGCCGGAACAAGTCTGCGTGACGTATGCGGAAATGAGGAACTAAAAGCCGGAATCAGCGCTTATTCTGGTCAATCGCTGAAATAAGCTTGTGTTTCGCCGATCACTTTGACTATACTGGCACTGCACGGTACCAGTCCTTGCGACTCGTCCGTTGTGCAATGCACTGCGCGCTCTGAACCAGAGGGAACTGAAACATGTTGTTTGGTCTGCCCCCGTATATCGACTTCGCGATCCGCATGGCGTTCACTATAAGCCTGCTTTATCTTCTGTTTGCCTGGCTGGATTATCTGTATCGCGGCAACAACCGGTACCCGAAACTCTTCGGACCACTCGATCGCTGGACCGGTCTGATTGTCAGCGCTTTGCTGATGACGCCTTTTCGCCGCAAGCAGGATTAAGTCGCGCGTCCCTCACACGGCGCTCGCGAAAGCACTGTCTGGAACAACGCGATTGTGTCGTGAGAACTGAAACGGGACGCCTAGCGTCCCGTTTTTGATTCTATTCGGGCGGCAGCGCGAGATCTTCGGCCCACAACGCTGGTGGCTTTCCCCCCGTGTCATGGCCGGGCTCGTTCATCCACGACTTTTACGCCACAGGCCACCGCAAGTCGGGGGTGGCCGGACCAGACACGGGGGTGGAGCCGCTAATTTGCCCACTAAAGTAGCGCCTTGGGCGGACTTCCATAAGAGGCACAATAAAAGCGGCCCGTTCGTTCCACGGGCAGCCGCTATCCCTAAGCCTTATACTTGCCCGGAAGGTAGCCGATCGGCTCGGCGCACCTCCCGGATAGCAAGCGGCCTACTGAGAGTCCCATGCCGGAGCGGCACGCATCCCGAACGGGGGATTGATGCGTACCACCGTCCGATTGAGATAGGCAGCAAACGAAACCCAGCACAGGTAAGGCACCAGAAGCCAACTGGCCGTCTCGGATATCGGCCACAGCACCACCAGCGGGGCCAGGACCGACAGCCATAAGAACGGCACCTCCATCAGCGCCCAGTCCGGCCGCCGCAGCGTGAAGAACAGCGGGCTCCAAACGATGTTCGCCAGGCCGTTCAGCACGAACAGGCCAACCACCAGCAGGCGGGCGTCCTCATTCGGAGCGTCCCGCAGCCCGAGATACAGCGACCATCCCGCCAGGGCGAAAATGACCGACCAGGCCGGCCCGAACGCCCAGTCCGGCGGCTGCCAGGACGGCTTCTTCAACTGGTCCCGATACCAGGTGGAGCGGCTATCGGTCAGGAACGCTCCCGTGGCTGCGACCAGCACCCCCCAAACCACTGCGATAACAAGATATGTGTTCATGCATCGGCCTCCTCGATCACTGCGACTATTGGTTAGCCGGCCGCCCCGATGGCCTTGGCGAGGCCGGGGAGACAAAAAGTCCCCTGGCACCCGTCTAAACCTTCAACAACGTCTCTCCGGCGGTATCGCGGGAGATGGGAAGCATTGATCGGCTGTTAACTGCGGCCTCGCGCCGGATTTTTTCAAGAAAGCTTGTGGCCGGGCATCATCCGGCGCCAAGCCCCGGCCGGCGCCGGCAAACCCGCCAGGTTGGTTGACAGTGCGAGTCCCGGGTGCGCTGAAGTATCGTTGCAATAATTTATTGGCGTTCGGTCAATATCAACGCTTTACGGCCAAACGGATATTTCCGCCGCTCCAAAGCGCCTTGCGCGACGTCATCCGGCTGACAACAGTTCGTGACACCTGTCATATGAACCTGACCACGTAACATTGATGCAACGCCTTGCCAACGGAAGGCATTGCCGAAGCGTTCGGACCCTATCCGGCAGACCTCCCCCGCCACGGCGTCGAAGCCGCCTTTGCTGGTCGCGGGAACGTCCAGGCCGGCGCCCTGACCCGATATATAAGGACTGTCGCCGATGACGTCTGTCGTGACGCATGCGCGGATCGCCGCCTTTCCTCATTGCCAACGGCGTTCGACTGTCCGCACGCCACGAAACGGCCTGGACTGGTCAACCGACGGCGCGAACTGGCCGAATCGCAGCGCCAGCCGCTTTGTAAAGACAGAGACCCTGACGTGGCATGTGCAGATCATGGGACGCGGGCCGATACTGCTGTTGGCCCATGGCGCCGGTGCTTGCTCCAGCAGTTGGCGCGATCTCATGCCGAGCCTGGCGAATGATTTCACCGTCGTCGCGCCCGACCTGCACGGCCATGGCTTTACCGGCATGCCCGGAGCCTCCGGAATGACGGTGGATGCCATGGCCGCCGGCCTGGGGGCGCTGCTGCTGGCACTTGGCGTCTCGCCGGTGGTGGCGGTCGGTCACTCGGCCGGCGCGGCGGTCCTGGCGCGGCTGGTGCTGAGCAGAATCATTGCCGCGCCCGCGGTGCTGGTGGCCCTGAACGGCGCCATGCTGCCGATACCGGGCTTCGCCGGTCCGCTGTGCCGTTCGGCGGCAAGGCTGCTGGCCTTGACCCCGATCCTGCCTTGGATGTTCAGCCGCCGTGTCCACAGGCCGGGCGTCATCGAGCGGCTGATCGCCAATACCGGCAGCCGGCTGAATGACGCCGGTTTAGACGCCTATGCGCGCCTGATGGGCAATCCGGGGCATGTGCGCAACGTGCTGCATATGTTTGCCAACTGGGATTTGCGGCAAGTTCTCCGCGACCTGCCGTCCCTGCCGTGCCGCCTCGTGCTCGTGGCGGCCGAAGGCGACCGGGCGGTGCCGCCGCTGGCCGCCTATCGCACAGCCGCTCACGTGCCGGGCTGCGAGCTGATCGTGCACAAGGGTTATGGGCACCTGTCGCACGAGGAAGCCCCGGAAGAGACGGCTGCGATCATCCGGCGGGTGGCGCGAGACTCCGGTGTCGCGGCTGAACCCGAAGGTGCCCGCCAGGCGGAACCCGCCGCAGCATAGACCGCGTGGTTGGCCATGGCTCGGCCCGCCGCATCCGGTTCCTTGCACGGGCGTCCCGGATCGTCTACGCAAGGACAGTCAATCGGCCAAAGCCGGTAGCCGGATCATCAGGTTTTCGTGCATCGGGAGGAGACAATATCATGAAACTCAGCATTCTGTTGGCGGCCATGAGCCTGGCGAGCTTTTCGGCCTTCGCCCAAACCGGCGCAAGCCAGGTCGACGGAGATTGGATCGGCAAAGGATCGTTCCAGATGGGAGCGGACATTCTGGCGTGCAGCGAAGTCAAGATGCGGTTCGCCGGCACCCCGGTGCTGTTCGGGGTGCGGGACGCATCGTTCGCCTGCGAAAGTTTCAAGCAGGCCTTCCCGATGAACGACGATTTCGAGGTCAAGGCCAACAACGACGTGTATCACAACGGGATGAAGATTGGAGCGATCGTGGGCACCAGGCTGAACGTGCTGGTGCCCGGGAAGGACGATGTCGGGACCGAGTTCACGCTCCGCCGTGAGGGCGATTTCCTCTATTACAACGAGGTCTCGCGGGCGCCCGGCCAGGCGCCGGTGTTCGGCATGGTGGCCATCATGCAGAAAGACCCGAACGCGGGTTCGGCGCACTGAGCAGGGGCGCGCCGCGCCGCGCCGTTGCTTCCGTGTCATGGCCGGCCTCTTTGTCGAAATAGCCAAAGTCGTGGATGGCCGGGCCAAGCCCACCTCGTCACGAGGCACGACAAGGGGGGCACGGCCATAGCGCCGAGATCCGGGACGGAAGTGGAGTGCTCACTCGTTTTTTAGACTTCACTTCCCCCGGACCTCCCTTACCGGCCGGGAGTTCGGCATTACCTGAAATCATAGTGCGCAAAGAACGGCAGATGCGCGCGATCAGGGAGCCGAACGCCATGTCAGGGGCCTCCACGTTGGAGCACGCCGTCCATTGGGTTTCCTGCAAGGCGCAACGGCTCGCGCCCTACGACGCGGCCAACCGTTACCTCGAAGGACCGTTCGCGCCGGTGCACGCGGAAGTGACGCACACCGGCCTGGCCGTCACCGGAACGCTGCCGCGCGAGTTGAACGGTCTCTACGCCCGCATCGGCCCGAACCCGATGGACGTCGCCAATCCGGGCATCCACCATTGGTTCCTCGGCGCCGGCATGGTGCACGGCGTCCGCTTGCGCGACGGCAAAGCCCTTTGGTACCGCAATCGCTGGATCGGCACCGACTCGGTGCAGCAGCGGCTCGGCCGCCCCACCGCGCCGGGGCCGCGCCGCGGCACCATCGATATTGTCAATACGAACATCATCGGCCACGCCGGCCGCCTATGGGCGCTGGTGGAGGGCGCGGCGCTGCCGGTCGAACTCGACGGCGAGTTGAACACGCTGCGCCACAACCTGTTCGCGGCGCGGTCCACGCGATCGTTCTCCGCGCATCCGCGGCGCGACCCGGCGACCGGCGAGCTGCACGCCGTGTGCTACGACGTGGCCAACCGGGAGCGTGTCGACTACGTCGTCATCGGCCGCGATGGCACCCTGGTAAAAGAGGTCGCCATCCCGGTCCGCCATGGGCCGATGGTGCATGATGGCGCGGTGACGCGCTCGCATGTCGTGATCCTTGACCTGCCGGTGACGTTCTCCTTGCGGGCGCTGCTGCGCGGCCGGGCGCTGCCCTATGCCTGGAACGAACGCCATCCGGCCCGCGTCGGCCTGCTGCCGCGCGGCGGCGACGCCGGTGCAATCCGCTGGTTCGACATCGATCCCTGCTACGCGTTCCACATCGCCAATGCCTACGATCGCAATGACGGCAGCACGGTGATCGATGTCGTAGCCTATCCGCGTATGTTCGACACCTCCCGCCATGGGCCGGAGGGCTTCAACAGCAGCTTCGAACGCTGGACCCTCGACCCCGCGGGCAGCCGGGTGCAGCGCAGCATCGTCTCCGGCTTCCGGCAGGAATTTCCCCGCTGCGACGACCGCCTGGCGGGACAGGCGTATCGCTATGCCTACTCCATCGGCACGGCGCTCGACGCGCCCGGGCCGCAGCCGCTGTATCGCCACGACATGCAGACGGGCATGGTGATCCGGCACGATTACGGCGCGCACCACATGCCGGCCGAGGCGGTGTTTGTCCCGCGCCATCCGGACGCGGCCGAGGATGACGGCTGGCTGATCGCCTTCGTCTACGATCTGCGCGACGACAGCAGTGCGCTGGTGGTGTTGAACGCCGGGGATCTCGGCGGCGAGCCTGCCGCCACGGTTCACCTGCCGGCGCGCGTGCCGCTGGGGTTTCACGGGAATTGGATAGCGGATCGGGAGTGAGGGCCGCCCCGCCGCCATCACGCTTCGTTTACCCGGGAAAAGCTGAAAAATGTGACCCTGTTGACTGGTCCACAGCGGCTGCCCGCCGCTCCCCGTAGGTTTCCTCTCGTCGATCACCGACACCCGGAAGCAGGAACTTCCGGATGGTCACAGAAGGAAACCAAGTCATGCGCTCCATCGTCCTGTCCAGCTTCGCAGCCTTCGCCGCTCTCGCCGCCGTCTCGGTCGCCCCGGCCAGCGCGCAGATCTCGATCACGCACGGCGGCGGCAACGTCAACACCGCCAAGGGCGCGATGAGCGAGGCCGATCAGTCGGCGACGACATTGGGCGGGCTGGCGAGCGGCCACGGCAAGGCCATCACCAACGGCGGCAACAACTACAACACCGCCGGGGGGAAGTACAGCTACGCCGGCCAGGATACCACGACCGTGGGCGGCACGGCGCTGGGCCATGGCCTGGCGATCACCAAAGGCGGCTACAACAACAATCTCGCCAAGGGCTATGGCAGCTCGGCCACGCAGTCCACCCTGACCCTGGGCGGCACCGCCTATGGCCACGGCAAGTCAATCACCAGCGGCGGCTACAACACCAACCTCGCGGCTGGCGCGTTCTCCTCGGCGGACCAGCAGGTCGCCACCGTCGGCGGCACGGCCGGGCGGCATGGCCTGAATGTGGTCAGCGGCGGGATGAACAAGAACGCGGCGCTCGGCTATGGCTCCTCGGCATCGCAGCAGGTGTTCACCGGCGGGCAATAAGATCGGGTGAACGTCACGTCCCTGGAACCGGCCCCGCGGGAGAGCGGGGCCGGACCGGGCCGAACCGTCGAGGAGACCGTGCCATGTTACGAGCATCACTCGCCGCCCTGACCCTGTTGGCGGCGCTTCCCGCCGCGGCGCAGGACCGGGGCGGCATGCATATGAACAACGCGATCAATGAACTGGGAGAGATCCAGGCCAATCAGGGTTGTCCGCTCTCCGCCACCAGCGTGACCGTCGGCGTCAACAACGCGCGGGGCGGCGGATCGTCGGCCACCCAGCAGCTCGGGACGCAGGGGGGCGGATCGTCCGGTTGCCGCCCGCTGGTGAGCACGCGGGTGGTGACCGGCGCCAACCTTGCACTCGGCCGCGGTTCCTACGCCGGCCAGTCAATTACCAATCAGGGACCGACCGGGGTTCTGGCAACCAACACCTACACGCGTGGCTACAATGTGGGTTACGGCGCGCAGTCTACCGCCAATCAGCGCCTGCTCAACGGAACCGGCCACTGAGGAGGTTTTCATGGCCCGCCATCTACGTGCTTTTGCGCTTGCCGGCTTGTGGGTCGTGTGGTGCGGCGTCTCGGCGGGGGCCGAGACGTTGCGCTGCCAGTCGGTGAACGGCAACCTCAATTGCGCCGGTTCCGGCGGTGTCAGTTGCCAGACCGTAAACGGCCGCAAGACCTGCGTCAGCGGCCATGGCGACGTGGTGCAGTCGTTCGGTGGCGGTGCGGCGCCGGATATCTCCGCGGACGACCCGGGCGATGCGGATACGGCGCAGGCGCTGAAAGGGCGGCGCGTTCCGGGTGGCTATGGCCTGGCGCCGCAGCGGGACGCCGGGGGGCTGTCCCTGGACGGCGATTGAGTTCGGCTTCAGGCGAGAAGGGTGGCGTCAATGAAACGCTTGATTTTGCAGACCGGTCTGCTGCTGCTGTCGCTCGGTGGGGCGGGTTTTGCGCAGGAGACCGGGGGCCTCGGTCTTGATCCCGGGATCAAGGACGGGCCGCATGGCCTGGCCCGGCCGCTGCCGTTCTTCCGCAACCCGTACATGACGGCGCGGGATGTGCAGGGCGGGATGACGGCGGCGGATCACCAGGCTCAGAACCAGGCGACGATCACCGCATTGCGCGGCGACCCGGGGTACCTGGCCGGGTTTTCGATGGGCACGCCGCTGGCGGCCAGCCGGCAGCCGGTTGCAGCGTTGCCGGATGACGGCGGCTATCGCTACCGGCGGCAGCACGGCCATGGCAACGGGCCGATCATCATCAACAACGCAGGGCCGCTGGCGGTGACGGTGGGCAACGGGAACGTCGTGCAGCAGCAATCCGCGACGGGGTCGGGGCCCATTGCGCAGCAGCAGGTGGCAACGACGCCGGGGCGGGGGGCTGCGGGTGGCGGCGCGCTGAACCTGGTGTCCGGAGCAGGAAATATCATTCAACGCGCGCCGGGTAGTTAACTGTACGGATTCAGAACTTCAGGTTCAATCTCCCGGCAAAAACAAACGCATTTGGCAATTTCGCATCGGCGTTGGGGTGGATGAAGTATTGTACGCCAGGCTCGAAAGTGATGCCGCGGTAGACTTTTGCGATGTAGTCCAGTTCGATGGCGTATTCGTTAGACTGCGGATGCGCCGCGCCGTTGGCCAGCGGAAGCCCGATGGCCGCCTGTTGCTGTTGCAGCGATCCGAGCTGATTGCTGATTCCCCACCAGGCGCCTGACAGCATGATCTGGTCAGTCGGACGCGACCGCCAAAACCCCTGTTCCAGCATACCGAGGTAAGCCGTTTGCCAGGTCGCCGAAACGTCCGACGAACTGTGGCCGTAGGTCCCGATCAGCGTCAGTCCCGCGTTCTCGCCCGAGCCCTGCCGGATCAACATCTGATCGGCTGTCGCCCAGAACTGCGTCCGTCCGCTGACCAGCGCCGGCATCTCCGTTGACACCAGCAACGGGGCGCCGTTGACGTTCTGACTGAGGCTGTTGAAATCCGACGTGTCGTAGGCAAAACCGAGCTTGTAATGACCGGTCAGATGGTTCGGGCCAAGCACGGGCTCCCAGGCGATTTCCACCGGCAGGATCGTTCCGGTGGCATTGACCGTGCTCCAGCTCCAGCCGGTGCGCCCGCCGCCCGGGAACGGCTCGGATTCATAGGCGCCAAACTGGATATAGGTCTCCGGAGTTGGCCGCACGCGGACGCGGCCGCCCCAGGTCGATTGCGGCCACGATGTGAACGAGGCGTTGTTGGTCAACGCCCTCGGCGTGCCGCAATTGAGCAGGGCGATCGGAAGGCAATAGAGCGGCGACGCGGCGAAATCGGTGGCCACCGGCAAACGCCCGATCGCGATGTTCAACCGATCGTTGAACAACGTTTCCTGGCCATACAGATAGACAAAATGCACGCCCACGCCGAAGCCGGCGCCATAAACCTCGGCTGACTGCGTGAGGTTGTCGCCGTAATTGCGGCTGATGTTGCTGCCGCTGCGGTTGACCACCACGAAATGCGTGCTGAAGCCGGGAATATTTGCAAGTCTTTCCCAGTCTATATCGAGCGAGAAGGTAACCTGGTTGGCCGCGCCGGCGCCGGTTTTCAAGCCGCTCGTGTTGGCGCCGAACTCGGACATGGCGCCGACTTCGATATCGATGCCCTTGTTGAGCAGTTTGGTGCGCTCGCCACCGAGGTCGCCGAGCAGATTGGTGTCCTGGAACGGCGGTGGAGCTGTGGCTACGAGCGGCTGGTTCAGTTCGTTCTGGTTCTCGCTGCCCGGCTCACCCGGCTGCACGCCGGTGCCCTGCGCCCGGGCCGGCAGGCTGGCCGCCAGGGTCAGGGCGCCAACCATGATGGCCTGTCCGAGCGTTTTGCCCGGCACGCTTGCTCGATACCAAGTCAACATCGCTGTTTCCCCTTTTATTGGTACCATTTCTTGTTCGGTGTCGTGTGCGATTCGGCCTGTTAAGCTCCCCGGTAAGAACGGCTTGCAGTTGCGACGTCTCAGGCAGGCGCGTGGACCGTCCGCTTTGTGGCCATGGCCGCGGCATACTCGGCCGCCGCCGGTCCGATGATCAGGTGGAAGAGTCCGTCGCCAAGCGGCATGACCGCGCGTACACCCGCCCCTCGCGCGCCGGCTGCATCGAATTTGCCGGCATCGGCAAGCTGCACCCGGACACGGGTCGCGGCCACGGTGGCAACGTCGCGAAGATTGGCTTCGCCGCCGAGTGCCGTCAGCAATGCCTCGGCCTGCGCGGTGACCGCGGCGGACGGTGGCGCGGCCGGTACTGCGACGTGGGCGGCAGCCGGTGCGCGCGGCGCGGCCGGCTTCGCCGCCGGCGCCGCGCCAACGTCCTGGCGGAGGAATTCGTCCATATCCGTCTTCAGGTTCTCCGACCGCGTGCCGAAGATCGCCTGGAAGCTCTCCCCGACCTGCATGACGCCGGCCGCGCCCAACGCCTTGAAGCGCTTCTGATCCACCAGCGCCGGGTCGCGCACGCTCACGCGTAAGCGGGTGATGCAGGCATCGAGGCTGGCGATGTTTTCGCGCCCGCCAAACGCGGCAACCAGTTGGCGCGACATGGCAAAGCGGTCCGTGGCCCCGCCCTCGGGCGCTGCTTCCGCCGCCGCGTCGGCGTCCTCGCGCCCCGGCGTCTTGAGGTTGAAGCGCAGGATCACCGTGCGGAACAGCACAAAGTAAATCAGTGCATAAACCGGCCCGGCAACAAGTACGATCCACCAGTTATGCGCGGTCTTGCCGAACACGTTGAACAGCAGGAAGTCGATGCCGCCCTGGGAAAACGTAAAGCCCATATGCATGTCGAACGTATTGGCGAGGAACTGCGTGCTCGCCGCCAGGACCGCGTGCATCAGGTACAGCACCGGCGCGACGAACAGGAACGAAAATTCTATCGGCTCGGTGATGCCCGTCAGGAACGAGGTCAGCGCGGCGGAGATCATGATGCCGCCGACGAGTTTCTTGTTCTCCGGCTTGGCTGTCAGCCAGATCGCGATGGCCGCCGCGGGCAGGCCGAACATCTTGAAGATGAATGCCCCGGCCAGGATCCCCGCCGTGCGGTCGCCGGCAAAGAACCGGTTGATATCGCCATGCACCACCTTCCCGGCGGCGTCGGTAAACGAACCAATCTGGAAGAAAAACGGCACGTTCCAGATGTGATGCAGACCGAAGGGGATAAGCAGGCGCTCGACAAAGCCGTAAATCGTTGCGGCCGTGCGCGGGTCGCTCTCCGCCGCCCAATGCGAAAACAGATTGATCCCGTGTTGGATCGGCGGCCAAATGACCGAAAGTGCGATCCCTACCATGATCGCGGCAACTCCTGTCGCTATCGGCACGAAGCGCTTGCCGGCGAAGAAGCCGAGATACGTTGGTAGTTCGATTCGATAATAGCGATTGAACAGCACCGCGGCCACGGCCCCGATGATGATGCCGCCGAACACCCCGGTTTCCATCGACTTCATGCCGAGCACCATCGATGGCTCGACGCCGAAGAAGCCCGCCATGACGCCCATCGTGGCCACCATGACGACAAAGCCGACCACCGCGGCGATGGCGGCGACGCCGTCGTTGTTGGCGAGGCCCAGGGCGACGCCGACGGCGAAAATCAGCGGCAGGTTGCCGAATACCGCCGCGCCGCTCTGCGCCATCACCTGCGAGACGATCGCCGGCAGGAACGAGAAGTTCGAGGCGCCGATACCCAGCAGCAGGCCCGCCACCGGCAGCACCGCCACCGGCAGCATCAGCGACTTGCCGATTTTCTGCAGCCATCCGAAGGCTGATGTCAGCATGGTTGGTTCCCCCTTTTGGCGCTTTGGATGTCAGACCTCAGGCCAGGTCTCTCCAAGCAGCCGGTGCACCGCCTCGGCGGAGTCAAGTTGCAGCGCCCGCCTGGCAACGCGGGCGCAATCCTGTGTGCTCAACGTTCGCAACAGCGCCTTTACCGCCGGGATGGCCGATGCGGTCGCGGACAGTTCCGTGACACCCAGACCGACCAGCACCGCCGCGGCGCGCGGCAGCGACGCGATGCCGCCGCACACCCCCACCCAGCGCTTGTGCCGGCGCGCCCCGTCGCAGGTCGTTGCAATGAGCCGCAGAATGGCCGGGTGCAGCCCGTCCATCTGGCGGGCCAGCAGCGGGTTGCCGCGATCCATCGCGAGCGTGTACTGGGTCAGGTCGTTGCTGCCGATGGAGAAGAAATCCGCCTCGGCGGCGAGCGTCGCGGCCATCAGTGCCGCCGACGGCACCTCCACCATGATGCCGAGCTGCACCGGGGCGGTGTGGCCAAGTTCCGCCCGCACCTCGTCGAACAGCGCACGCGCCGCCCGGATCTCCTCCAGCAGGGCGATCATCGGCAGCATGATCCGGCACTGTCCCGCCGGCTGCACGCGCAGGATGGCGCGGAACTGGGCGCGCAGAAGCTCCGGGCGCCACAGCCCGACGCGCACGCCGCGCAAGCCGAGTGCCGGGTTTTCCTCCGGCGGCAGGTCGAGATAGGGCAGCGGCTTGTCTGCCCCGGCATCCAGCGTGCGGATGATCAGCGGCCGGCCTTGCAGCCCCTCGGCGATGCGCTGGTAGGTGGCGAACTGGACATCCTCGCTGGGCGCGGTGACGCGGTCGAGAAACAGGAATTCGCTGCGCAGCAGGCCGCAGCCTTCGGCGCCGCGGGCCAGCGCCTCGGGGATGTCGGCCTCGCCACCGAGATTGGCGGCGACCTCGATGCGGGTGCCGTCCACCAGCCGGCAATCCGCCGCGGCGGCATGCAGTTGCGTCGCGGCGCGTTCCCGCGCCGCGGTCACCGAGGCTTCGGTGCGGGCGAGTGTTTCGGCCTCGGGGAAGGCGCGCAAGGTGCCGGCCTCGGCATCCAGGATGACCGGCGCGCCCTCCGGCACGCGGGCGAGGCCGGGGCCGACGGCCACCAGCGTCGGGATGCCGAGCGAGGCGGCCATGATCACGACGTGCGAGGTCCGGCCGCCGCGGGCCAGCGCGATGCCGGCGATGCCGTCCGAGGGCAGGGCGGCGAACTGCGAGGGCAGCAGGTCGTCGGCCAGCAGCACCGCACGCGGCGGCAGCACGACGGCTTCCTGCGCCTTGCCGCTGATGGCTTGCAGCACGCGGCGGCCGACATCACGCAGGTCGTCGGTACGCTCGGCCATGCGGTCGATGCCGAGGCCGCGCAGGATGTCGATCTGGCGATCGATCGCGCCGCTCCAGGCGAAGCCGGCGCTTTTGCCGGCGGCGATGGTGGCGTCCGCGGCGCCGACGAGGTCGGGGTCCTCGACGAAGGCCAGGTGCGCGCCGAGGATCTCGGCTTGCGGCGAGCCGGCGGGGGCACGGCCGATTTCGGCTTGCAGGGCGGCTTGGGCGGCGGCGAGGGCGCGGTGCAGGGTGTCGTGCTCGACCGCGGGTTCGGCGCCGTATTCAGCGACGTCCACCCGATCCGTATGCAGCGGGAAGGCGGTGCCGACGGCGCGGCCGGGCACCGCGGCGACGCCGGACAGGACCTGTTCGGTGCCGGGGTCGAAGGGCGGCGACGGTTCTGCTTTCGGGGTCGCAGCGACCGGGGCGGGGTGCGGCGCCGGTTCGGCGGCTTCGAACCCGTGGCCTTCGGACAGCAGCGCGGCGATGGCGTCGAGCGCCGGTTCGGCGTCGGCGCCGCTCGCGATCAGCGTGACGGTGTCGCCGGCCTGCGCGCCGAGGCCCATCAGCGACACCGAGCTGCGGGCGTTGGCCCGGCTGCTGCGAAACGCCACCGCAGTGTCGGCCTGGAAGCCCCTGGCCGCGGCGGAGATCAGGCCGGCGGGGCGCGCGTGCAGCCCGGTGGGGATGCGCAGCACAACGTCGCGGGTCACCTCCGCCGAGGCGGGCGCGGTGGTCCACCCGGCTTCGGGGGCGGCCGAGTCCGGGGCGATTGTGAAAATGGCCTCGCCGGTTTTGACTTCCCGGCCTTGCGAGCGATTGGCCACCGTGAAGGTGCGGTCGCCGGCGGTAACGATGACCGGGCTTAGCAGGCTTTTCACGCGCCCGGCGATCGAGGCGGCGTCGAAACTGATCAGCGCATCGCCCTGGCGGACCTGCTGGCCGGCGGCGACGTGGGGGGTAAACCCGACGCCGTTCAGTTCCACGGTGTCGAGCCCGATATGCATCAGAATGTCCGCGCCCGCGGCGGTGCGCAGGGTCAGCGCGTGGTGGGCGCGGTGCAGCATGGTGATGGTGCCGTCGCAGGGCGCGCGGAGAACCTGGTCGACCGGATCGATCGCTACGCCGTCACCGAGCACCAGGCCGGCGAAAACGGGGTCCGGGAGTTCGGACAACGGGGTCGCCCAGCCCGCCAGCGGCGCCATGACGGTTTCCCGGGGCCCGGCTTGACCTCCGATATCGGGACTCATGATCGCGTTCTCCCAAAGCCTGATGCCGGCTGGTCACCGGACTGTCTTTTTCGACTCTGCACGGAATGGTAGCAAAGGTCGATACGTTGCAGATCGCGCGGGATGGCGATCCTGCGGATTTTCGCGGACTGTAACCTGGATGTCCGTTGGTGTGCTGACCGTCAAGGTGTTGATAAGACACGCCTTGATTGCCACGGGCCCGGTGGGGTCATGGGTTGCGCCTGGGGATCAATATCTTGTCACCCACGGATTAAGTCAGTTCGACCAATTTGTGCCGCATCCGCCGACGCAGCGTGGCGTGGGCGAGCGACCGCGCCTCGCCGACGTCGAGCGCGAACGCGCTGACGACATAGAGCACGGCCCCAAACGCGATGGCTGCGAACAGGCCGTACCAGTTGAGCGGAAAACGAATCAACGTCAGGCCGGCGATCATCGGCACCACGGCCAGGATGCAGCGAAGCGTCTGGCCGAGCGGCAGCCACACCGGAAACAGCGAAGTCCCGATAAAGCACCCGGTCAGCACCGTCAGCCATTGGCAACCGAGAGCAGTCCAGGCGGCGCCGAACATGCCATAACGCGGCACGATGTACAGATTCAGCGCGATGTTCAGGATCGTCACCGGCAGGTAGGTCCAGAGCATCCGCAACGGGTGCCCGGACAGATGGAACGCATGGTCCACGAAATGCGCGCGCAGGCCGCGGGCGAGCATCGTGTAGGACATGATTGGCAGCAGCGCTGCAACGCCCTCGCGAAACGCTGGCCCGACGAGCGTGGCGGCGATGTAGTCGGCGGTCAGCGCCAGGCCGGCGCAGGCCGGCAGGCTGACCGCCAGCAAAGCGATCCCGTTGCGGCCCGCCTGGAGCCGCGCGGCTTCCTTGCCCTGGTGCTCCAGCACCTTCACCACCAGGGGGAAGGTGGTGCCGGTGATAGATCCGCAGATCAGCGATGTCGGCCGCTCCACCAGGCTGTAGGCGACGGCGAAAATGCCCAGCGCGTCGGCCCCGGCCATCGATCCGATCATGAACCGGTCGCTGGTCTGCAGGGTCGCCGTGGTCGCCGCGACCGCGACCATCGGCCACGCATAGGCCAGCAGGCGCATCAGTTCAGCCTTGTCCAAACCCCTTGCCGTTGCTGCCAGCGGCGCGAGTAACAGGCGGATATCGGCGAGCGAACACAGCACCGCCGCGATCAGAAGCCCAAGCACGATGGCCGCCGCGGACGGACCGAGCAAATACAGCGCCACCAGCCCCAGTCCGAAACCCAGGATCGCGTGCACGCACTCGATCGCATTGTACCACCGCATGCTTTCGGCTGAGCGGTTGACCGCCTGGTTAAGCTGCACGAGCGAGCGAAACAGCAGCATCGGCACCGCCAGCAAAGCCGGCAGCCGATATTCCTCCGGCATGTCGATCGCCAGCATGAGCCCGGCGCAGATCAGGGTCGCGACCGCGGCCAGGCCGTAGAAGACCAGGTAAGCTTCCTTCAGCAGGCGATCTTTCCGGTGCGCCTTCGCCGCCCCCGGATAAAACCGCATCACCGCGATCGGCAGTGCCTGGAACAGCGACGTCTGCAGCACCAGCACGGTGGCAAATACGTAGCTGTAGACGCCGAATGCCGCCGGCGACAGCAGGCGTGTGTAGGCATAAACCATCAAAATTGAAACGATGGCCGGCACCACGTTGGATGGCACATAACCCAGGATTTGGCGATACAACGGTAAAATGCCTCGTTGAGAAATGACGCCGTGGCAGGCATCGACGGTGATGATGGCCCATCGATTCAATGCGGATCAAATCACGTTGGCATGACGATCCGTACCTCGCCTCAGAGATACGCGCCAACCTCCAGCCGCCTGGCGTGACCGCGCTGGTGATCCGGGGCGCCCGATACCGATACGATATCGCAGCGCATCGCGCCGAGGAGCTGTTCCAGGCGACCCGCGGACACTTCAATTCCGGCAGTGAGATCCCCGGAGCTGATGTCCACATCGTCCTCGAGGAAAACGGAATGATCCATGTAGAAACTGGCGATACCAAAGAACTGCGTAGGCGATATGGCGCCCACAGTCACATCGTAATTTTCGGCGAGGGTCTCGCGACACATCAGGTCTATCTTGAGTCCGCCCGCCAGCGGTCTTACTTTCTTTAACTTCAGAATCCGGTCCCCGGGGATCAGCATGACATGCAGGCCGCCCTCGACGTCCATGCCGACCATGCATTTGACGATTTGGGAGATGCGGACGCCGCGTGCCCGGGCAGCGTCTTCGCAGTTGTAAGCCGGGAATACATGACGTTTCAGTGTGTAAGGGATGCCGCGCTCGGCAAGGAAACGGGTGACGACGGTTTCCATTCCTGCTCTCCTGGTGCGAGTTTATGCAGCGGCCGTAATCGCCCGGGCGCTGGAACGGTTTGCGCTGATTCCTTTTGAAGGCGTGCAGCGTCCGGTCACCGGCAGCCGCACACTCATGCGGGTATCGCGTCGAGCCTTGCTTGCAAAGCTGCAGCGAGCACAGCCACTTCCGGGCCGCGCAAGATTTCTTCGATATCGAGGCTGCCAATTTTGTGCTGGCGGACGGTCCGGGCGAATTCGCGCCAGCGGTGGGCGAGATGCCATTCCTCGCCGCTAACGAACTGGTCGATCTGCCCGTCGTAGTATCGCGGCCTATAAGCGCGGACCGCGGCGAGCGTGGCGCCGCCGACACGCAGATCGATCGTGGTCATCGCACTGACCTCGGGCGGCGCTTCGGGCTGGTGTTTCGGCGGATGAATGAGCTTCTGGATCCTGCGCATGATCTTCTGCTTCCGCTCCGCCAGCGAGCCGCCGGTCAGCCGCGCCGCGAAGCGGTTGAGCGGCAGGAATGCCGTCGGAAACGGGCTGCCAATCAGCCCCAGGAATGCCACCTCCTGACCCGCCGCGGTCAGTTGTTGCGCGATCTCAAAGGCAATGGTGCCGCCGGAGCAATGGCCGCCGAGGAGGTAGGGACCTTTCGGGCGATAGCGGCGGATCTGTTCGACCTGGAAACGCGCCAGCGCCGCCACCGATGCCAACGGTGCGCTGCCGTCCAGGCCCGGCGGCTGGACGCCGAGCACGGGTTGCTCCGGATGCAGTTGCCGGGCCAGCGGCAGCATGAAAAACACGTCGCCACGATAGCCGGACACGATGAACAAGGGCGGCCGCCCGCCCCCGGGCTTTATCGGCACGATTGCGGCGGGCGTGCTTTTCAACGCGTCCGCGCCCTGCAGGAACGCCAGGATTTCCTGCTTCCGGCTGGCCAGGATCGCCCGCGTTTCGGCATCGAGCGCGCCTGCCGGGGCCGTGCACTTGATCCGGTCATCTTCGACCCATAGCCGGACGTCGCGTTCACGCAACGTCGACAGCAGGCTTGCCGTGTCCATCATCATAGAACGAACTCTTCCCGCCCAGCCGATACGGCGGAGTCGCGACGGGTCAGCACGAAGCTGTCCACCAGTTCCGAAAGTCCGGCGATCGTCGATCGCTCGAACAGGGCCGACAATTGGAAATCGACGCCGAAAGCCTCATGCAGCCGAACAAGCAGCCTGACCGCCGAGATCGAGTCTCCGCCCAGATCAAAGAAGTCGTTGTGGATCCCGATACCGTCCACCCCCAACAGCTCGCTCCAGATCGCCGCAACGACCTTCTCGGTCTCCGTCCGCGGCGTCCCGCCCGCGTCGGCGCTGGAGACCTCCCGCGGCGGCGGCGGCAGGGCCTTGCGGTCGAACTTCCCGTTCGGAGTCAGCGGCAGCGAGTCCATGGAGACGAATTTGCCGGGCACCATGTATTCGGGCAGTTTCTCTTTCAGGAACCCACGCAGGTCTTCGGCACCCGGCACGCCGCCGTCGCGCGCGACCAGGTAACCGACAAGCTGCTTGTTCCCGGGATCGTCCTCGCGCGCCAGGACAACGCAGGACCGCACCGCCGGGTGCGCGGCCAGCGCCGCTTCGATCTCACCGAGTTCGATGCGGTAGCCGCGGACCTTGACCTGGCCATCCGCCCGGCCCAGGCAATGCAACGTTCCGTCGGCCTGGTATTGGGCGAGGTCTCCCGTCCGGAACAAGGCCGCACCGCGGACGCCGCCAAACGGGTCGGGTACGAACCGTTCGGCGGTAAGTTCCGGTCGGTTCAGGTAACCGCGCGCCACGCCCGCGCCACCGATATACAACTCGCCGATCACGCCCGGCGGCACCGGCCGCATGTTGGGATCAAGCACATATAACTGCGTATTGGCGATCGGCCGGCCGATCGGCACGGCCCCGGTATCCGCGTCTCCGGGCTGGACCTCATGGATGCTGCAACCGACAACCGTCTCGGTGGGGCCGTACTCGTTGATGAGCCGCGTCGGGGGCACCAGGCCGCGCCAGAGGCGGAGGTTTTCGGCGAGCAGATTCTCGCCGCCGATGACGAACGCCCGGCAAACCCCCGCCGCCTGCTGCGGACTCAACTGTCCGTTCAGCAGTTCCAGATGAGCCGGCGTGATCTTGACGAGGCTTCGGCCGCCGCTGCGGAGCAGGGCGGCCAGCAGGTTCTGCGCGCCGAGATCCTCCGGCAGAAGTTCCACGGTCCCGCCGGCGAGCAAGGGCGTGAAGAGGCTGGTCACCGTCAGGTCGAAGGCAACCGAGGTGTGCACCGGAACCGAGCGTCCGGGCTCGACGGCATAGGCGCTGATGGCCCACCAGAGATAATTGACCAGCCCGCGCTGCAGGATCATGGCGCCTTTCGGCTGGCCGGTCGAACCTGAGGTGTACATGACGTAAGCCAGGTCGGACGGGCAGGCGATGGGCGGCAAATTGTCACTGCGCTCCCGGGCCAGTAGCGCCCAGCCGGAATCCAGGTAGATCGTCTTTTCGGCGGGCACGGAGGCAAACAGCTTGCCGCATTTTTCCTCGGTCAGCAGCAACGCTGTCCGCGCGTCGGCGAGCATGAACGACAGACGCTCCGGCGGGTATGCCGGGTCCAGCGGCACATAGGCGCCGCCGGCCTTCCAGACCGCCAGCAACGCAACGACCATCTCCGGCGAGCGTTCCAGGCAGACGCCCACCAGCACGTCGGGTGCCACGCCACGCCTGCGCAGGTGGTGCGCGACTTTGTTCGCGCGCTCGTTCAGTTCACCGTAGGTGACCTCGCGCTGCCCGAAAACCAGGGCGATGGCTGCGGGGTCGCGGGCAACCTGTTGCTCGAACAGTTCATGCGCACAGACCTGCGGGAAATCCGCCCGGGTGTCGTTAATTTTGTGCAGCACTTCTTCCCACCGGTTTTTCCCGGAAACTGCCCGGGGCCGCGTAAGGACTTCAACGGTTGCCGTCACAGGGATCTCCCTATCAGTTCTTTCATGATCTCGTTCGAGCCGCCGTAGATGCGCTGCACGCGACTATCCGCCCACATGCGGCCGATGGGACAGTCCTGCATGTATCCGTAGCCGCCGTGCAGTTGCACGCACTCGTCGATGATGTGAAACTGGCGATCGGTCAGCCAGTACTTCGCCATTGCCGCGGTAACCGGGTCGAGCTTGCCGGCAAGGAACTGCTGAATGCAGTTATCCATGAAAATCCGGCCGATATGCGCTTCGGTCCTGCACTCCGCCAGTTTGAAGCGCGTGTTCTGCAAATCGAGCAGCGGCTTGCCGAAGGCTTTGCGGTCCTTGACGTAGCGTGTGGTGATCTCAACCGCGGCTTCCGCGGCCGCCACCGCGCTCAGTCCGATCGACAGGCGCTCGTAACACAACTGGTCCATCAACTGGAACAGTCCGCGCCCTTCCCCCGCGCCGAGCAGGTTCGTTACGGGAACGCGGGTGCCGTCGAAAAACAGTTCGCAAACATCCTGAGTGTGCCGGCCGATCTTTCGTAGCGGGCGGCCGATTTGGTAGCCCGGGAGATCGTCTGTTTCGACCACGATCAGAGACAGCGCCCTGGGCCCGGCCGCCTGCGGATCGGTTCGCACCGCGAGGCAAATCAGATTTGCTTGCGACCCGTTGGTAATGAACGTCTTCGAACCGCGAATGACGTAATGATCGTCTTCCCTGCGGGCCAGTGTCTTGATCGCCTGCAGGTCGGAACCGGCATCCGGCTCGGTCATTGCGATCGCGCCGATCAAATCGCCGCTGGCCATGCGCGGCAGCCAGCGGCGCTTTTGCGCGTCATTGCCGTAGGCCAGGATGTAATGCGCCACGATGCTTTGTACGCTGAAGCCGATATGGATACCGGCGCGGGCGAGTTGCTCGATAACGATCGCCTCGTGCGCGAAGCTGCCGCCGCCCCCGCCGTATTCTTCGGGCACGTCGGGAAGCAGCAAGCCCGTCTCACCGGCCTTGAGCCAGACGCCGCGGTCCGGGCGGCCTTGTTCGGCCCACCGCGCCTGGTGGGGGGCAAGCTCCCGGTTGGTGAAGTGGCGGACCGTTTCTTGGAAGATCCGCGTGTCTTCGGTCATCCAAGCCGACTCGCCCCTGGCTGATTCCATCGGTGTGTTCCGCCAAAATCGGTGAGTTTGTGCTTGTTGTTATAAAGACGAGATCGAATTCAACAGGCAAATAAAACGTCGGTGAGAGGGTGCGACCGGCAGGGCAGTTCACAGCACTGTATTGCAAGTCGCGCGCAACAATCGGCGCCTCGCGGGCGATCGTTATTGATAGCAACAAGGTACACCGAAAGGCCCGCCGGCCGGCCGCAGAATCCCCGGCCGCCTTCAGCGATACGACAATGCGTGCCGAAAGCGGAATACAAACATTAGCGAAATCGATCGCCGAGTGCTCACGATCGCGCGGCCAAGCCCCTCACCCCTTGGCCAGCCAGCCATGCCCCAGCGCATACCCCACCAGCTCGACCCGGCTGTGGAAACCCAGCTTGTCCATCGCGCGCGACTTATACGTCTCCACGCTCTTCACCCCGACCCGCAGCACCGCGGCGATCGCCTTATTACTGTGGCCCAGCGCGGTCAGCCGCAGCACCTCCACCTCGCGCTCGCTCAAATCGGCTGCCCGCCCGGGGCCATCGTCCTGCTGCCGGTTCGCGCTGGAATCGATCGCCTGCCCGGCGATCGCCGGATCGAGGTAAATCCCCCCTGCCGCCACCGCATGGATCGCCCGCAGCAGATCCTCCCCGGCCGAACGCTTCAGCACGTAGCCGACGGCACCGAATTCAAGCAGCTTGCGGACGTAGGAGCGGTCCTCGTGCACCGTCAGCACCAGCACCTTGCATGCCGGGAACTCGGCCAGCAGTTGCCGGGTGACATCCATCCCGCTCAACCCGGGCATCGACAGGTCCAGCACCATCACGTCCGGCCGCAGTTCGATCGCCGCCCGCAACGCCCCGGGTCCGTCCAGCGCCTCGCCCACGATGTCAATCTCCGGATCCGCGGTCAGCAGCGCCTTGATGCCGGCGAGCACCACGGGATGATCATCTGCCAGGAAAACACGCACGGCGGCGCTCACAACGGCACGCGGACGAACAGCGTGCAACCGAGGCCGGGCGCCGTCTCGATCTCCAGCGCGCCGGACACCAGCGACAGCCGCTCCCGGATGCCCAGCAGGCCGAGCCGCTTCGCCTTCGGCTCGCCATCGGCGGTAAAGCCCCGACCGTCGTCTTCGACGATCATGCGGACCTCCTGTTCGGTCGCTTCCAGCAGCACGCCGACGCGCGTCGCTTCGGCATGGCGGACGATGTTATTAAGCGCCTCTTGCAGCACGCGATAGAGCGCTGTCTCGACCGCCGGGTCCAGCCGGCGATCATTCAGCGCCAGATGCAGGCCGATGGGCACGCCCGAGCGCTCGGCCCAGATCTCGGTCAGGTGGCGGATCGCGGTCTCCAGGCCCAAATCGTCCAGCGCCGTCGGCCGGATTTCCCAGGCCAGCCGGTTGATCTCGGCGCCGACGCCCTTGGCCAGCCCCTTCAGCGCCGCAACCCGGGTTTGCAGAAGGTCGTCCTCCGGCAAGCCGCGCCCGAGACCGTCCAGCCCGAGCTGCAACAGCGTCAGCGTCTGCCCCAGCGTGTCGTGCAGCTCGCGGGCGATGCGGCGGCGTTCGCCCTCCTGGTCCTCCACCGTGGAGCGCAGCACCTGCGACAGCTCCGCCTCCAGCACGGCGCGGCGTTCGGCTTCTTCCTTCAGCTTGGCCGCCACCGCCTGCCACTGCTCCAGCCGGCGATCGAGTTCGAGTGTCAGCACTTCCTGCTTCAGGCGGGCCGCTTCCCGCTCCCGCGCCACCTGGTCGATGCGTTGCAGCACCACCTCCAGCAGCGACAGGCGCAGGGTTTTCGCCGCCTCGATGTCGACGTTGCGCCACGGGCGGGCATGTAGCTTCACCGATTCCTGCCAGGCGGCGAAGCTCTTGCGCGGGGTCAGGGTTTCGCCGTCCGAACCGGTTTCGACCGGTTTGTTCGGGTTGCCGCCCCAGGTGATGTTGCGGATGACCTCCGGGCGGAACCACAGGACGTAGTCGCGCGGCGAGCGGGACACCGACAGCGCGATCAGGCCGCTGGCAACGTCCGCGAACGCGACCGCCGGCGGATAGTCCAGCGGCAGGCGGTCGGTGTGATAGACGCCGTCGGCGGCGGTCTTGTTCAGCCAGGCGACCAGGGCGGCAACATCCCCGGCGGCCGGGGTACGGCCGAGCGCGGTGAACCGGCCGTCGAGCCATAGCGCCACGCCATCCGCCGAGACATAATCGAGCAGGTTGGGCCGCTGGCGCACCAGGCCCTCGGTCAGGTCGCCCTCGCAGGCGATGCTCTTGACCAGTTCTTCATGCACGCGCTTGCAATGCATCTGCGCATCGATCTCCTCCCCGGCGACCTTCGACTCCAGCCGCCAGGACGCCATCTGCGCGAACAGCTCGCAGGCCACGCGCAGGCTGTGCGGCAGGAAGCGCGGCGTGCGGTGGTGGCAGGCGATCAGCCCCCACAACTCGCCACGCAGGACGATCGACAGCGACATCGAGGCGCCGACGCCCATGTTGAGCAGGTATTGCAGATGGATTGGCGAGACGCTGCGGGTGACGCTGTAACTGAGGTCGAGCGGGCGTCCGTCGCGCGGATTGAGCGGCGGCAGGATCGGGTCCGGCCGGTAATGCGTGTTGGGGATCAGGCGCACCCAGTTGGTCAGATACAACGCACGCGCCTGGGCGGGGATGTCGGAGGCCGGGTAGCGCAGGCCGAAGAAAGACTCGGCATCGTCATGGCGCGCCTCGGCGATGACCGTGCCGCTGCCGTCCGGCTGGAAGCGGTAGACCATGACGCGGTCGAAGCCGGAGGCGCGGCGGACCTCGTCGGCAAGGCCCTGGCAGAAGGCGCGCGGCGTGGCGGCCTGCTGCACACGCAGCAGCATGGCCTGCACCTGCCCGAGCGCGTCGTCGGGGCATTTTTCCAGCAGCGGCTCCAGCTCCAGCACCAGCACGCCGCCGGTCCGGTGCACCAGCGCGTCGATCGGGCGGCCGTCGTGCCGCGCCGTCAGGGTGAAAGCGTGCAGCGGGCGCAGCATCGGCCCTTCGCTGGCCAGCAGGGATTGCAGGCGCATGACGCGGTTTGGCGCGAACCAGCCGTCTATATGATGGCCGAGCAGTTTGTTCGGCGGGTCGCCAAGGATGCGGGTGGAATCGCCGGCCGCCTGGAGGATGGTCAGAGTCTGCGGGTCGAGCGCCAGCAGGACGCAATGCGGCTGGATGGCGGCGGGAATATGGATCGGCTCGCGGTCGCAATTTGTAATATCGGCCGAGCCGAAGGCGGGATCGCTTTGCCCGGTATCGTCACGGTCATCGGCGTTCGCAGGGCTGTTCATCGCGCGGCAGGCTTGATTCTGGGGCGCATCAAAGTGTCTCCGCGGTGACCGCGGCGGTCACCGCGGTAGAATGTCAGTTTCCCCGGGATGCTGCCAGCGTGCCGGGGCGCGAGCGCGGCGCGTGGTGCGGGTAGGGAAAACCCGGACATATTCCGGGAAAATACTGACAATGGGAAGGGGAGGTATCGAACCGTGGTGCCTGACGCCTCAAAGCCATCAGGATAAGGGCGGGGCGGCGCAGCGGCTTCCGCCTCGCCGTCATGGCCGGGACACGCCCGGCCGTGATACCCACGGGGCCGAGCCCGGCCACGACGAGGGGCCGAGTATCCGGGAAATCCCGCATTGATTTACCAGGAAAGACGCCGTATTGCAGGATTGACCAAGCGAAACTCGTAACGAGCGTTCGCTGTACATGTTTGACTAATTTTAGCCGTCGTCTGCCGAGCAGGGCGGTATGAACCGCGCGACTGCCCGGGGCGTTACCGTTTTCCCGGCCCTCAAGAAGAGTCCCCGATGAGCAACCGCTTTCTCAACGCCTTCGACGCAGTCATCAGAAATCCGATTTTCACGCCCTTTGCCGAGGCGGCGTCGGACGATCTGCCGGTTGGCCGGCTGTTGCGTCTTTCGCTGTTCCAACTGACCGTCGGCATGGCTGTGGTGCTCGTCGTCGGCACGCTGAACCGCGTGATGATCGTCGAACTCGGCGTCCCCGCCTGGCTGGTCGCGGTGATGATTTCGATCCCGCTGATCGTTGCCCCATACCGCGCGGTGGTGGGCTACAAATCCGATACGCACCGCTCGGTCATGGGCTGGCGCCGGTTGCCTTATCTATGGAAGGGCACCGCCATGCAGTTCGGCGGTCTCGCCATCATGCCATTCGCGTTGCTGGCGATGTCCGGCGACCACCGCGACCCGACCCTCATCGGCGAAATCGGAGCCGCAGCCGCTTTCCTGCTCACGGGCGCGGGCCTGCACACCGTCCAGACCATCGGGCTGGCGCTGGCAACCGACCTCGCGCCGAAGGAAAAGCATCCGCAGGTCGTCACCCTGCTATGCGGCATGATGCTGCTGGGCATGGTCATCAGCGCCGTCGTGTTCGGCATCGCCCTGCGCAACTTCGACCAGATCGCACTGATCCAGGTGGTTCAGGCCGCCTCGGCGGTGACCCTGGTGGTCAATTTCTTCGCGCTGTGGAAGCAGGAGCCGTTCGACAGGGCCTTCTTCGTCAGCAAGCGCGACAAGAACCCGCCGAAGCAGCCGTCATTCCGCGCCGCCTGGGCGATGTTTACGCAAGACGCGAAGTCGAAGCGCGCCTTGGTTGTCGTCGGCCTCGGCACGTTCGGCTTCCAGGCCCAGGACATCCTGCTGGAGCCGTATGGCGGCCAGATCCTGCACCTTCCTGTCGGCACGACGACAATTCTCACCGCCTTCCTGGCCATCGGCGGCGTGCTGGGCTTCCTGTTGTCGGGGCGGCTGCTTAAGCGCGGCGTTGCCCCTTACCGGCTGGCGTCATACGGCGTACTGGGCGGCCTCGGCGCCTTCACCTGCGTGCTCGGCGCCGCGCCGCTCGCCTCCATCATCCCGTTCGGCCTCGGCACCATGCTGATTGGCTTCGGCAGCGCGCTGTTCGTCGTCGGCACGTTGTCGGCGGTGATGGGCCAGGCGACCGGCGGCTTCAGCGGATTGGCACTCGGCACCTGGGGCGCAGTGCAGGCCTCCGCGGCCGGCGCCGCGATCGCCACCGGCGGCGTGCTCCGGGACGGTGTCTCGGCGCTGGCGCAGCGCGGCTACCTGGGTGAGGCGCTCGCCGCCCCGGTCACCGGATATGCTGTCGTCTACGGGATTGAGATCGTCCTGCTGCTGGCAACGCTCGTCGCGATCAGGCCCCTGATCGCGGACCGCGAGTCGGTAAATCCGGGCGGCGGCAGCCAGTCCGAGGGTGTCCTGTCAGCCGCTTCGACCTCACCCTGATCGCCGCTGGCGTCACGCGCACGCCGGGGCGGTCTGCCGGCGTTACTTCTGGAAGAGCAAACGCAATGGACATCTTCGGCTTCGAAATCCCGCCGATCTTCGGGATTCAGATCCCCAAGCTCGCGATCGTCATCGCGATGGGGATTTTCGGGTATTATGTTGCGACCTTCATCCTTCGCGTGGGCATGTCGGGCTTTGCCGGAATGGCCAGCATCGGCAGCGGATCGAAAAGCGAGGGCGTCAAACCGCGCCGCAAGGCGTCGACAACCGCCAGCGCTTCGGTCGCTTTCGAGCGCGGCATCGTCGTCGCCTCCGGGGCGGATTGGGAGGATATCCAGGCGCTGAACGCGGTCCTGGAGACGCTGGAGGGCCGCAAGAAGGCGACGCTGCTGCGGCAGGGAGAGCTGCAGGCATCCAAGGGCGCCTGGTGGCTGGCCCTGTTCGAGCAGGCGATCCTGCACCGGATCCTTGTCCTGGTCAGCGGCGCGCTCACACTGTGGGACGCCCGGAATCCTGTCGGCGCCGCGCTGTCCGCCCGTAGCTTGCTGGAGTCCGGGGCGGTGGTGCTGCAGATCGAGCGGCAGCTCAGCCAGCTGGCTGCGAGTGGAAAGCTGGCGGATGTTGACGCCTACGTGGCGGACCGCGCGTTCAGCCAGCCCGGTGGTTGGTTCGAGCAGGCGCGCAAGACCCGCCCGGTGGATGTGCCGAATGCCATCGACGAAGCCGATCGTGCCAGCCCTGGCGTGCGCTTTTGCTATGATCGGCTGAGTGAATTCGCCTCGCCCGAGGCGATTGGCCAGCACGCCGTGTTCGGCGCGATCGACAAGACCGGCAGCTCGGCGGAATTCCGCGACGATGAAAGCCTGGACCCGTCCACCTTCAGGCTTATTCTGGATGCCGCAAGGATCATCGTGCCGGTGGCGGCCGCATTGGAAGCGATCGACGCGCTCGTTCGCAAGGTCGTTGCGGTCGAGACGGTATAGCCGGGTTGCCTGCCGGGCTTGTTCGCCGCCATGGCCAGTACTGCCGTAGAGAGTGGCCGATCGGCTTAATCGTCATGCCGACCTGCTTCGGCATGACGGGACGGCCCAATGGCGGTTGGCATAAATCCAAGAAATGATGTATCCGGCGGTTGACAATTGGTCATTTGCCGGCGAAAACGGTCTCGGCGGCTACACCCGTGCTGGTTGGCGCGGTCCAGGTCGGTGGCTAAGCCGGTTTCCGGCCGAGTCGCACGGCGATGCCACCCGGGCCGGCGCTCGAAGCGCGGTTTCGCGGCCCTTTGGCGGCCGGAGCGTCAGGAGATCACCGCTGTCCGCGTCAGGGAAAACCTGACAGGCGGTGCGGTTCCGGCGGCCAAGCCACCACCCCGGGGGGATTCCCATTCGGCGTGTAAGGGAATACCCTATGGCCGTCAGTCATTTGTCTGACAAAATCGGGTTGTTTCTCCTCCGCGTTCCCTGACAACACTCCGGAAGGTTCCGGACACAAATTATTGACAACCTGCGTTGACAACCAAGTCCGTCAGGCTAAGATGACAATCAGTTCATACGGAGAAAACCTTTGAACGGTGAGGCGGCAACTTAACGCCTCCTTCGAAAAGTTTTCTTCGCCATGTGACTGACTATTCGCGAGACCTTTCTGGCGAAGATCTGGCCGTGACGGCTTGGTCACGGTTTCCCTGCCGCGAGGGATGCGCGGCAACGACGAGTACTCGATTTTGGAGGGTATCAATATGGCTAGCCTTTCAGGCCTCACCGAAGAGCAGGCCCAGGAATTCCACACGCAGTTCAAGATCGGCTTCCAGACCTGGCTCGCGATCGCCATCGTGGCGCACGTGCTGGTGTTCGCCTGGCGCCCCTGGTTCTGATTTAGGAGACGCAGACAATGGCACACAACACTGACAACGACTACAAGTTCTGGCTCGTCGTCAACCCGGCGACCTGGCTGGTTCCGATCTTCCTGGCCCTGCTGGCCGTGGCCGTCATCGTGCACGTCTCGATTCTCAACGCCAGCCCGCGGCACAACTGGATCGCCGGTCCGGCCCCGACCGCCGCTGCGGTGAAGTAAGCATCGGGATCGTCATCCCCGTGCGGTGCGCCGGGAACCGGGCTGAAGTGTTCGGTTCCCGTCGTTAAGCACGGCTACAGGATCTCGCTGAAGCGGAAATGGCGACGGGTGTCGTCTGGTTTGAGTAATAAACATCCGGACGGCGAGAGAACCGCGTTGCGAAAACGATAACCCCCAATCAAAGGGACATACAACATGGCAGCTAGCCTTTCAGGCCTGACCGAAGAGCAGGCCCAGGAATTTCACGCTCAGTTCAAGATCGGCTTCCAGACGTGGCTCGCGATCGCAATCGTCGCGCACGTGCTGGTGTTCGCTTGGCGCCCCTGGTTCTGATTTAGGAGACAAATACAATGGCACACAATCCCGACAACGACTACAAGTTCTGGCTCGTCGTCAACCCGGCGACCTGGCTGGTTCCGATCTTCCTGGCCCTGCTGGCCGTGGCCGTCGTGATTCACCTCTCGATCCTCACCAGCCCGAAGTACAACTGGATCGCTGGTCCGGCTAAGGTTGCGGTGAAGTAGACAACGGGATCGTCACTTCCGTTTGCTACGAAGGGGACCGGGCAGCGATGGCCGGTCCCCTTTGCTTTGTTCGGCTTCCGGCAGTCCGGGCCGGACATGAGAATCGCGCAGGCGCGGTAATCTCCACTTCTCATGCTCTTTCGGATGGGCGGCGCGTGATGCTAGGAAAGAAATCTTGACTCTGCCCCACAACTCAAGGTAGAACCGCCGCCGAACCCAACCACAGGCCGGGCGGCATGACACACCCCACCACCACCCTCCCCGAAGACCCCGACGGCGGCATCCTGCTCAGCCTCATCGTCG
>NZ_CAJATU010000038.1 GCF_903944925.1 uncultured Rhodopila sp. | reverse complement strand
GCAGCTCACTGCGACGGGAGAAGGCGAGTAGACGGTGTGTGACGGTGGCCCCGCGCTCAGCGGCCTCCAGAATCATGCGCGCGAGGCGCTTTACCCCCTCGACGTTCCCGGGACGGCGCTCGATCAGCGCCCCGCCGCCTTGCACCGCCTGCAATATGTTGTTGAAGTCGTGTGCGATACCCCCCGCAAGCTGACCCAGTGCTTCCAGGCGCTGGGCGTGCACGAGCCTTGTCTGCGTCGCCTCAAGGTCTTGTGTCCGCTCGGCAACGAGGCGCTCCAGATCATCGCGTGACCGCGTCAGGGCCTCGCGCGCGTTGACGGCGTCCTCTATGTCCGTGCAGGTGCCGAACCAGCGGGAGATCGCACCGGTCGCCGGATCGCGCACCGGCAGCGCGCGGCCCAGCGTCCAGCGGTAGCTGCCGTCTGCCATGCGGAGCCGGTATTCCCTTTCGAATGGTTCGCCGGTAGCGAGCGAATGCTGCCAAGCCGCCCAAGCGCGTTCGCGGTCATCAGCATGGAACAGCAGTCTTCTGCCGTCCCCCATCACCTCTCCCGCGGTTGTTCCGGTGCGCTCATACCAGCGTTGGTTATAGTAGTCGTGGTAGCCGTCCGGCCGGCTCGACCAGACCATCTGCGGCATGGCGTCTGTCACGGTAAGCAACGCCCGGGTGCGCTCCTCGACGATCCGCGCCAGGATTTCGTGCCCCCGCAGGAACGACCAGGTCAGTCTACCCGATATGCTGGAGACCAATGCCGCCAGCACACTGTAGATCAGAATCATGTGGCGCCACGGCCGTAAGACCTCGGCTTCGTCGACGCGGCTGGTGACCGCCATGCCCCAATCCGGCATGCCAATCCACCCGGCAACGCGCCGCTGTTGATCAATGGGTGATATGCCTGTCATCGCGCCGTTCACAGACGTTCGCCACATGGCAGCGACACGGTGTTCAAGGGTGGCATCGGGTTCGGGCGCCATAGGCTGCCAGGACCGGGCAACAACGGCACCATCCCGGCGGTAAATGGACATGCGCTGCGTCGGGAGCGGACGCAACGTCTCGGTCCAGCTCTGCGTCAGCTTGGGGATGTCAACAGAAACCAGAATAATGCCGTTGAACGCGCCGTTCTTGAACCGAGGCTTTGCCATGGTGAAGATCGGTCTGAGATCGATCAGCCCTGTGATGGCTCGGCCCATGTAGTAATGATTGATGCCTGCGTCCCGTGCGCCGATGAAGTATTCACGGGAGCTGCGGCTTTTCAGGTCGACGAATGCCGGGTTGCTGGAGTCGCAAATAAAGCCGTCCGCGTCGATGACCCACACCGCCTCACCGAGCGTGGCTCTGCGCATGGTGAGCGCGAAAACGTCCCGAAGGTCGGCATCGGCGCGCAGGGCCGAGCAATCGCGCTCACCGGCCTGGCGATCGACAAGGTCAAGAACGAGCGCCTGCGTTTCGAACAGTCCGCGCGTTTGCTGACCGAGAGCCTCCGCCACGCGCTGCTGATCCGCCTCGGCCGTCCGGATTGCCTGCGTTCGCGTTTCGAGGCCGATCCATACCCAGACCGCGATCGGAACCAGTACAACTCCAGCGATCACGGCCCCTAACCGGGTTCGGGGCCATGAACCCATCCTGAGCCACCATGCCTGGTCCGGTCGTTTTGGCATTCGCGAACGCGATACCCCAAGTTCCATGCATCTGCCGCCGTGCTACCGCATCGTGCAGGGCAATGAAAGAATTGCCTTCCCTGCTTAGTCGAACATTTCGGTTTCGTTGCCGCTCGCCCCCACGAGTCAGGCGGTGTGTGAAGTCTATCGGCGCGCTTCCGTTGCCCGGGGGACTTACCGGGCAGCTTTCCACCCCGCTCGATCGTTTCCCGTTTGCCGTCGGCCCTCCACGTGATAATCCGGTGTATCACGTTGAGGCTTCGGCTACGGCAGGGTCATGAAGGCCAGCGCAACCGCGATGCCCTTGGGGGTCCATGTCCTCTTTTGGCTCCTCTACCTAGGTGCCGGGGTGGCGGCCGTTGCCGGACTTTGG
>NZ_CAJATU010000037.1 GCF_903944925.1 uncultured Rhodopila sp. | reverse complement strand
GTCATCCGGATCCCATCGAGCGGTCGCGCAACCAGGGCCGGGTCGAGTTCCTCACCCCGGTGGTGAAGGGCTGGTCCACCGAGAGCTCGATCCTGATCGCCTCCACCGGCATTCAGGTGCATGGCGGCGTGGGCTACGTCGAGGAGACCGGTGCGGCGCAGTATCTGCGCGATGCCCGGATCACCACGATCTACGAAGGCACCACCGGCATCCAGGCAAACGACCTGATTGGCCGCAAGCTGGCCCGCGATAACGGCCTGAACGCCGGCGCACTGATCCGCGACATGAATGCCGAGATCGAGGCCCTGGCCTCGGGCAACGACGCCGATCTGGCGGCGGTGCGGTGTGGGTTGACCGGAGCGGTGCAGGTGTTCGAGGAGGCGACGCGCTGGATGCTGGAGCATGCGGACAACAGCCCCCGTGAAGCCGCGGCCGGGGCGGTCCCCTACCTGAAGCTCACCGGCACGGTTGCCGGCGGGTGGCAGATGGCACGCGCGGCGCGGATCGCTCATCGCCTGCTGTCGGCCGGCGCGGAGAACGCCGCTTTCCTGCGCGGCAAGATCGCCACGGCGCGGTTTTATGCCGAGCATGTGCTGCCGGAGGCGGGGGCGTTTCGCGACGAAATCACCTTGGGCGCCGGCTCGGTGTTGGCACTGGAAGAAGCGCTGTTTTAACCGGCAGGCGACAAGGATCGGAAGATGTCTGAGCAGAAACCGCCTCGGGAGGCGATGGAATTCGACGTGGTCATTGTCGGCGGCGGGCCGTCCGGCCTGGCCGCGGCGATCCGGCTGAAACAGTTAAACCCGGAGATCACGGTCTGCCTGGTGGAAAAAGGCGGCGAAATCGGCGCCCATATCCTGTCCGGTGCGGTGCTGGAGCCTCGGGCGCTGAACGAACTGGTTCCCGACTGGAAGGAAAAGGGCGCACCGTTGGATACGCCCGCCGGCGAGGACCGTTTTCTGTTCCTGACCTCGAAGCGTTCGATCCGGCTGCCGACGCCGCCGCAGATGCACAATCACGGCAACTACATCGTCTCGCTGGGCAATGTCGTGCGTTGGCTGGGCCAGCAGGCTGAGGCTTTGGGCGTCGAGATCTACCCCGGCTTCGCCGCCAGCGAACTGCTGGAGGAGGACGGCCGCATCGCCGGGATCGCCACCGGCGATATGGGCATCGGCAAGGACGGCCAACCCACGCCGAACTTTCAGCGCGGCATGGAACTGCGCGCACCCTATACCCTGTTCGCGGAAGGCTGCCGCGGGTCGCTGTCCAAGCAGTTGATGAGGCGCTTCAGCCTGTGCGACGCCAGCGATCCCCAGACCTACGGGATCGGCATCAAGGAGCTATGGGAAATTCCCGCCGCCGCCCACCAGCCGGGCCTGATCGAGCACAGCCTTGGCTGGCCGCTGGATCGTGCAACCTATGGCGGGTCATTCGTTTACCATTTCGGCAAGGCCCTGGTTTCGTTCGGGTTTGTTGTCGGCCTGGATTACACCAACCCTTGGATGTCGCCGTTTGATGAGATGCAGCGGTTCAAGACCCATCCCGATATGCGCAAGCATTTCGAGGGTGGCCGCCGCGTGTCTTATGGCGCGCGAGCGCTGGTCGAGGGCGGCGTTCAGTCGTTGCCTAAGCTCAGCTTTCCGGGCGGACTGCTGATTGGCGATGCCGCAGGCTTCCTGAACGTGCCCAAGGTCAAGGGCACGCACACCGCGATGAAGTCCGGCATGCTGGCGGCCGAAGCAATCGCCGAGGCTTTGGCCTCCGATCGCCCCTCCGAGGTGACAGGCTATTTCGATCGATTGCAGTCAAGCTGGGTGTGGACGGAGTTGTCGAAGGTCCGCAACGTCCGGCCGGCGTTTGCCAAGCTGGGCATGTGGGGCGGACTGGCCTATAGCGCGCTCGACACCTATCTGTTGCGCGGCCGGGCGCCTTGGACGTTGCACAATCCACACCGTGACAACGAAACGCTGGAGGATGCGGACGCGGCACTGCGCATCGCCTATCCGAAGCCGGATGGCGTGCTAACCTTCGACAAGCTGTCGTCGGTGTTCATCAGCAACACCAATCACGAGGAAAATCAGCCGCCGCATCTGCATCTGGCCGATCCGGCGAAGGCGATCGATGTGAATTGGGATCGCTATCGCAGTCCGGAAGTCCGCTATTGTCCGGCCGGAGTTTACGAAATCATCGGTGCCGACGCAGGCACGCCGAAGTTGCAGATCAACGCGCAGAACTGCGTGCACTGCAAAACCTGCGATATCAAAGACCCGACGCAGAACATCAACTGGGTGCCCCCGGAAGGCGGTGGAGGGCCGAACTATCCGGGGGGAATGTAGGGAGCTTCAGCTGTTGCGGCCTTCGCGCGACGTGATCATGACCAATGCATCCCCGTCGATCACGACCTTGCCTCTGACCGTGCATACAGTGCTCAGTCGCGCGCGGCACTTTTCGGGGATGAGTTCCTTCACGGTAACCGTTGCATGCACGGTATCGCCCGGGCGGACCGCCGCCATGAAGCGGAGGTTCTGGCCCATATAGATCGTGCCCGGACCCGGCAGCCGCCCGGCGATGGCGGCGGAGATCACGCTCGCCGACAGCATGCCATGCGCGATGCGGCCCTTGAATTGCGTGGTCTCCGCGAATTCTTCGTTGATGTGCAATGCGTTGTTGTCGCCCGACACGGCCGCGAACAGGACGATATCCGCCTCCGTGATGGTCTTGGCGAAGGTGGCGTGCATGCCGATGTGCAGGTCGCTGATGTCGTAGCCGCCGAGTTCGTTCACGTTATCACCATGGGTTGCGGGTCAAGGCTCTTTGCTCGTAACGAGTGCCCGGCGGCAATAAAAGCCTCGGAAACTACCCAGATCGGAAATACAGGCGCCGGATAATCGGTGTAGGTAGTTTCCGAGGCTGCCGCGGATGCACCAGGCTCCGTAAACTACAGTCCGTGCGGAGCTCGAATGACACGCCGGTGTCGATTGACGGAGAAGGAAAAACAGATGCGTAGACGTGAAATTTTAGCGGCTGGCGCAGCGTTGCCGTTCATCCGCGCCGCCGCGGCAGCAAACGGAGCGATCGGCGGTGCCGTAACGGTGTTCTATGCCGGTTCGCTGGTGCACTTGATGGACAGCGGAATCGGGCCCGCGTTCGACACGGCCGATCGCGGCCAGTTCCGGGGATATTCCGGCGGCTCGTTCCGGCTTGTCCATGAAATCAAGGAGCGGCTCCGCACGGGAGACGTCTTCATCAGCGCCGATTCGCGGACGAATGAAGATCTTATGGGTCCGGTCAATGGAGATTGGGTCAATTGGTACGTGACATTCGCCCAGTCGCCGCTCGTTATTGGCTACAACCCGGCCAGTCGCTTCGCCGACGATCTGAAAGCCAAGCCGTGGTATGACGTGTTGCAGGAGCCGGGGATCAGAATCGGCCGAACCGATCCGAACCTCGATCCAAAGGGCCGGATGGCGGTTGATCTGCTCGACAAGGCGGAACGGGTCTACAAGTTGCCCGATCTTTCCTATAAAGTGCTAGGGGCGCCGGAAAGCCAGGAGCAACTGTTTCCCGAGGAAGACCTGGTAAGCAAGCTTCAATCTGGAGATCTCGATGCCGGCTTCTTCTACTCTACCGAAACAATAGATCACAATATCGCCGCGATCACGCTTCCAGCCGAAATCTCGCTCAGCGCGCACTACACCGCGACAGTGCTGCGCGAGGCTCCGAATCCGGCTGGTGCCGACCGCTTCATTACGTTCCTGCTGGGGGCGGAGGGGCGCACGATCATGCAACGGCACGGGCTCGACGTGGTCACACTATCGTTTAACGGAAACCCGAAGAAGGTTCCGGAGGCGCTTCGTTCGCTGGTGATCGCAGCGGATTGAGGCGGCGAGTTTACGATCCCGGCGATAGCTGCTGAAACGACGGCCAGCCGGGGCCATGATCGCATTGCTTCTGCTTGCCGGGTGTTCGCTGGCACCCGATCATGTGCGGCCGCCGATGCCCCGGATGCGATGTGCGGCCAAGACAGCCGCCACTCGTTCTCACAACGCCGGACGAGGAACAAACTCGGACCCGGCCCGGGTGCAGCCGTCAGGTCCGCTCGATCGCCGCCGAATATTCACCCTGGAGCGCGGCTTTATTGCAATGCGCCCGATGCGCGAGTGCATGCTGCGCCGCAGGGACGCGGTCGTGCTGCCCCCGCCAGATCTCCAGGGCGGACTGCTGGATTGCTCGGGCGAACGAAAACGCCAGCGGCCAGGGGAGCGGCGACGATGCCGATCTGGCAATGACGTTCATGGCGTTCAAACGGGCGGAGGCCAGTTCGCTGGCTTGGCCGCCCGACAGGAATGCGATTCCCGGAACGGAAGCCGGCACGACCCTGAGAAGAGATGCCACCGTGGCAGCCGCAACCTCATGCAGCGTCTCCTGTTTTGGACAGTTCAATCCCGGAAGCACCATGTTGGGCTTCAAAATCATGCCCTCCAGGATGACGCCCTGGTCGTAAAGCTGGTTGAAAACGCAGTGCAGCGTCTCCCGGGTGACCTCCCGGCACCGCTCGAGGGTGTGTTCTCCGGCCATCAGCACTTCCGGTTCGACAATCGGAACGAGTCCGGCTTCCTGGCACAGAGCGGCGTACCGGGCCAACGCGTGTGCGTTGGCCTCGATGCAGCCCCGGCTTGGCAGGCCACCGGCCGGGGAGATGACTGCCCGCCATTTGGCAAAGCGGGCGCCCATTTGGACGTATTCCTCCAGGCGGGCACGCAATCCGTCCAGGCCTTCGGTGACCGTCTCTCCGGGACGGCCCGCCAAGGGCTTCGCGCCCATATCGACCTTGATGCCGGGAATGATGCCGGCAGCGCTGAGAACCCTGACGAATGACGTGCCGTCTTTCTTTTGCTGGCGGATCGTCTCGTCATAGAGAATTACACCGCTGATGCTGTCGGCAAGCTGCGGGGTGGTGACGATCAATTCCCGCCACGAGCGCCTTGCCTCCTCGGTCTCCGGTGCGCCCACCGCGGCAAACCGCTTGTTGCAGGTGGAATTGCTCTCGTCCATCGCGAGGATTCCCTTGCCACTGCCCACGAGTTCGTGTGCAGTGGCAGCGATATCTTGCATGGTCATTTCCCGGCGCCCCACTTCCAGTTCCGGATTTCCGGCAGATCCTGCCCGTGCTGGTCGATGTAAAGGTTGTGCTCAACAAGCTTGTTCTGAACCATCTGCTTCAGATACGCACCTTTGCTTCCCAGATGAGGCAAGCGGTCCACGACGTCCTGCACGAGATGGAAGCGGTCCAGGTCGTTTTGTACCCGCATGTCGAAAGCCGTGGTAATCGTGCCCTCTTCCTTGTAGCCGCGCACATGAAGGTTTCGGTTGGTCCGTCGATAGGTCAGCCGATGCACCAGCGAAGGATAGCCATGAAAGCCGAAGATGATGTGCTTGTCCTTCGTGAACAAGGAATCGTAGTCGGTCTCGTTCAGCCCATGCGGGTGCTCGCTTGCCGACTGTAGCTTCATCAGATCGACGACGTTGATCACCCGGATCTTCAGTTCGGGCAGATGCTCCCGCAGGATCGACACCGCCGCCAGGATCTCCAGCGTCGGCGTGTCGCCGCAACAGGCCATCACCACGTCGGGTTCGCCATCCTGGTCGTTGCTTGCCCATCGCCAGATGCCCAGACCCTGGGTGCAATGGACGACCGCCTCTTGCATGGTCAGCCATTGCGGGAGGGCATGTTTGCCGGCGACCACAACGTTCACATAATGCCGGCTGCGCAGGCAATGATCGAACGTGGACAGCAGGCAGTTGGCATCGGGCGGCAGGTAGACGCGCACGATATCAGCCTTCTTGTTGATCACGTGGTCAAGGAACCCGGGATCCTGGTGCGTGAATCCATTGTGGTCCTGCTGCCACACGTGAGACGCAAGCAGATAGTTCAGCGACGCGATTTTCCGCCGCCACGGCAGTTCCAATGTCACCTTCAGCCATTTCGCGTGCTGGCTGAACATCGAATCCACGATGCGAATGAACGCCTCGTAGCTGTTGAACACCCCGTGACGTCCGGTCAGCAGGTAGCCTTCCAGCCATCCCTCGCACTGGTGCTCGCTGAGCATCGAATCGAGCACCCGGCCCGCGGGTGCGAGGAACTCGTCATTCTCGACCTTCTCGGCATCCCATTGGCGGTTGGTGACCTCGAAGACAGAACCGAGAAGATTCGAGAGCGTCTCATCCGGACCGAAGATCCGGAAATTGTCCGGGTTCAGCTTGACGACATCCTTGAAAAACTCGCCCAGCACAAGAGTATCCTGGCCATCGACGGCACCTGGCGACGGCACGTGGACAGCATGATCCCGGAAATCGGGCATATTTAGGTCGTGCAAAAGGATTCCGCCGTTGGCGTGGGGATTGGATCCCATCCGACGATCGCCCTTTGGCGCCAACTCGGCCAATTCACCGATCAGCCGTCCGTTTTCATCGAACAATTCCTCGGCCTTATAGCTTTTCATCCAGCTTTCCAGCAGGGCGACGTGCTTCGGATGGTCCTGATCGACCAGCAAAGGCACCTGATGTGCCCGGAACGTTCCCTCGATCTGCAGGCCGTCGACGGTCTTCGGCCCGGTCCAGCCCTTGGGCGACCGCAGGACGATCATCGGCCAGCGCGGGCGGGATGGATTTTTGGTCGCCCGCGCGGTTGTCTGGAACTGCCGGATATCCTCGATAGCCCGCTCCAGCACGGTGGCCATGAGTTCGTGCATCGTTTCCGGAGTGTCGCCCTCGACGAAGTAGGGCGTCCAACCGCAGCCGCGGAAAAACTGTTCAAGCTCTTCATGATCGATGCGGGCCAGAACCGTCGGGTTGCTGATCTTGTACCCGTTCAGATGCAGGATCGGCAGCACCGCCCCGTCCGCGATCGGATCGAGGAACTTGTTGGACTGCCATGCCGTCGCCAGCGGGCCGGTTTCGGATTCGCCGTCGCCGACGATGCAGGCAACGATCAGTTCCGGATTGTCGAATGCCGCACCGAAGGCGTGGCTGATTGAATAGCCCAACTCGCCGCCTTCGTGGATCGATCCCGGCGTCGTCGGCGCGACATGACTGGAAATGCCACCGGGAAACGAAAATTGCTTGAACAGCTTTTTCAGACCGGCTTCATCCCGGGTGATATTCGGATACACCTCGCTCCAGGTACCTTCAAGATAAACATTGCCGACAAGGGCGGGACCGCCGTGACCGGGGCCGGCGATGTAGATGACGTCCAGGTCATGCTTCTTGATAGCCCGATTGAGGTGGACATAGATGAAGTTCTGACCCGGCGTGGTTCCCCAATGGCCGACAACCAGCGGCTTGACGTGGGCCAGCGTCAGCGGTTCACGCAGTAGTGGATTGTCGTACAGGTAGATTTGTCCCACGGACAAATAGTTGGCTGCGCGCCAGTATGCGTTGGTCTTGCGCAACTCCTCTGCGGTCAGGGTCGGTTCACCAGCCGGATCTTTGCGTTTCTGAAGTTCTCGCGCCGTAGTGGATGCGTCCATTTTTCGGCCCCTGTTGTCTCGATCATTGTTCGGAAAGGCGCTCTGCTGCCACACGATGGGGATCGCATGGCGTTGTGAAGGCGGATCAGAACCTCACGCGGCGCTGCCGGCGAACCGGCCTAATCGTGCCGTCATGGACAATAGCTGCCGAAAAACACGGCGGAACAGGGTCGGAAAATACTCATGCCGGGATGCATCCGTGTCGTCGGACACTGTGAACCGGCGGGTATCCGTACCAAGAGTCATGTAATCCCCCCAAATATGAGTAGTTTCCGAACCTGCCGCGCCGTCCAGATCAACTGCCAGGTTATTCGCCTTGGCGGGAGCAGGCGCTTGTCTGTCAGTTCCAGCTGGGCTGAAGTCTTTCATCACCATCGCCGCCGGCGTTCCGCCGGCGGGAGCGGGCACGGTTCATTCCGTCGGCGATGGCGTCGTCTTCGGAACGATGATGCCCTGGCTTGAATCGCCCTGGCACAGTCGGCGATCCAACCGGTCGTGCCGGCGGCAGTGGGGGTATGTCGGATCCGGCCCGAAGGTACCGTGACGCTACTGGAATTAGGGTTGCCTCATCATCCGCTGAGGACGGCCTCGACATCGGCAAGTGCCGGCGGATCCGCGCCCTTACGCGAACAGGTGATTGACGACGCCACGACGGCGAAGTTCATGGCACGCGTGACGGCATCCAGCGATAAACTCGCGATTTCGGCCGGTCGTAGAAGATCCTGCTCCTCAAGAGAAATCAGCAGCGCCGCATGAAAACTATCGCCGGCACCGACGGTGTCGATAACATCGACCTTGCGGACGGGAAGGTCGAACGTGGAGTTTCCAAAGAACACGCTCGCCCCGTCACCGCCGCGCGTTATGATGACCAACTTGGGGCCCGCGGTCAGCCAGTGCCTCGCCCAGGCCCGGGCATCCACCCCTGCCCCATACAGGAACGCCAGATCCTCCACGCTTGCCTTGACGATTGCGCATCGGGCGAGCAAGCGTTCAAAGCGCGGCCGCCATGCCTTCGCATCCCCGATGACATTGGGACGAATATTCGGATCGATAGAGACGACGCGCCGTCCGCTCTCCCGTTCGATCAAATGCTCGATGGCGGAGGCGGTCGGATCGATCGCGAGCGTATAGGACCCGATGGCGATAGCAGACACTTCATCCGGCAACGCCGCCGGGATTTCGCTTGGAAGCAACGAACGGTCGGCCGAGTCGTGACCATAAAACGCATATTGCGCCTCCCCACCGGGTCCGGTCACGGCCACGCTGAGGGTGGTCTGTCGCGAGGTCGAAACCAGAAAGCGCTCATCGACGCCGGCCTCCACCAGGGTGCGGACCAGGTAACGGCCGAAAAAATCGTCGGATACCTTCGACAGAAATCCGGCCTTGCCCCCCAGGCGGGCAACGCCGATCGCCACGTTGAATGGAGAACCACCCGGGACGGCCTCACTCGCGAGGCCCGCGCCGGACGGCTTGCCAACCAACAGGTCGATAAGGGATTCTCCGCACGCGAGTATCATTTTTACCTCAAAAGTATGTCGCAGCGCCGCTAGGACCTATAGGCGACCGGTCCTTGCCCGGGCAGGCTCGGAAAGTACTCATGTCCCCGGTGCTATAGACCGACCGCCATTTCAGCGACTGCGCATGAGTATTTTCCGATACTACAGCTTTCGCCCCGGCGCGGGTTATGTTTGCCCGCAGCGGGAGAACTTTATTTGCCTGAAGCCGGCGATAACCACAAACCTCGGAAGTTGACAGCATGGACACCTTGACCCCCGGGGGCACCGGAAGCGTGCCATCCGTCTCGCCTGTCGGCACAAACCAATCGCCCTCTGCGCCTCCGCCCCTGACCGGCCAGTCCATGACGCCATGGCTGGTGGTCGCAATGGCGGTTATTCTGTTCGCCGGAGCACTGTTCGGTTACGATCAGGGCGTGATCTCCGGTGCGCTGGACGGCATCAAGAAGTCGTTCGTGCTGACCCCGCTTCTGGTTGAAGTTGTGACAAGCTGGGTCACCCTGGGCGCCATGTTCGGCGCGCTGGCGGGGGGCGAGCTGGCGGACCGTTTCGGCCGCAGGAACGCGATTTTGTTTTCCGGCGTCCTGTTTACGCTGGGCGCCGCCGTGCAGGCCTTCGCACCGGTCACGGCTGTTCTGGTCTGCGGACGGTTGATCGTGGGTGCCGCTGTCGGCGTGATCGCCGTCGCCGCACCGCTGTACGGCGCGGAGCTCGCGCCACGGACGTTGCGTGGCCGGATCGTATCCGGGTACCAGTTCGCGATCACGATCGGCATCTTCCTCGCCTACCTGGTGAACGACTGGCTCTCGAACGCCGGCTCCTGGCGAGTTATGCTGGGTTCATCCGCAGTTCCGGGCGTGTTGCTGCTGCTGGTGGCGGTGGCTGCACCGGAATCGCCACGCTGGCTGATGAAAATGGGACGCCGCCCCGAGGCCAAGGTGCAGATGCAGAAGATCCGGCCGAAGGTCGACGCGCAGGACGCGTTGAACATGATCGACAAGGCCTTGCGGGAGGAGACTGAAAGCGCTGCCTGGAGCGAAATTTTTCACCGCCAGTGGCGGCGTCCGTTGATGATCGGGATCGGCCTTGCGGTATTTCAGCAGATCACGGGGATCAACGCAATAATCTACTATGCAAACCAGATTTTCGCCTCCGCCGGCTTCGCTCTCTCGTCCCAGGCGACTTTGACAACATGGGCCATCGGCGGCGTCAACGTGGCTGCCACGGTCATCGCGCTCGCTTTCGTAGATCGCTGGGGGCGGCGCAAATTGTTGCTGGGCGGACTGTTCGGGATGGGAGTTAGTCTGGCCGTTTTGGGAACCGCCTTCCGGTTCATCGTCCCCGCCGCGCCGGGGGCCGCCACGACAGCACCAAGCGTTGCTGGCATCATTACGCTATGCGGTCTGGTCGCATTCATCATCTCCTTCGCCGCCTCGATCGGTCCCGTCACGTGGACCGTGATCACCGAGATCTTCCCGGGGCGGATCCGCGGCCGGGCGGTGTCCATCTGCACGGCTTTCAACTGGCTCTCGGCCTTCGTGGTCAGCCAGTGCTTCCTGTCGATGGTCGATGCCGCCGGCAGTTCGCTGACCTTCGGATTGTTCGCGCTGTTCTGCGTGATCGGGTGGATTTGGATCTTCTTCCGTGTGCCGGAGACCAAGGGCCGGTCGCTGGAGGAGATTCAACAGACCTGGAGGTCCGCGCATTAATGCTGGTTTCCTACAACGCCCTTGATGAGATTAGCTTGATCAGTTCCAGTGCCGCCGCCAGCGCGCGAGTCCGAATGCCGGCACCCAATGCAAGGAAGCAATGATGACCCGAAATGAATTCAACGCCATTGCTGCCCGAGCAGAGTTGGATCGCTCCACCACGCTGGCCCAGCCGTCGTGGTGAACAATGCAATTCAGCGGGCATCCGAAAATCCTTCGGCATGGTCATTGGTGTTCGACGGCTTCGATCCGGCTAACGAAGGGATTCGTGAAGCCTTATGCACCCTCGGGAATGGCTATTTCGCAACGCGAGGGGCGGCGCCCGGGGCGGTGGCGGATGGCGTTCACTATCCGGGAACCTATCTCGCCGGCGGCTACAACCGGTTGAAGACCGAGATTGCCGGCCGAGTGGTCGAGAACGAGGATCTCGTCAACTTCCCCAACTGGCTCGCGTTGGACTTCCGGATCGCCGATGAGGACTGGTTCTCTGCGCGGACGGCGAAAATCTCGTCATACCACCAGGAGATCGATCTGCGGCGCGGCATGCTGTTGCGCACCATCCGCTTCGAGGACCGCAAAGGACGGTGCAGCCTCGTGCGGGAGCAGCGCCTCGTTTCGATGGCGGACATGCATCTGGGTGCGATGGAACTGGAACTCACCGCCGAGAACTGGTCGGGGCCCGTCACGGTTCGCTCGGCAATCGATGGACGCGTCGTCAACTCGGGTGCCAAACTCTATCAGAAATTCAATGGCAGGCACCTGGAGCCGCTGGCTGGCGATGCCGTTGGCGAAAATAGCGTCTTTCTGCTGGTGCGTACCTCCCAGTCGCATATCCAGGTCGCCCAGGTGGCACGAACGCAAATATTCCTCGACGGGAGGGTTTTCGAGGCTCACCGCCGGGTCATCAACGAACCAGGCTACATCGGCCACGAGCTGACAGCGGACATCAGGCAAGGCGAGAGTTTAGTCGCGGAGAAGTTGGTCTCTTTCTACACCTCGCGCGACCAGGCGATCTCGGAATGCGGGCTGGAGGCGCGCAAGGCCAGTGTGCGTGCCGGGCGCTTCGACGCGGTCAAGGCGGATCATGTGCTGGCCTGGGAGCATTTATGGCGCCGTTTCGACGTGCGCATTCAGCCTGCCGGACCCGGATACGAGCTGAACATTTCGATGCTGCTCCGCCTGAACATGTTTCATCTCCTGCAGACTGTTTCGCTCCACTCTATCGGGCTCGATATCGGCATCCCCGCGCGCGGCTGGACCGGGGAAGCCTATCAAGGCCACGTCTTCTGGGACGAATTGTTTATATTTCCCTTCTTTAACTACCGTCTCCCTGAAATCACCCGGGACCTTCTGACATATCGCTACCGCCGCCTCGGTGAAGCGCGTGCTGCCGCCCGGGCCGCCGGGCACAGGGGGGCGATGTTTCCCTGGCAGAGCGGCAGCGACGGGCAGGAGGAGACCGATGTGCTCAACCTGAACCCTCGCTCCCAGCGCTGGGTTCCGGATAATTCCCATCTTGAGCGTCACGTGGGAAGCGCCGTCGCTTACAACGTGTGGCAGTACTTCGAGGTTACCCGCGACATCGAGTTTCTGCAGTTCTGCGGCGCCGAGTTGATACTCGAAATCGCACTCTTCTGGTCCAGCATCGCGATCTTCAATGCGAAAAAACAACGCTACGAAATTCGCGGTGTCATGGGTCCCGACGAGTTCCACGACGGCTACCCGGATGCAGCGGCACCCGGTGTCAACAACAATGCCTACACTAACGTCATGGCAGTGTGGGTGCTGTGCCGGGCGAAGGACGTCATCGGCTTGCTCTCCGGCACGCGCCACGCCGAGATGATGAAACGGCTTGACATATCGCCGAAGGAGATCGAGCGCTGGGATGACATCAGCCGCAAGATGTATCTGCCGTTTCACGATGACGGCGTCATCAGCCAATTCGAAGGCTACGATGCGCTGCGCGAGTTCGATTGGGAGAAGTACCGAACCCAATACGGCGATATCCAGCGTCTTGATCTCATTTTGGAAGCCGAAGGCGACAGCCCCAACCGCTACAAGCTGGCCAAACAGGCCGATGTCGTGATGTTGTTCTACCTGTTTTCGTCGGAGGAACTGGGGGAACTGTTCGCCCGCCTGGGGTATGCGCTCGAATACGATTCGATCCCAAAGAATGTCGCCTATTACGCCGCACGCACCTCCAACGGCTCCACTTTATGTAACGTGGTTTTTGCCTGGGTCCTGGCACGTTCCGACAGGCCAAGTGCTATGGCTTTCTTCGCGAGGGCGCTGCAAAGCGATGTGACCGACGTCCAGCATGGAACCGCGGCAGAAGGAGTGCACCTCGGAGCCATGGCAGGCAGCGTGGACCAGGTGCTCCGGGTTTCGACGGGGATTGAGGCTAAGGGCGGGGTTTTGCTGCTGAATCCGCAATTGCCGCCGGAGATGGAGTGTTTCGAGATGTCTATCCGTTACCGGGGGCACTCGCTTGAAATGCATCTGACGCGCGACGCCCTGGCGATCCGCGGGAGCGGTCTTGATGTGCCGCCGATATCATTGAGCGTGGCAGGCACACTCGTCGAATTTGCCAGTGGCGCTAACCGCGTATTCCAGTTGAATGACAAGGCTATCGTCGAGACATCGTAAATCGAGCCAACCATGCCGTGGATCCAGGGCCGCATCCTGTCCTGCGCAGCCGGGCTGTCATTTCGCAAGCTGCTCGCGGATCGATTCCAGCTCCCGGTGACGCTCCGGGGTCGTTTCCGGGTAATGCATGTTGAGCGCCTCGAGCGTGTCGACGACGATCTGGGATACGATCAGCCTGGCATTGTCCTTGTCGTCGGCGGGGACGACGTACCAGGGAACGTCACGCGTGCTGGTTGCGCTGAGGCACTCCTCGAACGCGGTCATGTACTGGTCCCAGAAATTCCGCTCCCTGACATCTGAAAGGCTGAACTTCCAGTTCTTCTCCGGCTCGTCGATGCGCTCGAGAAAGCGCCTCCTTTGCTCGTCTTTCGAGAGGTGGAGGAAGAATTTGATGATTCGAGTGCCGTTGCAATGGAGATGCCGTTCCTGATCCACGATCGACCGGTAGCGGTCCTGCCAGACCGGCGTCTTGACCAGCAGGGAGTCCGGGAGCCGCTCGCCCTTGAGCACCTCGGGATGGACCCGCGCTATCAGTACTTCTTCGTAATACGAACGGTTGAAGATGCCGATTCGGCCGCGTTCCGGCAAATCGCGGCTGGTGCGCCATAGAAAATCATGCAGCAGCTCGGTGGCGCTTGGCTGCTTGAAGCTGAAAACCTGACAGCCCTGCGGGTTGACCCCGGACATCACATGCCTGATGGCGCCATCTTTTCCTGCCGCATCCAGCGCCTGAAAAATCAGCAGGACTGCATAGCGGCCGGATGCGTAGTGAAGCTGTTGTAGAGCGCTCAGTTGCGCGATGTGGTCATCCAGGCGCTCTTTATAGTGCTTTTTGGACTTGTACAACGGTCCGACGTCTGTCGGCCACTTACCGAGGTCAACATCTTCTCCTTCCGGGACGCGAAAATCCTCGGTATGTATTTTCATTTTGGGTCCTTCGGTTTGGGCTGGCCTGCGTGCATGGCCGCCATCGCGGTCATGGGGTATGCGGTTTCAGGTTGGCACCTTCGCGGGCCGGTGCCTCGGCGTCAGTAATTGCTCCGGCGATGATGTGTGCCGCCTCTTCAGGATGCTTAAGGACACCAGCTAGCAAAAGCGCGCCGAGCGTTGTGTTTTCCAGCGTCTCGATGCCGGCTTTCGTTTCGAACTTAGGTGCCGGTCCGGCGTCGCTTCCGGCCACAACCTCGGCGCCGGGCTCAGCGTCGGCGATGGAACCAGGCCCGGGTTCCGGTTTGGCCTGGGCTTTGGGTTCAGTCGCCGGTACCGCGTTGGCTACGGTCGCGCGGGCGACTTCGGCTGCGGCGTGTTCACCCCCCGTATGCTTCGCAGCGCCGATGGCCGCGGTGATGGCCTCGGCAATGCTGCGCCCTGCGCTGTCCGGGTGTTTGAGCGTACCACTCAGGAGAAGATCGCCGAGCGTCTTGTTCACGAGTGTCTGTACGCCGGCGCTGTCTGTCTCGCCGGTCGCTCCGGGCTTCGGTTCGGTCCCCGGTGGCAAGGCGTTGGCAGCACCGATAGCTGCGGTAATGGCATCGGCGATGATATGCCCGGCATCCTCAGGGTGCCTCATGGCGCGAGCGACGAGAAGTTCCCCGAGCGTCGTGTTTACCAATGTCTCGACGCCGGCTGCGCTCTTCGGCGCGGACGCCGGCTTGGTTTCGGTATCAGGCATGTCTTTGACCTCTTGCTCGGGTTGGATTTTCGGCTGGGCGTCAGGTGCTGCGGCGGCCTGCGCCTCGTGTTGCCCTGGCTTGGCCTTGGTGGCGTCGAGAACATGGTACGCGAGCAGTTTCACCGGATCCGTCACCAGGAACCAAGCCAGGGCGTAGCCCCAAACCATG
>NZ_CAJATU010000036.1 GCF_903944925.1 uncultured Rhodopila sp. | reverse complement strand
CAGCGACGGTTCGGCCTCGCCTAACGGCTCGGTGCCTGCGGCAAGGGGTGGCGAATTCACCGGCCTCAGGTGGCGAATTCAATCGGCCTCAGGTGGCGATTTGAACCGGCCTCCGGTGGCGAATTCGCCGGCCCGCGCAGGCAGGGGCGGATCGTCGAAGCGTATGGCTTCGACCTCTCGCCGATCGCCGTCCGGCACGCGGAGTTCGTGCGGCTTGCGGCGGAGGCCAAGGCGGAGCGGGAACAGATCGGCCGGCTGCGCCGACGTGTCACCATTGCCCGCAAGGCGATTGCCCAGATCCTTGAAACCGTCGCTGAGTATGGCTTCGGTGGTGAGGAGTGGTCGCGGCTGAGGCTAGATACCCAAGCGCTGACCAAGTCGCTGCGGCTGGTCGAGCGACCGGAGGAGATCGCAATGGGGGTCGCCAGTCTGGAGCGGCAGCAAATCGAAGCCCGCGGGCGTCTGCAACGGCTTCTGGAAACAATGAATCCAACTCCCAGGGGGCCTGAAAACAGGCCCCACACTATACCTACAAACCAAGCCTTCTATTCCGAAAGGAATACGGTAATGGCTTCTGAAGGGTGTAGGTCGCCCGAGGGTCCGGATCCGTCTGATCACACAACGCACTTGGGGCTGCCCGGAAGCGCGAGCGCCGAGGCAACTTATGCGGAACCGAAAACGCGCCAAGAAACTCCGCATTCAACCACCTCACCGAGCGGGACGGCAGCGCCCCGGACGGATTCCGGCACCGTGATGCGGCTCTCGACTGACGAGCTGATGCGGCTCGCGCCGCGACTGTGCGCATATCTGAAGGCGCCACGCCCTGCTTGGCGAGATATCGTCGATGCCGCCGATTGGCTGCGCGGTGAACTCGGAATCTCGAAAACCCTGTGGTGTGAGGCTTGCGTCGCCATGGGCCGTGAGCAGGCAGCCATTGCCGTCGCGATAGTCTCGGCCAAACCGATCGAAACTTTCCGCTCAACGCCGGGCGGGTATTTCCACGGCATGGTGGCAAAGGCAAAAGCAGGTGAGCTTAATCTCGAGCGAACGGTCTGGGGCATGCGCCAAACGACCGTCGCGAAATCGAGGCGCGCCAACAATCGGCCGATCCTGTCGTGACCGTCGGTGCCGTCGGCGAGTCAGGTTTGCCCAGTGGTTCAACCGGGTTGCCGGCGCGGATCAAAGCCACAGGTAAGGCCGGGGGTGGGTAGCCCTTCATCTGTTCGCCCGACAAGCCGGGTTATCACGCATACACGGGGACGAATTCGTTTACCGCGCCTTTGAAGGTGGCGGCCACAATCGGCCAAGCGGTTCAAATCTCACGCCGAATCGCAACCCGGCGCGGGCGGGTCATGGCGCCCGCCCGAACAGGCGCAGATACTCGGGCAGGCCGATCAGGCTGCCGATGATGATGCTGCCGACCACGGTGAGCAGCAGGCTCAGCGGGAGGATCCAGCGGTCCCGTTTTTCATCGCTCTTGCGCTGCGCGGCGACGAACGCGGCGGTTTCGTCCTGCATCCGCTGCAGGGCCTCGCGTCTGCGACGGAGATCGGCGATGACGGCGGCCAGATCGATCGGGTCGATATCGCTGTCCGGCATGTCACGTCTCTCGCACCGGCCGGTAAGCCTGCTCATTCATTCCGAATGTCCAGGCAACCGCCTCCCGCGCCGTCGCCATATGCGGCGGCACACAGATCCAGTGCTCGATAGCGGTGCCGTCCGCCTCGACGGCGTAGTCACGGACAGCAACGTACACAATCGGGAAACGGCGGTCGCCGAAGTGGAACAGACGGCCGAACGTATCAGTGTGAACCGGACGCAGGCGCAGCACGGCCGCGACCCTGGCCACCCCCATCGCCTCGAGGACGGGTGCTCGGCGTGCCGGGTCGTCGATCGCCATGATCCGCCTAGCCAGGAGCCGGTCGGCGATGCTGTCCCGCGGCGCCAGATCGATAGCCAGGACAAATTCCGCCTCGGGTTCGTCGAGGAGGCTCAATGCGGTGCGCCAGGGTGCGCGGCGCGAGCGCCGCCAACCCCCTGACGCGGCGGGAACCGCGGTCAACGTGTCGGGGGCAGCGAGCGGCAGCACGATGGCGATACCGTCAAGCGCGCAGATGGCGGCGGCCAACCCGTCGAGCGTGACCGCGGCCTGCAACACGCGGGGCAGGGCGGCCGGGTCCGTTCCGAACAAGCCCAGCTCGCTGACCCTGGCCGCCTGGTCGTAATCAGCGCCCACGGTGCGCCCCAGGACCGGCGATGCATTGTCGGGCAGGTGCAGCCGGTGCAGCTCGTCGCGCATCGCTTGCCACATACGCCGCTGCGGTTCGTCGCGGATCGGCATGCCGGGTTGCCGGTTTACGGCATCCCCGCCGAGATCGGACAATGCGGAGCGCAGCCGCTCATGCACGACGTCGCCGACCGGACGGAACCCGCGGGATAGCGCCCTAATGCCGGGGCGACACGGGCCGATGGCACTCGCGCAGGCAGCGCGCCGGTCGCGCACCGGAGCCACCAGGTCGGACGCCATAAAGACGGCACCGGTCAACGCCAACGCGGCGGCGGCCATATATCGGTCGGACAGCAAGGCCACAATCAGCCCGGCGGCGGTGATGGTAACCAGGCGCATCGCAGCGCGGCGCACGGTGACGGATGAACCCGGGACCGGCGGCGTGAGCAAAATCGTGGAGAAGGGCACCATCCCCAACCCGAAATCGGCTGACAGAAAAGCCCCGACATCTGCGCTACCGGGGTGCAAGGCCATCGCCGCCGATACCAGAAGAATGGCCAGCATGACGAAATGAAGCGTGCTCAACGGCACCGACGTGGCGGTCATGCGCCGCGTCAGCTTTGCGAGGTGAGCCTCGTTGCGGGCGAACAGCACGCCGGGCGGCCGCAACTGGCATGCCTGATAGAGGTCACCGATGGCCGCCGCCCATCGGGCATCCATGCCGGCGACCGAGACCCGAGCAAGGTCTGGCAGGGCCATCGGCTCAGTCCACCCGCAAGCGCGGCAAAGTCCTCGGATCGTGCTCGCGCTGGCGGACGATCCGCCAGACACCCGACTCCAAGAACAATGCATCGTGCTGCCCGTGCGTCAGTGTCAGGCCTGCCTCGCCAACCTCAAGCCACTCGACCAATCCTAAGCCCGCGGCCCCGCGATAAGCCCGCACGCCGGAGGTCGCGGTTACCAGGTGCCGGTCGGAGATCGCGGCATCGCCGGCGACCAGCGGAAAACGCGCACCCGGATGGACCAGCACGAGTTCCGTCTCTTCCGGAACCGCCGCCACCGCGATCGCCAGGATATCGCCTTGCCGTACGTGCGTTCCAGGTTCCGCCATGAGCATCTCCATCCGAACGATTGCACACGAACCTTAAAGCGATGCCAGGGCAGGGCGGACATCAATACTTGCATCCGCATCGGGGCATCCCAACCCGCATGTGGCCTGTGCTCACGTTGACTGTTCCCGGTCATCTCGCGCGAATGTGAGGCTCACCCGGACGCCTCGGTAGGAGGGCGTTCCCGACGTCCTCGGGACACCATCGCCAGCATCGAACACGTCACTGACGATTACGCCGTTGGTCGAGCGCGCCGGGAAGGGGCTCTGTATCCTGAGGGCCGCGTCCGCACCTTGACCTCGAACTTCGCCGTTGGGCACGCTCCGGTTCGTTCGTGGTCAAGCCGGCGGCGGTGTGCTCCTCGTCGCGTATCGAGAAGGAATGATTTGATGGACGACGAAACCAGAAGCTACCTGGCAGGCATGATGGCGCAGATCGACATGCATTTCGAGAGCGTCCTGGATAAGCTGTCGGCTGCAACGAACCCCGCGGCGACCCCTGACGACGAATGGAGTCGACTTGATCGGCTTCAGACCGAACGCGCTACACTCCGCGCCAGGAACGACGCGATCGCTTCAGAGGACGATTTACTCTCTGCTTTGACGAGAAACGTCTGGCGGATGGGCGAGTGCGTTCACAGGATGGAAGGTCGTCTTCGCGCCCTGGAAGATCGCGTCCGCACCCTTGAGGAGCACCCCGATGCGTAAGCTGTCATCGTCACATTATCGCATCGTCAAAGATATTCTCGGCAACTTCGAGGTGCAAACGTGGCGCTGGTGGTGGCCGTTTTGGGTCCAGGAGAAGCTTAACACCCATCGAACCATCGACGAGGCAGTCGCTTATGCCACCATCCTCGCGCGGAACGGTCACACTGTCCGGGTGCTGGGCCGTCTGCCGGTCGGTGACGAAGCCCCGGCTGGAGGAGCGGACCTGAAGATCGTCGTCTAACCTGCCTCCGCCGCCACGGCGCTCCCCCGTTGCTGCCCGCGCCGTCCGGTCGGTGAATCGGGGTTCTGAGCGCCGCCCCCGCTTTGTCTGAGCGCGACCCCCGTTTTGTCTGAGCAAGGGGAAAATTACATCGGTAAATCAATGGGTTGCGATCACAGGAATCTATGAGAAAACTAAGAGAACTTAGAAGAAGATGCTCTGAGAATAACTTCAGATCTGTGGATTCAAAAAATTCCGTCAGATGACATAAATCGGGGACGGCCCGAAACCGCCAGCAAGCAAGGCGCCTCGGGGAGGAGTGGGTTTGCGGGGGCGGCCCTTCCCGGAACAGGGGCCGCGAAGCCCCGGTTTCGCCTCAATCAGGCATTGTCGCGGACTGCTCCACCGGCTGGCGACGCAACGCCTGCACGTAGTCCTGCCACAGCTCGGCGGCCTGATAATTGTCCGCTTGGTTGTAGCAACCTTCGGACGTCGCCATGCCGGCATGGCCGAGGACCGGAGCAGTGATCCTGACATGTTTCGGATCGGTTGTCGCGATCCAGGTGGACGCACAATCGCGAAACAAATGCGGATTGATCGGCCTGCCGAACGCCTTGCGGGTGACCTTGGTGACCGGCTGGTAGACGGCACTCATGGGCAGGCCCCACAAGGATATCCAGAGCGCCGTTTCTCCTTCCGGAGGAAGCGGGGTTCTGCGGCGCTCCAGCAGCATCGGCCGGTAATAGGCCCGATACGCCTCAATGGCGGGATTCAGCTCTTCCGGCACGGGCGCTGTGAACAGCTTCTTATCTTTGGTTATCGATGCCGGCAGTCGTATCCACCACCTGCCGTTTTTGTAGATGAAGGTCTTGCCGAGTTCCAGAGTGCGCATGTTGTCGGATCTCTCGGGACAGAGCACCAGCAGACAGATGTACAGCCCGTCACGGAACTGCACCGCGCCCCAACGTGGCTTGCCGTGTTGAGGCGCGGTTGCCATCAGCGTCAGACCGAGCTGGTAGAGCTCGTCGATGCTCACGACCTGCGCGGCTTTGTTCCGGACGGGCTTATGCCGGGCCCGCACGCGAGCGATGTGACGGAGCACGTGGTTCAGATCATGGCCGGGATCCAGGGCGCAAGCCATGTAATAAAGCCCGGCCAGCCGGCCCCGCACGGTCTTGGTGCTGTTCACCAGCAGCAGGTCCCTGACAAACAGGCTGACGCGTTCAGTGGTCGCCCGTGCCGTCGGCGGTTCGGCCGGATCAAGCTCGCCGCGGCCGTGCAGCCAGGTCAGCCACCGCCCGTAACCTTGATCCAGGAACCTCAGGGTCGCCGGCCGAAGATCCGCGAGGGGACCGCCGCCGTCGATAATATCCCCTTCCAGCAAGGCCTGCTGCCGAAGAGCCCGGTCAATCGCGGGCCATTCCGAGACCGGCATGCATCGCTGGGCCGAGTCCCAGGCGCCAAGCTTCCTCATGCCACGCCTCCCGCGCAGCGGCGGCGGAGGATGCTGGCTTGGTACTGGCGGATCGCCGCGACGGTTTCCGTGCCGGTGTAGGTTTTCGTGGTGACTTCGAGAGAGCTGTGGCCGAGCAGCCGGCGGACCACCTCATACGCGCCGGGGTGATGCTCGAGATAGAGCTTGGCGCCGATATGGCGGAAGAGATGCGGATGGACCGTCAGGTCGGTATACGTCTTGACCATTTTCTTGAGCTTGGCGCCAAAATTGCTCCGGTCGCGGAACTCGTTTTTCCGGCCGGGAAACAGCGCCGTCGTCGGTATGGTGACCAGGTGGTGGCGGTGGTCGCGAAGATAGGTGTCCAGCAGGGCGACCGTCGACGCAGGCAGCGGGAACTTCAGCGGCTTACCGTTTTTGACTTCCGAACCCGGGATTTTGAGCCACACCAGGCCGCCGACCCGGACGATATGCCGGTCGATGTCGATGTCGACGAGATTGCCGATCCGCATCAGCGTCATCACCAGCAATTCGTACGCCAATGCCATCGCCATCAGGCGAGCCGCCTTCTGGCGTATCTTGGTTTTCCCGGCGTCGGCCAGCATGCGCTCCGGCGCTTCGAGGAAGCGCTTCACGGTCGCCGGGTCTTCGAAGGGCATCAGGCGATCGTCGTTGGTGACCGTCATCCCGGTTTGCCGGGTCTTTTTCTCCAGGCGGCGGATGATCTCCTTCATCTCCTCCAGCTGGTCCTCGGGCACCTTGGTCATATGCGTGGCGATGCTCTTCAGCATCCACGCCACCTGCACGATGTGGCCGCCAGGCAAGCCGCCGCGCTGCTTGGTCATGCCCCGCACGACGGCCTTGAAGGCATCGAGGGTGCCGAAATGGCGGATCTCGCAAAACGAAGCGGGATCCCACCCCTGCAGCGCCAGAGCCGAGGCTGATTCGCGCAGCATGGTGTCTTTGGACTTGATGGTGCTGGACTTGAGTTCCGGAGCATCGACCAGGTCCCGGTTCGCCAGTTGCTGCAACCAGACATCCCGCCCGGGGCGCAACAGGGGGAGTTCGCTCCAGGAAAAGGTCCAGGTTTTCCGGCGGGACGGCCGTACCGCCTTGAAACCGGGCCAGCCGGGAATCGTGTCAACCGCTTTGTTCCAGGCTACGACGGTTCCCCGATAGGCTTCCGCCGGATCCTTGCGCAGGGTCTGCGCCAGATCCTGACGGAAGGCCTCGAAGGTCGGCTGGTCGACCGCCTCCGGCGGGATGCCGCGCGCGGAGCAGAAATGCATCAGCCCCGAGGTCCGCACCCGCTGCTTAAAATGCCGCTTCGACGCGTCCGCCAGGGCTTGCCAAGCCGGGTCGAGCGTGTTGGTGCGGCGGCCGGGCTGCGTCGGGACGATCCGCCCGACCGCCTTGCCGGCGAGCGAGCGGACGTTCTTCCAGGTGCTTAGCGTTATCCCGCGTTTCACCGGCGATGCCTCGGCCAGGCGGCGGCGCAGAAGCAGCGGGTCGGCCGGGATCTCCGCCGGATCCCGCTCCAGCACCGCCGCGGCGGTGTTCAGCGCGGACAGCATCTCCTCGCGGGCACGCTTTGGCAGGTCGGGATCACCGCGAAGGCAGGCGCCGATGTCGGCGAGCGTGAGCCCGGCGGCCGGGTGCAAGGGCGATTGTTGGATAAACGACATGATGGGATTTCCTGAAGGTTGTGACTTGCCGCGAGGGCGCACCGGACGCGCCGGTGCCCGCGGCGGTACGCAGAGGCATGGCCGGCAGGCCCGGCGCGCATCGGCGGGCGAATACCTCGTGATTGCACTGTAGACGGCATGAGATGACTCGTGATGACTGGTGATGCCACAAGTCTCGTTTCGTGACAACGCCCCCTATATATCCCCGCATAATGTATAGCATGGCGTTTCACGAGTCTGGAATTATCAATGTCTTAATGTCGTTTCGCTTGCGGCGCGCAGGCGCCGGCAAGCCGGTCTCCGCGAGGCGCTCCACCTCGCTGCGCCGAAGGCGCACCGCCCGGCCGAAGTAGACCGCCTTGACCTGTCCGAGCGCGATCGCCCGCGCCAACGTCCGCGTGCTCAGGCGCAGCTGCCGCGCCGCCTCCGGCACGGTGAGCAGGCTGGTGAGGCCGGCAGCGGCCGGCGGCGCCCGCTCGTGACCGCCACTGCCGGGCTTCGCGGCCTTCCCCGGGCGCGGGGGCGAAGCGGAGCCTTCCGGATCGGCGCCGGCCGCGGGCCTTGTCGGCGCGACAAGCGGGAGGCGTTCCACGGCGACGGATTTTTTGCCGTTGAGGCCGGACGGGACGACACTTCGCTTATCGGCCACTGTCTGTTCCTCGTCCGGTGCGGAGCCAGGCGACCTTGGTGTATGCCGTTCAGCCCCTGACGGAACGCGTATGACGCGTCGGGACTGGAGCGCGTCATGGAGCGGTTTAAACAGGGCTAAACAGGGCTAAACAGGGCGATGAAAAGACGCGAAACCCGCATGCCGGCCTCGGCCGGAATGGCTGTCCCCTTCCATCAGAAGGTCTCAGAACACATGGCGGACGGCACCCGTCCTGACGGAACTCCCGGCAAGTCCGGCGACCGTTGGGTCATACAGAGATTAGCCGCTGCCGTTGGCGTAACGGAACAGACGATCTATAACTGGAAAAGCGGCAGGCGCCTCCCCGACCACACCCAGCTTGTCGCGCTGGAGCGGGAACTTTTCGGCTCCAATCCCGACTACGATGACGCCAGACGAGAACTTCGACACAGTTATGAGTTTGCAGTAGCAAGACGGGACGCCGCGCTTCCGTATGAGCCGCTCATTGGACCGGACCGCTGCTTCGGCCGCGACGGCGATATCGACACTCTGGCCGCGGCTCTGACGGCATCGCCCTGCGCCGTCGTGGCGGTTCTGGGACCGCCGGGGGTGGGAAAGACCACGCTCACCCGCAAGGTCGCGGTCAGTCCGCCGGTTACCAAGCATTTCGGGGAGCGGCGCTGGTTCATCCCGCTGGAAGCCGCCACCGACGCGGAAGCTCTGCGTACCGCCATCATTGCGGGGATCGGCCTCGATCCCGCATACATCACCTTTCGCCCCGCACTGGATCGGCTCAGCCGCCAGGCCAGCCTGCTGGTGCTGGACAACCTGGAGACGCCCTGGGAACGGGATATGGCAGCCGTGCAGGACTGCCTGCGTCAGCTTGCGGCACGCCAGAATGTAACCGTGCTTGTCTCGCTCCGCGGCGCCATGGCGCCCGGGGGGCCGGTCTTAACCCGGCAGATCGTGCTTGATTCGCTGGCTCCGGCCGAGGCGAGGCGCCTGTTCCTCGATCTGGCGCCCCGCATCCCCGCTGACGACCCCGACCTCGAGCGGTTGCTGCGCGAATTCCAGGGCATGCCGCTGGCGATCGAGCTGGTTGCGTATCGCGCGGCGCCGTTTCAGGCGCTGCGGGATGTCTGGGAGGAATGGCAACGGACTGGTCTGGCGCTTGCCACCCATCCCGACCAGCCGGACGGGCGGTATACATCGGTGCAGCGGTCCATCGAGTTGTCGTGGCAATCGCTCCGCCTGCACGAGGAGGGAAGACGCCTGTTTTGCATGCTGGGCCTGCTGCCCGGCGGGATGGCGAAGCAGCACAGGACCGCGTTGATGGGCGAGCACGTCCATGACGCAACGCGCCAGCTCCTGGCGACCGGGTTGGCGTTCCTGCGAAATCACGAGCGGCTCGACCTCCTGCCGCCCATCCGTGCGTTTGCTCAAGGACTGCCGGAAACCGCAGCGATAGACCGTGAATCCTTGACAAGCCACTATCTCGACCTGGGCAGTGACCTGCTGCTGAGACTTACCGACGAAAATGACCGCAATTTCAAGCGACTACAGGAGGATTTCAAGAATGTCGAAAGCTCGATGCTGGCTGGGGGCGACCTGAGCGGGCGAAACCTGAGCCCCGCCAGCATAAAGGCGCTCCAGGACGAAATCCGCTTTATTATGGCATCGCAACAAACCATGACCGCCGCCGGACGCGCCAAGGAGCAAGCCCGGCTTACGCGAGCCTCTTCCAAGGACGATGCAGCCAAGGAGGCAGAGCAGCAGCCTGAGATAGCGGAGCAGAAGGCAATATCCGCGCTCAGAGCGGCAACCTCGCGGGCCATGCGGATTTTGGCGGTGGAAAGCCGCAGAGCGTCAGAGCAGGATCGGCCTATCGGATAATAGCCCAGAGCCGGCCCTGTAGTCCTCGAAACGCGATCCTGTCTGGTTGGTCCCGGTGCAACACCCGGGTCGATCGGTCGGATGGCACTAAAACGGACAAGCGATCTACATGCAGCAACACGGGTCCGGGACGCCATTTAGCGCAGCCGGCTGACGAGCGCCCCCAGCTCCCCGCGCCGCACCGCGGGCAGCGTCATGCCCCAATACCCCGCCGCCGGCAGGTCGCCGCCCCACCACGAGTCGGGATAGCTCTCGCCCAGCGCCCGGATCGCCTCACCATCGGCGAACACCGCGACCTTCTCCGGCATAGCCACCAGCAGGCGCCGGTAGCCGGGGCCGCCCAGCGCCGGCATCATCCTGTCGGCGATGGCGCTCGACGTATGGCTGACCGTCTCGACCACCGTCAGCCCGCCATCCTGCCGCCGCGCGGCGATCGCCCGCACCGCCTCCGCCTCATCCGCCTCGGTCACCCCCTGCGCCCGCCGATCGGCTGCCCGGACGGCGGCGATCTCCCCGGCGGAGGCGCCCGCGGCGAGCATGCCGGCGACATGGGCGCGATCGTTCGCCGCCACCAGCGCCAGCCAGCGGGTCCACTCCGCCGCCGGCAGGCCCAGCAGCGCGAACACCTGCTCGATCGATGTCGGCTTATCGGCGCCGGCCCGCTCACCGTGATGATCGACCACCCGCATGCGGTCCCGGTCGAACAGCCCGGGCGGCAGATCGTCCGGCAACTCGATCGCCACCGGCGTCTCCCCGGCCGCCAGCGCCGCCAGCAGCTCGGTGCGGTAGGCCGACAGCGTCGCACCCCAGGCGAGCCGCCTGTCCTCCACCCGGTCCGCCGCATGACGGTCCAGCAGCGAGCGGATCTCCGCCATCTCCAGATCGGCGCCACCCAGCAGGAAGCGGAAACCAGCCATGCAACCCCCAGCCCCTACACAAAGGTGTTGATACTTTGAACCGTCCGCTGCGACCATAGCGGACGGTTTTTCTCGGTTTACCGAGTGGGCTTGATTCTCACGCGATTGTGTTCCACGTTCGCCGCTACGCTACCGAGTGTGCCCGGTCACGGTGTCGCGCTTGCGGTTGTGGGTGCCTAACAGGCCGTAAGTTTGAGGATTGGGTGTGGTGGAAACTGTGGAAAAGCGTCTGGCACGCCTTGAGAAGAGAATCGATGCAGAGGAACTTCACGGAGAAGCCGTGTGGTTGCTCCTAAAGAATCTTTATATCCTGACTTCTCCACAAACGGGCATTTCGCCAGACCGACTTAAGCAGTTCGTCACTGACCTGAAAAACGAGGCACCTGATGACGAGTTAAACGTGCCGCCTGCGCACCAAGACCGGACATTATCAGAGATTGCGCCACACTTCGAAGGGCTTGTTGATGAGTTGATAGAAGCCCTGCCGAAAATAAAATAATCGAGTTGGGATGTTTTTCACATGTTGGTATGCTTATTGGAAGAATTGCCAACATGTGAAAACCTTACTCACTCAGGGACGAGATGCTTTTCGAAGCAATGCACGCGAGCTTTTCCTAAACTCTTGTTTTGCATCGACATACTCGTAGTCTTTACTGTCATACCATATAGCATCCAACTCAAATCCTACCGGGGTAGATAAATTTGTCAGCATATCGAGTACTTTATTAAAGTATATGTCCTTATCGTTTAGCGTATTGCTATAAACACCGCATACCCGATTTCCGTCAACCAATATGTCGAAGGCCAAATCTTCTTCGTACTCGCTATCCCATTTTACTGTAATCTTTGCCATTATGATATCCTTACCAATCTTTCAAAATCATCAAGCAAAATATATCAAGGAACAGAGTAATTTGCAATTATAAAGTATCCGGCGCTTGGAAATAGAGTATCTAAGCTGGCGTCCTAGAAGTAGACAATGTCTTGCATCCTAATCTTGCCCTTGGTCAAACCAAGCATTTCAGCAGCCGTCCTATCCGTCTTCGGACTGACCCAAATGAAGTTGTGCCAAGTCCGGTAAATCACCAGCAGCTTCTCGACCATCGCTGGCTCATACGGCGCATACAGGTGCCATAAGCGCCTTGCCCGACTGACTGACGCAACTGGACGCTCGAACGCAGCCATTCGCCGCCTGATCCGATTGAACACCGTGTCGATAGGCCAGAGGCTCGCCAGCAACAGCAAGTTGGCTACGTGCTCATCGTCATAGTCGGCGAGGTCGGTCACGAATTTGAACCGCTTACCCGGCTCGCCCATGTCGGGAAACTTATGGTCAAGCCACAACCCTGATATGTCGTTGTCATATAATCGCCGAGCGGCCTTGATCTCCGCAGCAAAAACCGCCGTTCGCACCTCTCCATCAAACAGACCCGGACGGAGACCTTTCTGACCGTCGAACCAGATACGAGCAGCCGTGAACAATTTCTTCCGCTCATCGACGGTGATCGCCTTGAGGTAGTCGACGATCACGATGTCAGCCGTCCGGTCTTTCACGCGGTCGCCAAACGCACCCATGCAGGCGTGCAGCAGTCCGGCATCTCGGTCGATGAAGAACCGGAGCTTCTCCACTTTCGGGAACAAGGACCGGAGCAACCAGTAGTGCCCATGCATGATATATTCAGCGTGAACCTGCGCACCGGACGTTGGTAGTTGCTGTCCGATGGATAGCAGTTCGGGCGCATCGAGATCGTCCCGCGTAGCGATATCCTGTTTGTCCCCGGCTTTCGCTGCTTTCGCTACCGAGGCGTCGTAGTCATCCAAGGTCCATAGCCGAGCAAACTCGCGCATGGCTGGTGCCTTCGCGCCGTCGCCACAGGCAGCCCAATCCCGTTCAAGCTGCTCGGGGTCCACAGAGGCATCAAAGTTCGGGGTCAGCCCGAACACGTAGCCGCTGAAGCGGTCAGCGGTGCCGATGGACGTGAGTTGGATCGTCTTCCGCTGCTTCCTGTCGCCCCAGTTGACGATGTAGTCCTGCCTATCGGTGGAGAGATAGAGCCTGTCATATGTCAAGGAAGACAGTTCTCGTTCGCGGCTGGCAGAGAAAGCCACACACTGGTTATAAAGGAAATCGATTTTTCCGTAAACGCTCGTGTAGCTGATGCCGAGAATTTCGGTCATCCTGCTGATGGACACTTTGTTCACTATCAGCGCGAAGGTCTGCATATTCAGGTGCGGCTTCTTGTGATACCGCGTTGAACTTCCAATCGAGAAGGTTTTCTTGCAGAGCTTGCACTGCCACCGGGCCGATCCGGAATGCGTTTTTCCGAATCGGCGAAATCCGGTATCACCAGCCTCGTTTTTCGGTGTATGGTTCGCGCAAGATGGATTCGGACAGCAAAGGCTCTCTGGTAGTTGCAGATAGGCGCTCTGCCGTTCGTACTCCTCGGCTATGGCTTGGTTGCTTTTGATGCGGCTGGACTTCTCGCAGTGACGACAAATGAGGTCGGTGGAACCGGCTCCGGTAACTTTGTAGCCGTCTTCTGAAAGGTTACCGCGACCACGTTTCTGCTGATACTCGCTCGGCGGAATGCAAAAGTTCTGGCAACGCGGGTTCTTACAGCCATTTACTTGAATGGACTTGGCAGCAGGAGGGATGTTCTTCCTTGGACTTCCCGGAGAAATCTCCGGGACAGTTGTCGCATCAACGGCGAAAGTCTCACCAGCAGAGACCTCGTTCGACTTCTGTTCTCCCATGCCTCGAATCGCTCTTCTGACGCCCATCCGCTACCCGGTTGGACGAGCGGCGGAGTATTGCCGGGGCGGGCTAGGGCGTCAACACCTTTGTGTAGGGGCTGGCATGCAACCCCCCCCTTTCCCGCAACCGCCACAGTCTACCGCACCGGCGGCGGGCGGTAACCTCAGCGCGTCCGTGGCGATTGCGCAACCGGTGCGGGTCGTTCATAATCCGCCTCGGCTGGGACGCTGGGACATGACCAATCCGGAACTGAAGGTTTTTCGTGAAATCCTGATGTGGCCGTTGCGACTGGAGGGCGGAAGCGCCTCGCGCGGCGAGATCACCGAGAAGGCAGCGGAACTGCTCGAGGCATCGGCCGAGTGGCACCGGCACAAGGACCTCTACGATCGCAGCGGCGCGGCGGTCAGCAAACAAGGTAAACAAGACGAACGGAACTACGCCGAATTCGTCTACTTCCACCCCTTCGTGCAGAACTTCCTCTATCCGGTACCCGGCGGCGAGCCTCCGGCACTGCGGCTCTACTACCGCAAGGACGTGCATGTCATCGCGTTAACCGCCTGGAACGCCGTCGAACAGCATGAGTTCGCGGTGGAACTCAAAGTCGAACGCCTGCACCTGTATCTGTTCGAGCTTGGCATCGTCGTCTTGGTGCTGGAGGTCGTGCACGATCCGGCCAGCGGTTCGCCGCCGGTCGAGCTGGATCCGTCGCCGATCTCGACCCGGCACCGGCCGTCGCTGTCGCTGCACGACGCCCAGGCCGTGCTGGACAAGCTTCGCCACGCCTATCCCGCCTATTGGGACGGCGGCAGGCCCGGCCATTGCCCGATCAGCGTCCGGCTGGTCGGCGCCCGCGACACGGTGCTGGCCGAGGAAACTTTCCACAACGATCCCGGCCACGCCTTCACCAACTTCGTCAGCACCCACCATCATCCGCCCTTTGCCGGACACTGGCGCTACCTGCTGAAACCGCTGGCCCCCCGGGCCGAGGCGGGGGATCGCGGCGTGGGCTACTGCCATCTGCTCGACGAGCGCATTCCGGTGCTGGCGTTCCTGGCGTTCGACAACCCGCGCGCGCTGACCGAGCATGACTTTGCCCGGCTGTGCTTCGCCGACGAGCCGGGGTCATCGGCCGCCCCGCCCTATTCGCCTTCCATACTGGCCGGCTTTGCGGACACGTATTGCTACGACCGTTATTGGCCGCCCACCGCCGAACCGGCAACCGCCTGGATGAACACCCGCTATCTGTGCTCCGGCTACGCCTTCGTCGTCACCGGCAGCGCCGCGCCGGACAGCTTCCTCCTCGGCGACGGGCTGGTGCATTTCCGCCGCCACTACTTCCAGCTCGGTCTGATCGCGCAGTTCCACAAGGCGGCGCTGCTGGCGATCGAGAACGAACTCGCCGAGGCGGTGCGCCACCTGACATCCGGCCCCGGCCAGGCCGCGGCAACTCGGACGCTGCGCAACGGCATCGAGGCGGTGCATGTCGAGCTGATGCGCTTCACCCACCGCTACTGGTTCCTTGAGGTCAGCAACCAGGTGCAGGCGCGCGAGCTGTTCGCGCTCTGGCAGCGCCACCTGGGCACCGAACGGCTATACGACCATGTGCTGCGCGAGGTGAAGGACATCTACGGCTACCTCTCGGCGCAGGCCGACACCAGGACGGCGGCGGACAGTGCCTGGGTGTCGAAGGCGGTGGCGGTCACAGTGCCGATCGCGCTGGCGGCAACCCTGCTCGGGTCTTCCACGCTGGTGGACGAGGCGCGGGTCATCCGGGACACTTGGCTGCCCGGCTGGCACGGCCTGCTCGGCCCCTGGATCGGCCCTGAAATCATGGCGCTAGCCGGGGGGGTTGCGCTGGGGCTGTACCTCTGGGTACGGCGCCGCGAACAAAGCTGAACCCGCGCCTCAGCCCAGTTCGGGCTGCGGCTGCAGCACGTAGCGGCCGAGGCCGAAGGTGGTGCCGGAGCCGAGATGCGTGGTCTCGCCGATCGCCAGCAGCGGCAGGAACGGCGCGAGGTCGCCGGACAGAGTGAAGGCCCCGGACAGGCCGCGCATCGGGATCGCCCGCGGCCCGCTGCGGGTCGATCGGCGGTCCCACAGCCAGGGGGTCAGCCGCGGCTCCGTCAGCGTCAGTGCCGCCGCCCGGGCCAGGGTCTCCGGCCAGTCCATCTCCAGGTCCAGATCGTGCCAGCGCGCCAGGCCGCGGATGCGGTTCGCCAGGCTGGCGATCAGCGCCGCGGGGGCGAGGGTCAGCGCGCCGCCCTGCGCCACCACGAACGGCGTGGCGAAGTGCAGGCGGACGGCGCTGCCGGCGGCGGGCGGCGGCACGCCCTCGATCCGCTCGATCCGGTAGTCCGACACGCATAGCGGGGTGCGCACCCGGGCCTGATCGGCGATGGCGACGCCGCCCTCCAGCGCCTCACACAGGGTCTGCGCGGCCGGGGCGAACCAGAAGCCGGCAAAGCCGAACAGCGTGAGCGTGACCTCGATGCCGCCGCTGCGCAGCTCGGCGCCGAGCACGAAGGGCTTAGGCCGGCGGCTGCCGCCGATCTGGCGGCCGTGCTGGTCGAACAGCAGGTCATACAGCGGCAGCGCGGCGCGGCCGGCGGCGTCGGCCGGCAGGTGGGTGAGGATGGCGGCGTCCCACAGGCGACGGCCGAACGCGCCGCGCAGACGGCCGGCCAGGCCGGGTCCGCCATCGAACTGCGGCGGCCGGGCGCAGCGCACGACGATGATGACGCGCCGCCACAGATCCAGCAAGGCCGCCGGATTCAGGGCGGCGAGGGGATGCCGCAGGCGCTCGGCCGGGGTGAGGGTGGGTTCGGACATGGGTGGCTGCCGCCTGGGGGGATGAGGCTGGTTTCTCCGGCGAGGATGCGCCGGGCGGGCGCGGCGCGGCAGGGGGCTTGAACAGGACCGTGTGGAAATGGATGGAATCTTTGTTCTACAGTGGGTTGGATGTGTGTATGATCGCCGGACCGGAGCTGGAGCGCGCATCTTGGCGTTGGGCGGACGCACCATGTGGAAATCCTACCAAAATAATGAGCTTGACGAGATGGTTCCAGCGGCTAGGTTGGCCGCGTTGCCCTTCCCGGTCGCGCGTTGAAACATCGGTGCCGACACCCTCAACCGCGTTGATGTTGGCCGCGTTGCCCTTCCCGGTCGCGCGTTGAAACATACGCATTTCTCTCTCCGTTTCATTCAACGTTGGCCGCGTTGCCCTTCCCGGTCGCGCGTTGAAACTCGTATCCTTTCATCGGGTAGACAGGCAGCGGTTGGCCGCGTTGCCCTGCCCGGTCGCGCGTTGAAACCCGCCGCCCAGGCCCTGAAAGCCGGGCGGGATGCGTTGGCCGCGTTGCCCTTCCCGGTCGCGCGTTGAAACACTCCACCTGGCGACGAAGAAGCTCTTCATTCGTGAGTTGGCCGCGTTGCCCTTCCCGGTCGCGCGTTGAAACACATACGCGGTAATCAACACGTAACGGCTGTTGGTTGGCCGCGTTGCCCTTTCCGGTCGCGCGTTGAAGCCTGCTGACGAAGTACTTCTTGGTATCTTGACCCGCTCCGCAGCCGCATGGCGTCGCCCGTCGCCGCCGGACCGCGCTGCTAGGCCAGATAGAAATCCTGCGCTTCGCCGATGGGCAGCGGGCCGAAGGCGAGGCAGTGCCGCCGCCCGTCATGTGCCACCAAGTAGACCCGCAGCGAATCCGCCGGACCCAGCTCCTTCGCCGCCAGCCTGGCAAGCCGCGCCGCCGCCTTGGGAGTCAGCCGGGCCTCGAACACGCTGTCCTGCACGCGGACCGCGTGCCGCTCCAACAGCGCCGCCACCCGGCGCCGCGCGCGGTTCGCCGCCACGTCGTAGCAGAACACCGCCAGCATCTCGGCCCGAGCCATGCCGCCCTCAATAGTCCATGTCGTACGGCGCATACGGCGCGCCGCCGGTCAGATGGGCGCGGTAGGCCAGCACCTGCTCCTGCATCAGGCCGCGCCACAGCGTGCGGGTGCCGCCGCGCGGGCTGATCAGCGCGCCGTCCAGCTTCGCCTCATAGCCGCGCACGATGGCGCGCCGCCCGGCGCCGTCCACCCGGCAGCCGCCGTCCTCGGCGCTGAACATCTCCGGTTTCAGGATTCGGTTGTTCAGCAGGTAGACCGCCAGCCCCTCGGCCAGCGGGGCGCGGAACTCCTCGATCAGGTCGAAGGCGCAGGCCGCCTTGCCGTCCTGCGAGCTGTGCAGCATGCCGATGCCGGGATGCAGCCCGTGCCGCAGCACCAGCGCGGCGATGTCGCGGTGCAGCAAGGTGGCGAGGAAGGAGATCACCAGGTTGACCGGATCGGGGGGCGGCCTCCGCCGCCGCCGCGGCAACGTCCAGCCCGGCGCCAGGGTGCGGGCCAGTGCGCGCCAGTAGATCGCGGTGGCCGCGCCCTCCAGCCCCATCAGCGCCGCCACCTCCGCCCGCCCCGGCAGCTTGTGCAGCGCCCGCCCGAGCGTCTCGATCGCCGCGGCGACGTCCGTGTCCTTGCGGCGGCGGTTCAGCCGGCTCAGCAGCGCGCGCTGGTTGCGCAGCCGCCCGGTGACGATGCGCCGCGCCATATCGGCGCGCAGCGCGGGGTCGAGCGCGTGGCGCGCCTGCGCCAAGTGGAGTGCCGCATGGTTCCGCACCGGCGCCCCGAGCAGGCCGAGCGTGTCGCCCCCGGCGCTGACGAAGGACAGCGGAATGTCGGCGGCCAGCGCCAGGCGCAGCGCGGCGTCGGCCGCGGCGCAGGCCGGGCCGATGTCGATGCGGTCCACCCGGCTGGCATGCACCGCCAGGATGGTCCGGCCGTCCTCCTGCACCAGGAACGTCTCGTGCCGCGCGTCCAGCACCCGGCCGGGTTCGTGCAGATAGAGCACGCGCAGGACGGGGGCCAGTCCGGCATCCGGTTCGGCCGCGTCGCGCTCGTCCCCGGCGTCCGGTGCGGGCAACGGCGCGCCGGTCCCGGCGGCGGGGGCAGCGGCCGCGCCGGAGTCCGCCTCCGGCGGCGGCACGAACGGGTCCGGGGGTTCGCTGTCCGGTTCGGCGTCCGGTGAGCGCAGCACCACCGAACGGACGAACAGGTGGCCGAGGAAGCGGAAGCTGCGCTCGAACGGCACGATATGCGTCTTGTCGGGATGCAGCCGCAGCCCGTGTTCGGCGAGCAGCGCCTGCATGCGGCCGAGTGCCGCCTCGGCCCCGGCCTGGTCGCGGCACAGCAGCACGAAGTCGTCGGCGAAGCGCACCAGGCGGACGCCGTGGCTTTCGATCCGCTCGTCCACGTCGTCGAGATAGAGGTTGGCGAGCAGCGGCGAGAGCGGTCCGCCCTGCGGCAGGCCGAACCCCTCCGGCTGCATCGCGCCGAGCCAGAGGTCCACCAGGGCGAGGATGCGCGGCTCCGGCACCGAGCGGGCGAGGCGGGCGCGCAGGCGATCGTGCGGCACGCTGTCGAAGTAACGTTCGATGTCGCTTTCGACCACCCAGCGGTAGCCCTGCCGGCGCAGCAGCGCGATGCGGGCGACGGCCTGATCGACCGAGCGGCCGGGGCGGTAGGCGAAACTCGCGTCCTCCATTTCGCGATCGAGCCGCGGCGCCAAAATCTCCGCCAGTGCGGTCTGCACCACACGATCGGCGACGCAGGGGATGGCGAGCGGGCGGGTGCCGCCGCGGCGCTTGGGGATGCGGACGTGGCGCGGCGGGCCGGGGAAGTAGGTGCCCTGGCGCAGGTCGCGCAGCAGTTGCGACAGGCGGGGCGCGGCGCTGCGGGCGAAGGCGGCGACGGTGACTCCGTCGCCGCCGGGTCCGCCGCGGTTGTGCCAGACCTTCGACCATGCCGTGTCAAGAGAGTCATAGGTGCATAGCCGGTCCCAGAGCGGCGAGGCGGCGGCGGGGCCGGGGCCGGGGCCGGGGCCGGGGCCGGGAGGGGACCCTGTGGAAACTGGTTTGTCCATTAAAATGGCGGGATGTTTCTGTCAGACCGGTGTGGCTGCCGGGGTGGATGGTTCGGAAAAATGAAGGATTTGGCCGAACCGTGTGGAATATGATATGAAAAACCACGCTTGACAAGCACGTTATGGCAGGTAGGTTCAGCCGCATGCCCCTTCCGGTAGCGGGTTGAAACCTTTCATTCTCGGCCACCTGAAGCGCGCCCAGGTTCAGCCGCATGCCCCTTCCGGTAGCGGGTTGAAACGATTATCGTTCTCGTCGTGATCCAGCTTAGCTGAGTTCAGCCGCATGCCCCTTCCGGTAGCGGGTTGAAACCTCCTCGTCAGTTATTTCGAAATCCCACCTCCGTTCAGCCGCATGCCCCTTCCGGTAGCGGGTTGAAACATGCGTATTGTCACTTTCCATACTCCGATTTAGAAGTTCAGCCGCATGCCCCTTCCGGTAGCGGGTTGAAACAGCCTTAACAGTTCGATCAGGGCCTCAGAGGCATGTTCAGCCGCATGCCCCTTCCGGTAGCGGGTTGAAACGTCGTACTGCGCATTTATCCATCGACGAAGTTCAGCCGCATGCCCCTTCCGGTAGCGGGTTGAAACCGATTAGACCGACTTGCCCTCGAGCTGGCCGACCAGGAGTTCAGCCGCATGCCCCTTCCGGTAGCGGGTTGAAACCGAGGCTGATGGCGTATAGCACTCCACGGACCACGTTCAGCCGCATGCCCCTTCCGGTAGCGGGTTGAAACGCCGCCATGCGTCGGTTGTCGAACGATTCGACGTTCAGCCGCATGCCCCTTCCGGTAGCGGGTTGAAACATCCATCGCTCCGAATTTGACTGCGGCACACCCAAGTTCAGCCGCATGCCCCTTCCGGTAGCGGGTTGAAACTCACAGGCATT
>NZ_CAJATU010000035.1 GCF_903944925.1 uncultured Rhodopila sp. | reverse complement strand
GCGCCGGGCGGCGGCGGCCGAAGCAGCCCGCGAGACGGCGCTCGCCGCCGCGCAGCAGGCGCGCGCTGAGGCGCGAGAGGCAACGGCGGCTGCGATGGCGGTACGTGAGCAAGCCGCGGCGGACGTGGCGACGGCACGCGCCGAAGCGGCGGCAACCCGCGCGCCGGTTGAGGCCACACAACATAGTGCCACGACGAAAAAGCGCGTGCAGGAGCCGGAGACGCCCGAGCCGCGGCCGTTCGCTGGCGATGATGGGCAAGAGGATCGAACTGCGCTGGAAATACCGGGACGCTCGGCGCGGCCCCTTGGCGCGGCCGAACTTGACGCCGGTTTGCCGTCGCCAGTGCTTGGCGAAACCGTGGGCGAGCCCGAAGGTGGGGCGCGACCCGACGATTTGCCGATCGTCCCCGACCGACTCAAGATCCCGAAGCCGGAGCGGGCGGCCTACGATGACGGGTTCGCTGCGGGTATGAACGGCTGGGAGGAAAAGACCCCTCGCCGTTTTCAGCAGGGGCAGCGGTTGGCCCACCTCCTGCCGTTCCGCCTCGCCGGCTACCGTGACGGCGCCGCCAAACGGCGAGCCAGTGTTGCAACGGCTCAAGCCGCGTCCGAGGTCCCGAAGCCGCCTCCCGCGGTTTGACCGGAACCAGCTGGCATTTCGATGATGTCGAACAGGGCTGGTGGCTGCGGCCGGTTCAGCTTCCGCGCAATATCAGTCGGCGCAACACGCTGATCCGCATCGACGCTCGGCAGAGAGTTACAGAAGTCATCCACTCCCTCCCGGGATTCCGCCGGCGCCGGGGACAAAATGTTGGGCAAACTGACGACGCCGCCTGACACCTGGAGCTGGCCAGGTCACCACACCACGCCCCGGTTGTGTGGACAGCAAATACTGAAGATAGCTGGCAGCGCGCCTTTCAAGCATCACTTTGGAACGCTCGTCCTGCATGCCGGTAACCTTGAGGACGGCCTTGCCTCTGTTCGTAATTGGGGGTCTGGCAGACAACCGCCACTTCTCCGTCGTTCCACGCCCAATAGATTTCTCTCTCAAGCCTGGTGCGGACCCTGTCGAGCGCCGGCCGACAGGTCACAGAACAGGGATCCGGACACAGCGTCTTGGGCGACAGATAAACCGTGATCTTAGCCATAATGCCTCCTAACATAAACGGCGCCGAAGGCGGCGCATGATCAAGTGGTGAGGCATCTTTTTCCGGATCGCCCGGCTCTGTCATAAGGCGGCGCGATCCATGCAAGGGACCAGGGCCTTCCGGGTTGCGTCACGAACCCGCGCGGGCTTTCGGACCCGGGACGCCGCGGCGGGCGCCCTCAGATCACACCATGGCTGTCGGGGGTGCCAGGAACTGGGCGCCCGGCGCAACTTCGCAGCGACCATCTTGCGCGAGATTGTAACCGGCATTATACATCCCGCCGACCGGCGCTGCCCGAAAACCCGAGGTTTTCTGCGGGGTTCAGCGAAAAATGGCGGAGTGTCTCATCCCCTCCGCCAGTTCCCGCCATAAGACATCGTTTTTGATCTCATAATTTCGTTGCGATTTTTGCGCGCATGCACCCGGGCATACGCTTTGAGCGCCACGCTTTCGGACCTGCTGCTTTCTCGCGTCGTCGCGTTGCTCCCCCCGGATGATCATATCCCTCCGACTCTCGCTGAGCGGCACCGGGTCGCTGTAAATCCAGGTTCGGGAGGCCAGGAAGAAATCGTTGCCGACGGTGTCGTTCGGCAGGACCACCCGTTTGGGCCGTCCGAAACGCTCTGTAAGTGCTTGAAAGGACTGGTGCTGCTGGAGGGGATTGAACTCTCGACCTCTCCCTTACCAAGGGAGTGCTCTACCACTGAGCTACAGCAGCGCCGGGTTCAGGCGCGCGCCGTTACCTAGCCGCTTGATCCCGCCCGCGCAAGCCTGTCTTCAGCACCCGGCCTAAAGCGCCGCGACAAGCGCGCGCATTTCGTCGGCGTCGTGCGCCGCGCCGAACACATATCGATCCGGCCGCACCAGAACCGCCTCGGCTCCCAACCTTTCCAGCCAGGGTCCGTAGGCCGCATCCATCATCACCGCCACATCCCGCGCTTTCAGCATTGCCCAAAGTTCGTCGGGCAGACGGGACGCCACGTCGCTGCGCATGACCGCCGCGAAGCGGTAGCCGATACGGTCGTCCAGCCCGCCACCCGCGCAGCCGCTCGGTTGAGGCGCCATCCGGCCCCGCGGCTCCGGCAACCCGCCGCACAGCCCGGGGCCGAGGCGCGGCTCGATCGAGTCCATGCGTGCCGGTGCGGCCCCGTTCAGCATGGCATCCGGCGCGGTGGCGTTGATCAGCCCGCCAAGCCGGACCGCAAGCTCGATATATTCCCGCACATGCGGCTCCCGCTCGGAGTGGTAGGTGTCGAGCAACGAGGCGCCATCCTGCCCGCGCAATACCCGGCCCAGCTTCCAGGCCAGGTTCGCGACATCGCGCAGCCCCGCGCACAGGCCCTGGCCGAGGAACGGCGGCGTCAGATGTGCCGCATCCCCCGCGATCAGCAGCTTGCCGAGGCGCCAGCGAGAGGCGATGGCCGCGCGGAACGTGTAGACCGCCGCGCGCTCGATCTCGATCTCCGCCGGCGCGACCCAGCGTTTCAGCAGCCGCAGCACCGAATCGGGCCGGGTCATGGAGTCGGAGTCTTCCCCCGGCAGCAGCGCGATCTCCCACCGCCGGCGGTCGCCGGTGCCACAAATATAAGTCGCGGGGCGGCGGCCGTCGCAATACTGCACGCTATCATCGCCGAGATCCGGACGCGGGCGGCGCAGCCGGACGTCCACCGCCAGCCAGCGCTCGTCGAACCCGAGATCCTCCATCTCACCGCCGAGGACATGCCGGACGAAAGACTGCGCCCCATCGCACCCGACGGCGAACCGTGCGCTCAGGTGCCGGATCTCGCCGTTGGCGAGATCTTTGTACAGAAGATCGACCGTATCGGCGCCCCGTTCCAGGGCGATGACGTCGGCCCGCCGCTGCAATGTCACGTCCGGCCAGCGGCGCAGCCCGTCGCACAGAACCTGTTCGAGGTCCGGCTGGTGGAACCGATATGCGGCGTGCCAGCCCTGAGCGGCGACATGCGCCGGACGCGGCCATTCGAGAAGCAGCCGGCCGGCGGAATCGACGAATTTGGTGCCCGGGGACACTCGCAGCAGGGGAAGCATTGCGTCCGCGAGACCGGCGGTCTGCAGCAAACGCATGATCTCGCCGTCGAAGTGTACCGCGCGCGGCAGGTTGCGGACCGCCGTCTCACGCTCCAGCACGGTCACGCGAAACCCCTGCATGCCAAGCAGGTTCGCCAGCATTGCCCCGACCGGGCCACAACCGATGACGGCGACATCCGTGTGATGCACCACATCCCCCAACGGCAATCTTTCTTGCCTTCTTGTAATCTTCCACGCGGCCGGTTTGGCCGCAAGTCACCTTTTCAAGAACTTCACAGATTTTACTGCGGCTGCAAATCCCGGCCGCGGGCGATCGAAATGGCCTCCTGCAAAAAGGCCTCCTGCAAAAAGGCCTCCAACGCCCGGATATACGTCACGTCCTCGAACGCGCGATGCTTCCCGGCAGCGACCGCCTGCCGCACGTCCGCCCGCCAGCCCGTATCGGCCGCCAGCCGGACTGCGATCGACACGTACTCCTCGGGGGACGCCGCAATCGTTGCTTCGCAGCCGATGCGGCGCAGAATTGCCGCCGTGTGGCGTCCGCGCATGAAGCGGCCCGGCATGGTCACAATGGCCGGGTCGACCGCCAGGCAGTCGAGCGTCGACTTGCCGCCCGACCAGCCGATAGTGTCCAGGATCACGTCCGCCAGCCCGGCCGCGGCCAAATAGTCTTGCTGCGGCATCGGCGGCAGGATGACGACATGCCGTGCCGCATCCAGCCCGGCCTCGGCAAAAGCCGCCCCCAGACGATCGCGGAAGACGTCCGTCACCGCCTGGCTTTTGGCGAAACCGACAAATACGAACCGGCAGGCGCCCAGTGCCGCGGCAATGCGCGGGAAAATCCAGTCATAGCGCGGCAAATACTTGTACAGAGCCTGCCCCGACCAGAATACCGGCACGCCCGGCTGCAACCCGAACTGCTCACGCCGGGCGGGCGGCCGGTTCGCCTCGGTGTCCGGAGTATAGCAACAGCCCAGGTTGGGCAGCCGCACCAGATTTTCGGTGTAATGGGCGTCGGCTTCCGGCGGCTCCATAAGCGCGCTCGACAGATAGTGGTCGATCGCCGGCATCCCCGAGGTCACCGGCTGCCCCCAGGCCACGCACTGCACCCGCGCCAGCCGCATCGCCGCGAGGCCGCCCGCGACCGGGTCGATGCCAATCTCGGGATAGAGCAAGACGTGCGGGGACGTGGCCAGGATGGCGTCGCGCCAGTCGGCCAGCGAGGCAAGCCCCTGCACGAACCGGTCGCACCGGGCGGCGCAGCGGTCGGTTTGCGCGTCGGCGGCGCGGCCGGTGTGAAAGCCGAGCACTTCGAACCGGCTGCGGTCGATGTGCGTCAGCCATCCCTCCAGGAACAGTTTCAAAAGTGTGTGGTCGCAGAAGAAGCCGCTGACGATGCCCAACCGGATGCGCTCGCCCGCTGCCGGGGGGGGCGCGAGCTGCACCGGCGGGTGCGCCACCGCCATCGCGCGGCAGGCGAGTTGCCCGTATATCGCCTGCAGCGTGCGGTCGTCCTGTTGCTGGTACGGCAGGAAGAAGGGCTGGGATGTGCCGATGGCATCCGCCAGGGAAGCCGCATCGGACGCGGCCAGGGCGTGCAGTTCTGCGGCATAAAGCTGCCGGCATCGCTGAACCTCCGCCTCTGACCGATACAGGATGGGGAGCCGCGCCATGCACGCCGCCAGCCTCGCCTTGCCGAATCCGGGCGCGGCTGCCAAGGCGGCCTTGTGGCAGGCGACCGCCTCCTCCGTGCGCCCGTGGACCGACAGCAGGCAGCCGCGGTTGAACTGCGCGTCGGCCAGGCCGGGGTCGATCTCGACGGCATTGCGGTAGCACTGTTCCGCCTCCGCCCGGCCGAGTTCCTGCGAGACGATGCCGAGGTTGTTCCAGCTTCCCGCCTGCATCGGCGCAAGCACCAGCGATCCGGCAAGATGCTGTTCCGCCTCCGCCCAGCGGCCCCGGGTCATCAGCCACCGGCCGAAATTGCCGAGCGCGTTGACGAAATCGGGCCGCAGCGCGATGGCCGTGCGGTAACTTTGCTCGGTCTCCGCCGGGTCACCGTCTACAGCCAGCGCATTGGCGAGGTTGTAGCGGATATCGGCGTCGTTCGGCGCGTAGCCGGCGGCCAGGCGATAATGACTGACGGCCTCGCCGCGCCGCCCGAGATCCAGCAGCGTGGTCGCGAGGTTGCTGTGAATCTCCGCCGAACCGGGTCGAAGCGCGCATCCGGCCGCATAGGCGTGCAAGGCGTCCTCCAGCCGGCCGAGACGGCGCCAGGCGTGCCCAAGGCTGTTGTGATACGGCGCGCAGCCGGGTTGCAGCGCCATGGCGCGGCGGATCAGGGCGATCCCGGCCACCGCGTCATCCTGCTCGACGCTGATCAGTCCCAGCAAATGCAGACTGTCCGCGTGGCCGCCGTCGCGCGCGAGGATGCCGCGACAAATCGCCGCGGCTTCCCGGCGGCTTCCCGCCGCGTGCAGCGCCATTGCCTCGGCGAAGGCGGTATCGGTCATGCGGGTGGTTCGGCGATGGGCACTGCGAGGTCCCGTACGGGTTCATACGGACCACGCTAGCGGACAAATCTTAAAGAGTGCTTAACGGCGGGAGATAAACCAGCTCACCCGGCACTGACGGACGCTCTTTTAACCCGCCGACTCTGCGCCATATCGACTAGATGAATCTGTTTGAACAACGGTGGAGAGCATGACCAACCCGTTAAGCCGCCTCGCCACCACGGCCGCCTACGGCGTCAGCCAGTTGCCGCGCGTGGCCTGGTATGTCGGTCACGGTGTCGCCATGAAGCAACTGGCGCGCGCGACACAAGCGCAACAGACCCGCCCGCGCGCCCGCACCGACAAGCCGACACCCGATCGCATCCGGCTGCTGGGCGACATGGCGAAACTGCTGCAGGCCGATCTGGCGAACGTGGAAGCGGGGATATACCCGTTCCCGATCGATAGGGACGGCGCGCCATGGGATGTGCTGAATCGCTCGCGGCTGTTCTTCGCGGACCTGCCGGAAATCCACCGGCGCCGCGAGAGCGGTCGGACGTCGGAGGTGTTGGAGGCCGGGTTCCGCGGCAAGCGCCCGCGCTATTACCTGCAAAACTTCCATTACCAGTCCGGCGGCTGGCTGACCCGGGAATCCGCCCAGCGCTATGACACCCAGGTGGAGGTGTTCTTCAGCGGCACCGCCAATGCGATGCGCCGGCAGGCGCTGCCGCCGCTGCATGAGGTGTTCGCCGGGCGCGACCCGGCCGGTTTGAAGCTGCTCGATGCGGGTTGCGGCACCGGTCGTTTCCTTGATTTCGTCAAGCAGACCTGGCCGCGCTTGCCGATAATCGGACTCGACATGTCGGAGGCCTATATCAGGGAGGCGAAGTCGCATCTGCGCGGGCGGGCGCGGACCCGGTTGATGGTCGGGAAATGCGAATCGCTGCCTCTGCCGGATAACAGCCTGGACGCGGTGACCAGCATCTTTTTGTTTCACGAGCTGCCGCCGAAGATTCGCCGCAGCGCGCTGGCGGAGTTCGGCCGCGTGCTGAAGCCGGGCGGACGGCTGGTGCTGGTCGATTCGCTGCAAACCGGCGACGACCCGGCTTACGAAGGGTCGCTTGAGCTGTTTCCGCAGAATTTTCACGAGCCGTATTTTTCGACGTACGTGCGGGAGGATTTCCGGCGCCTGGCGCGGGAATGCGGGCTGGTTCATCGGCGGGATGTGCCGGCGTTTGTCTCCAAGGTGATGGTGTTCGACAAGGCGGCGTGACGGCCCTGCTCCGCGGATCGCCATAACGAAAAGGTTAGAATTTCTCCACTTCTACGCGGAACCAAAACCGCGTCGCTTCGCTCCAGTTGGGCCGGCAGGTCTGCCGGCTTGCCCGGGACGAAATCAGGGGGGGTGCGATGCCGGCCGAACCAGCGGGACCGCCGCGGCGAGCTTTGATTGTGCTTGCGCCGCTGGTGCTGGCCGCCTGCCAACCGGCGGTGCTCGATCCGCAGGGCAGCGTCGGGATCGCGGAAAAGACGATCCTGATCGACTCGCTGGCGATCATGCTGGCGATCGTTGTGCCCACGGTGGCGGCGACGTTCGGTTTCGCCTGGTGGTTCCGGGCGTCCAACACGCGAGCGACCTATAGGCCGCATTTCGGCTATTCCGGCGCGCTCGAACTGCTCGTCTGGTCGGTTCCGCTGCTGACCATCCTGCTTCTCGGCGGCGTCGCCTGGATCGGCTCGCACGATCTCGACCCCGCCAAGCCGCTGCCGTCCAGCGCGCCGCCGCTGGAGGTGCAGGGCGTCTCGCTGGACTGGAAATGGCTGTTCATCTACCCGGACCAGGGTGTCGCCAGCGTTAACCAGCTTGTCATTCCCGCCGGCATTCCGGTGCATTTCTCACTGACCTCGGCCAGCGTGATGAATGCGTTCTTCATCCCGCAGCTCGGCAGCATGATCTACACGATGAACGGGATGACATCGCAGTTGAACCTGGTGGCGGACAATTCAGGCGAGTTCAAGGGCCTGTCCAGTCATTACAGCGGCGACGGTTTCTCCGACATGCACTTCGACGTGCACGCGGTCCCGGCGGCGGCCTTCGAGGACTGGGTCAATGCCACCCGCAACACGGGCGAGTCGCTTGATCCGGGGACATACAACGCCCTGGCGCGGCAGAGCATCAACGTCCGTCCGTTTACCTACCGCGAGGTTGATCCGGAACTATACAAGATGATCGTTTCGCAAAAACTGCCGCCCGGTCCCGGGCCGGATATCGGACAACCGGATCGGACGGTGTCGCCGCGGACGGAGAAATAGCATGCTGGGCAAGCTGAGCTGGGACGCGATCCCCTACGACCAGCCGATACCGATGGCGGCCTCCACCGTCGTGGCGCTGGTAATCATCGGCGTGCTCGGCTGGGTCACGGTCAAAGGCTACGTCCCGTATTTGTGGAAAGAGTGGATCACCAGCGTCGATCACAAGCGCATCGGCGTGATGTATTGCTTTCTCGCGCTGGTGATGCTGCTGCGCGGCTTCTCCGACGCGATCATGATGCGGTCGCAACAGGCGCTGGCGTTCCAGTCTCCCGGGTATCTGCCGCCCGAGCACTACGACCAGATTTTCTCGGCGCACGGCACCTTGATGATCTTCTTCGTCGCCATGCCCTTCGTCATCGGGCTGATGAATTTCGCCGTGCCATTGCAGCTTGGCGCCCGCGACGTGGCGTTTCCGACGTTGAATTCAGTGGGGTTCTGGCTGACCGCGACGGGCGCGCTGCTGGTTAACGTGTCGCTGGTGGTGGGCGAGTTCGCGCGCACCGGATGGCTGCCCTACCCGCCACTGTCGGAGCTGCAATACTCGCCCGGCGTCGGCGTCGATTACTACCTGTGGGCATTGCAGATATCCGGCATCGGCACCTTGCTGACCGGCGTCAATTTCGTCACCACGGTGCTGAAGATCCACGCGCCCGGCATGACCTATATGCGGATGCCGATGTTCTGCTGGACGGCTTTGGCCTCCAACCTGCTGATCGTCGCCGCCTTCCCGATCCTGACCGCGACATTGGCGATGCTGCTGCTGGACCGCTACCTCGGGTTTCATTTCTTCACCAATGAAGCCGGCGGCAACATGATGATGTTCATGAACCTGATCTGGGCCTGGGGCCATCCGGAGGTCTACATCCTGATCCTGCCGGCGTTCGGGGTGTTTTCCGAGGTGGTTTCGACGTTTTCCCGCAAGCCGCTGTTCGGCTACCGGTCGATGGTGATGGCGACGATGGTGATCTGCCTGCTGTCGTTCACCGTCTGGCTGCACCATTTCTTCACCATGGGCGCGGGTGCCGACGTCAACGCGATCTTCGGCATCATGTCGATGATCATCGCGGTGCCCACAGGCGTGAAAGTGTTCAACTGGCTGTTCACCATGTACGGCGGCCGGATCGAGTTTTCCACGCCGCTGCTGTGGTCGCTCGGCTTTATGGTGACCTTCGTCGTCGGCGGCATGACCGGCGTCCTGCTCGCGGTGCCGCCGGCGGACTTCGTGCTGCACAACAGCCTTTTCCTGGTCGCTCATTTTCATAACGTGATCATCGGCGGCGTGCTGTTCGGCGCCTTCGCCGGCTACAATTACTGGTTCCCCAAGGCGTTCGGTTTCAAGCTGCATGAGGGTTTGGGCAAGGCGGCGTTCTGGTGCTGGCTCGTTGGCTTCTATGTGGCGTTCATGCCGCTCTATGTGCTCGGCCTTATGGGCATGACGCGGCGGATGCAGCATTACGACGTTCCCGCCTGGCATCCCTGGCTGATCATCGCGGCGTTCGGAGCGGCGATCATCCTGGCGGCGATCGTTTTGCAAGTGGCGCAGCTTGTCGTCAGCATCCGCCATCGCGAGGAACTGCGCGACCTGACCGGCGACCCCTGGGACGGGCGTTCCTTGGAATGGGCCACGCCATCGCCGCCGCCCGCGTTCAACTATGCCGTGCTGCCGACGATCGAAGGCGAGGAAGCCTATTGGGACATCAAGCAGCGCGCCTTCGAACGCCTGCAACTGCGCGACGAACCCGAATACAGGGAAATCGAAATGCCGAAGAACAGCCCGACCGGTTTCGTCTGCGCCTTCTTCGCCAGCTTCATGGGCTTCGCGCTGATCTGGCACATCTGGTGGCTGGTGGGCGTGGCTGCGTTCGGCGCCATCGCAACCTTCGTGGTATTCGCCTGGCGGGACGAGGACGAATACATCATTCCGGCCGATGAAGTGGCCCGCATCGACCGCGCCAACCGCGCCTCCCGCCGCGCGGTGCTCGAGCAGATGCGGGCGGCGGCACGATGAGCGGCGCGGCAGCCGCGGCGGACCCGCATCGCCTCGGGCGCAGCAGCGGCCATCGCCACGCTGCGTCGGAGCACGCCGCCGGCGGGTTGCATGCGAAACGGATCATTACCGGATACGGGTTCTGGATCTTCCTGCTCAGCGACATCATCATGTTCTCGGCCTTCTTCGCGGCCTACGCGGTGCTGGTCGGCAATACCGCTGATGGACCGAGCGGCAAGGATCTGTTCGATCTGTCGAATGTGGCGATCGAGACGGCCTGCCTGCTGTTCTCCAGCTTCACCTGCGGCATCGCCGGCATCGGCGCCCAAACCAGGCGCGGCTCCTGGTTCTACGGTGCAATGGCCGTGACGTTCCTGTTCGGGGCCGCGTTCCTGGCGCTGGAAATCCATGAGTTCGCGGGCCTGGTGGCGCGGGGTGCGGGACCGACGCGCAGCGCATTCCTGTCCGCGTTCTTCACACTCGTCGGCTGCCACGGGCTGCATGTGACGGCCGGCCTTTTGTGGCTGCTGACAATGATGGCGCAGGTCTACGCCAAGGGCTACCGGGCGGATATCCTGCGCCGTATCCTGTGTTTCAGCCTGTTCTGGCATGCACTGGATATTATCTGGGTGGCGCTGTTCACGGTCGTCTACCTGATGGGGGCAGGACAATGAGCGATTTCGATCCCGAAGGCGCCACGGACGTCGCACCGGGCGAAGACGACGCTGAAAGCGTTCTGACATACGTCGTCGGCCTTGCGTTGGCAGTGCTGCTGACGATCGTTTCTTTCTTCATCGCCGGCACCTCGCTGGTCTGGGGGCCGAGCATTCCCGTCGCGCTGACCGTGCTGGCGATCGCGCAGATGGGCGTGCACCTGGTGTTCTTCCTGCACATCACAACGGGTCCGGACAACGTCAACAATGTCATGGCGCTCGCCTTCGGCGTGCTGATCGTCATGCTGATCATGGCCGGCTCGCTGTGGATCATGTCGCACATGAACCACAACATGATGCCGATGGAGCAGATGATGCAGATGCAACGGTGATGTTCCACTCCGGGCGCGCGATGACGCTTGACCCTAAATCCGGCAGTTGCGTAGTTGCCCGTTGCGGGCGAATCGGCGGAATCTGCCGGGATGGAAACGCAAAAGCAGATCATCCCCGTTCACCCGCAGGGTGAACAACCCCTGGTTGAGGCGCAATCGGCGATAGCCGACACCTTCGCCGGCCGGGTCCACGTCGAATGGGACGCGGC
>NZ_CAJATU010000034.1 GCF_903944925.1 uncultured Rhodopila sp. | reverse complement strand
TTATTATACGATATCTCAATATGGCTATATATCCGCTGAGGTTCGGATGCTTTGCGGCGCTCGCCCGGTCACACCGTCGGGAACCGCGTCGCAATGTCCCTCGATGCCGCGCTCCGGGTGCTCGGTGTCGATCTGCCTTCCCGCGCTCCCCCTGTCCCTTGGGAGCTTCCGTGAAGGGCCGGCGCGCGGGCAGGCAACCGGCACCGGAGCCTGCCTTCCGGGCCGGAGTCTCATGATCAGGCTACGCGACATTGGCACGCGGCACACAAACTGCCGGAATTCGCCACTTTTTACGACCCAGGTACGATAACGGTCACGCGCGTTATACGGCCGTGATCAATACCTGGGCGGGTAACCTGATGCTCGTCAGGTCTAACTAAAATCCAAAACGCGCGAATTCCCACCCTCGCATATAGCTCGAGCTTGACCCCGCGGTGTGTCCCCAAACAGATCGAAGACGATCCCTCGCGCCTCGCGGGCGTTCGACAAAGTGCCCTCAAGTCCGACAGCGGTTCGCCGCCCGCTACTCGTCACCCGCCCGATAACTGTTGCTGTAAGTTCCGGGAACCGCCGGGAACAACCACGGCCTTGCCTGCGAGAAGGCTGCCTGCCAATAGTCTGCCTGCCAGTAGGCTGCATACTCGTTGTCGTCGTCTCGTTCCGGCATGGTCCGGCCCGCCGGACCATCAAGCCTGGCCGCTTTTTCCTGGATCAGCTTGGAGTCATCGGATGCAACCCTGTTTTCAATCACTGCCATTTCTCCCTGGCGGGCCGTCGTTTCAAACCTCAAGCCTCTCGGCTGCGCGTACCTGATGTGTTGCGGTGCCGTGCGGAACATGGCCTGTGCGGCTGAGCGGAACAGAAAACCGGCATAAGGCTATCCAAAAAATCCCATGCATCGCGCACCTATGAGTTCACGTCGCTTTCTTGAGATCGTGGCGGCGCTCTTCAGCACAGGCGCTGGCGCGCGAAGAACCGCCAGCCTGCTACGCACGCTCAATGCAATAGTGATTTAGTATGTCCTTCGCACAGTAGTAGTCGTCGTGGTGCTGGGGTCTCCCGGTGCGACATACGTAGTTGCAGGAGGCGACACATAAGTTGCGGTGGGCTGCGGGACCACATAGGTCGTGGTGGTCGCCTGCGGAGGCCGAGCACTCTCGGTGACGCATGCGCCCAGAGTCAGGAAAACCAGTGGGAGCAATAGGGAGACGCGCATGGATCAGTTCCTTTTTGGTCAGACGTTTAGTTTGATTTGGGTTCTCCCGCGCAATACCAGTAGGCTCGGAATCTACTCAGATACTTTTTCCGCAAACTATCGAGGAGCGTTGATTAGCGATCGAGAGATGGCCGGTTGGATCGGTGTCAGCCAGCGAGGGATAAGCGATCTCCGCTGCCGACAAAACCGTCTCAGCCAAGGTGATACCTCGACTCTGCGGGAGCCCGAGAAAACCTCTTTCGAATCGGTTTCGCCGCGATTCTTGTCGTTTCATGATCCGCACCGGCTTCCTCGACCCCGAATCCCGAAAGGACCTGACCGAACTGGCGCGGGACGGATTGGCTGCGCATCGCTTGGCCCGGCGCGCCAATGCGCTGGTATTGCTGGATGGTGGGATGATCTGTGTCGACGTCGCGAAAGTCCTGCTGTTAGACGACGACACCGTCCGCACCTGGCATCGGCTGTATGAACGGGATGGTATCGAGGGTCTGGTGAGCTTCGGCTACGACGCCAGTGCGTGCCGCCTGAGCGACGCGCAGCAGGCCAAGCTGAAGGGATGGATCGCCGAGACGCTGCCCCGCACAACCCGCGCGGTTGGCGCCTGGATCGAGGCGGACTGCGGCATCACCCAGAGTGCGGTGGCGACGGACCACCGGGTCGTCGTGTCGGGGCGGCGTCGGCGAGGGGCCGGGCTGAAGACCCATGCCGGGGATGTCGCCAAGGCGGTGCTGGACGTCGGAATATTCTGTGCGCGACCTGATCACGCCAGCCCGGGATCGCATCGGCAACGAGGGTGGCGGTACGCGGTTTACGTGTCGGTAAATACAGTTGTCCACATTCTTGCACACCGCTTCTGTGGATGAATGCCGGGCCTCCCGCGCGCCGATAGGAGGTAGCCCGACTTGCCGGCACGCCGTAACGGTCGCCTCGCGGTTCGGGCTGCTCGAGGGGCACGCCGACGCAACGACCGTCGAGCTCTGGGAAGCAGCGTTCGCATTGCGTAGCTAAGCCAAAAAAACGGCGGCACCCGTGAGGGCGCCGCCGAAGTTTAGGGAGGAAACGTCCAAGTAAGCAGTGCGCCCGAGGCGCGGTCTGCAATCCGGAAGGTGGCGTTCGCAGATGCAGCATAAAATAGCCAAAAGGTCGTAGGGGTGTTCACGGCTCACAATAGGGGAGACCCGGACATGGCGGCCGGGGCAGCGAGGGGCCTTCGACGGCTTTAACGGAAAACGGATGATTTCCGTGAGGCCGGAAGCGCGTGGGAAATCGGGCTGTTTCAGGCCCATGGGCCGGCCCGAGGTCACCTGGACGGGCGTCGCGCTGCGCCTGCCCGATCATGGCGCCGGCGCCCTACCCTTGCTCCGGCACGTTATCCTCAATGACCAGAAGAGCGCGACGCACAGGCTGGGGCTGGTGCGCGCCCTCTGCCGGGCTGCCGACGGCCAGGCCGGCCTGGCGGTCCGGACGGTCTCGGGCAACCGCCCGGTCGAAACCCACCCTTCGCCGAACCTCAATGAAGCCAATATACCCAAAGATTTTGCAGACCGCGCTAGCCATGGCAGCGAACAAACCTGATGATCTTCGGATTGTAGCGGCCCGTCCCTGGACCGTTGCTAGGGTGGCCGCGGCCGTCTTTCGCAGGTCCATCAATGGGTCCGAAGGGGGCGACCATTTATTCCGCTACTCCTGCGGTTGCCCGGTCATCGTTTCGTGGATTCAGCCGCTCACTCACGTGCCGCTGGAGACGCCCGATACTGGCTGCCTCACGCACATGCTTGCTTCGGCGGCCAGCGGCACAAGGTGGCGAGTTTGCGCCGACATCCCGGCCAGCGGCCGTGCCACAGGCGCCATTTTTGCGAGCTCCGGACTGCAACCGCCTCATCGGCTCCGCCTGCGCCGAGGCTTCGAGCGGCCTGCGGTGCGGCTCGAAGCGCACCGCGGCATGATGGGGGACCGAGAGCCTGACTCGAAATGGGCCGCCAAGAGTTTAAGCTTTTGATATTTCCGGGGGCATGCCGAACCACAGTGGATAGCCTCCCAAACTGGAAAGCCGCCTGCCAGGCTAGCCTTCCGATCATTGCGATATCGTTTCCGGTCAGGCTCTGAGTAGTTTCCGAACCTCCCCCAGCAAGATCGCTCGGAGTATTCACCGATCTGCCCCATGTTATTGAAAGAAGCACCTTGTTGAATATCGACCCAGTGTCGCTGACTACAGGCTTGCGGACTTCCACGTTCGTGGGCAACACCGTCGTTAATGGGACGAGGCGGACCATCGGAACGATCGACAATTCGATGGTATTTTTTGGATCGCCGCCATCAGCGGGAGGATGTTTATGATCAGCCAGCGCAAGGTTGCTATCGTTACGGGAGCCGGACAGGGTATCGGGCAGGCTATCGCAATTCGTCTTGCCAAGGACGGCTTCGCCATCGGCTCTCTGGATTTCAATACCGACACCGCCCACGAGACCGCTGCGCAGATCATCGCCGCTGGTGGCGAGGCGCTTCCCGTCAAAGTGGATGTCAGCCAGCGCGATCAGGTCTTCCACGGTGTGGACGAGGTGGTCGCCCGCTTCGGTCGTCTGGATGTGATGATCAATAATGCCGGCCTTGGCCCGACGACCCCGATTGAGGACATTACACCGGAAATCTACCGCACGGTGTTCGATGTTAACGTCGGCGGAACGTTCTGGGGCATCCAGGCGGCGGTGAAGCACTTCAAGGCGCGCAAGCCGGCGAAGAAAGGCGATGTTATCGGCAAGATCATCAATGCCTCGTCGCAAGCCGGGCAGGTCGGCAACCCGGGTCTGGCGGTGTATGGGGCGACCAAGTTCGCCATCCGCGGCATCACACAGACAGCCGCGAAGGATTTGGCGGCGATTGGGATCACCGTCAACGCCTACTGCCCCGGGATCGTGCGAACCCCGATGATGGAGGGCATTGCCCGGAAAGTGGCGGAGGAAACCGGCAAATCCCTTGAATGGGGGCTTGAACAGTGGGCGAAAAACGTTCTCCTCGGCCGTATCTCTGAACCGAAAGATGTGGCGGCTTGCGTCTCCTACCTCGCCGGTCCGGATTCCGACTACATGACCGGTCAGGCGGTTATCATTGACGGCGGCATGGTCTTCAATTGATTTGGCTATTGTGGCGTTGATTCTGATAGGGCCCGAATCCGATTGCTCCGAAGATAAAGAATCGAATGCTCCAACGGAACGCGACGTGTCGCCGTTCATAGAAAGGCGATGCTAACTAACGCATGTCGAACAATTCCTGGTGGAAGTCGTCGTTCTGCATCCCCTGGGCTGCGAAATTCCGCCGCAGCGCGTGGCCAAAGCCGGTGGGGCCGCAGAACCAAATATCGGCGGCGAGCCAGTCCGGCACCATCGCACGCGCCCGCTCGCCGCTCAGCTTGCCGTCCTTCTGCGCGACCAGCACATGCAGTCGCACCGCGGCCGCTTCAGCATGGCGGTGAACATTGGCGATGAAGCCTTCATCCGGCACGTTAGTGCAGTAGAATAGATCGACGATTTTGCCATCCGGCGCGACACTCAGCGTCTCCATCCGCGCCATGAACGGCGTGATGCCAATGCCGCCGGCCACCCAGATCTGCCGCGTCTTGCTGCCGGTGAAATTGAACCGGCCGTACGGACCCTCCACCTTCACCACATCGCCCACCCGAAGGCTGGCCGGCAGGGAGTCCGTGTAGTCGCCGAGGCCCTTGATCAGGAAATCCATCGTGCCGTCGCCGTTCCAGCCGGACGAGATGGTGAACGGGTGCGGCCCTTCACTGTGGTCGAACGTCACGAAAGCGAATTGTCCGGCCTTGTGCCCGGCCCAGCGGCCCTTCAGCCGGATTGTCACGCGCAGCACGCGGTTATCGGGATGGGGGACTAGCGCCGCGATCACGCCGGGCGCGCGGTGGCGAAAGCCCACTTGGCGCAACAGGGAACCGAACGCCGCGGCACTCCCCGCCAGCATCAGCACCGCCATCGTCGCGCCCACCGGCTCGTTCCAGTAGCTGAACTTCATCAGCAGCACGGCATGGAACACCAGCAGTAGATACACGACCGCCAGCAGCCGGTGCAGGCGGAAGAAATGCCGGTAGGGAAACTGCTTGATCAGGGCGACAACGATTAGAAGGACGGCGGTATAGAACGCCCATTCACCCACGCTCCCCGCAACGCCGCGCTGGGAGTGGAACACGCTCTCCAGACCCATTGTCTGGTCCACATGCGGGCCACGCGCCGGCTTGACGAGCCAACCCCAGCCCACCATCCATTTCGGCGCATCCGACCACAGCCAATGCAGCAACGAGCCCACCAGTGCGGTGACCCCGAGCCATTTGTGCAGCCGATACATCTTGTCCAGGCCGCCGAACAGCGATTCCAGCGCCGCCGGCCGGACCGCCAGCACCATGCCGACGCTCATGGCGCCGATGGTGATGATCCCGGTGTAATTGACCTGTGAGTTGCGCAGCGCGAAGAAATTTCCGTCTGCCGGATAGAGCGTGTCGGCCGCAAGCCACAGGGCGCTCAGCCCAATGAGGAGGATGGCGAGGCTTAACGCGATCCGCTTCATCACGAGGCTTTCATGGGTTGCGCGACCACACAGGCCCCCGCGCCGCAGATTCGCCCAGTATCGGAAACTACTCATGCGTGCGGTAGGAAATAGTCCGCCGCGCGCCTGGGAACGCGTCTGCCTCGCCGCTCGGGCCAGCAGCACGGCCTACCGGGCTTAGCGCACGAAAACGGGGCCGTGCGGTCAGACGGCCCCGTTCAATTAGCTCAACACATGTTCGTTCAAGCGGCCATCGGCGCGTAACGCTTGTGCCCCTTGACGTCATATCGATCGAGCATCATGACCTTGTCCCACGCCTTGATGAAATCTTTCACGAAGCGTTGGTGGCCGTCGCTGCCGGCATAGACATCGGCGATGGAACGCAATTGAGAGTTTGACCCGAAGACCAGATCGTTGCGCGTTGCCCTGAACCTGGTCGTACCGTTTTCGCGATGCTTGAGGGTGAAGCTCATTCCCTGCTCGTCAGACTTCTCCCACTCCAGATCGGTGTCGGTCAGATGGACGAAGAAATCGTTCGTCAGCACGCCCACCTTGTCGGTGAAGACGCCGTTGTCCGATCCGTCATGGTTGACGTTCAAGACACGCAACCCGCCGGTCAGGACCGTCCACTCCGGAGCGGTCAGCTTCATCAGGTTGGCCTTGTCGAGGAAGAATTCCTCGGGCGAGACGCCCTGCGAAATCTGCTTGAAATCGTCACCGACGTAGTTGCGGAAGCCGTCAACGATCGGCTTCAACCACTCGAACATTTCCACGTCGGTGCGATCCTGCGTCGTATCCACACGGCCCGGCGTGAACGGAACCGAGGCGTCAACCCCGGCATCTCTTGCCGCCTTCTCAACCGCCATGCAGCCACCCAACACGATCAGATCGGCTAGCGAGATCTTCTTGCCGGCGCCTTGTTTTCCATTGAAGTCAGACATGACTCCGCGCAACTTTTCGATCACGGGCGCGGCCCGGCGATTGACCGCCCAGTCCTTTTGGGGTGCGAGCGCAAGGCGACCACCATTCGCGCCGCCACGCTTGTCGCTGTCGCGATACGTCGTCGCTGCGGAGAAAGCGGTAAAGACCAGATCGGAAACCGAAAGGCCACTGGCCATGACCGCCTGTTTTAGCGCGGCGATCTCCGTCTCGCCGACCAACTCGAATTCGCGCTCGGGGAGCGGATCCTGCCAAAGCAGGCCGTCCTCGATCTTCACCTCCGGACCCAGGTAGCGATGTTTGGGTCCCATGTCGCGGTGGGTAAGTTTGTACCACGCCTTGGAAAACGCCTGTGTGAATGCCTCGAAATCCGTCAGGAATTTTTCGCAGACTTTGCGATACTCCGGGTCGAGCTTGAGCGCGATGTCGCTGGTCATCATCATAAGATTATTCATTTGACCTGCGACGTGCGCGTCGGGCGTCTTGGGTGCATTCGGGTCGATTGGCGTCCATTGCAGCGCACCGGCTGGGCTTTTGGTCTGCTGCCATTCGAACTTGAACAGGTTCTCGAGATAGCTGTTGTCCCACTGCGTCGGGTTCGGCGTCCAGCTGCCCTCGATGCCGTTGGTCATCGTGTATTGGGCGAAACCGGGGCCCTTTGGATTGTGCCAGCCCAGCCCCATGGCTTCCATGGGCGCGATTTCGGGCGGCGGCCCAACCTCGTTGGCGGATACCATCCCATGGCTCTTGCCGAAGGCGTGACCGCCCGCGATCAGGGCCACGGTTTCTTCGTCATTCATCGCCATGCGCGTGAAGGTGATCCGAATATCGCGTGCAGACCCCATTGGATCGCCGCTCGCATAGGGCCCTTCCGGATTGACGTAGATAAGCGCCTGGTGCGACGCCGCAAGCGGATTTTCGAGGTCGTAGTCGGCATCGCCGTTCTTGCCGCGCCACCGCTTGTCGCGCGTGACCATGCTGTCGAAGCTGCTGACATCCTTCGGGTCCCAGATTTCCGGGCCCCAATAGGTGGCATTGTCCGCCTCCCATGCGTCGAGCCGTCCGCCGCCGAAGCCATAGGTAGGGAATCCCATGATCTCGAGGGCGCAATTGCCCGTAAGGATCATGAGGTCACCCCAGGAAATACCATTACCGTATTTGTGCTTGATCGGTTGCAGGAGGCGCCGCGACTTATCGGTATTGCCATTGTCCCACCAACTACTGATCGGCGCGAAGCGCTGCATCGCCGTCCCGGCGCCGCCTCGGCCGTCCGCGATCCGATAGGTGCCCGCTGCGTGCCACGCCATCCGGACCATTTGTGGACCGTAGTTATTGTAGTCTGGTGGCCACCAGGCGACCGGTGTCGTCAGGAACTGCTTGATGTCTCGCTTGAGCGCTTCGAAATCCAGCTTCGCGAACTCAGCGGCATAGTCGAAATCCGGGCCAAGCGGATCTGCCGCCAGGCCGTTCTGATGGAGAAGTTCGACCCGCAGGCGGTCGGGATACCAGTTCTCCAGGGTTGGAGGGGTGCCGAATGCACCGCCAACTCTGTCACCGCCGAACGGACACTTGCCGATCATCTCGTGCGTTTCGGTAAAGGTCTTGTCTGTCTTCATCTCGTTCATCGAAGCCTCCTTGCTCGGATTCAATCTCCTCCAGGCGGATCAGACGACCAAGCTGCCTCACCCTTGACGCAGCAGCTTAGCGGCGCGTGCCGCGAGAAGTTTCCGCTAAACCTGAGCGCCGACTCAGATTGCGACCAATCTCGTGGATACAAGTTCCTGCAGTCTCTGCCAGGTGGCCCTTACGATTTCGTCCATTGAAGGTGTCGGAGGAAGCCTTGCACGCGCATAGCGACGGACCTCATCAAGATCCGGGATTTGGTTCCACAATTCGTCAGGCCGCAAATTTGCCGAGGCTGTCCCTGACTTCAGCGCCTGACCAGCCGCCAGTTCAAGGAGGAATGAACTTGCCAGGCGATCGGCGACTTTGTTGATCACGCGCCGACCCAGCCTATGTTCGCCTCTCAGTACTGCCTCCGGCGGGACATGCAGGTCCCAGACGAGGCCAAGCCATGAGAGGACGCGCAATATCTGAAACGTTGGGTCAAACTCCCACCAGCGGAACCCTTGGCGGACAGACGCCTGATAGGCATGATGATTGTTGTGCCAGCCCTCTCCCATTGTCAGCAGGGCCAGTAGCCAATTGTTCCGGGACTGATCGCCGGTGATGTAGGGTCTACGGCCAATGATGTGGGAGAACGAGTTGATGCTGAACGTCACGTGCCACAATGCCACCGTGCTCCAGCAGAAGCCGATTACCAGTCCCGGCCAGCCGGCAATCAGCCACGTAGAGAAGGCCAGTGCCGCCAATGGCAAATAGGAATGTCGCTCGATCCAAACCAACTCCCTGAATCGGGTCAGGTCGCCAACCAATCCATAGTCGGTGGCATCGTTCGGCAACAGAAAAACCCAGCCAACATGAGCGTAGAAGAAGCCGCGAAGGATCGGAGAGTGTAGGTCACCGTCGGTGTCCGAATGCATGTGATGCTGGCGGTGCTTGGCCGCCCACCACAGAACGCCTCGCTGAGCCGCCGTCAGCGAAAGAAAAGCTAATCCAAACTGAAAGGCTCGACTGGTCCGGAATGCCCGGTGCGCAAAGTATCGATGATAGCCAGCACCAATGGCAAAGATGCGAACCACATACAGTGCCAACCCGAGCACCATGGCCTGCGAACTGAATCCGGTCCAAATTACCGCAAAACAACCGAGATGGATCGAGACAAAGGCGACGCTGTAGAAAGAAATGACGTCGCCCGGACGATACTGGCCGCCCGGATTCATCGGGGATGCCACCCGGGTGGGCCGCTTGACTCTCCTCGGACACCGCACGCTTCGGTAGAGGCGTAACCGTGCATGATTCGTGTGATTTTCCGGCCGATGTCCTCGGGCGAAAGGATAAAATCAATACACCCGCTTACTATCGCGCTTTTAGGCATATCCGGCTGTTTGGCTGTCTCAGGCTTCTGCGCGATCGTAATACCCCCCATCTCCCGTATGTCGCACAGCGCCGCCGCGCCATCACCGTCAAAGCCGGAAACGATGACGGCGATCAGTTTGCCGCTCCAATGGTCGACCAGGGAGCGAAGGAAAACGGTAATCACGTCCGGCCATCCCCTGGGCTTCGAGAACGGCTTTAGGCGGAATTCTCCTTCGGAAACATGCAAATCGCGCTGCGCCGGGATGATGAACACATGATTCGGCCGGAGGACCAATCCTTCCGTAATCAATTCGACCGGCATCTCGGTGTAGGGCGGGAGGATTTCGTGAAGCCGGGTCGCTACAATTCTGAGGTGATTGACAATCACGACGGCAACGCCCAGGTCAGCCGGAATATGCGGCAGCAACCGGGTGTAGGCGTCGAGACCGCCCGCCGAACCACCGATGCAAACGACAGGAAAGTCTGTCACTTCGGCGGTGTCTGCCATTCAGACCACTCCATCGACATATGGCGGACCGGGCGTCCGACTGAGAGGCTGACCCGGAATGGTACCGGAACGGCCTTATCAGGGCGTTGGGCGGAGTCCATGGCTGCCCCTCGCCCGCCAAAGAAAATTGTTGCGTGACTTCAGCGGCTGCGATTCTCTCGTGTTTGCGAAGACAACGAGGAGACCCGTTATGGCCTGGACTGAAATCACGCGGCTGAAGTATCAGCGCAATGGGTTGCGCTATGCAAGCGATACGACGGACGAAGAGTGGGCCTTGATCGAGCCGCACCTGCCGCAGCCGAGCTCCCGCGGGCGGACGCGCAAGACCAGCTTGCGGGATGTCCTTGATGCCATCTACTACATTGCGGAATCGGGATGCCAGTGGCGCATGCTGCCCAAGGATTTCCCGCCGTACTCGACGGTGCAGCGGTACTTTTATGGCTGGCGCGACAGCGGGTTGTGGCACACCGTCAACCATGTGCTGCTGATGGAAGTGCGCGAGGCGGCCGGACGCGAGGCCAGCCCCACCGCTGGCGTGATCGACAGCCAGTCGGTCAAGACCACCGAGGCCGGCGGCCCGCGCGGCTACGACGCCGGCAAGAAGATCAAGGGCCGTAAGCGCCATATTCTGACCGATACGATCGGCCTGCCGCTGGGAATGATCGTTCACACCGCGGACGTCCAGGACCGCGACGGGGCGCCTTGGCTGATGGAAAGCGTGGGCAGCCTGTATCCCTGGCTGCGCCATGTCTTCGCCGATGGCGGCTACGCCGGCGACAAGTTGAAAGGTGCCCTGGAAGACGTCGGCGATTGGACCGTGCAGATCGTGAAGCGCTCGGACACCGCCAAGGGCTTCGTCCTGTTGCCCCGGCGCTGGGTTGTCGAGCGCACCATCGCCTGGCTCAACCGCAACCGCCGCCTGGCGAAAGATGTCGAAGCAAGCATCGAAAGCGCCATGGCCTGGCTTTACATCGCCAGCGTCAAGCTGATGGCGCGGCGCCTGGCCCGGGCCTGAAGTGGAGAAATGGGGCAAAACTCAATGAATTCAGCGCCATGGAATTGCATGACCGATTCGAGTCAGACTCTAACACGTGGTGCCAGAGGCCACCTGCGGCAACGGACCTGATGACAGGGAACTTGATATACTATCCACTCAGGCGATCAACATTCGCGAACACCGTCTCCTGGATGGGCAACATCGCGGCTCCCTGGGCAGTTAGCACCATGGCTCCCATCATGATGAAACTTGAAGTCATCCGATCGAACCGGGCGCGCGCGAATTTGCCCTGCAACTCCGCAAATGATGCCGGACAGGAACAGGCGGTCATCTCCATTGTGGCGTTGACAGTCGTCATTACCTCGTCCGATGCCAGGCGCATGATCTGCCGACCGGCTTGAACCAACTGCTCCAGCATGACCATGCTAGCGGCCGAAAATGCTTCTACCTTCTCCGGAACCATTCGCGCGAACTCGATGTGGTCCGACCGCAGAGGGTCGGCGGTGCCTGCCATGCCGAGAGCAAAACGCTTCGCGGTGACTTTGGTTGCGGCCCGGGCAATGTCGCCGCTGCGGATCGCGTTTTGGCTGGCCATGGTTACCAGATCGCGCACGCGGGCCGACCCTGCCAGATGGTCATTGGGGGATGTCATACGTGGTCTCCGGTTTTCGTTGAGTTCTTCGGGACAAAAGCCGGACTCTTTGACGTTTGGCTCCGGGTGTATCTCTTTGGCCGCGCCGCCGGCGTGGCGGTGAGCGTTCGCTATCGATACGTGCGCGAGACTGGGGACCCGATGCCGGGCACCCGGGACGCGACTTGTTATGTCCGCCGGCATACGTGGCAGCCCCCGTGGAATCTTGTAGTCGAGAAAAGCAACACCGGAGATACCCGGGTGCCAGCGCAGCAATGTCGGTTCAACCTCGTCGCGGTCGACCCCCCAAGGCATAGCCGGGACACGGTAGTGCGGGGTTTGGTGCAGACCCAATAACGTCAAATGCGAGAACCAGCGCGGCACAGCGTCGACAACGATCTCGGCGCCCGGGAACCGGTCGGCGATGCTGATGAAAAGACGACGTATCTGTCCCGGTTCGAGGTACATCAGTAGTCCCTGGGCGATGACAAAAATGCCGGAACTGGCGTCGACGGCGTCCATCCAACCAAGCTCAAGCGCGCTTCCGGCGAAGTGGCGGAATCGATGAGTCGGTTTGAGGAAACGTTCCCGCAGCCGGATGGCATCGGGCAGATCCACTGTCAGCCAGCGCATACGGCCGTTGTCGACGCGCTGACGCTGGGTTTCGAGGCCCTCTCCGAGGGAAACCACAATCCCGTCCGGATGGCGTTTGAGCCAAACCCGCAACGTTTGGTCGATCGCGGCCGCGCGTGCCGCGAGGGATCCCGCAGGTTCGCCGAAATGGCGCGTGAACTCATAGTCGATCATCGTGTGAATGCGCGCGCTCTCGGGGTCTACCAGAACGCCATCGCGGCGTTTAGCCTCGGTTGCGCGATTGTGGAGTGCCCACAGCATCGTCTCGGGCACGTCAGCCAGAGCGGGCGTCACACCGCCCGCTCGCTCAACCGCGTATCCAGCGTTATCCACGTCGGCGGAATCCGTAGTAGCCGCCGCCGCCTCCAAGTACCACCACAAGCAAAACGATGATGAGAACGGTTGTCATATTTGGCTCCCAAACATAGCTCGGGGAAATCCCCTCTCGCACATGAGTGCGATCGAGCCGGTCACCAGGGTCGGAATCTACCTACCTATCGGTAAGACCCGACAGCCAGCGACGGATTGCCCGATATCCGGCTTCGCAGGTCTCCGACGGGGTCGACGTCGCCGCGGACCACGGGCCCACCCGCGGGACTGGTGACGGCATCGTCCATAGGCGCTCAATGGCTCGTTCTGATGGGAATTTCCAGCGCTAGCGCGTTACCGGTTAACCTGCTCCTCCTTCGGCACGTCAGCGTCCGGCCCCACATAAAGCGCAGCGCATTCCCGCACCATCAGGCCGCCTGCGAGGGACAAATCTTGCCGGAACGCATCCCGAATGAAATCCACCGTGTCCAGATGCCGATCCTCGAAATACATCGGATGCACATCCTCTCGGCCCGCGCCATAAACGATGCGGCCGATCTTCGCCCAGATCGAGGCCATTGTACACATCCCGCAGGGCTGCAACGTCGTGTATAGCACTGCCCCGCGCAATTCCTCGCACGCCAAGTTTGCCCCGGCTCGCCGCATTGAAACGATCTCGGCATGAGCCGTGGCATCGTGGCGCAGACCGACCTCGTTGCAGCCCTCCCCGATCACCGCGCCGTCGCGGACGATGACGCAGCCGATCGGGTTCTTGCCGGGCAGAGCCTCCCCGTCGTGAGCCAGGGCGATGGCCCGCCGCATCCATATCGAGTCGTCCTCGGTCCAGGTCATACGGGCACCCCCTGAACCCTATCAGGGCTGCCACCTCACCACTTCAACCCATGACCCGCGAGGTGAAGTGCGACGGCGTCGCAGTCGGCTTCGGTGAGACCCGGCTGAGCGTTCTCCTGTTTCAAGCGGCGCAGGGTTGTCGGTCGCTCTCCAGGCTTCTACGCTACCGGACCACGGCAGTCAGTGAAGGGGATACCCATTTCCACCTAATACCGTTTTCCGGACCACCGGCGAATGGCGCCAGAACTGTCGCAACGTGGTTGGCCCCGAAGTCCATGTGCTTGGCCTGCCGGTCCGACTCGGAGGTGCCCCCGTAGGTTTATTGTCAATACATAATTGCCGGCCGCAAGCCGTCGTTCCGAGCCGGCAATCCGGTGGTCGAGAATGAAACCGTATTGTTTCGAGAGGATGCCTCGCGACCTTGGCGACGCGGAGCGATGGCCCCGACGTCCGTTTTATAAAGCGGCGTAATCGCCCCCGTGGTCTGGTCGGTCTCCAGCAACCACTCGGTCGAACCCCCCCTTCGCTGAACCTCACTAAAGCCGACGTGCCCCAAAGATTTTGTAGGCGCTATAGACAGGGATCATGGCAGCGAAGAAACCCGATGATCTTCGGATTGTAATGGCCCGTCTCCGGACCGTTGCCGGGGTGGCCGAGGCCGTCTTTCGCCGGCACATCAACGGGTCCCAAGGGAGAAACGATGTAGGAACCACAAACGTGCCCTGTATTATTCGTTGCAAGATCCGGTGGTCGGCCAGCGCGGGCCAGACTGGAGCCCCCCTCAACCGCCAGGCAAAGTACCGACCACCGCTTCCCCGTTATCGACGAGTGCTGCCGCGGTCGTCGGAACCGCCGGTGCGATTGGCAAAGGGACGGAAACCTTCCTGCGCCACCTGCGTGGATCAAGCTGAACGTTCCGATGCCATCTCGCAGCGCAAGTCTTCGTCCGGCGGCCAAATCGTAGCGCATCGCCCCGAGCAGCGCGCGACTGCGGAGCGCCAGGATGAGATGATCGGCGCCTGCATCGGCGATGGCCTGCGGTATTCGTGGATCAAGTGCCTCCACCGGAAGGCCGAATAGTGCCAAAGCTTCTGCAATCAGTTCGTTGCTGGTCTGATGGCTGCGGGTGGGGGGCGACTGAAGGGCGGCAGTCAGTGGTGACAACGGTCCTCCTTGGCGCGGCGGGACGCGCACCGGCAGGACCGGAATGTGGTGGTGACGTGTGCCGCGGATCATGGCGCCATGGCCTGCTGTGGGGTGAGCATGCGGATGAAGACCAGCCGCCCAGGCGCTGCCGCCTGACCAAGGCGAACGACTGAACGCAAATTCAGATGTTCGCCGACGTTGATCGCCGCGAAATCTGGCGCTGACAGGGTACTCCGCTATGCTTTATTCCAATCCGTGAACGTCCGGTCTGCCCCGGTTCGACGGCATCCTCCGTTGCCCGCGTCCGGTCGGCTCACGGAAGCCTAAGTGCATGGCCGGGATGGAGCTCGTGCGGAGCGCCGCCAACGAAGAGCGTCATCGGCTCCCCGGCTTCCAGGCTGGCATCGAACCGGCGGTCATCCCGTTTAATGCGGACCTTAAGCCGGCGGCCGCGCCATTGCACGCGAAAGCCGAGACTACGCCAGCCGACCGGGAGATGCGGATCGAACGCCAGAGTCCCGCCATGCAGCGAGAGTCCGGCGAAACCGAACATCGCCACCTGCCAGAGGCCGCCGAGGGCCGCAACGTGAACCCCGCCGGCGCTGACTCCGCCGAGGTCCGCCAGGTCGATCGCCGCCGCTGTCTGAAAATAGTGCAGCGCCATCTCGGTATCGCCCAGCCGGGCGGCCACCAGCGCGTGCATAACCCGGCTCAGTGTACTGCCGTGGCCGCACATCGGCTCATAATGCCGAAAATTCAGTTCCGTCGTCCGCTGATCGAAGTCCCCCGGAAGCAACGCCAGAAGCGCCACGACATCGGCCTGCTTGATGACCTGGGCGCTTTGCGTCCGATCCCTCCCGAACACCACGTCCAGCGGCACGTCACGGCCGGCGTAGGGTGCGAGGTCGATCGCTTCCAGGCCGTGGAATCCTGCGAACTGCTCGAACAGTCCGCTCTTGGCGTCGAACCCGGTCGCCAGCGTATCCGCGGCTACCTGCCACTCGGCGAGCTCCGCGTCGTCCAACGCCAGTAGACCGCCAAGATCCGCCCAGCGCTCCGGCCACTGTTGGCGCAGCAACGACGCCACATCCAGGCCGCGGCGGAGGTTCCAGCGGGCCATGCCATTGGTGTAGGCGTTGTCATCGACCGTCTCGTGGTATTCGTCCGGACCGATGATGCCGCGAATATGGCGCTGGCCATCCGCTTCGGCTACCGCCCTGCTGGCCCAGAATCGGGCGGTCTCCAGGATGATCTCGGCACCGGCGTCGAGCAGGAAAGCGTCGTCCCCGGTGGCCTCCCAATACTGCCAGACCGCATAGGCCACGTCGGCGCTGATGTGCTGCTCCTGCGTGCCGCAAAGCACCTCAATGATTTTGCCACCAGCTCCATGCACCCACTGTGGAGTGGCCTCATCGCCCGTCCCGGCGGATTCCCAGGCATACAGCGCACCGCGCCAGCCCAACCTTGCCGCCTTGGCGCGGGCGCCATCCAGCGTGCGATGGCGATACATCAGCAGCGACCGGGCGGCCTTGGGCCAGGTCAGGATGTAGAAGGGCAGCAGATAGATCTCGGTATCCCAGAACACGTGCCCAAGATAAGATTCGCCGGTCAGCGCCCGGGCGCCGATCGATACCCGCTCGTCCATCGGGTTCGCGGCACTGTTCAGGTGATAGGTCGCGAACCGCAGCGCCTGCTGGGCCGCCGCGTCTCCCTCGACCTCAATGTCGCTGCAGTGCCAGCGCTCCGCCCAGGCGGCCTGGTGAGCGTCAAGCACTCTGTTCCAGCCGATCCGTCGTGCCTGCTCGAGCGCGTCCCGGACTGCACCGCCGGGATCTCTGTGGCCGGCCTCGCTGTCATCGCCCCGCGCCACGGTGCGGATTCCAACGCATCCCGGCCACCTATTCCAACTTGATGGCGGCCACCGTTCCGACTTGATGGCGGCCACCATTCCAAACTGATCCCGGCCACCCTGCCTGTTGAGAGTGCGGGCAACCGGGAAGGAAGATCATCT
>NZ_CAJATU010000033.1 GCF_903944925.1 uncultured Rhodopila sp. | reverse complement strand
CGGTGCTGAGGATCTTCCGGCCCCGCGCGACGGTGTAGCAATTGTTTACCTGGGGCGGCCATGGCAGCGTAAACCGCATCTCGCCGCGCCCGGCGTCCACCGGACCGCGCTCGCCGCGACGGATTGCGCCAAGTTCGGCGATCTGCTTGCGGGAGGGTCTGGGGGCGAAATCGGATGACTTAAATCCCATGGGGTGCCTCCTTCATCCGCAACGGGTACTGAGTTCCAGCAACACCTGATCGACCATTAGTTTCGCCGCGCATGCTGCGTCATCTGCCGAGTCGTAAGAACCCATAACGGTTCGGCCTGCCGGCTCGCACAGTAATTCACCTCGCGCACGGTGAACCACCGCGCACCACTTCCCGTCGCGCCTGGATTTCCACGCCCGGCAAACCCAGTCGCCCATCAAATACCAGCGGCCAGGCGAGAGGGGCACATCGCCGGGAATACGCCAATGGGTACTGGCGCATCGCCATGGCGACGTTGGTCTCGTCGGGGGATAGGTGGTCATCATCGCAACGCCCTCCGTTTCGCCCGCCGCCGCCATACCGCCCGGGGCTCCATCGCTTCGCGCAATCGATCCTCGCACCATTCGGCGTAGTCGTCCGCGGCGTCAATCTCGGCCTTGGCGTCTTCGAGACGCCCCTCCAGCTCGGCGATGTAGGTGCGGAGGGCGGCGTTCTCGGTTCGGAGGGCGCTGGGGAAGAGGGGGAAGATCATCGGGCACCTGCCTTTCGCGGCTTTGCTTCCGGCAGGTCTTCGATAATGAGCGGAACCATCAACATGCTCTTTCTGCCGTCCTCAACCGCCTGTCGAACCTGCCACTCCGCATGATCCAGATCGATGTACACGTTGTGCATCGTGGGTTTGGCGGCCCCGTACTCCTCGGTTGAGACAATGCGAATCTTGCCGATCAGCATCCGCTTACTCGCCGGGAGCCACTTCTTTACAAACCGCACGCCCAAGTCGCGGAGCATCTGTTTCGTCTTCTCGACAGATTGCTTTGCTTCGGCAATGGCTTCGGCGGTGGTCACTTGGCACCTCCAAACGGCTTCGGCGTTGCGTTGCCGCTGATGTAAAGGGGATGGCCCGGCGTCCCATCCTTATTGACCAGCAATGCCTTCGGGACCACTCCTGCCAGCAGATCCAGAACTGCCGCATCGCGCCTCCGATGCTTCCCGTGGCACCCCCATCCGAGAATCACATGCCGGGCGCCCTTGACTGCTTCCAGGATCGCCGCGTCGTTGTCGGGGCCAACCGGATTGGCGGCGGCCAGCATGTCGGCGGGATTGGTGGCTCGAAGCGCGAAGGCGTTGACCAGGACCAGGCCAGCCGCGCCCCAGCGGCGCGAAAAACCGCACATCTTTGTCAGGCTCGGGTCGTTGCGCTCGGCGTCTGCGGTTGACGGGTTGAGGCAGATCCAGCAGTCGATCGGTCCGCTCGCCGCCCATCGGCGGGTCAGGCTGTACCGGTAAGTGCCGCATGGGCTCAGGGTGGCGGAACGACTGGGATCTGGAAGCAGTATGCTCACTTCGCCGCCTCCAGCAGCCCGTGGCTCTCCAACATGGCGTCGTGGTCTTGGGCGGGCTCACGCAGCAACTCGGCGCAGCGATCGACCTCGGACCATGGGATGAGAGTGCAGCCGATCTGCACGCCTTCCGGCCCGATCCGTTTAAGGGGGAAGGCGTCTACGTCGTGAACTTCCCCGTTCGATTGCCACATTCCGCCCCGGTGGCGATTGACGAACGCCAGGGCAAGCCGGGCGGCGACGACGGTAACCTTGTTGCCATTGGTCACCTCAATGAAGCCTTCCTTGAGGCGGACCGCGACGTCGCCGAGACCGAAGAAGTCGCGAACATCCTCCCCGTCCAGCGCCAGGGTTGGCGCTGGCGGATTCGTTTCCGCAGGCCAGGCCGTAGAGCCGGTCCAGGGCGGGCTCGCGCTCGTTGCCGGTGAGGGTGTAGCGGCCGATGTCCTTCTCGATCTTCTGGAAGGCGTTGGGCGAGAAGTGCATCCCGCTTCGGATGGCGTTGCGGACGGCCGACATGCAGGCGTGCTGGCGGCGCAGTTTAGAACCCTGCGCGTGGTTGTAGGCGTGCAGGACGTGCTGGTAACCGGCATTGACTGTTTTCATAGGTTCCTCTCTATGAGAGATTGATGCGGGGGTGAGGCGCATTCGTCCTCTTCCTCGTCATCCTCTTCCTCCGCCAGCTCCGCCGCCCGGCGCCGTGCCTGATGCGGGTCGAGCGATGCCGCGCGGCCGTCGATACATAGCTCGTCGATGATGGAGTCGGGGTCCAGGGTCATAAAGTAATCGGTGTCGGCGTAGGCGGATTCAGTTGACATAAGACCACTCTCTTCATTTCCTCTTCCAAAAACGCCGCACAGTCGCCGAGCGCGTCTTCGATCGTTGCCCGCTGGCAGACGAACTTGTTTCCGACATGCACCGTAACCGGCGGGGCCAGGTCCGCGATGGTGTCGATCGTGATCTTGATGGCCCCGATCCGGTAGCCGACCCTGCTTTCCCGGCAGCGGCGACAGACTTCGACGAATTCATGGGTCGTCATGGCTCACTCCTGCTCAAAGGCATCGGGTCGATCGAGTCCGGTCGAGTCATCCAGCCCCAACTCGTCGAACGCGGCGGGCTCCAGGTGACTCCCTTTTGCCGCCAGGTCGCCCCGGCGGGACAGCACCGCCTCGAACGCCTGGAGCGTCGAGCCGAAGGGCTGGCGAACGGGACGCAATCCCTCTCGCCGGATCTTCGCCACAACCTCGGCGCGGTGAATGGCAACACTCTTGTCGGCAGTGAATCCCAGCCGGACTTTTTCTTCTCCGATCTTCACGACCTGGACGCAGATTTGCTGCGGCTCCGTGGAGGGAGGGACGAAGATAATCGCCTCCTGATCGACCTCGCGGGTTAGTACCAACATGCTTCACCGTCCTTGAGTTTTGAGGCGATGCCGGGCCGCTCGTGCAAAAAGGGACCCGTAAGCCGCCGACGCAGACACGCCGGAAAACGGCACATCGCCAAAGCCCGGGAGAGGGTTTGCACCTCAACGCGGCTGGCGTCCCAACCGCAGCACTATGCCGTGCCCAGGCGTAAACCTCCGGCGTGTCACCCCACACTCGCGGGGCACAACCGACTTAACGGGCTCCAAATACCCGCGCCCGAGTTGAACGGGCTCTCCGGAGGCTGATTCGCCTCTCCCAGCCGCTTTCTCTCCCTTCGGTCATGAGCCTACGGGGATTCACGACGGCTGGTTTCTTGGCGGTCAACCCGTGGCGACACCTTTCGATGCCG
>NZ_CAJATU010000032.1 GCF_903944925.1 uncultured Rhodopila sp. | reverse complement strand
CTGCGATATCCGGCGCGGCCGGAGCGATGAGCGATGGAAGCCGGAACTGGCGCTGGAACGGACGGATTGCCCGCAGCCGATCGAGATCGACGGCGAGACGACGGCGGCCGGGCTGATCGCCCGGCTGGAGCACGCCCTCGATCGGATGGAGGCGGAGCGTGAAGAGCATCGCCGCCGCTTTGCTGACGCGAAATCCCGGCTGGCCGGCTACGAGCCGCGTCTCGGCGAGGCGTTCCCCATGCAGGGCGAACTCGACGCCAAGCTGGACCGGATCGCCGAGATTGAGGCCGATCTGGCCGCCACCGAGGGCGTGGCGTGCGAAGCCCGTCAGGAGAAAACCGGAGTTTGAATGACGGCTCCCGGCCGGAAGCGGAATGGCAGATCTGGAGCGATCGAGTTCAAAAGCCAGTCGTTCGTTTCGCCTGAACCGTTCGGCCGGTTTCGACCCAAATCAAACATCGAGAATCGAGAGACCAATCTTGCGCCGTCCTATCAATGGTTGTGCAGGGAACGAGACGGCACGTTCAGCCCGGGTTCTCCTCGGCGAATAGTCGGGCGAGCTTCAGCCAAGCTCGACGCCCGAGATCACCCGGCAATAATCGAGCAGGCGGTCCTGGAGTGCCTCGCGCCGCGCCGATGGGCTCAGCCGTCGCGGCTGTTGATGATAGAAGTAGCTCCCCGTCGCCTGCGCTGCCGGATCCCTGCTCGTCGCCAGCCAGGCCTGTGTCACGTGGGCCTTGGAGAGGTCATCAGGCGCATTCGCACCGCCCATTCGCGTCGGCACCCAACCCGGCTCGACGGCATTGGACAGCACGCCCGGCCAGCTCCGGGCTATACCAAAAGCAAGCAGCAGGTCGTGGAACTTGGTATCGGCATAGGCTTGCGAGCCGTTCCACGGACGGTGTTCCCATTGCGGGTCTTCGAGGCTGGCGTCGCCGACCTTATGCATGCCGGAGCTGAGGTAGACCAGCCGCCCGGCTCGCTGCATCAGCGCTGTCAACACGTAGGGAGCGAGGACGTTCACTGCCCAGAGCCGCGACAGGCCGTCCTCGGTCGCGACACGGTGCGGCTCGCGATAGCCGATCCCGACATTATGAATCACCGCATCGAAGCGACCGAGCGCGTTCGCCTGATCCGCGACGGAGCGCATGGCCGCAACCGTCGAAACGTCGCCAACGAGCACAGCCTCGGCTCGTGGCAGCGCGCTGCGGGCCTCATCAGCCCGCGCCTCGCTGCGGGCGTGCAAAACGACAGCATGTCCTTGGTCTGCGAGCAGCTCGCCCGCCATAAGCCCGAGCCCGTCCGCCGAACCGGTGATGAGGATCCTTGCCATGGTCCCATTCCTGCCTTCATGCACTTGCGAGCAAGCCTTGCAGCACGGTTTCCAGCTTCGTCGTGCCGGTGACCGCCTCGACGCTATCGCCCCCCTCGAACAAGAGCCAACCCTGGTTGAAGCCATCGAGCATTTGCGCGCGCGGTGCCGGGTTGCGCATGCCCTGAGAACGGAACAACGCTTCCCACTCCGCTCGCGGCACGGCCTGCGCGCGCACGTCCCGGCCTAGCAGCCGGCCGAAAGTGGCGGCGAGCGCGTTCGGCGACACGGGCGCCGGGCCTTGCAGTTCGATGATGCGGCGGCCGGTCCACCGTGCGTGCAGCAGCCGCGCCGCCGTGGCACCGATGTCGGCCGTGGCGACCATCGGGACCGCGCGGTCGAGCGGCTGCAAGAAGCTCCGGATCGCACCCTCGCGCGCGGACGCCAGATCCCATGCTGCATTCTCCATGAACCAGGCGGCGCGGACGAATGCGGTTGGTAGATCGAGCGTGCCGATCTCCTGCTCCATGATCGCAAGTTGATTGAGCAGGTTGGGCTGCGTCGCCTGCGCGCCCACCGTCGACAGACACACGATGCGATGCGGCCGGGTCTCAGCCAGCGCGTCGCGCACGGCGGCGACAATCGCGCGCGCCTCGGTGAAGCCGGGCGACGGATCGAATATCGGCGGGATCAGCACGAAAACGCCGTCAGCCCCGGCGAAGGCGCGGGTCAGCGAGGCGGCATCGCTCATTTCGGCAATCGCCACCTCGCATCCGCGCGCCGCCCACGACGCCGCCTTGACCGCGTCGCGCGCGACCGCCCGCACAGTCGCGCCGTCGGCCAGCAGCGTGCCGGCGACGATGCCCCCAACCTGACCCGTAATACCCGTAATCGCATACATCGACGTTCTCCTTCCGGAGGTGCTTGTGCCACAGGACCACTCCTGCAAAAAATGCGTTCTGGTCAGATTGCTCCTGACCGGATGTCAGGAGTGACGCGATGATCGATGCCCGCCTGCTCTCCGGGGTCGAGGTGCTGGTCGCGGTAATCGAGACCGGTAGTTTCGTACGGGCCGCGGAGGCGCTGGGTCTGTCGGATTCGGGGGTGAGCCGGGCCGTCGCACGGCTGGAGGCACGGCTCGGTGTGCGCCTACTCGAGCGAACGACGCGTTCCGTGCGACTCACCGAGGACGGCGGTCGCTTTTACGCGGAAGCGGCGCCTCTGCTCGCCCGGCTCGCGGACGCGGCGTTGGCACTCACCAGCGCGCGTCAGGCGGTGCGTGGCCGGCTCAGGGTGGAGATGGATCCCTTCTTCTCGCGACTCGTGCTGGCACCCCGGCTTGGCGACTTTCTGGATCGCTATCCCGACCTGTCGATTGAACTTATCACCACGGAGGCACCGGGAGACCTCGTCGCGCATGGCTTCGATCTGGGCGTGCGATTCGGCGAGCCGGCCGGCATTGGTCTGATCGCACGCAAGCTGCTCGAGACGCGTATTCTCACCGTCGCTTCGTCGGCCTATCTGGCACGGTATGGCAGGCCGGAGCGCCCCGTCGACCTGGCGGCCCACAAATGCATCCACTATCGTGACCCGCAGAGCCGCAGGCCATTTGCCTGGGAGTTCCGGCGGGCGCGCGAGGTCGTGCCGGTGGCAGTCTCAGGCGCGCTCACCGTTACGGATGTCGGCACCATGCTGGGCGCATGCCTCGCCGGCGTTGGTGTTGCGCAGGTGATGGCGCTGGGCTGCGAGGAGTTGCTAAGCCGAGGCGATCTCGTCGAGCTGTTTCCCGACTGGCTCGGCGAGACTTTCCCGCTTCAGGCGTACTATCCTTCGCGCCACCAAGTACCGCCTAAAGTCAGGGCGCTCATCGACTTCTGTCGCGACATCTCCACGAGCACGCGCTGAGCACTTCTCGCGGCCTTCTTGAACGAGCGCCATCGCTGCACTGTCCCGAATGACCGTTTTCCACCCAGCCCAGCCGTTTGCCGCCGCGCCCGCGAGTGGCCGCTTCGGAGGAACGGCGCCTCTCGTCTGAACGACCGGGATGGGCGCATTCCTGCCAGAATCACGTCGGTGAGGTCTGGCCGTTTGCCGATCGCTGGGCGGCTTCAGGGAAGCCGACGCAGAAGGCGGACTGCCCTACTCAGCATAACGCTTAAGCATGGTCACATTTGGCTGCGGCACGCCGGTGGCGCAGGGTCTTCGGCAGCGACCCCGCGTGCCGCGCCACCTCCGCTATACCCAGCGGGCCACCGTGACCCAAGTAGAAGCGGGTGGCGCCCCGATGCACCAGCCCCACCAACTCTTGCGACACTCGTTCCGCGTCGTCTTCGAAGGGCGGACGAATGGCGCGACCGGTGAACGCGATGCCACCGATCAGGATGCCCGAGGCGATTAGGTCGCCGACCAGCACCTCGTGCGATGCCAGTTCGACCGAAACCGAGCCCGACGTGTGGCCGGCCGAATGCCGAACGATCCCGTCGACGCCGAATTCCAACAGGCTGATCTCGTCGCCGTTGCGCATCATGAGATCCGGGACGAACCCTTCATACGGCTGATGCGGCGCCGGCGTCCTGAGGAACAATCTTCCGACCAGACCGGTCGGACAGAAGGTCATCGGACGTTTCCGACTGTAGAAGTCGGCGTCGGCCTCGTGCGCCAGGATGGGCGCGCCCGACAATGCGCGAAGCCGCGCCGCGCTGCCCGCGTGGTCGGTGTGGGCGTGGGTCACCACGATCAGCTTAATATCGGCAAAGGATAATCCGTGCCGGGCCAGCACCCGCCCGATCCTGTGTTCCGATCCGGGGATGCCGGCATCCACCAAGATGCAGCCCTGCGGGCGTCGGATCAGGTGCGCGTTGACCACACCGAGCGGCAGGATTGGGATCTGGATGATTTCCGTGGCAGACATGGCAGGCACCTTCAACTGTGATCCGGACGCTGCGACGTAGAGGGCGTGGCCGAGCCGATGTCGGCATGGCGGAGCCGGACGCTGGCCGCCGCCGCAGGAGAAAGCCCGCAGTATTTGCACTGTCGTTGCACCATCTCATCGCCGTTCGGAGACAAGATTCCGTCGTCGGCCAGCGACATAGCAAAGGCTCTGACCAGATTGGCGACGGCGTCCGGCGCCTCATAAGGGGAGAGATGCCCGACCTGCGGGAGCACATGGAGCTGCGCTCGGGCGAGGCGCGGCAGAAGCTCACGTTCCAGCACCTCCGGCGGATCGACCCGGTCGTGCTCGCCCGAGACCACGATGGCCGGAACCTCGATGTCGGCCAGGGCGGACGAGATGTCCTCCTGGCTTGTCGATAGCGGCCAGGCCTCCTTGGCGGCCGGCGCGCCGGCAAGGCTGTCTTTGATGACGGCTTCGAGATCCGCCTGGTCGAGGCCATCGGGTGCGAGCACCTGCGCGACCGTGGCGGCTACGCTTTCGCGCGTGTCGTAGGCCCGTACCATCCCCTGGCGCATCGCGAGCGGCAGATCCAGCGGCACGGGTGGTGCCGGCGCGATGAGGGCCATGCCCACCAGCCCGCGCGGTCGCCGGCTTGCGATCAGCTGCGCGACCTTGCCGCCCATCGAATGTCCGACGAGGATGTATCGCTCCAGATCGAGGGTGCCGATCACGGCTTGCGCATCATCGGCGAGGTCGGCCAGGGCATAGCCAGTGGCGGGTGCCGCCGATCGGCCCCAGCCGCGCTGATCGAGGGAGACAGCGCGGAAGTCGGTCACCAAGCGATCGACGACATGCCGCCAAGTACGTGACGAGCCACCCCAGTAATGGAGGAAAACCAGCGCCGGCGATCCGGCGCCACGCTGCTCGACCTGCAGATCGATGCCGTTCGCTGTGAGTATCATCACGAGGTTCCTTGAGAGGAAGCAGTTTTCAGAAGAAGCGAGACGGCGCCAGAAGCTGGGCGCCGCCCCGGTGAGCCTGCCGTCAGCTGGCGGCCTTGAGGATGAAGTCGGCCACCGCAGGCGGCTGCGAGAGCATCGGCACATGGCTGCTGTTCACGTGCGCGACGGTTGCGTTCATCCGCGCGGCCATCCGCTCCTGCTCCGCCGGTGGGATCGCATGATCCTGGTCGCCGATGAGGTAGAAGGTCGGCCGGCTACGCCAGGCCGCTTTGCTAAGCTCGCCGCCCAGGGCTGCCCCGTTCACGGGCCCCTGGGTCGCAAAGACGATGCCCTTTTCGGCCTCGTCCAGATCTTGTGCGAACAGGTTGAACGCGCCGGTGTAGCTCAGCTTCAGGTAGCCTTCTGCGTCGGGCCGCAGTTCGGCACCCAATGGCGCGGACTGGAACTGTGAAAACAGCGCGCCCGCCGATTCGCCCGTATCCGGCGCGAACGCATCGACATAGACGAGGCGCACGACCTTAGGATCGTTGCCGGCCTGGCTGATTACTGCGCCACCATAGCTGTGTCCGACCAGGACCACCTCACCTTCGGCGAGCGCAATCGCGCGCTGCACCGCGGCCACGTCGGCCTCATAGCTGGTGAGTGGCAGTTGGACGGCCGTGACGGCTAGCCCCTTTGCGGCCAGAAGCGGAATCACCTTGGCCCAGCTCGAGCCGTCGGCCCATGCACCATGAACCAGGATCACGTTCGGAATTGTCGTCATATCAGCCTCCATCTTCGTTCGGCCAGTGCTGGCCCTCACTCGATGGGTAAGATCTAGGCTGTGCGGTTTGCGGCAGGAATGACATATATCCAGCCATTTCTGCCAAAAGGGGAGACCTGATGCCGCAAGCCAGTGTTCCACGGGCGATCTGGTTCGTGGTCTTTCCGGGGTTCGAACTGCTCGATCTCGGCGGCCCGCTTTGTGCGTTCAACCTCGCCAGGGATTTCCACCAGGTGGCCTATGAGGTTCGGGTCGTCTCGGTTGCGGGCGGGCTGGTGTCAGGCTCGTCGGGCATAGCGATCGACACCCTGCCGCCGGCACCGACCATTCACCTCGATACGCTGATTGTCGTCGGCGCGCCCACCACCGAGATCCTCTACGCCCAGAGCGAGACGGCCGACCTCGTCCGCACCGTCGCGCCGCGCGCGAGGCGCAAGGCGAGCGTCTGCACCGGCGCCTTTCTCCTTGCGGCCGCGGGCGTGCTGGAGGGTCATCGCGCGACGACGCATTGGCGCTACGCCGGGGAACTCCAGCGCCGCCACCCCGGGCTCAAAGTCGATTCCGATCGCATCTTCGTTCGCGAGGATGACGTCTGGACATCCGCCGGTATCACCGCCGGTATCGATTTGGCGCTGGCAATGATTGAGGAGGATTGCGGGATCGAGACATCCAAGGCGATCGCGCGGGATCTCGTGGTGTATCACCGGCGCAGCGGTGGACAGTCTCAGTTCTCCACGATGCTCGAGCTGGAGCCCAGGCCCGGCCGCATCCGCGATGCGCTAGCCTATGCCCGGGCCCACCTCGGCGAACGACTATCAGTCGAGCAACTGTCGGATGTGGCGCGTATCAGCCCGCGTCAGTTTGCTCGGCAGTTCACCGCCGAGACCGGCGAAACGCCCGCTCGTGCTATCGAGCGCCTGCGGTGTGAGGCCGCGCTGCCGCGCATCGAAGCGACCACCGAGCCACTCGATCAAATCGCCTTCCAGGTTGGATTCGGCGACCTCGACCGCATGCGCAAGGTCTGCATCCGGATCTTCGGCCAACCCCCGCAGGCGTTGCGGCGGCGGTGCCGCGCCGAGAGGAACATAGGGCCGGCATCCGCCTCACATGATGCGACAACATGACCAATAGCAGCCTGTGGGCTCACGCCCAGCGACCTGAATGGCGGCAATTGGTGCGGAGCAGCCGGGGAGTTGACGAAAAGGCTTGGCCAAAGTCGCGTTCTCGACGGCTGCCGAGCCTGAGAGTCGCTGGTAGGTCCGCTCGGCGGTCGACCACCTTAGGCAGGTCGCGCCCCTGTCCTCTGTCACGGCGGCACGCTAGGCTGGGGTCATGTCAGAGTCAGATAAGCCGCTGCGCCAACAGATCGACGAAGGGATGGCGGCAATACGTCACCAGCTCGAGCGACTGCGAGAGGGACCTACCATGGGCGACCCGTCCGACGACCGGACAGTGATAGCGGAGCTTGAGGCGGAGTATCAGGCGCTCAAAGATGCGCGAACCGGTTTGGGCCCCCATGATCGCGCGCCCGATGAGGTCGACGGCGAGACACCCGATTAACTCCAGCTGATGCCCGCGGTGCACCCGCTGCCGGCATTTGAGTGCACGCCGGGAACGTCCGCTTCAGAGAAATGCGATGAGGCGGCTGAACGACGGTCGTGGGCGCGAAGGCGCCGGTGACGCACCCGGCGAACCGAGGCGTTCAAGCCCGGCACGACCGGACGCGGCTTCGGCTTGGCAACGGTTACCCCTGACCCGTCGGCCCGCTCGTTCACCGATCGCCACAGGCGGCAAGCAGGCGACGAGAGCGGCAAACGCGAAAACAGAATGAAAAGGGGGAACGGAAAGAAACGACAGGGCTGAGACGGCTGGCGCATCGCCGTCCGCCGCCGCAAGGGACCGGCCTGCGGCCTCGCGCTTTGCGCGCCCTTGCCCCGGCGGATCGGGATGCGCCGCGCGGGAGGAGTCTTCCCGGAACTCAGGGAGGACGGAACCCCAACCAGGCAGGAATCAGCCATGGCCGAACTCCGCAGCGTCGATCCGACCACCCTTCGGATCAATCCCAACAATCCCCGCCGCACCCCGGTGCCCGCGGCGATGGACGAGCAACTGCTCGCCTCCATCAAGGCCGTCGGCATCATCCAGCCGCCCTGCGTGTCGGAGCAGGACGGCGAGCTGATGATCGTGATCGGACGCCGCCGGGTAAAGGCCGCCATCGCGGCGGAGATGCCGGCGATCGACGTGCTGGTCTGCGACGCCGGCGAGGCCGCCGATGCGATGCGCGCGGTGGCCGAAAATTTGGTCAGGGCCTCGATGACGAGCGTGGACATATGGCGCGCGATCGAGCGGCTGGAGACGCAGAACTGGGACGAGCAGGCCATCGCCGACGCGCTCGCCCTGCCGCTGCGCACGGTCCGGCGCCTCAAGCTGCTGGCGCACCTGCATCCGGCGATGCTTGACGTGATGGCGCAGGGCCGCATGCCGAACGAGGAGCATTTGCGCACGATCGCCTCGGCCACGCGCGAGGAGCAGGCGCAGGTCTGGAAGAAGCACAAGCCGAAGAAGGGCCAGGCCGAGATCGCCTGGTATGAGATCGCCCGCGCGCTGGCCAAGCGCCGCATGCCGGCCTCGGCCGCGCGGTTCGGCGACGATCTGGCGAAGGCTTACGGCATCGTCTGGGAGGACGACCTGTTCGCCCCGGCCGGCGAGGACAGCCGCTACACCACCGATGTCGAAGCATTCTTCGGCGCCCAACAGGAGTGGCTGCAAAACAACCTGCCGGAGCGCGGCAGGCTGCTGCCGGTGGACGAGAGCGGCCGCGGCCAACTGCCGAAGAAGGCCGAACGGGTCTACGGCAAGGCCGGCAAAGGCGACCTGGCCGGGCACTACATCGACGTCCGCTCCGGCGAGGTGCAGACCATCGCCTATCGGCTGCCCGAGCCAAAGAAGGCGGGCAAGCCTGCGGATGGCGCCGCTGGCGGCAGCGGCGACGGTGACGAAAGCCCCCTCGCCCGCACGCGGGCGGAGGTGACGCAGAAGGGTGTCGCGATGATAGGCGATCTGCGCACCGACGCGCTGCACCAGGCGCTGGCCGAGACGCCGATCGAGGACGACACCTTGCTCGGCCTGCTGATTCTCGCCTTCGGCGGCGCCAACGTCAGCGTGGACAGCGGCAGCGACCTGCGCAGTGCCGACCGTCAGGCGATCTGCCGCTCGCTCACCGAAGGCGGGGTGCTGACGGCTGACATCGATATGCTGCGCCAGGCGGCGCGGCGGATGCTGACCGGGGTGCTGTCCTGCCGCGACAATCGCTCGCAAAGCGGGCCGTTCGCACGGGTCGCCGGCGAGACCATCGGCGCCTCGCTGCGGCTGCCCAACATGGCGACCGAGGCATTTCTATCGTGCCTGTCGCGCAGTGCGCTGGAAACCGCCGCTGCGGCCGAGAGCGTCAACATCGCGCCGCGCGCGAAAGACACGCGGGCGCGCATGGTCAAGCAGTTCGCAGGCGGGGTTTATGTCTATCCCGGCGCCCTGTTCAGGCTGACCGAGGAGGACCTTGCCAACGATGCGGCGGCAAGCCGCAACCGATACGTTCCCGGCGCCGCCCGGGGTGGCGATGATGATGACGGCGAAGACCCGGATGGCGGCCTTGAAGAGGACGTCGAGGCGCAGCTTGACAGGGACGGCGGCCCTGCAACCGCTGAAGACCCTCTGGCCGACGCCGCCGACTGACCCGCGCAACCCGCTCCGGCACTCCGGAGCGGGCTGCATCTCCCGACCGAGGACATCGCCATGACCACCCTCACGCCAGCCGGCGCCGGCACCGCCGCGCCTCCTGCCATGCCTTGCCACCGCAAACCCCCGGCGCCCGGGCAATTCGCATCCGCTCCGCGTCTCGACCGGAACCATCTGGTCTCCGGCATCGCCAGCCGCCGCCGGCGTCTGGCGGACCTGGAGGCCGCGATGGCAGCGTCCTGCGAGGCCGCCGCCGCCCGCGGCGCACCGCGCGGCATCCGGGTCGATGACCGCGCAACCTGGGACCGCGCGATGTGGCAGCGCTACCTCGATGCCGCCGCCCGGCTGGAGCCGGACTACGGCCCGCTGATGCGGCTGCTGCTGCGGGAGATCGACCGGTTGCAGCGCCTGCTCGATCTGCCGCTGGCGGCTTAGCGCCACGGATGCCGGCCCGGCGGTTCGAAATCCCGAAGCCGATGCCGCCGGCTGCAACAGGGAGACCGCGAAATGGCAATCGACACGTCGATGCCTGTTCTCATCGTAGACGACTACAAGACCATGCTGCGGATCATCCGCAATCTGCTGCGGCAGATCGGGATCGTCAGCGTCGCGGAGGCCGCGAGCGGCGCGGACGCGGTCTCGACGCTGCGCGGCGGCCGGTTCGGGATGGTGATCAGCGACTGGACTCTTGCGCCAATGAAGGGCTGAAGAGCCTGCCGTTGATCATGATCACCGCCGACAGCAATGCTGAAAAAATCGCCGCTGCCACGGCTGCCGGCGTATCCGGCATGATCGTCAAGCCGTTCACCGCCGAAATGCTCAGCCACACGATCGAGCAGGCGCTCGGTCGCGCCTGATCCAGCCGGCACCCGCACCAAGGATTTCGTCATGCTGCGCCAGTATCACGCCCCGCGGTTCCGCGGCGGCGACAATCCGCTGCGCGTCGGCGTCATCGCCGCCGGCAGCACCTACTACCTGCAAAACGAAGCGTTCTTCCGAGACCGCTACGTCGGCCGGGCGATCTGCCGGACGCCCTGGCTGGTCGAAGCGTTTCTGAACGGCACCGCCGGTGCCGCACGCCGCAACCCCGACACCGGCCTTTGGGAAAGCGCCACCATGCCGGCCGGTCGGACATGGCGCGCGTGCGGTCGCTGCGCGACCGCCGCATCGTCCGCGAGGTCGCCGTCCGGACCCTGATCGTCCATGACGACCTCGGCCTTTGCCAGCAGCCGACGGCCTACCCGAGCCTGCCGGACACCGAGCGTGTCCGGGCATCTCGCGCCGCTCGTACCGTGGCGCCGCGATGGTAGGCCGCATGATGCCTCCGGGATCGCTTAGTCACCGGAGCGGCGAGTTCCGGCGGAGCTCCAGGGTCTCGGTCGGCAGCCGGCGAAGCCGCACGCCCGGAAGATTCGACATGGACTGCTGCGCCGCCGCGTGGCCTCCGCTTGCTTGAGCCATCCCGGCCGGGCCGCCGCCTTCGTCATGAGAATGGAGAAAACGCGAATGGAAGACCGCGAGAAAAGAGTGGAAGCACGTCCGGCTCCGTGTCGGCGCCGATCCCTCGGGTTACGCGCGGTCTAACCCGGGACCGGTTCCGCTTCCGCATCCCCGATCGGCTGCGCCGATCGCCTCCGGCTCGCCCCGCTGCCGTGTCGCTGCGCTCCCGCACCAGACCGCGGCGCTCGGGGGCGGGCGGTCCCGATCCCGGCTTCCTCAGACCGCACCCGAAGG
>NZ_CAJATU010000031.1 GCF_903944925.1 uncultured Rhodopila sp. | reverse complement strand
GGCAAGAACTCGTTGCGCGGCAGGCGCAAGGCGGCAGGGTGGGATGATGAGTTTCTTGCAAGCCTCATCACCGGGTGAAAAGGTTCACCCGATTCCCCTGTATCCTCCTCCCAAACCAACCGGAGGCAGCGCCATGAAGATCGGCTTGTTCATCAACACCCAATATCCCGGCGGCGTCGATGTGGCCGCCCGCATCCCGGATCTGGTCGATCAGGTGCGCACCGCCCGCGATGCCGGGTTCCGCTCGCTCTGGTTCCCGCACCACTGGCTGACCGCGCCGCTGCAGATGCTGCAGATCATGCCCGCCATGGCCTTCCTCGCCGCCGAGGCGAAGGGCATGGTCATCGGCCCGAACATCCTGATCCTGTCGCTGCTCAACCCGATGCATGTCGCCGAGGAAGCCGCCACGCTGGATGTCCTGACCGGCGGCAATTACGTGCTGGGCGCCGGCCTGGGCTACCGCGAACCGGAGTTCACCGCATTCGGCATTCCGCTGGCCGAGCGCGCCGCGCGCTTCACCGAGAGCATTGCCCTGATGCGCAAGCTCTGGGCAGGCGGCAAGATCACGCATGAGGGGCAATTCTTCACCGTCCGCGATGCCGGAATCAGCCTGCAGCCGGCTCGCCCGGGCGGCCCGCCGATATACGTCGCCGGCCTTGTCGATTCGGCGGTGCGGCGGGCGGCGCGCATCGGCGATGCCTGGCTGATCGCCAACGCCTCCTCGATCCAGGAAATCGCCCCGCGTATGAACACCTACCGCGCCGCCCTGGCCGAGTTCGGGCGGACGCCGCTGGAATTCCCGATCGCCCGCGAATGCTACGTCGGCGTGGATCGGATCTCCGCCTATGCGGAGTGCAAGGCGGCGCTGGACTACAAATATGCCGCCTACAAGGACTGGGGAATGACCAGCCCGCTGGACGGCATGGCGTTCGAGGACTTCGCCAGGGACCGCTTCATCATCGGCGACAAGGACTCGGTGAAGGACGAAATCCTGCGCTACCAGGCCGTGCTCGGGGTCGACCACTTCATCATGCGCACCGATTGGCCGGGATTGGAGCAGGCGAAAGTGCTCGGCTCGATCCGGCGGCTGGGCGAGGTGTTCGCGGCGCTGGCCTGACACCGGGCTTGCGCCGAACCGCCGCATCGGTTCCAGTACCGTCGATGGAGCCGGACTCCCGCCTCGCCGCCAATGTAATGCACTTCGCCCGCCTGCTGCGGCGCGCGGGTCTGCCCGTCGGGCCCTCGGAATCGATCGCTGCGCAGGATGCGCTGACCCGGATCGACATCGGCTCCAGGACCCAGGCGCAGACCGCCTTGCGAGCGGCGATGATCCACCGGCATGAGCACCGGCAGGTGTTCGACCACGCCTTCGCGCTGTTCTGGCGCGACCCGTCCGCCGCCGAACAGGCCGCCGCGATGGCGCTGCTGGACGCGCGAAAAGACAGGAAGCCGGAGCGGCCGCCGCCCGCGGCGCGGCGCGTGGCGGAGGCGTTCGCGTCCAAAAGCAACAAGCCGCCGCAGCCGAAGGACGAACCGCCGCGCGTCGATATGACCCTGACGGTGTCGGAACTCGAGCGGCTGCAGCAGATGGATTTCGAGTCCATGGGGGCGGACGAGATCGCCCGCGCCAAGCAGGAAATCCGCCGATTGGTGCTGCCGTTGGATCTGCGCCGCACAAGGCGGACGCGGCCCGACCAGAACGGCCCGGTGACCGACCTGCGCCGCACCATCCGCACCAGCCTGCGGCAGGGCGGCGAGATCGTGACCATCTCCCGCAGCCGCCGGGTGACGAGGCCGCCGCCGCTGGTGGTGCTGTGCGACATCTCCGGATCGATGGCGCGCTATGCGCAGATATTGCTGCACTTTCTGCACGCGGTGACGAATGACCGTGACCGGGTGCATGTCTTCCTGTTCGGCACGCGGCTGTCCAATGTCTCCCGCCAGTTGCGTGCCCGCGACCCCGAGGTCGCGTTCCAGATGGTCGCCCACGCGGTGCCCGACTGGTCCGGCGGTACCCGCATCGGCGAGGCTTTGGCGTCGTTCAACCACCTCTGGGCGAAGCGGGTGCTCGGCCAGGGCGCGGTGGTGCTGCTGATCAGCGACGGCCTCGACCGCGACGGCGCGCACGGACTGGCCGAGAACATGGATCGCCTGCACCGATCGTGCACGCGGCTGATCTGGTTGAACCCGCTGCTGCGCTGGAGCGGCTTCGAACCAAAGTCGCAGGGCATCCGCGCGATGCTGCCGCATGTGGATGAGTTCCGTCCGGTGCATAACCTGGCCAGCCTTCGCGGACTGATCGACCTGTTATCCCGGCCCGCGCCGCTGAAACCGGGTTCGGCCGGGCGGTTCGAGCAGCCATTGTCGAGGTGACGGGCGGCCGAACCGTGCGTAGGATGCCAACACCGTCATGGCGGGCGAAGGCCCGCCATCCACGCCTTTGCTTGTGCCTGATCTGCTTGTACGCCTGATCCTGTTGCGCCGGGGCGGCATCAAACCAAGATTGGCAGCATCACCACGATGCTGCGTGGTCCGTTGAACAGGTGAGGAACCGCCTATGAACACTGTGGAAGTGGAAGACGTCCTCGGCACCGCCGCCACCTGGCGCGCCGCCGGGGAGCAGGTCGCGCTGGCGACGGTGACGGAAACCTGGGGCAGTTCGCCGCGTCCCGCCGGCAGCCAGATGGCGGTGACCAAGTCCGGCCGCATGGCCGGCTCGGTTTCCGGCGGCTGCATCGAGGGCGCGGTTGCCGACGCGGCCATGCAGACGATCGACAGCGGCACCCCGCAACTGCTGGATTTCGGCGTCACCCATGAACGCGCCTGGGAAGTCGGGCTGGCCTGCGGCGGCAAGGTCAAGGTGTTCGTCGAAAAGCTGATCTGACCGCAGGATCAGCCGGCGGCTGACGGGGGCGCAATCCGCACCACATCCGTGCCATGACAAGAGCCCCCGCCATCCTGTGGTTCCGCAACGACCTCCGCCTTGCGGACCACGCGGCGCTGCAAGCCGCGATCGACACCGGACATCCGATCGTGCCGGTGTTCATTCTCGATGACGCGGCGCCCGGACCCTGGAAGCTCGGCGGCGCGTCCCGCTGGTGGCTGCATCACAGCCTGGACGCGCTGCGGCAGTCGCTGGAGCAGCGCGGCGCCGGGCTGGTTCTGCGCCGCGGCGACAGCATCGCGATCGTCGCCGAGCTTGCAGAACGAACCGGAGCGTCGGACATCTTCACCGGCGGGTCCGTTGATCCATGGTCGCGAACGGTTGACCAGGCGGCGGCGGAGGCGCTCGGCCGGGCGGGCACGAAACTCCACCGGATGCGCACCACCACGCTGTTCAACCCGGATTCGGTCCGCACCAAGTCCGGCGGCGCGTACAGCGTCTACACCCCCTTCGCCAACGCCTGCCTCGCCATCGGCGGGCCGAAGCCACCGGCCGGCGCGCCCGAGGGTATCCGTTGCGCAGACCTACCCGCATCGGACAAGCTGCAATCCTGGGATCTGCTGCCCACAAGGCCTGATTGGGCGCAGGGCCTGCGCGATACCTGGACTCCGGGAGAAGCCGGCGCCATGGAACGCGCCGAAGCCTTCCTCCAGCACGGCCTCCCCGCATACGCCGCCGCCCGCGACCACCCGGCCGGCGACGGCACGTCGATGCTGTCGCCGCACCTGCATTTCGGCGAGATCTCAGCGCCGCAGCTTTGGCACCTCGCGCACCGCCGTCCGAACGGCAAGGGCCGCGAAATCTTCATCCGCGAGCTGCTGTGGCGGGAGTTCTGCGCCAACCTGCTGTGGCACAACCCCGCCCTGCCCGACTCGCCGCTGAAGCCGGAATTCGCCGCCATGCCCTGGCGTGACGACAAGCCCGCGCTGAAAGCCTGGCAGCGCGGCCTGACTGGCGTGCCGATCGTCGATGCCGGGATGCGGCAGCTCTGGCAGATCGGCTGGATGCACAACCGCGTGCGGATGATCGTCGCCAGCTTCCTGATCAAGCACCTGATGATCCCCTGGCAGATCGGCGAGGCCTGGTTCTGGGACACGCTGGTCGACGCGGACCTGGCCAGCAATGCCGGCAACTGGCAGTGGGTCGCGGGATGCGGTGCCGACGCCGCGCCGTATTTCCGAATCTTCAATCCCGTTCTGCAAGGCCGCAAGTTTGATCCGGACGGCGACTACGTCCGGCATTTCGTGCCGGAGCTTGCTGCCCTGGACGCCCGCTACATCCATGCCCCCCGGGACGCGCCGGCGGAGACGCTCGCGCGGGCGGGAATCAGGTTGGGCGAGACCTATCCGCATCCGATTGTCGATCTGGCGGAAGGCCGGGCGCGGGCACTCGACGCGTACAACCGGATTCGCTCCGCCGCCTGACACAAGGCGTCGCGGCCAGTTGCCTGGACACTCGGGGCGTCCTATCTCATTGACACTTCAATGACGATGCCCGGAATCCCCCCTGGTGCGAAGCTCCGCGTTGTCGGCGACGTCCATGGGGACGCCGCCGGTTTTGCGTACGCGGTGGCAACCGACCGCTTCATCGTCCAACTCGGCGACCTGGTGGACCACGGGCCGGACAGCGCGCGCGCCCTGCGCATGATGTTCGAACTGGTCGAGACCGGCCGCGGCCTGTTCATCCTGGGCAATCACGATCTTAAGCTCGCCCGGGTGCTTTCCGGCGATCACGTTCGCGCCGATCCCGCCGTAATGGCGACGGTCGGCCAGTTGGACGATCAGCTCAGGCAGCAGGCGATTCGCCGGATCGCCGAGGCGCCGGCCTGGGTGGCCCTGGGGTCGTCGCTGTTCGTGCACGGCGGCTTTCACACGGCCATGCTGGAACAGCCGCCGCCGGACCACGGGCTGCACCGCCCGCAAGGTGTCGTCGCGCGTGCCCTGTACGGGGAGCCGACGGGGCGAATCCAGCCGGACGGCTATCCGGAGCGAAGCCTCCGGTGGGTCGATCGCATCCCTTCCGGGCTGACGGTGTATTGCGGCCACGACCGCCGCAGTTCGGACGGCCGGCCGTATGTGCGGCATGGGTTGCTCGGCGGTAAAGCGGTGTTCCTCGATACCGGCGCCGGCAAGGGCGGGCATTTGTCCTGGATCGACCTGCCCTAGGCGACGCCGAGAAATCGCCGTGGATGGGACTGGTCCCGCAAAGCGAGACGACTTTGGGTCGGCCATCACATTTTTGTGACGATACATAAGCTGAAATATTATATTATCATTATTATCTCAGTATTTCTCCATCGGCCAACCTGCCCCGTGCCTGAAGGACATTCAATGAGCCACATTTCGGAATCGCAGCCGCAGTCATCTCCCAAGGTAGCGCTTTTGATCATGGGGGTCGGCCGCTCCGGCACCTCCGACCTGACCCGGGTTCTGAACATGCTCGGGGCCGCGGTTCCGCAGGAGGTCATGCCGGCCGACTGCGACAATGAGCGCGGCTACTGGGAACCCCTCAGGCTGGTTGCACTCAACGACGAAATTCTCAGGCTCAACGGCCGAGACGCCTATGACAGCCGGCCGTTTCCGGTGGAGTGGTTCGACAGCGCGGAAGCGGCGGTGTTCGTTGACCGCGCCGCCGCGCTGGTCGCCGCCGAATACCGGGACGCGCCGCTGATCGCGATCAAGGATCCGCGGCTGTGCCGGCTGGCCCCGCTCTATCTGGCGGCGCTCAGCCGGCTCGGCTACCAGCCCCGCGTCATCATGCCGATACGCCACCCGAGCGAGATGATGGAATCGCTGCAGCGGCGCAGCGGCATCGAGTCGCGGTACGGGGAACGCATCTGGATACGCAACATGCTCGAAGCCGAAGGCTGGACGCGCCGGTATCCCCGGGTGTGGGTTGCCTACAACGAGTTGCTGGAGGATTGGCAAAGCCTGCAAGCCAGGATCGCCGTCTCGCTCGATCTGACCTGGCCGAACACCGCGGAGTCGGTGGCGCGGGACGTCGAGGCCTTCCTTGATCCGGCATTGCACCGCTTCGATCCGATCAGCGGCGTGGCAACCGAGCCCGCCGGTCCATTGGCGATCCGGCTGTGGCAAATCCTGCAGGCCGGGCCGATCGGCGACGAAGCCGCGCTGCGCCGGGACTTTGATCGCATCCGGCAAATCACCAACAGCGTCTATCTCGAAAGCGCGGTCGCCGCTTAGGTTCGGCTTCGCCGCCAAGCCCTTTTCGGGGGCGGCCATCTTGTGTCCGTGCGGTCTCGCTGGTCCTATAGGCCGAAGCCGACCGGGAGGGAACGGGATGAAGCCGAGGCTGGTGCTGGCCTGTCTGACGACGACCGCCGTCATTGCACGCGCACGCGCCGAGTTCGATGCGATCGTCCTTCCCGGCCCCGGCGACATGACGGTGGCGGAGGTCACCGAGGCAGCCGTCCGGCATCGTGCCGAGGCCATCCTGTTCACCAACACCCTGAAGCTGTCCGCCGCCGCCATCGCCGCGCTGCCGGATAGCGTTCGCATAGGTGCTACGATCAGCGTCGGCCACGACCACATCGACGTCGCGGCGGCCCGGGCGCGCGGCATCGTCGTGACCAACACCCCCGGAGTATTGGACGACTGCACCGCGGACCATGCGATGATGCTGCTGCTCGCCGCCGCACGGCGCGGCATCGAGTATGACCGCATCATGCGCCGGGGCTGGCGCTACCGCATCGGCCAGGGCGATCTGCTCGGCGTGCGGGTCAGCGGCAAGCGCGTCGGCATCCTCGGGATGGGACGCATCGGCCAGGCCTTCGCCCGGCGCGCCCGCGGCTTCGACATGACGATCCTGTATCACGGCCGCACCCGGCTGCCGCCGGAAACCGAACAGGGCGCCCGGTATTGCGCGGACTTTCACGCCATGCTGCCGCAGTGCGACTTTCTGTCCGTGCATGCCCCCGGCGGCGGCGCCACCGACCGGATGATCGACGCCCGCGCCCTGTCGCTGCTGCCGGACGGCGCGGTGCTGGTGAACGTCGCCCGCGGATCATTAATCGACGAGGACGCGCTGTTCGAGGCGCTGACATCCGGCAAACTGTTCGCCGCAGGGCTGGACGTGTTCCGGGACGAGCCGGCATTCGACCTGCGCTTCGCCGCGTTGGACAATGTCGTGCTGTCGCCGCATGTCGGCAGCGCGTCCCGCGAGACGCGCGACGCGATGGGGTTTCGCGCGTTGGATAACATCGCCGCCGTGCTGTCCGGCCGATCGGCCATCGACCCGCTCTGGAGTATATAGCAATGACCAAACCGGTGCTGTTCGTGACGCGGCGGCTGCCCGCTTCGATCGAGGCCCTGGCCGCGCGCGATTTCGATGCGCGGCTGACACCGTCGGACGTCGCGATCCCGGACCTTCTCGCCCGCGCGGCGGGGGTCGATGCCATCCTGTGCTGCCCCGGCGACGTGCTGGATGACGAGGTCATCGCCGCGCTGCCGGAGACCGTGAAGGTCATCGGCACGTTCAGCGTCGGCTATGACCACATCGACATGGAAGCGGCGCGGGCGCGCGGGATCAAGGTCTGCAACACGCCGGACGTGCTGAGCGTGGCCACCGCCGAGTGCGCCATGCTGCTGATCCTGGCGGCGGCGCGGCGCGCGGGTGAGGGCGAGCGGCTGGTGCGATCCGGCGGCTGGCAGGGCTGGGCGCCGACGCAGTTGCTCGGCACGCAGGTCTCCGGCCGCCGCTTGGGCATCTTCGGCATGGGCCGCATCGGCCGCGAAATCGCCCGCATGGCGAAGGGCTTCGGCATGGAGGTGCATTACCGCGATCAGGCCCGCCTGCCGCGGGACCTCGAACAAGGGGCGTTCTACCACGACAACGACGACAGCTTCCTGCCGGTGTGCGAGGTGCTGTCGCTGAACGCGCCCGGCGGCGAGGCGACGCGGCATTGGCTCAACATCGACCGGATCGCCCGGCTGCCGCAGGGCGCGGTGGTGGTGAATGCGGCGCGTGGCTCGTTGATCGACGATACGGCCCTGATCGCCGCGTTGCGCATCGGCCACGTCGCAGCGGCCGGGCTGGATGTCTACAACGGCGAACCCGGCCTCGATCCCGGGTATCTGTCGCTGGAGAATGTCTTTCTGCTGCCGCATCTGGGCAGCGCGACGATCGAAACGCGCGACGCCATGGGCCAGCTTGTGCTGGCGGGGATGGCGGCGATCCTGGCGGGCCAGACGCCGGCGAACATCGTGCAGTAAGGCCGACGTCAGTGCCTCAGTTTGAATATCCCAGGATTGAGACGCGCTGATTAACCAAGCGTTAATTTCTCCCGGCCATAACCAAACGCCTTGCAGACGCGTGATTGACAGGTCCGTGAGGATCGCTGACGTTATGTCAGTTAGGTCATCAGTTTGCTGATGACGGGACTGAGCTTGTTGAGGGGCATGTTATGTCTTTTAGTGTTGGCGATTGGCAGGGCCGGGCAAAAGACAAGATTCGACAGTACCTTCCGCCTGGTCTTCGCTATGATGCGGAAGCTGACGAAAGACTTCGGTCGCTCCTGAATATGACCGTGCCGTCCGACGAAGATTTGGTGGCGATGCAGCTACGTGGCGAGCTTCGATCGGATAAGGAACTAGTACACCTCGCCGGAATTGGCGACTCGGTTGGGCTGACCGACCCCGGCTGACCGAGTCGCATCTGCCACAGCTTGGCCAAAGATGAGATTTCAGTGCCCTGGACCATAGGCGGGACTCCATCTGCCTTGCGAAGCGTCCTCTCGACTGGGGAGGAGAGACAGCGTGCCGGCTCACAAGGCTTTACCGATCCAACTGTCGTCTGAGCACGAGTGCGAATTGAGATCATTGGTGCGGGCGCACTCAACGCCACAAAAACTGGCCGAACGGGCGCGCATCATCCTGCTGGCCGCAACCGGCCTCGGGGTCGACGAGACGGCCCGGCAATTGGGGATCTGGCGCAAGACCGCCGGTCACTGGCGGCGCCGGTGGCGGGATGCGGATGCGTCGGCCGGTGTGGCGGCGCGTCTGAGCGATGCGCCCCGCTGCGGCGCGCCGGCGACGTTCACGCCGGAGGTGATCTGCCGGATCATGGCCATGGCGTGCGAAGACCCCGAGACGCTGGACGTGCCGATCAGCCACTGGAGTCAAAGCGAACTGGCCCGCCAGGCCGTGGCCCGCGGCATCGTCCCAAGCATTTCGCACGGCTCCGTCGGGCGCTTTTTAAAAAAGAGGCCGACCTCAAGCCGCATCTCAACCGCTACTGGCTGACATCCAAGCCTGATCCCGATTTCGACGCCAAGTGCGCCGATATCTGCGCGGTCTATGAGGCGGCCGCCACCGCCGCCGGGCAAGGCGGACAGACGGTTTCGATCGACGAGATGACCGGCATCCAGGCGCTGGAGCGTGCCGCCAAAAGCCTGCCGATGAAGCCCGGGCATGTCGAACGGCGCGAGTTCGAGTATGTCCGGCATGGCACCAAAGCCTTGATCGCTGCGTTCGATGTCGCCACCGGCAAGGTCCGCGGCACGATCGGCGACACCCGCACCGAGGCGGATTTCGTGGCGTTCCTGGAGACGCTGTTCGCCTCGGCGCCGCTGACGGCATCGTGGGACGTGGTCTGCGACAATCTCAACACGCACATGTCCGAAGGCGTCGCCCGCCTGGTCGCACAGCTCTGCGGCATCGACGACGATCTCGGGGAAAAAGGCAAATCCGGCATTCTCCAGTCGATGGCGACACGCGAGGCGTTCCTGCGCGATGCCTCTCACCGGATCACCTTCCACTTCACGCCCAAGCACGCCTCGTGGATCAACCAGATCGAGATCTGGTTTTCGATCCTGGTCCGTAAGCTGTTCCGCCGCGGCAACTTCACCTCCAAGGAGCATTTGCAGCAGCGGATCGAAGGCTTCATCAGCTACTTCAATGCCACGATGGCCAAGCCATTTCGCTGGACCATGAAGGGCAAGCCGCTCGTGGCATGAACGCACCACTAAGCGGGTTGGAACCTCCGGCGAGGTGTACTAGCGCGTGCGAAACGCCGGTGAGAGATATTTAAACTGAGACACTACCGGGCGAACGGGGTGCTTGCGGCGAATCGCCGCTCCGGTTAAGCGGGCGTCAACCGGAAGGACCATTCGCAGTAATGGCAAGCCTTGACCAAGGGACGGCGGAGCGGAACGCTTCCTCCCGACTGCTGCATGTGGGTGTTGCGATCCTGGCCGGGATTGCGCTTTTCGTTGCCATCGACCGCGCGGTGTTCAGTAGCGGGCTTTATTTCCGCTGGGTCGCTCCGACATCCGGGCTGGGCACCATGGCGCAGGCGCTGCAGCGGATTGCGCTCAGCCCGCAGGATGGTTCGACGCTCCTGGTGATGGGCGATTCGCGGATTGGCGAAGGATTTTCGGCGGAGCTGGCCACCCGCGAAGCCCGCCGGCTCGGGTCCGCCACCAGCTTCAGCAACGGAGCGGTGGCGGGATCGATGCCGCGGGTGTGGTATTACATGCTGCGCCGGGTGTTTGCCGATGGCCGGCGGTTGGGCGGCGTCGCCATCATGCTGTCCTCCTACCACGACAACGATCCCGAACCGGCAGCCGATCGGCTGGGGGATATCGTGTTTGTGCATCCGTTGCTGCGGCCGAGGGACATTGTCGCATTTCCGGACTCCTTCATCTCCGGCCCGGCACGCACCCGGGCGGTCGAGGCGGTGGCGTTCCGGGGCCTGTTCTACAAAAACGATGTGCTGGATTTCCTGCGTGCCCCACGGCAGCGCATCCAGGAGGTGCTGGCCTGGCGGGCGCATGGTCCCGAATGGGTCGCCGCCTATCCGGGCCGCGATACCTCGCTGGCAGGCCTGACATTGGATCCCGCGACCGGTCAACTGAGCGGGCGGCCGGTGCCCGCGGACGCGTCGTTCGCCCCTTACGTGCAGTCCCTTCGCCAGTTCGGCGGCCGGCCCCCCGACGACCGGTTGTCGGCTGCCTACCGCCGGGAGTGGCTTGAGGGGATCGCCGATATGTGCCGGCAGGCGGGGGTGAAACTGTATGTGTTCCGGATTCCGCGCGGCCCGCTGCATGCGATGGCGGATGCCGACGAGCAGCCGACGGGGGTGGTGGCGGAACTCGCGCAGCAGGGGCGGATCGTGTTGCTGCCGGCGGCAACCTTCGACGATCTGGAGCGGCCGGAGTTCTTCTTCGACGCGCTGCATATGAATCGGGCCGGCCGGGAGCTGTTCTCGGCCGGGATGGCGAAGGCGATACAACAGGCCGGCTAAGCCCGGCTGCACCGGACACTGCCATGCTGTTCAATTCGTTCCAGTTCTGGATATTTTTTGCCGCTGTCATGGCGGCGGTGTATTGCCTGCCAGTGAGGTGGAAGCACGCCGTCCTGGTGGTGGCGAGTTTCGGGTTCTACGGGCTGTGGAATCCGTCGCTGATGCTGCTGCTGGGCGCCTGCGTCGTCTTCAACTTCGGCACCGGACTGGCTATCGGCAACTGGCGGGGATGGCGGCAGCGTGCCATGCTGGCGGTCGCCGTCGGCGCCAATCTCGGCGTGCTCGGCTTTTTCAAGTATTATGGTTTTGTTCTGGGCACGGTGACCAACCTGCTGCACCTGCATGCCGATGCCTGGGCGTTGAGCATCGTCCTGCCTGTCGCCATCTCGTTCTACACGTTCGAGGCGATTTCCTACAATGTCGATGTCTTCCGCGGGGCGGTGCGGGCGCGCAGCGATCCTATGGGCTTCGCGCTGTTCATTTCGTTCTTTCCGCATCTCGTTGCAGGACCGATCATCCGGCCGGCGCATTTCTTTCCGCAATTGGAACGGAAGCGCGGGCCGTCCGCCGAGGCGTTCGCCTGGGGCATGGTTCAGATCGTCAAAGGCCTGATCAAGAAGACCGTGTTCGCCGACAATTTCGCCGTCGTCGCCAACGCCTATTTCGACGGCTCCATCGGCCACAGCGGCGCAGCCGCCGCGTGGATCGGCACGCTGGCGTTTTCCATGCAGATATACTTCGATTTCGCCGGTTATACTGATATCGCGCGCGGCTGTGCCCGCTTGCTGGGTTATGAATTCCCGCCGAATTTCGAACGCCCCTACCTGGCGCGGGACATCGCCGAATTCTGGCGCCGCTGGCATATTTCACTTTCAACATGGCTGCGCGACTATCTGTATATTCCCCTCGGCGGCAACCGTCACGGCGCGCTGCGAACCTATGTGAATCTGCTGATCACCATGGGGCTTGGCGGGATCTGGCACGGCGCAAGCTGGAATTTCGCGGTGTGGGGGCTTTACCACGGCGTCCTGCTGGCGCTGCACCGGCTGTGGCGGCAGTGGCGCGGGGATGCCGAAGCGGGGTGGTTCGGTCAGGCGGCTTCGGTCTGCGTGACATTCACCCTGGTCAGCTTGGGCTGGGTGATGTTCCGGGCGCCGGATTTCGCCACCACGTGGCGGGTGCTGGGTGAATTGTTCGGCGGCGGTTGGACCGTCACCGCCTCCACACCGGCGGAATTCTGGGCGCTGCTGGCGGCGACGGGGCTTTGGCTGCTGGCGGACCGCGGCCGCCGGTTGCAGCACTGGCTGAGCGATACCGGCGGGACCTTCGGCGTAGTAAAGGTGTCGTCCGCACTGGCGCTGGCGTTTCTGGTGCTGGAGCTGTTCTCGCGCACGGATATTACCGTGCCGTTCATTTATTTTCAGTTTTGACGACCCGAAAATCGGACCAGCACCCTCTCGCCGACGTTGGAACGCCACTTGCCGGGAGGGAATGAAATAGGGTACCCCCCTATCCCCATGACCCACACCATCCGGGAAAAGCAGAAGCTGCTGGCCCGCGTCCGCCGCATCCGCGGCCAGATCGAAGCCATCGAGCGCGCCCTCGACAGCGAATCCGGCTGCGACCAGGTCATGCACCTGATCGCCGGTGCGCGCGGCGCCATGGCCGGGCTGATGGCCGAGGTCGTCGAGGACCATGTCCGCACGCACCTCGTCGACACCGATGCCCATCCGGGCTCGCTGAACACCGATGCCGTCGAGCAGTTGCTCGAAGTCGTCCGCACCTATCTGAAATAGGGAAGCACATGGAAACCCATAGCCACGTCTTCCTGGGCGAAGGCCACGAACATGCCGAGAAGCGCACCTGGTGGGTGATCTGGCTGTGCGGTGCCATGATGGCGATCGAGATCGTCGGCGGCCTGCTGTTCGGCTCCATCGCGCTGGTCGCCGACGGGCTGCACATGAGCACCCATGCGGGCGCCCTGTTGCTCGCCGCGCTGGCCTACAGCTACGCCCGCCGGCACGCGACCGATGCCCGCTTTACCTTCGGCACCGGCAAGCTGGGCGACCTCGCCGGCTTCACCAGCGCCATCGTGCTGGCGATGATCGCGCTGCTGATCGGGTGGGAGGCGGTCACCCGCCTGCTGGCGCCAGTGCCGATCGCGTTTGCCGAGGCGATCCCGATTGCGGCGCTGGGGCTGGGGGTGAACGTGGCCAGCGCCTGGCTGCTCAGCGGCGGCCATCACCATCATCACCACCATGGGCATGACGACGGAGAAGAACAGACCGTCGAGCTCGGCGGCGTCCCCGTCACGCTGGAGATCCACGAAGACGGCGTGCCCCCCCGCTTCCGCGTGCATGCGGATATCGCCGCCGCCGCACTGACCGCCGAAACCGTTCGGCCCGGCGGCGCCCGCCAGACCTTCGCCTTCCGCTCCATCGGCGGCTGGCTGGAAAGCATCGACGAAATCCCCGAGCCGCATGCCTTCACCGTTCACCTCCGGCACGGCGCGGCAGCCGCGTCCGCCGTGTTCGAGGAGCATGACCACAGCCACGCCGCCCACCAAGACAACAACATGCGCGCCGCCGTCATCCACGTGATGGCGGATGCGGCGGTGTCCGTCCTGGTGATCGCCGGGCTGCTGCTGGCGCGCGCGTTCGGCTGGCTGTGGATGGACCCGCTGGCCGGCATCATCGGCGCCTGCGTGATCGCAAGCTGGGCCCGGGGGCTGGTGCGCGACACCGGCCGCATCCTGCTCGACATGAACCCCGATCCGCGCCTGACCAGCCGGCTGCGGCGGGAGATCGAGGCGGACGGCGACCGCCTGACCGACCTGCATGTCTGGCGCCTCGGCCCGGGACATCTCGGCGCCGTGCTGTCGGTGGTCACCGGCAAGGACCGCCGGCCGGAGGATTATCACCGGCGCCTGCGGCATTTTCCGTCACTGTCCCACGTCACGGTGGAAGTGCAGAGCCGGTGACCCGGGACGCACGGCTGCAGGCGTTTGCGGACCTGCTGCTGCGCTGGAACGCCTCGCTGAACCTGATCGCGCCGCGTGACGCGGACGTGATTTGGGAGCGGCATATCGAGGACTCGCTGCAGCTTGTGCCGCTGTTGCCGCCCGGCGTGGCGCGCGGGATCGATCTCGGCACCGGCGGCGGGTTCCCCGGCCTGGTGCTGGCGATTGCCACCGGCGTGCCGTTCGACCTGATCGAGTCGGACCGCCGCAAGGCGTCGTTCCTGCGCACCGCCGTGCTGGAAACCGGCGCGCCGGCCACGGTGCATTGCTGCCGCATCGAGGACGCCGCGGTGCCGCCCGCGCCGCTGGTGACGGCGCGCGCCCTGGCGCCGCTGCCCCGGCTGCTGCCGCTGGCTGCCCGGCTGCTGACCGGTGACGGTATCTGCCTGCTGCTGAAAGGCGCGAAAGCGGAGGAGGAACTGGCGGCGGCGGCAAAGGACTGGACGATGGACCTGGAGCGGGTGCCGAGCCGGACGGGCGGCGGCGGGATCGTCTTGCGGCTGGCGGGGCTGCGGGCGAAGCGCGCCGGCTGATACAATCAAGACGGGGTTTACAGGCTGCCGGCGTCGATCTCGGAACAGTTTGTGTCGCGATTCAACGGCGATGCGCTACATGCTGCGGCAGGAGCCAGAATTCGGATGCCAGACGCCCCGCCACCACCGAATCCGACGCCATTTGCAAGCGAGGCGCACCCGCCAGGATGTCGAAGTTAAAGCCGGCCAAGAAGACCAGGCAAGCGCCCTGGAAGCAGCAGTATGCCGCCCTGCCGATCCGCGTTAAGGAGGGCGGAGGTTTGGAGGTTCTGCTGCTCACGTCACGCGATACCGGAAGATGGATCATCCCCAAGGGGTGGCCCGGACGGAAATTGACGCCTCGCGCCGCCGCTGCGCGCGAGGCTTACGAGGAAGCCGGCATCGAAGGCAGCATCCGGCCGCCCGGCCCGGTCGGGCGCTATCACTACGCCAAGCGGTTGGCGTGCGGCGAGATCAGGATCAGGGTCAAGGTGTTCCTGCTGCACGTCGAACGGCAACTCGACTCCTGGCCGGAGCAGGATCAGCGCCGCACCCGCTGGCTCAGCCCGGAACAGGCGGCTGAACTGGTCGAGGAACCGGAATTGGCCGCGATCTTGCGGACCGCGCCGGACCTGGCGCGGCGGGGCCAATCATGAAACCGGGGAACATCCTGATCCGGGCCTTCCGGTCCATGCTGCCGCGGGACGAGCGGTTCATCGAACGCTTCTGCGAGCATTCCAAGCTGATCGTCCCGGCCGCCGAGGAGTTCCGCGCGCTGATGTCCGGCGACGGCAAAGCCGAGCAGCACGCCGCGGAGATCAACCGCCTGGAACACGCCGCCGACAAGGTGACGCGCGAGACGGTGCTGGCGATCCATCGGACTTTCGTCACTCCGTTCGACCGCTCGCAAATCCTCGACCTGATCACCGCGCTGGACGACACGATCGACCTGATGAAGGACACCGGCCGCCGCATGCTGCGCTATGGCGTCGGGTTTACGCCGGAGATGCATGGCATGGCCGACTGCATCGTCCGCCAGGCCACCGCCCTGCGCGACGGCATGCCCCTGCTCGCCTCGATCGACCGCAACGCGGAGCGCCTGAGTGCGATGTCCGTTGCCGTCCGCCATATCGAGGAAGAAGGCGACGAGTTGCTCGACCGCGGCCTGCGCAAGCTGTTCGCCAGCGAGGGTTCGGCCGGCTACAAGCTGACCGTCGAGAAGGTCTACGACCTTGTCGAGGCGGTGGTGGACCGGTGCGAGGATGTGGTGGACGTTATCGACGGCATCGTCGTCGAGCAGGTCTGACCGCCGCCGTGGACAGTTTTCTTATCGGCACGCCCGCGCTCGCCGGCCTTATCGGCGTGGCATTGCTGTTCGACTTCCTGAACGGCCTGCATGACAGCGCCAATTCGATCGCGACGGTGGTCGCCACGCGGGTGTTGCGGCCGTTTACCGCCGTGCTGTGGGCGGCCTTCTTCAACTTCATCGCGTTCACGGTATTCGGGCTGCATGTCGCCGCGACGATCAGCAGCGGGGTCGTGCACCCGGCGCTGGTCGATCCGCTGGTGGTGTTCGGCGCGTTATCAGGCGCGATCGTCTGGAACGTGCTGACCTGGTGGCTCGGCATTCCGTCCAGCAGCAGCCATGCGCTTGTCGGCGGGCTGGTGGGTGCCGGCATCGCCAAGGCCGGGCTGTCCGCGGTGGTCTGGGACGGCCTTGCAACAATCGCTTCAGCGATCGTCCTGTCGCCGCTGATGGGGCTGCTGCTGGCGATGACCCTGGTCCTCGCGGTCTCCTGGCTGGCGGTGCGGTCCACGCCGTTCGTGATCGATCGGCGATTCCGGGTGCTGCAGTTCGTGTCGTCCTCCATGCTCAGCTTGGCGCATGGCGGCAACGACGCGCAAAAGACGATGGGGATCATCACGGTGCTGCTGTATTCGCAGGGCCGCCTGTCCGGCGGGTTCGACGTGCCGCTCTGGGTGGTGCTGAGCTGCCAGGGTGCGATGGCGCTGGGGACGCTGTTCGGCGGCTGGCGCATCGTCCGCACCGTCGGCGTGCGGATTACCCACCTGACCCCGATGCAGGGGTTTTGCGCCGAAAGCGGCGGTGCACTGGCGCTGTTCGGCGCGACCTGGCTCGGCATTCCGGTGTCGACGACCCACACCATCACCGGGTCGATCGTCGGCGTTGGCGCGGCGCGGCGTGCGTCGGCGGTGCGCTGGGGGATTGCGCGCAGCATTGTCATTGCCTGGGCGATCACACTGCCGGCTTCGGCGCTCGTCGCGGCGGGATGTTACCTGGCGGCCGCGGCTGTGTTCTGAGGCGGTTGGGCGGCGTGCGCGTCGGCAAACATCCCGGGGTTGGCGGGCGCGGTCATGGCGGACACGGAGGGTCAGTCAGTCGTACCGGCAGCCGATCAGGCTACCGGGACGGCCTCCGGCTGCTCCACCCGTCCGATGTCCGCCGGCTGCTGATGGGCATAGAGCCCCTTGATGTGGTCCGCGAGACGAAGGGCGAGTGCCACGATGGTGATCGTCGGCATGTCGGAGCCGCAGGTCGGGAATACCGAGCTGCCGGCGATGAACAGGTTGTCCATCCCATGCACCCGGCATTGCGCGTCAACCACGCCGGAGCGCGGATCATCGGCCATGCGCGCGGTGCCCATATGGTGCCAACAGCCGCGCAGCGTGTCCGGCCATTCCTCGTCCTGGCCGGGGGCGTCCACGGTGACGACGCCGCCGTTGGCGCCGGCAATCTCCTCGCCCAGGATCTCCTGCGTGCGCCGGATGGTGCGCTTTTCGAGTTCGCCGAGCCGCCATTCGACTTTCACCCGGGGCATGCCGAGGCCGTCGCGTCCATGGCCGAGGGTGACGCGGCTGTCCGGCAGCGGCGTCGGCTCCACCACCGTTTCCAGCGCGAAGCCGCGGGCCAGGAACGGCAGCCTGAGCTTCAGTCCGGCCGCCAGCACCGCCACGCGCGGTAACTGTTTGACCATGTTGAAGATATCCGCACGCGACCGGTCCAGCAGGGAGCCGGCGCCATGGACGGCCTGGCGGATATGGCTGACCGCGGTGTAGGCGGCGGGATCGTCGCCGACATAGCGTGACACCGCATAGCAGCGGGTGTTGCCAATGCGTTCCCGGCGCTGCGTCTCCGGCGTCAGGCCGAAATAGGCTGCAATCTTGACGCCCCGGGCGGTGACACCGCCGGGGAGTGTGAAGTGAAGGTCGTAGATCGAGCTGTTGGCCGCCGGATCGCGGAACTGGATCGTGCCGCTGCGCAGGCGCGGGTGGTCCATGAAGTAGCGCCCGACCAGATCGTGCTGGTTGCCGATGCCGCGCGGCTGATAGCGGTTGGAGGCCAGCAGCAGGCGCGGCGTCTCGATGCCGCCGGTGGCCAGGACATAGGTGCGGGCGGTGACATGGAACGTGCCGCCGGCCAGGGTGCGGACCCGGACCGAGGAGACCCGGGCGCCGTTGCCGGGGGTTTCGATTTCGGTCACGTTGGCGCCGAGATAGGTCACCACGTTGTTCAACCGGAGTATCTCATCCCGGTACTGCCGCCCGAAACGGGTGGGCGGGCTTAGCTGGGAAATGATATTCATCGCGCGGTCACCGGGCAGCGGCAGCAGCCGGGCGTCGGTCCGGCCAATCCAGCTTTCCCAACTATCCGGGTCGTATTCAAAGGGACCGAGCTGGAGCAGATCATGCGCGCGCTTGTAGTACGGCATCAGCTCGGGCCGCTGTATCGGCCAGCCGCTGTTCGGCACCCAGTCCCGTGCTTCGAAGTCGTGCGGGTCGAGCGGGCGGCAAAACCCGCCCCAGCAGTTCGAACTACCGCCGAAATAGCGCGACCGGGCCTGATCCAGGTCTTCATAGTGCAGGCCGATATTCTCGCCCTTGTAGAGCGCCTGGCCGGCGCGGTTGCGCTTGAGGCGGCCGGATTCCAGCAGGATGACGCGGAACGGCTGGTTGCCGAATTCCCGGGCCAGGCTGATGCCCGCCGGGCCGGCGCCGATGATGCAAATGTCGGTGTCCAATGTCGTGCCGCGAGGCACATTGTTTGCGTCGATGATCAAAGCGGGATGTCCCTGGCAAGATGCTGCCGTTCTCGAGACCCATGGTTAATCGGCCGATCCTAAGACGGGCAAATAACATTGCGAAGACCGGAGGATAGATACCGGGTTTCCCGGCGCACCTTCCCGTAAAGCGGCGCAAGGCACAGGAAACGGCAAGTCGCGGCTGTGCCGCAGGCAGGTAACTCAACCGGCGGCGACGCACCTGGTCCAGCCATGGTAAACTCGCCGCGCTGGCGAACGCTTTTACGCATGCCGATCGATTTGTATTGACAACCGAAGCGCCGGCTGGGGCGTATCCGAGGGCCGGTTGCCGTTCCGTCAGGAAGCGGACGATCGCGTTTCGGCAGTTCCGGCATTTCTTGCCGGCGGTGAGTGTATTTGCCGTTACTGCAAACTGCCTCGCACTACCCGTGCCGGGCGGTCTGCTGGTCTTGTTTCAGCCCTGCCCTGTCACGCGCCAGATCACGTCGCCGACATCGTCGGCCACCAGCACCGAGCCGTCGGGGCCGATCGTCACGCCGACCGGGCGTCCGTATGACTCCCGCTCATCGGGTGCGAGAAATCCGGTCAGTATATCGCGCGGCGGACCGGCCGGGCGTCCGCCGGCAAACGGCACGAAAACCACCTTGTACCCGCTCAGCGTGCTGCGGTTCCACGACCCGTGCTGCCCGATCGCCATGCCGTCCGGCAAGCCCGGGAGCGTGCCGGCAGGCAGCCAGCACAGGCCCAGCGACGCGGTGTGGCCGCCCAGCGCATAGTCCGGTGTGATGGCCGTTGCCACCGCGGCCGGGTCCTGCGGCACCCGGTCGTCCACGGTGCGACCCCAGTAGCAATAGGGCCAGCCGTAGAACCCCCCGTCGCGCACCGAGGTCAGGTAGTCGGGCGGCGTCTCGTCGCCCAGGCCGTCGCGTTCGTTGACCACGGTCCAGAGCACGCCGGTGGAGGGCTCGAAGGCCAGTCCGACCGGGTTGCGCAGTCCGTGCGCGAAGATGCGGCTTTGGCCACTGGCAAGGTCGAGTTCGTGGATGGCGGCGCGGCCCGCCTCCACCGCCATGCCTTCGCCGGCGATATTGGTCAGCGAGCCGACACCGGCGTAGAGTTTTGTCCCGTCCCGGCTCGGCAGCAGGCTGCGCGTCCAATGCCCGTCGGGCTTGAAAGTCAGCAGTTTCCGCCCCGGGGCGGTGATGCGGGTGGCGCCGGCTGTATAGGGGAAGGCGACGATGCCGTCGGTGTTGCCGACATAGAACGTGCCGCCCAGCAGAGCCATGCCGAAGGGCTGGTTCTGCCGCTCCAGGAACAGCTCGCGGGTTTCGGCCACGCCGTCGCGATCCGCGTCGCGCAGCAGGGTGATGCGGTTCGCGCTGACCCCCATGGCGGCGGCGCGCTTCATGGTGCTGACCATGGCGTAGTCGAACACCGACCTCGGCGGGCGGTTTTCGATCGCCGCCTCGGCGACGAGCACGTCGCCATTGGGCAGCACATAAATCCAGCGCGGATGATCCAGGCCTGTGGCAAACGCATTGACCTTGAGCCCGGGTGCCGCGACCGGGGTTTGCCCGCTGGTCCACCCTTTGGCCGTCGGCATCTTGAGCGTCGGGACATAGCCCTGCGACTTCGCCGCCGGGATCGTCGGCGCCGCGCCCCAGGCCGGTTGTTGCGCGGGGCCGGTCAGCCGCCGGAACACCAGGGCCGAGCCACCGATCAGGGCCACACCGCGCGCGACAAGATCCGAAACATTCAATGCACTGGTTCCCTTTGGTTTCGTGCAACGCCAGCCGATCGATCCTTCCACCAACGCGATCCGCTGTTCAACTGCGATGCGCCACGGCGAACTGTATTACACTTACACTGCACCAGGCTTCAGCCCGTGACGAATACCCCCGCCGAAGCAGCTATAGAAGATCCGGCCGACATCGTTCGGGTCCGGCGTGACGGACCAGATCGAATACTGGATCGGGAACGCCTTGTTGACCTGGAAGGTGGCCCCGCCATCGACCGAGACCATCGCGCCGCCCTCCCCCCAGCCAGGCTGCCAGTCGCCGGAGAGATAGACGCGGCGGCGATCACGCGGATCGATGATGACGGTCTGGCAGAAGGTGTATTGCTGCACCAGACGCCAGTTCGCCCCGGCATCGTCCGAACGCCATAGCCCGGTGGCGAGGTAGTTGCCGCAATGCTCGGCGTCGGTGACGAAATAGCCGGTGACCGCACCGGCGGCATTGCGGATCAGCGCAAACGATGTCGGATAGGCCATCAGCCGCGCCGCATCGGCCCCGCGCGGCGGGATGGCCGCCCTGCCCCGCAGCGGCAGCCACCGCTCGCCGCCGTGCGGCAGGCGGTAAAGCCCGGTTTTCTGCCACATCTCCGGCGTCTCGGACGGATCGCTGCCGAGCAGCGCATAGACGTCGCCACTGCCATGGTCCACCTCCAGTTGCGCCACGATCGGCGCCGGATCGAGGAAGCCTTCATTCATCCACCGCCAGTCGGCCCCGGATGGCGCCATCGCCGCCACGCCCGCGCCTTGCGATCCGGCGTAAAGACGTCCGGCCTTGTCGTCGCGTGCGAGGCTGACGAACGGCATCTTCGCCTCCGGCGTATCCGGGCCCAGCCGCTGGAAACTGCGCCCGCGGTCGGGCGAGAGGTAGACGCCGCCGCGCAGGCTGTTACCGGGCCGGATGCGGCCGAAATTGCCCCAGTGCTGGAAATCGTGCTTGTCGCTCATGGCGGCGATGAATGCATTCGCATCGGACGGGTCGAAGACCACGTCGTAACAGGACTGGTGCGGGGCACGGTTCCGCCGCCAGGTTCCCTTGTCGGTGGCGATGCGCCAGGACACGCCACCGTCTTCGGTAATCAGGATGGAATTGTCGCAGCCGCAGGCCACGCCGAACAGCGGCACCGAGGCGCTGAACGCCACCTTGCTGATCGAACAGTCCTCGAGGCCGGTGCTGCGCCAGGCCTGGCCCGGTCCCGGGACCTTTTCCACCGGCGCGGTGAACGGCGACAGCCAGGTCGCCCCGGCGTCCTTCGTGAGATGCAGAAAGAAATTGCCGCCGCCGCCCACCAGCGCGGCGTTTCGCTGGTTTACTGCAAAGCTGTGGTAACCGCCGTCCCAATAGCCGATGTCGAGGCCGACGGCGCTTGGCTGGAGCGTCGGCCAGGGGGAGACGCCGAAGCCTTTGTCGGCCTGGCTGAAAATCAACTCGAACGCGCTGCCGCCGCGCGAACGCCATACGCGGGTGCCGGCCTGGTCCGGCGCGCCGCGGGCGCCGGCGGCATAGACGACGTCGTCGTTCTCGGCCATCTGCACGTGTTCGGCCGCGGCGAGCGGGATGCCGCCGGTGAGCGCCGACGCCATGCCGGCCGGGCCGCCGATGAAGACCGCGCCGCCGGCTTCGCGCGGGTTGGTCACATAGGCGAAGACCACGGACGTCCCGTTGCGTCCGCCGGCAAAGCGATGCAGGAAATTGGCGGGAATGATGAGCGTGAAGCTGGCGCCACGATCACGGGAGACATGGATGCCGTAGCCGAACGCGACATACAGGGCGGCATCGGCGGGATCGAGAAACAGGCCGCGGGCGCGCCCCATGTTGATCCCGAGCCGGGTCCAGCTCATGCCGTCATCCTCGGTCACGGCCAGGCCGTCGTCGAGGCCGGCGAAGACCCGGCCGGGGCGATGTGAATCCGGATACCAGAACCGCACGCGCAGGTTTTTGTCGCCCAACGGCATCGGCGACCAGGTGATCCCGCCATCCAGCGAACGCAGCGGCATGCCGGTCGCCGGGGCGTGAAAGACGACGTTCGGGCTGGCGCTGTAGCCGATACCCGGCAGATCGGGATAATCCTGGTTGTTCAGCGTCTGTAGAAACACCGCGCTGGTGTTCGGCACCGCCTGCCAACTGGCGCCTTCGTCCGTGCTACGGAACAACGTGCCCATGTCGGTGCCGACGAACCACAGGCGCTGGTAGGGGCTCATGCTGAACCCGACGAACGCCCCGCCGCCGCCAACCCCCCGGGCCACGTAAGGCTCCGGCAGCTTCGGCGGCACGTCCGCGGCGGCTGCGCCGTCGGGGCGTCCCGCCAGCGCCGCGCCAAAGGCCGCGGTTTGCAAGAGCGCCGCCCGCCGGGTGAGGTCGATCATGCCGGCTGCCTCCGCGGCGGCGCGGGGCGGACAGGGAGCGTCGGCGGAGAGTCGGGCATGGCAGGTCGTACACCTTCTAATTCAAGGGCGTACAACCGTTCTCTCATGCGGCGCGGAAGCGCCTGAAAGATCATTATGGCCGCACGTCGATCTTCATTGCGGTGACCAGATGACATAGCGACACCGATGGTTGCAATCAGTGCCGGCGGTCGGATTGCTATTGCTGGTATCAGCCCCTTGCATAGCCCAAACGAACCCGCTTGCATCGGACCCCGATACGGCGGCACCGACGGACAAGGACTGGCGCCTGGTATGGGAGTCGACTTCCTCCCTCAACAGGCGGCGCCGCAAGACTACACCTTCAACTGCTGCCGTACCTCCGCCGGCCGGTGGAAGAACGTCTCATAGTGCTCAGGGCAGCCATCGGGCGAGGATCGTCTGACGCTCGCCGCTGAGATTGAGCAGGTTCAGCCACTGATCGACATACGCCGCGAAGATCGCGTCCCGCGGCATCCAGTAGCCTAACTGCGAATGATCGAACGGGGCGTCCGGATGCACCGGGCAGAGCACGCCGGGATGCAGCTTCGCCTGCAGCCTGGTCTCGACGGCGTCCGTGATCATCATATCGGCCGACCCGCCGGCAAGTGCGTCGAAGATGGTCGCATTGTCCTTCCAGGGAACCAGTGTCGCCTGCCGCAGATGCGCCTGGTCGAAACGCTCGTTGGTGCCGCCCGGATTGACGATGACGCGCACGCCCGGCTGGTCGATCTGCGCCAGGGTCTGGTATTTCGTCTCGTTTCCGCAACGCGTGATCGGCGTCTTGCCGCTGGAGAACACGGGGGCGGAGAACAGCCCGACCTTCTGGCGGTCGAGGGTGATGGTGATCCCGCCCATGGCAATGTCGAACTTATCAGCCTCAAGATCTGATTTCAGCGTCGGCCAACTGGTCTTGACGATCTCCAGCCTGACGCCAAGCGACCGGGCGAGGCTGGTGGCCATGTCGACATCGATGCCCTCGACGGAGCCGGCGGCATCGGCGATCGAAAACGGGCGATAGTCTTCGGTCAGGCCGACGCGGAGCGTGCCGGTTTTCGCGATGGCGTCGAGCAAGGACGGTGTCTCGGCGCGCGCCGATACGGCAAGGCCGGCGGAAAACACGGCGGTGGCAAGAAAGCCGGGAAGGCGGCGGACGGAACGCCGCCGGGAGTGGGCGAAGAGCATTTGGTTTTCGAGCCTCGATTGTAAATCAGCAGTGTCGGCCGCGCCGCCAGCCGTTCCCGAAGCGGACGGCGGCTTTAGGATCACCATTCATTGCCCACTGTCCAGACCCAGCGGGTTTTTTGGCAGGATGCGGTGCGGATGTCAGCGCCGGCGGCTGAAATAGGAAAAATGTTGAGCGAAGCGCCTTTCCTTGGCGCGCCGCGGCGCCGCGCGACCCCGATCGCGTAGTTTCGGATACCGTTCCTTGCTCAAACGCGCCGGGCTATTTGGCGAGATGGGCGCGCCGGAGCGGGCCTGCTGTATTATCGGCTGAATGTCAGGTCTCCCATCTGCGCGACAATGAACGAAACTCATGCGTGTATCATAGAATTCGCGTCGACTCCCATCGTGTGGCGAACCCGTCCGCCTCGTGACCCAGCCTCGCCGGGACGTTGTCGCTGCCCAATGCTCGATGCCCGCGGCGAGCAGGTGGCCAAGCCATGCGCCCGAGAAACGATTCCGGCGGCCACGGCCTCGCTAGCCTTCCTCCGCCACCTCGATCACCGCATCGGCGGCAAACGCCCCCTGCCCTTCCGGCATCGCGAACACCGGGTTCAGGTCGATCGACCCAAGCCGATCGGCCGCGGCCACGGCAAACGCCGACAGCCGGGACAGCATCTCCGCCAGCGCCGTAACATCCGCTTTCGGCCGCCCGCGCGCGCCGGTCAGCAGCGGCGCGCCCTTGATCGAGCGGATCATCGCCTCCGCCACATCCGGACCGAACGGGCAGCGCCGGAACACCACGTCCTTCAGCACTTCGACGAAAATGCCGCCCAGCCCGAACATCGCCATCGGCCCGAACACCGGATCGCGGTGGATGCCCAGGATGCACTCCACCCCGCCGTTGAGTTGTTTTGCTACCAGAACACCCTCGATCCGTGCCGCGGGCGCCGCGGTCCTGGCGCGCTCCAGCAGAACGGCGAAGCCGGAGCGCACGGCCTCCGCGTCCCCGACATCCAGCAATACGCCGCCGATTTCGGATTTGTGCAGGATGTCCGGCGACAGGATCTTCAGCACCACCGGGTAACCGAACCCGTTCGCCGCGGCAACGGCTTGCTCAAGCGTTGCGCAGCCAGCCTCCGGAGCCGATGCGATCCCGGCCCCCGCCAGCAGCCGCTTTGCCTCGGCCTCGGACGGCGTGGCGGCGGGCAGCGTGACGGGCGCGATCTCGGGCGCCGGCAACAGCGCCCCCGCCGCGAAGGCCGCACCGAAACGGCCCATCGCATCGATCGCCACCACCGCGCGGGTCGGGTCCTCATGCACCACCCAGCCATCCGCCTCCAGCTCGTTGCGACGGTCCTGCTGCACGATCACCGACAGCACGTAAAGACGATCAGGGTTGGCGGCGCGCACCAGGTTGAGTTGCTCGCGGATCGCCGGCCAGCGGCGCGACGACGCGGTCATGCTGAAGAACCCCAGCACCGAGGCGTAGCCGCCATCGACCACCATCGACTCCATGAAGGTCTTCACCAGGACGACCTCATTCGACACCTGCGCGGTCGCATCCACCGGGTTGCGCGGGCCGCAGAACGGCACCAGCGCCCGCAGCCTGGCCTGCGCCGCCGCCGGCATCTCCGGCATCGCCAGGCCCAGGCTGTCGGCGGCATCGCTGATCAGCACCCCCGCCCCGCCGGAGACGGTGATCACGCCGAGCGTGTTGCGCACCGGATAGATCTTCCGCGTCGCGGTGTGGGCGATGTCCAGCATCTCCTCGCTGTTGCGCGCCCGGAACACGCCGAATTCCGCCATCACCGCCGCGGTCACCGCATCGTCGCCGGCGATCGACGCGGTGTGCGACTTCGCCGCCTTGCCGCCGAGTTCGCTGCGGCCGACCTTCTGCATGACGATGGGTTTTTTCGCGGCGCGGGCGGCTGCGAAGGCGGCGATCAGGCCGGGCGCCTCGCGGATGCCCTCGGCATAGACGGCGATCACATCGACCTCGGGGTTTTCCGCCAGCCAGCCGATACATTCGCCGACAGTAACGTCGCCCTCATTGCCGGTCATGACGCAGAGCGACGCGCCGATGCCGCGGTTGCGGGCGAGCGTATAGAGATGCGTGCCGTACGCGCCGGACTGGCTGGCGATGCCGATACGCCCCCGCACCGGCCAGCCGCTGTCGAAGGACGCGGAGAACGTCGCGTAATAGGCGTGGCGGGCGTCGAACACGCCCAGCGAGTTCGGACCGAGGATGCGCATGCCGTACGACCGCGCCACCGCGACCATCGTCGTTTGGGCGTCCGCACCGGCCTCGTCCATTTCGGCGAAACCGGCGGTGAACATCACCACGGCCTTGACGCCGCGCTTCGCCAGATCCGCCACCGCGCGGGGCGCGAGCGCGGCCGGCACGGCGACGATCGCGACATCCGGAGTCTCCGGCAGGTCCGCGACCGAGGCGTAGGCTTTCAGCCCCTGGATCTCCGTCCGGTTGGGATTGACCGGATAAAGCCCGCCCGCAAACTTCTGCGCCTTCATATACGCGATCGGCCGCCCGCCGATGCGGGTCGGGTCGGAGGAGGCGCCGAGGACGGCGATGGAGCGGGGGGCAAGAAGCGGAGTCAGGCCGGCGAAACGGGACATGATGCGGGACGGTTTCCAGTGTTTTTGGCGCGGCGGTTCGCGCGCGGTTGCACAATCCTGTACCCGGTGTCATCGCATCGCAACCCGGGCGGCGGCCCGCGCCGCGAACTGCCGGGCCCGGTGGATCAGGACTTCGCGCAGGCGGCCGCCGAGCAACCGGAACACGCCCAATGAGCGCTACGGCGGGGGCTTTTTTCCCGTCATGGTGCGCGCAGGCGCACCAGCGACGCCTTGCGGAGCCGGTTGCGCCCCCGGGGACATCGACCATCGTCCATCGACAAACTCGGCCTCATCGTCTCCCGGCCAGGGCGGCATGGTGACGGCAACCGCATCCAGGGGCTCGCCGCCGCTGTTCCGGAACTGAAACCGCGTCCCGGCCTCGATCGTCAGGCAGGCGCCGGGGGCGAGTGCGGCAATGTCGTCCCGGCCGTCCGCGGACCGCCACATCTCGCCGCGGCCCGACAGGACGAACCAGATCTCATCGACGCTGCGGTGCCGCACGGCACGCGACACCTGCCCCGCCGGCAGCCGGAAATGCGCCATGCTGCCGCCGTTGAGGGCCAGCAGGATGCGCACCTCCGAACCGTCGGGGGCGATGACGTCATGGTGGTCCGGCACTGTCATCGCGGCGAAAGTCTTCATCACAAGCCTCCGGCGGTTGCCCCGAGTATCCCCATCGCGGCGGTGCACGTCAGCAGGTTGTTTTCCCGCGGCATCGGCCGGATGCTGTGTCATGTCCCGCATTCGCCTCGGCGCTGTCCTCGGCATCAACCAGACGCTGTCCTGGGGGATGACCTTTTACCTGCCGGCGGTCGTCGCGGGGTCGGCTGCCGCCGCGCTGGGCCAGCCGGAGGTCAATATCCTGGCGGCGTTCTCCTGGGCGCTGCTGGTCGCCGGCTTCTGCGCCCCCCGCGTCGGCCGCTGGATCGATCGGCATGACGGACGCACCGCGCTGCTCGCCAGCATCCCGGTCATCGCGACGGGGCTGGCCGTGTTGGCCGCCGCGCCGGGCCTGGCGCTGTGGTTCGCCGGCTGGACGATCATCGGCACCGGCATGGCAATGGGCCTGTACGACACCGCCTTCGCCACCGCCGGCGCCCGGCTTGGCCAGGAGGCCGGGCCGACGATCACCGGCATCACCCTGGTCGCCGGCTTCGCCAGCACGGTGTTCTGGACCCTCGGCGCGGCGCTGAGCGGCTGGCTGGGCTGGCGCGGCCTGCTGCTGGTCTATGCCGGGCTGATGCTGGCCGTGAACCTGCCGATGGTGTGGCTGCTGGTGCCGCCTGCCCCGCCCCGCGCACGCCGCCACGGCAGCGCTGCGGTGTTGCAACGCTCCGCCGCAGACAAGCGCGCGGCGATACTGCTGGGCGGGTTCTTCGCGCTGCGCTGGTTCATCACCTCGGCCATCGCCGTGCATGTGCTGCCGCTGTTCACCGGCCTCGGCCTGAGCCGCGCCGAGGCCGTCGGCATCGCCGCGCTGATCGGCCCCGGGCAGGTTGCCGGCCGCATCCTGGAGTGGTCCGTCGGCGCGCGGATGAATCTGCTGCTGCGCGCCCGCCTCGCCGCGCTGCTGTTCCCGCTCGGGGTATTGCTGCTGCTGCACGGTGGCGTTGCCGCGGCGGCCGGGTTCGCGCTGCTGTACGGCATGAGCAACGGCATCATGACGATCAACCGCGGCACCCTGCCGCTGGCCCTGTTCGGGGCGGAGGGCTACGCGTCGATGCTCGGCTGGCTGGCGGTGCCGGTGCTGCTGGGCCAGGCGCTGGCGCCGGCGGCTTCGGCGCCGCTGGTGGCCGCGCTGCCGGCGCTGGATGTGTTCCTGCTGTGCGGGGCCGGCGCCGCGGTGGCGGTGCTGTTCCTGCTGCCGCTGCGGCTGCCGTCCGGTTAGGCAGGCTCAGCGGGAATTTTCAGCGGCGGCCCGAGAAACTCGACATGCCAGCGCGCGCCGAAGCGATTGAGCGCCGCCTGATCCGGCTTGCCGTCGTGCATGGCCTCCCCCAGGCCCGGGAAGAAAGCCGTCGCATCCAGCCCCGGCAGGATCTGGATGAACTGGCGGGCCGGCTTGTCGGTGATATTGACGAAGCTGTGGGCCGAACCCCCGGGGGCGGTGACGACATCACCCTCATTGGCGATGAACCGGCTGCCGTTGACTTCGAACAGGTAGCGCCCTTCCAGCACGTAGAAGACTTCCGTCTCGCGATGCCGGTGCAGCGGCGGTCCGAATCCCGGTCGGTTGATCGTTTCAATGGACGTGAGAACGCCGCCGGTCGTGTCCGGCGGGACGCGCACGAACAACGTCAGGCCAATCGCCGGAACCTGGATTGGTGCTTCCAGATGCGTGGAGTGCAGGAAGGTGAAGGACATTTTCGAGCTCCTTTCGCCCGGGGCCGACCCGCGAGCCTCGGCATTAAATGATCGTTTCGACCAACAAAATATCGGTGTCGCCGCGTCCGGTCTCGTAGACGATCTCCTCGGCGCCCCAAACACCCGAGCTGTCGCGCCGCTTCAGCGTGGCGCCGTCACAGTGCAGCGTGCCGTCGATCACGAACGCATAGACGCCATGCCCCGCCGAGCGCGGCCGGTAGCGGAATCCGCCAGGCCCATCGGCCACCAGCCGCGAGACCCGGGCATCCTGCGATAGCTTGATGGCGCCGGCTGCATCGCCAAGCAGCGGGGTGATCCGGTTCATCCCGGCGGCGGCATCGAAGTGGCCTCGCGCATAGGATGGCGGCAAGTAAAGCTGGTCCGGCAGCATCCATACATAAATTGCGCGCATCGGTTCCGCGTAGCGATTGAGTTCTTCATGCAGTCCTCCGGAACCCGCGGAGAACGCATAGTAATCGCCGGATACCAGGTCCTCCATGCCGCCGAGCGTGTTGATGTGCGTGAGCCTGCCCTCCAGCACGAAGGCGCAGATGATGAAGTTATGGTGCGGATGCATGTTGTAGTTGCATCCCGGGTGGTGGAACGCCTCGTCGCCGAATACCCGGACGCGGCCAAACCCCGCTCGTCCGTCCTGATAGTCGCCGAAGTTGAAGCTTGAGAAGCGCGTAATGAAAGCGTCGGGATGGCCGCCGACATAGGTCGCCGTGGCGCCGGTGGACAGGATCTTGTTGTAGCCGCGCTCATCGGCACGCAGCACGAATGAATTGGGCATGGTGGTCTCCTGTTGCGCTGGGGTGGATCAGGCCGCGGCGCGGGGTTGGCCGTCCGCATAGGGGATTTCGATCATTTCGAAGCGGGCTTTTGGCGTCCCGCAATCCGGGCAGACCCAGTCGTCGGCGATGTCCCGCCAGCGTGTGCCGGGCGGAAGCCCGTGCTCCGGCAGGCCGAGGGCTTCATCGTAGGAGAAGCCGCATCCGAGGCAAATCCAGCGTTTCAGGGCATCGCCGGTCATCGCAACCTCCATATGAATTAAAGTGTCACGCCTTACAGTAGCGCGTTACTATCGCGCGTGACACAGCGGCGCAAGCGGCTTATGCTACCGCCCTCGAGAACGTGATCCCTTGAAAGGAGGCTCGCTTGGACGCATCGCCGAACGCGCAGTCGGTCACCAGCCTGCGCGACAAGGTGCTGCAGCGCGTGCGGGCCGACATCGTGTCCGGCAACGCCGCCCCCGGCACGATGTATTCCGTCCCCGCCCTGGCCGAGGAGATCGGCATTTCAACAACCCCCGTGCGCGAGGCGTTGCTGGAGTTGAGCCATCACGGGCTGATCACCCCGGTGCGCAACCGGGGTTTTCGGGTCGAGGCGACCACCCTGGAGGACCTGAAGAACGGCTTTGCCCTGCGCGAACTGCTGGAGCGGTTTGCCATGGTAAGCCTTGCCGAAAAGCGGCTGACCGATCCCGAGCCGTTACTCAGGCTGGCGGACGAGATAGCGGCTGCCGTGAAACGGGCGGACAGCCGCGGCTATCTTGAAGGCGACCGCGCCTTCCACCTGGAACTGATCCTGCGTCTCGACAACCCGATGCTGACCAAGATGATCATGGATCTGCGCGACGGGATGCGGCTCTACGGCATGGACTCGGTGGCCGGGCGACAGCGCCAGGCCGCATCGGTCAAGGAACATTACCAACTGATCGACCTGGCGTCCGCCGGCAAGACCGATGCAATCGCAAAACTGATCTCGCAGCACATCCGAAGCTGGGAGCCTGTCTTTACGGCGGGCCTGACCGAGCAGCAGCACACAGCCGTGCATGGCCGCAGGCGGTGATAACGTCCGTATTGCTGGCGGCAGGTGCGGCTTCGGATTTACCCTGAGTTTCTTTGTCGCAGCCATCAAGCAGACGGGAGGGTCGCGTGCCCGAGATCGACTTCCTCAGTGCCACCGAAATCGCCGCGTACTACCGCAAGCGGGCGTTGTCGCCGGTGGAGGTGCTCGCGGCGGCCCTCGCCCGCGCCGAGGCCATCCAGCCCGTGCTGAATCCGTTCTGCCTGTTCGATGCGGAACGGGCGCGGGCGGCGGCGAAGGAGAGCGAGCAACGATGGGCCGCGGGGGCGCCGCTGTCGCCGCTCGACGGCATCCCGATCGCGATCAAGGACAACCAGGCGGTGGCCGGACAGCCGGGCGCGTCCGGCAGCCTGGCGCTCGACCTGTTCCCGGCGGCGGAGGACGCGCCGCATGTGGCGCGGCTGCGCGAGGCGGGGGCCGTGTTCTATGCCCGCACCACGATGCCGGACCTCGCCTGGAAGGCGGTCACCGACAGCCCGCGCACCGGCGTGACCCGTAACCCGTGGGATAAGTCGCTGACGCCCGGCGGCTCCTCCGGCGGTTCCGCCGTCGCGGTGGCGGCCGGTTGCTCGCCGATCGCCACCGGCAGCGATGGCGGCGGCTCGATCCGCATTCCGGCCGCCTTCACCGGCATCTACGGCATCAAGCCCACCACCGGGCGCGTCCCCGGCATCACCGAGGCGCCCGATATCAGCGCCACGGGTCCGCTGGCCCGCAGCGTCGCCGACGCAGCGCTGGCGCTGTCCGTCATGTGCCACACGGATCGCAGCGACCCGATCGCCTCCGCCCTGACCGTCCCGGACTTCGCCGCGGCGGTGCATCGCGGGGTGAAGGGACTGCGGGTGGCGGTCTCGGCCACCTGCGGGTTTGCCCATACGGACGCCGCGCGCCTCGGTCCGCTGGAAGCCGCGGCCCGGGCGCTGGCGGACGCCGGGGCAGTGGTCGAGGAGGTTGATCCCCCGGCATGGACCATCAGGCGATCCTACCTGACGGTGGTGGAGGCGGCGTTTGGCGGGGCCGTGGCGGGGTTGCCGGGGGCGCGGCTGGCGTTGCTCGATCCCGGGCTGATCGAGACGGCGCGGCGCGGCATGATGACCTCCGCCGCGACAGCGCGGGCGGCGGAGATTGATCGCATCCGGCTGATGCGGGTGTTCATCTCGTTTTTTGACACATACGATCTGCTGCTGACGCCGTGCGTGCCAATCGCGCCGTTCCGGGCGGGCGAGAACGTCAACACGCCGGATGCTGAGGCTTATCCGGAGTGGTACGATTGGACGCCCTACACCTGGGTGTTTAACGCAACGAAATTGCCCGCCGCCTCCTGCCCGTGGGGTTTGGACAGGGCCGGCCTGCCGCAGGCAGTGCAGCTTGTGGCGGCACATTTCCGCGAGGACCTGATCCTGCAGGCGAGCGCGGTTCTGGAAGCGGCGATGACGTATCCACGCCCGGCGGTATAAGGTTCCGCGACACGATGAGCACGCTGAAAATCGACTTCAACCGGCCGAGTGTTAACCTTTCTTCAGACATCATCGTCAGAATGGCAAAGCCGGCCGGGAATTGTCCCGGCCGGCTTACCTGCGGAGAAAGAGGAATGATGCAACTCAATCTCCTGCCAGATATATTGGTGAAGATTGGCGTAAAAGTCAAGATCATCATCGTCCGGAAGTAGAGAGTCGGCTGTCCCGTTCGCGGGCCAGCCGCTTTCGCGGGGACTAAAGGCCGGATTGCGAATACAGGTGTATTCATCACGCGACGCGCCGCGTCTTTCGTGCGCAAGAGACCCGACCAGCCCCCCGGCGCGCGTCGGCCTCTCCGGTTCAGTCGAACCGCGGACGCCGGCGCGCAGGCTGGCCGCCCTCCGTTGCCGCGCCGATCGGCTGGCCGGTTCGTTCGGGTGCGGATTGTCCGAACAGGCGGTCAACGCCGGCACGGCCTCGCGCATCCGTAACAAGTGTCGTTACTGTCCGGTCAATCGTCGCCAGCAGATCGCGGCCTTCGCGGGCAAGCCGATCGATGGCGTCCACATGGTCGTTGAGGCCGGAGAGAAGGTTTTGCACAGTGGCTCGAAGCACGCTTTTCCCGCGTTGGGAAACGAGGCGCCGCAAACGCTTGCGCAACGGCGGGAAAAACAGGGAGGCAACGACGTGGCCGATGAGCAAAAGAATGAAAATCAGTTCCATAGCGGTCAGAAAGAGGCTGCCAGGGGAGTACGACCCGGTAACGAAGTCGATCCCGACCCGTACCGCGGCGGTCAACAGGACCGCGACGATCAGAATTTCCACCGCATAGACGCAGGCGATGCCCGCCATCCGGCGCAGCGTCCGGCGGCCGGCATTGGCCAGCACCTCCGCTTCGGCGGCGACGGGCAATCCGGCAAGTTGCCGGTCCAGCCGCGCGGTTTCCGCCGTCCATGCGGTGCCGGCAGGCCCGAGTGATAGCCGCGCCAGCGACGCGTCGCGGATCAAGTCTTCGGCAATCTCCGACAGCACGGCGGCACTGCGGCGTCCGAAGGCGTCGCGTCGCGCGCCGCCAGCATCCGGCTCGGGCGAACGCAGGAACGAGACCCCGGACCGCAGCGACGACACCGTGGCACCGAAGCGCTGGCGCGTGCGGGTCCACATGCCGAGCAATCCTGGCGTGCTCGGACAGGCGTTGTCGTCCAATCCGGCCGGGTCGAGCATCGCGGCATCCACCTCGATCCCCTGCTCCGCCACGGCGCCGCCGGCTGCCAGGCGGGTCTTCAACTCCGGCAGGAACGGGTGGTTGGACAGCGGCTCCGGCAAGACCGCTTCGATCGCGGCGGCCAGGCGCCCCCAGGCGGCGCGCAGCCGGCGCTGCCGCAGCGCGGCGCCGGTCGATTGGCTGATCCCGGTTTCCAGCCACGCACGCAGCGCCGGCAGGTCGTTCTCCGCACCGCCCGGCTGTTCCAGCGCCGAAACCTTGAACACCAGCGCATCCGCAAAACCCTGGTCCGCCAGAACGCGGCGGAAATCCGCCTCCAGTTCAGCGCGGCGGTCGTATTGCACGCCCAGCGCCTCGCGGTCCCATTTGTTCAGCACGAACGCCATGCCGCGCTGCTCGCGCTGGCCAAGCACCCAGCGGGCCGAGCGCATCACCTTGTACTTCTCCGGCGACGTTACAAAAAGCACCAGATCGGCTGTATGCACCAGCCGCGCCGTCAGTTCCTTGTGCTGCAGCATGACGCTGTCGATATCCGGGGAATCGATCAGCACCTTGTGCAGCAGGGCATCGCAACGGTGGCGAACCAGTTCGGCCTCGTCGCCGAGCGCATGGCTATAGGCATAGACGCGCGCCGGATCGTCTTGTTCATGCACATACAGCACCGCGGCGCGGGTCGTCGCACCCAGGCCGCGACGGGAGATGTCGGCGCCGGCCAGCACGTTGATCAGGCTCGACTTGCCCACCGCAGTCGGGCCGCACAGCATGATCACCAACAGCGTATCGTCCGCTTCGTCCAGGCGTTCGCCGCCGGAATCCGCCAGCGTCTGTTTCAGCGTTTCGGCCGCGGCGTCGTCGATCTGGCCGCGTTCCCGCAGCGCGGCGGTCCACTCGCCGATGCGCGCGAGGATTTCCGCTGGATCGGTCATGCGTGCAGCCCGCTGCGCAAACGTTGCATATCCGCCGGCAAGCGGTCCAGCAGCGCCTGCTCGATCCCCAACGCGCCGACTCTGGTCATTACGGCATCGCCAACCGCTTCGAGCGGATGCAAGTATAGTGTGGTAGCCATTTCCTTGGCGTCCGCCCGCAGCTTTTCAACGATTTCGTTTCGGCGTTGCGCGACGTAGCCCTCGACCGCCGAGGACGCTGCGAAACCGGTGGCGCCGAGCATGGCCGGGGCGATGACGACCTGCTGCAGCAGATCGTGGACGATGCTGCCGTGTCCGGGCACGATGAAGCCGGCCAGCAGTCCACTGACATCCAGGGAAACGCGGGCCATTTTCAGCGCCCGCAACACGTTCGGCCGGCGCTCCAGTGCGCGCAGCACATCGGCGGCGGCGGATTTGATTTCGGCGTCGGTGTGTTCCATGTGGACCACCGTCGCCTGGCTGAATTCATCCGCCAGCCGCGCCATGCGGCGGTCCCATTCGTCGGCCAGGCGGTCCCAGAACGGATGATGCCGGGGCGAGCGGCGCTCGGCGGCGATCCGGTCGAACAACGATCCCAGCAGCGCACGATGCGCCAGGGCGTAGGCTTTCAGTTCCGGGGCGAGCCGGCTGTCGGCCTCGTCCTTTTCGGTGAACAGGCTGGCGAGACCGCGCGCCGCGGCTTGCATCAGCCGGGTCGGGATTTGCTGCACCATGCGGATGCCGCGCACCGCCCCGCCCCAGACCGGGATGTCCGGATTGAGCATCTCCAGCAACGCGGCATTCAGTTGCTTGAAAGGTTCGATCACCGACTCGCCCGACAGATACTCGCGTTCATACGTCGCGACGAACCCGCCGACCGCGGTCTGCACAGCGGATTTCCAGGCCGCGCGCACCGACAGTTCCATCCGGGCGGGTTCCAGCACGCGCTCCAGCCGGCGCTGCACCGAGCGCAGCGCCGTCCGCGCCTCCGCCTCCGCATGCGCATCGGCCAGGGCGGCGAGGGCGGCTTCGCGCAGTTCGGAGGCTTCGGGGTGGTATTCGCCCCAGAGATCGGATTCCTCACCGTCGGTCATGTAGCGCAGCGCCACGACCGGGATGGACGGTTCGGGCAAGCCGGATCGTTGCGCGACCGCCGGGAACACGTCGTCGACCTGTTTTCGGATCACCAACGGACGATCCTTGCGGGAGGTCTTGTTGAGACACTCCAGGATCGGGATGCCGGCATCGCAGAGGTCGAACACCCATTCCACCAGGTCCGCCACGGCATATTTCTCGACACTGGTGACGTAGACGATGACATCGGCCGCGGCGACGGCTTCAACCACGGATGCCAGATAGCGGATCGACCCGACGGCGTCACAGTCGGGCGAGTCCCACAGCACGACGTCGTCCGGCAGGGCGTCCGTAACGATCCGGGTGACGGCGTAGCAGTCGAACGGCTCATCGGCGAGGATGGCGGCAGGAACCTCGCGGAAGCGGTTGAAGGCATAGGGGTTCCAGGCGAACAGCGGTCCGGGCGCGGTGGCGAAGGCCTCGGCGTGGCGGGTGTGGCCGCCTTCGGGGCTGGTGCCGGCGACGCTGGCGGCGGCGAGGATGTTCGCCACCGTGCTCTTGCCGACGTTGTTGCCGCCGAACACCACGAGGTGCCGCGGTCCGGTGCGCCTGAAGATCAGCCGCGCCACCCGCAGCCGCATCAGCGCGCTGAGCATCAGCGCTTCGCGGCGGAACCTGTCGGCCGCGTCGTGGCCGCCAAGCAAGGTCCAGCCAACCGAGCCGGGTTCGGCGTCGGCCAGCAGCCCGGAGCGCTCATAGGCCGCCTGCACGATGTCCAGGTCCGCGACGATCCTGCCGAAAAGCGCTTCCAATGCCGTTCTCTCCTGCCGCGCCGGTGGCGCGAGTGCACGCGATCCGCGCTGCTGTAAAGTGGGGGGGCGGCCGGGCCGTTCCATCGGGCGCCGCGGCCCGTTGCCGTAACGGATAACAACTTCTAGGGTGTTTCCGCGGACCCTCAAAAAATCCGCACGGCCAACCGGGAATTGCGGGATCGGCGGATGCAACAGTTTCATCGACTGGAAGACGCCATCCCGGCGTGGCGGGCCAAGGCGCGGCTGACCGCTGAGGCGGAGCCGCGGGTCCGGCGCAGCGCGGAACCGGACCAGCCCCGGCCTGCGGCGGACAGCATCCCCTACCAGCGCATCGCCGCCGCCTGCCTGGCCTGGATGACCGAGCGCGGCTGCTGGCCGAACCAGGCCGCCGACAAGACGCGGGTGGCGAACGAGATCGAAGCCGCCCTGCGCACGCTGGTCCTGCCGTCAGCGCCGCCGCGGCCGTCGGGTGATGTGCGCGGCTCCGCCTGGGCCATCACCGCGGCTGTCGGGTCCGCGCTCGGCGCCCTGCTGGTGTCGCCGCTGACCTTCCTGTGGTTCGACAACCGGCTGATCGGCTTGTTCCTGGGCGGCACGCTGGGCGCCTTCCTGGCGGTGCGGGGAGTGTCCGCGCTGCTGGAGCGGCCGCGCCTGGTGGCGGTGGTGCGGTCCGCCACGACACTCTCCTCCGGCGGCGTGGTGATGGGCGGGGTGTGGCGGGCGATCCGCGGCGAGGCGCTCGGCCTGAGCCGCTCCGTCCTGTGGCTGATGGCAGTGCCGCTGGTGCTCAGCGTGCTGAAGCCGCGGTCCGCCGACGATGGTCCGGTGCCCGTCCGCGACGACGCGGCGCGCAAAGCGGACATCGCGCGGGCCGCCGACATTGCGCTGGCGGTCGCCTGGGCGCATCCCGAGCGTCTTGCCGCCGCCCTCGGCGCCAAGCCGGCGGAACCGGACCGCCTGCCCCACCCGGTCATTGTCGCGCTGACGCAGTTGCAAAGCGACATCGTGCGCGGCGGTTCGGACAAGGATGTCCGCGAGTCCTGCGACGACCTGATGCAGCGCTTGCAGGAGAGCGGCTACGAATGGACCTCGGTGCCCAAGGGAACCGCCTACGAACCGGAAATGGCCGGATTGTTCGAGGTGTTCGGCAGCATCCCGGCCGGCGCCTCGGTCCGCACCCAGCGCGCCGCGATGACGCGGGACGGCCAGCTCGTGCACAAAGGTGAGTTGCGGCGCGTCTAAACCAGCTTCGGAGGCGGCATGGCCACCTATCTCGGTATCGACTTCGGCACCAGCAACACCCACGTCGCCTATTGCAACGACCAGGGCGAGGGCCCGCTGGCGGCGGTGCCGATCAAGATCGCGGGAAAGTCGCCGACGGCGACGTGCGTGCTGTGGGGTGCGGGGGCGGGCGGCGAGGAGGTCGTCGAAGCCTTCGGGACGGTCGCGCTGGAGACCTGGAGCCAATACGACAGCGAGGAACAGGCCGGGCGGCGCATCGCCTGCGGCTTCAAGCCGGAAATCGCGCGGTCGGAGCGGGCGCGGATCGACGCCCGGGCGTTCCTCGGCAAGGTCTGCCAGGCGGTTGCCGAAATCCAGCCGGCGGCGGTGCGCGGCGGCCTGACGGTCATCGGCGTGCCGGCGGAGATCAGCCAGGAGCACCGCGACCGTACGAGGGAGATCGCCCGCGCCGCCGGGTTCGCGGAGGCCGTCTGCATCGACGAACCGCTCGGCGCCCTGGCATATCACCTGACCAACGGCAGCATCACCCCGGCGGAAGCGCATGAGGGTGTCGTGGTGGTCGATTTCGGCGGCGGCACGCTGGATATCGCGCTGGTGACGTCGGAACATGGCATGCGCGCGCCCTGGGGTGATCCGTCACTCGGCGGGCGGCTGTTCGACGATTTGTTCTACCAGTGGGTGCGCGACCAGAACCTGGATTTCCATGTGGAGGAGCGCGAGGCGCTGGCGGTTTGGCAGCAGGAATGCCGGGAGATGAAGGAGGCGTTCTCCCGCCGCTGGGCGATGGCGGGCGACGGGATGAACGATTTCCGCTTCCGCATCGATGTCGGGGAGGCGCGGAAGACGCTGCGGAATGGCTCGGTGGCGGAGTTCCTGGAGCGCGCGCGGTCGTATCGTCCCAGCCCGCTGGCGGTGGCGTATTTCGAGCGGTTCGGCTTTCCCGCGCCGCTGGCGACGGGCAAGGCGATCGACCTGCTGGCCTGGATCCGGCGGACGATGCAGCGGGAGGGCAATGGCGGGCCGATCCGGGAGCGGTTCAGCAAGGTGGTGCTGACCGGCGGGTCGTCGGAATGGCCGTTCATGCGCGAGATCGCGGCGGATGTGTTCGGCGTCGATCCCGAGACGGGCATTCTGCGCTCGGAGGATCCTGAGGCGACCGTCGGCTCCGGCCTGGCGCTGTACAACGCGCTGCGGGCGCGCCACCGGGCGCGGCGGGCGGTGATCAAGGCGGACGGACCGGCGGCGAGCAAGGGCGTGGCGGAGGCGGTGTCGGCGCGGATCGACGCGTTCGCACAGGACGTGGCGGTAGCGACGGTGGACGCCACCATGCCGCCGATCGAGGCGGAGTTTCGCACGTGGTATCGCCAGGGAGGCGCCCTGAAGGCGGTGGAGGAGAAAGTCACGGCGATCTGCAAGGATTTCGAGCCGGAAGCGGCGGCGATCGTCGCCGGGGCGTGGCGGGCGCTGGACGCCGATTTGCTGCGCATCCTGCGGGACAATCTGGGCGCTTTCCTGCGGGCGCATGAAATCGCCCGGGACGTGTCTCGTTACGCGCCCGAGGCGGCGGGGTCGGTTTCGCTGAGCGGGGTGCATGAGGGCACCGGCGGGCGGATCGCCACTCAGTTGGGCGGGTTCGCCGGGGACATGACGGTGGTCGCGGCCGGTATCGGCACGCTGGTGGTTGCGGCGGTCAATCTGCATGTGGTGGTGCTGCTGGCGGTGGCGCATCCGATCCTTGCCGTGGTGGCGGGTATCGGTGCGCTGGCGACTTGGCTGGGGCTGGGCGGGGCGGTCGGTTCGGTGACGGAAAAGGCGATCCGCGAGCATGAGTTCAACGCGGTCAGCCGCCGGATGCTGCACCTGGCGCTTTCGGAGGCCCGGCTGGGGGAGAAGCTGGCGGAGGGCCGGGCGGCGGCGGTGGAAACGCTGAAGCAGAAGATCGTCGAGAGCCTGGAGCAGGCGGGCGGGAAGGCCGGGATCGTTACTGCGGCGGTGCGGACGTTCGATGCGATGATCGCGCAGGCGGTGGCCGATCTGGGGGTGCTGGAGGAGCTGGAGCGGGTTTCCGGGCCGGGGGAGCGGGCGATTCCGGTGGGTTGACCGCCGGGGGGTGTGCTGCGGGTTGCGATCACCGGGATATTTGAGCGCGGAATTGCTGCGGGTTATGGTAGCTGTAGGTATGTAGACGGCGGCGATACCGTCAAGGATGCGCGATAGGGCTTCGGCTCTGTTCTTGCAGCGAGGACGTCAGTTGCTGAAGAGCGCGGCAACCGAACATCCAGCGATCGAGGTTTTGCAGCGGCCCCATTTCACGCCCAGGTTATTGCCGTCCTGCCTTGATGACGTGCGGCGAATATTTGCGAAAGCCGAGTTGGTGACGATCGCCGAACGAATGGCCGTTTGCCGCGATCCTACGGACGACAAGTTTCTCGAACTGGGGCGGCGCCTGAAGCGGCGGGCGTTGCGGTGGTTGACAAGACAATGACCTGCGCCCGCGATCTCCCTGCTCGAAGCGCCAGCGTCGCCGCCGCCAAGCGGCCGCCAAGCGGCGCAGAATCGGCTGGCCATCCGTGCAGTTGCTACAGTTATTGCAAATAGAGCAGATAATGCATAGCATTGGCGCCTCATTCAGGAACGCCAAGCCATGACCGCCCGGATCGACGTAGCGATCAGCGCCAAGGATGTCGCGGACGCCCGGCGGAAGGCGCGGGCGCTGCGTCCCCGTGTCGCCGGCAGGCGCGCGGACGCCAAGGTCAACGTGGATGCCGGCACGCTGCAATCCATCCTGAAGGTCATCGACGCCGTGTCCCTGCCGGGACCGCGCCGGGCCAATGCCCGCGCCGCAACCGCCACCGGGGATGAGATCAGTCCTCAGCAGGCCGCGGACATGCTGCTTATGTCGCGGCCTTCTGTGATGCGGCTGATCGAAAAGGGATTGCTGCATCTGCGCAAAATACTCTCCCGCAACAAGCTGTCCCGCGCCGAGGTCGAGGCGTATCGGATCGAGCACTCACGGCAGCAGCGTGAGGCTCTGGGCAATCTCGTTGCGCTGACCGAGGAGTATGATCTCTGACGGCGAGGCGGTCGCTGGCATGCAAGTCGCCGTGCTCGATGCCTGTATTTTGTATCAGGGCTGGCTGACGACCGGCGGAGCGAGATGGACAAAGCGTTCTCTGCCGCGAACGTTGCCGCACCGCCGGCCCTCGTTTTCGCCATCCAGGCGGCGTGCGGGACTGCGGCGCAGCGGAAGGACGCTCACGTCGTTGCCACGGCGGTCGCAGCCCGGGCCACGGTCATCGGTACGCACAACATCAAGGACTTCGCGCCCGCCGTGCTCAACCGCTATGGCATATCCAAAATCAGGCCCGACCCCTTTTGCGTAGATCTGCTGGCGGCCAACCAGGCCCGGGTGCTGGCCGGAATCCGTGCCCACCGCGCCGGCATGAGGCGGACGCCGATGGCCACGGATCAGTATATCGCTCATCTTGACGGCGATAAGCTGGCGATGCGGAGGCTGGCGCGGGCGCTGATGCCGCACAAGAGGTCCATCTAGTTAAGAGTGATACCCGCTCGACCTCGCGTGGGCATGGCCGAACGCGGCGGGTCCCTGCTTGCCGCGAGGCACGGCCCCCGGGCTGGCGGTCCCCGCGGTGCGCCGACAGGAAGCGGTCCGGGCCGCCATGGGACGAAACAGGTGTGGCACGCGCGCCGAATTGGTATTACCAATACCACGAATAAGTAACACCACGGAGGCATCTCCCATGGCCACCGCCAAAACCGGTCAGCCGCACGGACCGCGGCGGCACGCCGCAACCAAACTCCCGACCGGCGGCGAAAGCGGCACGGTGGCGCTGCGCATCGCCGAGGGCATGGGCCTTCTGGACGGGCCGAAAACCAAGCATTTCAACGCCAAGGTCCCGCCGAGACTGTTCCAGGCAGCGGCGAAGCGCATCGGCACCACCTCGCCGGCGGCCGTGATCACCGCCGCCCTCGCGTCACTGGCCACCGAGGACGAACTGGGTCCATGGCTGGCCCGCAATTGGGGCACGCTCGCCGACACCCCGCCCGAACTGCTCGATCAGATCGACCTCTGACCTGGCCAAACGATGACACCGGCGGTCCCGCGACCACGCGCCGCGTTGCCGAAACTGGGAACGGGCGTGCCTGAAGGTCCGGTATTGCTGGACACCAACGTCTTCATCAACGCTTTGGCCGGCCGGGGGCCACCCATCCTGCGCCAGTTGCTTGAAGCGCTGCCGCGGCTATTCGTGGCCGCGCCGACCAGAGCGGAACTGGCCTGGGTCCGCGGGCGGCTGGACCCCGACCATCCCGGCACGGCCCGGGTCCTCGCCACCTATGAGGCCCTGCTGTCGCGCATGGACCCGGCCAAGGTGCTGGTTCCGGCCGACGCCGATTGGCTTGACGCCGGAGCCTTGGCCGGGCGGGCTGCCCGAGCGGTTGCCGGCGGCGGCGGCAAGATCGCGACCGCCTTCGATCGGGTCGAGCTGATCAGCGACGCGCTGACAGCCGTGCTCGCGCGCAAGGCCGGCTTCACCGTTGTCACGGAAGACAGCGATTTCGACGTTCTGGCGCAGCTCGTCCCGGGACTCCACGTGCTGTTCTACGATCGGCTTGGACAAAAATAAGCGCTCGCAGGCGCCGGATCGCCGTGGAGCGGACTCCGCGCAATATTCTTGTTGCTTTGTTCCACAACCTGCGATAGAAAGAACATAACACGAACATTAACCGAGCGCCACCATGTCCCAGCCCGACCCCGCTACCTGCCTGTTCGAACAGATCCTCGGCTTCATGCTGCCATTCTACCTCGCCGCAGCGGG
>NZ_CAJATU010000030.1 GCF_903944925.1 uncultured Rhodopila sp. | reverse complement strand
TTCACCGCGCCGAAGCAGAAACGGACTCAGGAATACGTCACCGGCCGATTCGGCTGAACAGGAAGGAACCATCAGGCAGATGTCCGATTCGACCGAGCACCTGGTCAAAAGTTTCGATACTGACCTGAAGCGGCTGCGCGACATGCTGACCGAGATGGGCGGCATCGTCGAAAGCCAGGTCGCCCTGGCGGCCGAGGCGATCATGAACCGCGACAGCAATGCCGCAACCCGGGCGGTCGAGGAAGACCCCAAGGTCGATCTGCTGGAGCGCGAGGTGGAGCAGTTCGTCATCCGCATGCTGGCGCTGCGCCAGCCGATGGCGGGCGACCTGCGGCGCATCGTCGCCGGGCTGAAGATCACCGGCGACCTGGAGCGTATCGGCGACTATGCCGCCAACGTTGCCAAGCGCAGCATCGTGCTTGGGCAGTACACCCTGCCCTACTCGCTGAGCGGCCTCGCGCACATGGCGCACATGGTGCAGGAACAGTTGAAGGCGATCATCGACGCCATCGGCTCCAACGACACGGAAAAGGCGATCGAGGTCTGGCGGTCGGACCGGGTGGTGGACGACATCTACAATGCCCTGTTCCGCGAACTGATCACCTACATGATGGAGGATCCGCGCAACATTACGCCGTGCACGCATCTTCTGTTCATCGCTAAGAACCTGGAACGTATCGGCGACCATGCGACCAATATTGCCGAGACGATTTACTACGCGGTAGAAGGCGAAGTGCTGCCGGACACCCGCCCCAAAGGTGATTCGTCGGCCTATGCCGTCATCCGCGCCAAAGAATAGCTTACAGGAGAGTGTGATGCTTGACAGCGTATCGAGCCTGCCAAAGCCGCTGGTCCTGGTGGTGGAGGATGAAGCGCCGCTGGCGACAATGCTGCGCTACAACCTCGAGAAACAAGGCTTCCGGGTCGATGAGGCCGGCGACGGCCAGGAAGCCTTGACCCGCATCGCGGAACAGCAGCCCGACCTTGTGCTGCTGGACTGGATGCTGCCGGTGATGTCCGGCATCGAGGTCTGCCGCCAGATCCGCCGCAAGGCCGCGACCCGGGATTTGCCGGTGATCATGGTCTCCGCCCGCACCGAGGACCAGGACGCGGTGCGCGGCCTGAACACCGGCGCGGATGATTACATCACCAAGCCGTTCAACATCGAGGCGCTGCTGGCGCGGATGCGGGCGTTGCTGCGGCGGTCCAATTCGGTGCCGGTGAAGGGCCTGCTGGCGTTCCACGACATCGCCATGGACCTCGCCTCCCACCGCGTCACCCGTAACGATCGGCGGTTGCACCTGGGGCCGACGGAATTCCGGCTGTTGGAATTCTTCATGCAGCATCCGCGGCGGGTGTTCTCACGCGAGGAGCTGCTGGACGCGGTCTGGGGGCCGGACATCCATGTCGAGCCGCGCACGGTGGATGTGCATATCCGCCGGCTGCGCAAGTCGATCAACGGGCCGGAGGAACTGGACGTCGTGCGGACGGTGCGGACGGCGGGATACGCGCTGGATACCGAGGCGCTTTAGCCAGCGCTTTTCACCGAGGCCAGAACGGTCCTAAGCTGGTTCCCTTGATTTCTATCCAAGGGGACTCCGATGGACGCCGATGCCAAGAAGACCGCACTCCGCATGATCCCGTACGGGATCTATGTCCTGACCGCGGATGACGGGAAGGGCAACATCGGCGCGGCGACGGTGAACTGGGTGACGCAGGGATCGTTCGGACCGCCCTTGGTCGTCGTTGGTATCAAGGCCGATTCGGGTGCCCACACCGTGGTCAAGGGCACCGGGCGGTTTGCACTGAATATGCTCGGCAAGGAGCACAAGGGCCTCGCCTTTGCCTTCTTCAAGCCGGCCAAGCTGGAGGACGGGAAACTGTCCGGCCAGGAGTTCCATGCGGGCGCCAACGGCGCGCCGATTTTGGACGCGGCGATTGCAGCAGTAGAATTGACGGTGCGGGAGATCGTTGAGCTGGGCGATCACCACATCGTCGTGGCCGAGGTGACCGAGGCGTATGTAAAGACCCCGCCGGTTGGCCGCGCCGATGCGGCGATCCTGGAGATGAAGGATCTCGGCGACACGGTTTATTACGGCGGCTAGGCCACCCGGAGTCATGGCGGGCGAAGGCCCGCCATCCGCCTTTCGTTGCTGCGCCTCTATGCCGCCTTCGCCTGCTCCGCCAGCCGCGCAAACTTTTCGTGCCGGAATGCGCCCCATAGCGCCGCCCCGAACGCGCCCGCGAAAATCGCATCCGGATGGCTTTCTATCGGCGCGGTGATTTTCGCCCGCGCCGTCGCTTCCTTCATCGCCTCGACCAGCCCGGCATCGAGCGCGAGGCCGCCGGTCATCTGGATCACCCCATCCACCGTCCCGATCGTCTTCAGCAGTTTCGCCAGCCGATCGGCCATGGATTCGTGAATGCCCTTGAGGATGTTCGGCGCGGTGATGCCGCGCGACACCATGTTGATGACGTCGGTCTCCGCCAGCACGGCGCAGATGCCGGACACCTTCTCGGGGTTGTCAGACTGCTGCGACAGGCTGCCGATTTCATCCTGCGCAATGCCGAGATACCGCGCGATGTTCTCCAGGAACTGCCCGGAACCCGAGGCGCATTGGCTGGTCATCTTGTAGTTCAGCACCTTGCCGCGTTCGTCCAGCCGGATGGCCCGGCCATGCAACGCTCCGACATCAAGTGCGGCACGAGCATCCGGGCGCAGATAGATCGCGCCACGCGCGTGGGTGGTCATTGAATAGAAATGACCGGTGTGGAAGTCCAGCGCCTCGCCCTCCCCGGTGGTCGCGCAATAGGCGATGTCGTTGCGGGCCAGACCCGCCGCCTTGACCACATCGTTGTAGATCTGCGCGGCCAGCTTCAGCGGGTCGCGCTGGCGGACACGCTCGACGCGCTTGGCCAGGCAGGTTTCCGTACCGCCGTGCACGTCGAACACCGCGACCTTGACGGCACCGGTTCCGACATCGATTCCTGCTGTTATCGGCATGACATTCTCCTGCTTCAGGAAACCACGGCGCGGCGGGCGAATTCGGCGGCGCCGAGCGCACCGGTGTAGATCGAGTCCGGATTGATATTGATCGTGACGTCGCCGTAGTTTTCCTTGATCAGCTTGCGCAACTCCCGCACCGCGGCTTCGTTTTTGGCGACCCCGCCGGTAAAGGTGAATTCGTCGGTGACACCGCCCGAGCGCGAAATGATCGAGATCGCCCGCAAAATGATCGCACGGTGCAAACCCGCCAGGATGTCCTCCCGCTTTTCCCCCAGCGACAGGCGGTCGCGCAATTCCGCCCCGGCGAACACAGTGCAGGTCGAATTGATCCGCGCCGGCCGGTTCGATTTCATGGCCAGCGGGCCGAGTTCGTGCAGGCCCATGTTCATCTCGTCGGCGATATAGCCGAGATAGCGCCCGCACCCCGCCGCGCAGCGGTCGTTCATCTGGAAATTCGCCACGATGCCGCTGCCATCGACCTGGATGCCCTTGGTGTCCTGGCCGCCGATATCCAGCACCGTGCGGGTCTTCGGATACATCATATGCGCGCCAAGGCCGTGGCAGAGGATCTCCGACCGGATATGCTCCTTGGAGAACGGCAACGTCACGCGGCCGTAGCCGGTGCCGACGAGATAGGTTTCTTCCAGTTCGAGGCCGAGGGTATTTTCGATCCTGGCCGGGACGTCGTTCGCCCCGTCGATCAGGTGCGGATCGATCTCCAGCACGCGCTCCATGGCGCGGTGGAACTTGTCGCTCATGTCGCCCGACGGCGGCCGGTTCTCCACGTCGATGATCGATTTGTCGTAGGCATTCAGCAGGATTTCATGCGGCACGGCGGATTCTTCGGCAACCGCATCGGCATGCACATGGAAGCGGGAGCCTGCGATGTCGCGGAAGAAATCCGACTTGCGCACCGCGCCGGGGGCGTAAAGGTCCGGTGCCTCGGCGCGCAGCCGCCTGAACACCTCGTTCAGCGCCTCGCCCATCCTGTCGGCCACTTTGGCAAACCGTTCCGTCTTCAACTGCCCGAGGCAGGTTTCTTCCAGATCGCCAAGCTGCTCCAGGAACTGCACCAGCCGGAAGTTCCGTTCCAGCGCGCCAAGAAACGCCTGCACAAGGTCGCCGTTCGCCTCGCCGGATTCCAGCGCGCGGCGGAACAAGGTGAAGCGGCCGTCGATCCGCGCCTCCTCGCTGGCGACGCGCGCGGCGGTGGCGTAGTTGGACCGGGAGTTGGTGATGCCGCGGCCGATGACGTCGCGGTTTTCGTCAAGCAGAACCGCTTTGGTGGTGGTCGAGCCGAGGTCGATGCCGATGAACGTGCGCATGGTGTCCCCCTCAGGCAGCGCCGCGCAAACCGGCGCGTTTCTGCTCGATCATCTGGAAGTAGCTTTCGAGGCGGTTCTTGATGTTGGCGGGCGAGAAATAGCGCGGATCGACCAGATCCGTCTCGATAAACGCCGCCGGCTTGCCGGTGCGCTTTTCGACCTCCCGCATCATCAGCAACTGCCCGGCCGAAAAACTGTTGCAGCTTTTTATCGAATTGATCAGCAGCCCGTCGGCCTGGTATTCGTCAATGTAGTTCTCCAGCATGTCCACCCGCATCGGCAGGTTCCGGTTGGTGTAGACATTGAGGCAATATTCCGCGAGCGATTCCAGCGGATTGACCGGGTCGTGCCGGAAGCCGAAATCGTAGGTGCCACCGACTTTCGTATAACTGGAGGCGACGACAACCGCGCCCTCATCATAGAACATCTTCCAGAACTGCCGGAAATGCGTGTAGTTCGGCGGCCCTTCGACGACCAGGCGATAGCGCTCCTGCCCCATGTCGCCATCGGGCGTGACCGGCCCCTTGCCTTCGGCGATGCGTTCTTCCACTTCCTGGCGCAGGAAACGATAATAGTCGATCGCATCGTCGGTGCCCCGGAACGCCCCGAAAATCGGCCCGATATAATAAATCCCCCCGAAATACGCATCGATCGGCGATGGCTTCGTCTTGGCACTTTGCAAGACCCAGACAAGATCGTCCTCGGCGATGGCGGATTTCCGCAGGTGCTCACGCAAAAGATCGATATCAAATTTTACCCCGGATACTTTCTCAAGCTTCGGAATGACGTCCTGCTTGAGTTGTTTCACCATGTACTTGATCATGTCCTTGGTGATCTTCCCGTCCGCCATGTACGGCGTATGGAACATGATCGTCTCGCAGTTATACTGTTGCCGCAGCAGCTCGAACCACTTCATGAAGGTGAAACAGCCGGTGTAGGACAGCAACAGCACGTCCGGGTCCGGCAGCTTGCGGCCATTCGGGCCGATATTGCCCTTGCTCATCATGCCGATATCGGACTTGACGTAGGTGCAGACGTCCTCGGAATGGCCGCTTTTCTCGGCTTCCATGACGTAGCCGCCGCTTTGCTTGCGCAGCCCGCTCTGAATGGCGTTCACCTCCGGCAGGTTGTTGACCAGGCCGAAGCACATCAGTAATTCATTGAGATTACCAGGTACAAAGGTGGCGGCGACCTTTTCGCCGTTGGTCGGCGCGTCGGACAGCCGCTCGTAATGCCGCGCCATCATGTCCTTCTGCTTCGACATCGAAGCGTCCTTGATGATGTCCGCGGGCTTCGACGCGGGGCGAGTGATGATGGTCATGCGCCACTCCACAGCTTGATTGAATCGGAGAATGTTCCGGCTTGCTCGCGAATCGGCTGCATCTGGCCCGAGTTTTCGGCGAACTTGAAAGCGATCTGCGGCACGCCGTGCGCTTTCAGAATGTCCTGCAACATGGGACGATCCAGCAACGCCGGATCGCAGAAGCTGGCCATGGCGAAGATGACGCCCTCGGCACGGTGTTTCCGCACGGCTTCGACGAGATACAGACCCTTCTTCGCCTGGTCCGGCTCATATTTCGGCGGCGTCGAATGCGAATCATGCAGGAACGACCGCGCCAGCGCCGCCAGCGGATCGCCATCCGTCGCGACGTCCGAGCGCTCCCACCGGTTGATCAGCAGGAAGTCGTCATCGACGATATAGCATCCGGACAGTTCGATCGACTTGATCAAGGTCAGCGGCGGCTGCTCGCAGAACGCCCCGGACACCACGACACGGGAATTGTCCTTGATGGGCCTTTGCTGGTCTCGCACGGACGCCAGATAGTCGCGTATAAGCTGGCTGTGCTCCTCCACCGGCAAGACAAACCCGGCGCGCATCACCAGGTAAAGCTCCGACGCGGGAACGTTCCACGGCTCGTCGGTGCGCAGCGTGTAAGCCTCCCGCACCAGACGGCGGTTTTCGTTGAACACTTCGATCGAGGCCCGGATCGCGTCGTCGGTGATCGGCTGGCCGGTAATCCGACCCAGCCATTCGCGGATTTCGTTCAACTCGCTGCGGTAGAATTCGCCGCCGACATCGTCCTCGAAATTCTGCGGCAGATCGACGTAGCGCGCGGCGGTGTTCGGAAACATCAGCATCCACATGCCCGACAGGTTCCGGATGACATCGCAGATCGACGGAAACAACATGCCATCGACAAAATCGATCCGGCCGGAGACACCGAGTTCGATCGTCGAGCGCGGAATGCGGCAAATATAGCTCTGGTAGTAGGCGTCGCCGTGGATCACCTCAAGCTGGTCACCACCGCCCAGAATGCCCAGCGGCAGCGCGCCGGCAGCGTGAATGATTTCACGCGGCACGTAATACGGCATGAAGCCGATAACCTTGCGCCCCGGCTTCGCCGCCTTCCATGCTCGCGCGGTCGAAAAATGCAGATCCGCGAAAAGATCTTCGCAACGGCGGATGATCCCGGCCGTGGCGGATACGGGTACGTCGAGCATGTCAGACATCCTCCCAGCGCGGCGGTCGTTTCTCCAGGAAAGCGTGCAGTCCCTCGACCGCGTCGTGCGTCGGCATCAATTCGCGCAAGTACATCGTCTCGATCGCGGCCAGCTTCGCCGAGACACTTTCGATCAGACCGTGCCGCGCGGCGCGGGTGGCAAAGCGCAGCGAACTCGCGCTCTTCGGCGCCAAATGACGGTCGAAATACGCAAGTGCCGCAGCCTCGGGATCATCAGCGACTTCGTTCAACACGCCAACCAGCAAAGCGTCCTGCGCGCTGATGCTGCGGCCGGACAGCAGCAGATCTTCCGCCGCCGCCAGACCGATGCGTTGTGGCAACACGCATGACGCCGCCGGGGCGAAAACGCCGATCTGGATCTCCGGCTGGCCGAATTTGGCGTCCGGGGCGGCGAAGAGCAGGTGACCGGCACTGGCAAGTTCCAGGCCGCCGCCGAGGCACTGGCCGCGCACCGCCGTCAGCACCGGAACCGGCGAGGCAAAAATCCGCAGCACCAGGCGGTGGAAACTCGCCAGCATGGCAGCGCATTGCTTCGGCAGGTGTTCCTCGATCGAGGCGCCGAAACTGAAATGCGGCCCGCTCGCATCGACCAGGATACCGCGCAGCTCCGCGACGGTCCCGTGCCGTTCGAGCGCGTCCTCGATCGCGCCAACAAGGGCCGCGTCGAGGACGTTGGCCTTCGGGCGATCGAGCCGCAGGCGCAACAGGCGTCCGTCGCGCTCGGTCCAGACTTTCAAAGGGCTGGTCATGCCCGCTTACCGGGGATCAGCTCGTCGATCATCGCCTCCGTCCACGGCTCGCCCTTGGCGAGACGCTGGCGCAGCGCGACGAAATCGATTTCGCGATCGTTCTTGGGACCTTCGTTGAAGGCGCGGAAACCGGTGCGGGCTTCGGCCATCATATTGAGCGCCAGCCAGGCGCGGCTGTTTTCCTTGTTGCGATTCCAGGTGTCTATCTTCGGCTTGCGCAGTTCCTCGAAGCTTTTGGTCAGGCACTCGGGGAAGGTGGTCATCAGCTTGGTGCACAGCGCTTCGACCTTGGCATCCAGCGCCGACAGATCGACCACGCCGCGCGCCAGGGTCGCCTTGCCCGCGGCCAAAGCCTCGCCGGTCAGCGGTTCGCCGTGAATGATGCGGCCGAATTCGTCGAGATAGCGCTTCGTTTCGACCAGCGGGTTGGCGACGTATGACCCGTCGACCTTCAGCCCTGGCACGATATCCAGAACGATGCCGAGCCGGTATGCTTTGTGAGCCGACCAGTGCTCGCACAGGGTGCCGGATTCCATGGCGCGTTCGGCGCCGACCATCAGCGGCAGAAAATCCGTGGCGCCTCCGATGGCGGCGGAGCCGTGCTTGGGTCCGGCCTGGCCGAAGCGCGCCAGATCCTGCGAGATGGTGAAATCGCAGGCCATACCGATTTCCTGGCCACCGCCGATACGCATGCCGTTGACGCGCGCGATCACCGGCTTGTCGCAGGCCAGGATCGACGACACCATGTCGTTGAACAGCCGCATATACTGCCGGTATTCCTGCGGATTGCCGGCGTAATACTCGGCATATTCTTTGGTATTGCCGCCGGTGCAGAACGCCTTGTCGCCGACGCCGGTGAACACCACCGCAACGACATCGCGCGCATGCGACGCGGTGCGGAAGCCGCGAATGACGCCCTTCACCATGTCGGTGGTGTAGGAATTGAACTGGCTCGGGTTGTCCAGCCAGATCCAGGCGTTGAACAGCCCCGGAACGACCCGGCCATCGGCGCGATGCGCCGGGCGTTTCTCATAGATGACGCCGGGGGATGGCTCGAAGGCGACGACGTCGTGGTCGACAAGATGGGACATGGCGAAAGATCCTGTCAGTGTTGCGGAACGAGAACGGCGCGGCGGGTCAGCTTGTGCGCGTGCGCCAGTTCGAAAACCTGGTTGATGCTATCCAGCGGATGCCGTTCGACGAACGATGCGAGATCGATCTTGCCGTCCAGCACAAGGTCGAGCGCGGCGGGATAAAGCTCCGGCGGGCAGCCCCAGTTTCCCAGAGCCCGCGCATCGAAGGCCATCAGGTTGGACAGGCGAAGTTCGATGCGGTCCATGGTGAAGCCGACGACGCACAAGGTCGCGCCATAGGTCAGCAGCCCGAACGCGGTGCTCTGGCCAGTGCCGGTGCCGGAACATTCGAAGATCGTCCATTCCGTCAGCGGCAGTCCTGCCGCCTTGCAGAACTCGTTGATTTTCGCCTTCAGGCCCTTCAGGTCGTACTCGCGCGCATTCAGCGTCAGAGCCGCGGAAACCCGGCCGATGGCGTCCAGCTTGACCGGATCGACATCGATCGCCACCACGGTGGCACCGAACGCCCTGGCGATCTGCGCCGCATAGCCGCCGACGCCGCCGATGCCGACGACGATGGCAACCGATCCCGGCGTCACCCCGGCGCGCAGCACGGCCTGGTACGGGGTCGTTACTGCGTCGGCCACGACGCTCACATCCGCCAGCGACAGCCGCCGATGCGCCAGGCGGGATTCGTCAACCGGGCAAAGGCCGCGGGCGGGAACGACGATGTGGGAGGCGAAACCGCCCTGGATATCGTTGCCCGGCATCGCCTGCTTGCGGCAGATATTCGGGCGGCCGCGCTTGCAGGTATCGCACACGCCGCATGGCAGCACGGCCGGAATGATCACGGCACGGCCGAGCCAGGACTCCGCCCCTGCACCCGCCGCGGCGACCCGTCCGGAAATTTCATGGCCGAGCGCCAGCGGCAGCTTATGGTTGGTGCGCACGCCGTCATACAGATAGCCGAGATCGGTGTGGCAGACGCCGCAACCGGCAACCGCAACGACGACCTCGTTGTCCGCCGGGGTCGCGGCGAAAGCCTCGCGGACCAGCGGTTGGTTGACCCCCGTCATGATCCAGCGATGCGCGTCCGTGCCCGATGTCATTTCGCTTCCCCAGTTTCGCCCGCGGCGAATTTTGCCGGTATAATAGTATTGGAATACCGAATTAGCAAGCCCCGTTTAACCCTCACGCCCACAGCTCATCCACCAACTTGCGGGCCATCCCCTGTATCACCCGGCGACGGTAGGCCGGGCCAACGATCGTGGTGCGCAGGACGCTGGCTTTCTTGCGCAGAAGCTGCGCCAGAACCGCGGCGGCATCGGCATCCCACGGACGTCCGATCAGCTCCGCCGCGTCCACGGCAAGCGGCGCGGAGTTGGTGCCGGTGATCGCCATCCGGAAGCCGCCGATAACATCCCCGTTTCGCTTTAGCGCCCCCGCCACGCCGGCCAGCGGAAAGTCGATGGCGTCACGGATGCGCACCTTGCGATAGGCCGCGCGCCAGCCCGGCAGCGGCGGCAGCACCACGACAGCCAGCACCTCTCCCTCCGCCAAGGTCAGATGCGAGGCGCCGGTTTCGCGATACAACTCGGCCACCTTCACCCGCCGGGCGCCGTCGGGTCCGACCAGCAGTGCCTCCGCATCCAGCACCATCAGCGCCGGCGCGATGTCGCCGTGATAGGTCGCGTAGCAGCGGTCGCTTTTCGCAACGACCTGGCATTTGTCGCCCTCTTTCTTCAGGCAGAAACTATTGGATTCCCGCCACCACTGGCTCTGGTTGTAGAACACGCAGCGGGTGTCCTGGCACAGGTTGCCGCCCAGCGTGGCCGCCGCCCGGTGAGTCGGCCCCGCCACCGCCAGCGCCGCCTCGGCCAAAGCCGGAGGCACATCCGGATGCCGCGCGAGATCGGCCAGCGTCACCCCAGCCCCCACCCACAGCGCCTCCCCTTCCCGGCGGATCGCCCCCAAATCGGCCACCGCCGTCAGGTCGATCAGCGCCGTCGGCTCGCCCAGTCCGCGCCGCAGATTGACCAGCAGATCGGTGCCGCCGGCCAGGAAGCGCGCCCCCTCCGATGCAGCTTTCAGCCGCACCGCCTCCTCCAAGGTCGCCGGGCGGTGCACCCGGACATCCGGTAGCAGGTTCATGAGCGCCTCCGTTCCTTGGCGTCGAGCCATTCGGCGATGCGGTCCGGGGTCAGCGGCAGGGCGTCGGGGCGGATGCCGATGGCCTCATGCACCGCGTCCATCGCGGCGGGCAGGAAGCCGGCGAGCATACCCTCGCTGGCTTCCTTGGCGCCGAACGGGCCGTTGGGGTCGATGCTTTCGACGATGAACACCTCGATATCCGGGCTTTCCGCCATCGTCGGCACCCGGTAGTCGAGGATGTTGGCGTGCAGCATGCGGCCCTGGTCGAAGCGGGTTTCCTCCGACATCGCCTGGCCCATGCCCATCGACACCGCGCCCTGGATCTGGCCTTCCACCGCCAGCGGGTTGATGGCGCGGCCGACATCGACGGCCACCCAGACTTTCTCCGCGGTGACCTTGCCGGTGACGTCGTCCACCGAGCATTCCGCGACCTGCGCGGCGTAGCAGAAGCCCATGGTGGCACCGATGGCGCTGCCGCGGACCTTCTTGTCGCCCATGAATTCCTGCGGGCTGGTGAAGGTGCCCTTGACGGTGATGGGTCCGGTATCGATCAGCGCCGCCTTGACCACCTCGGAGAACGGCAGGCCCGGGTCCTGCCCGGCCACGCGGAAGTACTCGCCCTCGCATTCGATCGCGTCCGGGGGCGCATCCAACTTCTTCGCCGCCGCCTCTACCAGGATGCGCTTCAAGTCTTGCGCAGCCGCCACCGCGGCATTGCCGACCATGAAGGTTACGCGGGAGGAGTAGGAGCCATTGTCCTTGGGGGTCAGGGCGCTGTCGGCGGAGATCACCCGCAGCCGGTGCCAGTCCACGCCGAGCACCTCGGCGACCATCTGCGCCGCCATGGTGTTGGATCCCTGGCCGATATCCGCCGCACCGGTCAGCACGGTGATACCGGCGTCGAAATCCACGCGCAGGTTGACCGTGGCATGCGGCTCGCCGGTCCAATGCTTCGGCGTCGTGGTGCCGGAGACGAAATGCGAGCAGGCCAGCCCGAGGCCCCTGCCCTTCGGCATCCTGCCGCGGCGCTCTTCCCAGCCCGACGCCTTCATCACGGCGTCAAGGCATTCCGGCAGCCCATAGCTCATGACCCGCTGGGCGTAGGCGGTGATGTGCGGGATCTCGCGGAGCAAATTAATCCGCCGGACGGCGAAGGCGTCGAGGCCGAGTACCTCGGCCATCTCGTTCATCAGCGCCTCGAACGCGGCGCGCGGATCGACGGTGCCGTGGCCGCGCTGGGCGCCGCAGGGCGGGGTGTTGGTGTAGACGCGCCAGCCGTCGTGCTTGATGGCGGGCAGGTCGTAGATGCCGTGCAGCAGCGCGCCGGTGTAAAGGATCGTAATAATCCCGTAGCTGGCATAGGCGCCGCCGCGCTGCGTCGCCTTCAGGTGGCAGGCGGTCAGCTTGCCGTCGCTTGTCATCCCCAGCTTGACGGTGACCTCGGTTTCCGGGCGGCCGCGATGCGCCAGGAAGGTTTCTTCACGCGTTTGCAGCAGCCGGACGGTGCCCCCCACCTTGCGGGCGAGCATGGCGGCGATGATTTCGAAGTGCAGGCATTCCGTGCGTGCGCCGAAGCCGCCGCCGAGGGACGGCTTGATGACCCGGATATGCGCCTCCTCCATCTCCAGGCACTTCGCCACGTTCAGTTGGACGTAGTACGGCACCTGCGTGGTGGTGTGCAGCGTCAGGTGGCCGCGTTCGGGGTCGTATTCGGCCAGGCTGGCGTTTGGCTCGATATGGACGTGGTTGACCTCGGCAAACTGGTAGGTCTTTTCGCGCACCAGGTCCGCCGCCGCGAAGCCGGCTTCGGCGTCGCCGAACTCGTTGTGCACCTCGCGCAAGATGTTGTTCGGCTTTTCCGCGTGGATCGGCTCGGCGCCGGGAGCCATGGCTTTGCGGGCTTCGAAATAGGCCGGCAATGGTTCGTATTCGACGCGGATCAGCTTGATGGCGGCAGCGGCGGTGGCTTCGTCGATCGCAGCCACGGCGGCCACCGGATCGCCGCGATAGCGCACCTTCTCGCGCGCCAGCGGAAATTCGTTCTCCGAGATGGGCAGCACGCCGAACGGGGTCTTGCAATCGGCGCCGGTGCAGACGACCGCAACACCTTCCAGCGCTTCGGCTGCGGAGGTGTCGATCGACAAGATCCGGGCGTGCGGCAGCGGCGAGCGCAGGATCTTGCCGCAAAACGCCCCCGGCGCCGCCAGATCGGCGGTGTATTTCGCGCGGCCGGTGACCTTGTCGACCCCGTCGATCAGCGGGGTGCGGACGCCAACCGATCCGATGCCGCGCCGTTTCAGCTCGTGGATGCTCATCCTGAAGCGGCCTCCACCGATTCGATGATTTTGACGTAGCCCGTGCAGCGGCACAGATTGCCGGCCAGCGCCGCCTTGATCTCCTCGCGGCTCGGGTGCGGATTGCGTCGCAACAGCGCTTCCGCCGCCATGATCATGCCGGGGGTGCAGAAGCCGCACTGGGTGCCGAGCTTTTCATGGAATGCCTGCTGCAGGCGGCTCATGCGGCCGCCTTTCGCCAAGCCTTCGATGGTTTCGACGCGGCGGCCCTGCATTTGGACGGCGAGCGTGGAGCAGGCGAGGCGCGGCTGGTCGTCCACCAGCACGGTGCAGGCACCGCACTCGCCGCCGTCGCAGCCTTGTTTCGTGCCGGTCAGGCCGAGTTGCTCGCGCAGGTAGTCGAGGAGCAGCAGGTTGTCGGGGACCAGGTCTTCCCGGCGGCGGCCGTTTACGGTGAGGGTGAGGATGGATTTCATGGGGTGATTCCCGCCGCACGGTCGCATCCTTTGTGTCGTGGCCGGGCTTGGCCCGGCCATCCACGACTTTGCCGCCCGAAATGCCGCAAGTCGTGGGTGGCCGGGCCAAGCCCGGCCATGACACTGAAGCAACGACGGCGCCCCTGCCCGCTAAGGGCAGCGCCGACAACTGGAGCGGGTGTGCCGAACTTCATCCCACTCATCCCGGTGTCACGGCCATGTGCCGCTGGCGCAGCACGAAGCGTTGGATCTTCCCCGTCGCGGTTTTCGGCAGATCGGGAACCACCTGCACCCAGCGCGGGAACTTGTAGGGCGCCAGCCGCGTCCGGCAGTGCCGCACCAGGTCCGCCTCGAGCGCCTCCGGCACTTCCTCCACCGGCACCTTCGGGACGATCCAGGCTTCCGGCTTGACCAGGCCGTCGGCATCCTCGCGGCCGATGACCGCGGCTTCCAGCACGTCGGGATGCTCGATCAGCGCGGCCTCGATCTCGGCCGGGGAACACCAGATGCCGCCCACCTTCAACATGTCGCCGCTGCGCCCGCTATAGGCGAAGGTGCCGTCGGGGTTGGCGCGATAGGTGTCGCCGGTGTCGAACCAGCCATCCTCCAGCGTCGGTCTCGCATTGTGCCAGTAATATTTGGCGATGGAATCGCCGCTGAGCAGCAGCCGCCCCGGCGTGCCAACCGGCACGTCGTGGCCGTCGTCATCGACGACCCTGACGGCGTAGCCCGCCACCACGCGCCCGCTGGCACCCGGCGTCACATCGCCCGGCCGGTTGGCGATGTACATGTGTCCCGCCTCGGTCGAGCCGATGGCATCGAGGATTTCCAGCGCGGTCAGCCGCTTCCAACCCTCATAAAGATGCGCCGGCAACGCCTCCCCGGCCGAAACGCAGTAGCGCAGCGACGACAAATCGGCCTGATGATGCTGCAGTTCGGCGATCTGGCGGGCGTACAGTGTCGGAACGCCGAAGAACAGAGTTGGACGGAAGCGCTCGATCGCGGCGAAGGTGCTCTCCGGCGTCGGGCGGTCCGGCATCAGCACCGCCGTGCCGCCGACCCAGAGCGGGAAGGTCATGGCGTTGCCGAGGCCATAGGAGAAGAACAGTTTGGCCGCAGAAAAGAAAATGTCGTCCTCGCGTGCGCCCAGCGTGTCCACGGCGTAGCGCTGGCTGGTCACCACCATGGTGCGATGGGGATGCACCGCGCCCTTCGGTCGTCCGGTCGAACCCGAGGAATACAGCCAGTAGCAATCATCCTCGGCTGCCGTCGCCGCCGGCTCCAGCACCGCAGCCGCCTGCTCCATCAGCGGCGGCAAGTCCGTGGTGCGCAGCGCGACATCCGGACGATGCGGCGCCAGATCGAGCGCCGGCTCGACCTCCGCCGCCAGTTCCGGCGAATATGCGATGGCGGCGCACCCGGAATCGCCGATCAGGTAGGCATAGTCCGCGGCGCGCAGCAGCGTATTGACCGGCACCGGCACAATCCCGGCCTTGATGGCGCCCCAGAACAGATAGAAGAACGCCGGACCGTCGAGCACCACGATGATCAGCCGGCCGCCGGGCGGGATGCCGAGGCCGAGCAGCGCATTGCCGCAGCGCGCGACGCGTTCGGCCAGCGCCGCGTAGCTGACGTCCTCGACCGCGGTGCGGATGGCGACTTTGCTGCCGCGGCCCTCGTCCAGGTGCCGATCGATGAAGGCCGCCGCGACGTTGAAGCGCGGCGCGAAGGCGATGCGGCTGCCGGCGGCACCCGGCTCGATGGCGACGCTATGATCCTGCATCCTGTCCTCCTGTCCGCCGGTGCAGCGCTGGTCTGGGAATCGGTGCAAAACGGTGCTTGAATGCCGGATATGAATGGCGAATCGGCTGGCCGCGGGAGTTGATCGGGTGCGACGGACGACACAGGCGCCTCGGCCGCGCCGCGATCAGGCCCCGGGCATCCGCCCGGCGACGGAGACGGACGTGCCCGGCGTGATCGCCCTGGACCAGGACGTGACCGGCCTGCTGAAGCGCGACTACTGGCACGACATGTTCGAGCGCTACGGCGCGCATCCCGACGCCACGCGGATCTTCCTGGTCGCCGAAAACGCCGGCCGCATCGACGGATTCATCGTCGGCGAGGTGCGCGCGTGGGAATTCGGCTCCACCCCCAGCGGCTGGGTGTTCGCGGTGCAGGTGCGGCCGGGGCGGCGTGTGCAGGGCCTCGGGTCGCGGCTGTTCGAAACGGTCTGCGACCGCTTCCGCGCCGCCGGAGTGGATCGCGTGCGCACCATGGTGGCGCCGGAAAACACCGTGATCCACTCGTTTTTCCGGAGCCAGGGGATGATGGCCGGCCCCTTCATCGAACTGGAGATGCGCCTTGACTGATCCGGCACGGTCATGAGGTTCCAGAAGGCCACGGCGATCGCGCTGTACGCGGTGCTGGAACTCGCGGCGGACCCCGAGCGGCAATTGACCGCGGTGGAAATTGCCGAGAAATACGGGATTTCCGCGCATCATCTGGCCAAGGTGCTGCGCGACCTCGGCCGCGGCGGGCTGGTCGATGCGGTGCGCGGCGTCGGCGGCGGCTATCGCTTCGCCGGCAATGCCAAGCGGCTGACCTTGATGGATGTGGTCAGCCTGTTCGAGGACGTTACCGCCGATACCGACGAACTGCCGCCGCAGGCCGCCGGCCAGGAAATCGCCCAGGCCCTCCGCTTCGTTTTGACCGAGCTCGATCGGCAGACCGTGGCGACGCTGCGCTCGATTACCTTGTCGACCATGCTGAAGCTGGTGGCGCGGCGGCCATGGGCCGGCGCCGAGACGAAGCCGCCGCGGCGACGGGTGCGTCAGGCGTAGCGGGACCTGGTCGCGGGTCACTACGCGCGCCCGCCGGCATGCGCGGGACGGCTTCGGACGGGAAGCGGCTGAGGCTTCATTGTGGTTTCCTCCCGCCGGGGTGGGACGCGATGCGTCGTCCCCGGCCTTCTTGTCGACATCGGCGAATCGCGGCGGTGAATTGTAGAATAGTTATACCGCTTTACCGTTTTTCAGGACGTTTTTCAGCACGGCTACATCCGCACATCGAAGCGCCCGGCGCATTGATCTAGATCAATTTATTGCAACGAATTCGCGCGGCGCCAACGGACCGAACGCCTGTTGCGGCCTGCGTCCATCGGCGATAACGCTGCGCCGCCCATCGAACCTCGATCCAGGCCCATGCGGGAATTTTCGAAAATGAGCAGCGCAGCACCCACGCCGGAACGCATCCTGCAGATCGCCTGGTCCTTCGCGCCGCCGCTGGTGATCGAGGCTGCCGTGCGCCACCGCGTCTTCGACGTCCTGGCGACGCAACCGCTGACGCTGGACGGGCTGGCGCAGGCAACCGGCGCCTCCAGCCGCGGCCTCGCCGCCATCGCCGATGTCCTGACGGCCATCGGGCTGCTGGCGCGCGACGAGGCCGGGCAATTCAGCCTGACCCCCGAATCCGGTGCCTTCCTGGTCAGCGGCCGTCCCGGATTCGTCGGCGGCATCTTCCGCCACGCCAGCGAGCAGTTGCTGCCGAACTGGCTGCACCTGACCGACATCGTCGGCGGCGGCAAGCCGGCGCGATCTCTGGAAGGCGCCGAGACCAGCGCGGCATTCTTCGCGGACTTCGTCGAGGACATCTTTCCGCTCAGCTACCCGGCGGCGCGCGCCCTGGCCGAGGCGCTCGACATTGCGCGCGCCACCGCGCCGGTATCCGTGCTCGACCTGGGTTCGGGCGCGGGCGTCTGGGGGATAGCGTTGGCGCAGGCGTCGCCGCACGTCTCGGTACGCGCCATCGACTGGCCCGACGTGCTGCCCGTCACCACCCGCGTCTTCACCCGCTTCGGCCTGTCGCAGCGGTTGACCGCTGTCGGCGGCGACCTGGCGGATGCGGATTTCGGCACCGGCCATCAGGTGGCGACCATCGGCCAGATCCTGCACAGCGAGGGCGTCGAACGCTCCCGCGCGCTGCTGCGGCGGACGCATGCGGCGCTCGCCCCCGGCGGCACCGTCGCCATCGCCGAGTTCCTGGTCAACGCCGATCGGCGGGGGCCGATGAACGGGCTTATCTTCGCGGTGAACATGCTGGTGAATACCGAGGCCGGCGGCACGTATGCATTCGAGGAGATCGCCGGCTGGCTGACTGAGGCCGGCTTCGTCAACCCGCGCCTGCTGCCCGCCCCCGGGCCGTCGCCGCTGATCCTGGCGACCGCGGCCGGGTGACCCGCGCGGCGAAATCGCCTAGCGTCGCGGCCAGCCGGGCGAACGGGTCCGGGAGGGGAGGTCCAATGCCATCGTTAACGGGAAAGACCGCGTTCGTGACCGCCGCCGGCCAGGGCATCGGCCGGGCAACGGCTTTGGCGTTCGCCGCGGCCGGCGCCAAGGTGGTGGCGACGGATTTGGATGCGGCGAAACTGGCGGACCTGGGGGCGCAGGGCATCCGCACGGCGGCGCTGAACGTGCTCGACCGGGCGGCGATCGAGCGGGCAGCGCAGGAGGCCGGTGCGGTGGATATCCTGTTCAACTGCGCCGGCATCGTGCACCAGGGGACGTTACTGGAGGCAACCGATGCAGACTGGACCTTGGCTTTCGACCTGAACTGCCGCTCGATGTTTCACACGATGGGGGCGTTCCTGCCGGGGATGCTGGAGCGGGGCGGCGGTGCGATCGTCAACATCGCCTCGGTGGCGTCCAGCCTGAAGGGCGTGCCGAACCGGTTCATCTACAGTGCGTCGAAGGCGGCGGTCATCGGCATGACCCGTTCCGTCGCGACGGATTACGTGTCCAGGGGCATCCGCTGCAATTGTATCTGTCCCGGAACGGTTGGCACGCCCAGCCTGGATGAGCGGATCGCCGCCAATGCCGCCCTGGCCGGCTCGGTCGATGCCGCGCGGGCGGCGTTTGTTGCGCGGCAGCCGATGGGACGGCTGGGCACGGCGGAGGAAATTGCCGCGCTGGCGGTTTACCTTGCTGGCGATGAGGCTCAGTTCATGACGGGACAGGCTGTGGTCATTGATGGGGGGCTGACGTTGTAAGGGCGGCACCGATACCGGGCGAACACGCCGCTCCGCGATCGAGACCGCATTGGCCAAACGTCATCTACGGTAGAACGACGAATAGTACGTTCAGCGCCACGCACGCAAACGCCTTGCGGCTTCCCGCATATCCGCCTCGGGACCGCAATAGCTGAACCGTACGAACCGGTTACCGCGCGAGCGATCGAAATCCAGCCCGGGGCTGACTGCTACGCCGAGTTCTTTCAGCATCCGCGCACAGAAGGCCACGCTGTCGTCCGTCCGGTCGCCGACATCCGCCCACAGGTAGAATGCACCTTCGGCCGGTGACAGCTTCGGGAAACCAGCTTCCGGCAGAGCCTGCAACAGCAGATCGCGCGACCGCCGATACCGGGCGACGTTGGCCAGCAGTTCCGCGTGACAGTCGAAGGCCGCCTCGGCGGCGACCTGCGAGATATAAGGTGCGCTGATAAAAAGGTTCTGCGCCAGACACTCGACCGCGCGGACCAGGTCTTCCGGCAGCGCCATCCAGCCGATTCGCCATCCCGTCATACCGAAGTACTTAGAGAAGCTATTGATAACAATAGCATTCTCACTAAAGTGGGTGGCTGTCGCCACACCCGCAACCCGGTCAGGCCTTGCGGGGGATTTCGAAGAACTATTCACCACCACGGCGCTGCCGCTGGAGTCCGCCTCAGAGGCGATCGAACTGTCGTAGTTCAGCCCGTGATAGATCTCGTCGCTGATCAGCCGCACGCCGTTGCGGTCGCACCAGCCGGCGATGGCGGCGAGTTCGTGGCGGTGCAGCATCGTCCCCGCCGGATTGCACGGGCTGGCGACGATCACCCCGTCCGGCGGCGGGTCCAGCGCCTCCAGCATCGCCACGCTCGGCTGGAAGCGCGTCTCCGGCCCCGCTTCCAGGATCACCGGAACCATGCCCAAAGCGGTCAGGATGTTGACGTAGGGCGGATAGAATGGCGCCGCCAGGGCGATGCGGTCGCCGCGGTCGAACGCCGTCAGGAACGCCAGCGGAAACGCCCCGGACGCCCCGACGGTCACCGCGATGCGGCTGACGGGCAGGTCCAGCCCATACCAGGCCCGGGCATGCGCGGCGATGCGCTCACGCAAGGACCGCAGGCCGAACGCCTCGGTATACCCGAGCGGATGGCCGGACCGCAGCGCCGCCTGAGCTGCTGCCACCGCGCCGGCCGGGGCGCCGGTGCCGGGCTGGCCGACCTCCATGCGGATGACGTGCGGGACGCCTGCGGCGAGCGCGGATTGGCGGGCGTTCGCCGCGGCAATGACATCCATCACCATGAACGGCGGCGCCAGCGCGCCCTTGCCGATTTTCAGCGCCATCGGGTCAGTCCTGCCAGGCGATGTGCGTGGCCATGATCCTGGTCTTGTCCCCTTGCTCCAGCCCATCCACGGTTACCACGCAGGGCGGCGCGACCCCGGTGCATTTGCGCAGGCGTTTGGTGTCGTCCTCCGGCAGGCCGGAGGCGATCACCCGGAACCGCCGGGCCGGTTTCGGGCCAATGCCGAGTTCGCAGAACGACGCGTTGCAGACGATCCGGCCAGGGCCGACGGAGGCCGGGGCGGCCCGCTCGGCCCGCGCCGACTGTCCCACTGCCACCAGACTCAGCGCCAGCCACAGGGCCGACAGCCTCATGAAACACCCCCGCGTCTGTATCCCGTCCGCCTGAGATGGGTCTAGTTCGCGCCTAAAGCCAGCCCGTATTCACGCGGGTCGTTGGCCCAATTGCACTCGGTGGTTTCGCCCGGCAGATAGCGCCCGCAGGCGATCACGTTCGCCCGCCCGGGTTCCGGCACCGGGACCGGCATCGGCTGGTTGGAGCGCAGCGCGTTGATCAGCCCCGCGGCAACCGCCAACGCCGCGCCGGACTGGCCGGAGCCGCCCGCCTCGGCCCGGAAGGCGACGATGTTGGCGTTCCAAACCAACCCGGCGGCGAGCAGCGGCGGCGGCACGGAATCCGGCGACGCCGCCGCCAGGAAGCCGATTCCCGGCAGGATGCGGCCGGTGCCGAACAGATTGTTCATCGTCAGCGCGCAGACCACCGCATTGCCGTTGCGGTCGAGCGTTGCGAAGCTGGTGGACGCGGGGAACACCGTCGAGTCCGGCGGCGGCAGGTCGCGCGACGCCAGCACCGCCTCCGGCGTGATCCCGCCGGCGCGGTAGCGCTCCGCCACCGCCAAGGACCGCGCCTGCGCCGCGCCGAGGTCGTTCGGATTGGCGGCGAGCACGGCGAACGCGGCATCGGCAGCCAGTCCGCCATCGGCGGGCGGCGGCAGGAAGGCGACCTTGTCGACGCGATAGGATGCGATCAGCGGCGCCGCCAGCTTCGGCAGCGCGCCCCGCAGATCGGACTGCGCAATCGGGCCGCCGACAAGCGCCGAGGACTGTTCGATCCGGCGCGCCAGGTTGCCCTGGTACATGTCGCCCACACCGGCGACGCGGATCTGCGCCAGGGTCGCGCCGAGGTCGGGCTGGCGCAGCATCTGCCCCTCCTGCAGCGGCACGCCGTTCTGGCTGAACACCGCCCGCGCGCCGGGATCGGCCAGCAACGGCCCGGATACGAGCGTCAGATCCTTCATCAAAGCCCGCGAGGCCGGGGTGCCGAATCGCGCCATCTGCTCGGCGGAGGCGACCAGCGTCTCGAACGGCCGCACACCATAGCGCGCATGCAGGAGGTACAGCCCGCGCGCCAGCATCGGTATCGCGGCCGGACGATCCGCGTTGCTGCCGCGCTGAGCCGGGGCCGGCGGCGTGAACATGACCGCCTCGGGCACGCCGCCGGCCGGCCCCTTGACGTTGGTTGACAGCGCAAGGCAGGCGCCGCCGCCGCCGAGACCGGCGCGCGAGGGCAAGGTCACCGCCAGGGTCAGCGCGACGGCAACCGCCGCGTCGGCGGCGCTACCGCCGGAGGACAGAACCTCGCGTCCGGCCAATGCGGCGCGCGGCTCATCCGCCGCCACCCCGCCGAGGAAGCCGGCGACATAGCCCGGCTGTCCAACGGGCGGGCCGCCGGTGCCGAGCACCGTGTCGGTCACCTTGGTGACGGTCGAACAGCTCGGCAGGAAGGCGAGCAAGGCGAAGGCGGCGCGCAAACGCAGCCCGCGCCGCGAGGATACCTGCCGAAGACGGGTCTGGTGGACGCAACGCATTGAGTTCATCCTGTCGGTCTCGCCAATCCGAAGGGCGCGCCGAATCAAGCGAACACGTCCTGCCGTTGAGGAAGCGTGCCATAACCGGCTTCGGCACCAGCGGCAACCACGCTTGAGATTGCGCCCTGTGCCGGGGCGCGGTTTGCCGCTAGAGTGCGCGGCGTGACCAAATGAGGGACCGTTGATGAACCGACTGCTCCGGGCCGTGGCCCTGATCCTGCCCGCCGTGTTGCTTGCCGGGGGGGCCGATGCCGCGAGCTTTACGCCGGCGCAGCGCGACGAGATCGTCGCCATCGTGCGCGAGGCGCTGAAAACCGATCCGTCGATCCTGCGGGATGCGGTGGTCGCCTACCAGACGGAGGAAGCGGCCCACAGCCAGGAGGCCACCCGCGCCGCCATCGCCGCGGCGCGCAACGATCTGGTGACACCGGCGGACCCGGTCGCCGGCAATCCGCAGGGCGACGTGACGATCGTCGAGTTCTTCGACACGCGCTGCCCGTATTGCCGGAAGATGGAGCCGACGATGAGCAGCTTCCTCGATCAGGACAAGAAAGTGCGGCTGGTCTACAAGGATCTTCCGATACTCGGGCCGGCCAGCCTGCTTGGGTCGAAGGCGCTGCTGGCGGCGCAGCGGCAGGATGGGTATGTGAAAATGCGCGAGGCGGTGATGAAGCTGCCGCCGGACACGACGCTGCCGCAGCTTGAGACGGCGGCGAAGTCGGTGGGCCTGGACTGGCCGCGGCTGGCGCGTGACATGGAGGACCCGGCGATTCAGGCGCGGCTCGATGCCAATATCAAGCTGGCACATGGGCTGGGGATTCAGGGGACGCCGGCGCTGGTCATTGGCGATACCCTCGTGCCGGGCGCGGCTGAGTTGTCCGAGTTGAAAACGGCCGTGGCGAGCGCGCGTCACCCGTAGCTGTCTCGGCCGCCCCGTCATGGTGGCCGCAGGGCCACCATCCACGCCTTCGATTGAACGCCGATCGGCCTTTTATCATGAGGCGTGGACGCCGTTCGGATGTGGAGGCTACCGTGGCTGATACTGCGTCTCGTCCTTTTCCCGATGGATTTCTGTGGGGCGCCGCATCGGCCGCGTATCAGCTTGAGGGCGGGTTCGATGCCGACGGGAAAGGGCCGTCGATCTGGGATTCATTCGCGAAGATCCCGGGCAATACGTTCAAAGGCAGCAACGGCGACGTAGCGGCGGATCACTACCACCGCTACGCCGAAGACGTTGCGTTGATGGCTGAGCTCGGCCTGAAGGCATATCGGTTTTCGGTCGCATGGTCGCGGGTTTTTCCGGCGGGACGTGGCGAGGTCAACGAGGCCGGGCTGGCTTTCTACGATCGGCTGATCGATGCGCTGCGGGCCGCCGGCATCGAACCGGTGCTGACGCTGTATCATTGGGACCTGCCTCAGGCTTTGGCGGATGCCTATGGCGGCTGGGAATCGCGCGACATCATCGCGGACTTCGATCGCTATTGCACGACGTTATTCAGGCGTTTCGGCGGGCGCGTCAGGTATTGGTGCACGCTGAACGAAATGAACCACGACATTACTCACTCCACGTTCACGCCCACCGGCAAAGCCACGCCACCCGGCACGATGCCCGGCTGCAACCCCGGGAACTGCTTCTCCACCGGCTGATCCGCCGCCACCCATCCCCCGCCCAACGCCTTATACAGATTAAGCAGCGCCTGGACCCGCGCCAGCCGGACCTGCACCAGCGTGTCCTCGTCGTTGAACTGCGTCGTCTCCGCCGTCAGCACGGTCGTGATATCCACCGTCCCGGCGCCCAACTGCGCCCGGGCAATCGTCGCCGCCCGCGTCGCCGCTTCCACCGCGATGCGCTGCAGCCTCTCCTGCTCGCTGGCATACCGCCACGCCGTCAGAGCGGTATCGACGTCGGTGAACGCCTGCACCACCGCCTTGCGATAGTCGGCCAGCAATTCGTCATACCGTCCCTTCGCCTGCTCCAACTGCCCGCGCAAAGTGCCGCCGTCGAACAGCGGCAGGGTCAGGCCGGCGGCCAGGGATGCCAAGGCGCCGCCGGGCGTGATCAGGTGGTTCAACGCCGCCGCCTGGTACCCGGCGCTGCCGGTCAGCGTGACGCTTGGAAAGAACGCCGCCCGCGCAACCTTGATGTTGAAGTTCTGCGCGATCAGTTGCGCCTCGGCCCCGGCCACGTCCGGCCGCCGCGCCAGCAGTTCGGACGGCAGGCCTGACTGCACCGGCGGCAAATCGAGCGACGTCAACGTCCCGGGCGTTACCGTGATCCGCTCCGGCGGCTCACCCACAAGGATGCCGAGCGCGATCACCTGCTGCTCCAACTGGCTGATGAAATTCGGGATCAGCGCCCTTTCCCCGTCGGCCAGCGCCTCCTGCTGGGCGACGTCCAGCGCGCTCGCCGTGCCGGCCTCCAGCCGCCCGCGGATCACCGCCAGGGTCTGCTCCGCGTCGCGCAAATTCTGCCGCGCCACCGCCAGCCGATCGGCCAGGGACAGCGCGGTGAACCAGGTGTTGGCGACGTCGGTGACGACGGTCAGCGCCACGGTCTGCTGGTCGAACCGGCTGAACATCGCCGAGGCGACGGCGGCCCGGCGCGCGGCCAGGTTGCGGCCCCAGAAGTCCAGCTCATAGCTGGCGTTCAACCCGGCGCTGTAGCTATGGAAGTCGATGCTGGCATTCGACCCGCCGCCGCCGCCGCTGACCCCGATGCGGCTGCTGCTGCCGGTGCCCAGCCCTTCATGCTGCCAGCTCCCGTTGCCGGTGCCGGAGAAATCCGGCAGCAGCGGCGCCCCGGCGATCCGCACCTGCGCATCCGCCTGCCGCACCCGCGCGATCGCCGCCGCGATGTCGAAGTTCTGCGCCCGCGCCTGCTCGATCAGCGCGTTCAGGTCCGGCGAATGGAACCCGCGCCACCAATCCGCTGACGGCCATGCCGCCGCCGCCGACTGCGGCGTGGCGCGATAGGCGGCGGGAATGTCCAGCGCGGGCCGGTTATAGTCCGGACCGAGATCGCAGCCGGCGAGCAGCAGGACGGCGGTGGTTAGCCAAGCAGTCAGGCGGGGAAAACCGATGGTCAAGAACCGGATATCCCGTGGCGGCGCGGGTTCGCCGGCGTCTCACGTCGAGAGGCGGCGCGGCACGAAATTCCCGAACGCATGCGCAATCCGCCTCGCCTCGACTGTTCCACGCGGAAAATAGGTGCGGACGATCGAACTGTCACGGATCAACGCATTGCGATGCGATACTCCATAAATGCGATTGCGAGTTACTCGCATATAGTTCAGCAACTGGCCTCATTCCAAACGGTCACGTGGAGCTCGAATGCTCTGCGCTATTGTTTGCTGCCGCCCCGGATAGGCGGCGGCGCATCGGCGCTTCCCCGAACGAAGCCCGTACTTATGATACGGAACGATTTTCATGCCCTTTGATGGCTGCCGCCAGAGGCACGCCGGGGCCGTGGCCTTTGCCGCGGCCTTGTTCAGCGCCACCCCCTCCCCGGCTCTGTCGCAGATTCCGCCAACCGGCAGTCTGCCGGGCGCGCCGCAGACACGCGCGCAGCAGCCGCTGGAACAAACGCCCTCACCTCCCGCCGATGGCGGGATCTGGCAGCGCGGCCGCCTGCTCGGCGATCCCGGCGGCATCCGCTCGAAGCTGGAGGACGCCGGGATCAGCATCACCTTGCAGGAAACCAGCGAGGTGCTGGGCAATGTCACCGGGGACTTGACCGGCGCGATCTATGAGGGCGCCACCCTTGCGGCGCTGCAAATCGATACCGCGAAAGCCATCGGCCTGCCCGGTGGCACGTTCAAGGCCAGCATGTATCAGATCCATGGCCAGGGCCTGACCGGCAGCAACCTCGGCAACCTCGACACCGTCAGCAACATCGAGGCGGTGCCCGGGTCGCGGCTGTTCGATCTGTGGTACGAGCAAACCATGCTTGGCGGGGCGCTGTCGCTGCGCCTCGGCCAGCAGGCCGCCGATGCGGAGTTCCAGGTCACCACCTATGGCGGCGTCTTCATCAACGGTGCGTTCGGTTGGCCGACACTTGCCGCCACGGCGCTGCCGGCGGGCGGCCCGGCCTACCCGCTGGCCGCACTCGGCGGCCGGATCAAGATGCAGCCGCGCGACGACCTCGCCATGCTGCTGGGCGTCTACAGCGGCAGTCCGGCGCCGGCCGGCCAGGGCGACCCGCAGGTTCGCAACGCCTCCGGCACGTCATTCGTGCTCAACCAGGGCGTCTTCGTCATCGGCGAGGTGCAGTATGCGATCAACACCGGGGACCAGGCGGCCGGGCTGCCCGGCACCTATAAGCTCGGCGCCTGGTACAACTCCAACGCCTTCCCGGACCAGCGCTTCGGCGCCGACGGGCGGCTGCTGGCCGATCCGTCCAGCGGCGGCGTGCCGTTGTCGCATAGCGGCAACTACAGCGTCTATGCGGTGGCGGATCAGTTGATATGGCGCGAGCCGGGCACCAAGGACCAGGGCATCGGCGTGTTCGCCCGGGTCACCGCGAGCAGCGGCGACCGCAATCCGGTGAGCGCGTTCGTCAATGCCGGCGTGACCTGGAAGGGCGCTTTTCACAGCCGTCCCGACGACACCATTGGCATCGGTGTCGGCTTTGCCCGGATCAGCGACACGGCCCGCCAGGCGGATGGCGATGTGGCATTGTTCAGCGGAACCGCCTATCCGCGCCGCGCCAGCGAGACGGTCCTGGAACTGACCTACCAGGCGGCGGTCACCCCTTGGCTGACCTTACAGCCCGATTTCCAGTACATTTTCAGTCCTGGCGGCGGCGTTCCGGGCATCAACAATCCGGCAAACAAAGCCGCCGACGCCGCGGTGCTCGGGCTTCGGAGCGTGGTGGTATTCTAGCGTTATGGCGGCGGCAAATCGCGCCATCACATGATAACGATACCCGCCGCTTCAATCGCCGTGGCCTTGCATGACCCGGCGGTATATGCAAAACGTACTGCATCAATAAGCCAATATAAAATGGGAGATGTCCGGGGGTGACAGACGACACCATCCTGGAAACAGAAGGCCTCACGCGGGAATTCGGCGGTTTCCTGGCTGTCGATGGAGTCTCGTTGCGTGTGGCGACCGGGAACATCCACGCCCTGATTGGCCCGAACGGCGCCGGCAAGACCACCTGCTTCAACCTTCTGACCTCCTTCCTGCCGCCGACTCGCGGTAAAATCCGGTTCAAGGGCCGCGACATCACCGGCATGAAGCCGGCCATGGTGGCGCGGCTCGGGCTGGTCCGCAGCTTCCAGATTTCCGCCGTGTTCCCGCACCTGACCGCCCTGGAAAATGTCCGGCTGGCGCTGCAGCGCGTGCGCGGGGCCAGCTTCGACTTCTGGCGCTCCGACCGGGCGCTGCAGGTCTTCGACGACCGCGCCCGGGAACTGCTGTTCGATGTCGGCCTGTCGGGCTTCGCCGAGACCGTGGTGGCCGACTTGTCCTACGGCCTGAAGCGCGCGCTGGAGATCGCGACCACCCTGGCGCTGGATCCGGAGATGATGCTGCTCGACGAACCCACCGCCGGCATGGCGCATGGCGACGTGGACCGCATCGTCGATCTGATCAGGCGCATCCGCAAAGGCCGCACCATCCTGATGGTGGAGCACAACCTGTCGGTGGTGGAGGGCCTGTGCGACCGGATCACCGTGCTGACCCGCGGCAAGGTGCTGGCGGAGGGCGACTACGCCACCGTCTCGAAGAACCCCGAAGTGATCGCCGCCTATCTGGGAACAGTGGATGCTTGAGATTCAGGGCCTGAACGCCTGGTACGGCGAAAGCCACATCCTGCACGGCGTCGACTTCGAGGTGCGGGAGGGCGAAGTGGTCACGCTGCTCGGACGCAACGGCGCCGGCAAGACCACGACGATGAAGTCGATCATTGGGCTTGTGCCCCGCCGGCGGGGCCACGTGAAGTTCCGCGGTGCCGAAACCATCGGCCTGATGCCCAACCAGATCGCCCGCGCCGGCATCGCCATCTGCCCGGAGGAGCGCGGCATCTTCGGCTCGCTTTCGGTGACCGAGAACCTGATGCTGCCGCCGATCGTCGCCCCCGGCGGGCTGGATATTGCGGAGATCTATACGCTGTTCCCGAACCTGAAAGAGCGCGCCAAGACCGCGCATGGCACGCGGCTGTCGGGCGGCGAGCAGCAGATGCTGGCGATCGCCCGCATATTGCGCACCGGCGCGAAGATGCTGCTGCTGGATGAGCCGACGGAGGGCCTCGCCCCGGTCATCGTGCAGCAAATCGGCCGCACCATCCGGGAGATCAAGAATCGCGGCTTCACCGTGCTGCTGGTGGAGCAGAATTTCCGCTTCGCCTCCACCGTCGCGGACCGCCATTACGTGATGGAGCACGGCAAGATCGTGGACATGATTCCGAACCGCCTGCTCGAAAGCAGCATGGACAAGCTGCACGAGTATCTGGGGGTCTGAGTAAAGGTGCCGGCCCCCGTCCCATTGTCATGGCCGCGCGTGTCCCGGCCATCCAGACAGCAACGGTCGGTGCGCAGATGGTCGGGACGCGCCCGGCCATGACGAATGGAGAATGCGCAACCCGCTCCGATCGCCCGCACCGGGCGGCGGCTCAATCGTGACGTTATAAAGGTCCATCCCATGACTCTCACACGCCGTTCCGCACTGACCACGGTGGCCGCGGCCGCCACGCTGCCTCTTATCCGCCCCGCCCGGGCGCAGAAGCCGGTGATCAAAATCGGCGTTCTGAACGACCAGTCCGGGCCGTATACCAACACCGGCGGCCGGACTTCCGTCATCTGCGCGCAGCAGGCGCTGGAGGATTTCGGCGTCGCCGCCAAGGGCCTCACTGTCGAGGTCATTTCGGCGGATCACCAGAACAAGCCGGACCTTGCCGTCTCGATCGCCCGCCAGTGGTTCGACCGCGACGGCGTCGATATGCTGCTGGATGTGCCGACATCCTCGGTGGCGCTGGCGCTGCAATCGGTGGTGCGGGAGAAGAACAAGGTCTACCTGAACTCCGGTGCCGCCAGTTCGGCGCTGACCGGGGCGCAGTGTTCGCCGAATTTCGTCCACTGGACCTACGACACCTACATGCTGGCGAAGTCCACCGGTGGCGCGATGGTGAAGGCTGGCGGCGATTCCTGGTATTTCGTCACTGCTGACTATGCCTTCGGCAAGCAGTTGCAGTCCGACACCTCCGCCTTCGTCACCGCAGCGGGCGGCAAGGTGGTGGGTTCCGCGCAGTATCCGTTCCCCGGCACCACCGACTTCTCGTCGTTCCTGGTGCAGGCGCAATCGAGCGGAGCGAAAGTCATCGGCCTGGCCAATGCCGGCGGCGACACGGTCAACTCGATCAAGCAGGCGCATGAGTTCGGGCTGAACAGCTCGATGAAGATCGCGGCGCTGCTGATGTTCATCACCGACGTTCATGCGCTGGGCCTGGATGTCGCCGGCGGGCTGAACCTGACGGAAAGCTTCTATTGGGACCTGAACGACCGCACCCGCGCCTTCACCAAGCGCGTGCTGCCGAAGACGCCGAACAACTATCCCAACATGGACCATGCCGGCTGCTACTCCGCCACCTTGCACTATCTGAAGACCGTCGCCGACATGGGTGCCGCCGAGGCGAAGAAGGACGGCGTGGCGACGGTCAACCGGATGAAGGCAATGCCGGTTGACGACGACTGCTTCGGCAAGACCAAGATCCGCGAGGACGGCCGCAACCTGGTGCCGTCCTTCCTCTTCGAGGTGAAGAAGCCGTCCGAGAGCAAACACCCGTGGGACTACTACAAGCTGGTGGTGGAAACGCCCGGGAATGAGGCGTTCCGGCCGCTGGCCGACGGGCACTGCCCGTTCGTCAAAGCCTGATCAACAAGGGAAACGGCGTGGCCGGGAAACAACCATGATAACAATCTTTGGCATTCCCGGCCCGCTGTTGTTCGGGCAGCTTCTGCTCGGGCTGATCAACGGCGCGTTTTATGCGATGCTGTCGCTTGGGCTGGCGGTGATTTTCGGCATGCTCAACATCATCAACTTCGCCCACGGGGCGTTGTTCATGATGGGCGCGTTCGTTTCCTGGATGCTGCTGAACTATCTGGATATCGGCTACTTCCCGGCGCTGATCCTGGCGCCGCTGATCGTCGGCATCTTCGGCATCATCCTGGAAAAGACCATCATCAGCCGGCTGTACAAGCTCGACCATTTGTACGGCCTGCTGCTGACCTTCGGGCTGGCGCTGGTGATCGAGGGCCTGTTCCGCAACGCCTATGGCAGTTCGGGCATGCCCTACCGCATACCCTCCGTGCTGCAGGGCGCTGCCAATCTCGGCTTCATGTACATGCCGATATACCGCGGCTGGGTGGTGCTGGCGGCACTGGTGGTGTGCCTGGCGACCTGGGCGATAATCGAGAAGACCTCGCTCGGCGCGAAACTGCGGGCGGCGACCGAGAACGCGCCGATGGTGCAGGCCTTCGGTGTCGATGTGCCGCGGCTGATCACCCTGACCTATGGCGGCGGCGTGGCTTTGGCGGCGTTTGCCGGCGTGCTGGCGGCGCCGATCTACTCGGTGAACCCCAACATGGGCAGCAATTTCATCAACACGGTGTTCGCGGTGGTGGTCATCGGCGGCATGGGCTCGATCATGGGATCGATCGTCACCGGGTTCGCCCTGGGCGTGCTGGAGGGACTGACGAAAGTCTTCTACCCGCAGGCCTCGGCGACCGTGGTGTTCCTGGTGATGGTGATCGTTCTGCTGCTCAGGCCGCGCGGCCTCTTTGGAAGGGCTGCCTGAGATGTTCGGATTTTCGCGCGCCGAGTCCATCGCCTTTCTGGTCATGCTCGTTCTGATCGCGGTCAGCCCGTTCGTGCTGTATCCGGTATTCCTGATGCGCGTACTCTGCGCCGCCCTGTTCGCCTGCGCCTTCAACCTGATGATCGGCTATGTCGGGCTGCTGTCGTTCGGCCATGCGGCATTCTTCGGCATGGGCAGCTATGTCGCCGCCTGGACGATGAAGTTCTGGGGTTTGGATGCCTCGGTAGCGATTATCCTCGGCGGCTTGACCGGCGCGGCACTGGGGCTGGTGCTGGGCTTCCTGGCGATCCGGCGGTCCGGCATCTACTTCGCGATGATCACCCTGGCGCTGGCGCAGATGGTGTATTTCTTCTGCCTGGAAGCGCCGTTTACCGGCGGCGAGGACGGCATTCAGCAGGTGCCGCGCGGCTATCTGTTCGGCCTGATCGACCTGTCCAGCGACATGACGATGTATTGGGTCACCGCGGCGATCTTCGTCGGCGGCTTCCTGCTGGTGCACCGGATCATCCACTCGCCGTTCGGCCAGGTGCTGAAGGGCATCCGCGAGAATGAGCCGCGGGCGACGTCATTGGGCTACCGCACCGACGACTACAAGCTGATCGCCTTCGTGCTGTCCTGCATGATCGCCGGCGTCGCCGGGGGCACCAAGGCGCTGGTGTTCGGCATTGCGACCCTGACGGACGTGAATTCGGCGACCTCAGGGGAGGTCGTGCTGACCACGCTGCTGGGTGGTCTTGGCACGGTATTCGGGCCGGCGGCCGGGGCGCTGGTGGTAACGTCGATGGAGAACTACCTGGCGCAGTTCGGCGCCTGGGTGACGGTGACGCAGGGAGTGATCTTCATGATCTGCGTGCTGGCATTCCGGCGCGGGATCATCGGGGAACTGGGAGCGTTCTTCAGGATTTCGCTGTAGCAGCGCGCCAGCCCGGCCACCTGTCGCGCATGGCCCGGACCGGCCGGGCCATGACGCCTAAGGGACGATCAGGCCTTGTGCTTCGCCCGTGCGACGGCATCGGTGATCAGCTTCTTGGCTTCACTTGAATCACCCCAGCCCAGCAGCTTGACCCACTTGCCCGGCTCGAGATCCTTGTAGTGCTCGAAGAAATGCTGGATCTGATCGAGCGTTATCGAGGGCATGTCGGTGTAGTTGTGCACATTGGCGTAGCGTTGCGTCAGCTTGGGTGACGGCACGGCGATGATCTTCTCGTCGCCGCCGCTCTCGTCCTGCATTTTCAGTACGCCGACGGGCCGGACGTTGATCACCGCGCCGGGGACAATCGGCCGGGTGTTCGCTACGAGAACGTCGATCGGGTCGCCGTCATCCGACAATGTGTGCGGAACGAAACCGTAATTCCCCGGATAGCGCATGGGGGTATACAGGAAGCGGTCCACCACCAGGGTGCCGGCCGCCTTGTCCATCTCGTACTTGATGGGCTCGCCACCGATGGCGACCTCGACGATGACGTTGATGTCTTCCGGCGGGTTGTTGCCGATGGCGATGGCGTCGATGCGCATGGAGAGTTGTCCTTACTAACCGGAGATTCGTTCGATGTCGGCGCCGCAGGCGGCGAGCTTCTGCTCCACCGACTCGTAACCGCGGTCAAGATGGTAGACGCGATTGACGATCGTTTCGCCCCGCGCGGCCAGGCCGGCCAGGATCAGCGACAGAGATGCCCGCAGGTCGGTTGCCATGACAGGCGCGCCGGACAGCGACGGTGTTCCGCGCACGATCGCGGAGGCACCTTGCACGTTGATCCGCGCGCCCATCCGGTTCAGTTCGGGGACATGCATGAAGCGATTTTCAAAAATCGTCTCAGTCACCATGGATGCACCGTCGGATACCGCCATCAGCGCCATGAACTGCGCCTGCATGTCAGTTGGGAAGCCGGGATACGGTTCGGTCATCACATCCACGCCGTGCAGCCCGTTCAGCCGCTTCACCATAAGCCCGTCGGGCCGCGCGGTGATCTCCACCCCGGCCTCCCGCAGGATACGCACCGTGGCACCCAGATGATCCAATCGTGCGTCGCGCAGGAAAACCGAGCCGCCGGAGATCGCCGCGGCACAGGCGTAGCTGCCGGTTTCAATCCGATCGGGGATGATTGCGTGATCCGCGCCGTGCAGGCGTCCGACGCCTTCGATGGTCAGGGAGTGGCTGCCGATGCCCTCGATCCGCGCGCCCATCGCCACCAGGCAGGCAGCCAGATCGCCGATTTCGGGTTCCCGCGCGGCATTCGTCAGCACTGTCCGGCCGTCGGCAAGGGACGCAGCCATCAGCAGATTTTCCGTCGCGCCGACGGAAACGGAAGGAAACACGATGGTTGCGCCGTGCAACCGCCCATCCACCCGGCCGTCAATGTAGCCATTGGCGAGGTTGAACCGGGCGCCCATCTGCTCCAGCCCTTTGAGGTGCAGATCGACCGGGCGGGTTCCGATGGCGCAACCGCCCGGGAGAGAGACGCGCGCCTCTCCCGTGCGGGCCAGCAATGGACCGAGCACGAGGACCGAGGCGCGCATTTTGCGCACGATGTCGTAGGGCGCTTCGGTGTTGGAGATGGCTCCGCCGAGCGATAGCACGCGCTTGTCGGCCGTGACCGGCTCCACGGCGATGCCATGCTGCGCGAGCAAGGCGCTCATGGTCTGGATGTCGGCGAGGCGGGGCACGTTGGTCAGGACCAACCGCTCATCGGTCAGCAGGCCGGCGGCCATGAGCGGCAGGGCGGCGTTTTTTGCGCCGCCGATGGTGATGGTTCCCGAAAGGGGGTGGCCGCCGCGGATACGGATACGATCCATTCAGATATTACATCCTTGGCAGGGCGGTGCCCCGCTGGCCCATGTATTTCCCGGCCTTGTCAGCATAGCTGACTTCGCAGGCCTCATTCCCCTGTAGAAACAGGAACTGGCAGATGCCTTCGCGGGCGTAGATTTTCGCCGGCAGCGGCGTGGTGTTGCTGATCTCGATCGTCACCTGGCCTTCCCATTCGGGTTCCAGCGGCGTGACGTTGACGATGATTCCGCAGCGGGCGTAGGTGGACTTCCCCAGGCAGATCACCAGCACGTTGCGCGGGACCCGGAAATATTCGACCGTGTGGCCGAGCGCGAAACTGTTCGGCGGGATGATGCAGACCTCGGTCTGGCGATCGACGAAGCTGTTCGGCGAGAATGATTTCGGATCGACGACGGCGGAATCGATGTTGGTGAAGATCTTGAACTCGTCGGCGATGCGGGCATCGTAGCCATAGCTGGACAGGCCGTAGCTGATTACGCCGTCGCGCTTCTGCTGTTCCACGAACGGTTCGATCATGCCGTGGTCCTGCGCCATGCGGCGAATCCAGCGGTCGGACATGACGGACATTGAATAAGCAGGCTCCGGTCGAATGGGAGTCTAGTAGCGCGAATCGGCGCCGCGCCGCAAACCGGAATAACGATATGGAGGAGAAACTGGTTGCGGGGGCAGGATTTGAACCTGCGGCCTTCAGGTTATGAGCCTGACGAGCTACCGGGCTGCTCCACCCCGCGTCCGGTGTTTAAAGGCTGATCCCCCCGGACCTTGTGGGTACGGGGGGACTGAAGAGTGGATTGG
>NZ_CAJATU010000029.1 GCF_903944925.1 uncultured Rhodopila sp. | reverse complement strand
GCGCCGGGCGGCGGCGGCCGAAGCAGCCCGCGAGACGGCGCTCGCCGCCGCGCAGCAGGCGCGCGCTGAGGCGCGAGAGGCAACGGCGGCTGCGATGGCGGTACGTGAGCAAGCCGCGGCGGACGTGGCGACGGCACGCGCTGAAGCAGCGGCAACCCGCACGAAGGTTGAGGCGACACAGCGTAATGCCGCGGCGAAAAAGCGCGTGCAGGAGCCGGAGGCGACCGATCCGAAGCCGTCGGCCGGCGATAATCCTCAAGAGGCTCGAAATGGGGTGGAAACACCGGGACGCTCGGCGCGGCCCCTTGGCGCGGCCGGACCGGATGTCACGGCGCCGTCCGCGGCGTCGGACGAAACCGTGGCAAAGCCGGCCAGCGAGGCGCAGCCCGACGACTTGCCGGTCGTCCTCGACCGCCTGAAACTCCCGAAAGCTGAACGGGCGGCGTACGACGACGGGGTGACCTGCGGTGTGACCGGCCGAGGCGAAAAGCCGTCTCGGCGATTTCAACCCGGGCAACGTCTGGCGCATCTCTTGCCTTTCAACCGCGCCGGATACCGAGACGGAGTCGCCAAGGTGCGGGCGCGACGCGCAGCCGCAGCCGCTTCAGATCGCGCCGAGCCGCCGTCGGCCGTTTCAGCGGGAACAGCTACAGTCAACGATATAGAACGGGGCTGACACCGCGATCCCGCCAGTCCCCGACTCATCAGTCGGATTCAAAGCACCCATCGCTCCGAACCGGCGCCTGATCGGCTCTCAGCCGAGCAGAGAATCTGCTCAGACCAGTCGCCTTTTTGCGGAGCTCGGCCGCTTTGCCGGACAGAAGTTCAGGTAGTTCCGCGATAACCCACCCCGGCACCGCTCGCTGCCTTGACAGCCAAGCCTGGACCAAATGTTCGTCTACGCACAGGTCTCTCGCGAGCTCGGCTTCCCAACCCCTCAAGCTGTTGTAAATCTCCTGGCCGGCGACATCTAGCACTTCCAAATCAATAGCCTCGATCGTCCTGTCGAGTTTCCTCCGTAAATAACCGGAAACCCGCGATAGAAGTACCTCTTCCATGCACTTGGTCTCTATTCCGATGATCTCAATGACGGTCTTGCCGGTGTCGCGGCGGGGATCCTGATAGTCAACCGCCACTTCTTCGTCCTTCCAATCGTCCCGCATCATCTCCTCGACCGTTCGGCGAATCTCTTCAAGCATCCGCCGGCCTCGCGAAGCTCCGGGCAGCGCGCTCAGGCTTTTATACGAAAGATGAACCGAAATTTTAGCCACGATAGCCCTCCCACTTGTAGTGACAGCCGCCGAGCGGCCCCTGATCAAATGGTGAGGCACTTTTGTTTGATCCGCCACAAAAAAATGCGCCCCATTGCATTTTATATTGTTGATATTGTTGTCATTGTTGGCACGAGAGCGTTGAACTACAGTCGCCGAAGTTGACCGCGCCACCAAAGCGGCCTTGGCGATTCCGATCGCCGCGCGTTGACGCTGAGGCCTATCACAGTGCGCGATCAGTCGCCGCAGGACCGGGTCCAGCGGCAACTGCGCCGATCCCGGCCGCGCGCGCATGCTGGCATCTCGACTAATCGTTAATGAGCGTGGTCGGGCCGCCGAGCCGCACGTGCACCGCGTCGGATGCCGCTCTGCCGAGCGGAACCGCGCGCGCCTCTTCCACGCCGACTCGCGCGGAACATTTCTCACCGACAAAGGGGGGCCGTCGCGCCCCCCCCCTTCCGGATCGGAGCCGCCTAATACGTGTTGGCTCGACAGCGAGCGTGCCCCCGGGTCAAACGCAACGCGGATCGATATAATGCCTTGCTGCAACGGCCTCGCGTATAGCCTCGGTCAGCCACGTATCCAGCGCTCCCAGATCCACCTGCCCGCAGACGATCGGCACGAGCGCTAGGTTGCTGTCCACCTCATATTCAGCCGACCAGCATTTTTTTTCGATATCCAGCAGCATCGCGGCCATCCAGTCATCCGCCGCTTCGGCTGCCGCGCGCAGATGATACGCCAGGACCATGAAGTCTACTCGCACTTCGTATGTAGCTGGCGCGTCGTGACCTGTGGCGGTCGGTAATGTAATGCGTCCGCCGGCGGGAATGGTCGTGTATTGGGTGGTGTTCATCGTGGGTCTCTCCCCTGGTGGGTTTCGGATGCCCAATCGTGGATCGACCGCTTGCAAGAGAGAGGACAAAAAAATCGTCGTCTGCAAATTGCCGACCTGGCAGCGTCGACTGCATGCCCCTGGCGTCGGGATGATCGCCCAGACCAATGGCAACGCGACCGTCGTCGAAAGGGTTTCCGACCTTAAACCTGCGGTGAAGGCCGTCGCAGCTTATATCACGCTCGGCGTTGCTCGAGGCGCGCGCTCCGATTGCTCCCTAACTATCCAGGGTGTGGGACTCGGACAGACGTGTCGGCGAGATGGCGCGGGCCTCGCGGCATCGTGGTCTGGATCGCTTGCGCGCATAACATCGCGTTCGGCCGGGCGGCGAAGTCAAGCAGACCGCCGGGCAGAGCGCTTTCAGCGAGCGCATCGCAGTCGTGATGCACCCCATAACCCGGGAATGGCCTGGAGGCTCAGTTGCGCGAAAAAACACTACCATTTCTTGGATAAAAATTGCTATCTTCTCGCGCATCTGAGATGCCTGTCGGTGCGCCGGGCCCAGGCCGGCGCAAGTCCGGAAAAATGTTACCGAGAACATGAGTAACTGGGGGCCGAGGCATCCACTCACTGATCAGAAGGCTCGGAGTATGTGTTACCCGGATCGGAATTCGCGGACAGTAACGGGGCTGGTGCCGAGGCAGCCGAGATGACCAGCTGTTCTCGGCGTGATGACGCCGGGGGAGACCGAGCCGTGACAGACGAAGCATGAATGGTCGGCTTTGAACGTCTCGCGCTAGCTGGCCCCGTGTTCGTTTATCGCCGGCTGGATCGGCCAAGCGTCGGCGACGCCGGAGCGGCCGGCAGATCGGATTCGGGCAAACCAGAGACTGGATCGACGCGGCCACCACACTGGTGTCCGCAATGCGGACGGCGGTCCGCCATGCCGTCAGCGACAACGTTGGCCGAAGCGCCACGCCTGGAGGCGTGATACTGCCCGGGTGACCGACGATCAGGCGAGCGGCGCCGTGCTGTATCCGGGCCGTTGTCAGCGGACTAAACACCGTATCGATACGGTATTTAGCGGTGCGTCGACGGCGCGTCTCTTATGCGCGGACCCGGAAAAGGTATTACGAGGCACCGAATCGGCGTTACCTGACCGGAATAAAGTGTTGCGCGTCTCCCGCGACATGTTGCACGGGTCCCGGCAACTGATTCACGAAATCAGTAAGTCGTTCATAATTATGCAATTTTGTGCATATGTAGGGAAGCTGGCGGCAGGGTCTTGCCGCGAGACATCCGCTGCGGCGCTGTGATCCGCGAACGGCGGTTCAAACGGTCAACCCCGGTTCGGCACCGGCCACGTCCGATACCGACGTCAAAGTCTTGATACGTTGTGCACGAGCGGATGGCGCAGGCTTGTCTGCCTGCCGTTCTCTGCCCTGCTTTGCCCGGCAAAATACCGTATCGGCTTGGTGTTATGCCGTGCGTCGTCGGCACTTTCGTTCAACCGAGACTCGACAACGGTATTACGCGTCGCCGAATCGGCGTTACCCCGCCGGAAGCAAGTCTTGCTGGTCTCCCGGAATGTGTTGCACGGTTCCGGACAATTGATCCCCGGAATCAGTAAGCTACTCATCTTTCTATGTTTTCGGCTGTCAGCCGGGCGGCGGGCGCCAAGGGGTCCGCACGACGCGTTTGAAGCAGTAGCGGATCCGTGTTCGCTCTCATCCGTACGGCGGAGGTTGCACAGCCAGCTTGTGTCACGCCGGTCCGAAGTGGCTGCATGGAAAAAATCAACGCGGGCGTTGGCATAAGGGCGACTGCGGGACGGCCGCCGGTCGGATACTCGGGTATCACCGCTCTGTCGGACCGCGAACCAGATCCTGGGACCCGGGAACACGGGCAAGCTCGCTCTGCCTGTCACGTCCCGCATGATCGGGCCGCCACGGCGGGCGCCCCGCGCCGCCGGGTCCCGGGGAAACGGGCTGCCGTCATGGAGTGTCGGCAGGCCGGTCGAGACAGCGGCGCGCGATCGCCTCGGCTTCCGGACCATCCAGCACGCGCCTCGTAAGCAGGACCCGGCAAGCGCCTCCACCGCGATGATCCGCGCACCGATGAGTTCCCGCGCATTGGCGTACATCATCGAGCTTAACCTGCACCCGCTCTCGCGGCCCAGGCGGCGGTGCTTGGCGACCAGCTCGCTACCGCCATCCGGGACGCCATCGCCACGGCGTGGACGGCGGCGGAGCGGCGTGCGGCGGAACGCCTCGGCGATGAGGTGGCGGCCGCTCGGGCGGCGGCGGAGGCCGCGCGTCTCGCTCAGGCCGAGGCGGACGAGGCGCTTGCCGCG
>NZ_CAJATU010000028.1 GCF_903944925.1 uncultured Rhodopila sp. | reverse complement strand
GCCCAAAACATCTTCAAAACGCATCCTTCTTACGCCTTCGTGAATGCGTGCCCGATCCATCCGAAACCCCCGTTACAGAGGGCGAAGATGACCGGACACTTCACGAGCTACAAAACCCGGCCAAACCACGAGCTAGCCACAAGGATAAGCGCGCTCTTGAACAGCGGCCAACGGTGGTCCACATTGCGATCATGGATAAGAATCGTCCGCCCGAACTGGAAATGACCCTGGATGGCGAGTTTGTCTCGCCGCCGGTGGCCCCGGTTTCCACCCGCATCCTGTTTTGGGCCGTTGTCGTCGCGGTGATCGCGGGCGCGGCGTCTCTGGCGGCCATTGCCCTGACCTTGGCGCTGAGCATCCTTCCGGTGGCGGTCGGCGCCGCCGCGGTGGCGTATGTTATTTACCGCTACAAGCTGTGGCGGGCCGGCGCGTCAATCGGCCAGGATCTCCGGCGTCCTTAAGCCGAATTCCTCCGCCAGCAGCGTATAGGACTGGCGGCGCGCTTCGGGATCGTGCAGCGTCGTCAGGATAGCGATTTCGTCCACGCGATGCTCAGCGGCCAGCGAACGAAGCCGTTCGGCGACGACGTCCGGCGTGCCGAACAAGGCGCGTTGCCGCAGCTTCGTGATGCGGGCCTTTTCGACGTCGGAATACGGATAGGCGGCGGCCTCCTCGGGTGAGGGCAGGGCGGTGTAGACGCCACGGTCGCGGCCGAGGCGCCACATTTCCCGTGACTGGAACAGCCAGGCGGCTTCTTCCCGGGTCTCCGCCGCCATCGCCCAGACGCAGATCGCGGCATGCGGTAGCGGATGCCGCACGCTCGGCCGGTAGCCGTCCCGATACGCCGCCAACGCTTGCTCGACGCCGTGGCCGTCGGTGATGAAATGCGCGAAGCAATACGGCAGCCCGAAATGCGCCGCGACCTGAGCGCCATAGTCGGAACTGCCCAAAATCCACACCTCCGGCGTTGTCGGGCCGGCGGGTTGGGCGCGAACGTCGCGGAACGGATGGCCCTCCGCCAGCGGTTCGCCGGACACCCAGGCCAGGAGATCGCGCACCGAAGCCGGAAACTGCTCCGCCGCCGCGTCGGCGCGCGGGTTCAGCGCGTAGGCGGTGCGTCCGTCCGAGCCGGGCGCGCGGCCCAGACCCAGATCGATCCGCCCCGGCGCTATGGCGTCCAGCACGCGGAACTGTTCGGCGACTTTCAGTGCGGAGTAATGCGGCAGCATGACGCCGGCGGAGCCGACGCGGATCGTCCGGGTAGTGGCGGCAATGGCGGCGATCAGGATTTCCGGTGCGGTGCCGGCCTGGCTGTCGGAGTTGTGGTGTTCGGCGCACCAGTAGCGTGCGTAGCCCAGCGCCTCGCAATGCTGCGCCAGCCGGATGCTCTCCCGGATCGATGTATCAGCCGATCGGCCTGTCACGACGGTGGATTGGTCCAGGACCGATAGGCGAACCATGGGAGTCCTCTCAGAAACCGGTATGACCGAACATCGAGCCGAGCAGCACATACAGCAGACCGCCAATCAGGAAACCAACGATCGTTCCATTCATCCGGATATACTGCAGATCCTTGCCGATACGAAGCTCCAGCCGATCGGTGATCGTATCGGTATCCCAGTTGGCGACGACCTGGGCAATGAATTCGGAGATGCGAAGCTGGGCGGCGGGCAGCAGCGAGGCGACGATCTTCTCCACCGCCACCTGCAGCCGGATACGGGCTGTCGGGTCCTCCTCCAGGATGGTGCCCAGGTTGCCCAGGGCGACCTCGATATGCGCCACGGCCCGGCTGTTCGGACGCGTCAGGTCGTCTTCCAGCGCGTGCCGCAACCGTGCCCAGACGTCCCACAGCCAGGTCTGCACCGTCTGATGCGCCAGCACCTTGCGGATCGCCGCGCCAACCTCGGCGGCGCGGGCGGGGTCGGTTTCCATGCGGTTGATCTCGCGCCGCACCCATTCATCAAAGGCGAGGCGAAGCTCCGACCCGTCCGGACTCATCTTGTCCAGTTCGGCATTCACCAGCCCAAGCACGCGGCGGGCGATCGAGGCGCCGAGCACCCATCCGGCCAGCCGGCCGCCCTGCTCGCGCACGCGCTCCTGGACTGCCCGGCGCAGGGCGCTTTCCCGGCCGGCGAGGGTGGTTTTCATCTGGCCGAGGATGAAGCCGAACATCTCCTGGTGCCGCCCGCCATCGACCAGATTGTGCAGGGCGCGGGCGACCACCTGCCCGGCGCCGGCCCCGCCGAGGATGCGCGGCGTCATGCGGGTCATCAGCCGGCGTGCCCGGCCGTCCTCCACGCTGGTCATCAGCTTCGGCAGCATGCCCGCCAGGCCGATGGCCGCAGGGTGCGCCGCGGCCGGGTCCGCCAGGAAACGGTGCACGATGCCCGGCAGGTCGAGTTTGGACAGCACGTTGGAGACTTCGTCGCTGGTGAAGACGTGATTGGCGACGAACCGGCCAAGCGCCCGGCCGAGCCGCTCGCGCTGGTTGGGGATGATGGCGGTGTGCGGAATTGGTATGCCGAGCGGATGGCGGAACAGCGCCGTGATGGCGAACCAATCCGCTATGCCGCCGACAAAGCCGGCCTTGGCGGCGGATTGCAGCAGGCCGCTCCACCAGTCCTGCGGGATTTTGTAGCTGTACAGCGTCAGCGCCGCCATGAACACGAGCAGGCCGGTGGCAAACATCCGGTGACGGCGGAACGACTCTCGGGCGAGGGCATCGGGATCGGGCTGAGTCATGTTGCTCCTGTTTAGGCGCGGGCGGCTCTTCCGTCCAACCTGATGCAATGTTATACTGTAACCATGCACGACCCGTTATCCCCGACCGCCGGAGCGGCCGCCCGCCTCTATATGGTTGGCGCGGTGCTTGCCGTGGTGTGGCTGACGGTGCTGTGGGCGCTATGAAGGCGGTCCCCGCGGTAACGCTCGATCAGGTCGCGTTGCGGCATGGCCCGCGCGTGATCGTGTCCAATGTCTCCGGCACGTTCGACCCCGGCAGCCTGACCGCACTGATTGGCCCCAACGGGGCCGGGAAGACAACCCTGTTGCGAGCGCTGGCCGGCCTGCACCCGCTGGCCTCGGGCCGGATCGATCGGCACGGGTTGCACGCGGGCGACATCGCGCTGTTGGCGCAGGGCAGCCACCTCGACCGGTCTTTCCCGATCACCTGCCTGGACGTCGTGGCGCTGGCGACGAACCGGCTGGGTCCGTTCCGGGCGGTCAGCGTCGCCCGGATGGCGGCGGCGCGGGCGGCGCTGGACCGCGTCGGGTTGGCGGATATGGCCAGCCGGCAAATCCAGGCGCTGTCGGCCGGGCAGTTCCAGCGCGTGCTGTTCGCTCGGACGATCCTGCAGGACGCCTCGCTGATACTTCTGGATGAGCCGTTCACCGCCGTCGATGCCGCGACGACACGGGTGCTGATGTCGGTGATCGAATCCTGGCATGCGCAAGGCCGCACCGTCATTGCCGTGCTGCACGACATGGACATCGTGCGGCGCTGCTTCCCCCGCACCCTGAGCCTGACGGACGGCGGCGCCGTATGGGCCATCCAGCCCGGTGCGGGGCTGCGGGCGGCCTGATGCTGGATGTCCTGCTGGAGCCGTTCGCGCTCGGCTTCATGCGCCGGGCGCTGGCAGGGTGCATCGCGCTGTCCGTCGCCGCGCCGCCTCTTGGCGTTTTCCTGGTGCTGCGCCGCATGAGCCTCATGAGCGACGTGTTGCAGCATGGCGTGCTGCCCGGGATCGCCATCGGCGCAATGTTTGCCGGGCTGTCGATGTGGGCGATGGGGCTGGGCGGAGTCGTGGCCGGGCTGCTGGTGGCGGTGCTCGCCGGCTGGCTGGCGCGGCGGACCGGCGGGCGGGAGGACAGCCAGCTTGCCGGCATGTACCTGGTGGCGCTGGCCGCCGGGGTGGCGCTGATCTCCACCCGGCACAGCATCGACCTGACCCATCTGCTGTTCGGCAATGTGCTGGCGGTGGACACCGCGGCGCTGCTCGGGATGGCGGCGGTGGCGACGGTGACGTTGCCGGTATTGGCGGTGATCTGGCGGCCGCTGGTGCTGGAGAGCCTGGACCCGGGCTTCATGGCGGCGACGGCCGGGAAGGGCGGGTTGTGGCACCTGGTGTTCCTGATGCTGGTGGTGCTGTGCGTCGTCTCCGGGTTCGTCGCGCTGGGGACGCTGATGTCGGTTGGACTGATGATGCTGCCGGCGATCGCGGCGCGGCATTGGTCCGATTCGCTGGCCGGACAGGTGCGGATGGCGGTGGCGCTGGCCTGCGTGGCGTCCGTCGGCGGGCTGGAGGTTTCGTATTACCTGGATATCCCGGCCGGCCCGGCGATCGTCCTGACGGCGGGCGGGCTGTGGATGCTCAGCCTGCTGACGGGGCTGCGAGGCAGCGTCTGGCGCGCGGCGGTGCCGCGGGCCTGACACCCGGTTGCGCTAAACGATCGGCGTTGCCATCACGTGGCGCTGGTAGCCGTGCCGGCGGCATAGCCGATCGCGCCAGGCGCGCAATGCCGGCAGTTCCGGACGGGTCAGGCCGAGGTAGTCCATGCCGAACCAGCGATGCGCGTGCACGCCCCACGGGATGTCGCACAGGGTGAAGTCCGGCCCGGCGATATAGTCGTGCCGGGTGAGGCGGTCCTCGAGGATGCCCCAGATCCTGGCGGTCTCCTCGATCGCCGCTGCGATCGCCGTCAGGTCGCGCTTATCGGGCGGGGTGCGCACCAGGCCCCAGAACACCTGGCTCATGGGTCGGTTCAGCAGCGTTTGCTGCGCGTCCATCCAGCGGTCGATGTTGGCGCGGCCTTGCGGGTCCGCCGGCCATAGCGGACTGCCGCCGGCGTGGACGGTGGCGAGGTAGCGCAGGATGGCGTTGCTCTCCCACAGGGAGAACGCTCCCTCCTGCAATGTCGGCACCAGCCCGTTCGGGTTCATGGCGCGGTACTCGGCGGTGTCGGTCTTGCCGAAGCCGCCGCCGGCATCGATCCGCTCGAACGGCTGGTCGAGTTCGACCAGGCCCCAGAGCACCTTCATCACGTTGCTGGATGTGGTGCGGCCCCAGACGATGCGGTGCGGATTTTCGGTCATGGGTTCCTCCGGTCTGATTCGCCGATCCCTACGTGTGCCCGACCGGTCACCCTTGGCAGTGCGGCCAAAGCGATCTGGTGTCTCGATAGACTACGTGCACGGCTGTCGCGCGGCAATCCGGACGGCAAAGGCCGGTTCCGGCGCAGCCGCCCCGGTCACTCACGCAGACGTTCCGCGATTTGCTCCAGATGGTCCTCGCCCCCGAAGAAGACGGTTATGATTCTGACCTCAGCCCGATTGTCATCAATCTCAAAGTAGTAGACGAATTGTTGCGCGGTTACGTGGCGCACGCCGTCTCGCAGTTCCGGATGCACGGTCCCGCGGTGCGGTTGGGTCGCGAACGTCAGCATGTATTCAAATGCCTCCCGAGTCCGGGAGTTCGCCCGCTCGGTCGCTCGGGCCTTCGTGTCGCCGAATGCCTGATACGACTGAATGAGATGCTTTCTGATGCGCGAGAAATCCCGGCTGACGTTGACGCCGCGCAGGACAGCATAACGCCGCATGCCGCTTAGTCCTCGCTGTCCACCGCGGCCAGGAAATCGTTCACCTCGGCCTCGAGCGGAACGAATGCGCCAGCCCGGCGTTGGTCGATAAGCGTCTGTAACGCCTGAATTTTCAACGCATAAACCTCATCGTCACGGCGCAGCATGTCCAGTCCGCGCTGGAGCACCGCGCTGAGGCTGGAGTATCGCCCGCGTTCGACCAGCGACCGAGCGTAGGCTTCCTGTTCATCGGTCAGCGAGATCGAGGTCTTTACGGTCATGGGCATCTCCGGTGCGGGGATTTGATACCACTCAGTAGCACCAAGCGCAAGGCCCTCGGCCCGGCTGCTCCGACATCAACCGGCAACTTGCGCAAACCCGACAGCCGGGGCACACGGACACGCATGCACAGGCATGCAGCACGCCGCGCTCCGCCGCGGTCCCTGGCCATCCTGATCGCCCTGTCGGCGGCGGCGGCGCTCGGGGTCGCCTATGCCGCCGAGACCTGGGGCGGACTTGTTCCGTGCGCGATGTGCCTGCTGGAACGCTGGCCCTATCGCATCGTCGTCGTGCTCGGCCTGATCGCCGCGATTGCGCCCCGCGACCTGGTGAAGCCGCTGCTGACTGCCGCGATCATCTGCCTGTTTGCCGAGGCCGCCATCGCCGCCGTGCATGTCGGGGTGGAGCTGCAATGGTGGCCAAGCCCGCTGCCGGAATGCGCCGCGCCGCACTTCTCCGGCGGGTCGATTGCCGATCGGCTTGCCGCCATGCCGGCGCGGCCGTCCAAGCCGTGTGACGAGCCGACCTTCCTGGTTCCCGGGGTGCCGCTGTCGATCGCGGCGCTGAATATGCTGTTTGCCCTGGTTTTGGGCGCCGGCAGCGCCATTTTGCTGGGGCAAAGGAGTTCCTACAGACGATGAACGATGCAAGCGCCGAACGCCCTGGCGACCTGAGTGCGCAGGCCCGCACGGAACGGATGATCCGGGTGGACCACGCCGGCGAATACGGGGCGGCGCGGATCTACGCCGGGCAGCTCGCCGTGCTCGGCCGCGGCAGCAAGGGCGACCTGCTGCGCCACATGGAGGCGCAGGAGCAGGAGCATCTGCGCACCTTCAAGGACCTGATCGTGGACCGCCGGGTGCGGCCGACGGCGCTGCTGCCGATTTGGCACCTGGCCGGCTTCGCGCTGGGGGCGGTCACCGCGGCGCTGGGTGAGAAGGCGGCGATGGCCTGCACCGTCGCGGTGGAGGAGACCATCGACGCGCATTACAGCGGGCAGATCGATACCATCGCCCCCGGCGAGGCGGATCTGCAGGGCACGCTGGAGCGCTTCCGCGCCGAGGAACTCGAGCACCGCGATATCGGCCTGGCCAACGGAGCCGAACAGGCCCCTGGCTACCGGCTGCTGTCGCGGGTCATCAAGGCGGGGTGCAGAGCTGCAATTGCGGTCAGCGAGCGGATTTAGCCTCCCTATAGCTCGCTACATTCCTCGTTATCGCCACAATTCCGGCTCGGTTTGAACGCGATGGGATGATTAAAGTCCTGTTATGAACAGTTCAACCGCATGCCCGGACGCCGAATCGTCATGTTAGCCGCGCTGGCCCGCGCGCTGCCGGCGCGCGCTCAACCCGTTATTCCGCACGCATTGCTGGACTACGCCGGCACCGCGCTGGGCGACCTGATCGATAGCGCCCGGCAGCAGGCCATCGCCGACGGGGTGCGCGCGATGCCGCCCGGCGTGTATCGGGCGCTGCTCGGCTATTTCCCGGCCGCCCTGCTGCAACGGGCGCGCTATGCTGTCGGCGGGACACGCCGGCTGTCGCTGCCGATGCTGGCGTTCTCCTACGGCGATGCGCTGGCGATGACCCTCGGCGATGTCATCCTGTTCAAGACCGCGCGGGCGGCGGACAACGATCTGAAGCTTTGGGCGCATGAACTGACCCACGTCATGCAATACCAGCGCTGGGGGATCGAGGGCTTCGCCGAACGCTATGTGCGCGACAGCGCTGCCGTGGAACGCGAGGCGATCGACAACACCACCCGCTTCGCCGCCTGGCTGCAAAGAAAAACCTGAGGGTAGGACTGCGCTGCGAGCATGCAACCGGTGGCGTTGATCGCGCAATCGGCCTACGTCCCGCGCATGCCCTTTCCTCCGGTCCATCCGCTGCTCGATGCAGCCCTCGTCACCCGCGGCTACGCCGAACCGACGGAAGTCCAATCCGCTGTTCTCCAACCGGACGCGGAAGGCCGCGACCTGCTGGTTTCCGCCCGCACCGGCTCCGGCAAGACCGTCGCGTTCGGCCTGGCCGCCGCCTCGACCCTGATGCCGGACGGCACCATGCCCGCCCCCGGAGCGCCGATTGCACTGGCAGTCGCGCCCACACGTGAGCTGGCGCTGCAGGTGCAGGCGGAACTCGCGTGGCTATACCGTGGCGCGCGGGTCGCGGCCTGCGTCGGCGGCATGGACATACGGCGTGAGGCGCGGGCCCTCTTCTCCGGCTGCCACATCGTCGTCGGCACCCCCGGTCGGCTGGGCGATCATCTGCGGCGGGGGCATCTCGATCTTTCGGCGCTGAAGGTCGTCGTGCTGGACGAGGCCGACGAAATGCTGGACCTCGGTTTCCAGGAGGAACTTGAGTTCATCCTGCAGGCCACCCCGGCGGAGCGCCGGACCCTGCTGTTTTCGGCGACGATCCCGCACGACATCGTCAGCCTGGCGCGCAAGTACCAGCGCAACGCCCTGCGCATCGACACCATCGACCGCTCCCAGCCGCATGGCGACATCGAGTATCGCGCCATCACCGTTGCCGGGCATGAGACGGAGGCGGCGCTGGTCAACATCCTGCGCTGGTACGAAGCGCCCGGCGCGCTGGTGTTCTGCGCCACGCGCGAGACCACACGGCGGCTGCACCTCGCTTTGGTGCAGCGCGGTTTCGCCGCGGTGATGCTGTCGGGCGAACTGAGCCAGCATGAGCGCACCACCGCGCTCGACGCACTGCGCTCCGGCCGGGCGCGCGTCGGCGTTTGCACCGACGTGGCGGCGCGCGGCCTCGATTTGCCGGAACTGGACCTGGTGGTGCACGCGGAGTTGCCGACGAACCCGGAGACCTTGCTGCATCGCAGCGGGCGGACCGGGCGGGCCGGGCGCAAGGGCGTCTCGGTGCTGATCGTGCCGTATTCCAAGCGCCGCCGGGCCGAGCAGGTGGTGAGCGCCGCCCGCGTGCGTGCCACATGGTCCGGCGCGCCGACGGCGGACGACATCAATGGCCGCGACCGGGAGCGGCTGCTAACCGATCCGATGCTGGCGGCCCCGGATGAGGCGGAGCGGGCGGATGCGGAGGCTTTGCTACTGGCGCACGACCCGGTCGCCATCGCCGCCGCGCTGCTGCGGCTGTATCGCCGCCAGTTGCCGCCGCCGGAGCTGGTCAGCCCGCCGCCGCAAGCGGCGCCAGTGCAAACCGCAGCCCCGCGCGCCGATACCCCGCGCGCGCGGCCGGCTCGGGAGGAAGGCGACTTCGTGCAGTTCCGCATTTCGGTCGGGCGCAACGACAAGGCGGACCCGAAATGGATCCTGCCGCTGATCTGCCGCGTCGGCGGCATCACCAAGCGCGATGTCGGCGGCATTCGCATTTTCGACACCGACTCCCGCTTCGAGGTGCGGCGCGAGGTCAGCGACGCCTTCGCCGCCGCGACCGCCAACCTGCCGGCGAAAGAGCCGCGGATCACCCAGGCCGGCCAGGGCCCGATGCCGGCGCGGCAGTTCCGCCGGCCTGACGGACCGCGCACATACAAGCGAACCCCGCGGCATACTCCGCGGTGATGCAACCCGCTGCCTCCTGGTTCGTTAAGGAACCACTAGCCCAAACAATCAGGAGTTGGAAATGGATAAGGATCGCGTTGAAGGCGCCGGACACGAAGCCAAAGGCACGCTCAAGGAAACTGTCGGCAAGGTGACAGGCGACAAGGAAACCCAGGCCGAGGGCGCCACCGAAAAGGCAGGCGGCAAGCTGCAAAACGCCGTCGGCGGCGCCAAGGATGCCGTCAGGGACTGGGCCAAAAAGTAAGGCTACTAAAAGGGAGCGCAGCGGCGCTCCTTTTTTTATGCGCCGCCGAGGAAACGGGCGACCGCCGGCTCGTCTCTCATGCGATCCAGATCCGCCGCCGTTGGCAGTTGCGGACGATCGCGCAGCACATTGACCATACAGAGAAATCCGAGCGGTTCGTTGTTGGTGGCGCGGAACTGGTGCCAGACCATGGACGGGATCGACACCAGATCGAATTGCTTCACCCGCCGCACTTCGGTGCCCAGCAGGCATTCGCCGCGGCCGCGCAGGATCATCACGGCGTGCGCATGGTCGTGCCGTTCCAGCGTGGAATACCCGCCGGCATCCATCTCGAAATAGCGCAGTTCGCAGCCCAGGTCGTCCTGGTGGAACAGCACCTGGCGGGAGATGTCCTTGAACGGGGCGCTGCCGTCCTGCTTGTACGGCTGGTGCGCCACCGCCTCCCAGCGGAAGCCCTCCCTGGCGGGCCGGAAAAGCGGTGGCTGCTCGCTATCCATGGTTTGTCCTACATCAGCGCGTGATCCGCGACGGCGCGGGTGAATTGCTCGGTTGCCTGGATGATATGCTCGCGCGCCAGCAACAGGCTGCCGCCGATGAGCAACATCGTATCCTCGCCATAGAAATCAAGAATTTCCCGGACCCGCTCGAGGCCGATGCCGCCCGCGGGCACCGGCAGGGCGGCTTTCATCCCGTCGTCACAACGGCGGGCGTTGGCGGCGAGCCGGCGGCAGGTGTCCGGCGAATAGCCGAAGCGGCCGCCATAGGTCGGGAAGATCACCGCATCCGCCCCGATCAGCCGGAACAGGCTGCCGATGAGCAACTCCGGGGCGATGCGGGCGGCACCGCCCAGGCTGGGATGGGCGAAGAACGCCATCTCCGGGAAGGCCCGCACCAGCGCCTGCACCGCGGGAAAGCCGCTGATCATCGGTGCCACCATCAGGCAATCGATCCCTTCGTCCCGCGCCAGCAAAGCCTGCGCCCGCATCCGGTCGAGATCGCCGGTGACGCTGGGGATGTAGCGCGTCGGGTGCCCGGTCGCCCTGACCCCGCGCGCCACGCCCGCCGCGCAGGCGCTGACCCGCTCCGCGAAACGCGAATAGCTCTGATCGGCCAGCCCGTGGTCGTCCTTGATGAAGTCCAGCCCGCCGCGCGCCAGGTGTTCGGCGAGCAAGGCCAGCCGCTCCGGCGGCAAGCCCTGCGGCTTCAGCGCGGAACCGGTCATCGCGCGGCCGTGCAGCTTCAGCCGGTGGCGCAAGGCAGCGATGCCGTGGCGCGGGCCGCCAAACGCTTCGGCGAGCGCGTCCGGCACGGCGACGTCCCGCAGCACCACGTCCTCGTGCAGGGAGGTGTTGCCGAACACCATGTTGAGGAACTGCCCCGCGTCGTGCCCCACCGTTGCCGTCGCCAGGCCGATGCTGACATCGAACAGGCCGCCGCCGAGGTCCTCGATGCGCTCGACCACGCCGACGATGTCCGACAGAATCGCTTCATCGTCGATGGCGGCCAGCGGCATCTCGACGCTTTGCTCCACCGCGATGCCCTTTGCGCGCGCCTCGATATCCGCCGCACTGCCGCGAACGCGGTAGCTAACGGTGAAGCGGCTGCCGGCATCGGCGGTACGGTCATGCATTCGGGTGATCCAGGGTGGTCCCGCGGCGCATACTGTCCACCGCCTGCCGCCTTGTCCATGCCAGCCGATCGGCGGAGGGGCGATCTTATTGCGTCGGCAGTTTTGTTGCGTTGGAACCGACGGCCGGATTACAAGGGAGCCGAACATTGGCTGGAGTTGATACGGTGAGGTATTTGCCGCCCTTCGAGGTCCTGAAATCCTACGTTTCAATCTCCGCCGTGAACGGCGACATGGTCGTCACTTGCAGCTATGAGGATTTCATCCAGTTGATCCGCCGGATGATCGCCGGGGTGCCGGTGGACGAGGCATGGTATCTGGAGCGGCATCCGGATATCGCCGACGCGATCCGGCAGGGCATCGTGCAGTCGGCGAGGTCTCATTTCGTCAATGACGGATATTTCGAAGGCCGGATGCCGTTCCCGATCCATGTCGATGAGAAGTACTACCTGACGCAAAACCCCGGCGTCGCGGATTATGTCCGCAAGGGCAATCTCGAATCCGGCCAGCAGCATTTCGACGAGAACGGGTATCTGGAAGGCCGCCTGCCGTTCGGCTTGTGAGCCGAACGGCGGGAGCACATCCGTTCCCCCTGATCGCGATCAGGGCTCCCGCATGCCCTCGGACAGCGCCGGCACCACCTTCGCCAGCAGGTAGGACAGCACGGTGCGCTTGCCAACCTTGATATCCGCGGTAACCGGCATGCCGGGAGTCATGCGGAATCCGGCCGGCAGGTTGTGCAGCTTCATCTCATCCAGTGACAGGGTGCCGCGGAAGAAGGCCGCTCCGTCCGCCGAGTCCTGCCGCGATGCTGCCGATCGGCCGGGCTTGTCGCGCTGGCTGGTGAAACTGTCTGCGCTGACCGTGGTCAGCGTGCCGGCGGCAAAGCCGTAGGTCGTATACGGGAAAGTATCGAACTTGATGACGGCGTGGTTGCCGGCCGAGACGAAACCGGCATCGCGGGCCGGGATGCTGGCCTCGATCTCCAGCGGCGCGTCGGCCGGAACCAGGGTGATCAGCTCGTCGCCGGACTGCACGACCGAACCCTCGGAGACTTTGGCGACGTTCAGCACGATGGCGTCACGGTCCGCCCGCAGGTCCACCAGCTTGCGGCGCAACGCCGCCTTGGCCTGCTGGTCCTTGGCGTCGGCCAGCTTGCGGCCCTGCTCGGTCAGTTGCTGGGAGGTTTCCGACCGGGTCTGCTCCAGGTAGCCGTCACGTTCCGATACCAGCGCCTCCAGGTCGCTTTTCGCCGCCGCGTTGGCGGCGAAGGCGGCTTGCAGGGAGCGGTTGACATCGGCCCGCTGCGCGTCGGCATCCAGCGTGTTCAGCTTGCTGCCGAGCTGGAGTTTCTCGAGCTGGCGGCGAATGCCTTCCTTGGCCTGCGCGGCGCGGAGCTCCTCCGCATAGTTGACGATATCGCTGGTGGTCCGGGCGATCTGCGACTGCGCGCTGTCGATCTTCTGGCGATAGTTCTCCAGATGCGCGGTCTTCTCGGCATGGCGCTGGGCGAAGATCATCGCCTGCAACTGGCTGGCCGGGCTGCCGTCCGGGCTGTAGGCGCGGTCCCTGGTTTCGGCGTCGAGGCGATCGACCTCCGCCTGCAGGCTGGCCACCTGCGCATCCAGGGAGCCGGCATCCGCCTGCGCGAAGGTCGGGTCGAGCATGGCCAGCGAATCGCCGGCATGCACCAACTGGCCCTCCCGGACGTTGATCCGGCGAACGATCGAGGTGTCCAGCGGCTGCACCACCAGGTTGGCCGCTTTGGAAACGACCTTGCCGGGGACGGCCACCACCCGATCGACGGGACAGACGCCCATGATCGCTATGGAAGAAACGATCGCCGCTCCGATGACCCAGATGGTTGCCCGGCTGGCGACCGAGGGGCGTTCCGCGATCACCGCGGCTGTGGGCGACTGGAACTCGAGAATGGATTGCGTTGTGACGGACATGGTTCAAACTCCCTGGTTGGCGATTAAGTGGCGGTTCTGCTGGTGCCAAAGCTGCTGGTAGGTGCCGCAGCGCGTCAGCAGTTCGGCGTGCGGTCCGATATCCAGGACGCGGCCCTGGTCGAGCACCAGGATTGCGTCGCATGCGGTCAGCGACGACAGGCGGTGCGAAACGATGACCATGGTGCGGCCCTTGGCCATCTGCGCGAGGTTGGCGTTGACCAGGGCCTCGCTTTCCGGGTCGAGCGCGCTGGTGGCCTCGTCCAGGATCAGGATGCGCGGGTCGTGCACCAAAGCCCGCGCGATCGCCAGCCGTTGCCGCTGGCCGCCGGACAGGTTGGGCGAGCCTTCCTCGATGATCGTCTCATAGCCGTTGGGCAGGCGCTCGATGAACTCGGCGGCTCCCGCCAGACGGGCGGCGCGCACCGCGTCGCTGAGGGTCAGGCCGGGGCGTCCGGCCAGGATGTTGTCACGGATGGTGCCGCGGAACAGGAAGTTTTCCTGCAGCACGACGCCGAGGTTGCGCCGCAGATGCGCCAGGTTGATGTCCTTGATGTCGATGCCGTCGATGCTGACCTGGCCGGAGTAGTCGCGGCTGATGCCTTGCAGCAGGCGGGTCAGGGTGGACTTGCCCGATCCGCTGCGGCCGACGACGCCGAGCACCGTTCCGGGTGCAATGCCGAAGCCGATACGGTCTAGTGCCGGGTTGGCGGCGCCGGGATAGCTGTAGACGACGTTGCGGAACGCGATCCCGCCCTGGAATTGCGGCCGGACGCCGCTGGCGGTGTCGGCCGTTTCGGGCCGCTGGTTCAGCACCGAGGCCGCCAGGGTCGTTGCCGTGCGCACCTGGGTGATATCCTCCATCAGCCGCGCCAGGCTGGCCAGCGGCTGGGCGACCCGCCCGCTCAGCATCATGAAGGCGATCAGCGCGCCGACGGCGACCGTTCCGCTGTCGGTGATCGCCATGTAGGCACCGACAAGCAGCACGCCCCGCTGCATGAACCCTTCGAGCGGCGTGATCAGCATCTGCGGCAGGTTCGCCAGGCTCCCGGCGGCGAGTTTCGCCTTCGTCGCTTCGGCCACACGCTCGTCCCACAGGGCACGCTGTTGCGGTTCCAGCGCCAGGGTTTTCACGGTGCGGATGCCGTGCAACGTTTCAACCATGATGCTGGACTTCGCCGTTTCGGCATTGATGAAACGCTTCGCCCGGCTGCTCATCGGCTTCATGAACGCGACGATGATCCCGGCGATGGCGCAGGCCGAGGCCAGCACAAGCAGTGCCAGGAGCGGTTGCAGGTAGAACAGGATGGGCAGCAGGACGATCAAGGTGACCAGATCGAGCATCGTGGTCAGCAGTTTGCCGGTGAGAAACTCGCGGATCTTGGCGATCTGCAAGCCGGTGTTCGACCAGACCGTGCCGGCCTGGTTGCGTTCGAAATAATCCAGCGGCAGCCGCAGCAGGCGCTCGAACACATGCAGGTTGAGCTTGGCATCGACCCGTGCACCGACGACCAGGATCAGTTGCCGCCGGGCAAATCCCAAAGCCGTTTCGGACAGCAGGGCAATGCCGATCAGCAGCGCCATCAGGATCAGGGTGGAGATGCTTTGATGAGTGACGACCTCGTCGATCACGGTCATCACCGTCAGCGCCGGAATGACCGTCAGCAGGCTGAGCACGACCGAGGCGATGGCGACGTCGCGCATCAGGCGCCGCTCCTGCCAGACCAGATCCGCGACCCAGCCCATATTGAACGGCGCGTCCTCCCGGGCAGCCGATCGGCGGGCGCGTATCAGCACGGCCTCCCCGTTCCACAGCGGCGACAACATGGCTTCGGTCGCCGCAACCGGCGGGTCGTTCGGACCCAGGCGGGAATGGCGCAGCAGCACCAGGTCGCGCTTCCTGTCGGCGGCCACCAGCATGACGGCGCTGCCGTCTTTCAGCAGCAGAACGACCGGCGTGGTCACGTCCAGCGCGACAAGCTGCTTCCACGGCAACCGGACCGCCTTCGCCCACAAACCGCTGCTGCGCAGCCAGTCCGACAGAGCGGCCGGGGACGGGATTTCGTCGGCAGGCACGCGAAGATCGCCGCGATCCAGTTCAGCGCCATGAAAGCGAGCCGCCGCGGCGATCGCCATCAGCCGGATGCGAATGGCGAGATCGCCACCCGGGGCGGGAATGCCCGCCTGTTGTTCGAGGTTGCCTGTGTCCATTGCCGTGTCTCCCTGATCGCCGCAGCCCCGTGGCTGCCTCCGCGTGGTCAGTGCCATTGAACGGGAAGACGAGACGTGACCGCGGGCACATAAGCCGGTGAAACCGGGATTTTCGGCAATCGAAGTAAAACGTGACCATGGTCACCCTCGGGACTGGGCGCCCGGGGCAAGTTCCGTCTCGCCAACTGCTCCGGACTTACCCGGTTCAGTTAGAGGCATGACCCGGACGAAATCCGGAAATTAACGCAACACAACAGGAGACTATCAATGGCTACGAAGATCCAGGTTAACTCCATCCAGACCGCCCCCGTCGACCCGAAGGACCCGACCTTCAACCAGTTGCTCGGCATCAACAACGAAGGAACGATCGCCGGTTACTTCGGCAGCGGCGCGGCTGGCCATCCCAACAAGGGCTATACCTTCACGCCGCCATACACTCAGGCCAACTTCCACGACGAGAACTTCGCCGGTTCAGTCCAGACCCAGGTCACCGGCATCAACAACAAGGGCGTGACGGTCGGCTTTTGGGCCAACAGCAACAACGCCAACATGGTCAACAGCAACTTCGGCTTCGTTGACAACAACGGTGTCCTCAGCCTGGTCGACGACCCCAACGGAGTGGGCAAGGCTGGCGGCGGCATGACTGTCGAGCAGTTGCTCGGCGTAAACGACAAGGACAAGGCGGTCGGCTTCTGGACCGACGCAAACGGCAACAACCATGGCTTTACCTACGACATCGGTTCGAAAAGCTTCGCGGAGGTGAATATCACGGGTTTTGCCAGCACAACGACGACTGCGATCAACAACGCGGGTTACCTCGCCGGTTTCGTCGCCGGCGCCGGTGGCAATGACGTCAGCTTCATCAAGGAGGGCAGCACGATCGACTGGCTGACCGGGCCGAAAGGCGCCGTTTCGGTCCAGGCGCTTGGCCTCAACAACGAAGACCAGGTCGTCGGGTCTTACACCGACGCGGCCGGCGCGATGCACGGCTTCCTGTTCGACGAGCAGTCCAAGACCTACGCGACGATTGACGCGACACAAAACCCCATGAAGGGTCCGGGTGCCATGACGGTGCTCAACGGCATCAACGACAAGGGGCAAGTCGTCGGCTTCTATCTCGACGCAAACGGCAATACCGACGGCCTGGGAGTCACCTTCAGCGTCAAGCACAGCTGACGCCCATCAGTAATCGCAATGATGCTAAACGCGGCGTTCGTTTGGAGGAACGAACGCCGCACGCTTTTCCGGCGGGCAGCCCCAACCTCCATTCCCATTTCCAATGATGCTACATCCGCGACCAACCCAAGCGGAGTTCAGCATGCTGCGTCCAGTCGTAAAATCCGGTTCCCGCCCGGTGGCGCTGGCCCTTGGCGGCTTGATCGCGCTCGCCGCGGCCATGGGCGTCGGCCGTTTCGTCTATACGCCGATACTGCCGGTGATGGCGGAGGCGCTGGGTCTGTCGAAGGCGCAGGCAGGCCTGATCGCCTCGGCCAATTTCCTCGGCTATCTCATCGGCGCCCTGCTGGCCGCCACGCCGCATTTGCGCGGTAATCGTCGCACCTGGCTGCTGGGCGCTCTCGCCGTCAGCGCGGTCACAACTGCGGCCATGGGGCTGACGACGTCCATGCCGGCCTTCCTGATCCTGCGCGCCATCGGCGGAGCCGCCAGCGCCTTCGTGCTGGTCCTGGCCTCGGCGCTGGTGCTCGATCGTCTGGCAGCAGCCGGGCGCACCGGCCTGTTCGCACTGCATTTCGGCGGAGTTGGTGCCGGCATCGCGGTTTCCGCGCTCGTCGTCTCCGTCCTACAGGCGTTTGGTGAAGACTGGAGCGTGCTTTGGTTTGCCGTTGGCGGCTTGTCGCTGGCGGCAACGGCGGCGGTGGCGTGGTTGATCCCGCCGGCGGACCCGCCCGGGGCCGGGGTCGCGGGTTCGATCGCGGACGCGACACGGCGGCGCGGGTTGCCGGCGCTGGTCTGCGCCTACGGGTTGTTCGGCTTCGGCTACGTCATCACCGCGACGTTCCTCGTCGCCATCGTGCGCGCCTCGCCGCCGCTGCGCAGCGTTGAGCCCTTGGTCTGGCTGGTCGTCGGGCTGACCGCGGCCCCGTCGGTGGCGCTGTGGGCGCGGGCCAGCCTGCGGCTCGGCGTAACGCGCACTTTCTCGATCGCCTGCGTGACGGAGGCGGTGGGCGTGGCGGCGAGCGTGCTCTGGCCTTCGGTCACCGGTGCGCTGCTGGCGGCGGCGTTGCTGGGTGGCACATTCATGGGGCTGACGGCACTCGGGCTGTCCGCGGCGAGGCGGCTGGCGCCCGGCAATCCGCGGCCGGTACTGGCGGTGATGACGGCGTCCTTCGGCTTCGGACAGATTGTCGGGCCGGTGCTGGCGGGCCTGCTGTCGGAGCATACCGGCAGCTTCGCGCTGCCCTCGCTGCTGGCTGCCGGCGCGCTGCTGGTCGCGGCGGCCGTGGTGTCGCGGGTGCCGGCGGCCTCGCTGCTTTGACAGCCACCCCCGCCGGCGCTTTGCTTGCCGAAACAGGCAAGGAAACGCCCGATGCTCCCGATGCAAGGCATGCGCGTGATCGCCCTGGAACACGCTGTTGCGGCGCCGGTTTGCACGCGGCACCTGGCCGATTTGGGGGCGGATGTCATCAAGGTCGAACGGCCGGGGGAGGGCGATTTCGCGCGCGCCTACGACGACCACGTCAATGGCCTGTGCAGCCATTTCGTCTGGCTGAACCGCGGCAAGCGCAGCGTCACGCTGGACGTCAAGCATCCCGAGGCTCGGGCGGCGCTGCAGGCGCTGGTCGGGGGTGCGGATGTGCTGATCCAGAACCTCGCCCCCGGGGCGGCGGCCCGGCTCGGCCTGTCGCATGCGGCGTTGCAGCCGGTGAACCCGAAGCTGGTGGTCTGCGACGTCTCCGGCTACGGCGACGGCGGACCGTTCGAGACCAAGAAGGCTTACGACCTGCTGATCCAGGCGGAAGCCGGCCTGATCAGCGTCAACGGCACCGAGGACGCACAGGCGCGGGTGGGTCTGTCGATCGCCGATATCGCCACCGGCATGTATGCGCTGACCGGCATCCTGGCGGCTCTGCTGCGCCGCGGACGGACGGGCGAGGGGGCCAACGTCAAGGTCGCCATGCTGGACGCGCTGGGCGAGTGGATGATGGCCCCCATGTTGCGTCACGCCTATACCGGGTCGCCGCCGCCGCGGATGCCGACGAGCCATCCGGCACTGGCTCCGTATGGGGCGCACCGGACGAGGGACGGGCAGGTGATCCTGGGCATCCAGAATGAGCGGGAATGGGCGACGTTCTGCGCCAGGGTGCTGGGACGGCCAGAGGCGGCAACGGATGCGCGCTTCGCCACGATGGCGGCTCGGCGCGACAACCGTGCGGCGCTGACGGCGATGATCGAGAACCGGTTCAGCGGCATGACCTCGGTCGAGGCCGCTGCATTGCTGGATCAGGCCGGGATCGCCAACGGGCGGCTGAACCAGCCGATAGACGCCTGGAACCACGAGCAGTTGGCGGCGCGGGACCGGTGGCGGCAGATCGAGACGGAGGCCGGTCCGGTGCGCGGGCTGCTGCCGCCATTCACCTTCGCGGACCAGGAGGCGGCCACCGGCGCTGTCCCCTCCGTCGGCCAGCATACCGATGCCGTGCTGGCGGAAATCGGCTTTACCGCCGAGCGGATCGCGGCGATGCGGGCGGCGGGGGCGGTTTGAGCGAGACGTCGCGCAATGGTGCGGCGCGATAAAAATTCGCGGCGCCTCAAGATAGAGCCGGGTTTGCCTTTTTGCTGCCATGAGCGGCAGGCAATGTCTCATTCATACCAAAACCCCACAGGTTACCCAATGGGACGCACGAGACGCAGAATGCACCCGGGACGGGTGTTGCGCGAAGAGTACATGGAGCCGATGCGGCTTGACGCATCCGGACTGGCTGAGGCGCTCGGTGTGCCACCCAGCCAGATCGCTCCGGTGATCACCGACGAGGGGCCGATGACCTCCGATCTGGCTTTGCGCCTGGCGCGCTGCTTCAGCACCAGTCCGCAGTTCTGGCTGGGTCTGCAAACGGCCTACGATTTGTCCAACGCCCAGGCTCAGTTCGGCGCGGAGATCGAGGCACGGGTTCATCCGCTCGCGGCATAGGATCGTCCAATCGTCATGGTCCGGCGAAGTCCGGGCCATGACGATGGCAGCGAACGCTACCTGGCCGCCCGCCCATCCACGCGAGCCGCACGCCGGGGTCGCGGCTTCGGCTGAAACGCCGTTGTATCCAGCACTGCATGCAGGGCCGCCACCGTCTCCGGCGTCAGGCGGTCGATCGCCTGTGCCATCCGGTTCGCCAGGGCCGTCTGCTCCGGCGTCAACCCGGCGGTGTTGACCGTCACCCGCGGGTTCGACAGTCGCGCGAGTCGCGACAGTTCATCCGCCTCATCCCAGATCAGCCCGAAGAATTCGTTCACCTGGTGCACCAGCCCGGCACTGGGCGCGCCGCGCTTGCCGTGCTCCAGCGCCGACAGGTAGGCGGCCGAGATCTGCAACGCTTCCGCCAGATGCTTCAGCGTCACCCCGCGCGCCGCCCGCAGGCTGCGCAGCCGGGCGCCGAACGGAGTCACCGGATGCGCCGCAGGATCAGCCGCACCGAGCCGGGGTTGAGCGCATGCGGATGCGCCGCGCCCAGGATCAGCGGCCGGACGTCCGGCAGGTTCAGCCAGAGCGGAAACTCCCGCCGGATCACGCCGCCGGTTTCGCCGCTGCCCCGGCCGGTGACCACCTCGACGCAGCGCACCTGATCCGCGTGCGCGGTGCGCAGAAACGCGACGAGGGCGTGGAAGGCGTGCTGCGCCGTCATGCCGTGCAGATCCAACTTGCGGACCGCCACCAGTTTGCCGGTGCGGAACCGCTGCCAGGTGGCCTTGTCGATCCCGCCCGGCTGTTCGCCGACGGAGAGCACCGGGGGTTTGGCGCGCGGCTTGGCGACCGCGGGCGGCACGCGGACGCGGGGCGGCAAATCGGCCGGCGTTGGGGGTGGCTCGATTGGCCGGGTGTCCGGCGGAGACACGCCGATTTTGCCGGGTAATGGCGCAATGAGCCGGGCGTAATTGGCCCACGACGCCTTGTCGGCGTCGCTCAGGCGGCGTGCGCGCGGCGGCATGGTGGGAAAACGAAGGCCGGGGTGGCGGGTTTATGCCGGATCCCGCGATAAACCACGCGTGGCCAGCGCGGCGAGATACGCCGCCCAGCGGAGGTGTTGTTCCTCCCCCAGCGTACGCAGATAGGTCCAGGAATAGATCCCGCTGTCATGCCGATCATCGAAGACCAGGCGGACGGCGTAGTGGCCGACGGGCTCGACGGCGGTGATGCCGACAAGGCGCTTGCCGGCAACCGTCTGCTTCTGGTCCGGGCTGTGGCCCTGGACCTCCGCACTCGGGCTCTCGACACGCAGGTACTCGGCGGGCAGCGCGAAGTCTTTTCCGTCATCGAACGAAACATGGAGCAGCCGGGCCGCGCGGTCCAGCCGGATTTCCGTCGGCGTCGGCATTATTGATCCAATGTCCGCGCCTCTTCCGGCAGCATGATCGGGATGCCGTCGCGGATCGGATAGGCCAGGCCGGCCTTGCGGCTGATCAGTTCGTTCGCGGCGCGGTCATACTCCAGCGGCGCCTTGGTCAGCGGGCAGACCAGCACCTCCAGCAGGCGCGGATCAACGGCCGCCTCGGCAGGGACGGACGCGGTAGCAACGAGTTCGGGCATCACGCCAATCCTCTCTATTCAGCTAACGGAGCGGCCGGAGGGCAGATCGGGCCCGGCTGCTCCCATCTGCAACAGCGCCAGCAAGGTCGCCGCGCGCTCGGCCGGGGTCGGGGCTTCCAGCAAAGCCTGCTTTTCGACCGGCTCGAACGGGCAGGCCATCGCCAGGGTCACGACCAGGGCGTCATCCGACATCCGCCGGATCGCGTCCCAGTTGGCATCGACGCCGCGTTGCGCGAAATAGCCGCGCAGCGCCGCCAGCAGCTTCTCCCGCTCCAGGTCGACGGCCGGCGCAGCCACGTCGAGGTCGTCGGTGAAGCGCGAGAAATCGCCGCGCACGCGCCGGTAGCCGCGCACCAGATCCAGCTCGCTGTCGATGCTGAAGCGGATCAGCCCGGTCAATGTTATCAGCAGCTTGCCGTCATCGGTCTCACTGAACGAGGACAGCCGCCCGAGGCAGCCGACGCGATACAACCCCGGCCCGTGCTCCAGCTTGGACGCCTGCGGGTCGGGTTGCACCATGCCGAACATGCGTCCCGTTGCCAGCGAATCCAGGGTCATCGCCAGGTAGCGCGGCTCGAAGATGTTCAGCGGCAATTTGCCCCGCGGCAGCAACAGCGCGCCGGTCAGCGGAAACACCGCGAACTCCGGCGGGAGGTCCTCGGGGTAGGGGTGGAACACGGTCATTCAGCTAAACAGCAGGGCTGACAGGCGGCGGCGGGCGGCGGAGGTCGCAGCGTCATCGAATCCCCAGGCTTCGAAGAATTTCAGCAATTGCAGCCGCGCGGCGTCGTCATTCCAGGTACGGGCGCGGCGGATGATCTCCAGCAATGCCTCGGCGGCCTGGTCGCGTTCGTTCATCGCATTCAGCGCCGTCGCCAGGTCATAGCGCGCCTGATGGTCCGCCGGGTCCGCGGCCAAACGAGCTTGCAGCGACTGCAACTGGTCCTTGGCGGCGCGGCCTTCCCGCGCCAGCGCCAGCGCACTGCGCGCGCCGGAGACTTCGGCGTGCTCGGCCAGCTTTTCCGGCACCTCGGACAAAGCGTGTTCCGCCTGTTCCTCGTCGCCCAGTGCGATCAGGGCGCGGATCAGGCCGCCCCAGGCGTCGCCGTTCTCGGGTTCCTCGGCCAGCAGCGCGCTGAACAGTTCGCCCGCCTGCTGCGGATCGCCCTGCTCCAGCGCCGCCTTCGCCTCGGCCAGCAAATCCGCCGCCGGCATGGATCCGCCGGCGTTCTTCAGCAGCGCCTCGACGAAGCGCTTGACCTCCGATTCGGGTTGCGCGCCTTGGAACAAGTCGGCGATCTGGCCCTGCCAGAAGGCGGCGACGGTGGGGACCGACTGCATCGGCAGGCCGAGCTGCGCCAACTGGCGCACCAGGCCCTGGTTCTGGTCGATATCGATCTTGACCATCTTCACCCGGCCGCCGGCGGCTTTCACCACCTTCTCCAGCGTCGGCGTCAATTGCTTGCAGGGTCCGCACCATGTCGCCCAGAAATCCACCAGGACGGGGACCGAGCGCGAGGCCTCGATCACGTCCTGCATGAAGGTCTTCTGGTCGCCGTCGATGATGATACTGGCCGCCGCGGCGGGGCCGGGGGCCGCCTGGCCGATGATGTGGTCCATTGGTCGCTAATCCTGGTCGTTGACGTTCTAGATGTAGCCGATTGGCAAACAAACAAGCGCCTGTCTTTGGCCGTGATCGCGCCGGACCATGCCGTCAGGCGGCCGTGACGTCCAGGCCCCCTGACGTGCTGTCAGTCGAACAGCGAACTGACGGAGGATTCATCGCTGATCCGCCGCATCGCCTCGGCCAGCAGCGGCGCGATGGTGAGTTCGCGGATATTCGGGCAGCGCTTGACCTCCGCCGTGGCGAGGATCGAGTCGGTGATCGTCATCATTTGAATGGGAGAAGAAGCGATGCGGGACACCGCGGCGCCGGACAGCACGCCATGGGTGACATAGGCGCTGGCCGAGCGGGCGCCGCGCTTCACCAGCGCATCCGCCGCATTGCAGAACGTGCCGCCGGAGTCCACGAGGTCGTCGATGATGACGCAGTCGCGGCCGACGACGTCGCCGATGATGTTCATCACCTCGGATTGGCCCGCACGCTCCCGCCGCTTGTCGATGATGGCGAGGTCGCAGTTCACCCGTGTCGCGATCGCGCGGGCCCGCACCACGCCGCCGACATCGGGGGAGACGATGATCAGGTTGTCGCCGTGGTAGCGCTCCTCGATGTCGCGGCTGAACAGCGGGGCGGCGATGAGGTTGTCCACCGGGATGTCGAAGAAGCCCTGAATCTGGCCGGCGTGGAGGTCCATGGTCAGGACGCGGTGGGCGCCGGCCTCGGTGATCAGGTTGGCCACCAGCTTGGCCGAAATCGGCGTGCGCGGGGCGGATTTGCGATCCTGGCGGGCGTAGCCGAAATACGGAATGACCGCGGTGATGCGGCGGGCGGAGGATCGGCGCAGCGCATCGAGCGTGACCAGCAGTTCCATCAGGTTGTCGTTGGCCGGGAAGGATGTCGGCTGGATGACGAACACGTCCTCACCGCGGACGTTCTCCTGGATTTCGACGAAGACCTCCATGTCGGCGAAGCGGCGGATCGACGCCTTGGTCAGCGGCAGTTCGAGGATCTTGGCAACAGCCTCGGCGAGCGGACGATTGCTGTTGCAGGAAACGATTTTCATAATGCGGGCCGCTGAGTTGGGATGCCGGACCGGTCTGAGCGCCGGAAACAAGCGGGCTTCTAGCAATGGGGCTGTCACATGTCCATGAACATGGCTCGGGCATGGAGGGCCCGGTGCGCATCACTCGGTTGCGGCGAGCAGGCGTTCGGTTTCCTCCAGGATGGCGGCGGCGAGCGCCTCGCCTTCCGCGCCGGCGAGCCGGGCGAGACCAAGCGCGCGCCGTTCCTCGGCCATTGTCGCGGCGGCGTCCGGCCAAGGTAGATATTCAGCGGCGCGCAGCATGGCGAGCATGGCGTTAAGCTGGTCGAGCGGTGGCGGTTCGGCCGCGGGGGCCGGCTTGGCGGCGGGTGCGAACAGGTCGGGATGGGTGAAGACGCGCCGTCTCATACGTCATCCATGCTTCTGCTGCCCTTTGTCCGCGTCCATGCCCCGCAGGCGGCCCCCATGGGGTCACCATCCTCGCAAGCTGTTAGCCTCTTTGACAAACGCGGCGGCGGGGCGATCGTAGGCGGCTGGCGGCAGGATCAGGAGTGACCGCAACGCCTTGGTGAACGAAGCCAAACCGCCATCATGCCCCGATATCTTCAGGTCTGCGGCGATTCTCGTATTGTGCCGAATTTGGAATCTCTCGTCGAACGTCACAAAAGCCTTGTCATAGGCACGGTGATGGAGTGCGCAGAGTGCGACACCGTTGCAGGTTTCGTCAGTGCTGTGCGGATGGACCGCTGGCAAGACATGGGCGGCGTCCAGGAGCTTGAGCTGCACGCCGCACATCGCACAGCGGTGCCCGTAGGCCGTCAGGACACGATCGCGAAAATTCAGGTCTCTGAGCGCCCGCGTCGTTGTGACAACGGCAAACTGCCGCGGTGCCGCGACTTCGCCCTCGATTTTCGATTCACCTACGCTGGCCGGGTCCTTGGCAATCTCATTCAACACATCGATCTCGGACGGTATTCTGCCGCAGGCATGAAGCGGCTCGAGGTTCTGGATGTAGGTGCCGAGAAAATCGGGCCTGAACGCAATGGCCAACTCGCCGTTGTGACGATTATGCAGTGCAAATCCGGTGACTGGGCGGCCCTGAGCGCGGCTTCATCGACCTGAATGGACGGTGAGGCACCGAGTGGCTGGGCGTGATAGGCATAGTCGAATCCCGCGAACACGCCGGCGTCCGGCCACCACCCCAGGATAAGCGTTTTGCCGTTGACATGCGGCTGGAACTGTTGAACGCTGGTGGTATCTTCAATTCCCGTGATTTGAATCCGGAACTCGTGCAGTGGCCGCATGCGTCCGCCCCCGTGGGACAGGTTCCAGATATAGACCCGTACCGGGTACGACTCCGTTTCCCGGTAGACCCGATATTCCGCAGGGTGGGCTTTTGGTTCACTCAGCCGCAGGAAGTTCCAGCCGCTTTCGTGGATGGCCGCCTCAACGGTCGATAGCAGCTTCTGCTTGCTGAGTTTGGGCACGTTCAGTCTGCCGGGTCGGTGCTCGCGGCCCGCGGCAGCGGTGCTGGCGTTCCAGCCGATCGGCTCAGCGTCTTTGGCGGCTTTGGACCGCTGGCGGTTTTGACGGAAGCTGGCCGCTTCCGGCCACCGTCAACCGGCAGTGGTTCGCCCTCAATGCCATTCCAAAGCAAACCGGGGCGGGGCACACGGTAGAACCCGGATTCGTCGCCTGGTTTCGCGGCCGGTTTCTGCGTGGCGTTATTGTGGGGAGGGAAACGGGATAAGGCACCCTCAAGGTACGTCTCAACCAACTCCGCGCATACCCATCGGCGCCCTAGCCGCTCCGCCACTTCGCCGGTTACGCAGCTTCCCGCAAACGGGTCAACCACGAGATCACCACGATCCGTCAGCATGCGCACAAAATACTCCGGCAGCTCCGCTGGGAAGCGCGCCGGGTGATGCGGCAGGCCATGGTCTTCGCAGTAGCGCTGATATGCGCCATTGCTCTCCGTGTTGGGCATGGCGATCAGATTGGGCGGAATGGCAGCGCCGTTGTCGATTGAGAATTTCTCGCTGATGTCGTGGCCCGACGGGCGCTTCTTGGCCTTGTAGCCGTTCGACAGCAACGTCATCATACTGGCGCTGTAAGGCTGCAACACGCGGCGGTTGCTCGCCTTCGGCCACGCGGTCTTGGAAAGCCACCAAACGGTGTTGACGGCGTCCTTCACCCGGATCCGGCGGACGGTTACCCACTCCGCGGGTGTCGGCAACTTCGATGGGTTCCACCAGTAAAAATCCTGCGCCAGATGGAACCCGAACTCCTCGCAAAGCATGATGAGAAGCTTGAAGTGATAGAGGCTACGCGTCGGCTGGCCGGCTTCCCAGGCCCCCCCGATGTCGATCACGAAGCTTCCGGTGTCCCTGAGCACCCGGCTGATCTGAGAGGCAAACGGCCGGAACCAGCCGAGATATTCGCTGGCGGCGACGTTGCCGTAATCTTTTTTCCTCACGAGTCCGAACGGTGGACTTGTCATGACCAGATCTACCGATTGGCTGCGCATCTTGCCCAGGAGGGTAAGAGAATCTCCGTGCATGATACGGCCGAACCGTGTCCGGTGATATCGCCTGACAACCTCTGGCCCTGCCACGGCCGTCAGCCCGCCCTTTGCCGGTGGCATTTGCCGCATGCGCCGTGGCCGGGAAGATACGCCATCCGCCAAGGGGATATCACTCGCGCTATCGAAACGGCCCGAGACAATTTCGGCAGGGCGCGTCTCGTGATTTGCGGCTGATCGGTCATCAAAGCCGAACAAGTCGCCCATGAAGCCGTTCACCGTCGCGGACAAGGATCTGCATGGGCTACGACTCCGATTCCCTTTTGAGCTTGGCGTACTAGCAGATCGCTTCATCCGCGGCACCTGGAATAAGTCGCCGCATCGACATTGTCGCTGCCGCACCGCGCTGCCTGTGTTCCTGTTTTGTGCATTGGGTTGGGTTAAGGGTTCAGCCTGACGGAATCCACCCAAAACATGGTGACGCACCAGCGCCCGTATTTTCGGGTGTTATCCAAGGGCAATGCCAATGCGAAACGGACCGGTTACAGAACGATTCCCATCGCCCGAACCGCCCCGACTGCGACCGATACAGCCACGTCGTGCCACGCGGGGCTGAAGCCGCTGCGCAGCCTGCGGCACGCAACATGCCGCGCGACCGCCAGCGGCAGGCCGGAGCGGATCGCGCTGCGCACCACCCGCCACCACACGCGGCCGGCATGTGCCTCGATTTGCTCCAGCGCGGCGGCATCGGCGGCATAGATCCCCTGGAACCCGGCCAACAGACGGTCCAACACGGCGCCGAGGCGCTCCAGCGTCGCGAGGTCCCGCACCGGCTGGCGGTCGGTCAGGTGATGCACCACCAGACGCGCGGCATGCATGGAGCCGGCCCCAAGCAGCGGTTCGTAGGCCCGGGCCAGGATGGCACAGGCACTGGCGAACAGACGCTCCGCCTGCGCGTATGTCGTATTGCCGGCATGCCAGCGATAGATCGTCAGGGTCTCGTCCAGCCGCGCCAGCGCACCGATGCCCAGCAGCCGGTGATACAGGTCGAAATCATCCGCCGGCTCGGCCTCGCGGCGCATGAACGTGCCCAAACGCCGCAGTGCGGCGGCGCGGATCATCACGGATGACCAGGTGAACGGGTTGTCCACATGCAGCATCCAGCGCAGCAGCGCGGGCGAGCTGCCCGGCGCATGGTCCGTCGGCAGGATCCGGCCGTCCTGCATCCGCAGCAGCACCTCGGTCCCGGCGAGCACTACCTCCGGATGGGCATCCATGTGGGCCACCTGGACGGCGAGGCGCTCCGGCAGGCTTATGTCGTCGTGATCATGCGCGGCGATATACGCCCCGCGGCAGGCGGCCAGGCCGAAGTTGCGCGCCCCGGCGACGCCGAGATTGCGCTGCGGCCGCACCACGCGCAGCCGCGGATCACCGTAACCGGCCAGCACAGCCGGCGTCGCGTCGGTCGAGACGTCATCCACCACGACCAGCTCGAAATCCGCCAGCGTCTGCGCCAGCACGCTGTCGATGCTGTCGCGGATGAATGCGGCGCCGTCATGGGTGGTCATCAGCACGCTGACGCGCGGCACCCGGCCGGCCTCGGCATATGGGATCATGGCCTCAGCCTAGCAGAGTCGTGCCGGCAACGGAAAGGACTGCGGCGGATTGGGCTTGAACCGGCGGCGCATCCGGCCTACATGCTGGTCCGTCAGCTTGCTGACTATGGTGATAAACGGCGCGTGGAATAATCGTTGTGGACCCGGGGGCAGTGCCCGGCGCCTCCACCATTCATCCCCGAGATTGTTCGGGGCGCATGGGGGCGAAACAGGTTCGACACGCGTGGTAAAGACCCGCCTTTTGCCCGGCATTGTACCGCCGTTATCGGGCTATCCTACAAGTGCCAATGACAATCAGGCGCTCGCCGTCGCTGCATAAGCGATAGGCGCGGTTCGGGGGGCACCGGGCAACAGAAGCCCCCCACTTTCACCGGTCCAGCCGAATCCCGAACCTTCCCGCAAAGCCGCTTTCGCCGCCGGGCGTGATCGTCACCGCCCGCGAGTCGCGCTGCCGTGCGATCCAGCCCAGCTCCAGGCAGCGGTTCGCCAGGGCCGCGCCGAGGCGGCCGGCGATGTGCGGGCGGCGTTCGCTCCAGTCCAGACAGGGGCGGCAGTACACCCGCTTGCCCGGCGGTGGCTCGGCGCCGAAGTCGCGCAAGAAGATCATGCCGGAGTCGGTCACCTCGCCGCCATCGGCTGCCAGCGCCACGTGCCCGGCGGCTTGCAGCGAGTCTGCCAGCGCGACCCCGAGACGGCCTGCCAGATGATCGTAGCAGGTGCGGGCGGTGCGCAACGCCTCACCGCCGCGCCACGTTCCGGTGCGCGGCGGTTCCGGACCCGCCACCGCCATGATGCTCTCCAGCATCTGCCCGACCAGTGGCGCGGCCAGCCGGAAATAGCGGTGGCGGCCCTGCTTCTCCGCCGCCAGCAAGGCCGCCCCGGTCAGCCGCGCCAGATGCCCGCTGGCGGTCTGCGGTGAGACATGCGCCGCGAACGACAGTTCCTTGGCGGTCAGCGCCCGTCCGTCCAGCAGCGCGGTCAGGATGCGGGCTCGCGCCGGGTCACCGAGCAGCGCGGCGACCGCGGCCATGCGTGTGATGTCGCTCATGCCCGCGATATGGGGCGGCAAGGCCGGTCGCGCAGCCGCGGACGCTTCGGCGGCGGCCGTAGCATCCGCCAAGGTTGGCGAATCGCTTGCGATATCCCGCCCAACTCCTGCAAATCTGTTGCCGAAGCTGGCTTGCGCCCTGTAGGGTGCGCTTGAGTTTTGGGAACACAGCATGAACGATCTGTTCGGGCCCGGGTCCGACAAATCCGGACCGAAGCCTGCCCCTTCGATCAAGAACGGGCCGTCGAAGGCAGAGCCTGAGAAGCGCCTGCCGCTGCCGGCGCGCGACGACTCGGACTACTCCGCCAAGGACATCGAAGTCCTGGAGGGGCTGGAGCCGGTGCGCAAACGGCCGGGCATGTATATCGGCGGCACCGATGAGCCGGCGCTGCACCACCTCGCCGCGGAAATCCTCGATAATTCAATGGATGAGGCGGTGGCCGGCCATGCCAGCTTCATCGAGTTCTCGCTGGAGGACGGCAACTGGCTGACGGTGCGCGACAACGGCCGCGGCATCCCGGTCGATCCGCATCCGAAGTTCAAGTCGCTCAGCGCGCTGGAGGTGATCCTGACGACGCTGCATTCCGGCGGTAAGTTCGGCGGCAAGGCCTATGCGACCTCGGGCGGGTTGCACGGCGTCGGCAGTTCGGTAGTGAACGCGCTGTCCGAGGTGATGGAGGTGGAGGTCGCGCGCGACCGCATCCTGTGGAAGCAGTCCTACGCCCGCGGCAAGCCGGTGACGAAGCTGGTGAATGCCGGCCCGGTGCACAACCGCCGCGGCACCACGATCCGCTTCAAGCCCGACCCGGAGATTTTCGGCGCGCTGGCCTGGGTGCCGAGCCGGCTGTACCGGCTGTGCCGCTCGAAAGCCTATCTGTTCCGCGGCGTGGAAATCCGCTGGAGTTGCGCCCCTGCGCTATTGAAGGGCGGCAAGGACGATGTGCCGCCGGAGGCGGTGCTGCACTTCCCCGGCGGCCTGCGCGACAGTCTGCAGGACGACATCAACGGCGCCGCCAAGGTGCTGCCGCAGATCTGGGCGGGCGAGGCGGCGCTGCCCGGTGAGGCCACCGGCAAGCTGGAATGGGCGGCGGTGTGGCTGGAGGAAGGCGACGGCTTCCTGCACTCCTACTGCAACACCGTGCCGACGATCCAGGGCGGCACGCATGAGGCCGGGTTCCGCTCGGCTTTGGTGAAGGGGTTGCGCGCCTGGGGCGAGCAGCGCGGCAACAAGCGGGCGGCGCAGATCACCGCCGAGGACGTGCTCAACCCGATCGCGGCGAAGATGTCGCTGTTCCTGCGCGAT
>NZ_CAJATU010000027.1 GCF_903944925.1 uncultured Rhodopila sp. | reverse complement strand
TTATTATACGATATCTCAATATGGCTATATATCCGCTGAGGTTCGGATGCTTTGCGGCGCTCGCCCGGTCACACCGTCGGGAACCGCGTCGCAATGTCCCTCGATGCCGCGCTCCGGGTGCTCGGTGTCGATCTGCCTTCCGCGCCTCGGTCTGTCGCTTGGGAGCTTCAGTTAAAGGCCGGCGCGCGGGCAGGCAAACGGCAGCGGAGCCCGCCTTCCGGACCGGAGTCTCATGATCGAAGCACGCGACAGCGACACGCGGCACACAAACTACCGGAGTCCGTCACTCTTTACGATCCATATACGATAACGGTCACGCGCGTGATACGGCCGTGATCAATACGTGCGCGGGTAACCTGATGCTCGTTAGGTTTAAAATCCAAAACTCGCGAATTCCCACCCTCGCATATCGCTCGAGCTTGGCCCTGCGGTGTGTCCCCAAACAGGTCGAAGCCGACCCCTCGCGCCTCGCGGGCGTTCGACAAAGCGCCCTCAAGTCCGACGGCGGTTCGTCGCCCACTACTCGTCACCCGCCCGATAACTGTTGCTGTAAGTTCCGGGAACCGCCGCGAACAACCACGGCCTTGCCTGCGAGAAGGCTGCCTGCCAATAGTCTGCCTGCCAGTAGGCTGCATACTCGTTGGCGTCGTCTCGTTCCGGCATGGTCGGGCCGGCCGGACCATCAAGCCTGGCTGCTTTTTCCTGGATCAGATTGAAGTCGTCAGATGTAACCTTGTTTTCAATCACTGCCATTTCTCCCTGGCGGGCCGTCGTTTCAAACATCAAGCCTCTCAGATGCGCGTACCTGATGTGTTGCGGTGCCGCGCGGAATATTGACCTCTGCGGCTGAGCGGAACAGAAAGCCGGCATAAGGCTATGCTATCCAAAAGTCCCGTGCATCGCGCACCTATGAGCTCACGTCGCTTTTTTGAAATCGTTGCGGCGCTCTTCAGCACAGGCGCTGGCGCGCCAAGAGCCGCGAAAAGCAGCCAGCCTGCTACGCATGTTCAGTGCAATAGCGGATTCAGTGCGTCCTTCGCACAGTAGTCGTCGTGGTGCTGGAGTCTCCCAGTGCGACATAGGTGGTTGCAGGAGGCGACACATAGGTTGTGGTGGGCTGCGGGACCACATAGGTCGTGGTGGTCGCCTGCGGAGGCCGAGCACTCTCGGTGACGCATGCGCCCAGAGCCAGGAAGACCAATGGGAGCAATAGGGAGACGCGCATGGATCAGTTCCTTTTTGGTCAGACGCTTAGTCTGAGTTGGGTTCTCCCGCGCAAGACCAGTAGGCTCGGATTCTACTCAGATGCTTTTTCCGCAAACTAACGAGGAGCGTTGATTAGCGATCGATGGCTGGTTGGATCGGTATCAGCCAGCGAGGGAAAAGCGATCTCCGCTGCCGAGGAAACCGTCTCAGCCAAAGTGAGTATTTCGGGGCGCGGAATATACCGTAGAGGCCGCGAGTTGGACTGTGCCAAAGTGCGTGGGCCAAAAAACGGCGGCGCCCGTGAGGGCACCGCCGAAGTTTTAGGGAGTAAACGTCCAAGAAAGCAGTGCGCCCGAGGCGCGGTCTGCAATCCACACGGTGGCGTTCGCAGGTGCAGCATAAAATAGCCAAAAGGTCGTAGGGGTGTTCACGACTCATAATAGGGGACACCCGGACAGGACGGCCGGGGCATTGCAGGGCCCTTCGGCGGCGATAACGGAAATCAGATGATTTCCGTCACCGCTGTCATTGGCACCGCGCGGGGGGGAAGACGGCGAGTCGGGCTTCCCCCGGGTCAGAACCCACCGTGCATACCTGGCGCGGCAAGCCAAGCAAATGTCCGGACTGGTGGTCCGCCGGCTTCGGCAAGCCATCACCGCCGCGAAGCGGCCGGTGTTTCTCCTGTCACGCGGCAGCTATCGTGCAGCGTTGCCAGCACGGGCAAGCAGGCGCTCCGCTTGCGCCAGTACCGGGTAATCCACCAACCGCCCGCGCACCAGAATGGCCGCCGAGCCAAGCTTCTCAGCCGCCGCGAACGCCTCCACCACTTCGGACGCCCACGCGACTTCCTCGCCAGCCGGACGAAAGGCCGCCTGGATGGGTTCGATCTGCGCGGGATGGATCGCCAGCTTGCCATCGAAACCAAGGTCCCGTGCCCGCCTCGCATCACGGGCGCACAGTGCCGCATCGCGCGTCTCCAGCGTGACCCCGCCGATGGGGCCGTCCAGCCCGATGGCGCGGGAGGCGCGCACGATGGCGAACTCCGCGGCTGTGACCGCTTCCGTCCCGGCAGTCCCGCTCAGTTGCAGGTCGAGCGCATAGTCAACCGATCCGAACGCCACGCACCGAACCCGCCGGTCCCAGTCAATCCGATCGAGGCTCGACAGGCCACGCGCCGTCTCGATCAGCGGCACAAGCGCCGTTGGCTCCGCCCGGCCATGCGCCGCTTCGATCTGCGCCAGTGCCCAGCAGACTGCACCAACCTCGGCGGCGGTTTCCGTCTTCGGCAGCATGACGCCATCCGCACCGGCCCGCACCGCCGCCTCGAGGTCACGCAGGCACAGCGTTGTGCCCGGGGCGTTGACACGGACGCACAGTGTGCCACGGCGAGGCAGCAAGGCCAGTTCCGCCAGCCCGGCGCGCGCGGCGTCCTTTTCCTTGACGGCAACCGCGTCCTCGAGGTCGAGCACAACCACGTCCGCCAGGCTGGCCAGCGCGCCCTGCGCCTTGCGGGCTGCATTGGCCGGAGCGAACAGCCAAACCGGTCCCGTGCGCATCGCCTATTCCCCCACCGTGATCGATTCCGGAAAAGCCCCGGGCAGATCCTCGTGACTGTCCTCCAGCGAGCGTTGCCCGGTTTCCAGGCGCAGCGCGAGGATCGCCGCGACGAGGCAGGCCAGCACGCCGGACACCATCAGCAGCACGCCTTGGACACCGAACCGGTCGAACAGCATGACCGCGAGATACGGCGTGGAGATCGAGGCGGCGCGGCCGCACATCCCGGCGAAGCCGGTGCCGCGCAGCCGCAACTCGGTCGGGAACAGCTCCGGCACATAGGCATAGAGGCCAATGGTGACCAGCACGTAGATGCTGGTGATCAGCGCGAAGCCGGCAACAGTGATCGCAGCCGGGTCACGCATCATCGGGTACAGGAAGCCCAGCGCCATGATGATCAGGCATGTCGCCACCAGCGATTTCTGCCGCGCGACGCGGTCCGCCAGCAGCATGCCGACCAAAGCGCCGGCGACGCTGCCGAAGGCCATCAGGGTGGTGAAGCCGAGCGACTGTACGATGGTCATGCCCTGCTTGACCAGGAACGTCGGCAGCCAGGCGACGAACCCGTAGACGGAGACGTTGACCGCCACGACGGTCAGGCTTGCAGCGGTCAAACGTCCGCGCATGCCCGCGGCGAACAGGCGCGACAGCGGCACGCGGCCCTGCTCATGGTTGCGGAAGCGGTCGACCGGGGGCAGCGTGCCGCGTTGCGCCTCGGTTTCCCGTTCAATGGCCTGCAGCGCCGCCTCGGCTTCCTGCAACCGGCCAACGGACTCGAGCCAGCGGGGGCTTTCCGGCATGCGCTTGCGCAGCAGCCAAACGATCAGCGCGCCGAAGCCGGCGATGGCGAACATGACGCGCCAGCCGAGGTTCGGGATGACGAAATATCCGGTGAAGGTGGCGACCAGCAGCCCCGAATTGATGATCATCCCCATCATCGAAATCCACCGGCCGCGGTATCGCGGCGGGATGAACTCGCACATCGTCCCGGCAGCCACCACCAGTTCGGCGCCGAGGCCCAGGCCCATCAGGAAGCGGAAAGCGATCAGCCAGTAAATGTTCGGCGCGAACACCGCGGCGACCGAGGCGATGCCGAAGATTGCAAGGTTAGTCTGGTAGGAATAGCGCCGTCCCATGTGGTCGCCGACCCATCCGGCCAGCCCGGCGCCGATCAGCATGCCGAAGAACGTTGCAGAAACGAAAACGGCATTCAGTTGCAGGGTGGAAAACCCGTCCTTCAGCAGCGCGGCGATTACGCCGCCCGCCAGATAGATGTCGAACGCGTCGAGAAAAGCCCCGGCGCTGATCAGCCACAGCACCCGCCAATGAAACCGCGAGATCGGCAGACGGTCGAGCCGTGCGCCGGAATTGACGATATGCGGCATCGTCCTGCCTGATATATGTGCGGACAAACTTTCCTCCCGTGAGCCTTCAGCGGCCTCCTTCTCCACTATCATGTCCGCACAAACTTGCCGTCAATAGCTTTTATCAGGCGATTTTCCGAATTGCGCAGCGATGCCGGGAAACCCGCTTGACAAGCAAATGTACGGACATATTAGATAGGGACGGCAAAACCGGAGGAAACCAACGATGGATGACGAAACGCCAGGGACGGAAACCCACGGGCGCTTCCTGGAGGATTTCACGCCGGGTCAAACGTTCCGCCATTGGCCCGGACGCACCATTACCGAAACCGACAATATACATTTCAGCTTAATAACGATGAACCGGCACCCGATGCACTGCGACGCCGCGTTCGCCGCGCGGTCGGAGTTCGGCAAGCCCCTGGTCAATAGCGGCCTGACCTTGGCCATCGTCCTCGGCATGACTGTGGACGACATCAGCCTGAACGCCATCGCCAACCTCGGCTGGAAGGACATCAGCCTCACCGCCCCGGTGTTTCCCAATGATACGATCTATGCGCGATCGGAGGTGCTGGCGGTGCGGCCCAGCAAATCGCGCCCGACGCAGGGAATCGTTACGACACGAACCACCGGCTTCAAGGCCGACGGCACGGTATTCATGACGTTCGACCGCAGCAGCCTGATCCCTACCCGAGCCAGCGTGGTGCGGTCATGAGCGCGGAACCGGCCCTCGGCCTCGCGGCGTTCGCAGCCGGATTGCGGATTGATGATATTCCCGCTTCGGTGCGGGAGCGTGCGGTCCATCATGTGCTCGATGCCGTCGGCATCGCGCATGCCTCCTCGCGGTATGACTTCGCGCATCGGACGCTGACGGCGCTGCAAGGGCTTGGCGGCGCCGGGGCGGTGCCGGTGTTTGGCCTGCCCGCCCGCCTGCCGCCGCGCGATGCCGCGATCATGAACGGGCTGCTGTGCCATGGTCTCGATTTCGACGACACCCATCTCGGCGGCGTGGTCCATCCGACAGCCGCGATCTTTCCGGCCGTATTCGCCGCGGGGATGCATGCCGGCGCGTCAGGGGAGGACATGCTGCTCGCCTATATCGCCGGCGTCGAAGCCTCCGCCCGCATCGCCGCTGTGGCCGGCGGCGCGTTCCATGCGGCCGGGTTTCATCCCACCGGCGTGGTCAACGCTTTCGGATCCGCCATTGCTGCCGGGCGGTTGTTCGGCCTGACCGAGGGCGAGCTGGTTCACGCCCAGGGCATCGTCCTGTCCACTGCGTCCGGCTCGCTGGAGTTCCTGGAAGACGGCGCCTGGAACAAGCGTCTGCATCCCGGTTGGGCGGCGCAGGCCGGCATCACCGCCGCGGCGCTGGCGCGGCAAGGCTTCATCGGCGCCACGCGGCCCTATTCCGGGCGGTTCGGGCTGTATCGCAGCTATCTGGGCGACCGCGCGGAGGCCCTCGACCCGGCGCGAGCGACCGCCGGCCTCGGCTCCGTCTGGGAACTGGCGGCGACCTCGATCAAGCCGTATCCCGCCTGCCATTTCACCCATGCCTGCATCGATGCGGCCCTGGCGCTGCGCGACGACGCCACGGCGGCTGACATCGAGAGCATCGAAGCCCTGGTGCCGCAGCAGGTTATCCCCGTGGTGTGCGAACCGGCGCCCAACAAGCAGCGCCCGGCCAACGCCTACGATGCGCAGTTCAGCGTGCCGTTCCTGGTCGCTGCGGCCTGGGTCCGCGGCCGGCTGACCTTGGCGGAACTCGAACCCGCCACCCTGACTGATCCCGGGATTTTGGCGCTGGCCTCGCGGGTCGGTTATGCCGTGGACGCAGATTCGCCGTTTCCGCGTAGCTATTCCGGCGAACTGGTGGTCCGCCTGCGCAACGGGCGCACGCTGCGCCATCGTGAGGAAATCAACCGCGGTGCGCCGGACCGGCCGCTCTCCAACGCCGATATTGTCGCGAAATTCCATGCCAACGCGGCCACCTCTCTCAGCCCCGCCGCCGCCGCGCGCATCGAGCACGCGGTGCTGTCGCTGGCTGACCATTCCGTCGCCGCTCTCGCCGACTCCCTTGCACCGAGGACCGCCGCATGAACGCCATCACTGAGAACTTCGCCGAACAGGCCGACCAGGATCGGCTGATCCTCGACAGCGTGGATCGCTTCCTGGAGCGTCATGTCCGCCCGGTGGCGATGCAACTGGAACACGACGACATCTATCCGCAGGAGATCGTCGACCGAATGAAGGACATGGGCCTGTTCGGCGCCGTGATCCCGGCGGAATACGGCGGTCTCGGCCTGAGCGCGCGGACCTACGCCCGGGTCATCGAGCGGATCTCGACGGTCTGGATGTCGGTCGCGGGCATCATCAACTCCCACCTGATCATGGCGACGATCGTCAATAAATCCGGCACCGAGGCGCAGAAGCGGGCGTTCCTGCCGCGCTTCGCATCGGGGGAACTGCGTGGCGGCCTGGCGCTGACCGAACCGGATGCGGGCACCGACCTGCAGGCCATACGCACCACCGCCCGGCGCGATGGGGACGACTACATCGTCAACGGCACCAAGACCTGGATCAGCAACGGCATCGAAGGCGGATGCGTCGCCTTGCTGCTGAAAACCGATCCGAAAGCCGAGCCGCGCCACAAGGGCATGAGCATGGTGATCGCGGAAAAGGGCCCGGGGTTCCGCGTCGGCCGCAAGCTGGAAAAGCTCGGCTACAAGGGCATCGACAGCGCCGAACTCGTCTTCGAAGATTATCGCGTCCCAGCCGATCGGCTTATCGGCGGGGTCGAGGGGAGGGGGATGGCGTGCGCGATTTCCGGCCTGGAGCTTGGGCGCATCAACGTCGCCGCGCGCGGTGTCGGGCTGGCGCAAGCGGCGCTGGATGAAAGCGTGCGCTATGTTCAGCAGCGCAGCACCTTCGGCAAGAAGCTGCACGAGCATCAGGCGATCGCGTTGAAGCTCGGCGATATGGCCACCCGCACGCAGGCATCCCGCCTGATGGTGGACGCCGCCGCGCAGGCTTACGATCGCGGTGAGCGGGTGGATTACGAGGCCGGCATGGCCAAGCTGTTCGCCACCGAATCGGCGCTGGAAAACGCCATCGAGGCGATGCGCATTCACGGCGGCTACGGCTACAGCAAGGAGTTCCTGGTCGAACGGCTGTATCGCGACGCGCCGCTGCTGGTGATCGGGGAAGGCACCAACGAGATCCAGCGGCTGCTGATCGCCCGGCGGCTTATCGAACGCAATCCGGTTTAGGGGCGGCGCATGGATCATCCTTCATCCGACCACTCGCTGCCACATCCCTCCGCCCGCTCTTTGCCGCTTGACGGCGTCACCGTGATCGCCGTCGAGCAATACGGGGCCGGGCCGTTCGGAACCATGTTGATGGCCGATCTCGGGGCGGAGGTGATCAAGATTGAGAACCCAGCCGAGGGTGGGGATATCGGCCGCCATGTCGGGCCCTATATCTTCGGTCCGGGGGACAGCCAGTTCTTCCAGGCATTCAACCGCAACAAGCGCAGCATGACGCTGAACCTGAAGCACCCCGAGGGCATGCGGATATTGCGGCAGCTCGTGAGCGAAGCGGATGCCGTGCTGGACAATCTGCGCGGCGACCTGCCGGAGAAGCTGGGGCTGGATTATGCCTCGCTGAAGGCGGTCAACCCGGCGATCGTCTGCGCCCATCTGTCCGCCTATGGCCGGGACAACGAGCGCAAGAGCTGGCCGGGATATGACTACCTGATGCAGGCCGAGGCCGGGTATTGCAGCCTGACCGGCGAACCGGACGGCCCGCCGGCCCGCTTCGGCTTGTCGATCGTGGATATGATGACCGGGCTGATGTGCGTGTTCGGCCTGGTCTCCGGGGTGCTGGGTGCGCGGCGCACCGGGATCGGCATGGACGTGGACGTCAGCCTGTTCGATACGGCCTTGCACAATCTGAACTATCTGGCGACCTGGTATCTCAACGAAGGGCACCTTCAGGGGCGTGAACCTCGCGGCGCGCACCCGTCGCTGACGCCATCGCAGCTTTACCGCACCAGCGACGGCTGGATGTTCTTGATGTGTAACAAGGAGAAGTTCTGGCCGGCCCTGGCGGAATGTCTCGGGCGACCGGATTGGGCGAGCGACCCGCGCTATGCCAGCTTCAAGGCCCGCCTTGCCAACCGCGAGGCGTTGACTCGCGACCTAGACGCCGTGCTGGCGGAACGCACGACGGCGGAGTGGATGGATCTGCTGGGCGGCGTGGTTCCGGCGTCTCCAGTCTATGATGTCGGGCAGGCGCTGGACAATCCGTTCGTGCGGAATGGCGCCCGGGTCGCGCCGTTTGCCCGGCCCGAGGGTGGGGCGCCGGTCGAAGGCCTCGTCGGACCGGTGCGCATCGACGGCGGGGTGCCGCTGACGACCGCCGCGCCGGCACTGGGGGCCGATACGGAGTCCGTATTGGGACGCCTGGGACTGTCGGCCGCCGGCATCGCAGCGTTACGGGCAGACAAGGTTGTCTGAACGCGCTACAGGCCATGAGATGACGGCTGCCTTGTATCTACAGGTCGCGCGGACCTTGCAGGACCGCATCGCCACCGGGACTCACCCCATCGGCTCGTTACTGCCGACGGAACACATGCTGGCGGAGGAGTTCGGTGTCAGCCGGCAGACCGTGCGGCAGGCGATCGGTCATCTGCGGACCATGAAGCTGCTTTCAGCCCGCAAGGGCATCGGCACGCGGGTGGAGGCAAGCCGCCCGCACTCGAGTTACTACCACTCGCTGCAATCGTTGCAGGACTTGTTCCAGTTCGCCGCCGATGCGCAGTATCGCGTCACGGATGTGGAACGCATTTCCGCCGCCGGCCGCGAGGCGGAGGAGTTGGGCTGCCGCCCGGGCCGAACCTGGCTGCGACTGACGGGATTGCGTGAATTGCCGGGCACGCTGGGTGCCCCGGGGCCGCTATGCCAGACAATCGTGATGATCGATGGCCGCTATGCCGAAATCGCCGACACACCGCGTGTTCATACGCGGGCGATCTTCGCCCAGATCGAGGATCGATTCGGTGTCACCGTTACCGAGGTACACCAGGATATCGAGGCTACGCTGCTCAATGCCGAGCAAGCCGCGGTTTTGCAGTCCGAGCCGGGCAGTCCCGCGCTGCTGATTACCCGCCGCTTCTTTGGCAGCGGCCGTACTTTGATTCAACTGACCCGCAACCTGCACGCCGCCGGCCGGTTTCGCTATTCAATGATGGTGCGGCGGGACGTCTGATTCACTGTCGCGACTGCGGAATTGGTGGCACGCCTCGCGGCTTCCCGGTGATCGGCCGGTGCGCAAGGTCTCCGACGCCGCCCGGAACAGGATGTCGTACACCACGGTCTGGTTCTCGAACGCGATGACCTCGACTTGCGACGGCACGGTGAACACGACGTGGAAATACGGCACGTCGAGCAGCTCCGCCTGGCGATCAGCGAGCCATTGCGCCCGCGCCAGACCCTGGCACTTCGGGCAGTTGCGGTTGCGACACGTAATGGGAAATTCCCATTACGTGTCTTATGGGCAAATTCAGTAATGGGGAGTCCTGGGCGGCTCCTCCCAGAAGCCCCGCCGTTTTCGAGCGGCAAGGCGCCGCTTCGCATCCTCGTCTTCTCCCCATAAATCCGGACCTCCCCGGCGCTATGGCTGATTTGGCCGCCAGTGGCCAATGGGGGGCAAGATGTTGGAGACGTATTTTGGATTGCGCGGGCCGGCGAATTCGCCACCGGAGGCCGGTTCAAATCGCCACCTGAGGCCGATTGAATTCGCCACCTGAGGCCGGTGAATTCGCCACCCCTTGCCGCAGGCACCGAGCCGTTAGGCGAGGCCGAACCGTCGCTGAC
>NZ_CAJATU010000026.1 GCF_903944925.1 uncultured Rhodopila sp. | reverse complement strand
GGCAACCCGTCCGGCAGGGCAGGGGGGCCTGCCGCGGCGGGCGGCACCGGCGGCGGCAACGGCTCGCCGTATAGCGTGTCCGGGGCATTCTTCATGCCGCAGCGTAGCCGGTTGCGTGTTCCGCCGACAAGCCGCGTTATCGGGCGTGCACGGGGGCGGAGCGGCTTACCGCGCCTTTGGCCGCGGGTTGCCTTAATTGGCCAAGTCGTTCAGCTTCCCCGTAGAATCGGCACGTAGCCGGCACGGCTGGAGCGCCCAGAAGGGATGCGGAATGCTCCCATGGCCGGAAAGATGGCGCCGAGGCTGCAAGCGCGCTGGACGCTATCGAGTACGACCCGGAGCGGCAAGCGATAGGCAGCGAGGAAGGCGATACGGTCAGGCTTGTTGCTTCGAATCTTGACAGCGGTCAGGCCTCGCATTGTCACAATGCACATCCTTCCCCTCGCACCGATGCCTCAGAAGGCAAAAGCTCCGGGAAGACCTGCACTAGCCGCTCCATGACGCTGTTGGCCAGCCCAGGACATTTTACGTGCACGCCGATTTCACTTGCTGGAAATTCATCATCGCTCGAAGCTGAAGCCCAATTCAGGCTTGTTACAATGACGTCGTCATCATCCCAAAGGACGAACTTCCCATGCAGCGGAACCTTATCTGTACTGATTAAGCGAATGCCAAGACTAGAGACCTCCTGCTCGAGCGCCTTTGCATGGCGTTTCTTCATTGGGCCAGTGAGCCGTGTATATAGCATCGTAACGGATACACCATCGCGTTCAGCGGCGACTTCCCCTGGCATGAGGGTCCCGGTCCAGGCAGTCGACCCCAACATAGCACTACCCAATACGAGGCGACGGGTCACTTGGCGACTGGCGACGCGCATTGCCGCGTCGTGCGCCTCTCCTGCAATCAGCGTCACAAGCGCCTTGCCAGCGTCCACAGGTGTGTCGCGTCCATGCCTACGAAGATCGTTACTCTGGATGCGGAGCTCGTCGGCGAGACCATCCGCCAGCGGACGTCGGCCCACCAACCCTCGTACGAGTTCGATCGCGTCAGCAACTGCAAGAGGGTTACGCAGAACCACGGACAACTCCGCCGGTCCAAATTTGGTCGACAACCAATTGCATGAGCTTACGACCGCCACCCAACTACCGCCCTCGCTATCCGCAAGTAGAATCTTGGCATGCGATCCGGTTGTTCTCATATGCATTTTGACTCGACCCCGCATAGTCGGGTCAGCTTTAACGATATCAGAGATTTTCTCGGCGTGAGCGGCATTACGAGCATGGTTATCAGCGGTCTCCCCAGCACCCCAGAGCATGTCGATTGTGACGCCTCGCACTACAGCGTCGCGGAGCAAATCGGCCATTTCCTGAAACCGCTCGGCATCCAGGAAGGTTGAGTGGATCACCAACCGGAAGTGCGCTTTCTCGACGATGGAAGTCAGCAAGGAACTCTGGGCTTTTCCGCCGATAACGATGTCGGCGGGGTCAAAGTTACAGCGCACTGGGATGTGGCCAACACGTGCTTGAGGCTCGGGACGGGCCGAGACAGGGTTCACTGGGACGCTGCCAGAAATGCCAGCGATCTCAAGGACAGCCCGCCGGAGACTTTCGTTGGCCCCTTCGGGAAAGTGGCGAATTGCCCCGTTCGTAACCCGAAGACGCATATAACGATTTCGTAGAACGACGGTTTCCCGTGTTGCAAGACGCAGGAGCCGTCGGTCGCCCCCGCGCTCGATAAGCTCATAGAGGCGCGCGATGCTGGCCTCAGCGATCCCGCAAGCGCCTGCTTCGGCCGTCAAAAACCTTACATCTGCTCCCTGGCGCATGTCGTCTTCCAAGGAGCCTTGAGAGACCACCCTGGCATCATACACGACAAAGCACGAACCCGTCACGTGCTCAACACCGAAACTGAATCTTTGCAGGATCTCCTGTGGGAAATGAGGAAGAGGATTCCCGCTGAGGGCCAGAGAGGCACCAATTGGGCTGGCGGCAAACGCGGCATCTCCGCCGCTTGTTGATATCTCAACAAGTCGAAACCGCATCAACCTTGCTAATGAAGCAACCACAACCTGGTGCGGCAAGCCGGATGAGCGGATGATTGCAGCGACAGTATCACTGTTTTTCTTGAGCGCCAAGGCCAGCATTACAATCTCATCAACGATGCTCCAGCTCCTGGAGTGGTCCATCCACGCCCGGCAGTGGATCACGCTCATGGGCACAGCGACGACAACGGGCGGTCTCACGGGCCGACTCCCAAGATTAATGGCGAAATAACCGCTGCCTTCGAGATTCCATTGGTCGAGTGCTGTTTGCTAAGTTGCCCGACAACGTCGAGCATTGTTGTCAGGAATCGGAGGTCATCCTTTTCGCTGCCTGGATCGACCCCCCGTACTGCTTCGCGGAGGAAGCGCATGCTGCCGACTAGGACAAGTTTTGATTTGGCGCGACTCAGCAACACGTTCATCCGACGCGGATCGGAGAGGAAGCCGAGGGCGGAACGCCCTGTCTTTGCATTGTTCCGGACCATCGAAACGATGACAATATCTGCCTCAGAACCCTGGAACGAATCTACGGTCCCGACGAATCCAACTGCGTCACGAACAGGACGGAATCGCGCCATGTTTGGCAGAAGACCCTGGCGGCGCATTTCGTCGAAACGCTCTCGTAGGCGCGTCGCCTGTTCTCGGTAGGGCGAAAGGATTGCTATCGTAGGCGGCGGCATCTCCGGTCCTGCCTTCAGCAACTGCAGAACGCCCATGACGGCGAGAACCTCACCCGGATTGTGGAAGCCCCGGACGCGGAACTCCGCAGGCGAGGCCCGCCCGGTGCGGCTTACATGCTCAAAGTTGACCACCACCACAGGGGAGGCCGGTAGCGGGGCAAGGCACTCAACAGGCGACGCCGCTGCTGTCCCTGCCGATGTGGTCAGCTTCCCGCCATAGAATGATTCCGAGACGATCTCAGCGATCGCCGGATTCATTCTACGCTGCTCAGTCAGAACTGCCGACAGCCTTCGCGCCGGGCCTCCCGGCGCGGCGCGTCGCTCGTCCCCTTCGACGATGGCCCGAAACGGTTGGACCATGCGGATCGCCTGCTGCTTCAGCTTCTCGAACGACGAAGCGTCGGCGGTGATCGCTTGAAGGTCCGTCAGTTCCCCGTCCACAAAAAAGCTACCAACGACGTCGTGAGAACCGTCGATCACCTTCCTGACCAGATCGTCATTCGATAGTATTTTCTCCATTCGATCGGCATCGAACGGCGGCAACTGGCGATGGTCTCCAATCAGCAATTGTCGCCCTGACAGGCCCATGGCGCCAACTAGCTCGGGTCCCGTCGCCTTGGCGGCCTCTTCGACAATGACCAGGTCGAAAGTGGCGCGATCAGTCACCATGCGGCCGATCGCCGCTGAGTTGGTCGTCGACACAACCACGTTCGCGGCATCGAGCAGAAGATTGGCTGACGCCTGATACGCCCGTCGCATTTCGGGATCTCGGTCCTCGGCCGCCGCACTTTTTGCGTGGGCGGCCAGGCGCGCTCGGACGGGCGGCGGGAGACTCGCAGCCAAAGCGCTGTCCGACAGTGTTGTCAGCATGTCCGCCACCTTTGCCCGAGTTGCGTCGTATTCAGGCTCGTCGTCGTCCGGGAGACTGGAGGCATCGGTTTCAGTTGACCGACGATCTGTCGTTGTCCGGACTATCAGCGCATCAGGACGCCCGATCGCAGCGAGCGCATCGGTAACTTCGTTTTGCAGGTGATCAAGGGCATGATGTCCTTGCGCGGTAAGTAGCAGGCGGGCGGAAGGCTCCGCCTCGAAGCGCCTAACCACGACCTCCCGGGCGAGGCGTGTCTTGCCGACGCCCGGCGGTCCCACAACGGTAAACAGTGGTAACGTAGACCAGATGCGTCGCATAGCCTCCTGTTTGGGGCCATCAAGCTCCTGGAATCGGTTGTCTTCGATGAGCACATCGCGGCTGGTCCTGCGGATGAGCCACGGATCGTCCAACATGTCAGCAACCGCGGGCTGGTCGGCCATCGCGGCGATGTTTCTAAGCCGCCGTCGAATGACAGCGCCCGTTCCCTGTTCTTGCTTGCTCCTCAAGAAAAGTGGTGCGCCCGTGGGAAGGTTATCGTCTAGTTCGAATCGGTAGCCCGTCGTGCCTTGGCTATCGACGATATCCAAAAATGTTGCTGCCACGTCCGCGGAACGACCGCTTTCCAATCGATTCGAGACCCCAATGAGCCAGTTTCCGTCCCCGTTGCGGCTATCTTCGTCGAACAAACGGCGAAGGGCGGCATCCGTGGCAGCTAGGCCGATCGGAACCGCCACGGCATCCCGCGCGTCCTCACGCGCACGAATGGTTACGATCCGACGACCATTGTCCCGGTCTATGAAACTCACGTCGATAGGTAAAATCTCCATTGCCTTCGTGAATGCCTCGACGGCCTGAACCAGCGTTAATGCGCGACGCACATCCCTGCGAACGTCGGCCATGTCGGTTGCGGCAGCGCCTCGGAAGATGCTCCAGTTCAAGACTGCCGCACCCAGCCTCGCCCGCTTATCTCTGGCCTCACGGTGAGACGGCACAAACGAGACTTGTTGGACTAGATCGTGTGCGATGCCACGCCGTCCCCGGACAACCTCGTCTTCACGCAGCGATGCGCTCTCACAGAACGCGATGTCCCAAGACGCCTCCCCGCTTTGCTCAGTGAATGCCTTGAGCACGAATGACATCGTCGATGTTACGAGCGTCAGCCGTTCGCTCGTTCCCGGTATCGTCGGCTGGGCGAACAGCGTGGCGCCGGCTGCGACATCAGCTGCTGCCCATTCAAGTTGGAGCCGGCGCTGGTCGCTCTCGATTGCGCCGTCGGTTGCTTGAGTTACCGCCCTTGCTAAGCCGCAGGAGTCCGGGATCAAAAGGATAAATGTCCCGGTGCGCACGGCACCCGCCCGAGCAATCTCCGCGATAATGTCGTCGATCGACCTTGCGACGGTCGGGCCATCCAACGCCTCAGCGGCCCCCGGGTAGACGAGCCGCCTGAGAAGCATTGCTTCCGGAGTCGATATTTCCACATCGACATGCGCCTTTGACGCCCGCACTTCGCCAGTTGGGGAGAGTTTTACGTCGAGGAGGTCGGCAACCAATTCTCCCAAGGCTCGCCAGTCCGCCGCAAATGAGTATGCCTGATTCTTGTACAGTGCAGCCGGAGATAGGTTTGGATGTGATGGAATATTTGCGGGCGCAGCAAACCAGAGGCTCCATTCGAAGCCTGTAAGACGAAAGTCAGGGTCTAATGCGCCGTGCGTCATGACTGCGTTGGTTGACAGCATACCATGAATGAGACCTTGCCCATGGACCAGTTCCAACGCGCGCGCCAGCCTTCGAATATTTCCCCAGAGCAGGGTCCGAGAACGACCAGATCGGAGGTTGCGAAGCCAATGCGTCTCAGAAGCTCTTGACCGCATCAGTGTCAACGACTGTCCGCTATCCTCGACAACGATGCCGAATTCATCATCGTCCTCGACCATTTCGATGACATCGACTATTACCTCCGAAGCTCCCGCGCTTGCCATCAATCTGCGGACCTGCCGCATTTCATGCAGCCACAGCTCACGCAAGTCTGCGTCTAAAGAGGTCCCCGTCTTTTTCCAAACCCGTAAGCCCCGGTCTATTTGCGCCATTCGGTCGCAGACGGGGAAAACCGACGCTCGGAGGACGGTCGGGTCGGCGAGAGACTTAGCGTCATCTCCCAAAAACTCGAACCGATCGCTAAGTGGTGCCAGCTTCCGGCTCGCATTCGACTTTTTGGCCACCACCACCAACCCCCGATTCCCACCATGTCACTATAGCAGAACATTCTTCCTTCGCCGCTGAAACCTTTCCACAGAGATGCCTGAAGATTCGTCACCCAGGAGATGGGTGGACGTTGTGGGCGCCGTTGCGGGGGGAACGCCTGCTGGAAACCGACCCGGCCGAGCCGTCCGGAGAGTTCCAGGCAGAGCCTATTGGCCGTTGCGTGTCGGTCGATCTCCTTCGCGCAGGGCATCCTTTTCGCAGAGGAATTTGCCTTGCTGTGTGCTGCCGAAATATCGCTCGCCTTGGTAGTGATACACGCCGGATCGAGTGTTGACCCAGACCACTTTATCGCTGGGACACGATATCTGCGGCGGCGGGGTGTGCGTTGGGGTTTGTGCATAACCGGCGGTCCCGGTCAAAATCCCGAATGCGACGAGGGGGCCTACAAACAATTTTCTCCAGGACATGCGACGCCTTGCGTGTGTAGTGGTCATTCGTGCGCGGGTTCATGTGGCGGCAGAAATAGGTCGGATGTGACTGCTGTGGCGAAACTCAGCCGATTGAAAGAACCCGGCGCAATGCTGCGCCACGCCACATCCATCGCAATCATCAAGCAGGAGTTGCTTGTGATCGGATATGCTCTTGCGTGCGAAGCCCCAAATTTCGGGCGGCAGCAGGCACAGCGGCAGATTGTAGATGGATACGTCCATGCCGCGTCGATAAAGGTGTTCGACCGCCGACCTCAGGCTGTCGGCGTAGTCAGCCGGATCGATCCACAACTGGTGCCAATTCTTTTTGACGTAGCCCATGGTCTCAAGGCCCATAAAGGCGACCTGCCGAACAAATGGCAGCTTTCGTGAAATCCATTCTGCCGTGGCGCCGAGTCTGGGAATACTCAGGTTGTGCAGTACGACCCGAATCTCCACGTCCAGACGATGCTCCGCCATGTTATAGAGACCGTTGACCGTCTGGTAGAACGCGCCCTTGGATTGGGCGATATGGTCATGAACGTCCGGGACATCGGCGTGCAGAGGCACGCTGAACCGAAGGGCAGGGTGCCCGACCCGCGCGACCGCGGCTGCAAGCTGCCGGTCACCGAAGTTCCGGCCGTTGGTGAGGGCGGTTACCGCAGTCGCCGGAAGGTTCGCCTTCAGGCTCGAAAGCAGACCCAGGAAGCCGTCGCCGAGCAGCGTCGGTTCGCCACCGGTGATCCCGATGTGCGGCGGCGCGGCGTCATTGAGCAGTTCGATGATGCGGAGATTGATGTCCAGCAGGCCACCGTCCTCAGCGGCCTTCGGCGGTTGCGAGCACATGAGGCAGTTGCTGTTGCACCGCTCGGTGACAAAAAGCGCATTGTGTGAGGAACTGCTGCGGAAGACGGTGCGGACGCGTCCGTCCACGCCGTTGACGAGGACCAGGTCGCCCGGGACGAGGTGGGACAGATTTTCGCAGACCACCATCCGGGCGGTGGACCGGGACACCGCTGCGCCCGGTGCGACAAGCACGGCGGCGAAGCATGAAAGATCACGGTCCGGCAGACGGTCTCGACACACCAGCACCGTATCCTGGGGGCATGGGGCGTCGTCACGTTCCTCAACCCGGCCGACAACCAGATTGAATGGGGCAATCGGCCTGCCAAGGGCGGTCATCAGGACTGCCATGTCGCCTCCGGCAGAAAACGGCGGCCAGGGTTCAGCCAACCCAGAAGGATGTTCTGCGTCTCTGCCGACGCGCCATCCAGCAGGTCGAACAGGATTCCGAATATCGCGCTCTGCTTCTGGCAAAAGGAGCTGGACGGACGATGGCCGATGAGGTCGCCCTGGGTGCGGTAGTGGCGTATCGGGTCGGCACCGCAATAGGGGACATAAGCGCAGTCCGAGCAGCCAGGCAAAGCCTCGGCGACACCGGCCGCGGCGATGCATTTCATCGTGTCGCTGGAAAGCAGGTCCATCCAATTGTCCTTGACCGTTCCCAGACGGAAGGTGGGATCGTCCATCTCCGCCAGCATGCGGGCCTCGTCCGAGGCGTAAACGTTGCCGTCGTGATTGTACAAGACGGTGCCGAATCCCTCTCCGGTCGGAGATTGCAGATCGACGAACCCGACACCGAACGGTGTTAGAATTTTCTGCAGCAACGTTGTGGCATACCCCTCGGCAAACGGGACGCCTCGGCGATTGAGGTCGAGTATGTATAGAAGCGCATCGCGGTAAAATAAAAGGAAGTCATCGAGATCGTAACCGATGGCTTTCGACGATTTTGCCGCGAAGCCGTATGGATTTAGCTCCCGGAGGAAAACCGATTTGAGGCCATGGGAGAGATATTCGTCGATGATGGCGCGGGCATGCGGGAGGCTGTGAACCGATGTGGTCATCAGCGCTGACACACCTCCGCTGCCAAGCGCCTCCTGACATCGGCGGATATTTCTGACGACAGTCGCATGGGATCCGGTGCCCGACATCGGTCGGTTGCGGTCGTGAATGCCCGCGGGTCCATCAAGGGATGTCGACACCGCGACGGAATGCAGCCTGAAAAACTCAATATGCTCGTCGGTCAGAAGGGTCAGGTTTGTGCAGATCACGAACTGAAGGGACTTGTTGCGGGCCTTGGCCCGCGCGGTGGCGGTTTCAGTCATCCAACGCACGACATCGAACGCGAGCAGCGGTTCCCCGCCCTGAAACTCCATGGTCACCGCCGGAGCCGGTGACGCCAGCATGAGGTCGATGGCGCGTAAGGCGGTGGCCTCACTCATATCGAAGCCGCTGGCGCGAGAATCCGCCCGCGATGCCTGGCAGTAGCCGCAACCCTGGTTGCATCGCAGCGTCGGAACGAAGATGTGGAGCTTCGGTCCGCCCTCCATGAACCCCTTTTTTGTGCGCCACTGGGACGCGGCCACCCTGGCGGTCGTATCGTTGAATTCGTGGGTGAGAAAATGACGTGACTTCAGGTCAAGGTATTCGGTCGATCCGAGTGGAAGTCGTTTCGAGATGAAATCCGTAAACAAAGAGGCGGGCAGAACCGTGAACTCACCCATATGGTTTGTTATCAGCATTCGATCTTCGGACAGGCGTCCGAATTGGAATGGCATCAGGCGATATGGGCCAGCCTCCTGATAAGTGGGAGCTTCATGGAACCGGGTGTCAGCCATTGATATTCAGCCTGCCTTCGGCAGAGCCTCGCTGAAGGCCCTCCGGAGAAGGGCCTGTTGAAGGTCGCGTGTCTCTGCCGCAATACGGATGCGCAATGCGCAATCGATCAATGCGTTCTCGAAATCGCGGCACAGATCCGCTAGCGTTTCTGAGCCATCTCGGCTCTTTGGCACAATCTCTGCGACGAGAACTCCGTCGGGTTCGGCGGCGAAGTGCACATGACACCGATCCGTCATCCAATAAGCCGCCTGAAGTGCGGCCTCTTTGGAATAGATGTTCAGGTCGATCCTGAAAAAGACCCCCTCGCTGAGATCGCCGGGTACGATCTCAGCGAGGCCGTCGGGACGGCCCATTGTTATCGCGAGGAATAGTGCGATTCGTGGGAGGCGTGCGATGCGTGGGAATAATGCTGGACCACCTGCTGGCCCGTCGCCGCATCGGTATGCACCATGTTGAGCATGATGGCGTTGTCGGTTTGGGTCGCTACGCTCTCGCGGGGCGCGTTGATCGACCCGTTGGACGGCTCCACGTTCCGCTCTGGCATGGCAGCGGCAGGTGCTGTGGTCGCGGCGGCGAGACCGACAGCGGCAATGGCACCCACGACGCAACTTTCGGCAATCTCAAACGAGCCCGTCGGCAGCAAGGCTCTCAGTTTGGCTTTGTCCATGGCTTTTCTCATCGGCTAGCTTCCGGCACCGCAAAACGACGCTTTCACGGCTTGACCGATTCACCGTCACGGCTCTCCCGTGACGGTGACTTGTTTGTTCGCATACAGCAGTAGATATGAAACAGCAAGGACGCGTTGGGCTTGCAATCGCATCGCTATGGGACCCTTGCGGTTAGGGGAGTGGCAACGCGGCGCGTGGCACTTCGGCTATCAGCCTTGGACCATCATTCTTAAAATATAGACAGAGGACTACCCGCGGTTGTCGGCTTCCTTAGGTTTCCATCGAACTCCTCGGCTTCGATCGCGTGGGGCGCGGCACAGCCGCGTATATCGTTGGCGCTGCGCTTCGGTCCCGAGCTAGGCCGGCGTATTGGTCAAGCCATCGGCCGGATTGCCGAGGCGATCGCTTACGCCTCGAGGAAGGGTGGTGTGTTGGCGGGCTGATTAACACGCGGGAAGGACTATTGCCGCGTTTTATACGAACTGTGCTCGAGCTTGTCGCTCAACAGGCGGATGTGTGCGAACAGCCGTTTGGGTCGCGGCCGGTGGCTAGGCCATTCCGCGCCGGTCTCGGGCGTCAGCGCCAGGATGTGGCGCACCGGACGCTCCGGCACGATCGTCTCGATCTTGTCGCTGAGGAGGCCGGATCATGCGCTGATGTCTCGCGGAACAATGCGCGTCCCGACGCGGCATCGAGCTGATGCGCGCCGAGGTGCCTTTTGCCACCAGGACGTCGCAGAGCTTGGGCAGCCAGCTCGCCGATATAACGCGCGATGGTCTCCGCCGCACCTGGGCACCACGGCGGCGAGGCCGCCGTGCCGCATGCCCCTCTTCAAAGCAGGCAAGGACCCGTCTTCTCGCCGCCACACTCTATATTAGAATTAGATGATGCGATCAAACTTCAGCCTGGGTTGCCAGCGAGAGCGCCGGGGCGGAGAGGTCTGGGCGGGTAATGCACCAGAGCACCTTCCCGCGCGTGCGAGCCACTACCCCGGCGGCGAAGCGCCGCTGCGGCGCCGTCGATAACGCCGTCTCCGCCGCCCGCGACCTCGTGCGTACGCGCCCGCGCGGGATACCACCTCCGGGAAGCCGTGCATCCATAGCGGCGAGACCGAAGCGTAACATCCGTTGTGGCGCGCCGATGCCGACCCTTGATCTGTTAAGTTCGTTGTTTGTTCTCAATGGACGACCCAAGAGTCGAACATGCCTGTCATACGCCTGCCCTTTCGAATATTCGCAGCGCAGTAAATATTGACATTCCATCGAAGATCCGCCATGTTTGGCATATTTACTGCGCATTGAAGAAAGCCACGATCATATCCATGCAAACCGAGCGGGACCTCGTCGAAAGCGTTCTGGTGACCCTCCGCGGTCTACCACAAGCCCATGCCGCGCTCGGTCTGTGGGAACAGCCGAGCGGGCGCGAATACGACGCCCGCATCGATCTACATATTGGGGGCGAGTCCGTGAGCCTCTTGGTCGAGGCGAAGCGTGCCGTATATCCCAGGGATGTGCGGGAGGTCTTGTGGCAGATCCGCCGCTTTAGGGATCTTGCGCCATCGGAAAGCGCGAACGAGCAGCGGCTTCCCCTTATCGTCGCGGAATCGATCTCTCCGGGCGCGAAAGAACTGCTTCGCGAGGAGCAAGTGGGATATTTCGACAGCGGGGGAAGTCTATTCATCCCCGCGCGCGGTGCCTACATCTACATCGAAAAGCCGCCGCCGAAGCCGCTGGCGAAGGCATTGCGGTCACTGTTTTCCGGGCGCCGGACCCAGGTGCTCCATTCGCTCCTTATTCGACCGCAAAGGTGGGTGAACGTCAAAGAACTGGCTGAGCAGGCCCAGGCGTCACCCGCGACTGTTTCGCAGGTCATGACTGAACTTGAGCGGCTTGATTGGCTGGAGACGCGGGGACAGGGACCAAGCAAGGAGCGCCTGCTCAGGGAACCGGGGGCGTTGCTGGACGCGTGGTCGAAGCAGCTCGGGTTAGGCCGTCCGCTCGCGCTTCGACGCTACTATGTGCCGGCGGTCAAGCCCACGGACTTGCCGGAGCGCCTGGATCGCGTGTTTGAACAGCATCAGGTCGCATACGCGATCACGCATGAAGCGGCAGCCCAACGCTATGCTCCGTTTCTCTCCAGCGTGCCGCAGGTGCGCTGTCGCCTCATGCCAGGGCGTCCTGCGGAAGAGGCGCTTGGCGCCCTCGACGCACGGGTCGTCACCGAGGGCGCGAACCTCGCTGTCATCGAAGTCAAGTCGTCGGGCGAGCTCCTGTTCCGGGAACGGCTCGATGGACCGTGGCTGGCCAGCGCCGTGCAAGTCTATCTCGACCTCGTGCGCAGCGAAGGTCGCGCAAAGGAGATGGCCGAGCACTTGCGCCACGAGAGACTCGGCTTCTGATGGCGAAGCCCGCCACGCTCGACGGATATACAGACGCCTACACGCTCGACTGTGAACGGGTGCTGTTGACGCTCCTCCGTGGCTTGGGGCCATGGAAGAATTCGGTCTTTCTGGTGGGTGGGCTGACGCCGAGATATCTCGTTCAGGCGCGACCGCCAGAAGTGCCCCCGCATGCTGGCACCCAGGACGTCGACATCGTTATCGACCTTCAGCTCCTTGCCAACACCGAGGCATACCACACGCTCGAGGACAATCTGCGAAAGCTCGGGTTCGAGCGCGGGACCAATGACAAGGGCCAGAAGCTCTCATGGCGCTGGCAGACTCGGACCGAGCACGACGCCCTGATGATTCTCGAATTACTGGCTGACGCGCCGGAGATCGCCGGCGGCAGGGTGCAGCCTTTGCCCACTGAAGGAACGATCTCGGCCCTGAACATTCCACATTCAGCAATCGTCTTCGACCTGCATCAGACCATTGAAATCCAAGCCGAGCTGCTCGGTGGCGCGGGCGTCGCGACCGAGATCGTCAGGCACGCCAGCCTCGTCAGCTTCACCTGCCTAAAGGCACTCGCGTTTGACCAGCGATTCGAGCGCAAGGATGCGCACGACCTGATTTACTGCATCGAGCACGCACCCGTGGGCCTGGATGCCGCGGCGGCGGCATTCCGAGAAGCTCTGGCCGGAAAGCATGGTGCGGTGTTGGGTGACGCGCTCGCAATTCTTCGGCGAAGATTCTGCTCAGATGAGAAGGTCGAGGGCTTCCGAAAGGATGGGCCGGTTGCCGTCGCCCTCTTCGAAAAAGGCGAAGATCCCGACGTGCGCGAGGCGCGCATCCTGCGGCAGCGTGAGGCGAGCGATCTGGTCGAGCGTTTTCTCGCTCTGATCGGCTAGGGGGTGAGATGGCGACACGCGCAGTCTTTGTCGGCGTCAACAAGCACCGGGATCCGGCGATTCCGGAACTCGGCGGCGCGCGCCGGGACGCCACGGCCCTGTGGGCGCTATTCACCGATACGATCGAGGGACTTTTGGCGCGCCTGCTCGTCGATGAGCGGGCAACGCACGCGGAGGTATCTGCGGCGATCCTCGGTACCCTTGATGCTGCACGGGAGGACGACGTTGTCATTGTAGGCTTCGCCGGTCACGGGTCGCCGGATGGCAGCTTGGTGCTGTTTGATACAGATGCCGCGGACTTGCCGGGAACCGCGCTTCCTATGGCCGCGTTGGCCGACGCCTTCAAGCGGACGAGGGCTCGGGCGGTGCTATGCATCCTGGACTGCTGTTTTAGCGGACAGGCTCCGGCCCGCGTCCTCGAGCTGGAGGCGCGACCGCGGAACGCTTTTGCGCTGACCGGAGTGTACGGTGAAGGCAGGATTCTGCTGGCCGCCTGCGCCACGACTGAGGCTGCCTGGGAACTCCCCGGGACCGGGCACGGGATCCTCACCTACGCGACGATCGAAGCGCTGACCAAGGCTGTCGGCGAGACAGTCAGCTTTCCGGAGGTGGCCGGCGAGATTATTCGCCTCACCCGGGTCGAAGCTGAAAGGATTGGCGTGACGCAGACACCCGTCTTTCTCGGCAGCATCCAGGGCGGGCTCATATTTCCGGCGCTCAAACGCGGTGACAACTTCATCGCTGCCTTCCCTGCAGTCGCCGTTCGGCAAATGTCCGGATCGTTCGCCGAATTGGTCGAGCATGGTTTCCCGCAGGAGATCGTCGACCAATGGGTTGTGCACTTTCCGCAGGGGCTGAACCCGCTGCAATTAAAGGCAGTCAACGATCACGGCGTGCTCGATGGCAAGTCGCTGCTCGTGGTGGCGCCGACGAGCTCTGGTAAGACCCTGATCGGCGAAGTAGCAGCGATCAGAGCGGTCACGGCTGGCAAGAAAGCCGTGTTCCTTCTGCCATACAGGGCGCTCGTGAACGAGAAGTTCGAGGACTTCAGCGCGCGGTTCGAGCCGGCAGGGCTTCGGATTGTACGATGCAGCGGCGATGCCTCAGACGGCGTCGGCCCCGTCCTGAGCGGCCGATACGATCTAGGGTTCTTCACCTACGAGATGTTCCTGAACCTCGCGCTCGCGTCGCCGCGTCTGCTGAACCAGCTCGGGTTGGTGGTGTTAGACGAAGGCCAGTTCATCACCGATCCCACTCGCGGCATTACGGTTGAGCTCATCTTTGCTTTGCTGCTTCGGGCGCGGCAGCGGGGTATCGAGCCCCAGCTCGTCGTTTTGTCGGCCGTAATCGGCAACCTCAACAGTTTCGATAGCTGGCTAGCCTTATCCCTGCTGACTTCGCGGGACCGGCCGGTCCCGTTGATCGAGGGTGTGCTCGATCGGCGGGGCGTATTTCAGTTTGTCGACGTGGACGGTACGACAAAGACGGAGTCGCTAGTGCCGGCGCATCATATTCTGCAACGGCGGGATAAGCCGTCTTCGCAAGACGTCATCGTTCCCCTGGCCAAGCAATTGGTCACGAAAGGGGAGAAGCTTCTTGTCTTTCGGAACATGCGCGGTCCTGCTCAGGGCTGCGCGCGGTATCTTTCGAAGGAGCTTGGTCTTGCGCCCGCTACAGCGGTGATCGCCGCCTTGCCGACTGAAGACCTCACGGGCGCTTCTCAGGATCTACGCGGATGCTTGCAGGGTGGCACGGCCTTCCACAATACGAACCTGCTCCGCGCCGAGCGGGAAGCGATCGAACGGGAATATCGGAACGCCGATGGCGGCATTCACGTGCTGGCCGCCACAACGACACTGGCCGCGGGGATCAATACGCCAGCTTCTACCGTGGTCCTGGCTGAGAATGAATTCGTCGGCGAGGACGGACGACCGTTCACGATCGCCGAATACAAGAACATGGCCGGGCGGGCGGGTCGCCTGGGCTACAATGAGATCGGAAAGGCGATCATCCTGGCCGATACGCCTGTCGAACGCGCTCGGCTGTTTCAGAAATATGTGCTGGGGACACCTGAAGACGTCACCTCGTCCTTCCAGCACCGTGACCTCCCAACCTGGACCCTCCGATTGCTTAGTCAGGTGCGGGGCGTGCGCGCGAATGAAATTCCCGGCCTCCTGGTCAACACCTTCGGTGGTTACTCCGCCTCGCGCGCCAATCCTCAATGGATACGGCTCGTTGAAGGGGATGTATCAGCGTTTGTCACACGCCTGCTCCAAGCGGGCTTGGCGGAGCGAGACGGTGATCTGGTTCGTCTGACCCTGCTCGGGCGAGCCTGTGGGGCGTCGTCACTGTCGTTTGAGTCGAGTTTGCGGCTCATCGAGTTGATGCGCCAGCTCAACGCCGCGCAGGCGGCTCCTATGCAGGTGCTCGGCATCATCCAAGTCTTGGCCGAGATGGATGCGATCTACACGCCCGTGATGAAGCGTGGACGTTCTGAGAGCGTGCGTGCCAGCGAAGTCGCGCAACGCTTCGGCCAAGCGATGGCGCAAGGGCTTCAACGGTACTGCCGCGATGAGTTCGAATTCTGGGCGCGATGCAAGCGAGCGTCGATGCTTTTCGACTGGATCGAGGGTACATCCGTCGATGACCTTGAGCGCCACTATTCGACGACGCCGTTTCAAGGCGCGGTCGGTTATGGCGATATCATTCGGATCGCCGATGGCGCGCGTTTCCACCTTCGATCCGCCCATCAAATTCTCTCGACGCTGTTTCCCGAGCAGCCAGCGTTCCTTGCGGCGCTCGATGAACTCTTGCGTCGGCTGGAGTTCGGGTTGCCAGCGGGCGCGCTCGGGCTAACTGAGCTGCCGGTCGCCCTGTCGCGCGGCCAGTATCTAGCATTGTTCGCCGCAGGCTCGGGCACCTGTGCTGCCGCGAAGGCTCTCGATTGGGAGACGCTTACGGGTTTCGTGGGCGCGGTCGCCGCGGCCGCGATCAGAGGAAAGCGAGGGGCGCCCGAAGCGAGCGTGTCGGCCGCAAGCGAATCGTGACTCGCGGTCGAGGGGAAAACGTGGGGGGAGGTGTTCTTAATAGAGGGTCCGACTGGCGGAGATGGGAGCCGCATATCCACGCGCCGCCGGGCACAGTGATGAACAACCAGTTCAGCGGTCCCAACGCATGGAACGATTATCTGACTGCGCTTGAACGGGCTGTGCCGGTCATTGAGGCCATCCCAGTCACGTACTATTACATAACCGACACATATGAATGGCTGCTGCGGCATAAGGCGGCCAGCCGGCACTTACCGCCAAGCTGATTTTTCCAAATGTGGAGTTGAGGCTCGATGTGGCCACCACCAAAGGCGGCTTCGTCAATCTGCACCTGGCGGGCGGGCTGGAGAGTGCGGCAATCCGCTAGGCGGTCTGCGACATCCTGGAAGGTGGCGAGGCCGCCTTCCGCGAGCGCGCTCGAAGACTGCGTGGGGCTGGAACGATGATCGAGGGTGACAGGAGAGAGTCGAGCTCAATGGCCCTCAGAATAACACGCGGGAAGGGCTGTTATGGCGTCTTATGGATTGCTGTTGGAGTTGGTGTAGTTGATTCCGTTGCTGAGGCTCGCAAGCGACAGATCGCACGGGTGGACGGCACCAGGCGGCCGACAGTACGCAAAGCCATGGCGGTGGCGAAATTCAAAGCCCACCAGGACGGGGCCGACGCCGCGGCGACACTGCGGGCCTACGCCACCGACGTCGCCAACTTAGAGGCTTGGCGCGCAAAGCACGGTTTGGAGGCGATGCCGGCGACACCGGAAGTGGTCGGCGTCTATCTCGCCGCGGCGGGGGAAGGCTACGCGATGCCGACCTGGCGGCGCCGGGTCGCGGCCATCGCGCGCGCCTGCGACGTTGCCGGGCATCCGCTCGACACCAAACATCCGGCGATCCGGGAGACACTGCGCGGCGTCAGCCGCAAGCACGGCACCCCGGCACGACAGGAGGCAGCTCTGACCACGGCCGACGTCCGCAAGCTTGCCGGGCCTGCGGGGCAGGCATCGCCGATGCCCGCGCCTGATGTCGCTATATTTCCACATATCAGCAATGAGTGGTTGCGATATAAAGATCATTGTCTTTGCGTTCGGCCAGCGATATCGTTATGTTGCGCCGCAGCATAGAGGGACGCCCTTCGCCCTGAAGCCGGTTCGGTCCGGCCTATTCGACGAATTCGTAAGAAACTCGTTTTGATTCGGGTGGCTGATATCGCCGGGTCGGCAGACATTCGCCGGCAACCGACGCGGGCCTCGCCCAGCTCAGACAGGACATTCCCCAGTTAGAATCCCATCCATACCGTTTCGCCCAACAGTCCATCCGGGCGCTTGTTCCGGTGACCGCTGCGCACCGCGCTGACCGCCCGCCCGCAGACTAACTGATAGTACCTTAAGGAATACCTGATATGCCTTTCGACTTGTCGCCGGCACCTGAGACTGGCCGCGCCTCGGCAGCGCCCAGCCCGTTTGCCGCATGCGATCAGCTTGTGCATGGAGCAGTCGCCAGGATAACCGGCGGCCGTTCGCCGTTACTCGCCACCGAGGCGTGGCTGGACTGGATCACGCACCTGGCACTGTCACCCGGCAAACAGATGGATCTGCTGTTGCGGGCCAGCGAGGCCGCAACACACCTCAGCCACCATGCTTCCAAGGCTGACGGCTCCATCGATCTTGGCACCTGGCCATACGATTGGCTGGACAGCGCCCATCGTGCGTCGCGAGACTGGTGGCATAGCGCCACGACCGGCGTTCGCGGCGTGTCGCAGCGCCACGAGCAGGTTCTCGACGCCAAAATCAGCGAAATCTACCAAGCCCTCTCGCCCAGGAACTCGCCGTTGACCAACCCCGAGGTCCAGCGCGTGACACTGGAACGCGGCGGCCGGAACCTGATCGAGGGCGGCAAGAACTTCGTGGCCGACATCGCCGGGGGGAAGAAGAAGGCACCGGGCACGCCGTTCGTCGCCGGCAAGAACGTTGCCATCACTCCGGGCAAGGTCATCTTCCGCAACGCGCTGATCGAACTCATTCAGTACGAGCCTGCAACACCGACCGTGCATCCGGAACCGGTGCTGATCGTCCCGGCGTGGATCATGAAATACTATATCCTTGACCTGAGACCGCAGAACTCGATGATCCGCTACCTTGTCGGGCAGGGCCATACCGTCTTTTCGATCTCCTGGGTCAATCCGACCGCCGAACACCAGACCGTTTCCATGGACGATTACCGGCGCCTCGGCGTTATGGCGGCCATCGACACCATCGGCCAGGTCGTGCCGGACAAGAAGATCCATACGGCCGGGTACTGCCTCGGCGGAACCATGCTGTCGATCGCAGCCGCGGCGATGGCGCGCGACAACGAAGATCGCCTGGCTTCGGTGACCCTGTTCGCGGCCCAGACCGACTTCAGTGAGCCGGGCGAACTGAAGCTGTTCATATCCGACTCCGAACTGACCTGGCTCGACAGCCTGATGTCGCAGAGCGGCGGCCTGCCAGGCGAGCAGATGGCGGCTGCGTTCCAGGCGCTGCATGCCGAAGATCTCATCTGGACGCCGTTTATCCATCGTTACCTGCTCGGCGAGGCCGAAAACCTGAATGACCTGATGTCGTGGAATGCCGATCAGACCCGGATGCCGCGCCGCATGCATTCGGAATACCTGCGCAGCCTGTTCCTGAACAACGACCTTGCGGCCGGCCATTTCGTTGTCGGCGGCCGGCCGATTGCGATGCGTGATATCCGCGTGCCGATCTTCGCACTTGGGACGGCGAAGGATCACGTTGCGCCGTGGCACTCGGTGTATAAAATAACGCTTCTTGCCCGCACCGACATCACCTTCTGCCTGGCCAGCGGCGGCCACAATGCCGGCGTGGTCAGCGAGCCCGGGCACAAGGGGCGCAGCTACCGCGTGCTGACGATGCCGGGGACCGGATCCTACGTCGATCCTGACGCCTATCTGGTGCGCGCGAAGCTCTGCGAAGGCTCCTGGTGGCCGGAATGGCAGCGCTTTCTGTCCGAGCGCTCCGGCGCGCTTGTTGCGGCACCCTTGATGGCGCCTTCGCTCTGTGACGCACCCGGCACCTACGTTCTCGCGGCCTGATCCCGAACTCCTGTAGAGTAAATGTCATGGACACCATCGAACTCGTTCCCCACATCGACCCCGGCGCGCTTTCCGTCGGGCGCCCGGTCACGGAGTTCATCGAGAACCGTACTTTCGACGAAATGGCTATCGGCGAGACCGCGTCGCTGATGCGCACCTTTACCGAGTCAGACATTCAGCTTTTCGCCAACGTTTCCGGCGACGTGAATCCCGCCCATCTGGATCATGCCTATGCTGACCACTCCATGTTTCATGGCATCATCGCGCATGGGATGCTTGGCGGTTCGCTATTCTCCACCGTGCTCGGCACGATCCTGCCAGGGCCGGGGACGATCTATCTCGGCCAGGATCTGCGCTTCAAGAAACCGGTCAAGCCGGGCGATGTGCTGACTGTGACGGTCACGGTGCGTGAGAAGGACCCGGAGAAGAAGCGCGTCATCCTCGATTGCCGCTGCGTCAACCTGGACGGCAAGGAGGTCATCAGCGGCACCGCCGAGGTCATTGCGCCTGCGGAGAAAATTCGCCGCGAGCGTATGCCGCTGCCCGACGTGTCGGTGGTTCAGCACGGGGCGCTGAGGTTGCTGCTGCGCCGCGCCTCCGCCTTGCCGCCGTTGGCGACAGCAGTGGTGCATCCTTGCGATCGCGACAGTCTTTCAAGTGCCCTGCAAGCCGCGGCTACGCGCTTCATCGATCCCGTGCTCGTCGGCCCCGAAGCCCGCATCCGGGCGGTTGCGCTGGCGGAAGGTCTCGACCTGACCGGCATCCGCATCGTCGGTACCGCGCATGCGCGCGAATCCGCCGCGGTCGCCGCGCGCCTTGCCCGCGATGGCGGTGTGAAGGCGCTGATGAAGGGAAGCCTGCACACCGATGAACTGATGCAGGAGGTGATGCGCAAGGAAAACAACCTGCGTACCAAGCGGCGCTTCAGCCATGCCTATGTCATGCTGATCGCGTCGTCGGGTAAACTGCTGCTGGTCTCCGACGGCGCGATCAACATCGCACCGACTCTGCAAGACAAGGTCGATATCGTCCAGAACGCGATCGACCTGGCGATCGCATTGGGCATCAGCGTGCCGAAGGTGGCGCTTTTGTCTTCGGTGGAGACCGTTACGGCGCAGATTCCGTCCACATTGGATGCCACGGCGCTGTGCAAGATGGCGGATCGCGGCCAAATCAAAGGCGGCATCCTCGACGGCCCGCTGGCGTTCGACAATGCCATCAGCGCCGTCGCGGCGCTGACCAAGGGCATCGCCTCCATCGTGGCCGGCAGCCCCGACGTTCTGGTCATGCCGAGCGTCGAGGCCGGCAACATGCTGGCCAAGCAAATGATCCACTCGGGTTCAGCCGAGGCTGCCGGCATTGTTCTTGGCGGCGCGGTGCCGATCATCCTGACTGGCCGGGCCGACAGCATCCAGACCCGCCTGGCGTCCTGCGCCGTCGCGGTGTTGGTTGCTAACGGTCCGACACCGGTGCGGCAGGCATGAAGGCATAGCCGTCACCAACGCCCACGCCTCCGGCATCGCGTTCGTCGTGTCGGAGGTGGGTGTGGATGACGGCGCCGCGCTGCCGGAGGTCTCCTTACGAGCCTGGCCGGGCGCGCTGACCGGTTGCCGGCGGTGCTCATTCAGCCGGCCGCCGGGCCACCGCAGAGGTTCATCTCCGGCGGCGGCGCGACTTTCGGGCGTCAGCGAGTCGGCTGCGGCGGTTTCTTGCTGTAGTCGTAGAAACCGCGACCGGTCTTGCGGCCGAACCACCCGGCTTCAACGTATTTCACCAGTAACGGGCATGGCCGATACTTGCTGTCTCCCAGGCCGTCGTGCAGCACGTGCATGATGGCAAGAATCGTGTCCAGGCCAATCAGATCAGCCAGTTCAAGCGGACCCATCGGGTGATTGGCGCCCAGCTTGAGCGCCTTGTCGATGGACTCGACGCTGCCAACGCCTTCGTACAGAGCGAAGACTGCCTCGTTGATCATCGGAACAAGGATCCGGTTCACGATGAACCCCGGGAAATCCTCCGCATCTGCGGTCGTCTTGCCAAGCCGGGCGGAGAGCGCACGGGTCGCCTGGAAAGTTGCCTCGTTGGTCGCGATGCCGCGGATGACCTCGACGAGCTTCATGACATGGACAGGGTTCATGAAGTGCATGCCGATGAACAATTCGGGTCGGTCCGTGGCCGAGGCAAGCCGCGTTATCGAGATGGACGAGGTGTTCGAGGCAATGATGCAGGACGGCTTGAGGTGCGGGACGAGTTGCCTGAAGACCTCCAGTTTGACCGCATCCTTCTCCGAGGCTGCCTCGATGACGATGTCCGCATCGCCGAAGGCCGCATAGTCCATCGTGGTCTGGATGAGTGCCAAAGCGGCCTGCATGGCGTCGCTGGAGAGCGACCCCCGCGTCACCTGGCGTTCCAGGTTGCGGGTGATGGTAGCCAATGCCTTGTCAAGCGGCGCCTGCGCCACATCGAGCATGATCACCGGAATACCGGCCTGCCCGCAAACCTGGGCGATCCCGTTGCCCATCTGGCCGGCTCCGACGATGCCGACAAGGGATATATCGTTGTTATCCATAGCGGAGCCCTCGCCGGTGGGCGATGGTTCTGTCGTGATAGCCATGTCTTTGTTCTCCTGCGGAACGCGCTCCGGCGGTCGATCTGCCCTTGACCGGGACGAGCGCAGCTATCGCTGTGGCGACGGGCCGGACGGCAGGCGCATGTGTCATCCGTTCTCTTCGAAAACGCAACAGGATTGTGCGGTGCAGCACTCGAATCCGTGAGGCGATCACCCGCGAGATCGATCATCACGCGCAGCCGGATCAGTTCCCGGTCGCTCCTCTGGATTACTCCCATCATCACACGTCACACCAAATGCCGCAATGACAACAGCATCCGAAGATCTCTACCGCGGCCTTATGCTCCGCGCCGCCAGCGACAAGGATTTCAAGTCACCCGGATTCGACGTGCCAGGCGGACCGCGACCGGCTATGATACCCGGCGGAGGTTTTCATGGGCGTTATCCAGGTCAGGCTGCCGGATGAGGTGCAAGCCGTCATAGATCGCCAGGTCGCTGAAGGCCGCGTCGCGGATGCGACCGAGTTTTTGGCAGAGGCGGCACGTCGCTTTGCTGAGGACCTGGAGCTCGAGGATGACCTGATGGCCGAAGCTAAGTCTGGTATCGACGACATTGAGGCCGGGCGCTACCGGCTTGTGACGACCCGCGAGGACCTGGCTGCAATGGAGTCCGAGGTCATGGCCCGCGTCCGGGACCGGCTCGCCGCAGACAAGGGCTGATGATGGCCTGGCGGTTCGCCGGGCGCTCCGAAAGCCGGATTGACGACGTCGTCCTGGAGAGCGCGAGGCGTTGGGGTATTGAAACCGCAGCGCGCTACAACCGGTTGATATTTGCGGCCTTGGAGGCGATTGGCGACTCTCCTGCCCTGCCCGGCTACCGCCCGGTCCCCGGAGTCGAAGGTGTCCGTGCGCTGCACCTCCGATACGCCAGGCGCCTGGTCCCGCAGGAGCACCAAGTCCGGGAGCCGCGCCACTTGGTCCTCTATAGGCTCGCCGCCGACGGCGCCGTCGAAGTCCTTGGGTTGGGGTCACCACACGATTTGTACGAAATCGTACGCTAAGCCATTTCGCCTCTCCCGAATGGCCTTTCACATACGGTCGTTTGCGAAGGCAATGCCCCCGGCGGCAGCCCCCGTGCCTATAGAGATAGTCGTGTAGTCATCACGGACCCCGACGGCCGATATGTTCGCCGTACGGCTCGAACGGACCACGGCCGCTCCGTCTCGACGCCAAGGTGCGCGCACGTCCCGAAACGTCGTTTCCACCCGACGGTATCAGGCATTGAACGGCTCAGCCGCCGCCACTCGGTTGCGGCCCGCCTGCTTCGCCGCATAAAGAGCGGCATCCGGTCGCGCCAAAAGCGCGGCTCCGGATTCCCCTGGTTGAAGGCAGGCAACTCCGAAGCTTGACGTCACCGGAGCAGGCAGGCCGCAATCCCGAACTTCCAGGGCAGCACGAAGCCGCTCGGCGCATCCGAGCGCGATTTCAAGATCGGTTTCGGGCAGCAGGACGACAAATTCCTCGCCACCCATTCGCGTCGCGATATCGGTCCGCCGCGCCATCTTCCGCAGCACCTCGCCGGTCTCCTTCAGGATGCGGTCGCCGGTCTCATGGCCCCAGGTGTCGTTCACGCGCTTGAAGTGGTCGATATCAAGAACCATCAAGGAAAGCGGCGCCTGATAGCGCGCCGAGCGATCGACTTCCATGACGAGCGCTTCGTCGAGGCGCCTGCGGTTGCCCACTCCGGTCAGTGCGTCGGTCAGCGAAAGCTGACGGATTTGCTGTTCGCTGATCTCAAGCTTGCGGTTGGTGCGCGCCAACTCGCGATATGCGACATTGACCCTGTTGTTGACTTCAAGCAATGACCGTGTCAGTGCTTCGAACTCATTCATGTCGTAACCGGCGACCACCAGGATACGATCGGCGTCGCGGTAGATCGATCCCGTCAGGCTGATCATGGTTTCCCCGGGGCCGCGGGCGGTCATCAGGCCGGAATAGATCCTTCCATCGCCATCCGGGACCGCGGTCAACACCGTCTCGGCCTGCGGTTGGGTGAAAAGCTCCCACAAGGACACGGATTTCGCGCCGGTTACACGGTACAGCCCGGCATTCCCGTGCAAAAGTCCGCTGCCGTCAAATTCGGCGATGACGACGGAACAGAGCTGCTCCAAGCCCATCATCTGCTCGGGCGTGAATGCAAATGCCTTTAATGGCATGGATGCTCATCGGCCGTTGCGGCCACGGCAGCCAGCGCGTCGAGGCCTAGCACTTCGCCACCAACCCAATCGGCAAGGCCGGGAAATTGATTGATCGCCAGACCGCCAACCGCGATCCGCGGGCATGCGTCGCCAAAAGCCTGACGCAGCCGGCCGATCGCCTGGCCCAAACCGCGCAAGTGCTGCGGCAGGCTGGCCGACAAGCCGACCAAATGCGGGCGCGTGTCGCGAACCTGCTCAACCAGAGTTTCGACCGCGGTATCCGCACCGAGACTATCGACCGCCCAACCCTCGAGTTCGAAAGCATCGGCCACCATATTCAGGCCCAGGATATGCTGGTTGCCCGCGAGCGTGCGGATTCCGACGAAGGCGGCCACATATTCCAATCTGATCCCGGCCACCATTCCAACTTGATGGCGGCCAGGTAGATCATCTCCACAGGTCGGTTTGGTGATGTCATAGTGAGGCGATCGAGGTCAAGCGGCAGCAGGC
>NZ_CAJATU010000025.1 GCF_903944925.1 uncultured Rhodopila sp. | reverse complement strand
GGTGCAGCTTCAACGACGACAACCTCTCTTCCAGATCGTCGCTCGGCGTAGAGCTGCCGGACCTTCCGGCCATGCAGCGCGTGCCAACGATAATGAACCTCTACCTCTTGGTTGATATGGGCAGAATGACCCCTCAATAGCACTTTCGAGAAAGAATAGCCTGTTCGCCGGCAGCGACGAAGGTGGAGAGAACTGGGCTTGCCTAGCGTCGCTGATCGAGACCTGCAAACTTAACGGTGTCAATCCGCAGGCCTATTTTACGGACCTGCTGACACGCTTGGTCAACGGCTGGCCGCAGTCATCCATCGACGAATTAATGCCGTGGCATTGGGTGCCCGAAAAGCCGCACTGAGCTGCCGGTGGGCAAGGGTGGCAGAGCACCGCTTACGGTAGAAGTCGGCGATGTTGGCTTGCGGCCGGCTGATCACCCCGACCGTCACGTCGCGCTGTGTCGTCAGCGAAGCGGACAGGATACGCATGGCGGCCAACTGCCGCAGCCCGTTCGATGCCGGCGAACAGGCCGCTCACGACCTGCTCGCGCGCTTCCCCGACGTCCATGACGGCTACGACCGCCTCGGCATGGTCTGTGAAGCCCGCGGCGATCATCGCCAAGCCGCCGACTGCTACCGCAAAGCCATCGACGTCATCCGCAACCACCCCGACGCCTACGATCCCGCCTTCGAGGCCGTCTTCCAAAAGCTCATCGATCGGCTCGAACCGAAGGCGGAAACCGCCGCTGACTGAGCCGGCCGGCCCAACCCCCGCTCCAGCGTCGCTCTGTGCTCGACGGCATCAAGGAATGGTCCTTCAGTCTCAAAAAGGAATGCTCCGACAGGGGGAAGGCTCCGTCGAGATCCGTGAGGGAAAGGCCCCCGCCGTCCCTCAAAATCCGTGATCAGAAAACGCCGAAAACCCGTCACTTTGCCTGCTCAGGCTCGCCCAGCGGAGGGATACGTAGGAGGGCGGCTACTACTTGGCGCGATGTTTTCTATCGACGGCACCCCCGTCGTGAAATGACAGCGCGCAATAATCGTGCCGAATTACCGAGGCAAACGGTCACGCTTGGGCAGGCGACAGCCGCCGCCAAGTATTATTCGGCGGGAGTCACGTGTCCTGTCATGATCATCACCGACCAGCTTGACGAACATAGCGGGATCGCATTCGGATAATGGATTGCCATTGATTTTTGCTTCTTCATGGCGGGACGCATCGGGTGCAAGTGTACGCATACCAATCTCCTTTTCTATGGAACCAGAAAGCCAACAGTGATCGCTGCTTCCTCACGACCGACCTGTCCGACGGACGGCGTGCGCGTTGCTGCCGACCACCTTTGTGGTGCCGAGCGCCATCGTATCACGAGGTCGTCCGTAACTAGACCGCAATAGACTGCAACTGGGAACCCCTATCTCGCGCCTTGGCGCATACCGCGTCATTGAAAACCGAGAATGGCTCCGATTAAACGAAAACCATCGTCAGTTCAGCACGCGTTTTGGTTCAATTCCGACTCAGCCTTTACGATGCCATGACAACGGCTCCAATCATGCAGCGATGGTATTCAATCAGCAAATCCTTAACGAAAGGTTAATATCGTCTGTAACGAGGTGGTTTTTAAGAGCGTGATTGTTTGAGGTTGACTCTCGTGTCGGCATATCGATCATGGTCATGGACCGACCTCAAACGATCACGCTCTAATCCGGAAGTGGGACTTGGCTTCTGCAAAGGCCGTCGATGTACTTGGTGCCGTCAGCTCCGACTCACGATGCTCTGGCGGCCTTGGATATCCGCGCAGATCCCCCCAGAAGCCATTATGGCGGAAGTTCGCTCGGATGACCTCCAGCCTCCGCTAGCTGACCGTTCACCGCATGCGGACATGTCTTCCGTCCACGGCGGACAGCAGCTGCATATCCCCCGAACGGTCGGTTCCGACGGTCATTAGGTTCCACAATCGTAGCATGATAGAGGTCCCAGTCTTGGGCGCTCAGGCTTGACAAGCCCGTCTCGACCGCGATTCGGTCCAGCGTATCGCTGCTGTAGCATTTAGGCAGTAGCGGCGAGACTTGAGCGAGCGGGTAGTCATGCCAGATCTGGACCGGCGTGTGGGTGCGAGTAAACCGCAGGTTGATGAACAGCGGGCCGAACCAGCGATCAGTCTCTATGATGCCCTCGAACGGCTCGATGCTGCTAGTCTGCCGCAGGTTGGGCATCGAGCGCACAAGCAGATGCCAGCCCGGCGCGGTCCGAGCGATCAGGCCCGTCCACATCTGCAGGCAACCGTGCTCGGGCAGCGCCGTCAGGAACGGCGGCGCACAGCCCCTCATAGCCTCCGGTGCGTCGCGGTCGAACGCGTCTGAATAATCGGGGAACTGCCGGGAGGGCTGCAACGGCAGCCACTGCGGCACATGGTCGCAGCGCCAAGAGATAGTATTGCCGTCCCACAGGAACTCTTGGTCGATCGGACTGAACACCCACCAGCCGAACCCGCTCGCACTGGTGATGGCCTCACAATATTGCGCCGCTCGCACGGGGAGTGTGCCCATGGCAAAACGGTCCGCCCTGATGGGGGGCCGACCGACAGGAAGAAGTTGATGGAACCGGATGATGGGATCAGTCTGGCGGCTCACCGTGGCTTACTCCGGCTTGTTGCGGGGATCTCGGGGAAAGCGGTCGCGCTCCATCGGGTCGCCCTGGAGCGGCAGTCGGCTCCGCGTCAGGCGGATACTGCACCGGCAGGTGGCCGGATCAGATGCGAGATCAAATTCTTCCTGCGTCCGGAATCCCGCCCGGCGAAAACAGATACCGGAGTACCATCCCGGGCCCCGCTTTGATATCGTCGCGTCAATTGCCTTGCCGGAACCTCAATCATAGAGCGAATCCTTCAGTTTGCGTAGTTCACGGCCGCGCATGTCCAAGTCCATCGGACTCCATTCATATTTGAAGCAATGCTGCTTCAATAAAGATTTGCTATCATAGGTTGCCACCCACATACGATAGCATAACGATAACATGAGCGTGATCAAACGCTTGCCCGCGGGCAGCGCATGGGCCTCTTGGCTTCCTGGTCTGTCGATCTCACATACGTATCGTATCCCCAAGCCAAAAAAGCGACGTGCGTCTCAAAATAATACGAGCGCCTGCGATTGGGAGCGGCCGTGACCGCTGGCGGCGGTGCCGAACCGGTGACGACGATGTCGTCATCGACCTGGCCCGCGCCAGACCGCGGCGCGGACACGGTCGGCGAGGCGCTTAACGGATCTCCTGGGGCCTGACCGGCCCGGTGCGCGCCTTTGTTGAGGGCTGTCTGTCGCGCGGCGGCGAAATCCCGCCGGCCCGGATTTCTGAATCGATACCGGCAAGCGGTCTTGGGCGGGCCGGGGAAACCTCGAGGGAGGAACTGACTGACCGCTACGATCCGGTCAGACCGGCGTTACGAATCTCGCGTTATTCGGCTTTCTTACGGACACGTATGCGATTCCCCATATTGGGCCATTGTGCCGGCCCTGGCCGGTCCGGCCGACAGCACCAGTCGACCGATCGCAGCGCACCAGCCTGTATCTTGGAAAGTCACGCACCGTCCGGCCGCCAGGTTCAAAAGGGCCTTGTTAGCGCCGGTCTGAATCTGCCGACGCTATCTCGAACGGAAGCGGCCGCGGGTGGGCCGTCGCCGCCACAAACTGCCCTCTTCGCACTAATGACTATACTGTACTATGGAACTGGGTGACGATCGGCCAGGTTGATAGCATCCCGAGCCTAGCCCCCCAAGTATCCCCACCGGACAAGCTCGCCACCTCCGAGAACCAACCCGACCGGCAGCGGCAGTAAGAGGGTTACGATGATGTGCGGCAGCCATCGCTTAAGGGTTGGTCCCGGCGGCTGGGGTTCCAGACTGGCGTCGTCTACGAGCATGCCGAACGCGAATAGGATGATGACACCCCAAACTACAAAAAGCGCGCCGGAAAGTGTGGCTGCCAAATGCATGGTCACCGACTGCCTTACGGTTAAGATCGGATGCTTATTGCGGATTCCAACGCATCCCGGCCACCTATTCCAACTTGATGGCGGCCACCGTTCCGACTTGATGGCGGCCACCATTCCAAACTGATCCCGGCCACCCTGCCTGTTGAGAGTGCGGGCAACCGGGAAGGAAGATCATCTCGCAGGTCAGTGTTCACCTGGTGTCCAATTCCGCCATCGCAATCGATGGAAGGGACTTG
>NZ_CAJATU010000024.1 GCF_903944925.1 uncultured Rhodopila sp. | reverse complement strand
GGCCGGTGTTCCGGCGGATCTGGACCCCGCCGCGCGGCCGCAAGGGTAACAATACCCCCCTGCCCCGCGTCGGCTATGCCGCGATCGATGCCGGCACTGTCGCCCGCATCGTCCAGGCCCGCGCCAAAGCCGCCGGTTTCGATCCGGACGTCCTCGGCGGCCACAGCCTCAAGCGCGGCGCGCTGAGCACCGGCATGGAGCGTGGCATCCATCCCACCCGGCTCAAGCAGCTCGGCCGCCACAAGAGTTACGCCGTGCTCGACGTCTATCTCGAACTCGGCGACCCGTTCGAGGCACACCCGCTCAACGGCGTGCTGTGAACCGTCGGCACGCCGCCGCTTGACGCGGTGCAAGGTCTGCTGTGCCAATGCCGGCGGGCGGAGCGCAATCGTCAGTATTGCCATAACATCGGTTCGAGTTCCGCGGGCGCGGCTTCGATCTCGCCCGCCGCAGGTCAGGATGGAGATGCTCCAGCGGTTCGGGTAGGTCTACATCCGCCTCCTCGAAGGCCATCTCCCATTGCCTGATCCAGGTGCTTCGCCGGGTGGTGGTTTCACCGTCCCGCTGGGCGCACCGGCGGTCCCCTGCTCTCTCAAGCACTTTCGCGCCACACCGCTCATGCGAATCGCCCACCACTTGGCTGCCGGCGATTAAGTCGTGACCTCGCGGTTGGCAATCTTGAGACTATGCCGCAACGCGATCCAGAGCGGATCACGGAGCCGATCGCTGCGACCTTCCCCCAGTTGCGCGACCGCTCGATGTGATACGACCCGCTTCTCCGGACCGTTGTGAATCGCGAAGCCGGCTTCGGCGGCAACGATCCACGGTTTTTGTTTATCTAGACCGGGCCGACCTTTCACCCAGGCGTCGCGGGTCGGGTCGGTCAGTTCGGAGACATAAGCGATTTCCGGTCAACCATTTACGCGAGCGGTGTACTTGTCGGCAGACAATAAGATATCAATCAGAGTACTGGGTCTCACCGGACTAAATCCGAACGCGCCGGTCCGTACCTTTATCATCGGTTGCCGGGTGCTTTCACAGTTTGCTCGCCAGAGGCGGTTTGTTCCCTCGCGCCTCTCCAACAATCTAAAAGACAAACGCGCCCACGTTCGACACCGCCGCCCGTCAGTCGTACTATTATCATCGGTGGGCGTCAGGCTTCAGCGCCACGCCTTGAAGGTAACTGCGATCTAGGCAATTCCAACCAACAGCACAGCGTCATGGGACCATGGGCGTACGCTTATCATCGGTCCTCAGACAGCTTTTTCAGATACATATCGATCGCATCGGCCACCGCCTTCCGATCAACGGTCAACGCACCGGGCACTGTAAAAGTTACAGCGCTTCGTCCCTCCCGCTTAGCCTTCAGAAACACCTTTCCATCGGGATGCCTAAATTGCTCTTCAACCCGCGCAGGCTTGGATTTGGTATTCCAGGCCTCCCGAAGGCGAGACACAACGGCGGGCGGGGTTAGCAACCCCATCCCCGAGTTACGCCGCGCCTCCTGATCGGCGGCAACGGCTGACGCCTCTGCCAAAACCCTGGTGCGGCTTATAGGCTGGTTTAGCAACGGCGCGATTACAGCAGCGTGAGAAATGCCAATGACACGAGGCGTTGCGAAGCAGGCAAGGATTTCCGGAGGTAGCCGCGCCAGCTCCAAGTAGCGGCTTAGCCAGCTTTTCGTTACTTGCAACCTATCTGCCATTCGCTGCTGATTTCCATCATAATACCGCTCGACCGCTCGTGCGTAATCGACCGCGCGCTCATGATCCGACAAATCCTTGCGTGAGCGATTTTCGAGGTCCGCGATGCGGAACGCCTCCTCGTCAGTCAATTCACGTGGCTCAACGATGAATTTGAAATCCGGATAGTCATGGGCGCGCAGCCAGGTGACACTCCAATGGCGGCGAGCACCGCAAATGACCTCAAACTGGCACAGCGGGTCCCCAACGACCCTTCGAACAATGGCCGGCAATTCCTGCCTACCTTGAGACTTCAGACTCGTGATTAGATCCGCGCAAACCTCTTCATTGAGCGAGTTGTAATCGCGGTTATGTCCTGGCCAGATCCTGCATATCGCCGGATCTACGGATTCATGGACCCGGGTTGTCATGCCCCCGGTAGCCAGTTCGGCGAGCCGTGCATCCCTGGCGCCCAAGAAGCCGGATTTGGGGGGACGCCTGGCCTCAGTTGCATGCTCAGTACCGGCCGTAACCAAGCTTGCAAACCCCTTGTTACCCAATGCCATGCCCGTTTTCCATTATTTTTCAATAGCTTTGACCAGAGTTGCAGACTTGCAACCCGGCGCGGCCTCGCCATGAAGTCTTTCCGCCTCGCGGCACCAAGCCCACCCGCCTATCGATCTGGCCCGGTCTAAATTTTCCCAATAGTGGCCATTGTCACAGCGGCTGTATCGGTCCGCATTTAACGCCATATTCGGCCTGCCTAACCCGAGAAATAACCGTAGGTGCAGATGGTTAGCCCAAAGTTGCAGGGTCGCAACTCAAACGTCACAGGACGCCCTCAGCGCGAAGGCGGTCGGCGTGACTCGGCCACGTGAGCCTGATTTGTGTTTCGATCTCAGCGTTGACTGCGTTCAGGTAGGTCAAGCATCGCTGATAGGTTTCTCTGGAGGTGACGGGCTGCTCCAACTCATAGACTGTCATCATCCGCGCGGAGGCGTTGTCGATTTCTGCGCTGTCGCGCAAGACGGCTCTCAACATGTTCTCGCCGAACAGGTTGCGCATGATCTGGAGCAATTCCCGCTGCATGGACTTTTGTTCGTCGGCCCGCGTAGCAAGAAATCGTATCCACCGAAGATTTATGGGCAAACCACGATCCTCCAAAACTCCGATGCTCTCGTAAAGCATCGCGAGAAAGCTGGTCGTGGAGGTGAAGTCCACGACCGTCGGCGGCACGGGAATCAGCAGTGCGTTGGCAGCTCGCATCACTGACAGAGAAATCGTCCCTAGCGCCGGGGGCGGATCAAGAATGACTACATCGAAGTGCTCGGCGATAGATGCGATGCCTTCGGATAGGCGATTCAGCAGCATTTGGTCACTCCGAGCAATTCGCGCGGCCAGTTCATATTCGGCAGAATACAAGCGGAGGTTAGCAGGAATGAGCCAAAGTCTGTCCCAGTGGGTTTCACGCACGGCGTACGAAAGGCTCGACATTTCGGCGTTTCGAATGAACGGGTAAAGCGTGTCATCCTCCTCGATATCGAGGTCGGGGACATAACCCATCATCATCGTCGCTGACCCTTGACTGTCGCAATCAATCAGGCAGACTCGATAGCCCCGCGTCGCGAGATATTGTGCTAGATGAACTGAAACAGTGGATTTGCCAACGCCGCCTTTGAAGTTCTGCACTGCGATGATCGAAAGAGGATCTGACTTCGTGCGGCAGGGATCTGTGCCGAAGACCGTACGCATACCGTTAACTTCAGCCAAGGTATACCCGATCCGCCGGCCGGACAGCGTCCGAGGCACGTTCGGCAATCTGCCGTCCTTCTCCGCATCTCTTATGGCGGCCCCGGTCCGTCCGACAAGCTCAGCGGTTCGGGTAATCGAGAATCGCGGTGAGCGCCTTGTTGCATTGTCTCCGGCTTCGTCAGGAATGTCGCCGCGCGCCCTTAGCTTTGCAACAACATCAATCGAACGATTGTAGAGCGCCTCTACCGTACTGGCGGTTTCAAAATTGTCCACAGCTGCTTTCCAGGTTGGGCGAGTTACCGAGCGAGGGGTCCTCGCGAAATGATATTCGGCGCCTCCGCGAGGCCGGCTTTCTCGGCTGCCCGGATTATCTCAACGGTAAAGGTCCGACGGATATAGTCGGCCTTGAACTGAGATCCCACATAGATGGTCACGCCCTCGTCACCGGTTTCCGGCGCTGCATCCGAAAGCCAAGCCCTGGCCCGGTTCTCGCCAAGAGCAGCTCGCAGCGCCACCAAGAACTCTTGGTGGCCGGGTTTGCTTTCCGCGCTCGTCGTATTCGGCTCCTGAGATTTGTTGATGGACGCGAGTCGCAGCGGGCGACGTTGAAGCGGGGCAGGGGAGGCGTAAAGCCGTATCGCCGTCGTGTCGAACTCTGCCTTTGCCTCGGGGTATACTGCTGAAACCTGCCGCTCCCAGGAGTCCCGAATCGTCTGGCGGAACTTTCGTATATTGTTACCATCGTTGCCAAAATGGACTGCTAATTGCTGCCAGCTCAGAAGCGTCGGTCGGCTCTTGTTGATCCTCGGCAAGCGGTATGACAACCAGGTGTATAGATCGAGCGACGTCGCGGAATCGCGAAGCTGGCGGACCGCATTTTCATCCAACGGAACCGCATGTTCTCGGAGATGCTCGAAAAAACCCTCGGTTAAAAGGATTTCGCGCGAGAAAGCCCCGTTTCGAGCGTTCGTGCCCGCATAGTCATTCGTAAGTTTGACTTCTTTGACAGCGAATTCCTGATCGCCCTTGTCATTCTCCTTGTCCCATCTGATCATCCACTCGCATGCCAACAACCTGTCAAGCTGCTGACGAATGAGCGTTGCGGAGCCGCGGGGTCCGTAACTGATGGAGCGGAAGCCCATTCGCCGCATCCAATCAGTGAAAGAAGACCCAAGCACGATGTGGCGGGTTCGCGTGCGGACCGCTTCTGTCATGATGTGTATGAGCACAAGGCGGGGCAGCGATCCGTAGGGCACCCCGAGGATGGACATCTGCTGCTGACCCGCAATCCGCTGTAGAACAGGTCGCGGCGTGATAACAAGGGTGTATTGGCCGTCGTGCCTAATAATAGGCGCGGTATCGTCGTCTGGACGACGCACCGGAAGCGACATGGCGCACAGCGCCGAGTGAAGAAAGCTCGGGATTGGCTCTTCAAACGCGACCGCTTGAACTCGGTCGAACAACTCCGGTTGCCCAAGTTCAAACGCGTGCTGCTGCGCAGCACTCTCCCCGGAACCTTTAAGGACCGCGTGAACTTGCTGCCCTAGAGGGAGTTCCCGTCGTGCCACCTTCGTGTTTCCTTCTTGCCCCGACTCGGAGTCCAAACTGACTTGGTTGCCGATAGCATGCTAAGCGTGGACGGCCAACCACTTTCGCAAATCATGCCCGAAAGGTCGGGGAATGCGAAAGTGGACCGATGATGGGAGTGCGAAAACCGTGAGTTTCGGACACCTCAGGACTCTCTTAGGTAACTTCTTAGGATTCGTACCGACATCATCGGTCAGCGGCATGCATCTGCACCAAGTTCATCGGTGCGACTCGGCCAAAGAGTACCAAAGTCATCGCCCGGACGTACCTTTGGCATCGTCAGGGTCTAGGCGTACCAAGTTCATCGGTGGCCGAGCGAGCCCGCGCGCAGAACCGACCGAACTCGCCGGCGGAACTTCGCGGAGCGTACCGAGATCATCGGCAGCTTCCACTGATCACGAGGGTTCGTTTGCTTCAAGCGAACCGCGCTACCGGGGCTTGCCTCCGGGCGGTCATCGCCACGACGACCTTGATCTGAGGTGATCGAGGTGAAAGCGGTGCTCCGGCTCCATCAAAGATCCACGAACACCGGTCGCGCGTCGCGGACAAATCCGATGCCGGCTTCCCGCAGGGAAGCGCTCAGGAATTGCACGTCAAGCCGGAGATAGCGCTCGAGCAGGCAGACATAGATACCCATGAAAATCGGACCGTGCCCGTCAGTCCGTCCGTCCGCGTGGCTTGTCATCGCATGGGCCAATTCGTGCAGCAGGCACCACGACGGTGTCTCCTCGGCGAGTGCTACCGACAGCCGGTCAGCGCGGCCGATCGTCCTGGACGCCTGACGAGGAAGCGGCACCACCGCCGGAGGGTAGCGCAAACCCATGTCCGACCAGATCGCATCGACCATCGCCCGGGCAGCCGGGAAGGGCAGGGTGGTTGGATCGCACGGCGCCACAACGCGCTCCTCCCACGCATAGACACGTTGGCGCTGCCGGTCCCGCGGTCGCGTCAGGCGAGTTGCCTCATTGGATTGCCGGTTACCGGGCGGTTCAGATTGACCCGATCGCCCGCAGCCCGACCGGCCCGAAACGCCGACGTGATCACGCGCCGACCCGTCGCGCTCATGCTCACCAGCCGGACATCCGTCTCGCGGAATGCGTCCTCGACCACACGATGCTTGGCCACCACCAGGGCGGTGCCGGTTGAGCTCTGAGCACGGACCGCTGAGTCCCGCGCCCGGAGCATGGCGTCGAGCCGTTCGGACACGCGTGCCACCACGCCGTGCTGGAAACTGGCCGAAGCCTGGCGCAGGCGCACACCGCGGAACTGAATATTGCTCCGCTTGAAGGCCGCTGTTTCTGTGAGCACCGCCCGGTCGATGACGGCAAACAGATAGGTGGCGAGCGCGGTATCCGTCTCGAAGCCAAAAAACACGTAGCAGCTGCCGGTCCGGGTCCCGTCGAAGTCCGCCGCCAACGGGTCCGGGGTGGCGGCCCGTGCGAGCCAGACCTTGCAGTCGCAGAAGCGGGCAATGGTGGGCACGCACCCGTCGATCGGCCTGCGTCGACGGCCTCCGAGCGGCACCTCGGCCTGGACACAGCGAGCGGTGCGTATCTCGATCTCGTCCATGCTGAGCGCGTAGCGCTCGAGCAGGCGTCCGACCATGTCGGCCGCGGCCATCGCTTCGGCCTCGGTGCAGCCGTTGGCAACCGTC
>NZ_CAJATU010000023.1 GCF_903944925.1 uncultured Rhodopila sp. | reverse complement strand
GCTGGCCGATTTGGCGACGCTGGCGCGCAATACGATTGTCACCGCGATCAACCCGCTCTATCCGCTCACCGTGGTGACGCGGCCGACACCGGTGCAGCAAAAGGCGTTCGATCTGCTGGGCGTCGCGGTGTAGCCAGTAGCAAGCGGCTGAAGCGGCATTTTTTGCAACGCCATCAATGGTTTATGTAAAACTAAAGAAGGAAGCTCGGGTTAAAAGGGGAGAGGGAACCGATTTCGGACGGGTTGGCGGTCAGGCCGCGAACGGATCCAGCGTAAGGATTCCCATCGGCGCAACGTCCCGGAATCTCCAACGGTGTCGTGTTCGGGGGATTTGATGCCAGTCCGCGTCGAGTTTGACCCGCAGAGCCCCCACCACCAATCGTGGCGCGGCTTTTCCTGGCTCGTGCGGACAGCTGTGGCCTTGTGCCCGCGATAACGGTGTTCGGAAGGGGCGCTCTCAGCGCCGGTTGGGATTACCTCGCTCCATCATTTCTTGGCCAATGCCGCCGCCGCGCCGGGCCTACCAACCTCACCCTTTATGCCCGCCATCAGGCCGTGAAAGGCAGCCGTCATATTTCGGAAAGCACCGAATGCGCCGAACCACCCGGCATGGAGAAACTGCTTGGCAATAGTGCTGCCCAGCCACGCCGGATTCTGATCCGGAACAAATCGAATGCGATTGCGTATCTCATGACATACGGTCAACGGCGACAGACCCTTCCGGGAGCGGGCTGTTCCCGTCGTCGTGCCGCCCTTGTGAACTACTACGGAACGGTGTGCGTAGCCGATGGCACCGATGCGCTGTGCGCGGCAATCCAACCCCAGATCCTCAAAGTACAGAAAGTAGAAGTTCGCCATGGGCTTTTTCCGTCAGAGCCGGCGCAGCGGAAACCTTACGAACCGGAGGGACGTTGCAGTACGAATCTATCATGGCGCCGTCAGCAAAGCGTAGGCGGCTTGCGCGTCGATTTTCCGCAGCTTTGCGACCAGCGCCGGATCGCGGAATTTCCTGGAAATGACCGCCAGGGCGGCAACGTGCGGGGTTTTGGTTTCAAACGGTATCAGCAGCACGAATGCGAGATCGATCGGCTTGCCATCGATAGAACCGAAATCTATCGGCCTGGCGAGGCGGAGGAACATTCCGATATAATTATCCAGCCCTTCGATCCTGGCATGCGGCAGAGCAAACCCGCCACCCAACCCGGTCGAGCCGAGCCGTTCGCGCGCCCGCAATGCCTCCTCGACCGCAGCGGGCTGCAGGCCCGTGACAAGGCTGCCAAACAACCGTGCTGCTTCGGAAATGAGTTGTGTCTTGTCGCGCGGTTTCACATCGAGAGCGATACGGTCTGGCGCGAAGAAATCGGCGATGTCCATTCGGGTAGCGAATCCTAAATCGGTTGTGTGGTTTGGGGCGTGGCCGAACTCCGCCCCACCGTCTACGCCGGGAGGTTCCCGGCCGCCCCTGCGCAAAACCGTCAAAGCATGGATGGCCGGCCCCCTCTCCTTCGCGTGCTCGGTCGCCGGCCATGACGATAAGGATTGCCCTCCGCAACGCTACTCATTGAGTCGCAACCTTGTAGCCTACACCGGTTTCCGTCAGGATATGCACCGGCCGTTCCGTATCCTGTTCGATTTTCAGCCGCAACGCGTGAATGTAGATGCGCAGATATTGTACTACGTCGGTGTCGGCGCCCCAGACCTCCTTCAGGATCATCTTGTGGGTTAGCACTTTACCGGCGTGCTGCACCAGAAGCTGCAATACGGCATATTCCCGCGGCGAGAACTTTACCGCCTCGCCGCGGACCGTGACGGTCCGGCGGACAAGGTCTACTGTGAGGTCGCCGCTGCGGAATACCGGCGTGTCGCCTTCGCGCTGCAGACGATGCCGTTGAGCCGCCCTGATCCCTGCCAGCAGTTCATCGATGCCGAACGGTTTGGTGACATAGCCGTCCGCACCGATATCCAGCGCATCGGCCTTCGCCGCCTCATCGCTGCGGCTGAATAGCACGATGATCGGCACGGACGAACCGGTGGCGCGGATGCGGCTGATCACCTCGATCCCGTCCACGCCCGGCAGTCCAAGGTCGAACACGATCAGGTCGGCTCCGTTGCGCCGGGCGACGTCGACGGCGGCCAGGCCTTGCTCCAGTTCGCTGACGACGTAGCCCTGGCTGGATAGCCCGTCGCGAAATAAACGCCGGTTCGCCGGTTCGTCGTTGACCACCAGAACCCGCAACGAGCCGGCTCCCGTGGTCATGATGCGGTGTCGTCTTGCGGCAGCCACACGTTCACCGGCACCGGCAAGGTGATCGTGATCACCGCCCCCGGCCGATCGGCGCGGTTGCCGGCGGTGATGGCGCCGTGCATGGGTTCGATGAAACCGCGGCAGATCGCAAGCCCCAACCCGGTTCCCGCCCGCCGCCCATCGGCGGTGCCGGCACGGTAGAACTTCTCGAAGATACGATCCGTGTCGGTGTCCGGGATGCCGTCGCCTTCGTCCATGATCCGCAGCACCACGCTATCGCCGGTCTCATACGCCTGGATGGTGATCAACGATCCCGCCGGGGCGTATTTGGCGGCGTTGTCCAGCAGGTTGAACAGCACCTGCTCGAACAGCACCATGTCGACGGCCAGCATCGGCAGGTTGGCCGTCAGGTTGAGCGTGACGCGATGGTCCGCCAGAATTTTCCCGGCGCGCTGCAAGGCCGCGCCGATGACGTCCGACAGGTCATACAGGCTCATGCTCGGCGTCAGCGCGCCCGACTCCAGCCGCGTCATATCCAGCAAGTTCCCGATGAACCGGTTCAGCCGATCGGCTTCATCGACAATGGTGTTGAGGAGGGTGTTCTTCGTCGGCTGGTCAAGGATCGCCTCCTGCGAGCGCAAACTGGTCGCGGACCCGAGGATCGACGCCAGCGGCGTGCGAAGGTCGTGCGAGATCGACGTCAGCAACGCGGACCGCAGGCGATCCGTCTCCGCCTGCAGGCGGGTGACATGAAGATCGCGCGCCAGGTTCACTCGCTCGATCGCCAGCGCCGCCTGATCCGCCAATGCATCCATCAGCCTCTGCTGATCGGGCGCCAGCAACGGGCCGGGCTCGTCGCGGATAATGCCGACCACACCCAAAGGCCCGCGTCCGGTGCGCAACGGCAGGAACAGCCACTTGGCGCCCGGCAACGTATCGGAGTCTCGGCCGGCGACATGGTCCTTCTCCCAGCACCATTTGGCCGCCGCCAGGTCGGCGTCATCCAGCATATCCTCCGGCGGGAAGCCGGCTCGCACGGTGACGGTATCGCCCTCCGGCAGCAGCAGGACCACGCGGACCTTCAGCATCAATGCGATCTGATGCGCGGTCGCCCATAGCAGGTCGTCCAGCGTCACCGCCACGGTCAGCTTGCGGCTGAACTGATACAGGTCGTCGGTGACGCGTGCCCGCAGCCGGGCGGCCAGCGCCTGACCGCGCACCCGCGCCGCGAGGTTGCTGGCGACCAGCGCCACCACCGCGAAGAAGAACAGCGCGACCACGTTCTCCGGATCGGCGATGGAGAACGTATAGAGCGGCTGCAGAAAAAAGAAGTTGTAGGCAAGCGTCGCCAGCATGCAGGCAAACAGCGATGGCCCAAGCCCATGCAGCGCGGCGCCAATCAGGACCGCCGTCAGGAACACCAGCGCGACGTTGGTGATGCCGAACCACGTATGCAACCCGATCGCCACCGGGATCGCCAGCGCCACCAGCGCGCTGGCGATGAGGTAGGGTCTCGGGTTGAACGCCGGTTTCTCTCGCGCGACAGCGGCGGGCTGCGTGGCTTCGGCGCGCTCGGCCGGCGCCTCGATCACATGGATATTGATCCCGCCGGCGTGCTTGATCAGGCGCTGGGTGACGGAGCCGCGCAACACTTGCTGCCAGCCCGACCGCTCCGATTTGCCGACGATGATGTGAGTGACGTTGTTGGCACGGGCGTAGTCGATGATGGTTTCCCCGACGTCCTGGCCGGGCAGCAGCACCGGTTCGGCGCCGAGCCGCTGTGCCAGGCGCAACGCCTCTTCCGCACTGTCCTGCGCTGTGGCTCTGGCGGTTTCGACGCTCAAGGCAGTCCAGGGCGCGCGGATCAGGTCCGCGAGGCGCTTGGCTTGGCGCACTGCGCCGGTCGCCTTGGGGCCGCCTTCGATGCAGACCAGCACACGCTCCCCGGCTGGCCACGGGCCTTCAATTGCGTGGCTCCGCATGTAGTCAACCATCTGGTTGTCCACACGTTGCGCGGTGCGGCGCAATGCCAGCTCCCGCAAGGCGGTCAGGTTGCCGGGGGCGAAATAGTGGCCGATGGCGCGCTCGGCCTGCGCCGGGACGTAGACCTTGCCCTCCTTAAGCCGTTGGATCAGGTCCTCCGGCGTCAGGTCGATAAGCTCGATGTCGTCGGCGCGCTCGATGACGGAGTCCGGGACGGTTTCTCGCACCCGGACGCGGGTGATCTGCGCGACGACGTCGTTCAGGCTTTCGACATGCTGGATGTTCAGCGTGGTGTAGACGTCGATGCCGGCGGCGAGGATTTCCTCGACGTCGAGGTAGCGCTTGGGATGCCGGCTGCCGGGGGCGTTGGTGTGGGCGAGTTCGTCGACCAGAACCAGGCGCGGATGGCGGGCCAGGATGGCGTCGAGATCCATCTCCGTCAGGGTGTGGCCGCGATAGGGGATGACTCGGCGCGGGACGATTTCCAGTCCTTGTATCAGGGCTTCCGTCTCAGCCCGGCCGTGGGTTTCAACGATGCCGATGACGACGTCGATCTTTTCACGCAGGCGGACGCTTGCGGCTGTCAGCATTTCGTAGGTTTTGCCGACGCCGGGGGCGGCTCCGAGGAAGATTTTCAGCCGCCCGCTTGTGCCTTTCGCAGCTTCCTTCAGCAGGGCGGCGGGGGATGGCCGCCGATCGGCTGTGGTGTTCTCACCCATGGCGGCGGGGCCGATTCGTGGCGGTGACACCTGCGTTCACCCTCGTCATGGCCCGGCTCGTCCGGGCCACCTGTTGCGGCACGTGCTTGCGGCGGTGGCTCGGATGAGCCGGGCCATGACGACCGTAGGGCAATCGGACGACTCCTTTCACCCGTGGCTCAGGGCATCCAAAGCGAGGTTCAACTCCAGCACATTGACGTGCGGCTCGCCGATAAGGCCGGCGAGGCGGCCGGTGATGTGATCCTGCACCAGTTGGCGAACTTGCGCCTCCGGCAGGTGGCGCGACTTGGCGACGCGGGGCACCTGGAACAGCGCGGCGGCGGGAGAGATGTCCGGATCGAGGCCGCTGGCGGACGTCGTCACCAGATCCATCGGCACCGGCGTGCCGGGGTTCTCGGCGGCGAGCTTGTTGGCGTCCTCGGTGACGCGGTCCACCAACGCCTTGGAGGTCGGGCCAAGGTTCGATCCGCCGGAGTTAGCAGCATTATACGGCGCCGGCACAGTCTTGGTGGAATCGTTCGGATCGGTGTCGGTGGTAGCGGACGGGCGGCCGTGGAACCAGTTTTCTCCAGTGAAATTCTGGCCGATGAGGCTGGAGCCGATGACCTTGCCGTCGCGGACGATCAGGCTGCCGTTCGCCTGACGCGGGAATAGCCCTTGTGCCAGGCCGAACATGGCGAGCGGGTAAGCGATGCCGGTCAGGATCGTCATGGCGACGATCATCGTGACGGCGGGGCGAACATGTTGGAGCATTGTGCCAGATCCCTTTTTTGATCGTCATGGCCGGGGCGCGTCCCGGCCTTCTGCTCCCGCCGGTCGTGCGTGGTGGCCGGGGCACGCCCGGCCACCACGCGGCGGCGGGGGACGGTTGCTAGGCCAGTCCCATCCCGGTCACCGCCAGATCAATCAGCTTGATCCCGATGAACGGGGCGATGATGCCGCCCACCCCGTAGATCAGCAGGTTCCGCCGCAGCAGCGCGGCAGCGCCGATGGGCCGGTAGGCGATGCCTTTCAGCGCCAGCGGGATCAGCGCGACGATGATCAGGGCGTTGAAGATAATCGCCGACAGGATCGCGCTGCGCGGATTCCCGAGGTGCATGACGTTCAGCGCCTCAAGCTGCGGGTAGAACGCGATGAACATCGCCGGGATCATGGCGAAGTACTTCGCCACGTCGTTGGCGATGCTGAACGTCGTCAGCGCGCCACGGGTCATCAGCAACTGCTTACCGATTTCGACGATCTCGATCAGCTTGGTCGGGTCGCTGTCGAGATCGACCATGTTGCCGGCCTCGCGCGCCGCCATGGTGCCGGTGTTCATCGCCACGCCGACATCGGCCTGAGCCAGGGCAGGGGCATCGTTGGTGCCGTCGCCGCACATCGCCACCAGCTTCCCCTGCGCCTGTTCGTCGCGGATCAGCTTCAGCTTCGCTTCGGGGGTTGCCTGCGCCAGGAAGTCGTCAACACCCGCCTCGGCGGCGATGGCGGCGGCGGTCAGCGGGTTGTCGCCGGTGATCATCACCGTGCGGATGCCCATCCGCCGCAATTCGTTGAAGCGCTCACGGATGCCGCCCTTGACGATGTCCTTCAGGGCGATGACGCCGAGCAGGCGGGCGTCCTTCGCGACAGCCAACGGCGTGCCGCCGGCCTTGGCGATGGTGTCGGAGATCGCCGTCAGTTCCTTCACCGCCGCATCCGGTCGCATCGTGGTCACGACACCCCCCGCACCCGAGGCGGCAGGCCGCGCCCAGGACAGCACCGCGTCCACCGCGCCCTTGCGGATCGACGAGCCGCCGAAGTCGATGCCGGAAAGCCGGGTCTGCGCGGTGAACGGCACGAAATGCGCGTCCAGCGGCGCCATGTCACGCCCGCGGATGCCGTATTTCTCCTTCGCCAGCACAACGATCGAGCGGCCTTCCGGGGTCTCGTCCGGAAGCGACGACAACTGCGCCGCATCCGCCAGTTCCTGCGGCGTCACGCCGGTGACCGGGATGAACTCGGTCGCCTGGCGGTTGCCCAGGGTGATCGTGCCGGTCTTGTCGAGCAGCAGCGTATCCACGTCGCCCGCGGCTTCCACCGCGCGGCCGGACATCGCCAGCACGTTGAACCGCACCAGGCGGTCCATGCCGGCGATACCGATGGCCGAGAGCAGCGCGCCGATAGTGGTCGGGATCAGCGCCACGAACAGCGCCACGAGGATGACGACCGGCACCGACCCGCCGGCATAGGTGGCAAAGCTGGGGATCGTCGCCACTGCGAAGACGAAGATGATGGTCAGGCCGGCGAGCAGGATGTTCAGCGCGATCTCGTTCGGCGTCTTCTGCCGCTCGGCACCTTCCACCAGGGCGATCATCCGGTCGAGGAAGGTCGATCCCTGTGCCGCGGTGATGCGGACCTTGATCCAGTCCGACAGCACTCGCGTGCCGCCCGTGACGGCCGACCGGTCGCCGCCGCTTTCGCGGATGACCGGTGCGGACTCCCCGGTGATCGCGGATTCGTCGATCGAAGCGATGCCTTCCACAACCTCGCCGTCGCTGGGGATGAGGTCACCGGTTTCAACCAATACCAGGTCGCCCGCTGCCAGGTCGGGGGCCGGCACTTCCTCGTAGAGGCCATGCGGATCGTACTGCCCGTTCGATCCGGGCAACAGCCGCTTGGCCAACGTCTCGGTGCGGGCCTTGCGCAGCGTCGCCGCCTGTGCCTTGCCGCGGCCTTCCGCCACGGCTTCGGCGAAGTTGGCGAACAGGATGGTGACCCACAGCCAGACGGTGATCTGCAGCGTGAAGCCGGGATAGGCGCCACCCGTCACCAGGTCCTGGATCAGGATGACCGTGGTCAGCAGGGAGACGACCTCCACCACGAACATCACCGGGTTGCGGATCATCAGCCTGGGGTCAAGCTTCTTGAACGCCTGGCCGGCAGCCGGGACCAGGATGGACGCGTCCAGCATGTTGGACTTCACAGCGCGCGAACGGGTTTCCATGGGCTGATACCTCAGAAAGTGGTGCCGGCATGCATCGAGAGGTGCTCGACGATCGGCCCCAGGGCGAGGGAAGGCAGGAAGGTCAGGCCGCCGGTGATCAGGATCACGCCGACGACGAGGCCGACGAACAGGCCGCCATCGGTCGGGAACGTGCCCGCGGAAACCGGCACGATCTTCTTGGCCGCCAGCGACCCGGCGATCGCCAGCATCGGGATGATCATCAGGAAGCGGCCGATGAACATCGCCAGCCCCAGCGTGCTGTTCCAGAACGGCACGTTGGCCGACAGCCCGGCGAAGGCGCTGCCGTTGTTGCCGGTGGCGGAGACGTAGGCATACAGCGCCTCGGAGAAGCCGTGCGGGCCGGCATTCGCCAATGCGCTGGTGCCGGGGTCGATCACCACCGCCACCGCGGTGAAGCCGAGCATCGACAGCGGCAGCACCAGGATCGCCAGCATGGCCATTTTCACCTCCTTCGCCTCCAGCTTCTTGCCGAGGTATTCGGGGGTGCGGCCGACCATCAGGCCGGCCACGAACATGGCGACAATGACGAAGAGCAGCATGCCGTACAGGCCGGAGCCGACGCCGCCGAAGATGATCTCACCCAGCATGATGTTGATCATCGGGATCATGCCGCCGAGCGGCGTCAGGCTGTCATGCATGGTGTTGACGGCGCCGCAGGAAGCGTCGGTGGTGATCGTCGCAAACAGCGCCGAGTTGGCGATGCCGAAGCGGACCTCCTTGCCCTCCATGTTACCGGCGAACTGGTCGACGGGCAGGTGCATCAGCAGCGGGTTGCCGGCCGCTTCGGACCAGTAGAGGACGGTCGTTCCTGCCAGAAACAGCACCGCCATGACCGCGAAGATCGCCCAGCCTTGACGCTGATCGCCAATCATCCGGCCGAAGACATTCGTCAGGGCCGAGCCGATGGAGAAGATAAGCAGGATCTGAATCAGGTTGGTCAGCGCCGTCGGGTTTTCGAACGGATGCGCGGAGTTGGCGTTGAAGAAGCCGCCGCCGTTGGTGCCGAGCATCTTGATCACCTCCTGCGAGGCGACCGGGCCCTGGGCGATTGTTTGTTTGGCGCCCTCGATGGTGGTGACTTCGGTGTACGCGGACAGATTGTCCGGCACGCCCTGCCAGACCATCACCAACCCGACGACGATGCAGATCGGCATCAAGATGTAGAGCGTGCAGCGGGTCATATCGACCCAGAAATTCCCCACGGTTTTGGCCGAGCGCCGGGTGAAGCCGCGGATCAGCGCCAACGCCAAAGCGATGCCGGTGGCGGCGCTGAGGAAGTTATGCACCGTCAGTCCGGCCATCTGCACCAGGTAGCCGAACGTGGTCTCCGGCACGTAGGACTGCCAGTTGGTGTTGGTGATGAAGCTGACCGAGGTGTTGAACGCCAGGTCAGGCGACACCGCGTCCAGGTGCTGCGGATTCAGCGGCAGGAAATTCTGCAGCCGTTGCAGCGCATACAGCACCACGAAACCGGCGAAGGTGAACGCCAGCATGGCGATGGCGTAGGTGACCCAGTGCTGCTCCTCGTTCTCGTCGACGCCGGACAGCTTGTACAGGCCTCTTTCGATCGGGCGGAACACCAGGGACAGCGGGGTGCGCTGTCCGGCGAAGACCCGGGTCATGTAGGCGCCAAGTGGCGCGGTGATCAGGACGAGCAGGACGCAGTACAGTGCGATCTGCAGCCAGCCGTTTATTGTCATGGTTTTACTTCCCGAAGCTGGGGCGGGTCAGAAGCGTTCCGGGCGGATCAGGGCGAAGATCAGATACGCCAGCAGGAAGACGGTGACGGCGCCGCCGAGGATGTAATCGAGGGTCATCCGCTTGCTCCTACAGATGGTCGCAGGCGTAGGCGTACAGGACGCAGACAAACAGGAAGGCGGCGCCTGTCGCGATGAAAGCCAGATCGAGCATGGCCGTTTGACTCCTTGCGCCGGCATGCGGAATCGCTTGCCGGAAAGTCGTTCAGGACGCCACGGAGATAGGCTTACGCGGGTATAGAAGCGATGCGGCTTGGATAGGGGTAGTATAGCAGTTTCATATAGAGGCTGGGGCGAACGCCGGACCCCTTTGGCGCCTGATTTTATCGCCCGGCGCCTATAGCCTGACGCCGGGAGACAAACCTTGACCGGGGGCAACCCCATCATCACATTCGTGTCGTAAGCGCTAAGCAACCGACCGATGGCCGGTCTCTATGAGGCTGATATCCTGCTCTGGTCGGAGCGGCAAAGGGATCTGCTGCCCCGGGTCGCCGCGGGCGAAGCGGTGAACGAAGCGCCCGATTGGCCGAACATCATCGAGGAAATCGAGAGCGTCGGAAACGAACAGCGCTTCGCCGCGAATCCCTGCTCATGCAGGCGCTTATCCACATTCTGAAGGCCGAGGCTTGGCCATCGTCGCGCGACGTGCCGCATTGGCAGGCTGAGGCGCGTGTTTTCCGCGGGAACGCCACAAGCCGGTTCACGCCCGCCATGCGCCAGAAGATCGATCTTGAACGAATCTATCGGCGGGCGCTGCGTGGTTTGCCCGATACGATCGACGGCCAGCCGCCGCTGCCGGTGCCGTCCACCTGCCCGCTGACCTTGGACGAACTGCTGGCCGAGTGAGGATCGGGAAATTGACCTAACCTCTGCCCGTCCTCATATCTCAAGGGTTGGATCGATGGCCTGTCTCTATGTGGCGGATTCCTGCTCTGGTGGGAACGGCGGAGGGACCTGCCGGGCCGGATTGCCGCGGGGTTGGCGGTGAACGAGACGGGTGAAGCCGGCGTCTCGTCAAAATCTTGTCTTTGTCGCGGGCGCGGCATAGGTTTGACCAACTTGTTGGTCAGGAGCTTGCGCGTGGACGACGTGAACCTCGCGGATGCCAAGGCGCATCTCAGCGAGCTGGTGGCTCGCGCCGAGGCCGGCGAAGCGATCCGGATCAGCCGGCGGGGTAAGCCGGTCGTGCAACTCACGCCCCTCGCGCAGTCGCGTAAGCCAATCGACCTGAAGACGCTTCGATTGGTCACCGACACGCTGCCCCCAAGCGCGGACGCCCCGGATATCGTGCGGACGATGCGGGACGAGGAACGCTACTGACGCTGTATCTCGACACGTCGCTGCTGGTCGCAGCGCCTGGGAACGAAGTGGCGACCGGACAGGCGCAGCTTTGGCTCAGCGGTCAGGACCCCGAGCGGCTTGTGATCAGCGAATGGGTCTCGACGGAATTTGCCTCGGCACTGTCGATCAAGCTTCGGACCGGGCAGCTTACGGTCGAGGATCGGGCCAGGGTGGCTGGCCTGTTTACCCGGCTGAAAGCGGAGTCGCTGACAGTCGTCCCGGTTGCTCGCGAGCATTTTGTTGCGGCGGCGCGGCGATCAGTTCGCGATCGGGCTTCGGGCGGGCGATGCTCTGCATGTCGCGGTCGCGGCCGGGCTGGGCGCCACGATCTGCACGCTCGATCGGCGTTTTGCCGAGGGTGCGGTCGCGCTCGGCGTCAGTGCTGAGTTGGTATGATCGGTTGCGGGAGTCGGTGCGAAGGTCAATCCGGATTGGCTGTCGCCGCACGCGGGCCATGAGCCCCAATCGACCGCATTTCCGGCCGGAAGCGGCAAATCTTGACCTTCCCCGCGCTCGTCCTCACATTCGTCTCGCAAGCGGCAAGGATGGACCGATGGCCGATCTCTATGAGGCGGATATCCTGCTCTGGTCGGAGCGGCAGAGGGATTTGCTGCGCCGGGTCGCCGCGGGCGAAGCGGTGAACGAAGCGCCCGACTGGCCGAACATCATCGAGGAAATCGAGAGCGTGGGGAACGAGCAGCTTCATGCGGTTGAGTCGCTCCTGCGCCAGGCGTTGGTTCATATGCTGAAGGCGCAGGCTTGGCCGCAGGCTCCCTACGTGCCGCACTGGCTGTCCGAGGCCAGAGGTTTCCGCGCCGGTGCAGCGGACCGATTTGTTCCGTCCATGCGCCAGAGGATCGACCTGGCCCGCATCTACCGTCAGGCTCTGCGGATCATGCCCGACACGATCGACGGCCAGCCGCCGCTGCCGGTGCCCGCCGCATGTCCGGTCACGCTGGACGAACTCCTGGCGGACTGACGCCCGCGCCGCTCACCTTTCCGCGTTCTTCGTGGTCGCGGCGGCCGCATCCGTGTATAGGCTGCCGCTTCTGCACCCTCGGACAGCCCCGGCTGGCCGCCCCTTGCCGACGGAACTTTCAATGAACGACGCCGCGACCGAGCAACAGCGAGACTACCGCGATACGGTGTTCCTGCCGCAGACCAGCTTCCCCATGCGCGGCGACCTCCCGAAAAAGGAGCCTCTGATCCTGGCGAAGTGGGACTCCATCGACCTCTGGAGCAAGCTGCGCGCCGCCTCCGCCGGCCGTCCGCTGTTCATCCTGCATGACGGCCCGCCGTACGCCAACGGCCACCTGCATATCGGCACGGCGCTGAACAAGATCCTCAAGGACGTCATCAACCGCACGCGGCAGATGGCGGGCTACGACGCCAACTACATCCCCGGCTGGGACTGCCACGGCCTGCCCATCGAATGGAAGGTCGAGGAGGAGTACCGTGCGAAGAAGCAGGACAAGGACGCGGTGCCGATCCTGGATTTCCGCGCCGAGTGCCGCGCTTATGCGACTCATTGGATGGGCGTGCAGCAGACCGAATTCCGCCGCCTGGGCGTGGAGGGCGCCTGGCGGGACCGCTACGCCACCATGGACCGCCCGTCCGAGGCCGCCATCGCAGGGGAAATCTGCAAGTTCCTGCTGAACGGTGCGCTGTATCGCGGCCTGCGCCCGGTGATGTGGTCCGTGGTGGAAAAGACCGCCCTGGCCGAGGCGGAGATCGAGTACTACGACCACACCTCCACCACGATCTGGGTTCGCTTCCCGGTGGTGAAACCGTCGGTGCCGGCGCTGGAGGGTGCGGCGATCGTCATCTGGACGACCACGCCCTGGACCATGCCCGGCAACCGCGCCGTCGCCGCCGGCGAGGCGTTCGACTATGTCGTGATCCGCGCCGATGAGGTCGCCGAAGGTTCGCTGGCGACCGCCGGGGAAAAGATCGTCGTCGCCGAGGCGCTGCTGCAAGCGGTGCTCAAGGATGCCGGAATCACCGCACATTCCGTGCTGGCGACGGTCAAGGGCGCCGATATCGCCGGCGCCATCCTGGCGCATCCGCTGCGCGGCCGGGGGTATGAGCAGGACACGCCGCTGCTGCTCGGCGACTTCGTCACCACCGAGGCCGGCACAGGCTTCGTCCACATCGCCCCCGGCCATGGCGAGGACGATTTTATCCTTGGCCGCGCAAACGGGCTGGATATCCCGGAGACCGTCGGCGACGACGGCACGTTCAACCCGTGGGTCCCGCTGTTCGCCGGCGTGCATGTCTACAAGGCCTCCGATCCTGTCTGCGCGGCACTGACCGAGGCCGGCAACCTGTTGGCGCGCGGCAAGATCGTGCATTCGTATCCGCATTCCTGGCGGTCGAAAGCGCCGCTGATCTTCCGCGCCACGCCGCAATGGTTCATTCCGCTCGACGGGCCGCACGATATCCGCGGCAAGGCGCTCGCCGCCATCGCCGCGACGCAGTTCGTGCCGGACCAGGGGCGCAACCGCATCGGATCGATGGTCGCCGCGCGGCCGGACTGGTGCATCAGCCGCCAGCGCGCCTGGGGCGTGCCGATAACGGTGTTTGTCGAGAAGAAGTCGGGGCAGCCGCTGCGCGACGCGGCGGTGGTGGCGCGCATTGTCGAGGCGTTTGAAACCGAGGGCGCCGACGCCTGGTACTCTTCCCCGCCGTCGCGCTTCCTCGGCAACGACTATAATCCGGACGACTACGAGCAGGTCATGGACATCGTCGATGTCTGGTTCGAGTCCGGCTGCACCCACGCCTTCGTATTGGAGAAGCGCGGCCTGCCGTGGCCGGCGGACCTGTACCTGGAAGGCTCCGACCAGCACCGCGGCTGGTTCCACTCGTCGTTGTTGGAGGCCGTCGGCACCCGCGGCGTCGCACCCTTCAAGGCGGTGCTGACGCACGGCTTCGTCAACGACGAGAAGGGCCGCAAGATGTCCAAGTCGTTGGGCAACACCACCGCCCCGGAGGAGGTCGCGGCCAAGTTCGGCGTCGATATCCTGCGGCTGTGGGTGATGTCGTCCGACACCACGGAAGACCTGCGCATCGGGCCGGAAATCCTCAAGCAGCAGGCTGAGCTGTATCGCCGGCTGCGCAACACGCTGCGCTGGGTGCTCGGCAGCCTCGACGGTTTCACCGAGGCCGAGCGGGTGGCATTTGAAGAGATGCCGGAACTGGAGCGCTGGGTGCTGCACCGGCTGACCGAGATCGACGCCAAAATCCGCGCGGCGACGGAAAGCTACGACTGGACCGGCGTCTATCCGGACCTGCACAATTTCTGCTCGGTGGACCTGTCGGCGTTCTACTTCGACATCCGCAAGGATGCGCTGTATTGCGACCGTCCCGACAGCCTGCGCCGCCGCGCCGCGCGCACCGTGCTGGACCATCTGCACCGCTGCCTGTGCACCTGGCTCGCCCCGGTGCTGTGCTTTACGGCGGAGGAAGCCTGGGGCGCCCGGTTCGGCGAGGACTCCAGCGTGCACCTGGAACTGTTCCCGGCGCTGCCGGCCGAATGGCACGACGACGCCCTGGCGGCGAAGTGGGAGACCATCCGGTCGATCCGCCGCCGCATCACCGTCCCGATCGAAGACTCACGCAAAAACAATGAGATCGGGTCTTCTCTTCAAGCTGCCGTGGAACTGCCATTGAACGCGGACCACGTGAACTTACTGGATGAAGCCGCATGGACCGAGATCGCGATCGTCTCCTCCGTACAGATCGTGCCGGCCACGGACGAGAGCCCGTCGAAGGTCACGCCCGCCTCCGGCGCCAAATGCGCCCGTTGCTGGAAGGTGTTGACGGAAGTGGGAACGAACGCGTCCCACCCCGCGCTGTGTCTGCGCTGCGCGGACGCGGTGGAGTCGGGCCTGGTGTGCAAGCCGGCGGCATGAACCGGCAGACACATGTCCCGCTCGGGCTGATTGCCGGGCTGATCGTGCTGGCGGCGGACCAGGCGAGCAAGTGGTGGATTTTGAACGGGCTGGACCTGCCTCACCTGCGGCAGGTGGTGCTGCTGCCGGTGCTGAGCCTGACGATGGTGTGGAACACGGGCGTGACGTTCGGGCTGCTGAACGGCCTCGGGTCTTGGGGGCACGTGTTGCTCGCGGCGGTGTCGCTGGCGGTGGTGGCGGCGCTGGGCGTTTGGCTGTGGCGGGCGGAAAGCCCGGTTGTCGCAACCGCCATTGGCGCCATCGCGGGCGGCGCGATTGGCAACGTGATCGACCGGGTGCGCTTCGGGGCGGTGGTGGATTTCATCCACGCGCATGTTGGAACGCCTTGGGGCGATGTGTCGTGGTACGTGTTCAACGTCGCGGATGCGGCGATCGTGTGCGGGGTGGCGGCGCTGATCATTGAGTCGCAATTTTTGCGGCGACGGGAGGAGAAGTCGGCTTAGCCAGAATGGGACGGAGTGAGCGATCTCTATGACCATGACGTCTTTGCATGGGCGAACCAGCAAGCCGCTCTGCTGGGCGTCGGAAAACTGTCCGATGCCGACATTGCGAATATTGCCGAGGAAATCGAGAGCATGCGTTGCGGTGAGAAGCGCGAGTTGGTCAACCGGCTGAACGGTCTGCTCATGCATGTGCCTGCCAGCCCGGGCGCCGCAGCCGTTCTTGGGAAGTATCGATCGACCTGACCGATCACCTTGCCGACAACCCGAGTCTCAAGGCCATGCCACCAGAGGCGGTCGCCAAGGCCGCTCGCCGCTCACGCTGCACGCCGAGTACCGAAACCGGCCTGCCGGAGAGCACGTTGATCCGCGCCGCCAGACAGCGCCGGACCTGATCGGCCACCCCGGGCCGATCCTGCGCCCAATAGGCGCCAACTTGCCGTTGCAGGATGGCCCGCAGATCACGGTTGCGGCTTCGGACGGGAAGCCGGACGCCGACGCGGTGCCGCCCTTCCCGCGCCGGTTGCTCATCGAACGAACCGTTCCTGTTCGGCACTGTTCCTTGCCTGGTTTCCTGTGTGAAGACGTTAGCGATATTTTGTGGAGACGTTAGCGATATTTGGCGCAAAATGCGAAGCGGGAACGCCTGGTGGCAACCGCCAAGGAGCGCGAGCCATCATGAAGATCGGGACGTGGTACGACAGCGTCGAGGAAACCCTGCACCATCTCGGCCTGCCGGCCAACCGTGGGGACGGTGAAACCGGATTCCTGGTCTGGGAGACGGACGGAAGGAAGGCCGTGGCGAAGACCGCCGGCGACTCGCATCCCATGGCCTATTGCATCGTGCCTCCGGTCCGGCAGACTGCCTGACATAACGTGCGACGGAGGCGGCCGTGTCCTGCGGGGCGCGGCCAGCGACCGGAGTCTACACTGAAGAAGGAAACAGCCAATGGCGTCAAACGCCACGAAAGATGCACCGACGAAAGCCCCCCGCCAGCAGCCGGGCAGCTATAGCGACGGCAGCCCGCTCGACGACGTGCAATACCTGGAATGCAAACTGATTCTCAAACCGGACCGGTTCACCTCGGCAAAGGTGTTTCTCGAATATGGCGAGCTGGTGGCGCAGACCGCGAAGAAGTTCGGCATCGGCGTCTTGGACAAGGGCGTCGTGCTGCGGCCGGAGCTGCGTGAGGTGCTGTTCCTCGATACCGCGGATTTCCGGCTCTACAACAACGCTTTCATTTTGCGCCGGCGTATCGCGTATGAGGACGGGTTTCCAGCGGCGGACCCGGAGGTCGTGTTCAAGTATCGCCATCCGGACCTGCAGAGGGCGGCGGAGCTTGACGTGCGCCCGAAGATCGCCGGCCAATACCGCATCAAGTTCAAGGCGGAAGCGTTGCCTCTAAAGAACGAGATCGGCGGGTATCGCCTGCTCTACTCGCACAACGTGCAGTTCGGGCTGAGCCAGGCGCCGGAAGGCGACCGGACGTCGATGACGATGCTTGCCGGGATCTTCCCGGCGCTGGCCGGCCTGACCCGCGGCGAGGACGAACGCGTGGAGCTGGTCAACCAGACCTATGTCGAGGAAGTTCTACAGGATCTGTTTGTCCTCGATTTCGGCAAGGGCGTCACCGCCGAAGCGAATATCGCGATCTGGCGCGACCGCGCGACGCATCAGCGGCTATGCGGGGAATTCGCGTTCCAGGCCAAATTCAAGCGCCGCGACGAGTTGCACGAGAAGGCAATGGAGCGTTGCACCCGGTTCTTCATCGAGCTGCAACAGGCCGGGCGCGACTGGCTCTCGCTGGGGACAACCAAGACGGGCCTCGTCTACCGCCTTAAAGGCAATCCGCCGCAGGCGCATGAGTAGCCGGCCGGATGCCGCGCGAACGTGTGCTGGACAGGATGCGGGCGGACTCGTTTCTCGGCGTGCATCTCGCGGTCAACATCTTCGTCGGGACCACGCTGCTCTGGCTGCTGCTGCGCGTCGCCGCCGGTCTCAATCCCATCTGGGCGATCGCCTCGCTGGTTGCGTCGAGCGATCCGCAGGTGAAACAGGCGTTCGCGAATTTCCGCGCCCGGCTGCTGAATTCCCTGTTCGGCTGCGCGGTGGGACTTGCGGTCCTCGCCGTCGGCGGCGCGAGCGAATGGAAACTGCCGTTCGCGATGGCGGCGGCGGCGCTCGTCTCCACCTACATCGTGCGTGTGCCCACGATGTGGCGCCAATGCCCGATCACGGCGGCGCTCGTGGTGGCGTCGTCGCTCACCCGGCATTCCGGAATGACCGGCGCTGAGCTGGGGCTGCGCCGTGTCGGCGAGATCATTCTGGGCTGCCTGTTCGGCGTCGTCGTCTCCTGGCTCATGTCTAAAGTCTGGCATGTGCCGGTCGTGGTGAAGCAAGCGAAAGCGTGACCAACCTGTTCTTCAACCGGATCGGGACAGCGGGAAGGAAAGCAAGCGTGACGGACTCTCAGAAGCAGCCATAGCCGCCGGACCTTGCGACAGCGGGTTCCGCTCATGGATGAGTGGGACCCTGAATGGGCCGCGACGTGCCGCCGGATGGCAACCGAACCGTCGAGCTCGGGCGTGCTGCCGCGTCGGCCTGGCTGTCAACGGGCGGGGTCGTAGACCGTCACGCCGGTTGGGTAGATCCGCGGAGACCCCATCGGCTGCACCGCGGGCACAGCGCAAAGCTGGGCGAGAACAAGGGCCGCGCGGACGATCTTACGAGATGACACGAAGCCTCCCGGGCGAGGTTGACGGCTTCAGCCTCGCCGCAAAGTGTGGTAAGCGCAATCGTCCGCGGCTTCGGCGACGAGGCGCTGCCGCGGGTGAACGGGACGGTGCGGCCGTCAGGGCACGCGGCGTCGCGGCGCCTCATTCCGGCACGGTTTCCAGCACCTCCACGTCGCCGGTGAGCGTGTTGTCCTCCAACACGACCGCCGCCGCGGAGCTGTTCCGCACGAACACCGTCCGCCTCGTCAGGTCGCTGCGGAATATGTTGTTGCGGATCACAAGCCTGTCGGTCGGGTTTTTCACCCCCTCGACCCCGATGGAGATCGCAACGCGCGGATTGCTGCTCAGCGGTCCTTTCTCCAGCACGTTTCCCTGCACCAGCAGATTGCCGCCATCCGGCGTCTCGATCAGATAGCTGGAGGTGCCGTCCGGCCCGTCCTCGATCCGGCTGTCGACGACCATGGTATTGAGCGCGCGCGACTTGACGTGATGCGCGGTGCGCGTATTGCGGAAGATGCAGCGCTCGATGTCCAGCAGGTAGATCGCCGCCCCGGCGTAGACGCCGTGCGCGCAGGCACCGATGCAGGCGCCGTTGCCGGCGAATTCGCTGTCGGTGATGCGCACCACACTGTCGGCGGGGCCGCCGAACAGCATGCCGTTCTCATTGTCCAGGAAGCGGCTGTGCTCCACCGTCAGGTTGCGCCCGGAAGCACGGATGCCGGCGCCATTATGCCCGGGAACCCTGGCGCCGGCGAAGGTTATGCCGCGCACGGTGACGTCGCTGCCGGCAACAACGAAGATACCCTGCTCCAGGCAGGTCTTGCCGGTCAGCACCACGCCCGGGCCGGTTGCTTCGATCACCAGGCGGGAGGCGCGCCAGACCGCACAGTCGGCGTAAACGCCGGGATCGATCCGGATGAAGTCGCCGGCTTTTGCGATCGCGGCGGCCTCGCTTGGCACCGTCAGGGTGCGATCGGCGCCGACCTCCAGAATGCGGCCCAATGCCGGGACCGCGCAAAGCATTGCGGCGGCGAAAGCGATTGCGGTATGCCACGGCCGGTTCATCGGCACGTCTGTCAGCGGAAGACCTGAGGCAAGTCAAGTTGGAACAGACGACCCGACACCGCGATCCGCCCTCCGCCGCCGCGCCGTGACAGTGGTCCGCATCTCCGGCGTCGATGACTTCGACGCGCTCGGCCGCCGCTGGCGCGAGCTCGAGCAGCGCGCCGACTGCTCGTTCTTCCAAAGCTGGAGCTGGTACGGCTGCCTGGCGGCGGAGCGGTTCCCGGATCCGCTGCTGGTGGAGGCGACCGAGGGCGGACGCACGGTGGCCCTGGCGCTGTTCAACCGGGTGCGGCACCGCTTCGCGTTGCCGGATCTGTATCTTGGCGAATGCGGCCGGCCGGAGCTGGATTGTCCCTATGTCGAGCAGAACGGCGTCCTGGCGGAAGCCGGCCGCGCCGAGGCGCTCAACTTTGCCTGCCTGAAGGCCGTGGCCCCGCGTCACCGGCTGATTCTGTCCGGGATCGACCGGACGACCCTGGTGGCCGCCCGGCGCGCCGCCGACATGGTGTGGGTGCGCCGCGCGCAGCCATCGCCGATGGCCGATCTGGCGGCGCTCAGGCGGAGCGGCTCCGGCTACCTGGCCGCATGCAGCGCCAACACCCGCGCACAAATCCGCCGATCGGCCAGGTTCTACGAACGGTTGGGGGAGATTACGGCGCAGCGCGCGGATACGGTGCCGGATGCGCTGGGGATGCTGGACGAACTGGAACGCCTGCATCAGGCGGCCTGGACCGCGCGCGGCCAACCCGGCAGCTTCGCCTCGCCGTTCTTCCGCCGGTTCCATGCAGCGCTGATCGCCGAGGCCCTGCCGCGCGGGGAGGTCACGCTGCTGCGCGTCTCCTGCGGCACCGCCAGCATCGGCGTCCTGTATAATTTCTCGTTTCGCCAGCACATGTGTGCGTATCAGAGCGGCTTCAATTACCGGCCGGAGAAGGGTTCGGCAAAGCCGGGGCTGACCTGCCACGGCACGGCCATTCAGGACGCGCTGGACAGGGGGTTCGACGTCTATGATTTTCTCGCCGGGGACGACCGCTACAAACGCAGCCTCGCGGACCAGGCGTACCCGCAATATTGGGTTGAGGCCGGCCCGTTTCGGTCGGTCGCACTGCTTTTGCGGCAAGGCCGGGCCGTGCTTGGCGCGATGCGTGGCGGCGGCTCCGGCGAAAAGGATCGGCCGCCGCCGGAAACGTCATAATTTTGTTTAAAAAATCGGTTTCTGTTGTTAAAAGCTGACCTGGTTGCCGTGGAACCTCGGATTTCGTGTTGAGAACATCATTATCGTTCGCGGCCCTGGCGTTTGCGCTCCTCCTGACCGTTGAGCGGCAGGCTGTCGCCGTGCCCGTCGAATCCGCATCCGACCAGCCTGTGCCGGGCGTCAGCCGGATCACGCGCGGACCATCCTTTGCTCCGGATGACCTGATTACCGTGACGGACGGCAGCCTCTCCAGACCGCGGTTCGACAATTCCGCCGGCGTCTTCGGATTCGGCGGCATTCAACCCGCATCCACGGGCACCGGGACGCTGAGCGGCAGCTACTCCAGATCGCCAACGGCGCGGGAATTCTCCGCGAGTGTCATGGTGTCCGATGCGTTTGCCACCGGGGATGCGTCCTCCACCGCCGATGCGTCCAACGCCTCCGACGGCGCTACCGTCATCTCACCGGGAAGCACGGCTGCGGCGGCCGGCGGCGGCGATCCCGGATGGGGCAGCGGCACGGGCACGTTGGGGGCAGATCTGGCCGGCGCCATGGAATCAGCCAGCCTGGTCCGGCACGCGGGCAGCCTCAACCGGTCGAGCGTGTTCGTCAATGGCGGCTCCGGCACATCCGGGGGACCGGACGCGCGGCGTTTCGCCGGCACCGCGGAGGCGGGGCTCGGCACCGTCCAGGCGACGAGTTCGCTGACCGCCTATCAGGCGCTTACCGATGCCTCGAGCGATGCCGCCGCGTCGAACGGGACGATCGAGGGCTACGCACTCGCCGCGCGATCCGCTGCCGCCGGATCGACGGGTGCGACGGTGCAGATGCCGATTCGCGTTTCCACCATCAGCTACGGCTTCCTGAATTCCTCGTTGACGGTGTTTTCCGACGAATCCGGTGCTTTCGTCGGTGTCGGCCAGACCTTCAACGGGCTGACATCATTGACCATCCCCGAACCCGCCTCGGTTGGCATTATGGCGGCGGGTCTTATCGGCCTCGCCGCGGCCCGGCGCCGCCGCGCAAGGTTCGCCAGGCCAGACCGCGCGTCGCGCCCGGCCCGCGGCATGGCGCAGCAGCGCCGCCGCCCCGGATAGCCGCCAGGGATTGACCAGCAACACCCCGATGCGCTGGCGCCGATGCGCCGCCCAATCCTTTTTATAGAGGTCGTCGCCGCGGCCGAAATCGATCTCCGCTACGTGCTCCTGGTCCAGCAGATGCCGCAGCATCAGCGCCGTCAGCACGGTTCCCGGCGAGTGCGCCTTGAACGCCTCGTCATGCGCCAGCTTCAGCACGATGGCGCGGCCCGCCCGGACGATCCAGAACTGCACGGCCACGGGGTGTCCGCCAATGGACCACACCCCAAGCCGCAGGGCGCCGAGACCGGCCATCGCCCGCATCAGTGCCACATTGAAAGCCGGGTAAGGCTCCGGCTGCTTCCAACTGCGCCGGTAGACCGACTCGAATGCTTCCGCAGCCCGGTCCATGTCGGCTGGATCGGTTAGCAGTTCGAACCGTGCCTCCGGCAGCCGCTCGGCCCGCCGCAGCCGCCGGCGGATGGTTTCACGCAAGGCTCCCGGCCGGCGCAGCAGGTAGGCGGACCAGTCCAGGCCGCTGGTGTTCTCATACCAGTTGCCGAAATGGTCGAAGCGCAGCGTCCGCAATCCGGCCTGCCGGGCACCGGCGAGCACATCGGCCAGGCCATCCCACTCGGCCGGCAGCGCATCCAGGCGGGTCACCCCGCCGGTGCGGCAGGAGCGGGCGAACGCGGCCATCGCTGCGACCCGCACCGCGCTGCCCGGGGCACCGGCCAGCAGCGGCGCGTATTCGCAGGAATACAGCGTCGTCAGGCTGTCCAGCCGTCCGCGGTGCCGCAGCATCGGCACAAGCGCCGCGACGCCGCCGCCGGAGCCGACGGTGACAAAACACGCTTCCTCGTCCGCGGGCAGGGCGGCCGACAGCACGGCGTTCCACCACGCCACGCCGGCAAACGGACTTGACGCCTGGTCGAGCAACCGCCTCGCATCCGCCGGCAAGCTATCAACCGAAGCAAAGGTGGCGACGTCCACGGAATCAGCGCAAACGGTACCAGATCAAGCCGATCAGCTCGTGGAACGCGTAGTATGACTGCTGCAAAGACGACCCGCGGGGCAGGAAATCGGCGACGTTCGGTGAAAGCCGCGAGTCCAGCGGTGTCGGCGCCGCCGTTATCGTCAGACCGGTGCCTTCGAACGCCAGCAACGCACGCTTCATGTGCCAAGGGTGGGTCACGACGTAAACCGACGTGATTCCCTCGGGACGCAGTATGTCCGCGCTGAAGCGCGCATTCTGCCAGGTGTCCTCGGATTTGGATTCGACCCAGCGCGCCGGAGTCCCGAAATCATCGCGCAGGCTCACGTCCATGGCCAGCCCGACGGGCGCCGTTTCCGGCTCGGTTGTGCCCCCTGTCGCCAGGATCGGCAGGCCGGTGCGGCGTTGCAGCGCGGCGGCAGACCGCAGCCGCTCCAGCGTCAGCATCCCGACCCGGGTGCCGAGCGGCTGCTGCCGATCGCGCAGTGCCTCCGCGCCCAGCACGATAATGGCCTGCGGCGGATGATCGGTTGGCGGTGTCGTCGGCAGGCCGGATTCCAGCGCCACGAGCGCGCTGAGGGATACCAGCGGCAGGCTGCACAGCAGCAGAGCGATGGACGACAGCCGGACGAGCCATTTTCCGCCGCAAGGCCAGCGGCGGCGCAGCAGCAGCCCGGCAAAGATCAGGACGACGAAGCTGGCGGGAGGGACCGCCAGCCCCACGACGACGGTTTTGATCATGCCTGCTGCGCTTCGGCGGTCATCCAGGCCAGGACCTTGCCAAGCCCGTCGCGCAGCTTCACGCTAACCTGCAGGCCAAGCACGCTTCGGGCCAGGTCGGGGACCCCCAGCGAGTGCCGGATCTCACCCGCGCGCGGCGGCTTTGTCTGCGCATCCAGCGTCTTCCCGGCCAGATCGGCGATCAGCGCGGCCAGCGCCTGCACCGAGGTCGGGATGCCGGTGCAGACGTTGAACACCGGCGCATCGGCGGGCCGCAGCGCCATGGCGGCAAGCAGGGCTGCGACCACGTCCGCGACATAAACGAAGTCCCGCGTCTGGCCGCCATCACCGAAGATGCTGATTGGCTGGCCCGCGGCGATCCGCTCGCAGAAGATCGAGATGACGCCGGAGTAGGGGGATTTCGGGTCCTGGCGCGGGCCGTAGACGTTGAAGAAGCGCAGCCCGGCGGTGGGAATGCCGTGCACATGGCTGGCGACGCGGGCATGCAGCTCGCAACTGTACTTGTCGGCACCGTATGCCGACAGCGGTTTGCGAGGCTCGGTTTCAGCGATGGGCACGGTGGCGGCATCGCCGTAGACGGCGGCCGAGGAGGCGTAGACCACGGGAATGCGGTTGCCCTGGCGGCGGATCGCGTCGAACACGGTTATGGTGCCGGTGATGTTGGCGCGATGGGTGCCGAGCCAGTCGGTGACGCCTTTCTCGACCGAGGCGATGGCGGCGAGGTGGAAGCAGCCGTCCACGCCCTCCATCGCCCCGGCAACGGCGTCCGGATCCGCCACGTCGCCGACGATCAGCGGGACGCCGGGGGGCAGGTTATGGCGGTGGCCGGTGGAGAGGTCGTCGATCACGCGGACTCTGTCTCCGCGGGCGACGAGCGCTTCGCACAGATGCGACCCGATGAACCCGGCGCCGCCGGTCACGAGGTAGGTGGTCATGTGCCTGGTTTTCCATCATGGCCGGCGCAGGCTGGCCATCCAGGCCGTGCGGTGACGGTCGCGCGGGGAAGACCGGCCGTATTACCCGTGCGGGAGCAGCACCTGCCGGAGGACCGAGCCATCCGACAGCCGGTCGAAGCCTTCGTTGATCTGGTCAAAGGAGATGGTTCCCGTGCGTAATTTTTGCACGGGCAGTTTGCCACGTTGATAGAGCGCGATGAAGCGCGGAATGTCACGCTTGGGCACACAACCGCCCATATAGGATCCGACAATGCTTTTTCCGTCACTCACCAGGGCGGCGTGCAGGTACGAAAACGTCGCGGTCGCGGCGGGCAGCCCGGCACTGACCACCGTGCCGCCGCGCGCGGCGATGGCATAGGCCAGGTTCATCGCCGGGATCGATCCCGCGGTTTCGATTACGTAGTCCAGGCCGCCTCCGGTCGCCTGCCGGATTTCCTCCACCACGTCGGCGTTGCCTGCCAGGAACGTGTCGGTGGCGCCGAGTTCGCGCGCCAGCCGCAGCTTGTCGGCATTCAGGTCAACTGCGACGATCCGCTCCGCCCCCGCGACCACGCCGCCGAGCAGGGCGTTCATGCCGACACCGCCCAACCCGACGACCGCCATCTGGCCGCCGGCAGGCACCCGGGCGGTGTTCAGAACGGCGCCGACACCGGTGACGACGGCGCAGCCGAAGATCGCCGCGTCCTCCAGCGGCACGTCATCGGGGATTTTGATCAAGGCGTTTTGCGCCACCACGGCATACTGCGCGAACACCGACAGCCCGCTGTAGTGGTATATCGGTTCCCCGTTCAGCGACAGGCGGCGGGCGCCGGAGATCAGCGTGCCGGCGGTGCGGGAGGCGTTCGAGCTTTGGCACAGGTTCGGGCGCCCGCCGTTGCAGTAGCGGCAGTCGTTGCAGCTTGTCACGAAGACGCTGACGACGTGGTCGCCCGGCTTCAGGCCGGTGACACCGGGGCCGATGGCCTCGACGATGCCCGCGGCCTCATGCCCCGGAATGGTTGGCAGCTTGCGGGGGCGCAGGTTCTCGATGGTCGAGAGGTCGGAGTGGCAGAGGCCGGCGCCAATGATCTTGTAGAGCACCTCGCCGGGGCCGGGCGGGTCGAGGTCGACGGTCTCGATCGTCATCGGCTGGCTGGTGAGGTAGGGGCGAGGCTTGCCCTGTTCGCGCAGCACGGCGGCTCGCATCTGCATGGTGGTTTCCTGGTTGGTCCGGACAGTGAGCCGCCGTTTGGTTGGGCGGTCAACGGGAGGTGAAGCATTTGCATGTCGATATCGCATCTGATATCGTGAGGAATGATTGTGGCCGACGCGAACATCCTTCTGGCTGCCATTCGCTCGCGCAAAGGCGCATGCCATGCCGTTCTCAGAGGAATGTTGACGAAAGAGGTTCCATTCGCGGTCTCCCCGAATGTTGTCCTGGAATGTGCCCTGGCCGGTGGAGCGACCCTGAATCTCTCGGGCGATAAGCACTTTCGGCACCCGGCGGTGGCGGCGTTCGGTTTGCGGGTGCTGTTGCCCGGAGAATATCTGGCGGAGCGGCGATTGCCGGTGTTGTATAAAAGGAGGCCATCATGAGCGGATTTGCGCTAAGGGTTCCCGACCATATCCTCGTGCAGGCCAAGGAAGCGGCGGCCGAGGAAAAGGTTTCCATTAATCAGCTTCTTGTTGCATTGATTTCGGAAGGTCTTGGGCACCGCCGCGGTTTGCTTGACTTGCGGAAGCGCGCAGCGCGTGCCGATGTCGCGGAAGCTTTACACATCCTTGACCGCGCGCCCGACCTGCCGCCTGATGCGGATGACGAATTGCCCCCTGATGACCCGGGTGCAACCGCTACCGGGTGAAGCCGCCGCGTCTTCGGGCTTCGTCAAGTGGCTGGGAAACCGCATTGACTAAAGGAGGCCCGTATGTCCGCCAGACTCATCACACGGCAACCGAAGCCGAAGCGGCGCTCTATGCGGGTTAATCCATCGTCGCAGCGCACAAATCCGATGTACATGTCAGTGCTGGAGCAAGTCCGCCTCGCCGATCTGTTCGACAGCGAAAAGACGGATCATGTCAGCTTTTGCGCACCGACCGGCCTGGTTGAGGCGGCGAAGCGAGAATCCGGCATCTCTTCGACGCGCGAGCTAGGCCTTCTCGCATTGGCGATGGTGGCGCGTCCGGACCCGGTGTCAGCGTTCTTTCGGCGCACCGAAGGGTGCCTGGGGCCTGACCACGACCTTGAGTATTGACCTTTTACCGGCTTTGATTTGGTCACCCTGTCTTTAGCTCGTCGACCAGCCAAACCGCGGCGTCGTGAAAACTGGCCTTGCTCTCTGCGTCAGCCAGGAGCTCGGCAGGAATTTTATCGGCAGCAAACAATAGGCGGATTCGGCCAGCCTGGAGGTTGGTTTGGACCGTCAGCCAGAATTTCTCAACATCCGGCGGGTCGGCTTCCGATTGCGGTCGTTTTTCGAACGCATCGCGTAACTCTTTGTTTGGCCAATAGATTACTGCATTCGCAGCGTAATCCAGCATCTGCCCCACGACTCGACGGCGCAGATCCGTATTCGTTTGTCGCTTGACCTCTACAAAGGTTGGTATGCCGTCCTGATCGAAGGAAAGATGATCAATCGACCAAAATGGTTCCCCATCGAGGTGCTTGGGAACGGATTTTTCTCGGGCGATAAGTGACCATCGACGAGGCGATACAGGGTCAATTGCCTCACCGGACAAAAGTTCGGGGATTTTTTAAGCAGCGCCTGGAAGTCCGCCTCGTTGGCAAACTCCGCCGCCTTAAGAGGGGTCGGGTTGTTATCTTTATCGAAAACGAATACACCATCCGCCATAGCCGCGCCTCAACCGCTCCGATCCCCGGAACATTGTTTTTACGTAACATTTTGTCAATGGCAGCGCGCACGGGCGGCGTAAACTGCCAAACATTAGTGCGCGTGGCCTGATGCCAGGGAGTGGCGGCAACGAAGGCGGACGCCGCACCTGCGCACAGTCGAACAGGGCCGACGCCCGGGTCAATTCCTCGCGGTGCAAACACTTGCCCCTTGCTCGCGCACCTCCGGCTTCCCTGTTCCGGACTGGAGGACTCGTCATGACAAACATTTCGCAAACGTGTTCGGAAGATTATACGTTCAGCCAGTTCATCCTGCCCGGCCAGACCTTCGCCGTGGCGTACGGGATCAACGATCTCGGTGCCATCACCGGCGCAGGCAACGTCAATGGTTTCATCCTGAACCAAGGCACCGTCACCGAGGTGCAGGTGCCATTTTCCTACCCGGTTCCGCTTGCGATCAACAACCCGGGCCAGGTAGCCGGGTTTTTCCCGAAAAGCGACGGCAGCCACGCCTTTATCGATACGAACGGCACGATAACGTATTTCGCCTCCCTGCCGTCGTCGTTCGTCAATGACGCGAGGGCGAGCGGTATCAACGATCTCGGCCAGGTCGTCGGCCAGTACAAGGGCCTTACCGGCACGGTGCCGGAAACCATCACCGCGCAGTTCGGCTTCATCGATATCGGCGGGACGCTGACCACTCTGACGTTGGCTGACGGCACCGGCTTCCTGCCGACCGGCATCAACGACTTCGATCAGATCGTCGGCACAACGACGGCAGGCGTCAGCGGGGTGCTCGACCTGAAAACCGACACGTTCAAAACAATCGACGTTCCCGGTGCGGCTTCAACCGACGCAACGGCCATCAACAATCTGGGCCAGGTGGCCGGAACCTACACCGACAGTTCCGGCGTCGTGCATGGTTTTGTCGACACCTATGGGCATTTCACCTTCCTGGACCCGTCCGCCAGCGTGCCGGGGACGCTCGAAGCGATCAGCGCCATCAATGATTTCGGCCAGGTCATCGGCCAGGTCGTCTCGAACTACGTGACAGAGAGCTTTGTCGGCAGCCCGGTAAAGCCCGGCGGCTTGCTGGCCGATCTGATTCCTGCGCTGCCGCCGGACATCGAGCAAGCGCTGCTCCACATCGGCCCGTCCCTTCCGGGTGGCAGCGCGGTGAACCTCAACATCGGCGGGGTGGTGCCGATACCCCCAAGGTTTGACCACATCTGACAACGGTGGCGTGGGAGCGGCCGGCGTGCAGCCGCTACCGCGTTACCACATCCCCGTCGGATGGCTTGGTCAGCCGGCAATCATCCGGCACCTTGCCGTCGTAGCGCGTCCAGGTCTGCGTCTGGCCGAGCAAGGGGACCCCGAGATAACCGCGCAGCGCCAGGTTGCCATCGCGCTCCAGATAGAGCTCCACCCTCCAGACATCGCCGTTGCGCGGATTGGTGATGTGGCCCTTCCACAGGTTCGGCTCGACCTGCGTCGCATCGGTGATCAGCGGCAGGCGGCACTGCGACACCCCGCGGTAATCAACCGGAGTCGGATCGTTTGCATGATCCAAAATAACCCCCTCGATCCGGGCACACAGCTTGCCGTCGCCGGTTTCGCAGGGTGCGACCGCGATCACGCCGTCATGGTCCTGCGTCAGCCACAGACCCTCCACCGCAGGGCCGGCGATTGCGGCACGGATCGGCAGCACCAGGGCGAGAATGGCAAGGTAACGCAACATGTCCGGTTACATAGGACGCAATCACCCGATTCGCAGCCCGGAACTGGCGATGAATTGCACGCCGCGGGCGGCCAGGCGATCCCGCGCCTCATCGATCGTGGTGCGGCCGTCGCCCGCCGGCAGGCCGATGCCGCGGCAGGCGTCCTCGATCACCACGACCTCGAAACCCAGGCGGGCGGCATCCTCGGCAGACCAGGCGACGCAGAAATCGGTGGCGAGGCCGCACAGGAACAGGCGCGTGAAACCGCGCTGGCGCAACCACCCTTCCAGCCCGGTCGGGGTCCGGTGGTCGTTCTCAAAGAACGCCGAGTAGCTATCGATGCCGGGATGGAAGCCCTTGCGGATGACCACCTGGACGCGGCTTTGGTCGAGCTCGGGGTGGATGGCGGCTGACGGCGTGCCGGCGATGCCATGGTCCGGCCACAGCACCTGCTCGCCATACGGCAGGGCATGCGTGTCGTAGGGCTGCTTGCCGGAATGGGCGCTGGCGAAGGAGGCGTGGCCGGGCGGGTGCCAGTCTTGTGTCACAAATGCGTGAGCGAAACGGGTCAGCAGGTCGTTGATAATCGGAACCACCTCATGTCCACCGGGAACCGGCAGTTCTCCGCCGGGCATGAAGGTCGGCTGGACGTCGACGACGCCTATGATGTCGGTATCAGGATAGATCTGCATACGCACTTTCCCTGTTCAGTTCCGGCCGCACGCGGTAGTTTCGGCGCGTCGGATCAGGCTAACACCAACCAACCGGGGTTCCATCCATGAAGTTGACCCGTCTACGGTTCTCCGCCTTTGCCGTGATCGCGGCGTTGGGCCTTACGCCCGCCGGCGCGGCAACCCTGCGCTGGGCCAATGACGGCGATGTCAACGCGATGGACCCGATGACGCGGCAGGAAACCGTGCAGCTTTCGTTCCTCGCCAATATTTATGAACCCCTTGTCCGCCGCAACCGGAGCCTCGGCCTGGAGCCGGCGCTGGCGACATCGTGGGAGCAGACCGCGCCGACGGTCTGGCGCTTCCATCTGCGGCCGGGCGTGAAGTGGCAGGACGGCTCGGCGTTCACCGCCGACGACGTGGTGTTCACAGTGAAGCGAATCCTGTCCAAAAGCTCGTCGATGCGGGCGCCGATGTCGGTGGTGAAGGAGGCGCGCAAGGTCGACGACCTGACGGTTGATTTCGAAACTTTCCTGCCGGACCCGATCCTGCTGCAGGAGCAGACCAACCTGCTGATCATGTCGAAATCCTGGTGCGAGGCGCATAACGCGGCCGAACCGGCGTTCATCGGCAAGGACGACAACTACGCGCTGCACAACGCGATGGGGACCGGCCCGTTCCGTCTGGTCTCGCGGGAGCCGGACCGCAAGACCGTGGTCGAGAAGTACGACGGTTGGTGGGACAAGCCGGAGCACAATCTGGATCGCGTCGAGTTCAACGTGATCTCCTCCGCGCCCACGCGCGTTGCGGCGCTGCTGTCCGGCGAGGTGGACATGATCTACTCGGTGCCGCCGCAGGACATCGCCCGGATCAAGCAGACCGAGGGGTTGAAGATTCTGGAAACGCCGGAGCTGCGGACGATCTTCCTAAGCTTCAATGTCAGCCGCGACGAGCTGCCGAGTTCCGACGTCAAGGGCAAGAATCCGTTCCGCGACGTGAAGGTGCGGCAGGCGGTGGGCCTGGCGATCGATGAGCCGATCATTGCGAGCAAGGTGATGCTGGGGCTGGGGCATCCGACGGCGGAGATGTGGGGGCCGGGGGTGAACGGTTACGATGCCGCGCTGGATGTGCAGCCGAAGGCGGACCCGGCGAAGGCGAAGCAGTTGCTGGCGGAGGCGGGTTATCCGTCCGGCTTCCGCGTCGGCCTGGACTGCCCGAACGATCGTTACGTTATGGATGAGCAGATCTGCACCGCGATCGTTTCCATGCTGGCGCGGGTTGGCGTGAAGGTGGATCTGAACGCCCAGACCAAGTCGAAGTTCTTCACCAAGATTGGCGCGCCTGCATATGACACTGATTTTTACATGCTGGGCTGGACTCCGGCGACGTATGATGCGCACAATGTGCTGTACACGCTGTTAGCAACTCGCAACGGCAAGCGCGGCGAGGTTAACGATGGCGGCTACTCCAACCCGGCGCTGGACGAACTGACCGAGAAGATCGGGGTCGAAACGGACGCGGCCAAGCGGGCAGCGATGATCAAGGAAACGATCCGCATCATAGAGGCGGATGCGCCGACGATCCCGCTGCACCAGCAGGTGATCGTCTGGGCGGCGAAGCAGAACGTCGATCTGGCACAGCCGGCGGATAATTTCTTTCCGTATCGGTTTGTCCGTGTGAAGTAGCGGTTGATGGCCTTTGCTCTCCGGACCTCTGCGCATTGTAGGAAGACAGAGGTCAACAAGCGCGGTCGAAGCTGCCCTCAGAGGCTGTGATCACGTGGAGTTGAGCGATAACGGTGGCGAGAGCTTGAACCGCAGCCTGGCCAGTTCGTAAACTCCCGATCTTGACAGGGGGTTAAGACATGGCAGCGCGTCTTTTAGATTTCGCGGCAATCAGCGCATCGCAGACTCCGTGGGTGTTGGCGATGACAAAGGATGAGGTGCGCGAGCTGCTGGACAGGCTGGATGACATGCCGGAACACTTCGATGATTTTATCGGCACGCTCGACGATGCGATGGCCGCTGCAACGGACGCGGAGCCGGGCCTTATCGTTCTGCGGATCGCGGCCTCAATGCATACCTGACACCTGTCATAGACTTTCGGCTGGCCATGCCAGACGGACTGTCGCATCGGCCGATCGGCCGCCGGACTGCAGTAAAACATAGATTTTTCAACCGGCAGGCGCAGCAAAGCGCTGAAGATTTCACACAGATTCAGTGAATCTCCAGCCGGGTCGTGCCGCGGGGACGGGTCGACAGCCGTCGAACATAGCGCAGCCGGCAGTGTTATGTTCCGATTTCAGAACGTCCTCATCCGGGCGAGACCACGGCCGGCGCCGCGGCCTTGACCATCCCGACCGCCCCGGCCACCGTCGTCCATGACATCGAAAAGGACATCTGCATGGCGACCCATGACGGCCTGCGATTCGGTATTTTCCTCGCCCCGTTCCACCGCGTGGGCGACAACCCGACCCTGGCGCTGGGCCGCGACCTGGAACTCATTCAATGGCTCGACCACCTCGGCTACGACGAAGCCTGGATCGGCGAGCACCATTCCGCCGGCTGGGAGATCATCGCGTCACCGGAAATCTTCATCGGCGTGGCGGCGGAAAAAACCCGGCACATCATGCTGGGCTCCGGCGTCACCAGCCTGCCGTATCACCACCCTCTACTGGTGGCGCAACGTTTTGTTCAGTTGGACCACATGACGCGGGGCCGGGCGATGCTGGGCTGCGGCCCCGGTGCCCTGGTCTCCGACGCCTACATGATGGGCATCGACGCAGAGCGGCAGCGCGGCATGATGGATGAGTCGCTCGGCGCGATCATGGCGCTGCTGGCGTGCAAGGAGCCGGTCACCGTGAAGACCGACTGGTTCGAATTGCGGGAGGCGCGTCTGCACCTGAAGCCCTACACCAAGGGCGGCTTCCCGATCGCGGTCGCCAGCGCCACAACGCCGGCCGGCGTGCTGGCAGCGGGCAAATACGGCGTCGGCCTGCTATCGCTGGGTGCCGGGCTGCCCGGCGGCTCCGCCAAGCTGGCGGACTACTGGAAGATGGGCGAGGCCGAGGCGGCGAAATACGGCAAGACGCTGAACCGCGACGATTGGCGGCTGGTGATCAACATGCATTGCGCCGAGACCGACGAACTGGCGATACAGGAAGTCCGCCACGGCGAGCGTATCGAAACCCTGTCCTATTTCAGCGAGACGCTCGGCCGCCCGCCGATGCGCAGCGAAAATCCTCTGGCCGAAGGGCTGGCCGCCGGATCGACTCTCGTCGGCTCGCCCGAGACGATCATTACGGGGATCGAGCGGCTGCTCGGCTTCACCGGCGGCGGGGCAGGGGCGGTGCTGTTCCGCTCCCACGAATGGGCGAACCGGGAGCAGACGCTGCGCAGCTACGAGTTGTTCGCCCGCTGGGTGATGCCCCGGTTCCAGGGCAGCCTGGAGACGACCATCGGCTCTCGCGAGTGGTGCAGCGAGAACCGCGCCGGGATTTTCGGGCCGGCTATGGGGGCGTTGCGCAAGGCGTTCACCGATGCGGGGCAGGAGGTGCCCGAGCATATGCGGTTCCATCTGCATACCGGCAAGGCGGCAGGCTGACGGCTGGCTTCGGCATGGCCAGGGCGACGACGCCACGCCGGTGGCCTGATGCCGCGGCATGAGGTTAGTCTGCGGCCGTCAATGCCCGGGAGCGCACCGATGTCGAATCGTAGTCTTGCCTGTGCCGCAGTGTTGGCCCTAGTCCCGCTCGCGGGCGCGGCTGCCCAGGGAAACCTCAGCCCGGGCATCCCCGCGGCCGACAAAGTCCAGGCCAACGAAATGGCAATCGGCCACAGTGATCGTCACAGGCCGTTCTTCTATTGGCTTTTCGGTGATTCATCCGAGACTGTCCCCGCGGCAACCCCTGTCGCGAGCACCGCTCCCGCTGCCGGCGCGGTTAGCCCCGCCCCTGCCGCCCCGGCTACTGCACCGGTCATGAAGACCGGCACCGCAATCGGCACGAAATAGCGGACGATCTGGCCCGGAGGCGGGTCATGTGGTACTGGAAATGGATGAAGACCTTTGCTGTTTGTCTGGCAGTGGTAGCCTGTTCCGCCGCCGCTTCGCCGGCCCGCGCCTATCACGAATCGGGCGCCGGGGTGGATAGCTGCGCCACCTGGACCGCGGACCGCGGCAACCCTGCCGGTCCGCCGGCTTTGCAGGATGAGCAATGGGTGCTGGGCTTTCTTACCGGCATCGGCTTCGCCGGCAGCGACGAGGACGATCCCCTGAACGGGGTGGCGGCACCGGCGGTTTGGGCATGGATCGATAGCTACTGCAAGCAGCACCCGGCCGATAAACTGGTCACCGCGGCCAGGGCTTTCTTCAAGTCCCACCCGCATTGATGCGGTTCTCCACCTCACCCTCCGATACCGGCTCCGCGCCACCGGGAGGCGCCAGATGACCGTCGTGTTGTCCAACGCATTTCGTATCATCCCATGACAACCGTCGCTGTCATCGGTACCGGTCCTGCGGGACTTGCCGCCACGAAGGCGCTGCTCGAACACGGGCTGCGGCCGGTGGTCTTCGAGGCGGCTGAAAAGCCGTTCGGCATGTGGGCGGGACCCGGCCGCGGCGCGTGGTCCGACTTCGCCCGCACCAATATTTCCCGCTACTGCTGCGCCTTTTCCGATCTTGCCTGGCCCGCCGGCGCGGACGTGTTCCCGGTGCGCCGCGACATGGCGGGGTATCTCCGGCTTTATGCCGACACCTTCGGTCTGCTGCGGTCCGTGCGCTTCGGCACCAGGGTCGATACGGTACGGACGAACCCGGACGGAGGCTGGCAACTCGGCTGGAAAGGGCCGGATGGCCCCGGCGGCGAAGCGTTTGATCACGCGGTGATCGCCACCGGGTTCCTGACCGAACCGTTTCGGCCGGCTTTTCCGGGGCTGGCGGATTTCGCCGGCGAGGTGATCCATTCCGCCGCCTGCGACACCGCCGCGGATCTGCGCAACCGCTTCGCCGGCAAACGCGTGCTGGTGGTGGGGGCGGCATTCTCCGGCACCGAGATCGCCGCAGAACTCGCGTCGTATGCCCGGGTGACGGTGACCTTGCGGCACCCGATGTGGTTCGTGCCGCGTTTGGTGTCCGCAATGGATGGCGGCCCGAAGTATCCGCTGGATCTGGTGATCTACAACCGGCGCGCCGACAACCCGCTGTTGCATGATCCGCACGTGTTTCTCCGTCGCGTTGGCGGCGACCCGGGGGCGGCCTCTTCGGAGCTGGCGTTCGACCGGGATCGCGAACTGCCGATGACGATCATCATCAGCGACGATTTCCTTGAACTGGTCGGGTCCGGAGCGGTGGCGGTGAAGCGCTCGGCCAGCTTGAGGTTCGACGCCGAGGGGGTGAGGTTCGCCGACGGTGTTCGCCAGGGGTTCGACGCGGTCATCCTGTGCACCGGCTTCACGTCATCGCTGCCGTTTCTCGACCGCGCGGTGCTGGATGCCATCGGCTTCGACGGGTCGGACCGGTTGCAGCCGAAGCTGCTGCACCGGACGATGTTTCATCCCGATCTGCCGGGCCTGGCGTTCGTCGGACACTACCGCGGCCCCTATGTCCCGGTGATGGAGCTGCAGGCGCGCTGGCTGGCGCGGATAATATCCGGCGAACTGCCGTTGCCCGGCCGAACCGCAATGCTGGCCGGGATCGCGGAGGAGCGGGAAGTGCGCACGCAGCAGCCGAGGCCGCAATTTCCGCACGCCGATTTTGTCGCCATGGCCGACAGCCTTGCGCGCGAGGCCGGGGTCGTTCCCGACCTGCCGGCGGACGATCCGCTGCGGCTGCGGGTGACCCGGGGTGCCTTGGTGCCGGCGCAGTTCCGGTTAAGCGGCCCGCATGCCACGCCCGAACTTGCCCGCGCCCTGATCGCCGCGACGCCGGCACCGCGCCCGGGCGATCCCCCGCTCGCGATGGGGAGTTCGCCGGGCCGCCGCGTGCTCGACCTGCTATGCGGACAGTGGGCGATCGATCGGCAAATCGAGCCGGGCGGCCATTTCACCGGCCGGGCCAGCTTCACGCCGCGATCCGCGGACAGCCTGCTGTATCAGGAAAGCGGTCGGCTCGTGCTGGACAACGGCACCGTGCTGGATGGCGAGAACAGCTACGTCTACGCGCTGCGCAACGGCGATATCGAGGTCAGCTTCACCGACGGGCCGAGCCGGGGGAAGCAGTTCATCGACATCAGCCTGCCGGCCGATAACAACGTTGTTTTTCCAATCGTCTCAGCCGATCGGCATTTGTGCCGGCTGGATACGTATGAGGCGACGTTCCGGTTGGAGAATCCCGATCGGTTCAGCGTGACATACGTCGTGAGGGGGCCGAAAAAGGGATATGTCAGCCGATCGGCGTATCGGCGCGCGGGGCAACAGCGTGCAGAGGGTGCAGCTGTTTAAACCCGCCAGGTGAAGCACAAGCGTCGCGACACCCGCGCCGGTAGCGACGCAGGTCGCGTCGGCGCCCAGCGCCTGTAGCACGAACATCTTGTTCGAGGTCGCCCGCCGTGACGGCGGCGGCAAGCGTGACCTTGTGTCAAACTCAAAGCGGATTAGCCCCTCAAAGCAAACGCCTGTCCGCGCGGATCGTTCGGCCAAGCGCCTTTTTGGCGGGCGATAACCGGACCGCGCCGGGCTGTCAGACCAGCCGCGCGGGCTAATCGTGTTGCGGTTGCGCCTGCTCGGTCTGCTGTTGCTGCTTCGACGCCATGTGATGCCCCACGGCACAGCCGCCGACGGCGCCCAGCACCCCGTGATGCGCCATATGTCCGGCCAACCCGCCGACGGCAGCACCCTTGAGGCAGCCCTTCGCCTCAGCCTGTCCCGCCGAAAACACCATTCCCATCGCAGCGGCGATCATAAGGGTCTTCATCTGCGTAACCTCCGAAGTGTGAGCGAGCCAAACGCCCCCACTCCCCGAAAGTTCCGCCCGCCGTCAGCCGAACAGGTCGTCCGGCGAGTCGGCCCGCAGGCTCATGCCCAGCTCGCGGCCGATGAGCGCGGCATCCTCGGGCGCGCCGGAGAGTGAACGCTTCAGCAGGAACGATCCGTCGGCCCGAGCCACCAGCCCGGTCACCGTCACGCTGCCATCCGCCTGAATCCGCAGATGCCCGCCAATCGGCGTGCGGCACGACCCGTCCAGCTCGCCCAGCAGCGCGCGCTCGCCCTCGGCCGCCACCCGCGCTTCCGTGTCCTCGATCTTGGCCAGAAGTTCCAGCACCTCGGTATCGTCCGCCCGCGCCGTGATGCCGACGATTCCCTGGGCGGAGGAGGGCACCATCAGCTCCGGGTCCAGCACCACCGTACCCGGAACCTCCATCTCAAGCCGGTTCAGCCCGGCCATGGCGAGCATGCTGGCCTGGCATTCGCCTTCGGACAGCTTGCGCAGCCGGGTCTGCACGTTGCCGCGGATTGACGCCACCTTCAGGTCGGGGCGGGCATTCAGCAACTGCGCCTGCCGCCGAACCGATGACGTTCCGACCAGCGCGCCATGCGGCAGGGCGGAGTAGGGTTCGGAGGGGTGCGGGAAGGTGCAGTTCGCGCCGAGGATCAGGCAGTCGCGCGGGTCCTCCCGCTTCAGCACGCAGGCCAGCACGATGCCGGGCGGCAGTTCGGTCTCCAGGTCCTTGCAGGAATGCACCGCGACATCGACACGGCCGTCGAGCAGAGCTTCATGGATTTCCTTGGCGAACAGCCCCTTGCCGCCGATTTCGGCGAGCGGGCGGTCCTGCACGGCATCGCCGGTGACGCTGATGATGACCTCGACGCCGGGGGGCGCGCCGGGGATGCCGGCGATCAGGCGGAGAAAAGTACGGGTTTGCACCAGCGCGAGCGGAGAGCCGCGGGTGCCGGCACGCAGCGGCGTGGGTCCAGTGGTGTTCATGCCGGGGTTCATAGCACCGCTCACGCGAAACGGAAGAGTGCGTGTTCGATACCCAATCCGCGAAAAAGCCGGCTCTGCCCCATCGGCGTCATGGCCGCGCCGCCAAACGCGGCGGCCTACTCAACATCCTCGTGCCAGGTCCGCCCGTCCCGCTCGATCAGCGCGATCGCCGCCGTCGGGCCCCAGCTTCCCGCCGGATACGGCCGCGGGTGGTCCGGCCGCCCCGACCAGGTCTCCAGTATCGGCTCGACCCAGTTCCACGCCGCCTCGACCTCATCGCGGCGCATGAACAAGGTCGGATCGCCGCGCACCGTGTCCATCAGCAGCCGCTCATAGGCATCCGGGAAGCGCCGCCCGAAGGTCTTTTCGAAGCGGATGTCCAGGCTGGTGGGCGAGAGCCGCAGCTTGCCCGGCCCGGGGTCCTTGGTCATCATCTCCAGCCGCATCCCTTCCTCCGGCTGCAACCGGATCACCAGGCTGTTCGGCCGCCACTCCGCCGCTTCCTCGGGGAAGATGGAGAACGGCACGGCGCGGAACTGGATGACGATCTCCGACATCTTCGACGGCAGCCGTTTGCCGGTGCGCAGGTAGAACGGCACGTTGGCCCAGCGCCAGGTGCGCACCTCGGCTTTCAGCGCGACGAAACTCTCGGTGCGGGATGGCTCGTCCGCCCCCAGGTCCGCCATGTATCCGGGCACCGGCTTGCCGTCGATCGCGCCGGGCGTGTACTGGCCGCGCACGGTCTGGGTGGCGATCTCATGCGCGTCGAGCGGCTTGAGCGCGCGCAGCACCTTCAGCTTCTCGTCGCGCACCCGGTCCGCCTCCAGCGACACCGGTGGGTCCATGGCGATCAGGCAGAGCAACTGCAGCATGTGGTTCTGCAGCATGTCGCGCATGGCGCCCGACTTGTCGTAGTAGCCGCCGCGGCCCTCCAGCCCGACCGTCTCCGACACGGTGATCTGCACGTGGTCGATGACGTCGGCGGTCCACAGGCGTTCGAAGATGGTGTTGGCGAAGCGCAGCGCCATCAGGTTCTGCACCGTCTCCTTGCCGAGGTAGTGATCGATGCGGAAGGTCTGCGCCTCGGAGAACACTTTTCCGACATTTTCGATGATCTTCAGTGCCGAGTGCAGGTCGTGGCCGATGGGCTTCTCCAGGACGACGCGGGATTTCTCCGTCACCAGCCCGGCGGTGCCCAGCGCCTGGCAGATCGGTCCGTACAGGTCGGGCGATGTCGCCAGGTAGAAGACGCGGACGACGGCATCGTCCAGCACGCGCTCGAACAGGCTCCAGTCCGCGTCGGGTTGGGTGGCGTCGATCGGGACGTAGAAAAGCTGTCCCAGGAAGCTGCGCATGGTGTGCGGGTCCTGGTCCTCCGGGGCGACATGCTTTTCCAGCGCCTTGCAGGCACGGTCGCGGAATTCTTCATCGCTTAGACGCGATCGGGCGGCGCCGATGATGCGCGACGCGCCCTGGATCTGCCCGTCGCGGAAGCGGTAATACAGCGCGGGCAGCAGTTTGCGCAGTGTCAGGTCGCCGGTGGCGCCGAACACAACGCAGTCGAAGATGGCGACGGGGACGGACTTCGGCATGGATTGCTGCTCCTGTCGGGGCCTTGGGTGCGATGTGTACGGCATCTGCGGCATTGCAACATGATCGATATACAATTGTCGCCTTGTCCGGCCGCACCTAGCAACCACCCACCGTGCAACCACCCACCGGGACCAGGCCTGGCGCCGCGCCGGCAAGACGTTCCGTACAGCTTGCAATGGACGCAGCCATCATTCACAAGCACACTGATATGAACGGCTTTGCAGCGACTCGCGTGACCGAGGTCTTCAGGATGATCGATCCAACCACCGCCCGGGCTGATCAGGCAGCTTGAGGCGATGATGGAAAAGCCCCCATCGGCGACCCTTTGCCGCCAGGGCCCGGCGGGAGACGTCCGCCCGCGTGGCAGGCAGGCCGGAAACAGCCAGGAAAGGGCGGCGCGATGGCGCAGGTGACGCTTCGGATCAACGGATATGCCTATACCATTGGATGCAAGGACGGCGAGGAGAAGCACCTCGAGGCGATGGGTGCGGAAGTCGGCCGCCGCATCGACGTCGTCCGCGCTTCCGCCGGGCCGAGCGGCGAGTCGCGCATGCTGGTGATGGCGGCGCTGCTGATGGCCGATGACATCTTCGAACTGCGCACGAAGCTGCAGGCGCACGAGGGTGGTAACGGCGACGTGAAAGCGGCTCCCGGGCTGGTCCGCAAGATCGAGAAGATCGCCAAGCGGGCGGATGAGATCGCGGAAAGCCTGGACGAACCCGGGACACCCCGCGCGGGTTAGCCGGCTGCCCTGAAACCGGACGGCTTTGGCGACTCCGGGGCGGGGCGTTTAACCAGCTGCGGACAAAGTCCGCATTCTGCGCAGGGACGCCGTCGATGCAGGGCGGGTGTGGTATTCCCCGACGCCGTCGGCCGCCGTGTCGCTGCCAATGCTGCTGTGCTTTCGCCCGTGCGTGTCGCGGGTTCGTGCATCGCAACGGGGTATGGGCCGCGTCCGGCGGATCGCCACCGGACGAATTCGGTCCGGGCGTCGCGGCGATTTCCGGAGCCACGCGACGGCGCCGAGCGCTTCATCTGAGGCACCATCTGTAAACTCTGCGTGAAACCCCAGGATCCCGCCCTATGAATCGATCGGGATACCTGTTTAATGAATCCTGCGGGATGCATGTTCTAAGCTGGCGAAGGCTTATACTGGTATCGACGGCGAAACGAAAGGCGGAAAACGCGAACAAGAACGAAACGCCCGCGATTCCCACCCGGGCCTGTGGTTTTTCTCTGGTAATGTTATCAACCGTTTGTTGTATCCAATTGCGGCGCCGGGTTCGGACTGGACCTGCGGTGGCTGGTGCGGCTGTAGAATCGATTGAAAAGAACGAAGGATACAACGGGGGGATGACTATGCGCCGGTAGGGGATTTTGGCAGATACTCAAGTCTTCTACTTGCGCCGATCCGGGCACCTCCTAGCGGGGTTAGGGTTATGCGCCGAATTGAACGCCCGCACTGACCCCGCTCACCGGCGCGGTTTTTCGCATCGATCAAAATCCTCTTGCCGATAAGGGTGATTTTCACAATGTTGCGTAAACGTGAAAAACAAGTGTTCAGCGCGTCGCAGGAAAACCGTTGACAACTCCTCACGGGCCAGAGCAGGCTTGTCAAGCAATGCGAACCCGGATTTCGCGCCAATACTAAAAATAAGGGGGGACCGTCATGCCAAAGCTCTCAAAAATCGATCTCAATTCAAGCCCGCAAGAAGCGGTCAACGCGATCAGAACCGCCGAGGGGCACGGGAATGAAAGCGGCGCTGCCAATAGAATAGCTCTCGTCCATGCCGGGGAGGGTCAAGGTTGGGCGGTCACTGTAAACGGCGCGGAAGTAACGCGGGGATCGATTCCGCTGGATGCCCACAACAGCAAGAATCTGAAGGTAGCACTGGGAGAGTTGATCGCTGCGCGGGACGCCAACGGCATCGCGGATTAACAGCCCGCGCCTCGGCGCGATTTGCGCGACCACCGTCCCGATGCGGCCGTGGCAAGCAGGACGCTTGGCCGAAACCCACGGGATGTGCAGACCGATCACAAGTCAATTCAGCATATACTTGATGTTTCGTAAAATCAAACCCATGGTCGGGCTTGATCTCGACCTGAAGCTTTTGTCGCCAAAAGGTTGAGAAGTAGCAAACGGAGCCATAAGACGTCAAATAGGGAGTAACCAATGAGCACTCAAACGCTGATTCCGATTCAGGCTGCCGCGATGCTGGACAATGCTGCCACGGAAAAACAATTCGCGGATGCCCGCGCCTTCTTCCATGCAAAGCGAAGCACACCCAGAAACCGGGCGCTGGCACTTGGCGCTGAACCGGCCGCCCAGACCGCCAGCGATCAGGGCGCAGTACAGTTCCATCTCATCGGCCAGGCCCCCGCGGATTCGAAATACAGCGACATAATGAACCAGAATGCGGACAACCTGCTGTCGATCGGCGGCCTGATTCACGGTTACATGAACGCGAATTTTCCGAAAATAGATGCGAAGACCTTGACTGTCGAGACTTGGAGGCCGGCGCTGGACGCCATCCCATGCACAACCGTGTCGGAGGCAACTATCAAGGATTACCACAAGTCCATCGCCGGCGTCAGCATTTCCGGTGAATTCCTCAGTATGATCGCCAAGGCTATCATTACGGATGGCGCGTCATTGCTCACGGACTTCTCGACGTTCCTCGCGGCTCAGGGCGATATCGTGTTCAGCTTGAAGACGGAAGGCAATTCCTACAAAGCCATCAGCGTCACCTATGTCAACTATCTGATCGATAACCACGCCGGCGGATACTATGATTATGGCGCGATTTTCTTGCGGCAAATCGACTTTCTGGCAAGTTTCATGGAGGCGAAGGCGGCCTGCGTCACGGCCCAGTCCATCAACATCAACATGAAGTATCAGGAATGGGTCTGGAAAGTGATCACCTCGAAAATCCGGAAGGGGGGGTCAGCCTATCAGGACTTCCAGGGCCTCATAGACGCCGGCGATACTGCAGCGTTCAGCAACGCCAAGAACTTTTTCCACAAGCCCAAGACCCCTCAAGCGGAGATCAAGCCGCTGGATCCGGGCAGCTAGGCGCCGCGCGTCCGCCTGATTGCCGATACGGCGACACCGGGGGACGGTTCGACCGGGCGCATCCGCGCCGGTCGGGCCGTCCCCCGGGCGCCGCGCGACTTAGCCCTTTGGAGGCTGGACGAACATGACCGATAACCCGTTTGAATCAGTAATGACAACTTCCGGCATCTTCGCAGCGACCGCCAGCCAATCGGACATGGCCGCGCGAATTTGCGCCGGCGTGTGCCAGGCCATCCAATCCGATGCCAAGCGCATCCTCGACTTCTCCTGGTGGACTGAGTGCGCCGGCAATATTCCGGCTCTGGTCGACGGCGGTATCTCGGCAGAAGATTTGAAGCCCGGCGACCCCGCTCTGCAAGAGCTGGCATCGAAGCTGAGCTCGGTGCCCGGGCTGTCGAAAAAGATCTTCGATGCGGCGTCGGCACTTCCCGGACTTTGCAATCTGAACTGCTTTGTGATTGAGGCATCTCCGGCCGGTATGAATATCGTGCTGTCGAAGCTGTCCGCCGATATCACTCAGCCGGGTGCCCGGTTGGGTACCGTCAAAAAACGCCGGTACTTTCTGAATAGTGGAAATTCGCGCATTGCCAATGAGCTCCACGACATTTTCGGCGACATCCCGCCACTGTCGAATGAGCCATACTACGTCGCGGTCTAAAATAGAGGCACACGAACTTCCGGCCTTGGCGGCGATGTCGGACCCGCCGTCACGAACGGCTTTGCCAGGTTCTCGCCGACCTTGCCTGGACGGCGGCTGCCGACGGGCCGAGCAACGTCTGCTTCCTGGTATCGATCGTGATCACCGCGGCATCATGTGGAAGTCGCCACCAACTGCTCCATAATGCCGGATCACTTGCCGGCCGGCGGACTGCGTCGCAGTCACCGCAGCGTTCATGTGTCCGAACTGCATGTCGTGTCGCGCGGGGCTGCTGCCGGACAGCATCTTCCTGACGATGGCGGCGGTCTGCGCCGCGACCCACGGCATCGCGTCCAGCCTGCCGGTGTTGCGGGACCTGCCAGTGGCCGGGCGTCGCCTTTATCCGCTCCGCCGGCAACATGTCGGGGTATGCGGCGCCGCAGATCACGGGGTTGTTGCATGATGCCACCGGCGGATACGGAGTACCGATGCCGGTCACCGGCGTTGTCGTGCTGGCCGGGGCCGGATTGATCCTGGCGTCGGGCATCCGCAGGCATATCCCGCAAGAAGGCCGTTCGCATGAAGTCTCGCCTGGCATGAACCACCGCTGGCGTCTGGTTTTGGCGGCGGCGATGGCCGTCCCGGGGCACGGGGCAGCCGCGTCGCCGCCCGCGCCCGGCAGCGAGGACAGCCAGATCATGGCGCCCTACCAAAGCTGGATTACCTCCCGCAGCGACCAGCACAACAACGCGTGCTGCGATATCGGCGACGGCCGACCGGTGGAGGCTGACATGGTGACGATGGTCGATGAGGACGATGTCCGGCGCACCCACTGGCGGGCGCATGTCACCCCGAGCCACTTCCCGGATCAGCCGGATCACTGCGTGGTGGTGCCGGATGAGAAGATCGTTCCCGGCGCGAACCCGACCGGCAGTCCGATCCTGTGGCTTTACAAAGGGCTGGTGCAATGCTTCGCGCCGCCCGCCGGGCTTTAGATCGCCATCCGCGTCATGGGCCGGCCACTCTCCGGACCATGACGAAAACGGCTCTGAGACGCGGCGCCGAGCGTGAAGCCGGGCGATCTACTCCGGAACGACCTCGCCGGACCCGCCGAACTCGGCGGGAAAATCCTTCAGCTTGGGCAGCCCGTCGCGCATCGGCAGGACCGTCTCGGCGTAGTTGACATGCACCTCCGGCACGAACGCCAGATCCGGGATCGTGGCGGAGAACACGTCGATCATGTTCAGCGGCGGATGCCGCGTCATCAGGTGGCCGCCGCAGAGGCGGCAAAACTGGCGATGGCTCATCTCCGTCTTGTCGTAGGTGACGATGTGTTCCGCGCCCTTCACCACCTCGACCGCTTCCAGCGGCCACAGGCTGAACGCGTTGACCGGGCCGCCCGACCACGAGCGGCAGGATCGGCAATGGCAATAGCCCATGGCATTCGGCTTGCCGGTCACCCGAATTTCGACCGCGCCGCAAAAGCATGCTCCCGCATATGGACTGCCCATGACGTTCCTCCTGTTTTTCAAGATACGGGAGGAAGTTTAGCGCGATTCCATCGGGGGGATAGGGGTTCCCCTGTCGCTAGCCCCCCTTGCGCATCGCTGCAAACCTGTTACTGTCGCTTCAACGAGGTGACACCGGCTGTAACAGCACCTCCCGGCGGGACATCAGTTCCGTGCCTCGAAAACGGTGGCCAAGGCGCAAGCCGAGCGGATGCTGGTCGAAACTTCCAAGGGCGCCTCAGGGCGCCCTTCGCATGTCCAAGCTGCGGAAACTCCAATCCTCTTGACGCATACGGACCGACAAGCCAACAGTCCGCAGGCTTCGATCAACGAAGCGCCGGGAAAGGCACATCCATGCGGCAAGGCTTGTCACGCCGGGCGTTCGGACGCTCGGCTATTGCGGTTACCGGATCGTTCGGCATCCTGCGTTACGCCCGCGGCGAGCAGCCGCTAAAGCTGCGTTGCTCCCTCGACACCGCGCCATCGCATGTGCGCAATGTGTCGATCGTCGATTACCTGCGCAAGGTCGAGGACGCCACCGGCGGCCAGGTCACCAGCGAGGTATTTCACTCCGGACAGTTGTATGCCGATCTCAATGTGGCGAAGGCGCTGCTGCAGGGACAGGTGGATATGGCGGCGCCGGGCGACTGGACGCAGACCGGCATCGTGCCGGACGCCGATTTCTGCCAGCTTCCCGCGTTCTATGGACACAGCATCGGGGTGACCGAGCGCGCCTCGGACGGCAAGCCCGGGGAGATCGTCGGGCGGCAGCTTGAGAGCAAGCTGCGGGTCAAGGTCCTCGGCCCCTGGCTCGACCTGGGCTTCCAAAATTGGTACACCACCAAGAAGCCGCTCAACAGCATCGAGGACGTCAAGGGCCTGAAGATCCGCAGCCCCGGCGGGGCCGGGATAAGCTGGCGCATCGGCTTCTTCGGCGGCATCCCCAACACCACGGCCTGGCCCAACGTGCCGCTGGCGCTGTCGCAGGGCACCTTCGACGGATTCATCTCTTCGGATGAAAGCTGTGCCACCGCCAAGTTGTGGGACGCAGGCGTGCGGTATTCCTACCAGGATCATCAATACGTCGCGCAATACATCCCGATGATCAGCCAAGCCTTCTGGTCGAAGCTGACGCCGGACGTGCAGACCCTGATGGGCCAGCTCTGGTTCTCCAACATTTCAACGTATCGCGCCAATGCCTTTGCCTCCCAGGCGCGCGCCCGCAAGCTGATGGAGGACAACGGCGTCAGCTTCACCGATCCGTCGGATGAGGTGCTGGCGGCGGATCGCAAGCGGCTGCAGGCGGATGTCGCCTCCCTGGTCAGGGACGCCAAGCTGTCGCCTGAAATAGTCCGCGCGTCCGAGGAGTCCGTCGCCGGGACCGCCTGACCGTGGCTTCCCGCCCGGACACGATCTGGGACACGATCGAGCGCACGCTCGCCGGAATCCTCGGCGCGCTGGCCATGATCGTCGGCCTGGTGCAGGTCATCGGCCGGTATTTCTTCCCGGCGCTGGCGATCTCCTGGGCCGAGGAAGTCATCGTCTACCTGATCGTCTGGGCGGTGATGATCATCTCCAGTCAGCTTGTCCGCACCGACGGGCATGTGCGGCCGGACCTGATCCTGCGGCTGGTGCCCCCTGGCGGGCAGCGCTGGCTGGAGGCGTTCAATTGCGTCGTCGCGCTGGTGTTCTGCTTCGGCATGGTCTGGTACGGCTGGGAGATCGTCGATACCTCGCGGATGCTGGACGAAACCAGTTCCGGGCGGCTGCAGTTCCCGATGTGGATCTACTACGCCTCGCTGCCGGCGGGCGGGGTGCTCATGTCGGTGCGCTACCTGATCCGCCTCTACCGCTACCTGTTCTACTTCGACCCGGCGACGATGACGGTCGGACATGCGATAGCGGAGCACGAGGTGCCGCTCGGCCTCGGACCCGTGCAGGACCGCTGAGCGGTGGGACCGTTCCTGTTCCTGCTGATGTTCTTCGGCCTGCTGTCGGCGGGGATGCCGATATTCCTCGTGCTCGGCGCCTGCGCCGCCGTGCTCTACGCAGTCTCCGGCGAGCCGATGATCGGCGTCGCACAGGTGATCATCGACCACCTGAACTCGCCGACACTGATGTCGCTGCCGCTGTTCGTGATGGCGGCGGCGTTCATGCGGCAGGGCGGGGTGGCGAAGGCGTTGGTGGACGTCTCGGCGGCGTGGCTGGGCGGCATCCGCGGCTCGCTCGGGCTGGTGACGGTGGTGGCCTGCACCTTGTTCGCGGCGATCTGCGGATCGTCCGTGGCGACGGCGCTGGCGATGGGCACGATCCTGCTGCCGGCGATGATCGAGAAGGGCTATCCGCGGTCCTTCGCGCTGGGCGTCATCGGCGCGTCGGGCACCATCGGCATCGTCATTCCGCCGAGCCTGGCGCTGATCCTGTACGGCATTGTCGCGGAGCAGTCGGTGCCCCGGTTGTTCCTGGCCGGTATCCTGCCCGGGCTGTTGCAGGCGGCGGCGTTCTTCGCCTGGGTCTGGTACGACGCCCGCCGCCGCAACTTCCCCCGCGAACCCTCACTCCCCCTGGCCGATCGGCTGAGGGTGACGGTGCGGGCGCTGCCGGCACTGGCGGTGCCGGTGGTGGTGCTGGTGGGTATCTACGGCGGTATCGTCACGGTGACGGAGGCGTCCGCCCTGGCAGCGGCGGCGGCGCTGCTGGTGAGCCTGGTGTTCTATCGCGGGTTCCGGTTTGGGCAGACACTGTCAGTGATCGCCGATGCGCTGCGCAGTGCCGGGACGATCATGCTGATCGTCGCCACGGCGCTGGCGTTTGGCCATTGGATGACGGAGTCGGGCGTGCCGGCGAGGCTGGTGAGTTGGGTGCTGGCGCATAACCTGCCGACATGGGCGTTCCTGCTGTCGATCAACGTCCTGCTGCTGATCCTGGGCTGCTTCCTGGAGGTGGTGGCCGCACTGCTGCTGGTGATCCCGATCCTGGCACCCGCGCTGATCCCGCTGGGGGTCGATCCGGTGCATTTCTCGATCATCTTCACGCACAACATGGAGATCGCGCTGATCCATCCGCCGGTCGGGCTGAACCTGTATGTGCTGGCGACGATCTCGGATGCGCCGATTGGCGAGGTGATCCGCGGGATATTGCCGTTCCTGATCCTGCTGCTGATCGTGCTGGGGATCATCACCTACGTGCCGGCGCTGACGATGTGGCTGCCGGGGCTGGTGTATGGGCACTGAGGGCTTGCCCCCGGTCGCGGATCGTTGCCCTCGTCTGTCGCTGCATCAATGCTGAGGTTTGGTGATCGAGCGGGCGTAGGTTTCCAGGACCGCGTTCATCCGGGTCTGGTAGCCCTTGCCCTGAGCCTTGAAAGTATCCAATACGGATTTCTTGACCCGTAGCGTGACCGACTGGGTCCGGTCCGGCTCCACAAGCCGGGCATTGTCCCAGAATGCATCGTCCAGCTCGGGGATATCGCTAAAGTCGATGTCCGCGTCAGGTGTCGCCGCGATCTCTTGTGCGGTCATCGGCCTGTCGAAGGGCTTCTTCATAGCGTCTCCTTTCTGATCGAGAGGCGGCCCTGGCGGAAATGATCCTCACGGTCCCCTGCCGATCCGTATGGACAACGGTGAGGACAGCCGCACCGTCCACCATGCCAATGCTGACTTCCCGCAGTTCGCCATAGTCCGCCCGGTCATCAACCGCCGTTAGAACGGGACCCTCGAAAATGCGCTTTGCCAGCGCAAAACTGATCCCGTGTTTAGCGACGTTGCGCGCGTTCTTGCCGTCATCCCATTCGAACATGTCGATGTTACTGCTTTTTGTATGGACAAGCAAGAGTGGCCCGTGGAGGCGTCCCGGGCCTCGGTTTGCAGCAGGCCGGGCGCCCGATCGGCCGGCGACGCTAGATCGTTATGAATGCTGCCAGTTTCGCTCGAACCTCGCTGGCTAATGCTGCCGCGACGGCGACCCCCGCATAGCGGATCGGGCGAGCTGATACGTCGATGCTGCGCACATGGCTTGTCAGGATTTCTCCCGCGACGGGAAGCCCCGGCGGCAGCACAACGCTGGTGGGAAAAGGTCGGACCCGCGAGGTGATGGGACAAACGACAGCAAGCCCGGTGTTGGCAGTGAAGATCCTGGAAGAAACAACCAGGGCGGGTCGCTTGCCGGCCTGCTCCCGTCCCCTCGTCGGATCGAAGTCCGTCCAAATCAGATCGCCAGCGTCCGGCCACCAGACCTTGGCGGTCATTCGTCAACAATCTCCTGCCCACGGTCCGGACCCCAATCATACGCATCGGCATACAGCGCCCGCCATGCCTCGGGGGCCTTTCCCGCAAACAGATCCTCGAGTGTGTATCGAGGCTTGGCCCGCCTGATAACGATCTGATCCGGGGCTGATTCGATCTCCAACCGGTCGCCCTCGCGGAGTTCAAACGCGTTAGATATTTCGTTGGGGAAGCGCAGTGCCAGGTTCTTCCCCCAGCGTCCGACGATGGCAGAGGTCATAGCGAGACTCCGGGTTGAGCGGGATATCTCTATCATATCCCGCCACGGGATCAAGGCGCTCCCGATCGGCGTCTCCCTTCCTGCCCATGGCGCAACCCCGCGCGGTTCTCTATATCCGCCGGCATGAAGACGGCCTTCGTCAAGATGCATGGCTGCGGCAACGATTTCGTCATCCTCGACGAACGCGCCCATCCGCTCGGCCTTACCCCTGACCAGGCCGCCTTCCTGGCCAACCGGCGCACCGGCATCGGCTGCGACCAGGTCATCGCCATCCAGCCTGTCTCCGGAGCGGATGCCTTCATGCGGATCTGGAACCCGGACGGCTCCGAGGCCGGCGCCTGCGGCAACGCCACCCGCTGCGTCGCCGACATCCTGATGCGGGATGCAGGAACCGGCGCCGTCACCATCCGCACCGTCTCCGGTGACCTGCCGGCGACGCGCGGCGCAGACGGCCTGATCAGCGTCGATATGGGGCCGCCCCGGCTGGACTGGGCCGACATCCCGCTCGCGCATCCGGCCGACACGCTGCGGCTCGACCTGCCGGGCGAGCCGGCCGCCGCCAGCATGGGCAATCCGCACGCCACCTTCTTCGTCCCGGACCTCGACGCCGTCCGCATCGCCGATACAGGGCCGCGATACGAGACCGATCCGCTGTTCCCGCAGCGCGCCAATATCGGCTTCGCGCAGGTCATCGACCCCGAGATGATCCGGCTGAAAGTCTGGGAACGCGGCGCCGGGCTGACCCTGGCCTGCGGCTCCGGCGCCTGCGCTGCCCTGGTCAACGCGCATCGCCGCGGCCTGGTGCACCGCCGCGCCCGCGTCATCCTCGACGGCGGCAGCCTGACCATCGCATGGCGCGACGACAACCACGTTCTGATGATCGGCCCCGCCGCCACCGCCTTTCGCGGCGAGATCGATCTGCCATGACCAGCGAAATCCTGACCTTCGGCTGCCGGCTGAACGCCTACGAATCCGAGGTCATGCGCGGCCTGTCGGCCTCCGGCACCGACACCGTGATCGTCAACACCTGCGCCGTGACCGCCGAGGCGGAACGGCAGGCGCGCCAGGCGATCCGCAAGCTCGCCCGCGAACGGCCCGACGCAAGCATCGTCGTCACCGGCTGCGCCGCGCAGATCGATCCAGCGGCGTGGGCGGCGCTGCCGAACGTGCACCGCGTGCTGGGCAACGACGACAAGCTGAAGCCGGAAAGCTGGCTGCCCGAGGCCGGTTCCGCCGTCTCCGACATCATGGCCGCGCGGGAAACCGCGGCGCATCTGGTGACGGAGTTCGCCAGCCGGGCGCGGGCGTTCGTGCAGGTGCAGCAGGGCTGCGACCACCGCTGCACCTTCTGCATCATCCCGTTCGGCCGTGGCCCCAACCGCTCGGTGCCCATCGGTGTGATCGCCGAGCAGGTGCGGACCCTGGTGGCGGGCGGCTTCCGGGAGATCGTGCTGACCGGCGTGGATATCGCGTCATACGGTCCGGATTTGCCCGGCGCGCCGACGCTGGGCCAGATGATCCGCCGCGTGCTGGCGGCGGTGCCCGAACTGCCCCGCCTGCGGCTCTCATCGATCGATCCCGCGGCGATCGACGCCGATTTGTGGCGGCTGATCGCGGAGGAGCAGCGGCTGATGCCGCATCTGCATCTGTCGCTTCAGGCCGGCAGCGACCTGATCCTGAAGCGGATGCGCCGCCGCCATCTGCGCGCGGACGCGCTGGCGGCGATCGGCCGCGCCCGCGACCTGCGGCCGGGGATCGCCATCGGCGCTGACCTGATCGCCGGCTTCCCGACCGAGACGGATGCGCTGTTCGAGGAGACGCTGGGCTTCGTGCGGGAGACGCAAATTCCTTACCTGCACGT
>NZ_CAJATU010000022.1 GCF_903944925.1 uncultured Rhodopila sp. | reverse complement strand
TTCTCGGCGACGGCGGCGTGCGGGGCGTGGGCCTTGACCAGTTCCAGGGTGATGGACTGGCGGACCGGTTGAGTGCGGCGGGCGGGCTGCGCGGTGTTCGGAGTGGACGACTTGGAGGCCATGATCTCATCTCTCGCTGCCGAGGCGTGTCGCCGGCCCTATGCCGGCGTTATCCCCCTCGGGTGCGGTTCCTTGGGGCCGGGCAAGGCAGGCGCGGAAACCCCTGAGCAGGCCAGTGGTGCGGAAGTTTGCGCTTGCGAACTTCCCGGTGGCTTGCGAACCGCAGGCGCTTCGCCGGTCATGACAGCCGGGCCACTTTGCCCGGCTGGACGGCGAAGCGGGGGTTGCAGCGCCTGACGCCCGGCCCAAACCGCACGCATCCGAGGGGGTGACGCAGGCGTACGTGCCGGTGATACCCTTGGCTGCGAGAGATGAGAGCGTGGCCGCGGACCAGGGCGGCACTCCCGACACACCACGCGGCTGCCCGCCGCACTCAGCCGGTCCGCCAGTCCCACCCGCCCCGCTGATCAAGGCCCGCGCCCCGCTTGCTGCTGCCGGAACCAATCCGCATTCGGGATCAGCCCGGTGGATTTCGTCGTGTCCTCTGTTGGGCTCCGCGGGCACGGTTCGCAGTGCCGGCACACTCCGCGGCGGTTCCGACCGGCATGGCCAATGGCGATCGCCTCGCACCGTTGGCGCCTTCGTCAGTTCCGCCCCGCGGTGCTGTCATCTCGGCGCCGGCGTTGCCGCCGCCCGCGACCCCCATCCGCGGGATGGACGTGACCGCCGAGATGAGGACCGTGACGGGCCGAGCGGGTTCGGGAGCATCGCGACGCTGCGCCGTTTCGTCCTCTATGGGGATCTGACGGCCGAGCATCATGGCCGCCGCGGCAGGGGCCGTCCTCGCTTCGCTCTCACCGCGACGTCTGGAAGCCCTGCGAGCCGTCCGTCGCTCCCGGCACCGCATTGGCCCGATCCGCGCTGCCCGGCTCGCCGCCTTCGGCTGAGACACCAAGGCGGGGGCCGCGTGGCTCCCGCCGCTTCGTTTCAGCCGGAGGGAGAACGTCGGGGCGGCGTGGCTGTGCATCGGCGATGGCCTGCTTGAATCGAGGCCGCTCCAGCACCGGCGAACCGCGCATACGCGACACAATCCAGCAGAATATTCAATGAAGACAACACATTAAGTTTGACATACGGGCGCCGGCCGGCTAACATCCGCGCCAAATTGAGGCTGACGATGCACATCGAGATGCTGCCCGGAACGACGAATGTGGTGCGATTCCCGGTCGAGCGTCGGGCGCGCCCGACGCTGGGGCTGCTGCGGGAGATTGCGCCTGATTTGCGTGAGGTTCTGTCGATCGCCGAGGCGTTCGGCCTGGAGACGCCGCCGCCTGATCTGCGGGATCGGGTGGATGCGGCGACCGCCGAGTACATCCTCAACCAGTTCGGCGGCGTTGGCTGGCCGCCGGCGGGTGCTCTGGCTGCGTTGCTTGATCCGGTCGTGGCCAAGGCGATTACCGCTTGCCGGGCGGCGCATGACGCAGCGGCCGAGGCGCAGCAGGCGCCGCGAAATGCCTGGCCCGCCGGGCAGGAGCGTGCCGGGGCGCTGACACTGCGAATGGTAAGCCTGTTCATCGAGGCGCTGGTTGCCGCCGAGGAGGCCGAGGGCGTGGCACGCGCGGTTGGCCTGGCGCGCCGGGGTGAGCCGTGGACGCCGCGGGACCTGCGCGCCGACGAAGCGGCGCTGTTCGGCGAGGCGGCCTGCCGGGCCGGATAGGGCTTCG
>NZ_CAJATU010000021.1 GCF_903944925.1 uncultured Rhodopila sp. | reverse complement strand
TCAATGCCTCATGTCCCGCGATCGAAGGATATAATGTCCACTAACCAGACGATCGTGGACATTAGCCCGCTCCCAGCAGGCTGACCGAAGTATCCCTCACGCGGAGCCAAATCGGTAGGCGGCCGACAGCTTACGCTTACAACCCATCGGCCGACCCTAGACCGATGGCGGCGGAGTAGCGGACCCGGCGTGCGCCAAGGCGGTGTCAGACTGACTGCTCATTCACATCGCCGGGCCGTCCCGGAAGGCTTGGAGTGGGCGATCCGCTCGTGAGGAGGGGAACAAACAATGTACAGAAAGATCTAAGCACCGAGGCTGGAGCATGCCAAGGGCATCGCGATAGCTCCAACCGATGCCGCCGGCGCAACCGTTAAGGGTATTGTTGCGCAACCCGGGACGGAACGATCGCCTTGCGCGTCGGGCGAGAACGCTGATGCGTAAGACAGATCCCGCGTCAGCTTCAGGCCCTCCACCGCGCCTTGCGATCTGCACCACCAAGCCCGCGGGGCGGCCCGCGTCAAAGAGGTGTCGGGACGAGAGGCGTCCCACATCATTCGACCGCCTCCGGCGGGCCGAACAAGAGGCTGGCGCGCAGCATTCTTGGGTGCTCAAGTGCGCTTTCGCGGCCGTCCTCGGAACGGACGAATAGACGCAAGGGCCGCGAAATCCAGCTTGTTGAAGATGCTGAGGTCAATCTCGGAGGGCAACGGTGCCTCCGCAATCTCCTGGGCTTCGGTGCGGTTCATGCCCACCTGGCCGTAGCCTTCATGCACATCGGCGGTTTCGTGCCCCACCTGAAGCCGAATGGTACGCGGGTCAATCTTCAATTCCCGATCGCGGTTGATTTTCGCGTGCCGAAGGCCATGGAACTTGGCCATTAGACGAGGGTCAAGACCCGCCTTTCGGAATAGGCGGGACATCCGCTTCGAAGCGTTGTCAGCCGGATCGCGTGCGTCATGCAGGCTGTCAAAAATGAACCCCGTGCCCGACCGCGCCCACTCGATGAAGCCAATTCGGTCAAGTATGTCGTGCAAAACGAACCCGGACAGGGATTCATCGGTCTTGAAGGGGACCACGTCGAACTTCTCCCCTGTCCACACGACGGACCGCGGCACGATATGCCAGCATCCGTGGTAACGAATGATATCCTCACGCCTTAGGAAAGTCAGGAGTCCAAGGCGGCGGCCGGTCAGGAAGCCCAACAAGGGCAGCATCGCTTCGGTCAACATGCCTGAGGCGACGCCCTCCGCGAAAACGTGGTTCAGGGACTCATAGTCGGGCGCCAGCCGAACGCGCTTTTTCCGCACGCCTTTGGGTATGATAATTCGCGCATTTTCAAGCGGATAAGGAATCTTTGCACTGAGGCACCCGCTCCGGATGATGGTCTTGACCTTGCCAAGATAATTGTTGACCAGCGTGCTCTCGGCGATGCCCCGCACGCCCGCCGTTTTGGCTTGCTCGATGTAGCGCCGCACGTCCTGAATGTCATAATCTTCGGTCTTCGAGATATTTGGCGGCATGAAGCTGACGTCGTTTACGAACGTCTGGAGGTCCTGCTGAGAGTATTCGTTGACCGGTTTGTCCTCGCAGAGCGCAAGGAAGACGGCTTTGCGATGAAGGATGTACTTCAGTTCGTCATAGGTCGGCCCATGCGCTTCCAGCAGGGTCGTATAGTAGGCGTCGGCGGCCTGGCTGAAGAGCGGCCCGCGCGCCTTGGCGGACATTGCGGCAAGCTGCGCGGCCATGGCTTCCTGCCGGGCGGCCATCTCGGCGGCCCGTGCATCCTGCTTGGCCGCCATCTCGGCGAACATTCCAAGAAGGTCGGTCGAAGAACCCGCAGCCGATCCGGTCATCGGCAAAGGAGGTTCGCCCAGGTGCTCGCGGGCGGTGGCTTCATCGGTAATCACCCGACGAAAGTAGCCTTCGAGAGCCTTGCCTTGATTGCGTGCGAGAATCCCGCCCTGCGCCCTGTCGCAAGCGAGGTCCGCGAGGCCGTCCAGACCCGCCGCGACCATCCGTGGCGCAAGCTCCGGGACTGACGGGCTGCACCGATCCACGTCGTCGAGGCCAGCCAGGAGAGGAAGCAGAGCCATCGCGTCCGACCGCAACCGGGCGACGATTTCCGTCCGTGAGTTGGTGTTGTGTTGGCCGGTCATCATGTCACGCCGCATCCGCTCCAGTTGGATGCTGGCGCCCATCGCCAACACCCGGGCCGCGCGCTGGGCACGGCGCTTGGGTATCCTGCCGAGCGTGATTCGGATCGGGGGCGTTCGCAAGCAAAAACCGCAATCGGCGGGCAGCCGCATCTGGAACACCCAGGCGGTGCCGCGGCGGGTCAGGTGACGGCCATGCACGGCGGTGTACAATCCGGGTTACAATTTCGCCGGACACACCGCCCAAACCCCGGGAAATCTGCGGGAATTAAATGGCGGAGGGGATGAGATTCGAACTCACGGTAGGGGTTGACCCCCTACAACGGTTTAGCAAACCGCCGCCTTCAGCCACTCGGCCACCCCTCCGCCGGGGCAACATCCCCGGAACCATCCGCTCACGCGAACAATCCGGACACGGCGTTTGCAATCGCCCTTGTAGGCGACCCCCGTCCCGCGGTCAAACGCGAATCTAGCCCAACACCACCTCGAACCCCCGGGCCACCGCCGGACGCGCCATCATCACCTCATACCAACGCTTCACATTGGGGAAATCAGCCAGATCAATCCGGTGCCGCTCATGCCGCCAGGCCCATCCCACAATCGCGAAATCGGCGATCGAAATCTCATCGGCCACATATTCATGCCCGGCCAGACGGCGGTCCAGCACGCCATACAGCCGCGCGGTCTCCTTCGAGTAGCGTTCCAGACCGTAGCGCTGGTCCTGCGGGTGTTCCACCATCAGGAAATGATGCACCTGCCCGGGCATCGGCCCGAACCCGCCCATCTGCCACATCAGCCACTCCAGCACCGGCACCTGCCGGCGCAAATCCTCAGGGTAGAACTTCCCCGTCTTCCGTCCGAGGTAAACCAAAATCGCCCCCGACTCGAACACGCTGATCGGCTCGCCGCCCGGTCCGTCCGGATCGATGATCGCCGGGATCCGGTTGTTCGGGCTGATCTTCAAGAAATCCGGCGCGAACTGCTCGTTCTTCGAGATGTTGACGGGGTGCACGTTATACGGCAGGCCCATCTCCTCCAGCGCGACGCTGATCTTGCGCCCGTTGGGCGTGTTCCATGTGTAAAGTTCAATCGGCATGCGTCTTTCCTACCCGGCTTCAGGCGGAACAGTGAACACAGGCGCCGGCTTCGGCAAGAGGAGCACCCGGCGGTGAAGATCGCCACCTGGAACGTCAACTCCATCCGCCAGCGCGAGGGCCACGTGCAGCGCTGGCTGGAGAAAAACCACCCCGATGTCCTGTTCCTGCAGGAAATCAAGTGCGAGACGGCTGCCTTTCCGTCGCTGCCGTTCCACGGCCTCGGCTACACCGCCGAGGCGGTCGGGCAAAAATCCTACAACGGCGTCGCCGTGCTGGCCCGCGTGCCGTTCACGGTCACGCATCGCGCTTTGCCCGGATTGCCGGAAGGCGACGCCCAGGCCCGCTATATCGAGATCGAAACCGCCGGCATCACCCTGATCGGCATCTACCTGCCGAACGGCAACTCCCGCGGGGACGAGGGGTTTGCCTACAAGCTGGCCTGGATGGACTGCCTCGCCGCCCGCGCGCAGGCGCTGCTCGACGCCGATCGGCCCGTGGTTGTTACGGGGGATTTCAATGTCTGCCCGGCGGACGTGGATTTCGCGCCCGGGGCGCTGCCGCCAACGGATGCACTGGTGCGGCCGGAAAGCCGGCAGCGCTTCCGCCGCTTGCTGTGGATGGGACTCACGGACGCAATCCGGGCGGTGCACCCGCATGGCCCGGTCTACACGTTCTGGGACTACCAGGCCGGCGCCTGGCAGCGCGACATGGGGTTGCGCATCGACCACGCCCTGCTGTCCCCGACCCTGGCGGAGCGGCTGGTGTCAGCCGAACCCGACAGGCAGGAGCGGGATCAGCCGCAGCCCTCGGACCACGTGCCGGTGACGGTGGAGATCCGCTGAAGCTACTCCCAGTGTGCGGGACGCCAGATATAGCGGCCCTCCCGCGGGGCCCAGATCCAGCGGCCTTCGACGTAACGCCCGTACGACGGCCGGGTCTGCACGTAACGGCCGCCGATCCAGATGTAGCGGTAGCCGTCCCATTGCCAGTGGCCGGGCTGCCAGACCACCCTGCCGCCGGGCGGTGGCGGGACGACCTCCACCCGCGGCGGCGGTATCGGCGCATAGCGCGGCGGTGGCGGCGGGGGTTGCGCAATCGCCGTCCCGATCGTCAGCAGCAAGGCGACCGCGCCTCCAACAAGCCACTTCATCAACCCACTCCTCATGCAACGCCGCGGCATCCATGCCACGCCCGAGCGTAACCCCGCATCCCGGAACGTAACAGACCTCCCGGTCAGATATCGGCGTAACAGTGGGACTCCGCCACCGTTCCCGGATGCGTCGTCGCGCCGAGATGCGCCGGCCCCACCAGTTGCGCGTATTTCCAGATCGCGCCGGCATTGTAATCGGTGCGCCGCGGAGTCCAGGCCGCCTTCCGCGCCGCCAGTTCGGCCTCCGGTACAATCAGGTCGATCGTCCCCTTGTCCGCATCGATGACGATCCGATCGCCGTCCTTCAGCAGGCCGATGGGTCCGCCGACGGCGGCTTCGGGTCCGACATGGCCGATACAGAAGCCGCGCGTCGCGCCGGAGAAGCGGCCGTCGGTGATCAGTGCGACCTGCTCGCCCATGCCCTGGCCGTAGATTGCACTGGTGGTGGACAGCATCTCCCGCATCCCCGGACCGCCTTTCGGGCCTTCGTAGCGAATGACGATGACATCGCCGGCCTTGTAGGCGCGGGCTTCGACCGCGGCGAAGGCTGCTTCTTCCGAATCGAAGCACCGGGCGGTGCCCTCGAAGCGCAGGTTGTGCAGGCCGGCGACTTTCACGATCGCGCCGTCCGGGGCCAGGCTGCCCTTCAGGCCGACAACCCCTCCGGTGGGGGAGATCGGCTTGGAGACCGGATAAATAACGTCCTGGCCGGTCGGGAACACCACGTCCTTGTGGTTTTCCGCCAGCGTCTTGCCGGTGACGGTCAGGCAATCTCCGTGCAGCAGGCCGCCGTCGAGCAGCGCCTTGATGATGACCGGGATGCCGCCCACCGTATGCACATCGAACGCCACATATTTTCCGCCCGGCTTCAGATCGGCGATATACGGCGTGCGGCGCATGATCTCAACCACGTCGTCCATGCTGAAGCGGATGCCGGCCTCATGCGCCAGCGCCGGAAGGTGCAGTCCGGCATTGGTCGATCCGCCGGTGGCGCCCACGATCACCGCGGCGTTCTGCAATGCTTTCAGCGTAACGATGTCGCGCGGGCGGATGTTGTTCTCGATCAGGTGCATCACCGCGCGGCCAGACTCGACAGCGAAACGGTCGCGTTCTTCGTAAGGCGCGGGGGCGCCGGCGGAACCGGGCAGGGCGAGGCCGATGGCCTCCGACACCGTCGCCATGGTGTTGGCGGTGAACTGGCCGCCGCAGGCACCGGCGGAGGGGCAGGCGACGCATTCCAGCTCATGCAGTTCGGCGTCGGTCATGCCGCCGGAGGCGTGCTGGCCGACGGCTTCAAACACATCGACCACGGTGACGTCGCGGCCCTGGAACTTTCCCGGCAGGATGGAGCCGCCATACATGAACACGCTAGGGATATTCAGCCGCAGCATGGCCATCATCATGCCCGGCAAGGACTTGTCGCAGCCGGCGAGACCGACCAATGCGTCATAGCAATGACCGCGCACGGTGAGTTCGACGCTGTCGGCGATAAGGTCGCGCGACACCAGCGACGACTTCATCCCCTGGTGGCCCATGGCGATGCCGTCGGTGACGGTGATGGTGGTGAACTCGCGCGGCGTGCCGCCTGATTCGGAGACGCCTTTCTTCACCGACTGCGCCTGGCGGCTGAGCGCGATGTTGCAGGGCGCCGCCTCGTTCCAGCAGGTGGCGACACCGACGAAGGGCTGGTCGATCTCGTCCTCCGTCAGGCCCATGGCGTAGTAGTAGCTGCGGTGCGGCGCCCGTGTCGGCCCCACGGTGACGTGGCGCGACGGCATCCTGGACTTGTCCCAACGCCTGGTGAGCATGACGGTTCTCCCTGGTTTATGGCGGCGCCGGGGAGGCTGGCACATTGGCGCCGGCCTCTCAACGGCGGGGCATCGCCGCGATCGGCCGGCGGCTCGTCCGGATCGCGATTTTCCTGCCGGCGATCTACTTGTTGACAATGCACTGTGAATGCAACGACAGAGTTTTGATCGAGGAGAAACCAATGCATTTGCTTCAGTTTGTAACGGTTACAGTCGCTGCCGTCATCGCCTTTGCGGCACCCGGAGCCAGGGCGGCGGACCCGGAGTTCTGCCGCGACTACGCCCGCTCGGCCGTCGAGCAGGCACACCGCGCGGAACACATCCGGTCCTGCGGATACTTGCTCGATAGCCCCCGTTTCTCAGCCGACTGGCGGGGTCATTACGAGTGGTGTCTCAACGTCCATCACCACGAGGCGGACGAGCAACGGGAAAGGCGGCACGAAGCGCTGGAGCGGTGCGAGTATCGCAGAGAATAGCGCGTGGCCGCTGATAGCAGTCCGCCGCACCAGCGACCGGTGCAACGGCGACGCGTTATCCCCGTCATGGTGCGCGCAGGCGCACCATCCACGCCTTGCGATGCCGGCTTCCGCAAATGCGTGGATGCCGACAGCGGCGGCATCACGAGGGCAGGCGGCGGCCCGGGTCGTACTTGGCGGCGTGTCAAACTCAGCGCGGACTGGTAAAGCGCGCGGACAGCCTACTCGACCGGCTGATACCGCGCGCGCACCCCGCGTTCGATCGCGGCGGAGATCAGCGGGTCCAGCCCCAGCTCCGCGCGCACGAAATCCAGCATCTCCAGCGTTTCCCGCCGCGCCTCCCGGCCGCCCGCGACGACCTCGCAGCCCAGCGCGTAGGCGGTTTCCTTCAGCTTGCTGGTCAGTGCCGAGCGGATCAGCCGCGCGGCATGCGCCAGCCCGTCGTCCTCACGCAGCAGCCGCACCGCCCGGTCGGTTACATCCTCCAGGCCCTCACTCGTAAAGTCCTGGAACGCCGGCAGGGTCTGCACCAGGCCGGACATGATGCCGATCTCCCGGTCGGTCATACCGCCGTCGGCGGCGGAGACGAGGACCATGGTCAGGACCAGGGCCTCCGGTGCGGTCAGGGCGTCGCGGTTGCGCATGTTTTCTCCAGTCCCGTTCGGGAAAGTCTTCAAGCAGGGGATTGCGGCGAGAGGAACGCACGAGTGCGTAGGAAGGCGGCGGTTTCGCTGACCGCCTCCGCCAGTCCGGTGCGGCGCACGACGACACCGGCCGGGAAGGCCGACATCAGCCGCCCCGGCGCCTGGCGATCGAGCAGCACGAATACGCCGCGATCGGATGCGCGCCGGATCAGCCGCCCGAATGCCTGGCGGAGTCGCAGCCGGACGATGCGGTCATCATAGGTCTTCGGGTTGCCGTCGGACAGATGGATTCGGCGCTCGCGGTGCAGGATGTCGGGGCGCGGCCAGGGGGTCCGCTCGAATACCACCAGCCGCAGCGCGTTGCCGGGGACATCGACGCCGTCGCGCATGGCATCGGTGCCGAGCAGGCAGCTTTCCTCCTCGGTGCGGAAGATGTCCACCAGCGTGGCGTTGCCCATGGCGTCCACGTGCTGCGCATACAGCGGGATGCCGGCCGCCTCCAGTTCCGGCGCGATCCGCTCATGCACGGCGCGCAGGCGGCTGATGGCGGTAAACAGGCCGAGGCCGCCGCCGCCCGCCGCCATGAACAGCGCGCGGTAGGCGGCGGCGAGCTGGTCCAGGTTGCCGGGCATCACGTCGCTGACCACGAACGCCCGGGTCTGTTCGGCATAGTCGAACGGCGATGCCACGGCGGCGCGGATGGCGGGCGAGGGCAGATGCGGTGCGCCGACGCGGGCCTCGGCCGCGGCCCAGGCGATTTCCGGGTCCTCGTCGCCGCTGTCGCGCAAGGTGGCGGAGGTGACCAGCAGTCCCTGCGCCGGAGCGGCCAGGGTGGCGGCGAACGGGATCGTCGGGTCCAGCCAGTGGCGGTGCAGGCCGACATCGACATCGCGGGTGGAGGCGCGGCGGTCCAGACGCAGGAACAGGATGGTGTCCGGACGGTCCCCCGGGGTGGGCTGCTTCTCGGTCAGCCGCTTCAGCATGATTGTCCAGGCTTGCAGCGGGTTCAGCGCGCGGCGGGTCAGCGAGCGGCAGATGGCCTCGATGCGGTTGCGGGTGGTTTCGTCCATCTCCTCCGCTTCGTCTTCGAGGCGCGCGAGCAGCCGCACCCGCAGCGTCTCCAGCGGTTCCGCAATCCGGGCCATCGCCCGCGCCAGCCCGTCGGCGGCCCGGGCGGCGTCATCGCTGACCGGGAAGACGTCGCATTCCAGCGTGCCGAACACCGCGCCGCGCCCGGCCTCCGGTCCGGCGGTGCGGGCCAGCACCTGGCGGCGGATCAGGCGGAGGAACGCCTCCGACGGATTTGGCCGGGCGGCTTCGATGCCGTCGAACTCCGGGCCTTCGTCGTGCATCCGGCTGGCCCAGTCGGACGGCGGCAGCGCATTCGCCGCCTGCAACGCCGCCTCCAGCGGTGCCGTCAACCCCGGCCGATCGGCGGTGAGCTCTTCGAGGCGCTTGTGAAGGCCGCGGGAGCGGGAGCGGCTGCCCTCCGCGCCGCGCAGCCAGCGGCGCAGTTCGGCGGTCTCCGCCCCGGACAGGGTGGCGGAAAACGCGCTGTCGGCGGCGTCGAAGACGTGGTGGCCCTCGTCGAACACATAGCGCGTCGGCACGGTGGTGTCGTCGAGGCCGCCCCAGGCCGCCTGCGTCATCACCAGCGCGTGGTTCGCCACCACCAGTTCGGCAGTACGCGAGCGGCGGATGGTGTGCTCGATGAAGCAGCGGCGGTAATGCGGGCAGGCGCCGTGGATGCACTCGCCGCGCCGATCGGCCAGCGAGGCGATCAGCACGCCGCCGAACAATTCCGGCAGCCAGCCGGGCAGGTCGCCACCCTGCACGTCACCGTCGTCGCTCGCCATCGCCCAGCGGGCGATCAGGCCGAGCGGGACGACCTGCTGGTTCATGAAGCCGCTGGAGGCGGTGGCGACGGCGTCCTCCAGGTTCAGCAGACACAGGTAGTTTTCCCGCCCCTTGCGGACGACGACGCGGCGGCGGCGCTCGGTCGGGTCGGGGATCAGGCGTTCCAGTTCGGCGTCGATCTGGCGCTGAAGGTGGCGGGTGAAGGTGGAGATCCACACCGCGCCCTTGTTCTTCTCCGCCCAGACGCTGGCGGGGGCGAGATAGCCGAGCGTCTTGCCGGTGCCGGTGCCGGCCTCCACCAGCACCAGATGCGGGTCGCCGCGGATTTCGCGCGGGGCGAAGGCGGCGGAGGCGGCGCCGGCATAGTCGCCCTGGCCGGGACGCTGCTCCGCCGCCGGGCCGAGCATCTTCGCCAGCCGGGCGCGGGCCTCGGTTTCGGACACGGCGTGAGAGGAGGGCGGCGGCAGGGGGGCGGCGTCCTCCCATTCCGGCAGCCGCTTCCAGACCTTCAGCGGCTCGTTGGAGGCGGCGGCGTCGGGGCGGCCGAGGGCGTGGGTGACGTAGCCGCCCCAGCCCCAGCCCGCCTTCTGCATCCGCGCAGCCAGCACGGCGGCATCGCGGTTGAGCAGCGTGTCGCGGCCGAGCGAAAGCTGGTTCAGCAGCGCGGCGGCGAGGTCGGGCAGGCGGGTGACCTCGGCTTCCAGGCCGATGGGCGGGTGGTCGTCGTCGAGGGCGAGGGACAGGCCGCGCGGGGTCGGGGCGGCGGAGCGGGCGGGGCGGACGAAGGCGAACAGGTCGAGCAGGTCGAACGCCGGCCCCTGCCGCATGTTCAGCCGCCGGAAGGTGGCCGGGGCATGGACAAGGATCGGCGGGGGCAGCGTCTTCAGCAGGGCGGCTGCGTCGGCGGATGGCAGCAGCAGAAGCTCGCCGTCCGGGGTGAGGATGGCGGCTCGGCCGTGACCCGCGACCACGGACGGGGCGTCTGGCAGCAGGATGGAGGGGCTCACGGACGGGTTGTAGCCTGGATTGCAGGGCGTGTCATGGCGATCAGTCGATCAGCGCGCGCGAGATGACCTCGCGCATGGCGGCATAGTCGCCGTGGCGAAAACTGCCGATGGACGCGTTGATCCAGGGTTGCGGGCTGATCCGCTCAAGGGCAATGGGGTGGCCGGCTGTTTCACCGAAACGTTGCAGCCAGGCGCGCACCGTGCGTCCGTTGCCTTCACGGAAGGGGTGGATCGCGTTGAGTTCAGAAACGTGCACCGCCGCGCGGGCCACAAAGTCGTTACGCGTCGTTCCGATGAGTTTGTTCTCTGCGTGAATGGCGGCAAATCGCTGATCCAAATTGCTGGCGATATAAGGCACCAGGCAGAACATGTGGCCGCCTTTGGTGATATTGACCGTCCGATCCTTGCCAGCCCAGGCATAGACCGACTCGAAAATATGGCGGTGGATTTGCCGGTAGCCCCTGGCGGTCAGGGGAATATTGCGCGGCAGGTGCTCCATCCGATTGGCGGTGATGACGCGCTCGAAGACTTCCAACTCGCTGCGGTCGCGGATGGCCTCCCTGTTGATGAGCACGTCCGTTCCCGGGTAGACGTACGGGTCGTCGCTCACTCGGCAGCGTCAGGTCTCGTTGCCGCACGGCGGGCGCGGCTCCAGGCAATCAGCCGGGCTTCACGCTCTTGCATGGCGAGACCCTCACGGTCGAACTGCTCGAAGAGCGCTTCTTCTTCGGCGGTCAGGCGCATGTTTTCGCACGCTAGGGACGCCCGCACCCCGGGGCGGCGGCGGCGCACCTCTTCGATCTCTTTCTCGTCCAGCCGGCGCGGTGCGTTCATCAAAAACCCTTTCCCAAACCCATTCTACCAGAAACCGGCCTTTGGCTGCTATGCCTCTGCGCGAGCTGGCGCCTCGGTCTCGAACACCTCCTCCCACGCCGCCCGCAGCGCCACGTCGGCGTCCTGCATCGTGGCGGGAATGCCTAACGCGGCCAGACTGGTGACCCCGTATTGCGACAACCCGCACGGCACGATGCCGCCGAAATGCGCCAGGTTCGGGTCCACGTTGAGCGCCACCCCGTGCCAGCTTACCCAGCGGGTGATCCGCACGCCGATGGCGCCGATCTTGGATTCGATGCCGGAGGGTGTGTCGGCGACCCAGATGCCGACGCGGCCGTCGCGGCGCTCGCCCTTGACGTTGAAGCGGTCGAGGGCGCGGATCAGCCATTCCTCCAGCCCATGCACGAAGCCGCGCACATCCTGCGCCGGGACGCTTCCGTGCGGGCGGTTCAGGTCGAGCATGACATAGGCGGTGCGCTGGCCCGGGCCGTGATAGGTCCATTGCCCGCCGCGGCCGGCGTTGAAGGTCGGGAAGCGGTCCGGATCGGTCAGTTCCGCCGGTTTGGCCGAGGTGCCGGCGGTGTACAGCGGCGGGTGCTCGACCAGCCACACCAGTTCGGGCGCGGTTCCGGCGCGGATGGCGGCGACGCGGGCCTGCATGGCGGCCAGCGCGTCGGGGTATTCGGTCAGGGCGTCATCGATCCGCCACTCGGGTGCAATTGAGGTCATTGAACCCGGTTCATACATCCGCTATACCCCGCCGCCTACCTGATCACGGTGCGGTCGTGGCGGAATGGTAGACGCGCAAGCTTGAGGTGCTTGTGGGGGTAACCTCGTGGAAGTTCGAGTCTTCTCGACCGCACCAACCCGCCCGGGTCAAAGCCAGTTTTCCACCTTCAGAGCCCGGACGCGCCGAAACTCGCCGGCATTGGCGGTGACGACAACGGCATACTTCGAACGGGCCCGGGCTGCGATCAGCAAATCGTTCGGGCCGATGAGCCGGCCGGCAACTTCCAGCGATGCGCGGATGTCGGCATATTCGGCCTCGGCGGGGACGTCCAGCGGGAGAACCGGCACCCGTGCCAGCACCGCTTCCACCCGGGCCAACAGGCGGGCGGAGCCGCTCTTTGCCGCCCCGTAGCGGAGTTTGGCGGCCGTGATGATGCTCACGCACAGATTGTCCTCTCCGGCCTCGGCGATGCGCCCCGCGATCCTCCCGGCCGGATGGCGTATCATGTCGGACACGATATTGGTGTCCAGCATGTAGAGCGTCACAGCTTGACTTCGCGAGGTGGCGGCAAGGCTGCGTCCACGTCGGGGAACGCCTCATCCAGCGGTTCCCAACTCGCCAGCAACGACAACAGATTGCCTTTGCGCACCGGCTGGATCATGAGGCGATCGCCATCGCGGCTGATGATCGCTTCAGTGCCCGGCAGTTCAAACTCCACCGGGATGCGGATGGCCTGATTCCGGTTGTTGCGAAACAGCCGCACGTGGCGGGGAGCAGGATTGGGCTGGGGCACTCTCTTCTCCTCCATGGCATATGTCACTGCGACGGGGCGATGCAAGACCACCGATTTGACCCCGCCGCACTCCCCGGGAAGAATGCCCGCAACCAAAATGGGGAGGGACGTCCGCCATGCCGACCGCCGTCATCGTCGATGCGATCCGCACACCCATGGGACGCGGCAAACCCGGCGGCTCGCTCTCGGAAGTCCATCCAACCGACCTGATGGCCGCCGTGCTGACCGCGATCGTGCAGCGCAATCGCCTCGACCCCGGCGCCGTAGACGACATCGTCGTCGGCTGCGTCAGCCAGATCGGCGAGCAGGCCGCCAATCCCGGCCGCACCGGCTGGCTCGCCGCCGGTTTTCCGGAACATGTCCCCTCGACCACCATCCAGCGCATGTGCGGCTCCTCCCAGCAGGCGGTGCATTTCGCCGCCCAGGGCGTGATGGCGGGTGCCTACGACATCGTCATTGCCGCGGGTGTGGAAAGCATGTCCCGCGTGCCGATGGGCAGCAACCGTATCGGCAAGGACCCCTACGGCCCGCACTTCAACGCCCGCTACGCCCCCGGCCTCGTCGGCCAGGGCATTTCCGCCGAGCTCGTCGCCGCCCGCTGGGGCCTGACCCGCCAGGACATGGACGCCTACGCCGCCCGCTCCCACCAGCGCGCCGCCGCGGCCGATTTCAGCAGCGAGATCGTTTCTGTGATGACGCCGGGCGGCCCGGTCGAAAAAGATGAAACGATCCGGCCGCAAACCACGCCGGAAACACTGTCGGGACTGCAACCGGCCTTCCAGAACCCAGAACTCGGCGCACGCTTTCCCGAAATCCGCTGGGGCGTCACCGCCGGCAATTCCTCGCAGATCACCGACGGCGCCGCTGCCGTGCTGATCACCAGCGAGGACACCGCGAACCGCCTCGGCCTGACGCCGCGCGCCCGTTTCGTCGGCTTCGACGTCATCGGCGACGATCCGCTGCTGATGCTGACCGCGCCGATACCGGCCACCCGCCGGGTACTTCGCAAGTCCAACATCGACCTCGACGCCATCGGCCATATCGAGGTGAACGAAGCCTTCGCCAGCGTGCCGCTGGCCTGGCAGAAGGAACTCGGCGCCGGCGACGAGAGACTGAACCCCGCCGGCGGCGCCATCGCGCTCGGTCATCCGCTCGGCGCCTCGGGCGCACGCCTGCTCACCACCATGCTGAACGCCATGCAGCGCAGCGGCGCCCGTTACGGCCTGCAAACCATGTGCGAGGCCGGCGGCATGGCCAACGCCACCATCATCGAACGCCTATAGGAGGAAAATCCGTCATGGAACTCAACAACACAGTCGCCATCGTCACCGGCGGTGCCTCGGGGCTGGGCCTGGCCAGCGCGAAGCGGCTGATTGCCGGGGGCGCGCGCGTGCTCATCGTCGACCTGGAACGCTCCAACGGCGCCGCGGTCGCCGCGGAACTGGGGCACGGCACGCAATTCGCCGCCGCCGACGTGACGGACGAGGCATCCATGGCCGCCGCGGTCGCGCAAGCCGAAACGATGGGCCACCCGGTCCGCATCCTGGTGCACTGCGCCGGCAAAGGCGGTGCCAAGCGCGTGGTCGAGAAGGACGGCAGCCCGATGCCGCTCGCGCACTTCGCCGACATCATCAACACCAACCTGGTTGGCACGTTCAACGTCCTGCGCCTCGCCGCCGCCGCCATGGCGAAGACCGAGCCGGTGTTCGGCGAGCGCGGCGTCTGCATTCTGACCGCCTCCGTCGCCGGCTACGAAGGGCAGGTCGGCCAGGCGCCCTATGCCGCCAGCAAGGCCGGGGTCATCGGGCTGACGATCTGCACCGCCCGCGACCTCGCCAGCCGCGCTATCCGCGTCTGCACCATCGCGCCGGGCATCATGGACACGCCGATGCTCGGCCGCCTGGCGGACAATATCCGCGCCAGCCTCGCCGCCAGCGTGCCCAATCCGCCGCGGCTGGGCGAACCGGACGAATATGCGTTGCTGGCCCGGCAGATCATCGAGAATCCGTATCTGAACGGAGAGACGATCCGTTTGGACGGCGCGCTGCGGATGGGGTTCCGGTAGAGCGCGCGCCGCTGCAAAATATGGCGGTTGTGTGACGTTCGTCACATCCGGCGAGCCGGCGATCCGGTTTCCTGCGGACACCCCAAACAGGAGACGGACCCATGACCGAACTGCTTGCCCCCGACCGCCTGCGCCGGATCGCCCGGGTCCTGGATCAACCGGCCGCAGCGCCCCGGCGTCCGGTTCTCGTACTGCAGTGGTCCGTTGATGAAGCATCGGGCCGTCCGGTCGGCCGCTGGGTGCCGGACGCAGCGAGCAATGAAGGCTATGCACGGTAGCGACGCATTTGGCGTGAAGTGCCGATGACCAAGGAGCTGCGAGCGGCCACCAGCGATGATCTCGGCGCTGTCGAAGACGTCGTTCGATCAGCCTACTGCCACTACGTGCCTCGCATCGGGCGAGAGCCGGGACCGATGCTCGACGATTACAACCGGCTTATCCGGGAAGGTCGCGTGCACGTCGTCGAGGACGATGGCGTTGTGCGCGGCGTTCTCGTGCTGATACCGCAAGACGACGCCATGCTTCTGGACAACGTGGCGGTTTCCCCTGCGGCGCAAGGTTTGGGGCTGGGCCGGAAGCTGCTTGAGTTCGCCGAGCGCGCCGCAGTGAATGCAGGATACCAGTCCATCAGGCTCTATACCAACGAGGCCATGACGGAGAACATCGAACTCTACACCCGGATCGGCTATTCCGAGACGCATAGGGTCGAAGAAAAGGGACTAAGGCGCGTCTACATGGTCAAGCCGGTTCGCTGACCGCTGCGGGTCGCCGGTGGGATACCTAGCCTGCCAGCGCCGCCCCGACCCAAGCCGTCAGCGTCCAAAGCCCCAGCAGCACGACCTGCGCCCGCACCGTCAGTGCCGGTGCAGGGGCGTCCTCGGCAATCGCCCGGCCGCCGTTCAACGCCAGTGCCGTCACCGGCAGGTAAACGATGAAACTCGCCAGTGTCGCCAGCAGCAGGCCGGTGATGCAGGCCTGGCCGCCGAACGCGAAATACGTCGCCAAACCCGCCGCGACATGCGGCAGGCCCGGCAGCCATTGCTGCCTGTTGGAGGGGCGAGAAAAGCCGGACAGGGCATGGACAGCGCGCATCGCTCAGTTTCCTACGTCAGCGGACAGGTTTTCATGAAAGTTCACGCCGGCGGTCGTTTCGGCCACGACGCCGGTGCGGATGACGAAGTCGCCGAAGCGCTCGTTGCTTTTGCGCGTCTTCGCGTAAGCCTCGAACAGCGGCGACAAAATCGCGACGATCTTGTCGCCGTTGACATCGCGCCGGTGCAGCTTGTTCAGCCGCACGCCTTCATGCGCGCCGCCGAGATACAGGTTGTAAACCCCCGGACCCCGGCCGACCAAACCGATTTCCGAGATGTAGGGGCGGGCGCAGCCGTTCGGGCAGCCGGTCATGCGGATGGTGATCGCGTCCTCGCGCAGGCCGAAGCGTTCCAGTTCGTCCTGAAGCCGCGTCACCAGATCCGGCAAGTAACGTTCGCTCTCCGCCAACGCCAGCCCGCATGTCGGCAGCGCCACGCAGGCCATGGCACTGCCCCGCAGCCCGCTGAACGTGATGTCGAGGCCATGCTCGGTCAGCAGGTTCTGCACCGCCTTCCGCTTGTCTTGCGGGATGTCCGCCAGCACGAGGTTCTGGTTCGCCGTCATGATGAACCGGCCGACGCCCAGACTGGCGATCTGATGCAGGCCCTCCAGCATCCGGCCCTTGATCCGGCCGTTTTCGACGAACAGCGTGAAATGCGAGGTGCCGTCTTCCTCCTGCGCCCAGCCCAAGCGATCGCCGGTCGAGTTGAACGCGAACGGCTTGGCCGCCGTCAGCTTCACCGCCAGCCGCTCCTGCACCAGCGCCACAAACCGATCCAGGCCGAGCGTATCGACGGTGTATTTCAGCCGCGCATGCTTGCGGTTCGAACGGTCGCCATAGTCGCGCTGCACGGTCAGGACTTTTTCCGCGACGTCGATTGCATCCTGCGGCTTGCAGAAGCCGATGACATCGGCTGTGCGCGGATAGGTTTCCGGCTCGCCATGGGTCATGCCCATGCCGCCGCCGATGGTCACGTTGTAGCCGGCGATTCGCCCGCGTTGCACGATCGCGATGAAGCCGAGATCGTGCGCGAACACATCGACATCATTATGCGGCGGCAACGCCACCGCAATCTTGAACTTTCGCGGCAGATACGTCGGCCCGTAGATCGGCTCTTCTTCGACGCTGCCGGAAATCCGTTTCTCGCCCAGCCAGATCTCATGCCAGGCACGGGTTTTCGGCAGCAGGTGTTCGGAAAGGCCGCGCGCCAGGGCGCTGATTGCCGCGTAATGATCGCGCTGCCATGGCGCCACCGTCGCGATGACGTTGCGGTTCACGTCGCCGCAGGCCGCGATGGTGTCCAGCGTCACCGCGTTCAGCCCCTGCATCAGCGGGCGCAGGTTGCCTTTCAGGATGCCGTGGAACTGCACCGTCTCCCGCGTGGTCAGCCGGATCGTGCCGTTGGCACGTTCCTTTGCCAGCGTCTCGATCGCCAGCCACTGCGAAGGCGTCACGATGCCGCCCGGAATGCGCATCCGGACCATGAAGCTGAAGGCCTTTTCCATCCGCTGCTTGCCGCGTTCGGGCCGCAGATCGCGGTCGTCCTGCTGGTAGAAGCCGTGGAATTTCGTCAACTGCCCGTCGTCGTCCGACAGCGCGCCGGTTTCAACGTGACACAGTCCCTCGGCGATGCCGCCGCGCAGGAAGTTGCTGTTTTCCTTGATGCGCTCATTGGGTGAGAGCGGCCGTTCGATGTCCATGTCCCGCTGTCCCTACAACGTCCCGGCGGGCACAGCATGCCCTCGGCGATGGCCGAAGGGCCCGTCATCCACGCCTTCGTTTACCCCGCCACAGCAAGGCGTGGATGGTGGCCCTGCGGCCACCATGACGCTGAGGGATCGGTGCGCCCCGACCCTCATACGCAGGGATGTCCCGCTCATGCCCGCCCCCTAATACACATCGCGCAAGTAACGGCCGTCGCGGCGGATCGCGTCCAGTTCCGCCTTCGCCCCGGCCTCATCCTGCTTGCCCTGATCCGCTAAAATCCGCAGCAGCACCGCATGGACATCCTTCGCCATCGCATTGGCATCGCCGCAGACGTAAAGCGCCGCGCCGTCGCGCAACCAGGCGTAAAGATCATGCCGCACGTCCCACAACGAATCCTGCACGTAACGCTTCTCCGGCTGATCGCGGGAGAACGCCACATCCAGCCGGGTCAGCAGCCCGCTCTTGAGCCAATCCTGCAATTCCAACTGATACAGGAAGTCGTGGGTATAGTTGCGATGCCCGAACACCAGCCAGTTGCGCCCGCCCGCGCCAATCGCCTCGCGCTCCTGCAGGAAGGCCCGGAACGGCGCCACCCCGGTGCCCGGGCCGATCATGATCACCGGCCGCTCATTGTCCGAGGGCAAACGGAAATGCGGGTTGGAGCGCAGGAACACCTTCAGCCGATCGCCCGCACGATGGCGCGCGGTGATGTCGATCGAGGCGACGCCGGCCCGCTCCCGCCCATGCGAGGTATAGCGCAGCCCCGCCACCAACAGATGCGCCTCGTCGGGCACCGCCTTGCGGCTGGAGGCGATCGAGTAATACCGCGGGGGCAGGGGACGCAGCAGCGCCGTCAACTGTTCCGCCGACAACCGGCCGGGCGCGGTTTCCAGCAGATCGATGATCTGCCGCCCCGCGGCCCAGTCCGCCGGCAGCGCCGCCGCCCCGGTTTCCCGCGCGAAATCCTCCACCTGCTTCGCCGTCAGCGTGGTGATGTCCAGGCGATCGAGCAACGCCCCGCGCAACGTGTCGTTGCCGGCGAGACCGGCCGCCTTCAGCACCGCATCGGCCAGCACCGGATCGTTCGACGGCACCACGCCCAGCGAATCGCCGGGCTCGTACGCAATGCCCGCCCCCTCCAGCGACACCGCCACGTGCCAGGTGTCCGATGTCGATCGGCTGCCGGACAGCCGCACATGCTCGGTGATCTCCGCTTCGAACGGCCGCGCGCGTGTCGGCGCGTCGCCGCCCGGGCGGGCGAAATCGACATGGATGACGGAGGCGCCGGCTTCCTTGATGCCGACCTCGGCGTTCAGCCGCTCCAGTGTGGAATCGATCCAGCCATTGGCGGCCGTCTCGAAATCCACGTCGCACTCGATCCGGTCGGTGATGCGGGCGCCCCCGAGGGCGGCCAGACGCTCATCGATGCGGCGGCCGGTTTCGCAGAACCTGGCATAGGCATTGTCGCCCAGGGCCAGCACGGCGAAGCGGGTTTTCTCGAAGCGTGGCGCGTCCTCGGCCATCAGCGCTTCGTAGAAATCGACGGCGCGCTGCGGCGGGTCGCCTTCGCCCCAGGTGGCGGCGATGACCAGCAGGTTCTCGGTTGCCGCAGCCTGTGCCGGGGTGAAATCCGCCATGTCCACGACCTTCGGCGCGAACCCCAGCCTGGCGGCGACCTTGCGGGCCTGGCCGGCCAGCGCTTCGGAGTTGCCGGACTCTGTGCCGAACAGGATGGTCAGTGGCGCCCGCTTCGCCGGCGGTGCGGCCGGGGTGGCAGTTTGTCCGCCGGCGGCCGCCTGCAAGCCTGCGAGGTAGCCGGACAGCCAGGCGCGCTGCTCCGGCGTGGTGACGGAGATCACGCGGTTCAGCGCGGCGATTTGCTCCTCGGCGAACGGAGCGGTGCTGGGCAGCAGGAAAGCGGGGGGCATGGCGTTTCTTCAGCCCCGAACGCGGGAAGGCGCCGCGGCTCCGCCGGTGCAGCGGACCGGGACGGGATGAAATCGGAAGCTGACAAGACCGGGGAGAGCCATCGAGACGGGGGACCTTGGAAAGCGCGAACTGTGCGAAAGAGGAGGTAAGGAGGATATTTTTGCGCAAACTGCAAGGGTGGGGCAGGAATTAAGTAGGATTTTGTAAAAAATCTCTCTCCGGGGGTCGGTTTTCCCCATTTGCCGGTGGGAAGGAAAGATTCATCTCATTGTTGCCAATGTGATACCGGCCACCGGCTGCCGACCGGTCGGGAGGGAGCGGCACGCCCACGGTTATTGCGCTACCGCGTGGCGCACGCAGGCCTTCTCCGAGCACTCGAACCGAAGCGACTGATACGGCGCGCGATGGGTTGCGGCTTTGACTACCGCCCCACCACCCGCAACCCGCGCCGGCGTGCCCTTGGCGACGCCTCATCCGGCAGGTCCAGCGGCAACAGCGGCGATTCGTCGCGCGCGCCATGCCCCACCGTGTCGGCCTCCTCGATCTCGGCCTCCGGGATGTCGTGCCGACCGAGGTAATTCGCCGCCAGATGCCGGAACGCATAGTCCAGCAGCGAGGTCGCCGCGCCGACAGCCGGATCGCCCTCCACCGCGCCGGCCGGGCCGAAGCGGGTGAAGGTGAACGCCTCGACGAAGCGCTCCAGCGGCACGCCGTGCTGCAGCCCAAGGCTGACCGCGAGGGCAAAATTGTCCATCAGGCCGCGGAACGCCGCGCCCTCCTTGTGCAGGGCGATGACGACCTCGCCCAGCGAACCGTCGTCGTACTCGCCGGTGCGCACGAACAGCTTATGGCCGCCGACGGAGGCTTTCTGGGTGTAGCCGCTGCGCCGTCCGGGCAGCTCCCGCCGCCGTGCCGCCCCCGCCTTCACCGGCAGCGCCACCGGGCGCGGCGGCATGGCATGCACGAACGGCGCGACCGCATCATGCATCGCGGCGTGCGGCACCACGCCGTATACCGGTATCGGCTGGCCCCCGCTCAGCGCCGTTGCCAGCGCCTCCTCTCCGGTTATGCCACTCACCGCCAGCCAGGCCCGCGCCGCCTTGGTCAGCCCGCCGGTATGGCCGATGGGCGAGAAAGCCGGGGCGATGCCGCCGGTTTCGCAACCGAGCAGCGCCTCGGCCAGGCCGGGGCGGCCGATGGCGGTGGTGGCGCGGTGACGCAGCCCCTCGACCGCGGCGGCGTCCTGGCGGGCGGCGCGCGCCGCTTCCGCCAGGCCCCGCACGGGAGTCTGTACGGGCGGCGTCGGCCAGTCGAAATGCGCCGGCCGCACCGGGCCGCCCAGCCGTGCCAGACGGCCGGAGGTGGTATCAGCCCGGCCGCGCAGCATCGCCGCCAGGCCGCGCGCCGTGTCGCGGGCGGCGTCCGACGCGTAGTCGATGCCGAGCTGCGCCAGCAACCCGGCAAGGTCCGCCATGCCGATATCGATGTCGCGCACCTGCGGCGCGGCGAAGCTCAGCGCGATGACCGCGGTTTCCACGGCTTCCGCGAAGCCGGCGACATCGAGCATCCCGTCGCTGTCGAGGAAAGCCGGCAGGTTCAGCACGAAGCCGGGGGCCTCGCCGGCTTCGCCGCGCCACACCGCCTCTGTCGGCGCACCCCGGCGCAGCAGCAGCAGCCGGTGCAGGCGGTCCGCCAGCGGCGTGTCCAGCCCGGCCGCCAAAGCGGCGGCGGCGATCGGGTCGATCCAGGCCTGCGCCGCGACCGCCAGGGTCACCGGCCCGCCGCCGGGAGCCAGCGCCGCCAACGCGGCGGCGGCCGAGTCGTCCCAGGAAAACGGCAGCGTAATCGGCCGCGGCGCGGCATCCGGATCCGCCGCGCCTTCCGTCCGCCGCATCCGCACGCCATGCCATGTTCGGTGGAGAGAGGTCCGATGGGTCTTCATAGCCGTGAAGCTAAACCGGGAACGAACCGGGCGGATAGCGTATTTTGTGTGACCCGGCGCAGCGAACCGCAAAATGTTGGGGATAACTTGTTTTTGTGGGGACGCCCCGGCGATCCCCCCTGGCAACCGCCCCGCCGCGAGGTCTTGTTATCGGATGCTGGACCAAACCACGGGCGCTGCGTATATGACGCGACATGAATATCGGCACATGGCTATTCACCAAACTCCACGGCCGCAAAATCGGCGCGGATGCCGCGGGCAACCGCTATTACGAGGAACGGCGCCTGCGGCGCGGCAGCCCGCGCAAGCGGCGCTGGGTGCTGTATCGCGGCGCGGTGGAAGCCAGCGTCGTCCCGCCGGAGTGGCATTCTTGGTTGCATTACACCACCGACAAGCCGTTGCCGGAAACCGGCCGCAAGCCGTGGCAGAAGCCGCATCTGGCCAACCTGACCGGCACTCCGCTCGGCTACCGGCCGCCCGGGCATGACTACGAGGGTGGACACCGCGCTCGCGCCACGGGCGATTACGAAGCCTGGACGCCGAGCTAGCACCGCAATGGGTCGTCATGGCGTGGCGGAAACCGTGGCTGGCGCGGCAGTGCTGGCCGTGGCCCTCGGGTTCCTGGCGTATGCGATCCTGCATTCGGGACGCAGCGTTTCCGCGGGCTATCCTCTCACCGCCAGTTTCGATCACATCGACGGCCTGAACGTCGGCGGCGACGTGCGCATTGCCGGCGTCAAGGTCGGCAGTGTCACCAATGCCGTGATCGACCCGAAGACGTTCCAGGCGATCGTCACCCTGAACGTGCGCGATGGGATCGAACTGCCGAAGGACACGGCGGCGGAGATCACCAGTGAGAGCCTGCTGGGCGGCAAATACATCAACCTCTCGCCGGGCGGCGACGAGACGGACCTGAAGCCGGGCCAGTCGATCAGCATCACCCAGTCCTCCGTCAGCCTGGAGCAGTTGCTGGGCAAGTTCATCTTCAGCGTCACCACCCTGAACAGCGCCAAATCCGGTGCCGACGGCAAGCCGGCGGACGGCGCGCCGAAGTGATCCCGCCGCCCCCCGTCCATTGGCCGGGACTGGATGGCAACGCTGTCGGCTGCCGGGAGAAGTTGAAGATGCTGGCGGAAAACTACGCGGAGGTCGCGCAGGTGCTGCAGGATGCGTTCGAGGACGCGGTGCTGATGGGCGTGGAGGAGCAGGCGATGCGGGCGATCCTGGCGGATGTCGTGACCGGGCTGGTTTCCCCCGGGCGGGCGCCGCGATGAAGGGCGCATGGCTGGCTGCGGCGGGCGCGCTGCTGTCGGTCTCTGCGCTGGCGCAGAATCCGCCGCTCCAGGAGCAGCAGGGTTTGCCGCCGCTGCAGAAGCAGTGGCAGTACAACGGACAGGCGCCGGCACAGGACGGGATGCCGGTAGAGGAAGTGCCGTCCGGCGATAACGCGCCGGTGCAGCAGACTCTGCCGACGCCGCCGGCGCCGGACATGACGCCTCTGCAGCGGGCCAATGTGTGGGTGCCGGCGGGCGGTGCAAAACTCCAGGCGCTGGACAAGGTGAATGCCCAGGCGACGGCGATGACCGTGCGGGTGGGGCAATCGGCGACGTTCGGCTCCCTGACCATCACGGTGAAGGCCTGCGTGGTGCGGCCACCCGACCAGCCGGCCGATGCGGCGGCTTATCTGGATGTGACGGACAGCCACCCGGACTCGCCGCCGTTCAATGGCTGGCTGCTCTGGCATGAACCGGCGGTGTCGATGATGGAGCACCCGATCTACGACATCCGCGTCGCCGGCTGCACCTAGCCTCGATGGACGCGCTGCCCCCCTTTGCCCGCACTGCGCTGATGCTGGACATGGATGGGACGCTGATCGAGTTGGCGGCGACGCCCGATGCAGTGGTGGTGCAGCCGGATTTGCCCTCGGTCCTGGCGCGGTTGCGCGACGGCCTCGGCGGCGCCCTGGCGATCGTCACCGGGCGGCCGATCGAGACGGTCGATCGTCTGTTGGGGGATGCGCCGGGCGCGGTGGCGGGCGAGCATGGCGGGGCGGTGCGCCGTCGCCCGGACGCTCCGGTCGAACGGCCGGATCTGCCGTCTCCGCCTTCGGACTGGCTGGACGAGGCGGAGAAGCTGGTGGCGTCGTTTCCGGGCGCGTTGCTGGAGCGGAAGGCGCGCGGCTTCGCGCTGCACTACCGGCAGGCGGCCGAACCGGCCGGAACGGTGTTTCATGGCGCATTGAAGACGATGCTGGCGCGGGTGCCGGGGTTCGACCTGCATCCGGCGCACAAGCTGTGGGAGGTCCGGCCGCTCGGCGCCGACAAGGGCGGGGCGGTGGTCGCGCTGATGCAGCAGGCTCCGTTTGCCGGGCGGCTGCCGGTATTCATCGGCGACGACGTCACCGACGAGGACGGGATGCGCGAGGCGCGGAAGCGCGGCGGAGCCGGGTATCGCGTGGACGAGGTGTTCGGCGACCCCGAGGGCGTGCGGTCCTGGCTGCGGGCGAGCGCCGCGGCGGGGGATTGGGCGCGGCTGCCGTGAAGCTGTCGGATTTCTCCGTGCTGAGCTTCGACTGCTACGGCACCCTGATCGACTGGGAGAGCGGGATCTGGTCGGCTTTGGAGCCGCTGCGGGCACGGGTTGGTGCGGCGGCCGGAATGGGTCTGGCGCGGGTGAGTGTCGAGCTGACGCGGGAGGATGCGCTGGCCGCGTTTGCCCGGCTGGAGTCTCGGCAGCAGGAAAAGACTCCGGACATGGCGTATCCGGAGGTGCTGGCGGCGGTGCATGGCCAGCTCGCGGCGGAATGGGATGTGGCGGCGGACGCGGCGGAGGATGCGGCGTTCGGGGCATCGATTGGCGATTGGCCGGCGTTTCCGGATACGGCGCAGGCGTTGGAGTATCTGAAGCAGCACTTCCGGCTGGTGGTGCTGTCGAACGTCGATCGCGCCGGGTTCGCGGCGACCCAGCCCTGGCTGGGGGTGGCGTTCGATGCGGTGTACACGGCGCAGGATATCGGATCCTATAAGCCGGATGTGCGGAATTTTCGTTACTTGCTGGAGCGGTTGCGGGAGCGGGGGGTCGCGCCGGAGCAGGTGCTGCATGTGGCGCAGAGCCTGTTCCACGACCATGTCCCGGCCAATGCGCTCAACCTTGCCTCGGCCTGGATCGACCGGCGCGGTGGCGGCGGAGCGACGGCGCCGGTGGTTGGGGATGTGCGGTGGGATTTCCGGTTCGGCAGTTTGGGGGAGTTGGCGGAGGCGCACATGGCGGAAGGTGACGCTGGCACGGCTTGACGGCGTTTAACAAAAGCGCTATTTTGTTATCTGCGCGATGCCAGTGGAGGTTCGCATGGGTGACGTTGAGGAGGAGACGGCATTCGGACGCCGAGCCGCGAGCATCCGGGCCGCTCAAGAACGTGGCCTGCTCGGTTCCAAGGACCGCCAGCTCGGGGGCCGCTTTTCCGACGCCCTGATCAATGAGGCCAAGCGAGTCAGCGGCATCACCGAGAACACCGACCTGCTCACCTATGCCTTGATCAAGGTCGCGCTGGAGGACGATTTCGGCGATCGGCTGCTTGCGCGGAAGGGCCGTATCCCGAAGGGGACACTGTTTGCGGGTTGACCTTGCGCGTTCGCTACGCCGCATCAGGCCGGAGCGGTTCGCGGGGTCGTTATTACGCCGAGATGACGCCGATCTGCACTTTGTAGACGGCGCCTCGTTGATTGGGGCGCCGTTGTTGCTCGATTCCTGCGTCTACATCGACGGCCTGGAGGGAAGCCTGCCGCCGCGGGTGGAGAGTCTGTTGCGGGCACGGAGTCTGATGCACCTATCGGTCGTTTTGGGCGAGTTGTCGCACAGTTTCGGCCGCCTCGACCCGCGGCACCCGCGCACGCGCGAACATCTCGACGAGCTCGCCGGGATGATCGGGGACATCCCGCGCCATCGCCTCGACGACGGTGTCAGTGCGGGCGTGCTTCTGGAGGCCGGCATCATATCGGGGCTGGTGTTTCGGCTTGGCGGTTTCCAGCCCGGGCAAGAGGTCGCGGCGCTGAACCACGCCACGATCTACCTGCATGCATTGGAGCGGGGATACACGGTACTGACTCGCAACATCCGTGATTTCGACTTCATGGGCCAGATTGTGCCGGCCGGCCGGGTGCTGTTCTACCGGACCGCCTGAACCGCTCACCGAACGCGCAGCTTCCGTTGAGGCCTATATGTAACTGCGTTATACTCAGATGATTCGACCGGTCGGTTTCCCTTCCGCGAGCCAAGGTCGGCGGCATCTTTGGCCACATTGATGACGACACGATGCGGACGGTTGGCAGGACGCTTTTGATCTTCCCGGGGTTGGACGAAGTCGGCGCGTGATCCGCGGCGGCTGGCGGCTGCTCCCGATTTCGGGGGAGTGCTTGCGCCGTTATAGGAAAGAAATCTTGACTCTGCCCCACAACTCAAGGTAGAACCGCCGCCGAACCCAACCACAGGCCGGGCGGCATGACACACCCCACCACCACCCTCCCCGAAGACCCCGACGGCGGCATCCTGCTCAGCCTCATCGTCG
>NZ_CAJATU010000020.1 GCF_903944925.1 uncultured Rhodopila sp. | reverse complement strand
TTGTAGCGTTGCCGGTTATCTTCCTTCCACATCCTCCACCCCGCGAATCGACGCGGGCCAGCGAATCACAGAAGATTCAATGGGTTCAAGCCCCCTCCGCTAACCGACTCTAAAGACTCGAAAAGTTCTCGGCCGGACACTTAGACCCTAAGGCCCCCTGAGGCCTTTGGGTCTGAGCCGGCCGCGCCTAGCCGTAATCACCTTGGTGGACCGCATATGGTCCAGCACCAGTTTCGGAACCGGACGCGGATACCGCCCGCTCGGCGAACAGATTGCAACCAACCTCGCGTCCCTGAACGTCCTGATTAGATTGGGACGCAAGAATGGCCCCCACGAATATCCTGGTGCATTTCGACGGCGTCGGAAATTGAGCCTGCAGCCGGAAGGCTTCCGCGTTCATACCAGTTCCACCGAAGGATGACACCCGTAGTGCTCCATGTGGTGCATGGCCGCCCGGTTGTCATGAAAGAGAGCATGTTTTCCATGGTCAAGTGCATTGTTGGTCTGATGGGCGGCTCTGACATAGTGCTCCGCCTCAGAATGTTGCGCAGCCTTCTCGTGATGCCGTGCGGCGGCTTCGTGATGCTCGGCTGCGACAAGATGAAGCGCCCATCCGGTCAGATCCGCAGGAGCCGCAACGGCGGTTGAGGCGGAATGTTCAGAGGCTCGACCCAGATAACTCGGCAACGGACTGCCATCATGTGACGCATAAAGCGCGCTCGCCGCCTGCCCGTGCTCCAGTGCGCGAAGAGCGTGACCATGGGCAGACAGCGCCTGATGCGCCGCGTGGGCATAATCCTTCCCGATTTGGTAGTGCCGGGACGCCTCCCGATGAAACTGAGCCGCGTGTCCATGATGTGTCGCAGCAGAAGCATGGTGCCCTGCTGCGGATTGACTGGCGGTCATGGCGATCCCCTTCCTCAACTCGTGCGTGCACCGGCAACCTACGCCCGGAACGATCGCCGCCCCAAGGTTCGGAAATTACTCAGGCCGCTCCACACACGGGGGGCAATAGTTTCCGCCCCCACAAAGGGTGCCAACTACTTCCGTTCCGACGACAATTTCATTCAGCGTAAAAATGCTCTCATCTCCATACGACATCTTGCTTTAGTCTCCAGGATGCATTCCGTGCATTGACCGTCGCTCGTGCGACGTGCGGCTGTATGCCCGTTCGAGCATGTCTCGCCGGTGAAAAACTGCCGCGCCTTCAGGCGGATGGCTTCCTCGTGCGTGGTCAAGTCTGTCTCGCTCATCCCGATGTCCTTAATACTACGCGCTGGCACGGTCAGCCCGGGCATGCGCAAAACGCGCCGGCGATGGCGCGAGGAAAATTTCCGCTCGCTACTCGTCACCTGCCCGATAACTGTTCCCGTTATTTCCACGAGCCGCCTGGAAAGAACGACGATCTTGCCTGCCAGTAGGCTGGATACTCGTTGGCATTGTTTAATTCCGGCGCAGGCGGCACGACCGGACCGTCAAGGCTGGCTGCTCCTTCCATCAGCTTTGTGTCATCGGATGTAATCGTTTTGTCAATCACTGTAGTTTCTCTCTGAGGTGGTTGTTGCAGACTTCGCGTCTCTCAATATGCGCATACCTGATTCATTGCCGTGCCGTGCGGAATATACGGACCGGGGATTAGCCGATCGATCCGCAGGTGCCAGTGCAACCGACATAGCGCTAGCGCGCCGAATCGTGCCTCCATATTTGATGTATGGCACTGGGGCTTTGGGCAAACGCCGCCGACTGAGCGGCTCCCGGAAAACGCCATTCCTCTGCCAGTTTGCGTAGTTCGGAAGAACATTTAGCCGCCAGTAACGTGTCGGGAGTGCCCTTACCGGGCAAGGTCGCCCACCCGGACATGCGCACGATAGCGGTTTGCGAGCGCCCCGAACGGCTCGCTTGAAACCTCGATAGTGCAATGGTTTCAGATGGCTGCTCCGCCTTTTCGATACAGAAGAGAACTCGATCTGAGGCCTCTACCGCCGTGGTCGGCTTTTGCAGGACAGCTTCCGCCGACGCTGTGGTCGCGAGGGTTGCGTGCAGAAGGACTATCGTTCCTATCGCAGTCGCTATGACCACTATCACCCGTGCTTCTGGCATCGCCCGATGCCTCGGATTTAATTTCGAAACTCGCATCTAAGTCCCCAACCATCAGATTGATTCGTCGCCCAAGTGAGCCTGGTCGTGTCTGATTGAGATCGGATCGACGAACATTAGTCACGGTCCCTAGTCGCTGTGAGCCCGTGACACCAGGGTCGGAAACTACTCAGGGGCAATGCTCTCAACGTCGATTGGCCACGGATGGCCGATCCTATGGACCTGAAATTGCAATCCCGGCGGCGTGCCCCTCGGATCGGGTGGCAAAGTCTGAAAGGGGGGTCTCGCTCAGCGGAATGCACCCTTGTGCCAAAACCCGGCGCATGGTGTTAGGGGTCGGAGCAAGCAGGCTCCGCCGCTGGCAGCATATCATTGCCTGCTACGCTGAAAAGGAAGCTCGCGATGTCCATTGAACGATTCGAGGCAATCGTGGATCGAATGACGGAACTGCACGGCGAGCAGGATGCGGCCGATACTGAGGACACCGCTGAGAACATTCTCGAACTCGAGAACCTCCGTCTGGAGCGGCGAGACCTTGAGGCCAGACTTGGCGACCGGCTTAACGGTATACGTGGATACCGCGGGTCACCTGGCTGAAGCACCAATCGGCAGCTTTCGGAGTTGCCTCAGATGACTGTCATCGAATGTCGGCATCGGACATCCGTGGTTAGCCATCAAGGCTGCCGGTCAGCATATGATATTGGCTGGCACTGGCCCGGGATTGTCGGGCAGAGCTCCGGGGCGCGGCGCCTCGGTCGCAGCCAAAAGGCGAACGACGACTGCAATCATCTCGGAGTGCCGAAACGGTTTTTGCAGGAACGCATCGGAAGGCCCCAAGGTGTTGGCGAGCCTTTGCGGACTGCCACTGGCGTAAACGACCGGCAGACCAAAGTGCCAAGCCTTGGCGCTGATGGCCACGGCGTTGCCGTCGCATCGCCCGGGGATGTCAATGTCGGTAACCAGCAAATCAATCCGGGGATGCTGTGCCAGGATCTTGACGGCCTGGTCGCCGTTTTCTGCCTCAACGACTGCAAATCCGGCATTCAAAAGGCTGTCCGCCATCATAAGTCGCAAGTCGGATTCATCCTCCACTAGGAGAAGGCATTTTTGACTCATGGTAATCTCCGGGGAAGTCCTCCACCATTTACGAAACGTCCTGACGAAAGCACGACAATGCTCTCTACCACTATGCGCGGGAGCGATAGAGCGCATTCTGGTTCCCGTGTAAACTGATCGTGAGCGCACTTATGGGTTGTGCATTTCCGAACTTGCCGTAACGGGAGTCGCATATACGGCGAATACTGATCCGTAACGTACGCCGTTAGGAAATTGACTGTCACCTGTTCAACAAGTTTTTGGGTGGGTATCGCCGGTTACATTGCATTCCAGCTGCGCTCTGGACAGTCGACGTTGAACGACGAAGGGAAGGGGTTTGTTTATTGTAATTTAGAATTATGTTGATACTTTACACTACCACCCCAGCCGCCACCTGAGTAGTTTCCGAGGGTGCCGTCAAAGCCGAAAGTCCGCGTATAGTCGAGATGTTTCTCCCCATCTAACTTGGCGGCGCTGCAAGGCGCCGCCGCCCTTTTCGTTTGTTGCTACAATATCAATCGACTTTTCAGATTCTACGGCCTTCACGGAAACGAAGCCGCCGGAAATGCGCCCGGCCTGCGCAATATCGAAGGGAAACCGATGCCGAGATCGATTGCCGATGCGATGTGGGTGCAGATGATGGCAACAATGCCGCGGGCAAATCCTGTTGCCGGCCGCGCATTTCCATCGGCGGTCGTCGGCTGGGAACCACCGATGGACGTTTTGGAGACCGAGGCCGGGGTGCTGGTGATCGTGGCGCTCCCGGGCGTCAGACAAGAAGACATCCAGGTTGTCATTGCTTCCGGGTCGTTCTCGGTCCGGGGAACGCGGCGATGGCCACGCATGCGACGGTCTGCGCTTGTACACCAGATTGAATTGCCACATGGCCAATTCGAACGGAAGCTGCCGTTGCCGCCCGGATCCTATCGTCTTGCAGGCCAGGACCACGTTGATGGCTGCCTGCTACTGACACTTCAAAGGCTCGATTGATGGACGTGGTCACGGACGCCTCCCCCGAAACAACCGTTCTCGACGACAATCTGATTCTCGTTTCAGTTCAGGATATCGTCCTGATGCCCGGGATCGTGATGCCCCTGAGCATTGGCAGCGCCTCTGCCGCCGCAGCGCTCCAGGAAGCTGCTCGTCTTGAGCAGACCGTTGCCGTTGTCCTGCAACGTGAACCGTTTTGCGATGCCCCGGGACAAAGCGATCTCCATGAGATTGGCACGGAAGCGCGCCTGCTGCGCTACTTTACCGGTCGCGACGGCTCGCATAACGCCATCTTGCAAGCTTTGGGAAGGCTGCGGATCGAAGCGGTTCTTGCCACGCCGGAGACCCCGGCCGTCAAGGTCCAGCGGGTTGACGAACCCATTGAGCGTAGCCCGGAAATCGACGCGCGTTTCCACCAGTTGCGCGAGCGCAGCCTGGAAATTCTCGCACTGATTGAGCAAGCACCCCCGGAGCTGGCCGCAACCATACGGTCGGCCGAGCAGCCGGGACCGCTCGCTGATTTCGTCACCGGGCTTCTGGACCTGACGCCCGGCGAGAAACAGGAAATCCTGGAAACAATCGCGCTGCTCCCTCGGCTCGACCTGGTGATTTCGCGCCTGGCGTATCGCCATCAGGTCCTCAAGCTGTCGCACGACATCGGCCAGCAGACCCGCGAAGCGATGGGTGTTCGTCAGCGGGAATTCATGCTGCGCGAGCAACTCAAGGCGATCCGGAAGGAACTCCACGAAGGCGACGATACGGCACCGGAAATCGATGACCTGAAGCTCAAATTGGAGCAGGCCGGAATGCCGCCCGAGGTGGACGTCCAGGTCAAGCGTGAAATGCGACGACTGGAACGCATGCCTGAGGGTGCGGCGGAAGGTGGGATGGTCCGTACATACCTGGAGTCGATGGCCGAATTGCCGTGGCGGATAGCCGACGAAACACCGATCGACATAGCCACTGCGCGCCGGGTGCTCGACGAGGACCATTTCGGTCTGGAGAAAATCAAGCGCCGCATTCTCGAATTCCTGGCGGTCCGTAAGCTTAACCCCGGCGGCAAGGCCCCGATCCTGTGCTTCGTCGGGCCGCCCGGTGTCGGCAAGACGTCGCTCGGCCAGTCCATCGCCCGCGCCATCGGCCGAAAGCTGATCCGTGTCAGCCTGGGTGGGGTGCATGACGAGGCTGAAATCCGCGGACACCGGCGCACCTATGTCGGCGCGATGCCCGGCAACATCATCCAGGGCATCCGGCGGGCGGGTGAGCGGAATTGCGTGATGATGCTCGACGAGATTGACAAGCTCGGCAGGGGCGGCGGCCAGGGCGACCCGTCATCGGCCCTGCTGGAAGTGCTCGATCCCGAGCAGAACAGCACATTCCGGGATGCCTATCTCGGCGTGCCGTTCGACCTGAGCCGGGTGCTCTTCATCGCCACGGCAAACGATCTGGATGCGATTCCGGGCCCGTTGCGTGACCGCATGGAGGTCGTTCGCCTGTCGGGCTACACCGCCGAGGAAAAGGTCGCCATCTCTCGCGGGCATCTCATCCCGAGGCAACTTGAACAGAAGGGACTTTCGGACGGTGCGGTTAACATCGACGATACGGCGCTGAATCTGATCATCGACGGGTACACGCGCGAAGCGGGAGTACGCAACCTCGAGCGAGAAATCGGGGCGTTGTTCCGCAATGTTGCGGTCGGCGTGGCCGAAGGAAAAACCGGACATGTTAATATCGATGCTGATGGTGTCTCCGCTATCCTTGGCGTGCGTCGTTTCGATTCTGATGTGGCACAGCATGCTTCGATTCCGGGCGTCGCCACTGGCCTTGCCTGGACGCCGTTTGGCGGCGACATCCTGTTCATCGAGGCGAACCGCGTGCCGGGCACAGGCAAGCTGGTCCTGACCGGGCAGCTTGGCGACGTCATGAAGGAAAGTGCGCAGGCTGCCTGGAGTCTGCTGAAGACGCGCGCGGCCGGGCTGCGGATCGACCTCGATCTGTTTGCCCGCAACGACGTGCATGTGCACGTGCCGGCGGGTGCCACACCCAAGGACGGCCCATCGGCGGGTGTTGCGATGTTCATGGCCATGTTGTCGCTGATGACTGAACGGACCATTGCGCCAACGACGGCCATGACCGGAGAAATCAGCCTGCGCGGGTTGGTGCTGCCCGTGGGCGGTATTCGCGAGAAAATCATCGCCGCGGCGCGCGCCGGCATCGATACCGTGATGCTGCCTGCGCGCAACCGGCGAGATTACGACGACATTCCACCCAGCGCACGGGATCGGCTTAAGTTCGTGTGGCTTGAGACGGTGGATGACGCCGTCGCGGCAACGATTGTCGGGAAGGCGTCTTGATTGCCTTAATGGACGAACCGGGTTCAGAACCGGGTGAGGTCGCTGAAGAGCGGCATCGAGCGGGCTCGATGCAGCCTGCAAGCCGGGATGTGCGCTGAGATGCGGGCGTAGGTGTTGACGGTCGTTTCCGCACGGGGACTGTCCGGGCCAACCAGGATGGAGGCAGCGATCAGCAGGTATGTTCTCATCCCGTTACCATGGAGCCTGCGCCGTTAGCCGATTTCAGGGCTCGGCAGTAGACGTTGCGGCGCTGATTCGTGACCTATTGGCCACCATCGGCCGGCGCGTGTCGTGCCTGGATCGTGACCGGCTCGCTGAGATGATCGCTCTCGCCGCGGGCAACATGATGGATAAGGAAACCGCAGTCGAGAACCTCAGTCTGCGCTTGTCTCTTGCGGTTGCTGCCAGTTTGAGCGGCGCCAGGTTGCGGCGCTCTACACTGGTTGAAGACGTCATACGCGCCTGGATACCGGCTTCATGACCGAGAAGCTGGAGCTTGAGGTCGGGCGGGACCTTCAGTTCATCAGGCTGAATGGCACGACAGCGGCAATGACCTCGGGCTCCGTTCCGATTTTGCCGATAATGACATTCTATGCCTCAGCAGGTCCAGTGTGTCACGACCCGTTGGCTGCTGCGCTTTCGATTGACGCAACCACTGCGGCGGCCCGTTCGCTGTCCATGTCCCGCAGTACCTCGATGGCGTCGGGGGCGAGGGCGGGCATGGTTCGGGCGATACGCCCCAGCAGCACGATGCAGGATTCGTCCGCGATCCCTGACACAGCCTGGATGAGTTCGGCCGCCGGTTGTTCGGCGAGCAGGCGCAGCAGCATCGGGCGCGCCTCGGCTCGGCCCATGCGTCCGAGAGCGCAGGCGGCCGCGGTCGCGACACTCCGATTGAGGTCGCCGAGTAGGTCCGCCAGCACGGCGGCGATGTCCTGGCGATGCCGGTGGGCGCAGGCCGCCGCGTCAGCCCTGATGTCCGGGACCGGATGGCGCAGGAAGTCCAGCACCATCGAATCGGGCAGCGCGCAGCCTAGCCGGGCGGCTGCATGCAGCGCGGCAGCGATCCCGGGGCCTTGTACCACTCGATCGGCCATGATCCGGCTGACCGCCTGTGCTGCGTCGCGTCCTCCGATGGCGGCGATTGCCTCAACCGCGGCGGTCTGTTCCGGGACTGGATGCTCCAGGCCGAACCCCTTAAAGCGCCGGCACAGATCCTCAAGGGCCAGAATGGCTCCCGCGGGTTGTCGCTTTACGGCTTCATCGATCAAGGCCCGGTAGTCGTTGACCCGGGCACCGGGTATCGCGGCGATCAGGGCGGGATCGTCGAGCTCGGATGCAACCACGGGCGACCGTGCCGCGACGGAAACGGGGGCGGAGACACCTCCGACACCAAACAGATCCAGTTGGCGATCAGGCAGCATACGATCATAGTGCATCAAACGGCGTCGACCCGGTAACCGTCCGTTGGAAGCCTGGCGCATGGTCCAGCGCCGCGCCGCCGACCTTGGCCCTCGTCAAGATGGGTTGCCGCACCTTCCGCGCGAGCGGCATCACGGCGTATCCGCAGGCTGGTGGCACCTTTGAAAAGGCCCGGGCCATGGCGGCGCGAGAGCCCACGCACGACCAAGCTTTACGACCGCACCGACGACGAGATCACCCTCGACAAGGTCGAGCGGATCACGACCTGAGCGTTAGAATCCGACGTCTCCGCTCTCAACCACTGCCCCGCGCGACTTTTCGGCCCATATTCGATGTGATGTGACATCCACACCGGATTTTTTGCACCACCTAAGCGCGAAGCCCCAGAGTTAAATATGTCGATTCGGAAGTATTAAACGCTGTCCATCAGCCAGCGGTTGTTCGGAGCGAGAAAAGCCCGATCCTGTGCAGTGCGGATGCCGTGCATGTCCCCGCCCTGTTCCGATGGCCTTATGCACAACGATCTGCTGCGTTATCAAGGCATAAGAGGCCTCACGGCCTTTCCGGACAGCGTGGCTTTATGATCTGCGTTGCTGTCGAGCGTGGCGGCTGGTTGTGTCTCTGCTCCTCGACAGCGAGGCAGCTGGGGTTGTTGCGGAAACGCCGTAAACCTCGACAGAACTCACATCGTTTCCCGAACAATGTGCTATGCTTTCTCGGCGCAAGGGTGGCGGCAGCCAACTCATATCGCATAGATACAGATCAAAAGAAGTGCACCAGTGCTAAAGCAATTGCATGCGATTTCGACCCGCAATGGTCGCATCAGGCGTCCGGAGCGGCTGCTGACTGTCATGCTCGCCATCGTCTCGGTCGCCCTGGTGCCGGCGTTGGGACTCCAAATCTACACCGAAACCGAGGTACGCCGTATCCGCCAGCAAGTCGTAGAGGACGATGCTGTGCGGCTTGTTCATCTCGTGGCCTCCGAAGAGCGCCGGATCGTTGAAGGGGCCGAGGAGGCGCTGAAAACGATCAGCGCTTCACCGGCCGTGCGGGCCATCGTGCCCGAGGCCTGCCAACTGCTGTTGCTCAATCTCGTGGGGCAGTCGCCTCGCTACACGGCCGCCGCGGTCATCGACCGTGATGGCCATCCTGTCTGCGCGTCTGGCCACCTTGACCCGAGTACCGACGCATCCGACCGCGGACTTTATCGCCTCGCGTTGCAAACCGGTGGCTTCGTCGTAGGCGCGTATCCTATTGGCCATGTCACCGGGCCGGCAGCCATACACATGGCGAGACCGTTCTTGAACCAGGCCGGGATGGTTGCGGGTGTGGTCGATGTAGCGCTTAGCATTTCCTGGCTGGGGCAGCAGCTTGGCGGTGTCGCCTTGCCACCGGGCGCTACTGCATCCATCGCCGACCGTAACGGCATCATTCTGGCCAGCGCCCCTGACGGCGCAGGCCTTGTGGGCACACCCGCGCTTGCGGAAGGCCGGTTCAGCCGTCAAGGAAACGAGTCCAGGGCCGCCTCGCTGGTGGTCCGGGACGACCCTCGGCACATCGTGGCGTATTCGGCTCCCGGCGCTAACCCGGCGGCCTTCCTCATATCCGTCGCGGTCGAACGAGACGTCACCTTCGCCGCGATGACGCAGGCCAACCAGATCGGATTTGCGCTGATCATCCTCGGTGACGTGCTGGCCCTGGCTGCGACGGCTTTTCTCGGAGCGCGCCTGATCGGCCGTCCGGTGCGCCGGCTGCTCATGACCGCGGACCGCTGGCGAATCGGCGATCTCGCAGCCCGTAGCGGCTTGCGCAAGGACAGCAGTGAATTCGGACGGCTTGCCGCCGGCTTCGATGAGATGGCGGCGGCGCTGGGCGAGCGCGAGGCCGCGTTGCATCGCCTGACCAACAATCTTGAAGCGCGTGTGCAGGAGGAGGTTGCGGCCCGCGAGGCGGCGCAGGCGCGCGCAGCCCACGCCGAGCGCGTGCAGGCGCTTGGCCAGCTTGCCGGCGGCATCGCTCATGACTTCAACAATGTGCTGCAGGCAGTCGAGGGCGCCGCAGCGCTCATCGAGCGCCGCATGCGAAGCGAAACCGATGTGCGCCGCCTGGTACGGATCGTCCTGGACGCGTCCGAGCGCGGCGCCTCGATCACTCGCCGTCTGCTCGCGTTCGGCCGCCGCGGTGACCTGCACGCCGAAGCGCAGGATGTAGTCGCCCTGTTGACCGGCATGCACGAAATTCTTGCCCATACGCTGGGGGCTGCCATCGAAGTGGGTATCAAGCTGGGAGCGGGTCTACCGCCGGTCTTCGCCGACAAGGGGCAGGTTGAGACCGTGCTGGTCAATCTCGCCACGAACGGCCGCGACGCCATGCCCGAAGGTGGTCGGCTGACGCTGTCCGCCGACACCGAATTCGTGCCGCCGAGCGGTTTGGCGCACCCGTTCGGGCTTGCATCCGGTCGCTACGTCCGACTCAGTGTGACCGACACCGGCGTCGGTATGGAGCCAGCCACGCTGGCGCGCCTGGGAGAGCCATTCTTTACCACCAAGGGCGTCGGCGTTGGAACCGGGCTCGGTCTACCGATGGCGAAGGGATTTGCCGAACAATCCGGCGGGGCGCTGCGGGTCGAGAGCATTCCCGGTAAAGGCACGACGGTCACGCTTTGGCTGCCTGCGGCCGCGCCTATCCAGAGCACCGCAACGGCTGCGTCGCACGATGCTGCCGGTGCAACAGCAGACGAGACAAGCCAGGCACCGGCACTTACCAAGGTCTTGCTGGTGGACGACGAGAGGCTGGTGCGGGAGACGCTCACGGAAAGTCTGCAAGATGCCGGCTACGACGTGCTGGTCGCTGAGGGCGGCACGCGCGCTCTCGGCCTGCTAGCCGCCGCGGGGGTGGAGGTGGATATCCTTGTCACCGATCTCTCCATGCCTGGCATGGACGGCCTCGGTCTTATTCGTGCCGCGCAGGAGGGCCACCCGGGGTTGCCGGCGGTTTTGCTGACCGGCTATGCCAAGGACAGCACCACCCTTGCGATGGGGGGAGCAATCACCGGGTCCTTCTCGCTGCTGCGCAAGCCGATCCGCATCCATGAGCTTGATGACCGGATCCGGGCCCTGTTAGCGAGGCGTAAGAAGGTCGCTTAGCCCTTGCGTTGTCGCGCCAAGAATGGAGCATGGCGGCATCGGCCCGGACAACTTGGACGAGGATGGAGGCGGATGACGCGGGACCTACTGGCGGAGCGACGGCGCGCTGTCGAATCGGCGATCTGCCTGGCCCGACGGATGATCTAACGCGCGAACATTTCACGAACTCTATACTGGCCCCTCGATTCCCGAACCCCGGCCGGCGATTCGCCGCCGTCCCGTGACCGCCATGGGTTGGAGTGTGACCGACGACCATCTCTCGCTGCCGTTCCTCACAGCCGACGCGCCGTGCCCGACGTGCGACGGCAAGCAAACGGGGTGGGTGCCGGTGGGAGTTGCGGACGCGAATTGAGCAGCCGTCTCGCCGACCCCGACCCCGCCGCGGTGATATTCACAACACCTGCAGCCGTTCCGCCTCTATCCTGGTCTGACACATGGCTCTGGGTAAGCGGGGTGGCGCTTTCGTGTCTGCTCCCGGCTCGGTGAGAGCCTCAGACCGAAAAATCTGCTGCTAGACGAAAAGCCGCTTTGGGAGAGGCCAAAAGTTGCAGTATGGTTCACGAACTATGGCAAACGAACTGACAGCACAGGAATGCCTGCTGCGGCAGGCGCGAGCGATACGTGATGGCCAAGGCTCGCCGTTCGAGCGACGCCCCACTCTGATGCACGCGATGTGGCTCGAACATGTGGCGGACCGAATGATTGGCGCACTCGTGGAAGATGTCTGCCTCCTCCGAGAACTTTGCATGCAGAACGGTCGCCGGGAGTGCCTCACGGGCGCGTAGAGCGGACCCTGGACTTCCCCCCGTTTCCACCAGCGCCAGCATCCCGCGACCCCCTGCCGGGGCGATCTTGCGCATTTCGAAAGGCCGCAGCTAAAAGATCACTGCTCAGCCATTGCGGGCGACCGATTTTGATCTGGATCAGTGTGCGGTCCGCGCCGATTGCGGGTAATGCCGCTTGACCCCGATTGCCTCCCTATGACATCACCGAAACCGACCTGTGGAGATGATCTACCTGGCCGCCATCAAGTTGGAATGGTGGCCGGGATCAGATTGGAATAGGTGGCCGCCTTCGTCGGAATCCGCAGCCAATGAAGCGACGGGGGTTGTGCATAGGTTCGACCTCCTGGATTTACGGACGATGGTAACGACGCGCTATCCGATGTGGCCGCGCTGTATTCCCACCCCATGAGGCGTCGCTCCGGAGGCGCCGTCGATCTGCCGCGTCTTGCCAAACACCGGGAATGTGCCTGCCTCGCCATAGTCTACGATGGCCTTGACGTTCTTCAGCGTCTCCATGTCCGCGTCAGAGATCACGAAATCGACTGCGGCATTGCTGCGCAAATGCTCGGGATTGGCGGTCTTGGGCAGCGGCAGTAGCCCGAGCTGGAGGCAGTATCGAATGCAAAGCTGCGGGATGCTGACGGCATATCTTCCAGCGAGCGCCGCAAGGTCGGGGTTGTTCAGCACTGCCCCGTGGGCCACAGGGGAATAGGCCTCGACCAGCATGCCATTGCTGCGGCTGTACTCGATCAGGTCGAATGGCGTGTTGCCGACATGGGCAAGAATCTGGTTGACCATCGGCTTAACGGCGCCGTGGTCGAGAAGGTTTTCCAGGTCCATCCGCTCGAAATTGGAGACGCCGATTGCGCGCAGCTTGCCCGCGCCATAGGCCACTTCGAGCGCGCGCCATGCCTCCAAATTACCTTCGTAGAAATGATCGCCTTCGCGAAACTCGGACCACGGCTGCGGGCTGTGGATCAGCATCAGGTCGATATGATCCATGCCGAGCGTGCTAAGCGAGCCGTCAATGCGGTCTTTTGCCTCCGCGTAGGTCTTGCATTCGGCGGCAAGCTTCGTGGTCACAAAAAGGTCGCTGCGTGGGATGCCGCTGGCGCGCAGGCCTTCGCCCACACCGCGCTCGTTTGCATAGGCCTGGGCGGTATCGAAATGGCGGTAGCCGATCTTGACGGCATCGCGGATCACCTGCGTGACGGCAGCGTCCTCAATCAGCCAAGTCCCCAGTCCCAGTTTCGGGATGTTCACGCCGTTCGACAGGGTGAAGGTCTCTTCCAAGATCATCGTAAATACCTTTCGCTGTTCCGGATGTGTTGACCGACCTGCTCCTGCTTGAGACAGGCCCGGGTCGTATCGATCAGGCGACGGTTGCGTCGGCCCTCATGACAGGCCGTAGCCCGGTTTCTTGTAGAGCGTGCCGGCGCCATTCAGGATGTCGGGCTTGTAGACCTTCTCGGTCCAGTCCGCCGGCGCGATCTCTTCGAAGCTGACCGAGACCGCGTCGTTGCCGTAACCGAACTGCTGCATCACGGCCTGCGTGATGGCATCGGCCAATGCCCGCTTTTGCGCCTCTGGTTTGGGCCAGAGCTTGACGATGACGTGCGGCATGTCACTGCGCCTCCGTGATGGGCCGGCCCAGGAATTGCGCGTCGGTCACCTGCTCCATCCAGTCGACCGGCGAGCCGTTCAGCTTTTCCTGGACAGCGATGTGGCTCATTGCCGTGGCCTGCCCGGCCCCATGCCAGTGCTTCACCCCGGGTGGGAACCACACGACGTCGCCGGGGCGGATGTCCTCGATCGGGCCACCCTCGCGCTGCACCCGGCCGCATCCGGCGGTCACGATGAGCGTCTGCCCGAGCGGATGGGTATGCCATGCGGTACGGGCGCCCGGCTCGAAGGTGACGAGCGCCATCGAAACGCGGGCCGGCTCCGGCGGCGCGTTCAAGGGGTCGATGCGGACGGTGCCGGTGAAGTACTCGGCCGGGCCTTTTCCCGACTGCCGCGAACCCGCGCGAATGATGTCCATGCTGCTTCCATCCTCTGAGAGTCCGTCCGAAAACTCTCATTTGGAATTGCTCAGTTTTCTGAGCATCAGCCGGATCGAGGCAAGCTTGATGAACGCGAGAGCGTTACGGGATAGGTTCTCGAAGTCTTTGGCCAGTCGGCGGCACCTGTTGAGCCATGCCAGGGTCCGCTCGACCACCCAGCGGCGCGGCAGAACCTCAAAACCTTC
>NZ_CAJATU010000019.1 GCF_903944925.1 uncultured Rhodopila sp. | reverse complement strand
GGCCACGCCGCCGCCGGGGACGACGCCTTCCTCGACCGCCGCACGGGTGGCGTGCAGGCTGTCGTCAACGCGATCCTTGCGCTCCTTCACTTCCACTTCGGTGCTGCCGCCGACGCGGATGACGGCCACGCCGCCGGCCAGCTTCGCCAGCCGCTCCTGTAGCTTCTCGCGGTCGTAGTCCGAGGTGGTCTCCTCGATCTGCGCCCGGATCTGCCCGCAACGGCCCTGGATGTCGTTCTTCTTGCCGGCACCCTCGACGATCGTGGTGTTTTCCTTCTCGATCAGGATCTTCTTGGCCTTGCCGAGATCGTTCAGCTTGACGTTCTCAAGCTTGATGCCGAGGTCTTCGCTGATCACCGTGCCGCCGGTCAGGATCGCGATGTCTTCCAGCATCGCCTTGCGGCGATCGCCGAACCCGGGCGCCTTCACGGCCGCGACCTTCAGGCCGCCGCGCAGCTTGTTCACCACCAGGGTGGCGAGCGCTTCGCCTTCGACGTCTTCGGCGATGATCACCAGCGGACGGCCGGACTGCACGATGCTCTCCAGCAGCGGCAGCATCGGCTGCAGGCCGGACAGCTTCTTCTCGTGGATCAGGATGTACGGGTTTTCCAGTTCGGCGACCATCTTCTCCGCATTCGTGATGAAATACGGGGAGACATAGCCGCGGTCGAACTGCATGCCCTCGACGACGTCGAGTTCCGTCGTGATGCCCTTGGCTTCTTCGACGGTGATGACACCCTCGTTGCCGACCTTCTGCATCGCTTCGGCGATCATCTTGCCGATTTCGGTTTCACCGTTGGCGGAGATGGTGCCAACCTGCGCGGTCTCGGCCGGCGTGGTGATCTTCTTGGTGCGCTTGGCCAGTTCCTCGACGACGGCGGTAACCGCCTTGTCGATGCCGCGCTTCAGATCCATCGGGTTCATCCCGGCGGCCACGGCCTTGGCGCCTTCGCGCACGATCGCCTGGGCCAGCACGGTGGCGGTGGTGGTGCCGTCACCGGCGATGTCGTTGGTCTTCGAGGCCACTTCGCGCACCATCTGGGCGCCCATGTTCTCGAACTTGTCGGCCAGCTCGATCTCCTTGGCGACGGTGACGCCGTCCTTGGTGATGCGCGGCGCGCCGAAGCTCTTGTCGAGCACCACGTTGCGGCCCTTGGGGCCGAGCGTGACCTTCACGGCGTCAGCCAGAATGTCGACGCCACGCAGCATGCGCTGGCGGGCATCGCCGCCGAAGCGAACGTCCTTAGCAGCCATTATTCGTATTCCCTCTTGTATCTATAACTTTGTTCGGAAGACAGTAGCCGGAGCTTATGACGCTCAGGCGGCCTTCTTCTTGGACTCGTGCACGTCGATGATGCCCATGATGTCGGACTCCTTCATGATCAGGAGCTCCTCGCCATCGAGCTTCACTTCGGTGCCGGACCACTTGCCGAACAGGATGCGGTCGCCGGCCTTGACGTCGAGGGCGACGAGGTGGCCCTGGTCGTTGCGGGCGCCCGGGCCGACGGCGATGACTTCGCCTTCCATCGGCTTTTCCTTGGCGGTGTCGGGGATGATGATGCCGCCGGCAGTCTTTTCTTCGGCGGTCAGACGCCGGACGACGACCCGGTCATGCAGGGGACGGAAAGACATTTTGACGCTCCTGAGTGCGATCTCAGCCATTGATTGATCGGATTGGCCAACAGCGAAGCCGGGCCTCCGATGAGCACCCGGTCGATTGTTAGCACTCCCCGGTCGGGAGTGCCAGCGATGTAACCCCGCGCCGTTCGGAAGTCAAGCATTTGGCAGCACTCTTTTGCGATGAGTGCTAAGCGGCTGAAATTGTTGTGTTTCTTGTTGCATCGCGCGGGATTTGTCCGACATGATCCGGTCATCGGCCGGCATGTTTTTGCTCAGGCCGCAGGCGCGCTCGGGAATGGAGGCAGCAAGCTCATGAGCCTTGTTCGGCAGTTGCAGAATTACCGGTTGACCACCGCGGAGATCCTTTACCACCTGCCGGACCATCCGGCCTTGCTGCAGACGTATATCTGGCAAGACCTTGATATCGCGCCGCAATACCCCGTGCTGCACAAATTCCTGGAGTTCTGGAAGCGGGAGATCGAGGGCAACCTGCATTCGGTGCGGGTGGCTTCCGCCAGGCTGATCAACCCCGGCAAGGTCCGCCACGCCGAGGCGCTGCTGCATTTGCACTGAGTCGTCGCGATAACGCCGGGCAGACGACGGTGGCCGGGAAGCCCGCGTCGCCAAACCGCCGGTCAACGAAAACGACAACCTGCACGCGAACTGCTTCATAAACCGCGCTGCATGCCATATGATGTGCAATGCCCTTCGACGTGCACGAATTCCCGGGCGCCTCCCGCATGGACCGCGCGGCGGGACGCCAGAACCGCCGGATCGTTGCGATCTGGCTGTTCACCGTCGCCGCCATGATCATGGTGATGATCGTCCTCGGCGGTGCCACCCGCCTGACCGGCTCCGGCCTGTCGATCATGGAGTGGGCGCCGCTGATGGGCGCGCTGCCGCCGCTGTCCGATGCGGAATGGCACCGGCTGTTCGCCCTGTATCAGAAGATTCCGCAATACAATCTGCTCAATGACGGCTTCGGGCTGGATGGCTTCAAGCGCATTTTCTGGCTGGAATGGACACACCGCCTGTGGGGCCGCCTGATCGGCGCCGTCTTCCTGCTGCCCCTGCTCTGGCTGGCGGCCACCGGACGGATCGAGCGGCGGATGCTGCCGCGCCTGGCGCTGCTGTTCGTGTTGGGCGGGTTGCAGGGCGCCGTCGGCTGGTTCATGGTCGCGTCCGGATTCGAGCCGGACTCGACCGCGGTATCGCCCTATCGCCTGGTCATCCATCTCTCTCTTGCGCTGCTGCTTTACGCCGCAATCATCTGGTCGGCATTATCGCTGCTGCATCCGGTCAGCCGGCACGTGCCGAAACCGTGGGCACCGAGGGTGCTCGCCTGGGTCTGCCTGGGGATGGTGTCGCTGACGATCGTCGCTGGCGGATTCGTTGCCGGCCTGCATGCCGGGCTGACCTACAATACATTCCCGCTGATGGACGGCCAGCTCGTGCCGCCCGGCTATGCCTCGCTGCATCCGCTGCTGCGCAACCTGACCGAGAACATTGCCGCGGTGCAGTTCGATCATCGTTTGCTGGCCACCCTGACCTTGCTGCTGGTCACCGCGATGGGGTCGCTCGGCCCGTATTTCGGGGTGTCGAAGGGCTTATCCGCCGGCTTGCTCGCTGCGGTCGCCTGCCAGTTCGTCCTGGGCGTGGCCACCTTGATGTTCGTCGTCCCCGTGCCGGTGGCGGCCGCCCACCAGGCCGGCGCCGTTGTCCTGCTGACCGCCGTGCTGGTGGTGCTGCACCGCCTGATGCACGGACAGCCGCGGACTCTTGCTTGAACAGAATGACCGCGCGATGGTGGTAGGCAAACGCCCTACAGCATCCCATCTTGCTCCCAGCCCTTTGTAAGGATCGCCCGCCATGAGCGCCATCGCCGCCACCGACAAGCTGTTCTTCGAGCGTGCCGACGCCGCCCTCGACCAGGCCGCCGCCGCCGCCATCCTCGAACAGGCCCTGCGCGGCAGTGATGACGGCGAGCTGTTCCTGGAATACCGCGAGAACGAATCAATCAGCCTCGACGACGGCCATATCCGCACCGCCAACTTCGACTCCGGCATGGGCTTCGGCCTGCGCGCCGTGGCCGGAGAGGCGACCGGCTACGCCCATTCCGGCGAAATTTCCGAGGCGGCGTTGCGCCGGGCGGCGGCGACCGTGTCGGCGATCTCCGCCGGCCATTCGGGCACCGTGTCGGAGCCGCCGCGGGCCACCAATTCGCGGCTGTACTCGGACGCCAATCCGCTCAGCCTGATGGATTTTTCCGCGCGCACCTCGCTGCTGGGCGAGATTGACGCCTACGCCCGCGGCAAGGACCCGCGCGTTAAGCAGGTGATGGCCTCGATCAGCGGCGAGTGGCAGGCGGTGCAGATCATCCGTCCCGACGGCACCCGCGTCGCCGATTTGCGCCCGCTGGTGCGGCTGAATGTGTCTTTGGTGGTGGAGCAGAACGGGCGCCGCGAGACCGGCAGCCACGGCACCGGCGGCCGTTTCGCCTACGACTTCGTGACGAAGGAAAGCACCTGGCGCGGCGCCGTGGATGAGGCGTTGCGGCAGGCGCTGGTGAACCTCGACAGCATTCCGGCACCGGCCGGCGAGATGCCGGTGGTGCTCGGCCCGGGCTGGCCCGGGATCCTGTTGCACGAAGCGATCGGCCACGGGCTGGAGGGGGATTTCAACCGCAAGAAGACCTCCGCCTTCGCCGAACTGCTGGGCAAGCGCATCGCCTCCCCCGGTGTCACCGTCGTCGATGACGGGACCATGGCCGATCGGCGGGGGAGTTTGACGGTGGACGATGAGGGGACGCCGACGAATCGCACCGTACTGATCGAGGACGGCATCCTGGTGGGCTACCTGCAGGATCGCCTGAACGCGCGGCTGATGGGCATGCCGGCGACCGGGAACGGGCGGCGGCAGTCCTACGCCCATGCGCCGATGCCGCGGATGACCAACACGGTGATGCTCGGCGGCGAGCATACGCCGGAGGAGATGATCAAGTCCGTGCAGCGCGGCATCTATGCGGTGAACTTCGGCGGCGGCCAGGTGGACATCACCTCCGGGAAATTCGTGTTCTCCGCCAGCGAGGCCTACATGATCGAGGACGGCAAAGTCGGCGCCCCGGTCAAGGGCGCGACACTTATCGGCAACGGCCCCGACTCGCTGACGAAGGTCCAGATGATCGGCAACGACATGGCGCTGGACCCTGGCATCGGCACCTGCGGCAAGAGCGGGCAGGGCGTGCCGGTGGGCGTCGGGCAGCCGACACTGAAGCTGTCCGGTCTGACCATCGGCGGCACGGCTGCCTGATCCCTGAATTGCGGGATCGTTCCTTATGTGTTATGGTCGGCCTCAATGTGTCATGGCTGGCCTGCATGTGTCATGGCCGGGCTTGGCCCGGCCATCCACGACGTGCGCAACGTTCAACTCACCGCCCGTGCGACTCGTCCCCGGGACAAAGCAAGCCTGTCCTCAACTGCCCGTTGATGATGCAAGTGACTGCCTTGCGACCACGCAACAGATGACAAATCCGCCGGAAAACGACCTTGTTCTGGACAGTCCGCAGCGATTTCTCCATCACCACTGAATGATCCTGCGCCCACGCCCGTGGCGGTTCGCCGCCATGCTATCCTTTGCTGTCTTGATGTCCACCGCAGCGCCCGCCGGCAGCCATGCCGGAACCGCCTGTCCGGCCGAACCGGCGATGGAGGCGTTGCATCTGCCGCATCTGAAAGCCGCGATTGCCGCCCGAACCGAGGGCTTGATCGTTGCGCTAGGCTCATCCTCCACCCAGGGGGTAATGGCGTCCGACAGCGCGCACACCTACCCGGCGGTGCTGCAGGCGGCGATGGAAGAGGCGCTACCGAAGGCGCATGTTGCCGTGATCAACCGCGGCATTGGCGGCCAGGACGCACCGGAGGAACTGGCGCGGCTGGAAACGGACGTGATCGCCGTGCGGCCCCAACTCGTCATCTGGCAGGTGGGCGCCAACGGCGCGATGCGCCACGCCGATCCGGTGGTGTTCCATAAGATGGTGTCGGAGGGTGTCGCGCGGCTGCGCGCGGCCGGGATCGACGTGATCCTGATGGATAACCAAAGGTCGCCCCGGGTTCTGGCGGCAACCGATCATATCGTGCTTGAAGATTCTCTGCGCGATGTTGCACGGGAGACCGGGGTGAATCTGTTCTCCCGCAGCCGGCTGATGGACGAATGGTCGGATGAGGGTGCGAAGCCGGGCCTGTTCACGGCGTCGGATGGCTTGCATCACAACGATCTCGGGTATGAATGCGTCAGTCAGACCCTGGCGCGGGAGATCGTTGCTGCGATCGAGGCGCCGGTAACGATGGCGGCGAGCAAGTAAAAACGTTCTTATTGCAGACGGCACGGACTTTGACCCATAGGCCGGGTCGGCCGCATCGTCATGCCGACGCAGGCCCGCCATCCTTACGCCGGGAGCTATCCGTGCGCTTAATCCATGAAAGTCCGCGTAACCGCGTTGCTTCTCTTTTCCACGCCGGAGCGCCATCTTAATGCTCGTTCGGCTCCCGCTGCGGAGTTTCCGGCCGGGGCCGTAACACCGCGCGGAAAGCCACTTGTAACATCGCCGCAAGCCCACAGTTTGTGCCTGGTCACTGGCGACAAGGGCAGGCATGACGGAAGACGGCATCCCGATATCAGGGACGATCCGGGACAAGCTGATCGACCGCAAGCAGGACTGGGCGCGCGAGGGCCGCCTGCTCACCGGCACGACGGCAGATCCGCAAACCGTCCGGCTGCCGCCCGGCCAGCGTCTGGTGCGGGACTGGCCGGTGCTCGACCTTGGCCAGCAGCCCAACGTCACCGAGCAGAAATTTCGCCTCGACATCGATGGCGCGGTGGAAAACCGGCTCAGCCTCCGCCTTGACGAATTCATGGCGCTGCCGCAGTCCGAAGACGTCTCCGACATGCACTGCGTCACCCAGTGGTCGCGCTACGACAACCATTGGCGCGGCGTCGCCGCCCGGGCGCTGCTGGACATCGTGCGTCCGCACCCCGACGTCCGGCATGTCATCTTCACCGCCTATGACGGCTACACCACGAACATCCGGCTTGACCAGTTCGACCAGCCGGACGTGTTCCTCGTGCATCAGTGGGAGGGCAAGCCGATAAGCCGCGAGCATGGCGGGCCGGTGCGCATGCTGGTGCCGAAGCTCTATCTGTGGAAGTCCGCCAAGTGGCTGCGCCGCATCCACTTCACCATCAGCGATCATCCGGGTTTCTGGGAGACCCGCGGCTACCACAACAACGCAGATCCCTGGATGGAGGAGCGCTATGGATGATGTGACGCGCCGGGCGGCGCTGGCGGGCATGGCCGGGATGCTGGCAATGGCCGCGGGCAAGGACCAGACCGCCCGGGACTTCAGCTTCCCGGCGATCGAGGGCGGCACGCTGGACTTCGCGGCGTTCGCCGGCCGCGTCCTGCTGGTGACGAACACCGCCAGCTTCTGCGGCTACACCTATCAATATGAGGGCCTGCAGAAACTGCACGCCGATAAATCCCCCGCCGGCCTGACCGTCATCGGCATCCCCAGCCAGGACTTCAACCAGGAATCCGCCGACAACGCCACGGTCAAGACGTTCTGCGAGACCAGGTTCGACATCGACTTCCCGCTATCGGCGATCTCTCACGTCCGCGGTGCCCGTGCGGCGCCGTTCTACGCCTGGGTCAACGCGCAACGGAACTGGCAGCCCGAATGGAACTTCAACAAGGTCCTGATTGGCCGGGACGGGCGCATCGCCGGGACATTCGGCTCAGACGACGAACCCGGATCAACCCTGCTGATGAGCGCCATCGGCGGTGAGCTTGCACGGACGGCCTGACGGGCCGTTCTTGTCCAGCAGGACCAGCAGCGACTCCGGCTCGACGATCAGGTCCGCCAGCGTGTGGCTGTCGAGCACCGCCATGAAGGCGTTGAGCGCGTTGGTCAGGATGCCGCTCAGCACGCAGGCGGGCTGGATGCCGCAGGTTTCCGGCGTGCCGAAGCAGGCGGTCTGCGCCGCGTCCGACTCGGTGCGGCGGATGACGTCGCCGAGCCTGATGTCCTCGGGCGGCCGCGCCAGCCGCAACCCGCCATGCGGACCGCGCAGGGTCACGACATCGCCGGTCGTGGCGAGGGCCTGCACCACCTTCATCAGATGGTTGGCCGAGATTGAATAGGCCGACGCGATCTCATTGATCGTGACAAAGCGGTCGGGGTGCAGCGCGAGGTATGTCAGCGTGCGCAGCGTGAAGTCGGAGAAGGTGGTCAGCCGCATAATAGCCCTATGGTGCCAATTGGTGTCGGTTCAAGCTGATCATTATATCAGAGATCACGGTCTCGAACATAGTGGTGGTCAGCCTGCCTGTATTCGTATTCAGCCTGGAAACATGATAGCTGTCTACCAGAAACGGTCCACCCGGCAGCGAAATCGCCGCTCCATGCGCAAACGGCGCATGGCTCGCCTTCAGGCCGCGCGCCCGCAGCACCGCCTTGTGGGCAACGCCGCCCAGCGCCAGCACCGTTCGCAGCCGCGGCATCGCCGCCAGCTCGGCGGCCAGGAAGGGGTTGCAGCCGGACATCTCCGCCGGTGTCGGCAGATTGGCCGGCGGCACGCAGCGCACCGCATTGGTCACCCGGCAGTTCTTCAGCACCAGCCCGTCGGCCGGGTCCGCCGCGTAGTCGCCCTCGGCGAAGCCGAACTTCAGCAAGGTGCGGTACAGCAGGACGCCGGCGAAATCGCCGGTGAACGGCCGCCCGGTGCGGTTCGCCCCGCGCACGCCCGGCGCCAGCCCCACCACCAGGAACGCGGCATCCAGCGGCCCGAAGCTCGGCACCGCACCATTGTGCCACGCCGGGTTGGCCGCGCGGTTCGCATCCCTGTATCCCGCCAGCCGCGGACATAGCCTGCAATCAGGCGGTGGCGCCTGAAACCCGCTCATACAGCGTCATGCGGATCTGCGTAGGGTTCCGCCGGGGTGCCGCGCACCGGCCCGTTGGATGATCCCGGACGCGGACGCGGCTCGGTCTGGCGGCGGGTGAACTCCGGCGCGATCTCCGCCAGTTCGAGGAAATCGTCGGCCTGGCGGCGCAGCTCATCGGCCACCATCGGCGGGCTGGTGCGCACCGAGGATACCACGGAGACCTTCACGCCCTTGCGCTGCACCGCTTCCACCAGGCGGCGGAAGTCCGAGTCGCCGCTGAACAAAACCACGTGATCGACCTTGTCCGCGAGTTCCAGCATGTCCACCGCGATCTCGATGTCCATGTTTCCCTTGACCCGGCGGCGTCCGGTGGCGTCGGTGAATTCCTTGGCGGGCTTGGTGACCAGGGCATAGCCGTTATAGGCCAGCCAGTCGGTCAACGGCTTCAGCGGCGAGTATTCCTCGGTCTCCAGCACCGCCGAGTAATAGTAAGCGCGGATCACGTTTGCTTTTTTCCGGAAGGATTCCAGAAGGTTGCGGTAGTCCACGTCGAACCCTAGATTGCGGGATGCGGAGTACAAGTTAGCGCCGTCGATGAAAAGCGCGACACGTTCGTTGGGTAGAAAAGACATCGTCTTAACCTTGTGAACTGGTTAAAAAATAGCTGGGACCGGGCCGGAAAAGGCATATCCGGGGCTGAACGAAAGACTCGGAACGGAAACACTATAACCATGCACCAATTTTGTGAACATCGAAACGGTGATGATGGAATCCCCATGACTATGGCGCTGATCGGCGTCGGAGCCAATATGCCGGGCGCGGATGGACGTTCGCCGCTGGAAACCTGCCGGCAGGCCGTTGCGCGACTGGACTCGTTGCCCGGGTTGCGCGTGGCCGCCGTTTCGCGCTGGTTCCTTACTGCACCGGTTCCTCCGTCCGGCCAACCCGATTACGTCAACGCGGTTGCCGCTTTGCGGGTTGAAACGGGCGGGGCGATCGATCCGGCGGAGCTGCTGGCGCGGCTGCTGCGGATCGAGGCGGCGTTCGGGCGTCAGCGCAGCGTGCCGAACGCGCCGCGCACCCTCGACCTGGACATCATCGCCATCGGCGGGCTGGTGCGCGGCGCGCCCGACCCGATCCTGCCGCATCCGCGCGCGCATCAGCGCGCCTTCGTCCTGGCGCCGCTGGCCGATGTGGCGCCGGACTGGGTGCATCCGGTCCTCGGGCGGACGGCTGCCGAACTTCTGGCAGGCTTGCCGGCGCAGCAGATCCGCACGCTGTAGGACGCTGCGCAGCGCACGGGGCTGGCTGCCGCCGGTTGGCTTCGGTATGGTCCGGCAGTTTCAGCCGGACGCATCGACAGACAGGGATTGGCCTGATGCAGATATCGCGCGTGTTCGCCTTCGTTCTGAAGGAGCTCAGGGAGGCACTCCCGCCGGTCGTCTTTTTCGCCGCCGGTTTCAGCCTGATCGAGCTGACGACCCAGCTTTTTCTCGATACCTACGTCGAGCGCACGGTCAACTACATGGTTGCGGTGGTGGCGGCTCTGGTCGTCGGCAAGGCCGTTCTGGTGGCGAACGCATTGCCGTTCTTCCGGCGCTTCGATTCCGCCCCGCTGATCCAGCCGATACTGTTTAAAACCTTCATCTATTGGGTGGTGGTTTTCCTGTTTCGTGCGGCCGAGCATCTGATCGAATACTGGGCGAGCGGCGGAAGGCTGGGCGGCATGCGGGAATACCGTGAGATTCACTATCCCTGGTCGCAGTTTGCCGCGGTGCAGATTTGGCTGTTCACCCTGTTCCTGGTTTACACGACGGCCGCCGAACTGACGGCTGTGTTCGGCGCGAGCGAGGTCAGAAGGCTGTTTTTCGGCCGCGGCGCGGGCAGGGCCGGGGCGGCGCATGCAGCCGATGGCCAGTGCACATCCTGAGTTTTGATGCCCGTCGGCAGAAACAGGGGTTCCCCCGGGGTATTCGTTGCATCGCACGTCAGGGCCGCCAATGACCTCCTTCGATACGGCTTTGATCGTTGCCGCCTGCTCCTTCGGCACCGGTGTCGCGGGTATGCTGCTGCACACCAGATTGCCCTCGCATCATGTCGACGAAGGGTCCAAGGACGTCATCAAGCTGATCATGAGCCTGATTGCGACCATGGCCGCGCTGGTGCTCAGCCTTCTCGTCGCATCCGCCAGCACCTCCTACGATGCGCAGCAGAGCGAGGTGCAGTCGCTCGCCGCCAACGTCATCCTGCTCGATCGCGTCTTGGCCTTCTACGGTCCCGAGGCGAAGGAGACGCGCAATTTGCTTCAGGAAGCGGTCGCCGATTTGCATGAACAGGTCTGGCCGTCGGACAGCCCGCGGGCGGCCAATCTCGACCCGAGGACAACGCGAATCCGGTCGGATGCATTCGTTGTCGGACTGCAAAGCCTGAAGCCGGCAACCGACGTGCAGCGGACGCTGCAAAGCCAGGCCTTGCAGTTGGGGCAGGGCGTCGGGCAGACCCGGCTGCTGATGTTCGAGCAGCACGGATCGTCCATCTCCTGGCCGTTCCTGACCGTGCTGGTGTTCTGGATCTGCATGCTGTTCCTGGGCTTCGGCCTGTTTGCGCGGTTCAACGCGACGGTCCTGGTGGCGCTGCTTGTCGGCGCAGTGTCCGTCGGCGGCGCGATATTCCTGATCCTGGAACTGAGCCGACCGTATGAAGGCTTCATGCGGGTGTCGGATGCGCCGCTGCGCGACGCGCTGTCGCAAATCGGCAGGTAGGCGGCGCGTCGCGCATGCAGCGGGCCGGAATTGCATAGCGCGCCCCGGGCGGCCGTGGGAGACGATCCGGGTATCGCTTCGCGGACATCGGGTTCGCAGACGATCGGGGTGAGAGCATGATACCGGGTGTCCGTTGGATGTTGCCGCTTGCCGGCCTGCTCTCCGCCTGCGGCAGCGTGAGCGACCTCAGCCCGGACAATGGGAAGATTCAGACCGCCCGGGTTATCGGCGGCGGAGCGATCGAGGTCCGGCCGGTCCAGCCGGTGGCCGGGTTCCTGCCCGAACCGTCGCTGCTGCGGCGGGGGGGAGCCGCCCGGGTCGATCTGGTTTACCTCAATCCGGACATGCAGGCCTTCGCCAACAGCCGGATCTGGCTGCAGCCCGTAACGGTCTATACGGCGCCCGGTTCGGATCTGGCCTCCGTGCCTTTGCAGCAGCGGCAGGCGGTGGCGGATACGTTCACTGCCGATATGTTCACTGCCATGAAGCCGCATTGCCGGATGGCACGCCGCGCCGGACCGGACACGCTGCGGGTCCGGTTCGCGCTGGTGGACGCCAAGGTTCCCAATGCCGCCGTCAACACCGTGGCGACCTATACGCCCTACGAAAGCGCCGCGAACGGCCTCGCCTCCTTCGCCATCAACGGCGGCGTCGGATATTTCGCCGGGACGGCGACGGCGGAAAGTTTCGCGACCGATGCCGAGAGCGGTGCGGTGGTCTGGCAGGCGGTCGACACGCGCGGCGGCACCACCGCGGCGGCCGAGAACAGGCTCGATACGTGGCTTGACGTGCACCATGCGTTCGAAGCCTGGTCGAAGCAGTTCGTGACCCGCCTGCAACAGCTCGGCATATGCAAGGGCTGAGGCGATGACCGCCATGGCACGCGGCCGCGCCACGCTGCTTTTTCTTATGGCGGCGCTCTGCGTCATGCTGGCCCTGACGCCCGCCCGGGCCGACGAACCGGCGGCGTACACGGGCAGCGCTGCCTGCGCGGGTTGCCACAAGGCCGAGACGGCGCTTTGGCAGACCTCCCACCATGCGTTGGCGATGCAGCCTGCCACGACGGCGACCGTGCAGGGAGACTTCGCCGATACGACCTTCGTGCAGGGCGGCGTCACCACCACCTTCCATCGCTCCGGCGACAGTTTCCGGGTGCGGACGGAAGGACCGGACGGCACGCCGCAGGATTACGCCATCGCCTATACGTTCGGCGTCTATCCGCTGCAGCAATACCTGATCGCCTTTCCGGGCGGGCGGCTCCAGGCTCTCGGCATCGCCCGGGACAGCCGTCCGAAGGACCAGGGGGGTCAGCGCTGGTTCCACCTGTACCCTGACCATCCGCCGCCGCCGGGCGATCCGGTGCATTGGACCGGGCGCGACCAGACCTGGAACTACCAGTGCGCCGCCTGCCACTCCACCAACCTGCAAAAGACCTATGATCTCGCCACCGACAGCTACAAGACCACCTGGACCGATGTGGACGTGTCGTGCGAGGCGTGCCACGGCCCCGGTTCCCGCCACGTCGCCCGGGCGCAAAAGCCGGGCTCCGGGGACGTGCGGCTGGGGCTGACGAACCGGCTGAAGCCGGCGGATACCGGCCGGTGGGAGATGGACCCGCAAACCGGGATCGCCCGGCGCAGCGCCAAGCTCGTCTCGACCGAAATCGACACCTGCGCCGCCTGCCACGCACGGCGCAGCGTGATCGCGCCGGCACCGCCGCCGGGCGGCCCGTTCCTCGACTCGTTCCTGCCCGCGTTGCTGGAACCCGGCATGTACCACGCCGACGGCCAGATCGATGGCGAGGTGTTCGAATACGGCTCCTTCCTGCAAAGCCGCATGTACCAGGCCGGCGTCACCTGTTCCAACTGCCACGAACCGCACAGTGCGAAACTGCGGGCCGAGGGCAACGGATTGTGCGCGCAGTGCCACCTGCCGGCGAAGTTCGACGTGTCCGAGCACACCCACCACCAGGCCGGCAGCACCGGTGCGCAATGCGTCAACTGCCACATGCCCGCAAAGACCTACATGGTCGTGCACGAGCGCCGCGACCACAGCTTCCGGGTGCCGCGGCCGGATCTGTCCGCCTCGCTGGACACGCCCGACACCTGCACCCGGTGCCATAAGGACCGGTCCGCCGACTGGGCGGCGAAAAGCGTTGCCGGATGGTTTCCGAACGGCCGTCAAACGCGGCCGCACTACGGCACCGCGCTGCAGGCCGGCCGCACCGGCGGTGTGGACGCCGAACGCCGGTTGGATGCGCTGATCCTGGACACTGATCAGCCGGCGATCGCCAGGGCGAGCGCCTTGCCGCTGCTGCCGCGCTACGCGTCCTCCGCTTCCGGCCCCGCCATCGCCGCGGCGGTGGCGGACCCCGATCCGCTGGTCCGCGCCGCGGCGGGGCGCGCCCTCGGGCCGGCCGCGCCCGCGGCGATCGTCCGGTCGACGCTGCCCCTGCTGCACGATCCGATCCGCGCGGTCCGCACCGAGGCGGCGCGGGCGCTGTCCGGCGTGGACCCGCAGACGATCCCGGCGGAGGAGCGCGCCGCCCTGGCCGCCGCCGAGGACGAACTGACCGCCGCCGAACTGGTCAACGCCGATCGGCCGGAGACGCATTTGAATTTGGGGCTGCTGGATACGCGGCGGGCCCGGCCGGACGATGCCGAGACCGAATACAACACCGCCCTGCGCCTCGACCCGAAATTCGCTCCGGCTATGATGAACCTGGCGGATCTCGACCGCATGCGCGGCCGTGATGCGCAGGGCGAGGCGCTGCTGCGCAAGGCGCTGGCGATCGAGCCGAACAATGCGGACATCACCCACAGCCTCGGCCTGGTCCTGATACGCCAGCACAACTACGCCGACGCGATGCCGCTGCTGCGCAAGGCGGCCGAACTGGCGCCGGACAACGCGCGCTACGGGTATGTCTACGCCATCGCGCTGAACTCGACCGGTTCGCCGCAGCAGGCGCGGGCATTGCTGGAGCGGCTGCATCAGCAGCACCCGGCCGATCCCGACGTGCTGGTCGCTTTGGTGACCACGGCGCGGAGCGCGGGCGACCTGCCGGCGGCCCTGCTGCACGCACGCGAACTGGCCGGGCTGTATCCGGGCAATCCGCAGATCCGGATGCTGGTGCTCGAGCTGGAGAAGCAGGTCAGCCATTGACGCGGCGATGGCGGCCGGGCGCCTGCCGAAATTGCATAGCCGTCACCAACCGGGGCGCCTAGCCTGACGGCGATTGCGGCCTATCGCTCCGGCGTTGTCGTGCCGTATCGTCTGTCGTTGCAAAAAAACCTTGGAGATCGACCATGCGACCGAATCAACGCCCGGCGGGCGAACACGAGCCAGGCGAGCTGTCTCAGCCGCGCGGCCGAACCGGGTCGATCGTCCGCAACGCCTGCCTGATGCTGGCCGTGCTGCTGCCGGTGGCCTGCCAAAGCTCCGTCCAGGTCGGCCCGCAGGCCGTGGCGGGGCTGACCCCGAGCGGCACGGTGAACATGGAGGAGGTCCAGGTCGCCTATATCGGCAGCGGCGGCGGCGGCAGCGGCACGCTGTATTACCAGGGAAGGGCTTATCCGTTCGCTGTCGGCGGGCTGGGAGTCGGCGGCATCGGCGCCTCGACGATCAGCGCGGAAGGCGAGGTCTACAAGCTGAACAGCCTGAGTATGTTCCCCGGTGCCTATGGCCAGGCCCGCTACGGGCTGGCGCTTGGCAACGCGAGCATGGGCGACCTGTGGCTGCAGAACGAGTCCGGGGTGATCATGCACCTGAAGGCGAAGCGGTCGGGCCTGATGCTGAGCCTGGGCGGCGACGCGGTGGTCATATCCATGCAGTAGTCCGCTGGCCATGACGGGGCCGGGAAGAAAATTGCGTTGATCTCCGCCGCCAAGCCAATACTGTCGACGGCGCGAGGCAACCGGTCGATACCGCAGGCGCTTCCCGGAAGCGTCACGGTCCCCAGAAAGGATGCAGATCATGGCCAATGACAAGATGTTAGCTCAGATCTCCGAAAAGGGCGGCTTCATCGCCGCGCTCGATCAGAGTGGCGGATCGACACCCGGCGCGCTGCGCCTGTACGGCATTCCCGACAGCGCCTACCATGGCGATGCCGAAATGTTCAAGCTGATGCATGAAATGCGGGTGCGCATCATTTCGGCCCCGGCCTTTACCGGGGCGAAAGTCATCGCCGCCATCCTGTTCGAGGCCACCATGGACGGGCAGGCGCACGGCAAGCCGGTGCCGTCCTTCCTGTGGGAGGACCGCAGCGTCATCCCGTTCCTGAAGGTGGACAAGGGACTGGAACCCGAAAACGACGGCGTCAGCCTGATGAAGCCCATCCCGGGGCTGGATGCGTTGCTGGACCGGGCGGTGGGACTTGGGGTTTTCGGCACCAAGATGCGCTCGGTGATCAATTTGCCATCGAAATCCGGGATTGCTGCGGTGGTGAAACAGCAGTTCGAGATCGCCGCGCAGATCTCCGCGCACGGGCTGATGCCGATTATCGAACCGGAGGTGTCGATCAAGAGTCCGGACAAGGCGGGCGCGGAAGCCGTTCTGCTGGCGGAACTGAACAGGCATCTCGATGCGTTGCCGGCGGGCCGGCAGGTGATGCTGAAGCTGACGATACCGGACAAGACGGATCTGTATCAGGGACTGGTGAAGGACAAGCGGGTGGCCAGGGTCGTCGCGCTGTCCGGCGGTTACACGCGGGCGGACGCCTGCCGGCGCCTCGCTGCCAATCACGGCATCATCGCGAGTTTCTCGCGGGCGCTGACCGAGGGGCTTACCCATGGCATGAGCGATGCGGCGTTCGATGCGGCGCTGGCGGAATCGATCGACGAGATCTATCGGGCCTCTGTCGAGAAGGCCTGACACCGGGCGGCGGAGAACCCGGCTGCCGCGGGGACTCCGCCGCCGGCGACCCTCTGGCAACGAATCTGAATAGCCGGTATGCGGTCAAGGCGGAGCTTGGCGCCATGCCGGCCGCACCGGATCGACCAGGATACGGTCCTTCGTCCGCTCAGAGGCGGCCGCCGAAATGGCCGGGCGGCGGATCGCCCGCCTCGGTCTCCGCAATGGCTTAGCCAATCTGATGGCTTCGCTCTCGTATCGTTAGTCCCCCCGATGACATGCGCCAATGACCGTGTTACAGGCAAGATCGCCATCCCGGCCCGTACCGCAAGGGCGGGCGCAACGGCATCGGCTTGACGATGCCATCCGACAATAAGGACGCTTTCCCATGTCCGGTACTCTCACCCAAAACTCCGCCACCACTGTCCCGTCCGCCAAGCCCAAAGCCCGGCGATTCACCATCGGCCGGTGGCTGCTGCACGAGCTCCCGTATATCGTGATGCTGGTGGCCGGGCTGTCCGGCGCACTGCTGCACCTGCCGGTCAGTTACTGGCTGCTGCTGGTTCCCGCCTTCGGCCTTATCACCATCGTTGCGGGATGGAACAGCTTCCCCACCGCCCTGGCCAGCCTGTCCCACCTGTGGACGCAGGTCTTCACCTGGGGCGCGCTGATGTTCGCCATCTATGTCCTCTACAGCAGCGGCACCCAGGTCACGCTGCTGAACGCGAACGCCAACCCGCAGGTGATCATGACCCTGGTCGCGCTCGGCACTTTCATCGGCGGCGTGCAGGCGAGGCTTTGGCAGACCTGCGCCGTCGGCATCGTGCTGTTCCTCGCCGTGCCGAGCATCACGCTGATCCATCAGTCCGCGTTGCTGCTGGTCGGGATTTCGATCGTCATCATCATCGTGGGCGGCCTGACCTGGACGGTGTCCGAGCGCAGGCAGGGCGACTAAACTTGGCTACTCCCGGCGGTTGGCGCGACCGAGCGCCGGCCGCCGGGTTGTCTTTGAGCGCGTCTCGGCATCGCGGCGCGCCGGCGGCCGCTAGATCCGGCAGCCCGCCAGCAACAAGTTTTCGATAGTATCAGTCTGGAAGCTTCCCATCCCGGGTGGCTTGACCCATCAATCCCCGGCGGCGAATGTTCCGGGGAAATTCATTGCATGAAACCGATTGACGCCAACGCCAAACGCGCCGCCCTCGCGCGGGCGCAGCTTTTCCAGGCGCTCGACCCCGCCGATATCGATCTCATCCTCGCCCGGACCTCGACTCGCCGCATTGCACGCGGCGATGTCGTGCTGCGGCGCGGCGACCCGAACGGCGGCATGGTCGTCATCATGGCCGGCCGCGTGCGCGTCAGCGTCATTTCGGAAGACGGCAAGGAGGTGACGCTCAGCGTCCTCGGCCTCGGCGAGGTATTGGGGGAAATGTCGCTGCTTGACGGCGAAGCGTGCAGCGCCGACGTCACCGCGCAGGAGGACTGCACCGTGCTGGTGATCGAGCGCAGCCAGTTCCTCAGTCTGCTGCGCTCGAACGCAACCTTGTCGCTGCACCTGATGACCTTGCTGACCCGCCGCCTGCGCCGCGCCAACGCCGCGCTGGAGGACATGGCGCTGCTCGACCTGCCGTCCCGCCTCGGCCGCCTGCTGGCGCGGCTGGCCACCGACTACGGCGTCCCGGTGCGCAGCGGCACGCGGATCGAGGTCAAGCTGTCGCAGAAGGACCTCAGTACACTTGTCGGCGCCTCGCGGGAGAAGGTGAACAAGCAGATCCGGCAATGGGAGGAAGACGGCGTGCTGGCCAAGGACAGCGGGCGGATGGTCGTCTGTGACACACGGGCACTCGCGCCGCTGCACTGAACCATGCGAAGCGTCGACCGCCTGCGCATACGCAAACTGCGGCTGTGCACCGGCCTGACGCTGTTCTGCTATGTCTGCACCCACCTGCTGAACCATTCGCTCGGCAATATTTCCATTCCGGCGATGGAAGCCGGCATGTTCGTGCAGAAATGGATCTGGCAGGGGATCATCGGCACCGCCGTGCTGTACTCTGCGCTGTCCACCCATTACTTGCTGGGTCTGTGGGCGTTCTATGAGCGGCGGCACTATGGCTGGACCGCGACCGAAGTGGTGCAGCTTGTCCTTGGCCTGAGCATTCCGTTTCTGCTGATGAACCATCTGTTCGTCACGCGGATTTCCCTGGCGGTGTACGGCACGGAAAAAGGCTATGCGCAGGAGCTGTACTCGTTCTGGGTGGCGGCGCCGCGGCTGGGCGTGCTGCAGGTTTCGGTGCTGATCGTCGCCTGGATCCATGGCTGCCTCGGCCTGTATCAGTGGCTGCGGCTGAAGCCGATGTTCACCCGGTGGATGCCCTACCTGTTTTGCGGCGCGGTGCTGCTGCCGGTGCTGGCGTTGCTCGGCTTCTTCCAGGGCGGCCGGACCCTGCTGGCGCTGGCGCAGGACCCGGCCTGGCGCGCGGCGAACCTCAATCCCTGGCAAGTCGGCCTGCCGCCGCAGAACCGCCAGCTTGTCCTGTGGCGCGACACCAGCCTGTGGGCGGCGCTGGCCGCGCTGCTGCTGGTGATCCTGGCGCGGGTCGTGCGCGCCCTGGGCGAACGGCGCGGCGCGGCGATCCGCGTCACCTACCCGGACGGACGGTCGGTGCGCGTGCCGATGGGCTTCAGCGTGCTGGAGGCCAGCCGCAGCGCCCGGGTGCCGCATGCCTGCATCTGCGGCGGCCGCGGCCGCTGCTCCACCTGCCGCGTCCGCGTTGTCGCCGGCATCGCCTGCATCCCGCCGCCGTCGGCCGGGGAGCAGGCCGTGCTGCGCCGAATCGGCGCCGCCCCGTCGGTGCGGCTGGCCTGCCAGTCCCGCCCCACCGGGGATGTTTCGGTCATCCCGCTGCTGCCGGCGAACTGGCCGGTGGCGGCGCTGCGGCGGCGGGACTGGCCGTTGCCGGGGCAGGAGCGGTTCATCGTCGTGCTGACGGTGGACATGCGCGATTCGACCCGGCTGGCGGAAACACGGCTGCCGTTCGATGCCGTGTTCATCGTCGATCGCTTCGTCACCACCGCCGGCGCGGCGCTGACCGCCAGCGGCGGACGCATCAGCCATTTCCTCGGCGACGGGCTGATGGCGACGTTCGGCCTGGCATGCGAGCCGCGCGCGGCGTGCTTCCAGGCGCTGTCCGCGCTGATCGCCATCGGCCGCGGCATCGAATCCCTGAACGCGCTGCTGGTGGCCGAGATCGGCGAAAAGATCCGCTTCGGTATCGGCTGCCACTGCGGTTCGGCGGTCGTCGGCGACATCGGCGACGGGGCGATGCGGACCTTCACCACCCTGGGCGATGCGGCCAATGTCGCGGCGCGGCTGGAGGCGCTGTGCAAGGAGTTCCGCTGCGAGGCGGTGATCTCAAGCGATGTCTGGCAGACCGCCGGGTTTTCGATGGTCCAACTGGCGGGACAGGAGGTCTCGCTACGCGGCCGCGACGCCAGCCTGCTGGTGCACCCGATCGAACGGGTCGAACAGCTAGCGGCGCTCGTCGGCGAGGGGATCGGCGCCGAACGCCGGTAGCCGGAGCGGGATGGTCAGTTTGCCATGTGTTGGGCGGCATCCTGGCCGGTCTTGCTGTCATCGTGCCAGGGCGGGGCGCCGAGATTGACGTCCTTGGGCTTCGTCGCCGCGCCCGTCGCGGCCCCGGCGGCTCCGCCAATCACGCCGCCCGCCAGGACACCGACGGGGCCGCCGACAAGGCCGACGGTGGCGCCGCTGGCAGCCCCGGCCGCGGCCCCGCCTTCGGCGCGTTCAGGCTCCCGGTTGCCGCAGGCGGCCAGCAGGCCAGCAGCTGCAAGCGCTGCCAGAGCCAGGGACGTACGCATGGTGCATTCCTCCATTCGGGAATGCTGCCCGTAACGCGGCGGCACCGGTTCGGTGGCGGCGACGGGTCACGCTTGCGCCGAAACGTGACCGATTCGCCACGGGGTCAGGCTAGCGCGGGTATCCGGGCGGCGGCGGGTAGGCCGGCGCATACCCGGGCGGCGGGTAGCCGGGCGCGTAACCGGGCGGCGGGGCGGCTCCCGGCGGCAGGTAGCCGGGCACCTGGTTGCCACGCGAATACATGCACTGCGAATAGGCGAGATCGTAGCGCTGCTGCAGGCTGTATTGCGCCTGGCCCGCCGGACCGGCGCCGACAGCGGTGCCGCCGAGCGCGCCCGCGCCCGCGCCGATGGCCGCACCCCGTCCGCCGCCGATGGCCGCCCCGAGCCCCGCCCCGAGCAACGTGCCGATGACGGCGGTGCCGACCTGATTGTTGTTAGCCTGCTGCGCACCGCCCCGCACCTGCTGCGAGGCGAAGTCCCGGCATAATGCCTGGTCGCCCTGGAATACGTCGAACGGCTTGCCGGGGGCGGGCATCACGGCGACCGTCGGCCCGAGCGGCTCGGACGCACAGGCGCTGAGCAGCAGCACCGGTGCGAGGACGGCGCCGGAAAGCTTGGTTAAACGCATGGAGAAACACCTCTTGCTTTATCGACAGGGATAGAAATGCGCCGGGACGCCGCTTCCCGCGGCGTGGCCAGGCCATGACGGTGCGCTCGGCAACAGCCGGGCAAGACGGTTGCAGTTCCGGACCGCTCGCCAACTCATCGCATCAAAGTCATGCGTCTTTTTCCATAATGGGATCTAAAAATGCCAGCAAATTCTTTTCCTGGAACAAGTACCCCGCCACGCCTGCATCCGCCGCCGCCCGCATGTCGCTCTCCTGGTCGCCGATCATGATCGCGCGCGCGGGGTCGAGGTCCCAGCAGCGGATCAGGTCGAGCAGCATGCCCGGCTCCGGTTTGCGCCACGGATGCGCCCGGCGATAGGCATCGTCGGTACCGTCCGGGTGGTACGGGCAGTACCGCACATCGTCGATCGTGCCGCCGGCGGCGCGCGCCTCGTCGGCGATCCAGCCGAGCAGGGTGCGCACTGCGTCCTCGTCATACAGGCCGCGGGCGACACCGGACTGGTTGGTGACGATGAAGACATGCCAGCCGGCATCGGTGGCATGGCGGATCGCCTCGCGGGCGCCCTCGGTCCATTCGAACCGCTCGCGGGAGCCGACATAGCCATGGTCGACGTTCAGCACGCCGTCGCGATCCAGGAACAGCGCCCGCCGCCGCAGCCGTGCCGGGATTTCGGCCCGGGCACGGGCAAGATCCTCCGGGACGCTGATATTGTGGAAATAGCCGTCGCCGAGCGTGCCGCGCAGCAACCCGTCGCGCGCCAGCGCCGGCAGCACCTCGGCTTCCAGCGAGCAGGACGGGCGCAGATGGTCGATCAGCGTCTTGCGGAACAGTCGGATCCCGCCGCTGATCGCCCCGGCGGGCAGGCCTTCCGTCATGCGGTCGTGCTCGAGCATCACGACCCCGTCGCCCGACCTGCGCAGCATGACCCGGCCGACAACGGCGGGGCTGTCCGCCGCCGCATCGGCCAGCAGCCGGGACAGGTTGGTGTCGAACAGCGAATCGCCGTCGCACAGCCAAAACCGGTCATGCAGCAGGTCGCGGGCATCAAACACCGCGCCGCCGCTGCCGGCTTGCACCGGCACCTCCGCCAGGGTGATAGCCACCCGGACGGGCAGGGAGGCCCGGATATCGGCGGCGGCACGCTCGATCGCCGCGGACCGGTGGCCGGTCAGCAGCACGAACTCGGTGACGCCGAAGCGGACGAACTCCCGCAGCAGCCAGGCCAGGAACGGACGATCCCCGCACGGCTGCGTGTTGCGGTCGCCCGTGAGGACGACGCATTGCGTGACGGTGGCGGTCTCGGTCATGGGGTCGCCTCAGGCTCCGCTGCCGGTGGTTCGCGGCCGGCCAGCACCTTGTCCACGCGACGGCCGTCCATTTCCAGCACTTCGAAGCGCCAGCCGCCGAAGACGATGCGGTCCCCGGCACGCGGCACCCGCCGCAGCAGTGCCAGCAGCAGGCCGGCGAGCGTGTGGTAGCTGCCCTCGGCCGGCAGGTCGGGCAGGTTCAGCCGGGCCTTCAGCTCGTCCACGGGAGTCATGCCGTCCAGCGTCATTGTCGTCTCGCCCTCCGGTCCCGGTACGCCGTCCTGGTGCTCCGGACCGGATGCCTCGCCCACAATCGCTTCCAGCACATCGCCGGCGGTCACCACGCCTTCGAAGCTGCCGTATTCGTCCATCACCAACGCCAGGCCCAGGGTGTCGGATTTCAGCCGCTCCAGCGCGTCCAGCGCGCTGACGGTATCGGGGACGATCATCGGCTGGCGCAGGCTGGCGCCGACGGACAAATCCGCCCCGGCCAGCAGCCGGTCCAGCAGGTCCTTCGCCTGCACCACGCCGACGACGTTGTCGATGGAGCGGTCGCAGACCACGAAGCGGGAATGCGGCGCCGCCTTCAGCGCCGCGGCGATGGCCTGCGGCGAGTGGGTGCGATCGATCCAGGCGAGTTCGGTGCGCGGCGTCATGATGGCGCGCACCGGCTTGTCGGCGAGGCGAAGGACGCGCTCGATCATGTCGCGCTCCTCGTTTTCCAGCACGCCGGTCTTGGCGCCCTCGATCAGCAGGGCCTTCAGCTCCTCCTCCGTCACCGTCTGGCGGGAGACTCGCTTGACCCCGAAGATCCGCAGCACGGCGTTGGAGGATTTGCCGAGCAGCCATACCGCCGGGGCGACGACGCGGGACAGGATGGCCACCGGGCGGGCGACCCGGGCGGCCATCAGCTCCGGCGCGCGCAGGGCGAGTTGCTTCGGCACCAGCTCGCCGAGCACCAGCGTGAGGTACGTGGTGAGGAGCACGACGATGCCCAGCGCCAGGCTTTCGGCATAGGCGGCGATGATGGGGAACTGCTCCATCCAGGCTTGCAGGTGGACGGCGAAGCGGGCGCCCCCGAACACGCCGGTCAGCACGCTGACCAGGGTAATGCCGACCTGCACGGTGGGGAGGAATCGCTGGGGTTCGTCGGAGAGGGCGCGGGCGGCGGCGGCGCCGCGGATGCCTTTGCGCTCCAGCACGGAGAGCCGTGCCCGCCGGGCTGATACCAGAGCCAGTTCGCTGAGGGAGAACAGTCCGTTGACGATGATCAACAGCAGGATGACGGCGATTTCGAGACCGATATGCATAGGGCTTCCGGACGGCGGGTTCGGCGGGGCGAGCGTTCGGCCGCCGCGGGGATCAACGCGATGTGTAACCCTGTAGCATAAGTTTCCGGCGCCCATGAGGGGTGGGCCGGCGGCGTTTGCCGGGATGCGGGAGGCTTGCGGGGCCGGTTTCGGGCTCACCCGGGTCGCGCAGACCATTGTATTTTAACGGGATTTTGTCTTTTTTTCGCATCCGTGTTTTATTAAATGTCGGGTTGTTAATAACCGGAGTGGATGACGTGACGACATCGACAGCGACTTCCCCGGCGGCCCCGAAGACCACTGCGCGTGGCGCCACGATCATCCGGTTCCCGGCACGCAAGCCCGCCGCGGCGGCTCCGGCTGCCACTCCGATCGACGACCGGCTGACCGTATCGCTCACCAACCTGACGGCCGCGCTGGCGGAACAACGCGCCGCGGTGTCCGCGTGGCGCACCGTCCTGGGGGAGCTGAAGACCACCACCGCCGGGCTGCATGACAGCCTGCGGACGTACAACGCCAGCCTGGACGCTCTGGGTAACGGCGTGGCAGCCGTGCGCGACCGCGCCCGGGCGCTGGAGCAGTGGGCTGACGACATGGCCGCGGCGCATAGCTGAAGCGCCGGCGCGGCAGCCGCTACCCCAGCAGCCGCCGCGCCGCCAGGTTCCGCATCAGTGCCGCCGTTCCGAACGTCCACGCCTCGCAGCGATCCGTCGGCACCATCCGGTTCACCAGCCGCCCCAGCCCGGGCGCGGCTATTGTTACGACGTCGCCGATGCGGTGGGTAAAGCCCTGCCCGGGCGCCTCGCGATCCTGAACCGGGGCAAACATCGTGCCCAGGAACAGCACCGCTCCATCCGGATACCGGTGATGCGCATTCACCATCTGCGCCACCAGATCGGCCGGGTCGCGGCTGATCCGCGCGATCGACGACGATCCGTCCAGCACGAACCCGTCCGGTCCCTCTACTCGCAAAGTAACGACCGTGGAGCGGATATCATCCAGCCCGAACCCGGCATCGAAGAAACGCAGCAACGGGCCGATGGCGCAGGAGGCATTGTTGTCCTTCGCCTTGCCGAGCAGCAGCGCGGACCGCCCTTCGACATCGCGCAGGTTGACGTCGTTGCCCAACGTCGCAGCAACGATCCGCCCCGCCGAAGCAACCGCCAGCACCACTTCCGGCTCCGGATTGTTCCATGAGGACGCGGGATGCAGCCCGGCATCCATGCCGGTGCCGACGGACGCCATCGGCTGCGCCTTGGTAAAGATTTCCGCGTCGGGGCCGATGCCGACTTCGAGATACTGGCTCCAGGCGCCCTGCGCGATCAGCACCTGCTTCAGCCGCATCGCTTCCGGCGATCCCGGCTTCAGCTTCGACAGGTCGTCGCCGACGAGACGGGTCACCTCCTCGCGGATCGCCGCGGCGGCGGTCAGGTCGCCGCGGGCACGTTCCTCGATCACCCGCTCCAGCATCGACACTGCGAACGTCACCCCGGCCGCCTTGATGGCCTGGAGGTCTATCGGCGCCAGCAGCCAGGGACGCTGCGGGTTGCGGGTATCCGGCGGGGTGTTGGCCAGCAGCGCGTCGATCGCACCGACGGGTTCGCCATAGGCGTGACGCAGGCAGTACGCGGGATCGTCTGCTTCGCACAGGTCGCGCATGGTAGGGAACTGCCCGGAGATGTCGAACGCCATGCCCTGGCGGATCGCCACCACCGAGGGGCCGTTCAGGTCCGGCCGCCAGGCGCGTCCGGCGAGCGCGGCGTGTTCGGCGTCATCCGGCAGGCCGGCGCAGACGAGGGACTGGAACGGGTTCATGGCGGTCCTCCACGCGGTTTTACCATCAGCTTAGCCGAACCCGGCCTGGCGGGCCTAGACCCGCTCCGCTTTGGCCGCCGCCGCATCGATCGCCGCTGCAATGGCCTGGAAGGAGGCAGGCTTGGTTTTGCGCCCGCGCCGTCGCCACCTATATGAACGTCCACCAATCACCCGGAGAACCATCCCATGAAGCGTCTGTTCGGCGGCCAGGAAACCACGCCCGAGGCCTTTCCGGTCGAGCACACCGAGGCGGAGTGGCGGGCCAGGCTCGACCCGGCGCAGTTCAACGTGTTGCGCAAGCACGGCACGGAACGCGCCGGCACCAGCCCGTTGAACGCGGAAAAGCGGACCGGCACTTTCGTCTGCGCCGGTTGCGGCAAGTCGCTGTTCGCCTCGGACACCAAGTTCGAAAGCGGCACCGGCTGGCCGAGCTTCTTCCAGCCGCTGGAGGGTGCCGTCGGCACGACGGAAGACCGCAGCCTGTTCATGGCGCGGACGGAAGTGCATTGCGCCGATTGCGGCGGCCACCTTGGCCACGTGTTTCCCGACGGGCCGCGGCCGACGGGCTTGCGGTATTGCATGAACGGCGTGGCGATGGACTTCAAGCCCGGGACATAGGCGGCGTCCGGGGCATCACCCCGCCATGCCGCCACCACCGCTGCGCTGTAATCTTACCATTTTGTGGCATCAGGCTGCACCGCAGGTTAAGGAGCAGCCATGAACTGGTCAGGTCGCAAGGTTTTCGTCACGGGAGGCGCGGGCTTCCTCGGCTCCAATCTCTGTCATGCACTCGCGGCCCGCGGCGCCAGGGTGGTGGCGCTGGACGGCTTTCTGTTCGGCGGCGGGGCCAATCCGCGTAACCTCGACGGGGCGGAGGTAGAGTTCATCCGCGGCGATATTCGCGAGATCGACCTGCGCCCGCTCTGTGAGGATGCCGCGGTGATCTTCAACCTCGCGGCGCAGACCAGCCATATGGGCGGGCAGGCGGATCCGCTGGCGGATATCGCGGTCAATGCGGTGGCGCAGGTGCGGCTGATCCAGGCCGCGCGGGAGGCGGCACCGGACGCGATCGTCGTGCATGCCTCGACCCGGCAGTTCTACGGGCGGGTCGAGAAACTGCCGGTGGACGAGAACCAGCCGGTGGCACCACCCGACGCCAACGGCGTGTCGAAATTCGCCGGCGAACAGTATTGGCTGCTGGAGCATCGCGTCCGCAACCGTCCGGTGGTCTCGCTGCGGCTGACCAACTGCTACGGCCCCCGCCTGCGCATTCGCGACGCGCGGCAGACCTTCCTCGGGATCTGGATTCGCTGCGTGCTGGAAGACCGCCCGTTCGAGGTCTGGGGCGGCGACCAGTTGCGTGACATGACCTATGTCGACGACGTCACCAACGCCTTCATCGCCGCGGCGGATCATCCGGAGTGCTTCGGCCGCATCTTCAATATCGGCGGCTCCCCGCCGGCTTCGCTGCACGAACTGGCCGACATGATGGTGCGCCTGTCGCGCGGCAACGCGGAGTACACGACACGCGAGTTCCCGGCCGACAGGGCGAGGATCGACATCGGCAGCTACCACGCCGACGACCGGGCCTTTCGCGCCGCATCGGGGTGGAAACCCGTTGTCGGCCTGGAGGACGGCATCGGCCGAACACTCGACTGGTATCGGTCCAGGTTGAAAGACTACCTGTGATCCAGCAGGCCAATCCCGGCGCGGGCTACCGGGCGCTGCAGGCGCAGATCGACGCGGCGGTCGCTCGCGTCCTGGCCTCCGGCTGGTATGTCCTGGGCCAGGAAGGCCGCGCGTTCGAGGCTGAGTTCGCCGCCTGGCTGGGCCTGCCGCATGTTATCGGCTGCGGCAACGGCACCGACGCGATCGCGCTGGCCTTGCGCGGGCTCGGCATCGGCGCCGGACAAGCCGTCGTCACGGTGTCGCACACCGCCGTGGCCACGGTGGCGGCGATCGAGATGGCCGGGGCGACGCCTCTGCTGGTCGATATCGACCCCGTCCATTACACCATGGACCCGGACGCGCTGCGCCGCGTGCTGGAAGATCCGCCGCCCGGCCTGCCGCCCATCGGCGCGGTGGTGGTGGTGCATCTGTATGGGCAGCCGGCGGACCTGGATCGCATCGTGCCGCTGTGCCGCGAGCATCGGGTCGCCCTGATCGAGGACTGCGCCCAGGCGCATGGCGCCCGCCTGCACGAACGCCGCGCCGGCACCTTCGGGGACGCGGCGACGTTCAGCTTTTACCCGACCAAGAACCTCGGCGCGCTGGGCGACGGCGGCGCAGTGGCGGTTGCGGACGCCGGCCTGGCCGAGCGGATCGCCGCGTTGCGCCAATATGGCTGGCACAAGCAGTACATCAGCGACGAGGTCGGCGTGAACAGCCGTCTGGATGAACTCCAGGCCGCTATTCTTCGAGTCAAGCTGGCCCATCTGGACAGTCAGAACGCCCGGCGCCGCGCGATCGCCGCGGCGTATAGCGCGGCGCTCGCAGCCGGTCCGCTGGTTGCGCCGCGGATTCGCGATGGCGCCGAATCGGTATTTCATTTGTATGTCGCCCGCAGCAAGCAACGCGACGCGGTCCAGGCACAATTGCGGGAAGCCGGGATCGGCACGGGGATTCACTACCCGGTCCCGGTCCACCTCCAGCCGGCCTATGCCGGGCGTGTCGCGATCGGCCCCGGCGGCTGCCCGGAGACCGAGGCCGCCTCGCGGGAGATACTGAGCCTGCCACTGTATGCCGAACTGACGGATGAGCAGGTACAGGCGGTCTGCGCCGGGCTCCGCGGGCTGTAGCGGCCGGCAGTGGAAAGAACTTTCACCGGGCGGCCCCGCGCTTTCCGTCATGGCCGGGACACGCCCCGCGGCAAGCCCCGGCGAGCGGCTGACGCCTACGCCGCCCGCACCTCCCGCAGGAACGCCACCACCTGTGCCTTCAGCACCTCGCCATTCTTCGACAGCTCGCTGGCGGAGGCCAGCACCTGCGAGGCCGCGGCGCCGGTCTGCTGCGCGGCATGGTTGACGCCGGTGATATTCCCCGACACCTCCTGCGTGCCCTGAGCCGCCTGGACCACGTTGCGGGTGATCTCCTGCGTCGCCGCGCCCTGCTGCTCCACAGCCGAGGCGATGGCGGTCGCCGTTTCGCTGACCTGGCTGATGGTACGCGTGACGCTCTGGATCGATTGCGCGGAGATCTGCGTCGCTTCCTGGATCGCCTTGATCTGCTCGGCGATTTCCTCGGTCGCCTTGGCGGTCTGGTTGGCCAAAGCCTTCACCTCGCTGGCAACCACGGCGAAGCCCTTGCCGGCATCGCCGGCCCGTGCCGCCTCGATCGTCGCATTCAGCGCCAGCAGGTTGGTCTGGCTGGCGATCCCGCTGATGATCTTCACGACATCGCCGATTCGCTCGGACGCGGCGGTCAGGCTCTGCACCTGCTCGTTCGATCGCGTCGCCTGGTGCACGCCATCGGTGATCATCGCGCTGGCCTGGCCGACCTGGCGGCTGATTTCGCGGATCGAGGAAGCCAGCTCTTCGGTCGCCGCGGCGACGGTCTGTACATTTTGCGTGGCCTGCTCGGAGGCCGCGGCGACCGTGGTGGATTGCCGCGTGGTTTCCTCCGCGGTGGCTGCCATCGACTGCGCGGTGGCCTGCAACTCGGTCGCCTGCGAGCTGACGTTGCCGACGATGTCGCCGGCACTGGCCTCGAACTTCGCCGCGAGATCGGCCATCGCCTGCCGCCGTTCGTCGGCGGCGCGCTGTTTCAGCGCCTCCTGCTCGGCGCGCAGCCGGTTGACCTCCAGGGCGTTGGTCTTGAACACCTCCACGGTGCGGGCCATTGCACCGATTTCGTCGCCGCGCCCGGTGCCGGGGGTGGTGGCCGAGAGTTCGTTGCGGGCGAACGCCTCCATGACGACGTTCAAACGGCCAATTGGCCGGGACAAGCCCTGCAGGCCGATCCAAAGGGCTGCCGCAATGGTGGCGACCAGGCCGGCGCCGACGGAGACCAGGACGGTCCGGATGGTGTCGTTGGTCAGCTCCGTCAGGTCGTCGGATGCCTTCGCGGCATAGGCGATCAGTCCGTCCGTCATCTTGATCTGCGCTGCCACCGCGCTCTCGATCAAGGGATCGCACTGAGCCTTCAACCGGCTGGCCGCTTTCGCGTTTTCTTCAACGGTTGTTACCGTCGCCACGTAGCGCACCACGGGGTCGCAGGCCGCGAACGCTCGATTGACCTGCGCAACCGCGGCATCCACATTCGCACCCTGCTCCGGCACATCCTGCCGCACCTTGGCCATCGTCGCGTCATAGGCATTGCGGCTGGCAACCGACTCCGCGAGCAATCTCTGATTGCCCTCGTCGGTTGTCTCCTGGGTCAGTTGATAGGCCCGGGTCAGATAAGTCTCCGCATTGCGGGTTGCTCGCGCGGATAGCGTGGTGGCGGCGTCGACGCGGGCGATCAGATCCGAATAGGCATCGTCAATGCCTTTCATGCGCAGCGCCGAGAAGCTCGCCGCGCCGATGGAAACGGCCGCGAACAGCCCCACGATAAGGGTGATCTTGGTGGTGATACGAAGATTTTCGATCTTCAGAATAGCGGGCATGGGCGGACCTTTGCTTCGCGCAATTGCAAATCAGACGCGCGATTAGGACCGCAAAAAGGTTAATAAAGGGTTACGGACAACGACTATTATTAAATGCCTTCACTATACAAGTAATTGATCGACGGGGCCCCGGACATCAAGCGGCGCAGTTTCAGCGCTCCGCCATCCGGCCGGGAGGCAATATGTGCGGAGCCGCCATGGCCGTTGGCGATTGCATCCTCCCAGAGCCTGCGTGTGCAGGTGGGCGCCGGATACCGAAACCAAGGCTTCGACAGAGCCAGCTCCCGAGGGAGTTGCTTACTGGCCCAGGGGATGACTTGCCTGACGCACCGGGCAGCCCCGCAGATCCAAGGTAGGCACGCTTATGGCCCGCGGCAATGGCTTCCTTTGCGCCAGGCTTCAAAGCGACGCCATGACGGGCTTGTAACGGCGCCGCGCCGCCGCCTCTGCTATGACTGGCCAAACGGCGGTTCGTCACGACATCGCCTTGTGGTAGAGGAACCGCCGCCCGGTATGGATGCCCAAGTGGATTCACTGACCCGAGAACCCGTCCGCGCCCGCGGTCGAAGCCGCCTGAGCCGTTTGGGCATGCTGCTGCTATGCCTGCTGGCGGTCACCGCGATCGTTTATGCGATCTGGTTCTTCCCCTCCGCATCGCCGGCCAAGAAGTTGGACGCCAGCGCCAGCCAGGCGATCCCGGTGCTGACCGCGGTGGCCGAGACGAAGGACATGCCGATATACCAGGACGGCCTCGGCACCGTGCAGGCGTTCAATACGGTCACCATGCGGGCGATGGTCGATGGCCCGTTGATCACGGTGAACTTCAGGGAGGGGCAGGCGGTCCACAAGGGCGACGTGCTGGCGCAGATCGATCCGCGCGCTTTCCAGGCCGCGCTGGACAACGCAGTCGCGAAGAAGGCGCAGGATGAGGCGCAACTGGCGAACGCCCGGCTCGACCTCGCCCGGTATCAGAAGCTGGTGGCGAACGCCTATACCTCGGCACAGCAGGCGGATACCGCGAAGGCGCAGGTGGCGCAGTTCGCCGCACTGGTGCAGCAGGACCAGGCGCAGATCGATACCGCGCGGACCCAGCTCGGCTACAGCACGATCACCGCCCCGATCGACGGACTCACCGGCATCCGGCAGGTCGATCCGGGCAACATCGTGCACGTGGCGGACGCGACCGGCATCGTCGTGATCACCCAGCTTGAACCGATTTCCGTCCTTTTCACCTTGCCGCAGCAGGTGTTGCCGGCGGTGGCAAGCGCGATGGCGGCGGGTCCGGCCCCGGTGCTGGCTTTGGCGCAGGATGCGGCGGGCGGCCCGGCAGGCGTGCTGGATACCGGCTCGCTCACGGTGTTGGATAACCAGGTCGATTCCACCACGGGGACGATCAAGCTGAAAGCGACCTTTCCGAATGCGCAGCACCGCCTGTGGCCCGGCGGCTTCGTCAGCGTGCGGCTGCGCACCGAGGTCGCGAAAGACGCGATCGTGGTGCCGCCTTCGGCGATTCAGCGCGGCCCGCGCGGGCCTTATGTGTTCGTCATCGGGCCGGACGCTTCCGCGACGCGGCGGCAGGTCGCCGTCGGGTATGAGGATGAGGCGGCGTCGATCGTCACGGGCGGCCTTAAGGCCGGGGACACCGTCGTGGTGGACGGAGCGTCCCGGCTTGCCGAGGGCACCAAGGTGACCGTCGCGAAACCGGATGCCGATGCAGCCGCGGTGCCGGAGCAGCCGGCGGCACCGGGGACCAACCGGCAGCATGCGGGCGGGTAGGGGTGGTGGCGATACCCCTCATGGCCGGGCGCGTCCCGCGCATGACACGATGGGGCGCGCCTAACCCTTCAGCGACTCGACCAGCCTGGGCAGCGCCAGCAGCGAGTTCACCACCGCATCGGGCGCATAGCCCAGCGCCTCCGCCTGCATCCTCAGGGCGCGGAACATCGTCGCCGGGCCGATGGGGCCGCCGCTGCGCAGTTCCTGCCGCAAGCCGCCGGGGGTCACCCGCTCGATGCGGGCCACCTTGAAGCCGAAGCTGCGGGCACCGGCCGCATCGAAGCCGTTCGAGGACACGAACAGCACCTCCCGCGGCTCGCAGCCCAGGCGGTCCGGCACCAGCGCATAGGCGCGCGGATCCGGCTTGTAGACCTTGGCGGCATCGACGCTGATCACCGCCTCCAGATACGGGGAGAGGCCGCTGTGCTGGACCAGCGGGTCCAGCATGGACGGGCTGCCGTTCGACAGGATCGCCAGCCGGTACTCCCGCAGCGCGACCAGCGCCTCGGCGGCCTCGGGATACAGCGACAGCGTATTATAAGAATCGACGATGCGGTCGAGCAGCGCCTCGTCAGCCGTCAGCCCCAGCGTGCCCACCGTGTAATCGAGCGAATCCCGGGTGATCGAGCGGAAATCCTCGTAGCGCCCCATCAGCGAGCGCAGCCAGGTGTACTCAAGCTGCTTCAGGCGCCAAACCTGGGTGATATAAGCCCCGTGGCCCTGGAACGCCGTGCCGACGGCACCGGCGACCGACTGCACGTCATACAGCGTGCCGTACGCATCGAACACGACAACCTTGATCGCCATCGCAACTTACTCCCGCCGCTCGAACCGGGCCCGGTCCGCCGGCAATAACCGTACTGTCATATGCACCGCGGTATCGTCGTCCGAGCGCTGCACCACTTCGCCATGCTGGTACAGCCAGGCCAGCCGCGCCCCGTCCTGCGGCGGGATGTCGTAGTCGGCCAGCTCCATCCCCTCGGCGATCCGGCGATCTATCGCGGCGGTCAGCGCATCCAGGCCCTCGGCGGTCAGGGCCGACACCGCCACCGCGCCTTCGCGCAGCGGCACCTCCGCCACGCCGCCCAGCAAATCGGCCTTGTTCAGCACCTCGATGGTGCGGTCGGGCCAGTCCGCGTCCAAAGTGCCGTCGGCGACCATGTCGTCCAGCACCTTGGTCACATCGCCGCGCTGGGCGATCGTCTCCGGATGCGCGGCATCGCGCACGTGCAGGATGACGTCGGCTTCGGAGACTTCCTCCAGCGTGGCGCGAAACGCCTCCACCAGTTCGTGCGGCAGCTCGCTGATGAACCCCACGGTGTCGGACAGGATCACCCGCCGCCCGGACGGCAGCCGCAGCCCGCGCATGGTCGGGTCGAGCGTCGCGAACAACTGGTCCTTCGCCGTGACCTCCGCCCCGGTCAAGGTGTTGAACAGCGTGGATTTGCCCGCGTTCGTGTAGCCCACCAGGGCGACCACGGGAAACGGCACCCGCTGCCGCGCCGAGCGGTGCAGCCCGCGCGTTCGCCGCACCTTCTCCAGGTCCTTGTGCAGCCTCACCAGCCGCTCATCGATCAACCGCCGATCGGCTTCGATCTGGGTTTCGCCGGGGCCGCCGAGGAAGCCGAAGCCGCCGCGCTGACGCTCAAGATGGGTCCAGGACCGCACCAGGCGCGACCGCTGGTATTCCAGGTGCGCGAGTTCGACCTGGAGCGTGCCCTCCTTGGTCGCCGCGCGTTCACCGAAAATATCCAGGATCAGGCCGGTCCGATCGATCACCTTGCAGCTCCAGGCGCGCTCAAGGTTGCGCTGCTGGACAGGACTCAGCGCCGCATCGACGATCGCGACGGTGACGCCGTTCCGGTCGATCGCCTCGCCCTGGGCGGCAACCTGGCCTTCGCCCAGCAGCATGGACGGGCGCCGCGCGCGCAACGGCAGGATCGCCGAGTGCACGACAACCAGCCCGATGGACGCGGCAAGTCCGATCGCTTCCGCCAGCCGCGCTTCCGCGGCCCGCGGCTGATCCGCGCCGGCTACATCCCGGCCTTGGCGTTCCCATGGCAGAATGACAGCCGCCCGCGTTGGTCCGCCGGAAGGCCGCCCGCCGTCCTCGCCGGCCGCAACCGGCACCGCCTGGTGAAGGGGCGTAGCGATCAATCGTTCCCGGTCACGGCGCTCAATTCCCGGGCGGGAGCCGCGGCACCTTCAACCTTCGTCGCGTCGAACAACTGTATCGGCGCGCCCGGCATCACGGTGCTGATGGCATGCTTATACACGAGCTGGGTATGCCCATCCCGGCGCAGCAGAACGGAAAAATTGTCAAACCAGGTGATAATCCCCTGCAGCTTGACACCGTTCACAAGGAACACCGTTACCGGCGTTTTACTTTTCCGCACATGGTTCAGGAACACATCCTGAACATTTTGCGATTTCTCGTTGGCCACGGCCACAATCCTTCTTTTTTTTGAATGAAAAGCGTGTCGGTATCCGGTCCCGGCGGTTCGTGGCACGGCCGCCGGGCAGTCGCCTTTTAGCAGGAGCCCTTTCTCACGCAAGCTCACGTAAACGTGCAGCCAAAGCGATGGCAGACGTGAAGTGGATATCCGGAGCGGCTCGTTCAACTCCCCCGTCATGCGCCGCATCGCCAATTAACACCGCCGTGGCGCCGGCCGCGCGTGCCGCCTGCATGTCCAGCGCGGTATCGCCCATGTACCACACCCGCCGATCGGCGGCGTGGCCGATTTGCCGCAGTGCGAGATACAATGGCGCCGGGTCGGGTTTGTCGATGGCGGCGTCGCCGGCACCGATGATCGGGCCGAAGAAGCGGTCCCATCCCAGATGGGTCACCTCCCGGCGCAGGAAATCGCCGGCCTTGTTGGAAACCACGCCCTGCGGCCAGGCCAGCCCGGCCTCCAGGGCGGCCTCGGCCCCGGGCATCATAGCGAGGTTCTGGAGGTGCTGCCCGGCCAGGCTGCCGTAAAACAGCGCGCTGGCCTCTTCCCAGCGGTCGCCGAACATCACCGGAAAGCCCTCGCGCAACGATACGCGGGCGCGGTTCCGGGTGTCCTCCCTGGTCCACAAAGGCTGGCCGAACGCGGTGAACACCACGTTCAGCGCGGCGGTCACGCCGGCCCAGCCGTCGATCAGGGTGTTGTCCCAGTCATACAGCAGGACGGAGGGACGGCCGGGCGCCGGCGTCCGCCTCATGCTTCGCCGGTCTCGGCCTCCGCCGGCACATCGGCGGACGCGGGCGGTTGGGCGGCGGCGGCGGCGTTGGCCGACTTCTGCAGGCGCGACAGCACGTAGGCGTTGGCGCAAACCCTCAGCCAGCCGTCGAACGACAGGTCGTGGGCGTTATCGGCGGGCGCAAACCGGTCGATATACCCCTTCAGCAAGCCGGGTTGGAGAACCTCGACCGTGCCGGGGGGCCGATCGCGCTCGGCTGGAACGACCCAGAGCAGGGTGGCGTCACCGTAGCGGTTGAGCGCCATGTGCAGCGGCAGGATCTCTTCCTCCGACACCGCGGCGCTGAACTTGTAGACGAAAATCTTGTCCGTCGCCTCGAGCTCCTCCATGAACTTGCGGCGGAGAAACGTGAGCCGGGCGGATTCCTGTTCGCGCATCAGCCAGATGCTGCGCTGCCCTTCGTAGACGAAGGTATGGTACACGAGGGTGTACTTCTTCTCGTGGATCATGTACTCCTTGCGCGGACCGCCTTCCAGCCGCGGATCGATGTCGTCGATCGTGCCGAGGCCCTCGAACGCGTTATCGATGCCGCGAATCAGGTTGCGCATGAACGTGCTGGAGAAGCGCAGCAGGCCGAGCGGTTCGGCATCGCAACGCCGCTGGAACAGCCCGAACTCGCAATTTTCCCCCAGCGACTCGAACTTCAGCGCGATCTCCGGGATCGTCAGGCCGGTGCGGGACATCGCCCATTCCGTCAGGTCGCCATGGCCGCGGGCGCCGACGGAGCGTTCGTTCGTCGGTCCCAGCATCAGGCCCTGCGGCAGCCGGGCGCCAAGCGGGAGATCCGAGGCGGTGACGCGATAAACCTTCGCTTCCGACAGCGAGAATGCCAGGTATCGGTCGTCTCCGGTTTCGGAGAAGTCCTTCGGCCGCGCCGCGTCGGGGTGCTGCAGCGTGATCAGCATGCGATCCGAGCGGCGGGCGAGGCCGGCCGGAATCCGGTAGGCCAGCAAGGTGGGCCGGGACAACTCGGTCGAGCCGACGACCGTGTCGTTGACCGATACGATCAGCCGCTGGCAGGGCAGTTCCGGGGGGTGGGTGAACGGCACCACGTCCAAGGTCAGGATGTATTCGTCGGCGGCCTCCAGCCGCGGCAGAACCAGGTGGCTTTCCGCGCCGATACCCCAGGAGAATTCCGGCTCGGACCGCGCCCAGCCGCCGCCGAGAAAAGCCAGGCTATTGCCTGCGGTGGCAAAGTTAATCGTCAACTCGCATTCGATTGCCATAACCTGCGTTGATCCCCTGCGATGGCGAGCGGCGGCCGCCACCCCGTCCTGAGCCTGTGCTGCCACGAAGTTGATGCACTGTGCCGGATCATAAGCCCTATCGGCGAATCCATGCCAAGGCTAAATTCGCAATAATTTCCCCGATCGTCGTGCGATCCGCGTAAGACTGCTGCGAAGCCCGGGCCGCATGCGGCGTGTCGCCGGCAGGGACATCCTGCCGAAGTCCTGCTTGACGGTTCAATGCCTGCCGTCCACATCTGCCGCGTCATGACAACAACCCGCCTGACCATCGACCATCGCGCCGGCTCGCCGCCGGGCCGTCCGGACGCGCCACCCGCGGCAGCGGTCCGGCATCCGGAGAAAGCCAACCGGCCGGACAATCCGATCCAGCGCAAGCCGGCCTGGATCAGGGTGAAGGCGCCGACGCACCCGGTCTATCATGAGACTCGCAACCTGATCCGCGAGCATGGACTGGTCACGGTCTGCGAGGAAGCCGCCTGTCCGAACATCGGCGAATGCTGGTCGCACCGGCATGCCACCATGATGATCATGGGCGACACCTGCACCCGCGCCTGCAGCTTCTGCAATGTTCGCACCGGCCTGCCGGGGCCGCTGGCCGCGGATGAGCCGGACCGGGTGGCGGACGCCGTCGCCAGGATGGGGCTGCTGCATGTGGTGGTCACCTCGGTGGACCGCGACGACCTGCCCGACGGCGGTGCCGCCCATTTCGCCGCCGTGATCGGTGCGATCCGCGCGGCTTCGCCGCAGACGACGATCGAGGTGCTGACACCGGACTTCCTGCGCAAGCCGGGCGGCATCGAAACCGTCGCCGCCGCCCGGCCCGACGTCTTCAACCACAACCTGGAAACGGTGCCGAGGCTGTATCCCTCGATCCGGCCCGGCGCCCGATACTACCAATCGCTCCGCCTGCTCGACTCGGTCAAACGCATAGATCCCGCCATCTTCACCAAATCCGGCCTGATGGTCGGCCTCGGCGAGTCGCGGTCCGAGATCGCCCAGGTCATGGACGACCTGCGGATCGCCGATGTCGATTTCCTGACCATCGGGCAATACCTGCAACCCACCGTCAAGCACGCCGCGGTCGATCGCTTCGTGACCCCGGGCGAGTTTGCCGATTACGCCTCCATCGCGCGCGGCAAGGGCTTCCTGCTGGTGTCCGCGACCCCGTTGACCCGCAGTTCCTACCACGCCGACGCCGATTTCGCCGCCTTGCGCGCTGCCAGGCAAGCGATGCCGGATGCGAAGCCGACACCGCCCGGTGCCTGATGCCGACCCACGCCGAGCGCAAGATTGTTCCGTATACCCCGGAGCAATTGTTCGATATCGTTGCTGATGTCGGCAAATACCCCCGGTTCCTGCCCTGGTGCGTGGCATCCCGGGTGCGCACCCGGACCGCGACCCAGCTTGTGGCGGACCTCACCATCGGCTTCGGCCCGTTCCGCGAGAGCTTCACCAGCCGGGTGACATTGGATCGCCCGAAGCGGGTGACGGTGGCGTATGAGGACGGCCCGTTCCGCTACCTGAATAACGAATGGAGCTTCACGCCGCGGGGCACCGGCACCGAGGTCGGGTTCTTCGTCGATTTCGAGTTCCGCAGCCGGATTCTCCAGGCGGCTATCGGCGTGGTGTTCAACGAAGCCGTCAAGCGGATGGTTCGGGCCTTTCTCAACCGCGCCCGCGACGTCTATGGTCCGCCGCCAGTCCCGTAGGAGCCAGCCGCATGGTTTACGCGCCGCTTTATGCCCCGTCGCGGCCGGACCGGTCCCTCCCGCCCGTGCGGGTGAACCTGTATTCGGATACCCAGACCCGCCCCTCCGCCGCGATGAAGGCGGCGATGATGCAGGCGGATGTCGGCGACGAACAGCACGGCGACGACCCGACGGTCGAGGCGCTGTGCGACCGGGTCGCGGCGCTGACCGGTAAGGAGGCGGCGATGTTCCTGCCGTCCGGCACCATGTGCAACCAGATCGCCATCCTGGTGCATTGCCGGCCGGGCGACGAGATCCTGGCGCACGAGGATTCCCACATCGTCATCAACGAAGGCGGCGGCCCGGGCGCCCTGGCCGGGGCGGTGGTGCTCGGCCTGCGCGGTGAGCGGGGGATGTTCGACAGCGCCACGCTGAAGGCGGCGCTGCGCGAGAAGCGCCGCAATGCGCCGCCGCAGACCCTGGTGGAGGTCGAGCAGACCGCCAACGCCGGCGGCGGCTCGGTCTGGCCGCGGGCGCTGCTGGATGACGTGCTGGGCACGGCGCATGAGCTCGGGATGAAGACGCATATGGACGGGGCGCGGCTGATGAATGCCGTGATCGCGTCCGGGGTCTCGGCCAGGGACATGGCGGCGGGGTGCGACTCCGTCTGGCTGGATTTCACCAAGGGCCTGGGGGCGCCGCTCGGGGCGGTGCTGTGCGGGTCCGCTTGCTTCATCGACGAGGCGTGGCGCTGGAAGCAGCGGCTCGGCGGGTCGTTGCGGCAGGCGGGGATCTGCGCGGCGGCGTGCCTGTACGCGCTGGACCACAACGTCGAGCGATTGGCCGAGGACCATGCCAATGCCCGCCGGTTCGCCGCCGGACTCGCCGGCATTCCCGGGCTGACGGTGGATGAACCGGAAACCAACCTGGTGTTCTTCGACACGCGGTCGGCCGGGCTGACCGCCGATGAACTGGCGGCGCGGGTGCGCGGCCAGGGCGTGATGCTGTCCACTGTCGGGGCGTATCGGGCGCGCGCCTGCACCCATCTCGACGTCAATGCGGCGGGGGTCGATTTCGCCGCCCGGGCGATCGCGGAAGCGCTGCGATAGCCCTTCGGCATCGGGGCTGCCAAAAAAGCGCCGCCGTTTACTTTTCATTAAACAATCGCCGCTACGCTCGCCGATCATCAACTGGATCAGGTGAGACCATGCGGCGTCTGTTGAGGATTTTGCTGCTACCGGCACTGCTGTCGCCGGCACTGCCGATGGCTGCCCGGGCCGACGAGCCTTCGGCGCAGGACGCTGTCGCGGCGTCACGCCATGTCCACATGAACTGGCAGCAGCGCTTCGCCAAGGCCAACACGGCGGCGGACGGGCATCTGACGATGGAGGAAGCCAAGGGCGGATTCCCGCTCGTCGCCAGGCATTTCAGCGACATCGACATCGACGGCAAAGGCTACGTGACGGTCAAGGACCTGAAGACCTGGTACGCGATGCGCCGGGTGGCGCGCAGCCTGCGGGCGGTGCCGGACGATGGCCCGCAGCCGCGCAACGCCCAGCAGCGCAGCTACCCGGACGAGCGGCCGATGGGCACGCCGGCCGCCACGCAGATCTCGGCGGAGCAATAGGCCGCCGGCTATTCCGCCGCGGACAGTTCCCCGGCCAGCGGGGCGTGGTTCAGCAGCGCCGCCAGGATGGTGCCGCCGGCCACGTTGCCGAGCAGCGTCGGCGCCAGGAAGCGCAAGGCGTAGTCGCCGAGCGTCGCCGCACCCGTCAGCACGCCATAGGCCGCCTCGACCGACCCGGCGATGATGTGCGGGAATTGGCAGATCGCCACGACGTAGGTGAGCAGGATGATAATGAGAGGGCGGCTCGGTCCCGCGCCGGGCAGCAGCCAGACCATCAGGCCGATAAGCCAGCCGGCCGCGCCGCCGCCCATGCAGGTGTGCCAGAAGGTCCCGTCCATGGTGTGGGCGGACAGCTCCGCCATCGCCTGCACCGTCGGCTCGTGAAACACCCCCGACCAGGTGATGATGCCGGCCAGCACCCAGGTCGCCGCCAGGTTGGCGGCCAGGACGATCGCCCAGACCCGCAAGGTCATCAGCGTGGTCACCAGGTTGCGCCGGGTCAGCGCCGGGATCACCGCCGTCAGCGTGGTCTCGGTGAACAGTTGCTGTCGCCCGAGGATGACGATCAGGAAGCCGACGGAGTAGCCGAAGCCGGCGACGAGCGGACGCCAGGGCGTGTCCGGCATCCGCGCCTGGAGCGTCGCCTGCACCACGAAGGAAAAGCCGATGGACAGGCCGGCCGCGACGCCGGACCAGGCGAGGCCGCTGAAGGACCGTTCGAGTTCCTCCTCGCCCTGGTCGCGCACGATCTCGTGGATCACGATGGCGCCCATCGGCGCCCCGGCGGCGGCCTGGCGTTGTTCCTTCTGATCCAGATGGGGCGATTGTTCGCCGGCGTCGGCCATGACGGCTCCCGTTGTGGTGCCGGGGGCTAACGCGGCGTGCGCCCCGGCGTCGCATCACATCGTTCAGCGGCGCGTGTCTTGCCAGCCGGCACGCTTCGTGCTTGTGCGGAAGGCTCAGCGCCATGCCGGGAGGACACAAATGACCCACTATCCCGCCGACACGGTTTCCGCCCTGCTGCTGCGCGGCGCGGGCGGCGCCCCCGCCATCGGTGCTCCCGGGCGGCCCTGGCTGACCCATGGCGGGTTGCGGGCGCTGGCGCGGCAAACAGTGGCCGATCTCAACGCGATGGGCGTCGGCCGCGGCGACCGGGTGGCGCTGGTACTGCCGAACGGGCCGGAGGCGGCGACCGCGTTCGTGACGATCGCCTGCGGGGCCGTCACCGCGCCGCTGAACCCGGCCTACAAGGCGGATGAATTCGCCTTCTACCTGGGCGACCTGAAGGCCAGCGTCCTGGTGGTGCAAGCGGGCGCTGACACCCCGGCGCGCGAGGCCGCCGCGGCCAAGGGCATTCCGGTGGTGGAGCTGCTGCCGGAGGCGGACGGCCCGGCCGGCGCCTTCGTGTTGCAGCCGCCGCCCGGGCTGGCCGGGACGACCGCGCGGCCGGGCGAGGCGGAGGCGGAGGATGTCGCGCTGGTGCTGCACACCTCGGGCACCACCTCGCGGCCGAAGATCGTGCCGCTGCGCCACATCAACGTGACCGCCTCGGCGTATAATATCGGGGAGATCCTGAAGCTGAAGGCGGACGATGTCTGCCTCAACATCATGCCGCTATTCCACATTCACGGGCTGATCGCCGGGGTGCTGAGCAGCGTCGCGGCCGGCGGCGCGGTGTCCTGCTCGCCCGGCTTCAACGCGTTCCGCTTCTTCTCCTGGTTCAGCGAGGTGCACCCGACCTGGTACACGGCGGTGCCGACGATGCACCAGACGATCCTGGAGCTGGCGCCGCGCAACACGGCGGCGATCGAGGCCGGGCGGCTGCGCTTCATCCGCTCGTCCTCCTCGTCGCTGCCGGGGCCGGTGATGACCGCCATGGAGGAGGCATTCGGCGTGCCGCTGGTCGAGTCCTACGGCATGACCGAGGCGGCGCACCAGATGGCCTCCAACCCGCTGCCGCCGCGGCCGCGCTTTCCCGGCTGCGTCGGCGTCGCGGCGGGGCCGGAGGTGGCGATCATGGACGAGTCCGGCGCGCTGCTGCCCCCCGGCGGGCTGGGCGAGGTGGTGATCCGCGGCCGCAACGTCACCGCCGGGTATGAGAACAACCCGGCTGCCAATGCCGCCGCGTTCACCGATGGCTGGTTCCGCACCGGCGACCAGGGTGTGATCGACGCGGACGGCTATCTGCGCCTGACCGGGCGGCTGAAGGAGCTGATCAACCGCGGCGGCGAGAAGGTCAGCCCGCTGGAGGTGGATGAGATCCTGTCCGAGCATCCGGCGGTAGCTCAGTGCCTGACCTTCGGCCTGCCGCATCCCAAGCTGGGCGAGGAGGTTGCCGCGGCGATTGTCCTGCGCGGCGGGTTTTCACCGAAGGAAAGCGACTTGCGGGCGTTCGCCGGTGAGCGGCTGGCGCCGTTCAAGGTGCCGCGCAAGATCGTCTTCCTGAAAGAGATCCCCAAGGGCGCCACCGGCAAGCTGCAGCGCATCGGGTTGGCCGAAAAGCTGGGGCTGACCACGTGAAGGTTGCGATTTTCGGCGCCGGGGCTATCGGCGGGTTTCTCGGCGTGCGGCTGGCCAGGGCAGGGGCCGATGTGACCTTCATCGCGCGCGGGCCGCATCTGGTGGCGATGCAGGCGAACGGGTTGACGTTGCGCTCGGGCGGCGAGAGCGTCACCGTGCGGCCCCGCTGTGTCGCCTCGGCCGAGGAGGCCGGGGTGCACGACTATGTCGTGGTGACCCTGAAGGCGCATGGGCTGCCGGCGGCGGCGGGGTCGATCGCAGCGATGATGCGGCCGGACAGCGCCCTGGTGACCGGGATCAACGGGATTCCGTACTGGTATTTCTATGGCCTCGACAGCCCGCATCGCGACCGCGTGGTGGAAAGCGTCGATCCGGGCGGTCTGCTGTGGTCCGTGCTGCCGCCGTCGAAAGCCATCGGCTGCGTCGTGTATCCGGCGGCGGAAGTGGTCGCACCCGGCGTGATCGAGCACAGCTACGGCGACCGTTTTACCCTCGGGGAGCCGGACGGCTCGCGCAGCGCCCGCATCGAGGCGTTTTCCCGCGCGCTGATCGCCGCCGGGCTGAAGGCGCCGGTGCGGCCGCGGATCCGTGACGAGTTGTGGGTGAAGCTGTGGGGGAACCTTGCGTTCAACCCGGTCTCGGCGCTGACTGCGGCGACTCTGGACCGCATCACCGGCGATGACGGCCTGCGCGCGCTGTGCCGCGGCATGATGCTGGAGGCGCAGGCGGTCGCCGAGGCGCTCGGCATCCGCTTCGGCATCGACATCGACAAGCGAATCGCCGGCGCGGCGGAGGTCGGCGTTCACAAAACGTCGATGCTGCAGGACCTGGAGCGCGGGCGGCCGATGGAGATCGACGCGCTACTCGGTGCGGTGGTGGAACTCGGTGACGTGGTCGGGGAGGCGATGCCGCTGTGCCGCTCGGTGCTGGCGCTGGTGCGGGAGCGGGGACGGCAGGCGGGGTGTTACTGAACCGCGGCGGTCGCGCGGCGCTCGGCGAGACGTGCGGCGCGTTCGGCGAGGCGGGCCCGTTATTGCCGGCACTGTTCGGCGTTTTCCGCCTGCCGCTCCGTCGCCCGGCGCTGTTGGCGTGACAGCGGCGCCGCCTGCCGGGTGAAGCTGACCAAATCGGCGGGGTCGAGGCTGGCGGCCAGCGCCGCGGCTGCCGCGGCATCGTCCGGCGATGCGGCGCGCAGGGCGTTCAGGGCTTGCTCATTCAGCAGGGCGGCCGGGCCGGACGCGGGGGAGGGGTAGCCGCGGGCGAAAGCGCCGCCACATCGATCCGTGCTCACCGGTGCTTCCGTGTCTTCAGCGTGGCACGACTGTGTCAAGTAATGGCACGCCTATGGCAGTCAAACAACTCTGATCTTCCCGGCCAGGCGCCGCGGCCGCAAATCCGCCATCGGCGCGTCGCTGAAAAGCCACCTTGAACGCCGCAATTTGCGATGTTGGCGGATCACCGTCGTCAGAAAGCCCGCCCGCAAGAACTTCGCCCCGAACCCGGGAGTTGGTTCCCATGAGCGCGCGCTGCGTCACGGCTTTACAGGTCGTTTCTTCAATGGCTATACTTGGCCTGCTCGCCGGTTGCGAGCCGGCGCCGTCATCTCGCGTGCCTGCAACGGCTGGCGCCGACATCAGCTATGTGAACGGCTGGCCGGCCGGCGCCGTCGATGGGGCGTTCGAAGTCTTCTGCTACGATGACTCTCGTGGCTGGGGCTATACTGACCGTGCAAACCGCTGGCATGCGGTGCCGCAGCACTATCTCTCCGACCTTGAGTTTTACCACCCGCAGGGCGAGGGCCTGCCGGGCCGTGCCTGGATAAACGACGACAATTTCTTAACCGCTACGATACCGTGCGTGCCGATCGCGGATTTTGATGTTGCGGACTTGCGGATTGCTGACTTCAATGAAGTGATCATCGGCCTCTGCTTCGACTTTTACCGAGGTTGGGGTTACTACGACAAGGCGATTCAGTGGCATAGCGCGCCGGAGCGCTATCGCGGCCGCCTTGAGCACGAACACCCGCACGGCAGCGGGCTGGCACACTACCAGCGGCCGAGCGGCGGGCAAATCGCGGCGGCACGCTCATCCGGCGGTCAATCGTCGGGGTCTTCCAGGCGTCCGGAATACTCTTCCGCGAAGGAAAACCGGAGTCCCGATCTTCCGGCCCCGCCTTTCGGCTCCTTCGGCTGGCCCGGAATCGGCATCGGGGGGTCGCACGCATTCAGGGCTGCCGGGGCACCGGCCTCCTTCGGCGGCCACGCGCCGGTTGTTGGGCACGAAACTTCGGGACATCGCGCGGCAGCGGCCGGGTATCGGGCCGAATCGGCGCAGTATCGAGCGGAATCGCCGGGATACCGGCCTGTATCATCGGGATACAGCGGCGGTTCCGGCGGTTACCATTCGGCATCATCGGGATACAGCGGCGGTTCCGGCGGTTACCATTCGGCATCATCGGGATACAGCGGCGGCTCCGGCGGATACCATTCGGGATCATCGGGATCATCGGGATATAGCGCCAGGTCCGGGGGCTCCGGGTCGGGATCGTCCGGACATTCAGGTTCCAGCGGCGGAAGCAATCACCATTAGCTTCGGCGCGAATCGGACCCGGCCCGCACTTGACGTTTAGGTTAACCAGACTACCTTAACGGTACCGGTGGTGCTATATCGCTTGTGCCCGCGTCGCAGCGGCGGGCAAAAACCGTCGCAAGGCGGCGATGAGGAAACACTCCAACAGGAGGGACGCAATGGACGCCCCAATGGACGTGCCGGTGGATCACCCAATGGACGTGCCGGTGGATCACCAGCTTGAGAAGCTGGCCGTTCCCGTGCTGCTGGATCGATCCGCCGCGGCGTTCGGCGGTCGTACGGCGCTGTCGTTCCAGGGGCGGCGCTGGACCTATGCACAGCTCGCCGAACTGGTCGAACGTGCAACGGACGGGCTGCAGCGCCTCGGCATCCGGCCGGGTGACCGCGTCGGACTTTGCCTGCCGAATACTCCATATTTTGTGATCTTTTACTACGCCGCGCTGAAGGCGGGCGCGGTGGTGGTCAACTACAACCCGCTCTATGTCGCGCGCGAACTGCGCCAGCAGATCGTCGATTCCTCAACCACGACGATGATCGTGCCCGATATCGCCGCGATCTGCGACAAGGTGCTGGGGTTGCTGCCGTCCTCCGGCCTGCAACGCATCATCGTCTGCCCTTTCGCGGGCGTGCTGCCGCCGGCCAAGCGGGTGGCGTTCACGATGCTGAAGCGGAAAATGGTTGCGCATCCGGCCTGGAGCCATCAGGTCATCCCCTACCGCCAGGTGGTCGCGGCCGGGGCGAAGCCGACGCCGGTGGCGATCGACCCGGGCGACCTGGCGGTGCTGCAATATACCGGGGGAACGACCGGGCTGCCGAAGGGTGCGATGCTGTCGCACGCCAACCTGTCGCTGAACGCGCAGCAGGCGACCTACCACATGCCCAGCATGCGCGCCGGGCAGGAACGTTTCCTCGCCGTGCTGCCGTTTTTCCATGTCTTCGCCATGACCTCGATCATGAACGGCGGCATCCTCGCCGGCGCCGAACTGATCCTGCATCCGCGCTTCGAAATCGCCGCCGTCATGAAGTCGCTGCGGCAGGACAAGCCGACGATCATGCATGCGGTGCCGACGATCTATAATGCGATCTCGCTCGAGGCGGAGAGGAAGCGCATCGCCTTCCCAGGGCTGCGCGTCTGCGTCTCCGGCGGCGCGCCGCTGCCCGCCGAGGTGCGCGAGCGGTTCCAGAAACTGACCGGCTGCCGCATCATCGAAGGCTACGGCCTGACCGAGGCGTCTCCCGCGGTTGCATCCAACCCGCCCGACGGGGAGGTGCGTCCCGATTCCGTCGGCATCGTCCTGCGCGGCACCCGGGTGGAAATCCGCGGCATCGACGACATCACCCGCATCCTGCCGCCGGGTGAACGCGGCGAGATCTGCGTCCGCGGCCCGCAGGTGATGCAGGGCTACCTGAACCGCGAGGCGGAAACCCGGGCGGTATTCATCGACGGCGCCTTGCGCACCGGCGACGCCGGCCACCTCGACGCCGACGGTTACCTGTACGTAACCGATCGGCTGAAGGACCTCATCATTTGCAGCGGCTACAACGTCTATCCGCGGGTCATCGAGGATGCCTTGTATGAGCACCCGGCGGTCGCCGAGGCGATCGTCATCGGCATTGCGGACTCGTATCGCGGCCAGGCGCCGCTGGCCTTCGTGACGCTTCGGGAAGGCCATGCCACGGACGGCGAAGCGCTGCGGACCTTCCTGCGCGACCGGGTGTCGCCGATAGAGCTGCCGGTGCGGGTGGAGATCCGGGAGACGCTGCCGAAGACCATCATCGGCAAGCTGTCGCGCAAGGAACTGGTGGCGGAAATGGCGGCGTTAAAAGCGACTTGACGTGAGGAGATTGACGTATACGTTAAGGGACGATTGGCACGGGCACCGGCGCATCATCGTCATGGTCCGCGCAGGCGGACCATCCACGCCTTTGCCCGGTTCGGCAAAACGGCGTGGATGCCGGCCTGCGCCGGCATGACGGGGTAACCGGCTCGGGCCCGAACATGAGAACGCTTGCATGAACGACGGGCAGCTCTACACGGTGACGGAACTGGCCAGGCAGCTCGGCATGACGCCGCGCGCGATCCGTTTCTATGAGGACAAGGGGTTGATCTCGCCGCAGCGGGCGGGCACCACCCGGGTGTTCTCCGCCCGCGACCGCGCCCGCATGATCCTGATCCTGCGCGGCAAGCGGCTGGGGTTTTCGCTGAGCACGATCAAGGACTACCTCGATCTCTACGACACCGACATCACCCAGCAGTCGCAACTCAAATTGCTGCTGACCGCCGTCGGCAAGCGCCGCGCACAGCTTCTGTCCCAGCGCCAGGCCATTGACGAGGCGCTGGCCGAATTGGATGACATCACCGCCCAAACCGAGGCGGCCCTGCAATCGCCCGCCCGCCGCGCACGCCGCGCGGCGGGCTGAAACACGAAGGAGACACGCAATGACCAACGCGGTGATCGCCGGCTACGCCCGGTCGCCCTTCCACTTCGCCGGCAAGGGCGGCCTTGCGCGAGTACGTCCGGACGACCTCGCCGCGCAGGTGGTGCGCGCGCTGGTCAGCCGCACGGCCGTCAAGCCCGAGGACATCGAGGACATCATCGTCGGCTGCGCTTTCCCCGAGGGCGAGCAGGGCCTGAACGTGGCCCGGCTGATCGGCCTGCTGTCCGATCTGCCGCTGTCGGTGGCAGGGGTGACGGTGAACCGCTTCTGCGGGTCGTCCATGCAGTCGATCCATATCGCCGCCGGGCAGATCGCGCTCGGGGCAGGGGAGGTGTTCGTCTGCGCCGGCATCGAGAGCATGAGCCGGGTGCCGATGATGGGCTACAATCCGCTGATCAACCCGGCGCTGCAGAAGGCGATGCCTGCCGCCTATATCGGCATGGGCGAAACCGCCGAGAACGTCGCCCGCAAATGGCAGATCCCCCGCGCCGAGCAGGAGGCGTTCGCCGTCCGCAGCCATCAGAAAGCCGCCGCGGCCGCCGCGGCCGGGCACTTCAGTGATGAGATCGTGCCGATAGAGGCCAAGGGCGGCAACGTCGGGCAGGACGGCTGCATCCGGGCGGACACCACCGCCGAGGGTTTGGCGGGGCTGAAGCCGGCGTTCGACAAGGACGGCACCGTGACGGCGGGAACGTCCTCGCCGCTGACCGATGGCGCCTCCGCGGTGCTGGTATGCAGCGAGGCCTATGCCGAGAAGCACGGGCTGACGAAGCTGGCGCGGATCAAGTCCATCGCGGTCGCCGGCTGCGCGCCGGAGATCATGGGCATCGGCCCTGTAGCGGCCACGAAGAAGGCGCTGGCCCGCGCCGGAATCGACGCCGGGGCGCTGGACGTGGTGGAACTGAACGAGGCGTTTGCCAGCCAGGCTTTGGCCTGCGCCCGCGAACTCGGCATTCGCGACGAGACGCTGAACATCGACGGCGGGGCGATCGCGCTCGGCCATCCGCTGGGGGCCACCGGCGCCCGCATCACCGGCAAGGCGGCCTCCTTGCTGGCCCGCACGGGGGGCCGCTATGCGCTGGCGAGCCAGTGCATCGGCGGCGGGCAGGGCATCGCCACCATCCTGGAGCGCATCTGATGGGCGTGACAATCCGCAAAGTCGGCGTCATCGGCGCCGGCACCATGGGCGCGGGCATCGCCGCCCAAGTCGCCAATGCCGGGATTCCGGTGGTGCTGCTCGACATCGTTGCACCCGGGAACAACAACCGCAACGCCATCGCGGAAGGCGCGCTGGCGCGGCTGCAAAAGGTCGAACCCGCGGCGTTCATGCATGCCGGTGCGGCGAAGCTGGTTGAGACGGGCAACATCGAGGACGACCTCGGCAAATTGGCCGATTGCGACTGGATCGTCGAGGCGGTGCTGGAACGGCTCGACATCAAGCAGACGCTGTATCGCAAGCTGGACGCGGTCCGCCGCCCGGGCAGCGCGATCAGTTCCAACACCTCGACGATCGCGCTGCATGTGCTGACCGAGGGCATGAGCGAGGCGTTCCGGCGCGACTTCCTGATCACCCATTTCTTCAACCCGCCGCGCTATATGCGCCTGCTGGAGATCGTCACCGGGCCGGAGACCTCGCCAGAGACGGCGGAGGCGGTGATCCGGTTCGGCGACGTGGCGCTGGGCAAGAGCATTGTCCGTTGCAACGACAGCCCCGGCTTCATCGCCAACCGGCTGGGCATCTACTGGATGCAGCTCGGCATGCTGGAGGCGTTCGACCAGGGGCTGACGGTGGAGGAAGCCGACGCCATTGTCGGGCCGCCGATGGGCGTGCCGAAGACCGGCATCTTCGGGCTGCTGGATCTGGTTGGCATCGATCTCGGGCCGCAGATCAACGCCTCGATGCGGTCCGCGCTGCCCGCGGGTGATGCGTTCCATGCGGTGGACCGCGAGGTGCCGCTGGTCAACCGGATGATTGAGCAGGGTCTGACGGGACGGAAGGGCAAGGGCGGGTTCTACCGCCTGGAGAAGACGGAAGGCCGCCGGACCAAGGTGGCGATGGACCTGAAGACTGGCGAATACCGGCCGGAGCAGACGGCGCGGCTGCCGGACGGCGCCGCCCGCGACCTGAAGGCGTTGCTGTCGGCGCCCGGCAAAACCGGGAGCTATGCGTTCCGCGTGCTGGCGCAGACGATTTCCTATGCCGCGACCCTGGTGCCGGAGGCGGCTGGAACGATCGCCGATATCGATGCCGCGATGCGGCTCGGCTACGCCTGGAAATGGGGTCCGTTCGAACTGGCCGATCGGCTGGGGACAGCGTGGCTCGTCGAGACGCTGAAAGCGCAGGGCCTGGCCGTGCCGCCGTTGCTGGCGCAGGCCGCCGGCAAGACGTTCTACCGGGTTGACGGCGGCAAGCGGCAATTCCTCGGCCTGGACGGGGCGTATCACGACGTCGTCCGCGCGCCGGGCGTGCTGCTGCTGGAAGACATCAAGCTGGCCTCGAAGCCGGTGCTTCGTAATGGTTCGGCGGCGCTGTGGGATATCGGCGACGGCGTGGTCTGCTTCGAGTTCACCTCCAAGTCCAATTCGCTGGACGACAAGATCATCGAGCTGCTCGGCAAGTCGATCGAACTGGTGCAGTCGCGCTACAAGGCGCTGGTGGTGTACAACGAGGGCAGCAATTTCTCCCTCGGCGCGAATTTGGGGCTTGCGCTCTTCGCCGCCAACATGGCGGCCTGGGGCGAGATCGAGAAGAACCTGATCGCCGGGCAGAAGACCTACAAGGCGCTGAAATACGCGCCGTTCCCGGTGGTGGTGGCACCCGCCGGCATGGCCCTGGGCGGCGGCTGCGAGCTGGTGCTGCATGCGGACGCGGTGCAGGCCTATGCGGAAAGCTATATCGGCCTGGTCGAGGCGGGCGTCGGGCTGATCCCCGGCTGGGGTGGCTGCGGCGAGATGCTGGCGCGCTGGCAGGCCGAGCCGAAGCTGCCGCGCGGGCCGATGCCGGCTGCGGCGAAGGTGTTCGAGGGGATCAGCACGGCGGATGTGTCGAAGTCGGCGCATCAGGCGATGGAAAAGAAGTTCCTGCGGCCGACGGACGGCATCACGATGAACCGCGATCGTTTGTTGGCCGATGCGAAGCAGCGGGCGCTGGCGCTGGTGGATGGCTATAAGCCGCCGGAGCCGCCGGTGTTCGTGCTGCCCGGTCCGGCGGGTCGCGCCGGGATGTATTCCGCCGCGGAATCGTTCCATAAGCGCGGGCTTGCAACCGCTCATGACCTGGTCGTGGCCGATGCGCTGGCGGAGGTTCTGTCGGGAGGCAATACGGATATCATCGATACGGTTGACGAGCAGACGATGCTGGATCTGGAGCGCCGGGCGTTCATGAGGCTGGTGCGGACGAAGCCTACACTGGCGCGGATCGAGCATACGCTTGAGACCGGCAAGCCGTTGCGGAATTAGCGGTTATGCGGCGGGGGAGGTTGCCCGGGGGCTGGTTGTCCGGGCCTGTAAGGTGTTTCCCTCCGCTTTTTAACACAAAGGAAGAAGTGATGGGCACAGAGGGCACGGAGAAGCGGTGCTGGTTCGGATGAGGCGCGCCGTCGGCTCCGGCGTATTTGCTGAGCGCGCGAAATGGAAACGCAGATGAACGCGGATCGGGGCAGCGCCGGCCCGGGCATTGAACCGGGCGGCCGATGCGCTCCCTTGTTCGGCCGCTTTGTGCTTTGCCGCGCCGCCGGCGGGATGCGGCCGCGCCGCCCGAACGTCAATCGCGGTGCCGATAAGGCTTATCAGCGCTCATCTGCGTTCATCTGCGTTCATCCGTGTTTGATATCCAAGCCCGTTAGGACCGACTCCTCCTCCGGGCCGTCTCGTCATGCCGACGCAGGCCGGCATCGACGCCTTGGCATGAACAAGCAAGGCATGGATGGCGGGCCGGCGCCCGCCATGACGAAGCTGGCGATCGTAACCCCACCCGCGCAGCGCCAGACTTCCTTCTCCGTGGCGCACTTTTCTTCCTCTGTGTTAAAATACTTGCCAAAGAACGAAACCCCGAACCCTATCCAGCCAAACGCCATCGCATCAAAAGGCACCACCCATGCAAACCTATAAAGCCCCCCTCCGCGACATGCGTTTCGTCCTGCACGAACTCAACGACAGCACTGCCCTGTCCCATCTGCGCGGCCTCGAGGACATCTCCCCCGAGCTGATGGACAGCATCCTCGAAGAAGCCGCCAAGGTGGCCGAGGAAATCCTGCTGCCCACCAACGCCCCCGGCGACGAAGTCGGCTGCACCCTGGAAAACGGCGTCGTGCGCACCCCGAAAGGCTACAAGGAGGCCTACAACGCCTTTCGCGACGGCGGCTGGACCGCGCTCGCCTCCGACCCGAAATACGGCGGGCAGGGCTTACCGGAAAGCCTGAACAAGCTCGTCGAAGAAATGATCTGTTCGGCCAACCTCGCCTTCAGCCTGTATCCCGGCCTGACCCACGGCGCCTACCAGGCTCTCGCCAGCCACGCCTCCGACGCGCTGAAGGACCTGTACCTGCCGAAAATGGTGGACGGGACCTGGTCCGGCACGATGTGCCTGACGGAGAACAACGCCGGCACCGATCTGGGACTGTTGCGCACCCGCGCGATCCCGCAGGACGACGGCAGCTACAAGATCACCGGGGCGAAGATCTTCATCAGCGCCGGCGACCATGACCTGACCGAGAACATCGTCCACCTCGTGCTCGCCCGCCTGCCCGATGCGCCGCCCGGCACGCGCGGCATCAGCATGTTCCTGGTGCCGAAGTTCATTCCGGCCGCCGACGGCCGCCTCGGCCCGCGCAACGGGGTGGTCTGCACCGCGATCGAGCACAAGATGGGGATCAAGGGATCCTCCACCTGCCAGTTGCAGTTCGACGACGCCACCGGGTGGCTGGTTGGCGACGCCAACAAGGGCCTGGCCACCATGTTCACCATGATGAACAGCGAGCGCCTGTCCGTCGGCATCCAGGGCCTCGGCGCCGCGGAGACCAGCTACCAGAGCGCCGTGGCCTACGCCCGCGACCGCATCCAGGGGCGCAGCCTGAGCGGCGCCAAGGCCAAGGACAAAGCCGCGGACCCGATCATCGTGCACCCGGACGTGCGGCGCATGCTGCTGACCATCCGCTCGTACACGGAAGGCTGCCGCGCGCTGGGCGGCTGGGTGGCGCGCCAACTGGACGAGATGAACCGCTCGGACGACCCCGACGTCCGCAAGCAGGCTGAGGATTTCACCGCGCTGATGACTCCGGTGGTGAAGGCGCTGTTCACCGATCTCGGGTTTGAGGCGACCAATCTCGGCATGCAGGTCTATGGCGGACACGGCTACATCCGCGACCACGGCATGGAGCAGCTTGTCCGCGATGCGCGCATTGCCATGATTTATGAGGGCACCAACGGGGTGCAGGCTTTGGATCTGGTGGGCCGCAAGCTGCCGCAGGGGGCAGGGCGTCTGTTGCGAACGTTCTTCCATCCGCTCGGCGAGTTCATCGAAACGAACAAGGAGCACGCCCAGCTCGGCGGCATGGTGAAGGGGCTGGAGAAGGCGTTCGGCGCGCTGCAACTCGCGACGGCGCACGTCGCGGCGACGGGGATGGCGGATCCGGAGGAAGCCGGGGCGGCGGCGACGGAGTATCTGCGGCTGTTCGGGCTGGTGGCGTTGGGATTCATGTGGGCCCGCTCCGCCGTGATCGCGGTGGAGAAGCTGGCGGTGCCGGATGCCGATGCCGGGTTCTACAAGGCGAAGTTGACCACGGCGCGCTTCTATATGGAGCGGGTGCTGCCGCAGGTCGGCGGGCTGCTCGTTTCGATCAAGTCGGGCAAGGCCGCGATGATGGAGATGGATGAAGCGGCGTTCTAGCGGTTTTCCGATGAAAGCGGCAACCTCCTTCTGAAGCTGCGGAGGGAGCTTTTCAACGGCGCGAAGCATCGGCGCTTCGCGCCGTCTGTACCAGTCGACCAGGCGTGTCGCAGTCGGCTGCGGCGCAAGCGTAGCGGCGGCCGGCGGTTGCAGAGGATTTTACTGCTTCCGGCAGAATGTGGCGTATACAAAACTATGTCTTTTGAATAAGGGAAAGCTTGCCAGTGGAGACGCACGGGGCATATGTTGCGACAAACGAGGGCAGCGCCGTGTTCGAGACTTACAACCTGGAAATTCACGCCTGGCATGGTTGCAACTTGGCTTGCGAGAGCTGTGCTCATTACTCGTCGCTGGGCTTTCGAGGCGGACCGACCGCCGAAATGTGCGAGAATTGGATGGAGTTATGGGCCGCCAGGCTTCGCCCGCGCATATTTTCAATCCTAGGCGGAGAACCAACCCTCAACCGCGATCTGGAACGCATTATCCGGTCGGCAGCCCGCATATTCCCCGATAGCGCCATTCGTATCGTCTCCAATGGCTTTCTGCTCGGTAAGCATCCCGGTTTAGTGTCATTGCTGTCGGAGCTTCGCGGACGGGCGCATCTGGAGATATCCGTGCATCACGGCAGTGAGGAGTTCCAGAGCCGATTTCGTCCCGTCATGGAACTCGTCAAGCAATGGCAGGCGAGCGGCACCGACATCCGAATGCGGCTGGCTTCCACGGCTTGGACGCGCCGCTACAAAATGAACGGGAATCAGATCGATTTTCCTGACGGTGACCCTGTCTCGGCGTGGTCGTCATGCTATGGAAAGGGTTGCAAGCAACTTTATATGGGACATCTGTGGAAATGCGCTCCCATAGCGTATTTCGGGTTATGGCCGAGCAACGTCTCCGTCGAACCGGTTTGGCAGAACCTTGCCGACTCCTACACACCTCTGCTTGCCGACTGCAGCGACGACGAACTCGGGAGCTTCCTTGGCTGCCGGGAGGAAGCTGTCTGTCGATTGTGTCCCAGTCAGTTGGAGAAGTTCGAGTTACCCATTCCTTTCAGGAGTCCTGGCGTCGCCAGCGAAAATGACCAGTCCCGGCGTCGCCGCTGATGCGCGATGAACGCCACCCCGAAGGCGTCGCGTTGGCCCGGCGGTGACTGCCTAAACGTGACGGCGAAGCCTATGCCTAATCCGACAAGTGCAGCCTGTAGGATTTTGGATAACCTGCTTTTTCCGCCATCTAAGTCATTGATTCATCGACACCCGATTCCGCATTAGCTGCGACGCGATTCAGCATAACCTGCCGCTGGAGGCAAGCCTATTTACCATAAGCTGCTTGTGCCGCGGCCGCATCGGCCGGAGGCGGTTCCGGCTTGAACCTTGGCAGCCAGGCTCCCCAGCATCGTGAACGCGTCTGGCGAGGCGATACCGTATCCAGGCGGGAGCGGTCCCGCGTGGTGAACAGGACGCCCAGGGTCCAAGCGGTTTTACGGAAACCCATCTCCGCGGCGACCTGGCGGATCGGCAGGTCGACACTGAGCAGCAGGATATCCTTTTGCCAGGCGATCACCAAGCCGTCGAATAGGTCGCCGAGGCCCAGGCTCACTTGGTCCTTGATGACGTCCGGAGTGGTATCGCTGATACCGCAGGCTCGATGACGTCATGTCCCCGCAGCCACGCGATGGCGGCATGAGGTCGCCGAGCCATTCCCGCACGATCTCTGGACCGAACTCCGCGAACGCAATCTGGCTGTCGAGGTGATGGATGGATTTCGCGCCGTCCGTGGCGGACCGGCGCAGATTCTCAAGGCGCGCCATCAGGTGGTCAAGCCCACTCTGGCCGACGTGCCGCTGTCCGAGGAGCGCGGGCGAAACGGGAGTTCATAGTCGGATGGACGTTGCTGCCAGGCGGATGATCGGCAACCGCCGATATCCGTGACACTCCCCCATCCTCTCCTGTAATTTAGGATCAACGGGAGGTAGGCCATGAACGCTGTCGTCCCGGTGATGTCGATCCTGGCGTCACGTCCTAGAACCGCCGTTATCCGTGACATTTGCCATTACGTCCCGTAAATTAAGATCGACGGGAGGTCTGCCACGAGATGCGCGCCGCTTTTACTCCTCGTGGGCGTAGTGCTGAATTGGTCGCAGGCATGGGTAAACAGGCGGATAGCAATGGCGCTTCTTGCGCAGAGAGGACCTGATGGTGAATCAAGTGAATACGGTGCCAACAGAAGAGCAGCGATTTATGGCCTACATCGGTCTGATGCAGTGGACTGAGGCTGTAGTGACCGTTGGCGAACGGATTAGGCAAATCGATGAACAGATGACTCTCCGCACACAGCCGAACCGTTCTGACTGGCAGACAGCATTGCGGAATTTTCACACAGAATGCCATTTTTTTGCTATCGCGGCCTATAAGCTACTCGAGTACGCGACTTGGAGTCGGAGACTTGGTCTTTTCCGGCAGGTGGACTTTTCCGCGATCGACAGTTTTCCGGCCGATAGGATTCGGGATCTACGAAACATGCGAGAGCACGTAGTCGAATATTTCAAGGGAGCCGGGAACAAACGGGATCGATGGTTTGTCACCACCCCTGAGTTCAAGGCGGATGCCAGCAGCGTCGTTGGAACAATGATTGGTGGTCGCCTTGATTGGGTGGCGTTTTCGCAGGCGGCAGAGCGCCTGCTACCAGTGTTGTTGGCCCAACCCGTTCCTTACCCTTCTTTACCTCTTCCTCCAGAACATGGGGGCGAGGTCGTGGGACACGACGGAGCAGCACCGAGAACGTGGCGCGGACCCGCGGGCATTAAACGCGCACCTGATAAGCACGCAAGCGTTTGCCATGTGGGGAGATAGCCTGCGGGCAAATTACGTCCGTCAGCATCCGCAGTTCATCGAGGGAGACGGATCGGCGAATCAAACGGCCGCCGTTCCGACCAACGATGGCGAGGTGGACGCCAGAGTGGTGTTGGCGGCGCGGCAAAAGCGCGAGAATCCAGCCGAACTGCGCGTTCCATCATCAGCACCTGTTGCTCCAGCAAGATGGCCGATCAGGCCAGTTCGAGCGCCCAGACGTAGATGGCCGTAGCTCCCTTCGGCCTCAGGTGATCCAGTGGGACCTCGAAACTGTCTGAAAACCTTGCTATTGCTGCAATTCCTGCTGGCAGGGCATGCCGAAGGCCCAGGGTGCTCCCGAGGTCGGCGACGTTTCCAAGAAAGAAATGGGGCGAGAAACTAGGGTTTCGGGCAAGAAACTCAGGCATCTCCGCATCGGAGAGGTCGACCCAACCGATGATCCTGGAGTCCTGTGGAGCACGGATTTTGAAGGCTACGAAACCCGGGCGGCCGGTCGCCGGAGGAGCGAGCACCTCCTTGACCAGCCTGCGAAGGACCTCGGCGGTCCTTTCCAAATCTGGCCCGACCAGCCACGGGGAGCGGGCATTCTGGTCGGTGAGCAGGATGCGAACAGCAACCGACAACCGACGTAGTTTCGGAACTGTGGAATCTAGCAAACCCCGAAGATGGGCGCGGTTGGTACGCTCGTCCAAGGACGGGGCTGCGAGGGCGTCGATCTTGGAGATTTGGGATCTGATGCGCGCATCGCCAGCCTGCTCCACTTGCAGGACGGCTTCCGGGTCAAGTTTTAGAAGCGCAGCGGTCTCGGAGCAAAAGAGCGCCAACTCGAGGTCGTTTAAGGGAATGGTGAGGGTGTCGTCGACCGGGAGGACGGCGCGCGGGGCAGGTCTCCCATCACCGCCGACGAACACGATAGCCGACGGCGGCGCGGGCACCAGCGTCGGGAAGAATGCCTCTAGCGCCTCTCGATACTCCGCAATCCGGCCGCAGAGTTGCTGCCAGCCGTAGAGGATCACGCGTAGCTTGTAGCCTGCTGCACACAGGTCGGCCTGCACGGCCGACGCGTCATCGGTCGCGTGCGTGTCGTCCTCGGCCGTGCATGCGAAGATGATCCCCCGCAGGTCCGGAAAGTGGGCCAGCGCTGCATCGCAGTCGGTCCGGATCTTTTTTTCTTGAGTGGCTTAGCGACCCGGCGGCACTGGATGCCAATCTGCTGATTCGGGTCGCCATCGCGGTACAGCAGGATGTCAACGCCGCGCTGGTTTTGCCCGCCGCGGCCGTACTCGCTGGCATGCTGGTCGTTCAGCATTCGGCGGAACAAGGGCACGCATTTGCGCTGGAACGCCTGCCAGTCTTTGGGCGGAGATTGGTCAACTGAGCTTAGGTGCGCACGCAGCAGCGGCGGAGAATCGGGGGGTGTCATGGCAAGGGAGCTTATAGGATGTGACGATGGCGTCACAGCATATAAGCGGCGGGATCGCCCGCCGCTCAGCTTGGCTCGGCTCTTGGGGATGCTTGGGCTAACGCGGCCGATCTCGCTCAAAGGACTCTCGTTCTATAACCCAGATCCCTTCGCGGGATGAGACTCCTTGGCCGCCGGACCGCCAAGTTGTCGCAGGCAGTATGCTGCCCCGAGCCGCCATCACCGCCTCTGCGCTAGCCGGACACGCTGCCAACGGATTAGCGGAAGCATGGGAACGCCGAGAACCCAGCGCGATATGTCCGAGTTGCCACACACTCAAAAACCTTGTGGTCGGTTCGCCCAGAAACCCCAAAACATCGTGTCTCTGTTGCTTCGCAATGGGAGATAATGAGATGAAGGACACGCCAGGCTAGGAAGCGAACATGAAGGTCTCCAAAGGCAGCATAGCGATCGCGAAACACGACAGGAAAAGACATTTGATGGAGCGGATCTTGAGCCTAAGGATTGGTATCTACATGATGCGATTCTCTAGAATGGAACTTTGGCTTGATGATATCCTTTTAAGTGCGCTTGGGAAGCCTCGAAACCACCCGGATGTCAGGGACCTAATGAAAGAACCCATTTCGAAACGTCTTAACAAGACCAAAAAACTCCTGATTGGCGGGTGCGATAGGGCCGCGCATGCGGATGTCAAAGCGTGGCACCAAGAAATGACAGACATCATCACGACGAGGAATTCGATATGCCACGGTTTCTGGGGGACATCCGGTCTCGGCGGCGATATCAGCCTACTCCAGATGCCAACCCGCAAGCCACGTATGCAGATCGCAGATACCGTTGGGTTCCTCGCGGCCAAAAGCATGATTACGAGTGGAATCGATGCAATAGACGACATGATGTTCAAGATGGCGATCAATGCAAGATTCTTCTCGGGGGGCGAACGTGTCTTTTCGAGGACTGCTCGGCCCAAATAATTGATATCCATCCAATGGTCGTCTCCGGGCTAAAGAGACGGTCCGTAACGAATGTTGACACCAGGAAGGTTGCTCCCGGCCAAGACGATGTCACCGAGCTTCGGCCGCGTCGGCTAAACGACAACCCGATGTTCGCGATACGGCCGGGCCACGGAGTCAATCGCGTCCGAACCCGCGCGGGAAATCTACGTCCAAGATGTCCGTCAGGTCGATTGCGCAGATTCTTTGCAGCAGTTCCGCGGTTTGGCTTTCCATAAGGTTCTGCGGAAGCGAGTCCAGCCAGTCCTGATATTCTTCCTGGATATCTCGTAGCTCGGCGGCTGCCGCCATCCATCTGGCCGGACGGCTGCGCGGTCCGAGTGGTTTCTTGTATTGAATCCTCGGAGCGCCATCCTTGTGAAGCGCTCGGTAACGGGATTGTCGTTCAGCACCCGTCAGTGGTCGGTCCCCTTTCGGTTTCGGACCTCGCTTCATCGCTCGCCTCCGAATTTTTGGGCACATTAATTCGTTATGTAACGCGGACCAAGAGGGGCAACCGCGCGCAGGCAGGAGATGGGCCTGCCGCCAATCCGCTATCGGCGACGCAACACGGGCGATGGGTCGCCGCTTCGCCTGGCGATGCCACCTTGGTCCGCTCCCGGATACTGTCACACGCCCAGATCCCGCCGGAACTCCGCCAGCGCGCCGGGGCACTCGGACCTGTCAACATTGACAAAGACGTCCGCGTCGCTTGTCGAGCGCCTCCGCAGGACCGCGTCGGCCTGCTGCCAGGGGATCAGCAGGAACCACGACAGGCCGACAAATCCCAGCGCAAGATATCCCTTTTGCGCCTCGTCCAGGCGCCGGATCTGGCTGGCGAGGACGATGAACCGATACGCGCCGCGGAACCCGTTCCGTCGTCCGGTCACGACCTGGACGACCGTCGTCCCGGCGGAGTCGACGAAGCTGTTTTTGGTCTGCCGAAGTTCCAGCCCAAGGAAGCCTGCTGCCGCGCGTCCGACGTGGCGGGCAAGCGCCCATGCCTCGCTGTGCTTCGGCTGCGGGGTATTTCCCTGGACAAAATCCCGGAGTGGCCGAAGGCTGCGGTTTTCCGCGTCGGCCCGGCGGAAAAGGTATTGCCGGGCACCGTCCACAGACGGCCCGGATACCGGGGTCAGGCCAAGCTCCATCAGTTGCGGCGAACTGTGGCGTCGTGACCGGCTGCCCACGGTGGCTGCCAATTCAACCCCGGTCACGTATTCCTTCCGAAAGTCGTCGAGTGCTTCCGGCGTGATCCTGCTGCCAGCCTCAGCCTTGGTCGTCCCGGCGACGGTCCGCAGCAGACCGCGACGCACCCACTCGTAGACAACCTCCTCCTTCACGCCCAACTTCTCGGCGGCCTCTTTTGCCGACATCGTTCGGTCAGTGAACCCGAGCGTGTCCAGTATCCATTGGGGCTTAAACAGCAGGCGCCGCAGTCCCTGAGCCTTCGCATCGACAGCCTGAGGCGCCAGTTTTCCAGCCAGGATCGCGGACAGGATAGAGCCAATGTTGGCGCCACCGCGCGCGACAGTATCGATGGTGACGAGCTTCCGCCCGGGCCTGGCGGAAGGCGCCGTCGCCTCAAGCGCGGCCAGCAGATTATCAACATCCTGGCGTCGGTAGGGCCGTTCGCGAAGCAGGCGGCTCGGCTTGGGGATGACCGGCAGCACACCGGCGGCCTCAATGGTCCAGAACGTCTCCTTGGACACGGCCAGCAGGTCGGCCGCATCCGCCTTGGTGAGACACGATTCGACGTCGCCGACGAACTTCCGGAATTTGTCGGCAAGCAGAAGGCCGGGCGCTCCGGATCCGTCCGGCGGAACCAACCATAGCTCATGCGCGATCGCCAATTCGTGCAGGCGTTTGTAGGTGACGTTGAGCAACCGCTTACCCTCGGTCGCCGTGATGAATTGGTCGGTCAACGGGCCGGTCGAGCGCTCGCGCCGGACTTGAAGCGCGCGTGTCGCCAGGTCGACCTGCTCGGACGCGTAGGCGACGAACTCCGCGGTCAGCGCGGCGACGTCCGGCTGCCCCTGGACCTCCGACAGCCATTCCGGCAGGAGGCCAAATTCTTTGTTGACCCCGTAGCGGCCACGACGGCGGTCGGCATGCAGCCGCAAGTCTTCCAGAAAGGACCGGAACCCGCCGGGCCAGTGCTGAAGCGCCCGCCAGCCGACATTGAGGACGTCGACAACCGCGTCGGGGTGCTCCTCGGAGAAGGCGATTGCCCTGCCGCGGCCGCGTCGCCCGTAGGCGATCAAACCCAGGTCGAAGGAGAACCGCATGGCAGAGTTCAGGCTGGTCACCGTTTCGGGCAGCGCCCGGTGGCCGAGGACAATGTCGACCAGGCCGCGAACTCCATCCATGTTCTCCGCTGGTGCCGGACTGACGGGAGCGTCGAGCAGCGATGCCTGGCACGCGAGCGATGAGCACCTTGCAACGGACGCCGTCGACCAGGTGAGAAAGCGGCTGCATGACGGACAGCGGTTCACCAGATAGCAGGCGTGCCGCGGACATACCGTCAGCAAGCTCATGTTCCAGATGGCCTGATGGTGCGGGCTGTCCCGCAGGCAAAGCGGACAGACCTTGCGGTGCGAAAGGCTGACAAAGTTCTCGGTGACGGCATGCCCGAAAAGGTTGGCGGTCCTGGGGAGGGGCGATCCGTGATGCATCCGGTCGAATGTGGCCGGGTCGAGCGCCAGGAGAGCCGCAAACTCCCTGGCGACAGCCGGGTCAAGCGGCCGGAGACCTTTCACCGCCAAGCGACCCTTGTGCAGACCCAACGGCATCAGCACGAACGCGGGATTTGGGTAGTCCAGGCTTTCGGCGTTGCGGACGATGAGGCCGACGATGCTTTCGCCCTCGATGTGCTGCTCCGCCAACGGCAGGGTGTATATATCCGGCTCGACCGGCTCACACCCGAACCAGATCGACCCCTCGAGAGGCCGGGGAAGTGCGTCCGTCACTTCGTGTCTCCATCGCCCAAGGTCATCGGCGCAGGCGGAACCGGCTTCACCTCGTCCATAAGGAATGGGTTGGGCTGCTTGGCCCTGAAACCGACGCGAAGGTAGTCGACCGCATTGGCCAAGTGCTCTCTGCGGATGCTCGGTGCGCCAGCCGATCTGGCGATCATCGCTGCGGTGCTGAGCAGATGGGATGTCTGCCGCATCAGCCCACGCGAGAAGACGTAGCATCGCAACGCGCAGTCCAACTCGCCCAGGCCCGAGTGCTGGGCGAGTTCAAGAAGCTGCTCCCAGGCCATCAGCAATCCCTGGTATTCCCGACGGTCGGGTAAGTAGGCCCAGTCGAATGGGCGCATCTCCACCGTGCCCCAGGTGCGCCCTTCGAACTGGGCGCTGTCGACGAAGACCCGTTCGCACTTCATCTCGCCGACGATAACCAGCGGACAGATCTTGGCGTTCAGAAAGAAGGTCACCCAGTCTGCCGCGTCCTTCTCGACCTGTTGTGTATTCGAATCTATCAGGCGGTGGAACTCATCGAGAAAGACGATATCGTATTTGCCTGTCATCAATTTGGCCAGCCGATGGAACCTCTGCGGAAGGAGGCCGTATCGCGGGTTCGGGTCGCCAAGCTTCATGAGGAAATCCACGCTAACGTTGGTCCGAAAGCTGCGGGTGGACACCTCGATGTAGAGCGCTCGCAGCTTGCGGTCGTATTTCCGCTCGAACAGTGAATGGTAACGCTTGACGAACTGGGTTTTGCCGCATCCTGGCGGCCCCAGAATGGGCAAGGCGAGGCAGTGGTTCTCCTTCCATGCCAGCGGGAGAAACTCGCTGAGCCTGTCCATCGCCGCTCTTGTGCGGGAGGTTGGGGTGAAATACCCGGTCAGCGGGTCCTGTTGATCGAGCGGACTAGACATCGTTGTTCCCCATCTTGTTGCTTTCAGCGGCCATCCGGCGCGCCATTTCGGTAAGGCTTTCGATGTCCCCATCGTCATCGGCCTGCGCCGATTCGTCCGCAGGCTGCGGCCGGTCGCTTTCGAGCGGTTGAGCAACCGCCGGATCGGTTGCCATCGCCGGGGGGACTTCCGGCTCCGGCTTCGGCTTCCGGGGGCGCTTCGGCTTGACGGCGCCATCGGTCTCGGTCGGCGACGTCTTCTCCGCCTGCGTAGAATCCTCCAGGTCGTCCGACGTGCGGGCATCAGGAACCTGTCCGGCCCCAACGTTCTGCGCGCCGACGCCGAACACGGCGCCGAGCAGATCGCCGTCCACGTCTTCCGGGTCCGCAACGTCGTCCTTGAACATGTTCCTTGCGCGCTTGCGCATCGCCTCCCAGGCGCGGATGGCCTTGGTCCGAAGCTTCGTGCCGCCGTTCTGAGCCATTTTCAGCATATCCGCGACAAACTCGCGGTAGCTCTTCTGGGCTGCCTCGTCGCTGGCCAGGAGTTCCGGATTGTTTCTTTGGATGGCGCGGATGCGCTCGTATTTCGCCAGGGTCCAACCATGGTATTTGTTGCGGTCGGGTTCCGGGAGATACAGGCGCTTTTCGTGGCCGTCTCGCGGGTCAACCCACCACGCCCGGGTGACCTCATCCGGGTCGATGATCGCCGTCACCCTCTCCGGCCGATCAGGCAGTTGGCGGATTTCCATCAGGCCTTCGCTGTTGTAGCGGAGGCCCATTATTTCGATGCCATATGCCTGAATGGTCCGTTCGAACGGTACCGACAGAATGGCGGTGAGACGTTCGACGTCAGGGGGAGGCGTGATGCCATATTGCTCGACGCTGGCCCTCCAGGTGAGATTGGGAGCGTGTTTCAGGCCGCGATGGCTCCGCGGATGGTAAACCTCGACGATGAATCGCAGAAGCAGGCGGGTCAGTTCGGAGATTGTACAGACTGCGACTTTTTCAGGTACTGCCTCCTTATTGCGTTCAAAGATGTCGCTGAACGTGCTTCCCGGCACCACGTGGCAGACCGAGAAGAAGTATGTTCGCAGCATCCGCTCGATCATGCCCTTGCAGTAGGGCAAGAAGACCGGAGCGTTTGACGGCTCGCAGCCGAGGCGGTCGCACATCAGCTTGAACTTCTTAGCCCTCAGTCCGGTGTGCGAGGCATGGTCTGCCACGATCATGGACGGCTTGCCCATCATCGGGTATTCGCCCTGGATACCCGCCTGCTTCAGCAACGTGTTTTTGGGCAACATCGCCATGCGCAGCGCGTCGGCAACGGAGCGCAGACTTTCCGGCCGCCAGCTCACGTCGAAGCCCGGGATAGCGCGTGTGGCGCGGTCAAGGAGCAGAGTGACAGTGGCCCGACCGATCGGGACCAGACTGTCGTCGTCGAGCGCGATGACCGGCAGCGGGCTCGCATCGACTTCCCATATGGCATTGGCGATGAGTTCTACCGGCGCTTTGCCGACGGCTCGATGCTCGCGCTTAGCTTTGCGCGCGCCGAGCCGGGTGTAGTCCGCGATGAACTGGCCCTCCGCCGCCAGCATCTTGTATGTCGTCGACAGGCTCAGCGGAGCGAGACGCTTCCCGTTGGGAGGAAGCTTTGCGTTGTATTTCTCAAACGCCGTTTCAACAGCGCCATGAACGGCGACAACGTCCGGCCGCTCGGGTCGAAAATATGCCTCAAACGCAAACTCCTGATGCTTGAGCCATGCGTCCTCGTCCACCCTTGTCGTGCAGTTCCCTTTGGGGTGGTGACGGGCGACAAGCGAGTCGATGTCGCCATCCCAGCGCGCCAGGGCACGCCGGAGCGTATCGGTGCTGATCCGCGAGGTTCCATATAATTGGACGGTGCGGTCGATGATCTGCTTCAGATTGTCATTGGATGTGCGGGGCCGCCCGGCGTGCTCCCAGGCTCGAACATAGAGCAACAAATTCTCAGTCCGCTGCCTCTCCTTGTCGCTTGCGCGCTCGAACAGCGACGACCAGTTGACGGTCTTCCCGGACTCATGGACCGCCATCTCGGCTGCACTGGGGAAACGCAGCAGCGGCCGTCCGTCCTGGCCGTATGTGGCGGACAGTTGGGCGATTTCTGCGTCGGTGAAGCTCTTTGGAACGCCATCATCGGAAACGAACACGTGGGTGCTATCGCGGTCGCGCGCACGCCCGCAATACCGGCCGAACACATTACCATGCTGGATAACAGCCTTGGCGGGGATATTGAGCCGTGGCGTGCGTGTTTTGGAGTCGCTCATGACCGCCATTCACGGGTGGGAAGAACGCCGGACTTGCACCTGCCCGCGGGGTCCGGCTCGGAGATTGATCTCGAGCCGCCGCGGGCAAAGTGAGACGTCCCCGGACGACATCGCCATCAGCAGGGCGCCGGAGGCGGAGTGCAGGCATTCCGCCCGGCATATGTCGAAGGCGCGAGCGGCGCGATGAAGGAGCGGATGGATGGCGCTCATGGTCGCCGTCCGCAGGCAGGAAGAAGCCAGACTGACATCTGGCCCGGGGTCCCGGCCTGGAGATTGATGCCGAGCCGCCGTTGTGTACACATTGCGAAGACGGCCTCGCGGACGTTCGGCTGTCCGGCAAGCGCGCGGACCACGCTGTCGACCGTGTGCGTGCCTGGCATGGACAGCGTCCGGACGATGCCGACTTCGACCTCGGGCGGCGGAACATAGCGGCGCGCGCAGAGAACGAGACGCGCGTGCCGAAGGCGCGGCTGGGCTTTGACCTGGTCGCTGGTAAGCACCTCATAGCGGTCGCCGCGCCTGCTGTAGGCCCACTTCAGCGCCTCGGTGATCTCGGCATCCTGGGGACTGACAACCACATCCACGGTAACTCTGAAGGTCCCGCAATGCAGGCGGATCGCAGGAATGCGCGATACCTTCTTGCCGCCGACCATCACCGTGACGCGCTCGGCGAAGGTCTCGATGCGGTCAACCCTCGGGTCGAGCGAAAACAGCGACAAGGCGTGGACCATGGGCATGCCGCGCCACGGCGGGTTCCGTCCGTCGTCGAGGCTGACGAACATGCCGCTGAAGTTGTGCATCATGCCTTTTGCGATCCCGCGACGGTCTTTGTCGGTGGGCGGCGCGAAGTGAGCGGCACCGAACGGGGAGGCTGAGTTCGACATCGCCTCACCGTCCGGCCGGAGTGGAGAGGGGCCGCAATCGCACGCCTCCGAGGGCCTTATATTGCGATATGACAACAAACATTGAGTCGGTTTTCCTTTGCCGTTTGGATGTCAACGGAGCCTTATGTCAGCAGGAAGTCGTGTTTGCCGTCCGAGGCCCTGATCGGGTCTCGAGATCGGTCAGCGGCAGGCGGGAGGCCCGCGCGATGCCGGGACCGGCGGCGTCAATCGGCACCGGGCAAGACGCAGTGCCCATCCGTCAGCGGTGCCCGTATGCGTCGACATCGGCGAACCCTGGTCTGATACCAAGACGGTCATGGTCACAGCTCTCCCGGCGCGGCTTGAAGCTGCTGGGTTATGAAGTCAGCGGACGGCATTCCTCCGTTGTTGGCATCCTATGGGAGACCACGGGATGCCTCGGTGTGTGCCGTCAGGATTGAGTTCAGCGGCGGCGGAACTCGGGGGGACCCCGCTGTCCGGCGGCGCTTTCAGGTCGGTCAAGCAGCATCCATCACCTCGCCGTGATCCGGGTTCCCGCCCACTAGGTTCCCGATGGCGGCCAATATGAAATATCCGGTGAGGTTTGTCAAATCGAGTCTCAGTCGAACCCCTGGCGGTTCGAATAAACCGGCTTTACTGTTCAACATTGGACCGAGTGAAAGTAAAGAACGGACACTGGAATACTGAAGGATTCCTTCCGATTTTCTCGAATCCTTGTTCCGATGGATTCGCTCCCGGGGCGGACGCTCAGTGGCGGACATCGAAGCGGCTCCTCGAGTGCTCGACGGCGCGGACGAGCTTGGTCAGATGGCGGATTGAGCCGCCGGTCCATGCGGCGGACAAAGCCGCGATCTCGACGCCGTCAAGGGGCGTGGCCCAGCGCGGATCGAGCCTCTGGTCCACCATCATGTTGCAAAGGATGCGGTTCGCCAGGCTCGCCAGATGCTGCTTTTCCGGCTGCTGGAAAGGAACGACGAGACACCTGTCCACCAGCGTACGCGGGAGAAGTTCCAGGTCATTCGCCGTGGCGATCCAGCTGACGTAGGACAGGTCGACCTCGGATTCTGTGTAGGGGTCGCGCCAGGTGCGGGCCGTGCTCGGTTCGAGCATCGCCAGCAACGCATCCCATAGAGAACCATTCGTCCTCGCGGTCGCGGCTTTGTCGATCTCGTCGAGAATGACGACCGGACCCGGGTGTTCAACGCGCCGGATCAGGCTGACGGGCAGCGCGGGGTGCGCGGTCGACCAGCGCCTGGGAGTCCCGGCAAGGGAGCCGTCCGGGACGCCCGCGCATGGATAGGTTTCCGACGGCAGGGCCAGGAGACGGCCAAAACGGGCCGCAAATCTGCTCTTTCCGGAACCCGCCGGTCCAACCAGGATAACCGGCGGCAACGGGGCGCTCGCCGGTCCCGGCAGGGCGGCCAGCATGGTGTCGATTGCCGAAGACGCGTGCGGGAATTCGTCCACCATCTGGGCGCGGACGCGGCGCAGATCGGGAAGGCGGCCGAGCGGCAGAGGCTTTCCGATGATTGCCCGGAATTCGGCCGCGATCCGCCTGCCCTCAGCAGACTCGCAATTGCCGACATGGCTCATCACAACGACGCCCTCGATGTCATCCTCTTCCGGCTCAGCCTCAGGCGTCGCCGCGGCGACGGTGCGTGGTGACGGTTCCGAATGTCCGGATTTGCTCGGATCATCCGGGTGAGTTTCGCCAGCGTCGGAATCGACCGCCGTCTCGTCGCCGAACGGCAGGTGGGCGCGGGCTTCCTGCATGCGCTCCAGAAGCTGCCGACCGGGGCCGGAGACCTCATCGGCGATGGCGACAAAGCGCAGGGCGGTCTCCCGCGTCCATTCCGAGGGCACGGCGAGCTTCTGCGTGGCTGCGAGCAGCCAGGCGACCGTCCCGCGGCACTGGCTCGAAACATTGGCGGGCTTCAGCGCCGTCGAGTAGAAGGCGGTGACTGCGTAACCCGCGACCTTCTGCACAGCGTCTGCGTCTCCGGCCACGGCCGAGTAAAAATAGCAGCGCGCCGCCGCAGTGTTGTAGGCAGCAAAAACCTCCGGCCGCCTCTCACCGGCCCTCTCGAATTCCGCAGCCGCGATGACGAAGTCACTGGCGGATGGCCCGGCGGTGAGTTCGAAGAGTGCGAACATGAGTGCGTCGAACTCCGCGTTCCCGGGGTCGAGCCGATCAAGTTCCCTGTCGGCGAAGCATCCTGCGTCCGACCCGATGTCGTTTTTCATAAACGGGCAGCCGCGGATCATGTCCGATACCTCAGGCAACCGGTAACCCGCGGCAACAGCGTCGCAAAGCCTGTCAAAATCGCCGCCGGAGGAGGTTCCGCTGTTCATGCTGAGGGCACTCATCGCGCATCCGCCGATGCTGGCCGCCGACAATCCCATTGATGTTGTGTCGGCGCGGGTAGGCTTCTGCCGCTGCTGGGAACGCGACACCCAACGGGTCCCTTTCCGGGTCGGCTGGTTGCACCTTCGGCGCCGGGAGGCTGATCCGGCGGCACGCCGTTCGCCATCCCGGCCGAGGCGGCACCCTCTGCCCACCGTGGTTCCGGGGTGCGCTCCGGCATCGTGTGACAGAGGCCCCGATGGGCGAACGTGGCCTGATGCCGCCCTATTAAGGGAGCCGAGGCGGTGTTGCGCCGACGGTCCAACCTGCTCTCCGGACGGCGCAGCCAGCGCCGCCGACGGGATTGGATCTTGAGAGAAAAGACAGTGCTGGATTGTGGTTTCGAGAGAGTTTTCATGGCGGCTGATATCCGGAAAAGACGGCCCCTCGCTGTGCATGCGCGAACGTATGATGAACAAATTCACCCGGTCAACCGATCAAAAGGCAAATACGGATATTTTCCTCCGTATTTGAACAAAACGTGAACTAACGACTGGTAGGAAACGTTTTTGAGACAGTTCAACCAACAATCTGTGATGACTTTCCTATTGCGATCCGAATTCGGGCGATCTAGAACCCGCTCACCGCCGGGCCGAAACAGCCTTTCGCGGGCAGCGTGGGAAGGTCACGGCGACCGCCGGAAGGACCGGGATGGCATCGAGCATGAGCGAGCAGACTATGACGGCTCATTGGTGTATTTGCTTATACTATACGAGTTGAAATCATGGCGACCAGAAAGAACGCAACCCGAAGTCAGACTACCGGCATTCGATTTGAGTCTCCGAATCTTGCCACAGACAATTCAGACAAGACGGAAGAAGCCAGGGACCCGGCTCATGTAGCGATGGCGCGGTTGTTGGCAAAAGCGCTTGCCGCATCCAACACGACAATCGAGGAAGCGGGGCAAAATGGATCTATCGTCGTCATCCAGGTGCCCGCTGCGGAATGGACCGATATTGCTGTCCAGGAATGGCAGGCGGAGGCCCGCGGTGGCAATGATCCGGAGCATGGCTTCCGTGACAGGTCATGGCGGGAAAAAGACTGGATTTGCTGGGCACCTGATGAGGCGGAGCGTTCCGATACCCTGAAAGATGGGGCCGATAAATTCGCCGCTGCGGTCGCAAAGGGACGCCACTGCTGTGGGATTGCCGCTGACCTGTCTTGGCTGCCCGCCGACATTGTCCACTGTGCCGACCATCATCTGTGCCTGGCATCACTGACCTCGGCCGACGTCATCGCCGTCGCGCGGGAGGTTTTCGACGACCTGCCAACCGAGACGATTTCCGACGCAGACGCGGCGATGCTTACGCCCCGAGTGCTCCGTCTGTCGCGGCGGCTCGGGCAGACCGCGGACGCATATATGTTGAAGCTCACCGGCCTTCTGATGCACGACCGCCGGTCGGCCGAAGTCCGGGCGCCGAAGCCGGAAGCTGCGTCCATTCGGGAAGCGCCCACTCTTGGACGCCTGCACGGGATGGCCGAGGCCGTGGCCTGGGGGTTGAGCCTGGCCGAAGACCTTTCTCGGTACAAGCGCGGCGAACTTCCCTGGTCCGCTGTTGTCCGGGGCGTCCTGCTGAGCGGGCGAACCGGATGCGGGAAGACCCTCTTCGCCAGGGCACTGGCGGCTTCCTGCGGGGTTCCGCTGATCAGCGGAACCTATGGTCAATGGCATGCATCCGGCATGAGCCATCAAGGCGATCTGCTCAAGGAATGCGAAAAACCTTCGCTGAAGCTCGGAAAGCGGCTCCGGCGATCCTCTTCATCGACGAAGTCGACTCGTTTCCCAATCGGGCAACCATCAGGCACCACTACCGCGAATGGGAGACGCAGGTGGTGAACGCCTTGCTCACCGAGATTGACGGGGTGGAAGGCCAGGACGGTGTTGTCCTCGTTGCCGCTTGCAACGACCCGGCGCGGCTCGATCCGGCGCTTGTTCGCGCCGGGCGCCTCGACCGTCACATCCGGGTACATATGCCGGACCGGCGGGCGTTAGCTTCCATCCTTAGGGCCTGTCAGGAATCAACCGCTTGTTCTGAGCGGTTGATCGGCCGGATCGTGTAGTTCCACTCGCCGTGGAATTCGGCGCGGACAATGTTTAGCGAAGCCATCTCCTCATCGGTGACAACGATCCCCTTGGGATAGAGATTGGTGTCGAGTTCGCAGCACACCTTGAGACCGGTGTCGGTCGTGGTGGCGCTGATCAGATCGACAATGACGCGATAGCTGACCAGCGGCCTGGCCCGCCAGTTCATGCTGATGAATGAGAACAGGCGGTGCTCGATCTTGTTCCACTTGCTGGTGCCCGGCGGCAGGTGGTGGACAGTGATGTCGATGCCAAGTTCGTTGGCGAGACCTTGCAATTCACGCTTCCACAGCCGCACGCGGGAGCCGTTGCTGCCACCGCCGTCGCAGGTGATCGTCAGGCAGGTGGCGTCCGGATAACGCTTGCAGCCCACCTCATGCCACCAGCGGCGGATCGTCTGCACCGCAAAGGCGGAGGTGTCATGATTGATCCCGACGCCGACCCAACCGGCATTGGAGGCGATGTCGTAGACGCCATACGGCACCGCCCGGCCGATCGCCTTGCTCAGGAAGTCATAGACTTGCACTTCCTCGGGATCGCCCTGCGGACGCCACTCCCGGCCGGCGTTCTTGAAGTCGCCGACCAGTTCCTTCTTCTTCGTATCGACCGAGATCACCGGCTGCCGCGCCGCCAGCGCTGTCGTGACGCTCTGGTTGATGTGGACGAACTGCGCGTCCCGGTCGGGATGGTCGCCCCCCTCTCGGGTTTTGCTGTTGGCTTGAAGGCTGAACTTCTGTTGCCTGAGCAATTCGCCGACGACGGTGCGGCTGACCGGGTGTCCGCGTGCCGTCAGTTCCGCCGCCAACTGCCGCAGGCTCTTGCATGTCCAGCGCAACGGCGACATCGGATCGCCGCGTTCGCCGGGTTCTACCAGCGCCATCAACTCCGCCACCAGGTCGGGATCGGTAACTGTCAGCGGCTTGCGGCCACCGCCGGTTCGCCGCACCCGGCCCGGTTGGACCGCGGCCTCGCCGGCCAGTTCTTTCAGGCCACGTCCGATCGTGCTGGCCGCAACGCCTGTCGCGAGCGACACCGCGGCGATGCCACCGTAACCGAGGGCACGGGCCTCCACCGCGGCCAGAAAGCGACGCTCCCGCTCATCCAGATGCGAGGACAACACGGCAAAACGTTCGCGAATCGGGGCAGGGTCGATCATCCCACGATGATATCGCCCCCCGAGTCTGCCGAGAATCGTGCATCTTCAGGTCACTGCAACCCGATTCGGTAGTTCCCGGACGGGCCCTTAGGGAACACCTCTGCGGGGAACTCGCCGACACCAATCTCGACGGTGCAGCCTTGGCAGCAACCGGCTCGTCCGGTGCTGACATCGAAAAATTGGTCCGTTGTGCCCGCCGACGGTCTCGCGACGCTGGTCGTCCATTGAGGCTTGCCGACCTCATGGCTGAGATCGGGGGTACCGATGAACGGACCGCATCCGACTTATATGTCTCGGCGGTCCATGAGGCCGGTCACGCGGCCGCGCTATGCGACCTCTTACCCGGATCGCTGCAAGCCGTAACGCTGAGGCCGTCCGAAGCCAGCGTCGGTGGAGCGACGATCATCTGCAACACCGCGACTTTCATGTCACAGCGGGACATCCGGCACCGATTGATTGTCGCCTTGGCCGGACGAGCCGCCGAAGAGGTCATTGTCGGCGTGCCGTCGTCCTCCGCTGGCGGCGGCGATGACTCCGATTTGGCGCAGGCGACGAAGCTCGCCGCCGCCGCGGCCGTATCGCTCGGGCTTGACGAGACAGTCGGGTTGCTCTGGTCGGGAACGCTGGATCACGGCCGGAACCTGTTCCGCATCTTCGGCGAGCAACCGAGGCTGGCGGCCAGGATCCGGGAGGTTATCGATGAGGCATACGCCGACGCACTGACGCTTGCGCGGCAGCGGTCACCCGCTATTCGAGCACTGGCGGCCAGGCTGATCGACAAGCGGGTGGTGGACGGCCGCGAGGTGGCAGCGATAGCCGCTGCATATCCCGCCGATCCAGCATGCGGCGGTGTTCCGTGATTGCCCGGGGCGCAAAGCGGTCTTTCGCGCCCAGTCAGGCCCCGCCGCCGCCATTTTTGTGTGCTTTCCGAACCCTGGGGGTTGATGATGTCCAGCGAGCCAGCGTTGCCGCTCTCGCAATCTGCGATTACCGCGACGATGACCGATTGGATGACAGTCGAGACGCTCGGTCACAAGCTCCTCTATGGGTTTTCGCTCTGGCACCCCCGAACCGGGGGCTTGGCCTGGACCATGTCGACCCCGGTGGTGGAGTTGGCCGCGGACAAGTCCCGAGCACGAACGTTGAGCGGGCGTGTCTATGGGCTGGGACGGCAGATTTCGTTCAGCGACTTGGATGAGGAGGGGCAGGTCGCACTCCGGCTGCTGGCGTCAGGCGGCCCGACCGAATGCCCCGCCGACAGTGACGACGTCGCCTGGGTGGCGTCGCAAAAAATGGCCCGACACCTGCTGCTGCCACCGCCGCCTCGCGGCGACCCGGCGGCTGTGGAAGATTTCGTCCGGAGCCACCGTGGGGCCTATCTCGCCATCCGTTCAAACTGGTCGAGATACTCAAGGTAACAACGGGTTGACGTTTGGGTCGTCCCGGCGATGCCAACGGTATCAGTCGTGCATGGGAGTTCGGTATGCAAACGCGCCCCCCGCCGACGGTATCGTGGTTCCGTTTCCCGGCCCGTGCTAGCCCAAGCCGTCGGACCAAGACGCCGTTCTGCCACTCCGGTTTCCCCCGCTCTATGCGTTCGACGATTTCATCGTTTGGCGCCGGAGAGGGCGGATTGCACCGTCGCCGGAATTCATCCGTTTGGTCGAGATGGCGATCCGGCTCGGCTCGCGGCTGCGCTAAGCAGCCGCGCATCCTGACGTTAGCGGACTCGTCCGCCTGAAGTTGGTTGCTCGACGGGGCAAGTCTCCAGCGACGACAGAAAATGCGTTATCAACGAAACTGGATTAATGCTTAGCCATAACCGCAGCTATGTTGGCACCCGAGGATTAGGTAGGCAATTTCGAATCGACCTTTTCGTTCGCCGACTGTTTCGAGAATGGGCGAACCGACGCAATGATCGCAGTCAGAACCGCCTTCTGAGCGTCATTCAGTCGCACCTTGGTCGTTATGGGTAGCGTCAGATTAGCTACAAAGGAGGTACGACGACCTTCGACAACCCCTTTGACTTGGATGCTGAAATTGTTCACTCCGTGACCGACGCCTCCAAGAACTTCAAACCGGACAACCGTTCCGATATTTTCTTCGACGCTCAGCTTCTTTTCCGTCGCGAGTTGCGCAAGCATTGCCACATTCAGAAGGGTGATCTCAACCAACTCCGCAATCGTATGATCGTAGGCATCATAAGTCTCTGTCGATGCTGATATGTCGGCGCGATGATTGTCGGACACAAAATCAATCTCGGCCTCGACAGCAGAGATAAGCGCTTCCTTGCCAGATAATGACAGTTTAGACACGTTAGCCTTGGTTCCGATCCGCTCCGGCAATGCTTGGGCGGCTATCAAGGCATCGCCAACCAACTCCACGTCCGGGTTATCCATCAAAAAAACGTTCATCATACGTGTTCCCCCCGTGCGGATATCGCACTGGTATCCCTTTAGAGGAAAAATTCGCGGACGTCAATATTCGATTCGAGTTTGATTCGAATCTTCATTGCCACTGCGTGGCCTTGAAGTTAATCGCACGGTTATAGCGCAAAACGAGTTGACAGCCCTCCATCTCGCGACAATCGCAAAATAGGTTGACGGCGTTATTCGGGTGCGCCTGGGCGCTGGCAGCGGACTGGCGACCGACCATGGACGGCAGGGATGACGCGGCGGACAGGTGGGGCGATCTGCCGCAAATGGGGTTGATGGCATCGGTTCCGGATGACTGTCTCCATTCATTCCATCGCCGCTGCCAAGCGTCAACGTATTAGCCAAGAAACGCTGTAACAAAATTTTTCTCATAATTTAAGTGCACGACCTTCTTGGAGCCACACGCGCCCAACTCCTACGATGATGATGCATGAGTCAAGCAAGTGAATCGCAAATAATCTGTTGACGAGGCCCCGGCTCGTCACTGGGGTCTCCAATGAGTCTTTACACCGACCTGCAATCCGCGAAGAGCGAAGAGGACGTCAAGGACGCCTATATCAAGGCGCTTGGCCTCAAGAGCTACAGCAAGAGCCTAGTGGACCTTCAGACCAAGGAGGTGTGGTTCGAGGCCAAAAGCTCAGGCAAGCACTCCTTCTACGCGATGTTCACACAGCTCCTGCACTACGTTCAGGTGTCGTTGAACAAGGGCGAATACATCCCGCCGCTGCTGGCCGTCATCGACACCGAAAAGGCCGCGATCATGCGGACCGAGGACGTGACCCCATTCCTGGCGAAGAAGACCATCAAATGGGGTAAGTCGGCCAGTCAGTTCACCCAGGAGGCGCTGGAGGAGGTTTCTTCCTACATCGGCACCTACCTTGTCGGCTTCAAAATCGCCACCGACGAGTCCGAGTTCATCTGCACGGTCAAGGACGCCATTCAGTCCGGTGCCATCATTCGGACCGAGATCACACCGGACAACCTCAAGCAGGTTTTCGATAAGTGGGTCACCATGATTGGCCGGGAGATCCGGGGCGTCCAGGAATCGCAGTACGACCTCCTGTTCTTCGCTGACATCATGCACGACGGAAAGTCGTCCCTGAACCTGGAACTGCCCGTCGCCCTGCTCCACCAGGGCAAGTCGCCCGTGTTCAAGCTGGGTGAAAAGCTCTATGAGTTGGAGAGCGATACGGGCTATCGGCAGTTCTGGGCCATCTATCATAGGCCGCCCAAGGCTGAATTCCGGAACTACCTGCTCGAGCGTCGCGACAGCCTCATCCCCCTCGACGAGCGTAAGCGTAAGCTGTCGGCCGCCTACCGATTTGGCTCCGCGTGAGGGATACTTCGGTCAGCCTGCTGGGAGCGGGCTAATGTCCACGATCGTCTGGTTAGTGGACATTATATCCTTCGATCGCGGGACATGAGGCATTG
>NZ_CAJATU010000018.1 GCF_903944925.1 uncultured Rhodopila sp. | reverse complement strand
GCGCCTGTCCAGCGCCCAAGGCTATGCCACCACGGCGGCCATGACTCCGCAGCAGATCACAAACCAGTTCAACCAATGGCAGCAGACGATCAGCAATGCGTCCAATTCCTTCGGTCGCACGGTCGGGCTGCAGCAGTCTCAGATGAGCAACTATGCCGCCATGCAGGCCGCGATCAACCTGCACGCTCAGACCGCGACGGGCCAGGTGCAAGTCCTCCAGGCCGGTGTCGAGATGTCGTCGCTGTCCGCAACGCAACTGAACCAGATGCAGGCGACTTTGACGGCCGCCGCGACCGAACAGACAACCCGGGACATGATAGCCGCCGATCGTCAGGCCATGGGTGATCAGAAAGACCTCCAATTTCTGTCGGAAGCGCCCGATGCCGTTGGTGGCGGTCCGAGGTATTGATCATGACAAATACCGTTAGGCTGCTATTGACCGCTGTCGTATCGCTAACCATCGGCGCGGGCGGCGCCTATTCCGTCCTACGTGTCAATGCGACATGCAGTGTCGTGTCAGCGCCCGCAGCGGCTGCGAACGATAGCTTCCGCAATTTCATGGCCGAACCGCCCGACCGGGTGGGCGGCGGGCCGAGGTATTGAGCCATGGCAGTCAGTGCAAATACTACCGACCAGATAATCCAGCAGTTCGCCAACCACGGACCCGCGATTCAGGCCGCGCTGCTCAACGGCGCATCCGACCTGTTCTCCGGATTAGCCGTCATTGAACTCGTCTGGCTTGTGGGATGGTCAGTCGCCCACAAGACGGACATCTTCGATATAATAATTGCGGTTACTCGCTTCTCGATCATCGTCGGCTTCTGGTTCTGGTTAATGCGGAACTGGGTGCAAATTTCCAAGGCGATCACTGACAGTTTCGAGTTGTTTGGAAACAATGCGGTCACAGCGGCGGGCGGAACCGCGAAGCTGTCACCGTATGATTTTATAACCGCCGGGGAAACGCTGGCATATGCGTTATGGGATGCCATGGCGTTGTCTACTCCGCTGACAAATCTTGCGCTTTATTATGGCGGGGTTGCCGTTGTCATCGTTTTCGGCCTGATCGCCTCCGCGATGGTGTTGGTGCTGATAGAGGCGTTTTTGGCGTCGTACCTCGGGACGGTCCTAATGGCCTTTAACGCGAGTAACTTTACGCGTGGTTTCGGCCAGTCGCCGATCCGCTACGCTATCGCAGTTGGCGTCAAGCTGATGACCTTACAGTTCATTGCGGGCATCACAGAGGCGACCGTTTTGAATTGGGCCAACACCATTAATGTTAACGGAGCGCCAGGCTGGAAAGGCGTTATTCTCATGATGATGATGTCAATCATCATGCTGGTTCTGGGGTGGCAAGCGCCGAAAATAGCGCAGGATATCATCGTTGGTTCGCATATTTCGACGGGTCCGGGTATTGTCCAGGCGGCTCGCATGGTTGCCGGTGCTACAGCTCAGGCATTTACCTCCGCAGTCGGCGGCGGGGCTGCCGGGGTTGCAGCCTACCGACTGGCCGGGCGGCAGGTGTCGGCCATGACAGCCGCCGGGACGGCCCCAGCCAACGCTGCGGCACGGGCTGCAACAGTCGCCCGGCTGACAGCAAGCAATGCCGCATCCGGTGTCGCGTCCGATGTCGGCAAGCGGCTGAGCGGTAGTTATTCGGCCTCACACGGCTACTCCGGCTTCAGGGTCGCCGCTGATCTTAATAAGCAAAAGAAATAGGGACTCACCCGTGCTCATCATTCTCCGCCGTTTCATCCTTCGCATGCTGTTCACCCCGTTTTGGCTGATCGTCATGCTGATCATTGCCTTCGTGGTGCTTGCGATGATGGCCATCGCCTTCGTGTCCGTGGGGTGTCTGAGTTTCGCCGCCGTTTTCGCTCTTGGCTATTTTGTTCGGCACGATCCCGTGGCGGGACGGAAAGCATTGGAGGCGCTGGCATACAGCGTCGGTAGTTTCGCCTTTCTGGTCGCTTTCCAGGGCCTGATTTGGGACGGCATCAGCGGCGTATGGAATTGGGGCAGCACCCCGAGACGCAGTCTGCAACTCCGTCATTCGGACGAAGACTTCGACGAAAACCCCCTTTGAGGACTGACCCTTGAACCAAATGTTCCGCAAGCCTGACCAAGAGCCTGCGCGGCACGACGATCTTCTGTCGCGCGGGCGAGAGGATTGGGACAACCGCGTCAGCCTGGCCATTGCCGGACAAACGGCATGGAAGCGGGCGCTTTATGCCGCGCTCGGCGTCATCGCCATTTCGGCCTATGGCAACGTCTGGCAGGCGCAGCAGTCCAAGGTCCAGACCGTTCACATCGTGCATGACGGCATCGGCGGTGTGATCGCGGTTTCGGTGTCGAGCGATGCCTATGGCGAGCCGACGCAGGCCATGCTGAAGGCGGCGCTGGAGCAATGGATCATC
>NZ_CAJATU010000017.1 GCF_903944925.1 uncultured Rhodopila sp. | reverse complement strand
CGCGTTGACGACAGCCTGCACGCCACGCGCGCGGCGGTCGAGGAAGGCATCGTTCCGGGCGGCGGCGTCGCCCTGGCACGTGCGTCGCTGATCCTGGCGAAGCTGAAGGCCGACAACGACGACCAGCGCTTCGGCGTCGAGATCGTGCGCAAGGCGATCCAGACTCCGCTGCGGCAGATCGCCGAGAATGCCGGCGAAGACGGCGCGGTGATCGCCGGCAAGACGCTGGAGAAGGACGAGTACAACTACGGCTTCGACGCCCAGACCGGCGAGTTCAAGGACCTGGTCAAGGCAGGCATCATCGACCCGACCAAGGTCGTGCGGACGGCGCTGCAGGACGCGGCCTCGGTTGCCGGCCTGCTGGTGACCACCGAGGCGATGGTGGCCGAGAAGCCGGAGAAGAAGGGCCCGCCGATGCCTCCGGGCGGTGGCGGCATGGGCGGCATGGGCGATATGGATTTCTGATCCGGATCGTTCTGCTGAGAGTTTGGGAAGGGCGGGCCGCAAGGTCCGCCCTTTTTCGTTTGTGGCGCGAGTGTTTGGAACGCAGACGGGGTATTTACATATTCAGTTCAATCGATCATGCTGAGCGGCATTCGTAACTGCTCTTTGAGGGTCCCGTGCGGCCCGGGAGATACCTATGTCCGCTTCCACGATTGGTCGATTGGCGCCCTTCGCAGTTGCAGTGGGGCTTTCGGTTGTGCAGCCAGCATCGTCACATGAAGTACAGGTCTATGATCCAGTTGTAGAATTTTGCGAGGACTTTAATCACGCGACCGGCACTAATTTGGTTGCTATTGTTAACTATGTGTTAGGCTTCGTATCTGGTGCAGCAGTTTACTCCGGCAAGGATAATTTGCGCGGACTTTCCGCGGGTGACGTTTCAGGATATATGACGAGATATTGTAGGGCGCATCCAGAGGAGACGATTCGGATCGCGGTTGCAAACTTGTTCGACAGCTGGGCCGGCCGGCATTAGGCTAGACCAAGCCCGGCAAGATGCACGGCGGATTGTTCTATGAGGATAGATTCCGACCAATCCGGTTCATCTTGGCAACCGGCACGAACCAGGTTTTCTGGCGAAGCGGCAGCATCGGGCATTGGCTGGCTGGCCGACCAACTTGCCGCAATGAATTCGAGCAACCGAGCTACGGAAACCTGCCGATACCCGTGCGACAAACTTCGTCCACACCACGAATCCGCCTAAGCCGCGTCAGGCATTGCCACCCGCCGCACGTCGATACGGTCCGCATCCTTCTAGGCCCGCGCCATGTCGTAGTCGAGTTGCAACCCCGCCCACACCTCGGGCGAGCTTCCAAAAGCCTTCGACAAGTCGGATCTCCATCTCAGGGGAAATTCCGCGCCGTCCGTTCACCAGTTCCGATACGGCCTTTCGCGATACGCCGAGCGCCTTTGCGGCAGCACTGACGCTCAGCCCAAGCGGATGAATGCATTCTTCAAGGACAATGCGCCCGGGATGAGGCGGATTTAGGCCTCGATGCTGAAAGCTCCGGATCATGGCAACGCACTCGTAGCCTTTCGCATGTCAAGCGAAACCGCGGATAACGCTTATCGGGTTAGATGCACCGGCCGATTGGCGGGTGCGGGCCTAACGTGCAGTTCCCACATGCGCCTTCAGCGTCATCCCAAGCGCCCGGGCGACTCCGAGCAGCGTCCTCAAACGCGGGTCGCAATTCTGGCTCAGGGGCTTATACAGCGCCTCTCGCGTAACCCCCGCCTCGCGCGCCGCCTCCGTCATACCGCGCGCCCGCGCGATCACGCCCAAAGCCTGGCTGACATAGCGAGCGTCCCCGCTGGCGAATGCGTCGTTGAGCAATTCCTCCTGCGATTCCGGCGCGGCCAGGTACGGGGCTGCCAGGGCCCTGGCCCTGGAAATGTGCCGCGACTGCGATCACTTATTCTCGCCGCAAAGCAGAATAATCAACACCTTTCCACCCCGCATAGACTCTGTATCCAGGCCCGTAGTCGATCCGTAGCTCGGAGATGCCTCCGGGCTTGGCCCGAGGGGCCGAAAGCCGGAGGTTCGTAGCGGCATCAGCAATCGCTGGCAGTCAGGGACGGAATCGCCTATATCTTGTGCATGTCAGACGCAGCCCAATGGAACGTGGCCGTCTCCCGCCAGACGGACCAGGCCGTACGCGAATTCCTGGCCGATGAGGCGGCCGGGGAGGCCCGCGATCTTTCCGCGTTCGTCGAGGACGCGGTGAGGGCTCGCCTGTTCGAACTGTCGGTCGCCCGGGCCCGCCAGCAGACGGCGCATCTCAACCCCGACGAAATCGAAGCACTGGTCGATGAGGCCGTGGGATGGGCGCGGCGCCCCTGAATGCGCGTCGTCCTCGACACCAACATCCTGTTGAGTGCCCTGATTTCTCGCGACAGCCCACCCGTACGAATCTACCAGGCGTGGCGAAACGGCGATTTCGATCTGATCACGACCGGCACTCAGTTAGAGGAGCTCCGCCGCGCCAGCCGGTATCCAAAACTGCGGGCGATACTTGAACCGCACCACGTTGGACGGATGATCAACCATCTTCATCGTGCGGTGGTCGTCGATCGCATCCCACCGCTGCACGAGGCCGACGATCCGAATGATTCCTGGTTGCTCTCGCTCGCGGACATCGGCAAGGCCGATTTCCTTGTAACCGGCGACAAGAAGGCCGGCCTACTCAGCCGCGGAAGTGTTGCCAGCGCGCAGATCGTCACCGCGACCGCGTTCTCCAAACGTTTCGACTAGTCGGCCCCGGACAGGCGTAACACGCCCGAAGGCGCCGGCAAGAAAAACGACATCCAGGGCCGTTGCGGTCAGATCCGGGCGCAGATCGAGGAGACGACCTCGGACTACGACCGCGAGAAGCTTCAGGAACGCTTGGCGAAGCTGGCCGGCGGCGTGGCCGTCATCCGCGTCGGTGGCAGCACCGAAGTGGAAGTGAAGGAGCGCAAGGACCGCGTTGACGACAGCCTGCACGCCACGCGCGCGGCGGTCGAGGAAGGCATCGTTCCGGGCGGCGGCGTTGCCCTGGCACGCGCGTCCCTGATCCTGGCCAAGCTGAAGACCGACAACGACGACCAGCGCTTCGGCATCGAGATCGTCCGCAAGGCGATCCAGACTCCGCTGCGGCAGATCGCCGAGAACGCCGGCGAAGACGGCGCGGTGATCGCCGGCAAGACGCTGGAGAAGGACGACTACAACTACGGCTTCGATGCCCAGACCGGCGAGTTCAAGGATCTGGTCAAGGCCGGCATCATCGACCCGACCAAGGTCGTGCGGACGGCGCTGCAGGACGCGGCCTCGGTCGCCGGCCTGCTGGTGACCACCGAGGCGATGGTGGCCGAGAAGCCGGAGAAGAAGGGCCCGCCGATGCCTCCGGGCGGCGGCGGCATGGGCGGCATGGGCGATATGGATTTCTGATCCGGTTCGTTCTGCTGAAAGTACGGGAAGGGCGGGCCGCAAGGTCCGCCCTTTTCTTTATCAACCCTTTCGCAGTTGCCGTCTTGAATGCTTCAACAATGACATCGCGGATTGCACCCGCCAGCACGCAGGTCGCGGTCATTTCGAGTTGAACAGCGGCCCGTTCGGCCTGAACCCAGCGCAATCCGAAATCGCGATAGCTCACTCGGTGCCTACCGAACACCCATTCGGCGGGAAGATCCAAAGTCCCGGGCGCGATTTGCGACAGCGAAGTTGACAGTGCGTGCCAAGCGAAACTGGTGCTCGGCCACCCGGAGTTTTCCTACCAGATCTTCAAGATCGCCGGTCCGCGCGCGCTGACCGTTTTCCAAGTTCACGGCATACCTCCCGCCGACTCAACGTGGGCGGTCAGTGTCACCCCGAGTGCACGGGCGACGCCAAGAAGAGTTGTCAAACGCGGATCTCCGTTCTCGCTCAGGGCCTTATACAGCGCCTCCGGGCTGCTGGTGACCACCGAGGCGCCATTAATGGAGCTAAGAGTTGCTCCGGATGCAACGGGCCGTTGCGGTCGGATCCAGGTGGAGATCGCCACCGGACTGTGGCCCGGCCGTCACCGGATTGCCGGCGTCGAAGCGTCATGACAGCAACGTGAGTTATGACACCGCTATCTTTTCACCCTGCCGCATGCAGTCGCGGCCACCGTTAACGCTTGCTTAACCCTTGCCGTGTCATTCTTCGGACATGCCGCACGGTCCCTCCACCGACTCCCCTACGCCGGCACCGCAGCGCCTGCTCGTCATCGACGATCAAAGGCTGGATCGCGCGATCACCACGCATGCCGCCTCCCGCATGGGCTATGCCGCCACCGCGGCCGCCAGCATCGCGGAAACCCGGGACCTGCTCGAACAGGGCGCGCGCTTCGACATCGTCGTGCTCGACCTGCTGCTTGGCGACGAGGACGGGTTGGAGGCTCTGCCGCTGCTGTCACAGTTGAATCCGTCCGCAGTCGTCGTGCTCGCCTCCGGCTTCGATGGACGCATATTGGGTGCCAGCCAGCGCCTGGCCTCCAGCCTCGGCCTTCGCGTGGCGGGCGTGCTGCGCAAGCCGATACTGCCCACCGCATTGCAGCGCATGCTCAGGCAGAATCCCGGCACTCAGATCGTCACAACCGGCCCCGGCCTGCTGATACCGCCCGAGCGCCTTCGCGCCGCCATCGCCGATGGCCAGATCAGGCCATGGTTCCAACCGAAGATGTCGCTGACCAGTGGCACCGTCGTCGGCACCGAGGCGCTGGCACGCTGGGTCAAGCCGGGCGGGCAATCGATCGCTCCCGCGGCGTTCATTCCTGTGGCGGAGCAGAACGGCCTGATCGCCGATCTGACCGACACCATGCTCGACCAGTCGCTGGAGGCATGCGCGCGGTGGCGGCGGCAGCGGCCGGATTGCTGGGTCGCGGTCAACCTGTCGCCGTTGCTGCTGGACGATCCCGGCGTAACCGACCGCATCGAGCAGCGATTGCAACGGCACGGCGTGCCTCCGGGGGCGCTCGTCCTGGAAGTGACCGAGAACAAAGGGATTCCCGACACCCCCTGCGCCACCAAAATCCTCACAAGACTGCGGATCCGCGGGGTCAACCTCTCGATCGATGATTTCGGCACCGGCCATTCCAGCCTGCTGTCGCTGGTTCGTATGCCGTTCAACGAGATGAAGATCGACCAGGCGTTCGTGCGGGAAGCCGTCGACAGCCGCGACTCCCGCAAGGTCGTCCGCGCCGCCGCATCCCTGGGCCGCGAACTGGGACTCAAGGTCGTTGCGGAGGGCGTTGAAACCCAAACCATGGCGCATCTCGTGGAGGATGCCGGTTGCCATGTCGGCCAGGGCTGGCTCTACGGCCGCGCAGTGCCGCCGGATGTCTTCGAGCGGCAGTTGGCGCAGCCGGCGGAGACGTCCGACCTGGCCGCGGTCACCTGAACCGCCTCGATGCCGCTACGACTCGCCTTTGCCACCACTCCGGTCATTGCCTTGATCTGGCTGGGCCTTGGGGGATTCCTCGCGCAAACGCATCACGCTGATCTGGAGGAAGCCGGACAGGCGTCCCGCAACCTGACGCACGCGTTCGAGGAGAATATTCGCCGCAGCGTCGAGGCGATCGACACGACGATCCGGGCGTTGCGGGTGGCGCGGGCGCACGACCCGGCGCATTTCGACCTCGCGGCGTGGGAGCATGACAGCGGCCTGACCCGCGAACTGACCCTGCAGCTTTCAATCGCCGACCGGACCGGCTTGATCGTCTCGACCAATCTCAGTCCCGCCACCGCCCCCGTCAGCATCGCCGATCGGCCGCATTTCCGGACGCCTCGCGATCGGCCTGACGATACGCTGTTCATCAGCCGCCCGGTCATCGGCCGGGTTTCCGGAAGATGGTCGGTGCAGTTCGTCCGCAAATTGTTCACCGACGGCGGCGCGTTCGATGGTGTCATCGTCGCTTCGCTCGATCCCGCGTTCCTGTCACGCTTCTACCGCTCTCTGGATATCGGCCGCGGCGCCCTGCTGTTGCTCGGCCAGGACGGGATCGTTCGTGCCGCGGCACCGGACGGCGCGGCGGAGCTGGCGTCCGATCTTTCGCCGACGCCCTTGATGGCCGACGCAACCGCCGCCCCGCAGGGTTCGGTGCGGATGACCGCAACACCGGACCGCGTCGACCGCATCTATAGCTGGCGGCGGGTCGATCCCTACGGTCTCGTTGTGGCGGTTGGTCTGTCCACGGCCGACGCGCTGGCCGAATATCGCCGGGACCTGGCCGGCGGCGTCAGCGTGGGCCTGGTGCTGACACTGATCACGCTGTGCGTCGGCTGGGTTCTGGCGCGAAACCGGCGCGATGCCGGCAGCTCGCAGGCGATCCTGCGGGCGGCGGTCGAAAACATCAGCCAGGGCCTGCTGGTCGTCGATGCCCATCGGCGGGTTCCCGTCATCAACAGCCGGGCGGCGGAATTGCTGGGCCTGCCGGCGGAGCTTGCCAAAGCCGGCGTGGCGTTCGACGCGCTGCTGACCTGGCAGCTCAACGCGGGCGAATTCGACGGCGAAGCCGCGGAACCGGTCCGCGCGCTGGTCCGCGCCGGCGGCATTGAGCAGGGCAGCAGCGTCTATCAGCGCATGCGACGCAACGGCACCGCCCTGGAATTTCGCACCCGGTCGCTGGAGAGCGGGCTGGCGGTGCGCACGATCACGGATATCACCGAGCAGCAGCAGCACGCTCGCGCCTTGGCCGAGGCGCGCGATGCGGCGGAGGCGGCGGCACAGGCCCGCGCCGAATTCCTGGCGGTCATGAGCCACGAAATCCGCACACCGCTGAACGGGGTCATCGGTGTTGCGGATTTGCTCGCCGGGATGAAACTGGACGCGGCGCAGCTTGAGTATGTCCGGCTGATCCGGGAGTCCGGCAGCCACCTGCTGGACCTGATCAACGACATCCTCGACTTCTCCCGGCTGGAGGCGTCGCGCCTGCAGTTGGAGGCGGTGGACTTCGACCCGGGCTCGGTGATGCGGGATGTCGCCGGGTTGTTTCTGGCGCAGGCGCGCGCCAAGGGCCTGGACCTGTCCGCGCAGGCCGCCGAACCCGTGCGGGTAACCGGCGATCCGGGCCGGGTGCGCCAGATTCTACTCAACCTCGCCGGCAACGCCGTCAAATTCACCAGCCGCGGCGCGGTAACACTGAGCCTGGAGCAGGAACCGGCGGAAGACGGGCGCGTCCGGCTGGTGTTCCGCGTCGCGGACACCGGCATCGGGATCGCCCCGGAGGCCATCGGCCGGATCTTCGACGAGTTCATCCAGGTCGACGGCTCGATATCGCGCCGCTTTGGCGGCAGTGGATTGGGCCTGGCGATTTGCCGCCGGCTTACGGAGCTGATGGGCGGTAGCATCGCGGCCGAAAGCAGCCCGGGCATCGGCAGCATCTTTCGCTTCGACCTGACCCTGCCCCGCGCGGCGGAGACACGGCTGAACACGCCGATCGGCGAACCTGCCAGGGCTGGTGCGCTGCGGGTCCTGGTGGCGGAGGACAATGCCACCAACCGCCTCGTCGCGCTCCGCCTGCTGGAACGGTTAGGCCACCAATGCGACGCCGCCGGCGACGGCGCGGAGGCGATCGCCATGCTCGATCTTGAGGCTTACGACCTGGTGCTGATGGACGTGATGATGCCGGGCATGGACGGACTGACCGCAACCCGGCGGATCAGGGCGGCGGAACCCCCGAAGTCCCTGGTTGCGATCGTTGGTCTGACCGCCGGATCCAGCGCCGGCAACCTGGCGGATTGCCTGGCGGCCGGCATGGATGCGGCGGCCACCAAGCCGGTCACGCTGGCAAGCCTCGGCGCCGCCATCGCCGAAGGCCTGCACATGGCGGCCAGGCGTCCGAACACCCCTGCGCCGGAAGATAGCATGCCCCGGATCAGCGATCTGATCGCGGAACTGGGTGACGACGCGGTCAGGGAGATACTTTCGACCTTCGCCGAGGATACCACCCGCACCCTGGCAGCCATGTCCGAGGCGGCATCCCGGGGCGACACCGCTGCGATCTACCGGGCGGCGCACAGTGTCGCAGGTGCCGCGCGCAATGTCGGCGCCACGGCGCTGGCGAGCCGCGCCGGCAGGCTGGAACACGCTATCGGATCGTACAGCGCGGCCTCTATCGAGACCGAGATCAGCGCGATGCAGGCCGAACTCGACGCCATGCCGCTGGGCCCGGGTGCGGCGGCGGTGACCGCCGGCCATTGACCTCGGCGCCGCGTTGCCGGGATCGTTGCCCGGTCAGGACCGCGTCCGTCCCGCAGGAAACGGCGCAAACGTCTCCCAGGCCCGGTCCCGCCCATCGGTCGCGACCAGGACATCGATCAGCGTATCGGGGGCAACGACCTGGCCGGGCGGCAGCTTGTCCAGGGTGCCGATACGATCCGGCTGGGCGATCACCAAACCGCCGCTTTTGCGGGCCGCCCGGGCGATGGTCATGGCATCCCGCGTCATCGCGATCTCACCCGTCCCTTCCACGAAGGCGACCGCTATCAGCGCCGCGTCGATCGGGAAGGTGCGGAACAGCAACGCTTCCTCACCGGCTGCGTGCACCAGCCGCACCAGGTCCTCCAGCGTGTTCGTGTTCAACTTGCCGCCGCCGTGCCGCGGATCGGTGAAGGTGCCGATACCGCTGCGGCTGAGGTGGCTGGACAGGCCCGCGGCGGTATCGCGAAACAGCCGGTTGATGATGCCGACGGGCAGGCTGTAAGCCTCGATCCGGTTCGAAAGGGCCATCGCATGCAGGCCCGGAACCGGATGCCATTGTCCGCCGATGACGCGCCGGACCAGCCCCTCCTCGGCCAGCATGTTCAGGCCATGCGTCCGGCCGCTGCCGTGCGTGACGGCATAGACGACGGTCAGGTCGCTTGGTTGCCGGCGCGCCACGAAGGCCGCCTTCAGGGCGGATGCGAGCGAATCCCCCAGCCAACCGACAGCCACCGTGCTGCCGGAGCCGATCATTGCCGCCGCGTCGTCAGCCGGGATCGTTTTCCAGTTATGGAGGGGACGAACCGCGGGTCCCGGCTGGGTTGGCAACATCAACATGGGGCGAAAGCTCCGCGATCGACATCAGCGAGGACCGATATTACCGCGCCATGGTAACGGGTATGCTGGCGCAAGGCGGTGACATCAATGGGAACTCGCAGGATTCCACATCTCGTCACGAAAATGTGGTGTGGCGAAACTGCGGGACGTCCCGGCCGCATACCGGTTGCAGAGCGCTGACGACGCACTCCGGGTCTATCGGCAATCTTGTGTCAGGGATCGGCTTCACCTGATTCGTCTATTCTTCCAATGCTTACTGACACCGCGCAAGACCGCGCCTTGATCGCCGTCTTGGTTGGAGCCGTCGCGGTGGTTCCCGACCTCGCCCGCAACCCATTCGAGCGCCCTGTGGCGATCGAACACCGCCGCCAACCGACCCTGCTGCTTGCCCACCGCGATGATCCGACGCCGGTTCGGCACGCGAGATTTTCATTGCTTTGTTCCACAACCTGCGATAGAAAGAACATAACACGAACATTAACCGAGCGCCACCATGTCCCAGCCCGACCCCGCTACCTGCCTGTTCGAACAGATCCTCGGCTTCATGCTGCCATTCTACCTCGCCGCAGCGGG
>NZ_CAJATU010000016.1 GCF_903944925.1 uncultured Rhodopila sp. | reverse complement strand
GAAGGTTTTGAGGTTCTGCCGCGCCGCTGGGTGGTCGAGCGGACCCTGGCATGGCTCAACAGGTGCCGCCGACTGGCCAAAGACTTCGAGAACCTATCCCGTAACGCTCTCGCGTTCATCAAGCTTGCCTCGATCCGGCTGGCGGGGAACCGCGTACCCATCACGTCGCCTGCGAGGCAACCGAGCGAAAGCGCCACATCGCCAGCGCGAAGAACAGTCCCCCGACGATGGCCACCTGCAGGAAATCCGGCCAGACGATGGCAATGCCGGCGCCGCGATACAGGATCGACTGCGCAAACGACACGAAGTGAGTCGACGGCACCGCCTCCATGATCGTGGACAGCCAGGCGGGCATGCTCTCCAGCGGCGTATTGCTACCGGACAGCATGTTCATCGGCAGGAACACCAGCATGAACATCAGCCCGAACTGCGGCATCGACCGCGCGACTGTCCCCAAAAATATCCCAACGGCGGTTGCGAAGAACAAATAGATCACCACGCCGACCATGAACAACGGGATCGATCCGGCGATCGGGACCGCCAGGATCATGCGCACGACGACATACAGCGAGAACGCGACCGCGAGGGCGATCACCAGCCCGTTCGCCCAGACCTTGGACATGGCGATCTGGAACGGTGTCAGCGGCATGGCCAGCAGGTGGTCCATCGTGCCGTGCTCCCGCTCGCGGATGATCGCGGCGCCCGACATGATGATCGCCAGCATTGTCACGTTGTTGATGATCCCCATGACGCTGGTGAACCAGGCGGTCGTCACATTGGGGTTGAAGGCGATCCGCACATCCAGGTTGACGGTGGACAGCGGGACGACTTCGGTCTGCGCGACGAACGCGGCGATTTCGGTGGAGATGATCGTCTGCGCGTCGCCCGAACCCAGCCCCGCCTGGACCATGGCGGTCGCGTCGACATCGATCTGAATGCCCGGATCGCGCCCGGCCAGCACATCCCGCTCGAAATTCGCCGGGATGTCCACCACGAAGGTGTAACGGCCAGCGTTCATCGCCGGGACAATGTCGCGCACCGCGATGGTCCCCGGCGGCTGGAACAGCGGCGGCAGGAACGCCCGCTGGATGCGGCGTGAGAGTTCGGAGTGGTCCTCGTCGGCGAAGGCGATCGAGGCGTTGTGCAGCTCCTGCGACGCGCTGTTCGCCGACATGATCACGGCAAGCGAGAACGCGTAGATCACCAGCACGATCAGGACGTAGTCGTGAAGGAAGCTGCGCAATTCCTTCTTGCCGAGCCAGAAGATGTTGGACCAGGTGCGGAGCACTTACCGCTCCTGCTTGCGGAGGAGCAGCAGGCTGAGCAGGACCAGCGCGGGTGGGAACAACGCCAGCGTCGCCAGGTCGCCGCCCAGGTCGGCGAAGCCCAGGCCCTTGGTGAATGTGCCGACAGTGATCGGCACGAAATAGGTCATCGGGAACAACTGGCCCACGATCCTGGCCATTCCGGTCAGCGACGATACCGGGGACATCATGCCGGAGAACTGGATGGCGGGGATCACCGTCAGGATCGCCGTGCCGAACAGCGCGGCGATCTGTGTTTTGACAAACGAGGAAACCAGCATGCCGTACGCCGTCGTCGCGGCGACATAGACCAGGGCGCCAGCGAACAGCACGGTGGCGCTGCCTTTCAGCGGCACGTGAAATACGAACTGCGCCATCAGCAACAGGATCACGAAGTTGGCCATCGCGATGGCGATGTAGGGAAGCTGCTTGCCCAATAGGAACTCCAGCCGGGTCACCGGGGTGACGTATAGATTCGTGATCGAACCAAGCTCCTTTTCCCGGACGATCGCCAGGGCCATCAGGATGGCCGGGAACAGGGCCAGCATCAAAGAGATGTCGGCCGGCACAAGCGCCAGGATACTATCGAAATTCTGGTTGTATTTGTAACGGATTTCGATATCGGCAAGCGTCGGCGCTGGCGGCTGCGTGGTGACGATCGCGGGATCGGTGAGATAAAGCTGGTGCACGCCTTGCAAATAGCCGCGCATGGTCTGCGCCCGGAACGGCATCGCCCCGTCCACCGTCGCGGACACCCAGGCTGGCCGGCCGCGTTTGATATCCCGGCCGAAGCCCGGCGGGATCTCGATCGCGGCCTCGATGCTGCCGCTCTGCAACCGCGCCTCCTGGTCCTCGTAATCCTTGAGCGGCGGCATTTCGATGAAATACGACGATCCCGTCAGTTCCCTCAGATACGCCCTGCTTTCCGGCGTCTGGTCGCGGTCGAGTGCGGCGAAGGTCAGGTTGTTGACGTCCGTCGAGATACCGAAACCGAAGACCAGCATCAGCAGCGCGGTGCCAAACAGACCGAAGCCCAGGCGGACGGGATCGCGAAGCAACTCCAGCCCTTCGCGGATCGCATAGGCCAGCAATCGTTGCGGACTGAACCAAGGATGTTCGGGAGCGCGGACCTGGCGGTCGTTCGCCGGGTGGACCGGTGGCGGCGGTTTCGTCTTTTCCCCAGCCCGTGCGTCCTCCAGACAGCCGATGAACGCATCTTCCAGCGTCGCCACACCGCGCGCCCGGACCAGGGCCGCCGGCGTGCCGGTCGCCAGCACGTGGCCGCTGTCCATCATCGATATCCGGTCGCAACGCGCTGCCTCGTTCATGAAATGCGTCGAAACGAAGATCGTGACGCCCTGATTGCGCGAAAGGTCGATCAGCAGGCCCCATAAGCGGTCGCGCTCCAGCGGATCGACGCCGGAGGTGGGTTCGTCGAGAATCAGGATATCCGGTTGATGTACGACGGCCACGGCCAAAGACAGCCGCTGGCGAATTCCCAGAGGCAGACCAAGGGTGGGTTGATCGATGTAGGGCGTCAGGCCGAACTGCATGACCAGCGTCGCGATCCGGGCTTTCGCCTTGTCCGCCGGCAGATGAAACAAATGCGCGTGCAGCGTCAGATTCTGCCGCACGGTCAGCTCGGTGTACAACGAGAACGATTGCGACATGTAGCCGATCAGCTTGCGCAACTCGATATCCGCGGCATTCACCGGCCGGCCGAACAGCAGCGCCTGGCCCGAGGTCGCTGGCAGCAGGCCAGTCAGCATCTTCATCGTCGTTGTCTTGCCGCATCCGTTGGAACCCAGGAAACCAAAGATCTCCCCGCGCTCGATGGTGAAGTTGACCTTGTCCACCGCGGTGAAGTCACCGAAACGGCAGGTCAGGTCATGGGCGACAATGACCGGCGAAGCGTTGGAGGCAACGCGCGGCGGTACCACAAGGACGGTGTGGCCGCGCCTCTCGGCCTCCGGCAGCAGGGCGATGAAGGCTTCTTCCAGCGTATCGGTGTGATGCGCCTGCATCAGGATGGCGGGCGAACCGGACGCTAGCATCTTGCCGGCGTTCATCGCGATCAGCCAGTCGAAGCGTTCGGCTTCATCCATATAGGCGGTCGCCACCACTACGCTCATACCCTTGGCGCGGGAACGCATCAGGTCGATCAGCTCCCAGAACTGGCGGCGCGACAGCGGGTCCACGCCGGTGGTCGGCTCATCCAGGATCAGCAGATCCGGATCGTGGATCAGCGCGCAGCACAGCCCCAGCTTCTGGCGCATCCCGCCGGATAGTTTCTTGGCCGGACGATCGGCGAACGGCGCCAGTTCGGTGGCGGCCAGCAGTTCGGCGATCCGCCAGTCGCGTTCGCCGCGGGTCTGGCCGAACAGGCGGCTGAAGAACGCGATGTTTTCCCGGACACTCAGGTCGGGATACAGATTGCGTCCCAGGCCCTGCGGCATATAGGCGACGCGCGGGCATAACGCCGACCGGTAGGCGGCGCTTGCCATGTCGCCGCCCAGGACGTTGACGCTGCCGGATTGGATCCGCCGAGCGCCGGCGATCAGGCTGAGGACCGAGGATTTGCCGACGCCGTCGGGGCCGACCAGGCCGACCATGCATCCGGCCGGAATCTCCATCGTGATGGCGTCCAGCGCGGTGGTCTTGCCGTAACGTTGTGTCACCGCATCAAGGCGCGCTGCCGGTCCGCGGCCAGGCATCATTTCGATGTCCCGCCCGGGGCACGATCAAGCGGTGTTGCCGGGAAGGCAGCGTTCTCCTTCGTCCGAACATAGGCCATGCCGGGCAAGCCGGCCCGGACGTCGGCGGCGTGGGAAGCAAGCTCCGCCGGATCGATCCGCACCCGTATCCGGAACATCAGCACGTCGCGCTCGGTCTTGGTTTCCACCGTCTTGGGCGTGAATTGCGCCAGATCGGCCAGGAACACGACATGGGACGGGAGAGGATGGTCCAGATAGGCATCGAGCACGATCTGCGCCGGTGACCCCAGCTTTACGCGGCCGGCCGATAATGTTGGGAGAAAGATGTCCATGTAGACATACGCGGTGTCAATCATGGTGAAGATCTTGCCGCCGACTGGCAGGACCTCACCCACGCCGGCGACGCGGTACTCGATCCGTCCATCGCGCGGTGCAACCAGGGAGTCGTCGTTGATCTGCACCTGGTAGAGTTCGGCGTCGTGGGTGGCGGCATCGATCGCGGCCTGCGATTCGCCGATCACATCCACCGCGGCGGCCTGCCCGGCGACGGCGCTGACCAGGGTCTGGCGCTGCTGATCGAGCAGCTCCCTTGTGGCGTAGCCTTGACCTACCAGGGTCTGGGTGCGGGCGATCTCCTGCTGGGCGAAGACCACCTGGCTTTTCTGTTGCTGCAACGTCGCCCTGGCGGCGTCCAGCGTGCGTTGGGCCTGGACGATCAGGGCGCGGGACTTGTTCAGCTGGGCCTCGATGTCCCTTGTGTCCATCTTCGCCACGACCTGCCCGGCCTTGACGAGGTCGCCCTCATCGACGAACAGCGTGGCGATGCGAGCGGCGTATTTCGTGTCGATGTCGATCTCGTCAGCTTCTAGGCGACCATTGCCGGAGGCGATGCCAGGCGGCAGGCCGGCCTGCGGACGAAGCCACCAGTACGCGCCGCCGCCGGCCGCCACCAGCAGCGCGATCAGCAGCAGGGTGGTCTTGAGCCAGCGCTGCTTCGCAGGCGGGGCCGGTTCGGGCGGCAACGCCTCCGGGGGCTGCTTCACCAGCGCCGTCCCGGGTCCGGCCGACGGCTTGGCCGCACCCGGGGGCGTGGCCGTGGTGGTCTCGGCGCTGGGAGCAGTGACTTGATCCATCGGCATCGTGATTCTCCGGAACCGCCCGAGTCCGGATGTCCCTGCGCCGCCGGCACACGCACACATGTGGCGCAGCCGGCGCCCGGACGTGTGATCGACGGCGCGATTTGCCGGCCTCGGTGGCGGACCATACGCCCGCGCCAAATGGGAATGGCAGGTTCGGAAACTACTCAGCGACGCCGGCTGTTCCCTAGTCCGCCGCGGCGGACCTGCGCAGACCACCGGTTCGAATCGCGTGGTCTTTTCCAGCGCGTCCTCGAACCACGACTCGATCGCCGCCTGCCGCTCGCCGACGAACACCGTCCGGCCGTCCTCCAGCACCATGGGCAGGTCATGGCCGGGGACCGGCAGCGTGCCGGGGCGCTGGCGCCACAGCGTCCACATGGTTTCGATCGAGGCCGCGGTGACGCTCGCGTCATAGGTCATGTCGGCCTGCCGTGTCAGCAGCTCGAGCCGGTTCTTCGCCGCGTCGCCGGTGAACAGCACGTCCCGCTCGGCCCCGGTCAGATAGAAGATCAGGTGGCCGGGAGTGTACCCGGGCGCGTCATGGGCGGTCATTCCGGGCAGCACGGTCTCGCCGTGACCGATCCGCTTCAACTGAGCGCAGCCGGCGAGCTCACGCACATAAAGCTCTGGCACCGGCGTGCTGCCCCAGGGTTCCTTGACCGGCCAGTCGAGTTCTTCGCCGCCGATCCAGATGGGCCTCAGCTAACGAACTGCCCCTCCGGTGCCAGTTCTGGGACGAAACGTGAACATGAAGGGTAATAAAAGCGTCAGAAAGGTGCGCTATCTCGTGTCATCGGCGCGGTGACAGATCGAGGCTGGACGCGGCGCAATCCCATCGTCCCATGGCGCTTGTCCCGTTGGCCTTGATGCCAGAAGGTCTGCGGGCAGGGTAACGACGTTTGAAAGCTTCCAAGCTCTGCCACATTCGAGGGTCGCACAATAACTGATCGACTCTCTGGGGCCGGGTGGCTGATCTGCCGAGGATTAAGGTTCTGGAGGCGGAAGTGGCGCGACGGCAGCGATTGACTACAACCCAGATTGCGGAGCTGTTTGAACCGCTGACCGAACAACGGGAATTAGTGCGCCACTTCACGCTGTCGGAGGCCGACCTGGCGGCAATCAGGCGCTCCCACGGCGATCACAATCGCCTCGGCCACGCCCTGATGCTTTGCTATCTGCGCTACCCTGGCCGCGTCCTCCGCTCCGGCGAACGGCCGCCGGCTGCACTGCTGACATTTGTCGCCGAGCAGGTCGGGATTTTCCCGGAGGCGATTGACGCGTACCTCGCGGCGGAACGGAGTCGCCGACATCATGCCGTCGAATGTCAGCGCCAGCTCGGCCTGCTGGCGGCTGCTGAGCGCGCAGATCCGCGATCAACGTGCGCTCGATGCTCTCGCCGCGGCGCTGGCCGGCGTTGAGATAAGAATCTCTCGCGTCGAAGCAGAGATATTCCCCGAGGCATGTTAGCCACTGACAGTGACGCTCCCGCGCTCCGCTCTGTCGCGCGCCGCTCTTGCTTGCACGGGGATAACCGGCTTCGCTTCCCGCCATGCCGCTCGTCGTAAACCGTGCACCCGTCCTGACGCTTTGGGCCACTGTCGTCGCCGAACGGCTTGGCCATCCCGCCGACACGGCATTGACGCTAGGCCGCGCCGTCTCCTGGTCCGCCGCTCGTGTGAAGGCACGGAACATCGGGCGCGACGAGCGCCAGGCGGACCGAGACGCCGACACACCCGCACTCGCCGTAGTCCATGTGACAGCGCCGGTCTTGCTGCTCGGCAAGATGATCCGGTTGTTCCCTAACGCCGATGGAGAGTTGCGCGCGGCTGATGGCGACCAGCCGGCGTACCCGGCAGGAGTGCAGAGGAATTTGGGCAATGCCTTCGGTGACCGCCTAGCCGAGGCGCGGGCTGCGATGAAGGAACTTGCAGCGCGCTACGACCCGGCGGAACTGAACCGCATCGGCTTCCGTCTTTACGAGCGTTTCCGCCCGGACATCCCGCTTGGCAGCCCGGGCTGGGGCGCCAAGGCTGCGCTGGAGATCGATAAGATCCTATCGGCGACCTAACCTATCCTGCGCGTCCGCCGCCTCGGCGCCGTCACCGGCGGTTTAACGATCGGGGCCCACCCGGCGATCGACCGCGCGCACAGCCTCGCGTTCTCGTTGTCGATGATGCCAAACCCTCATCGCATGCCCCATAGCTTCTTCCGGCCCAAGCTGCAGGAATTGACGCAGACAATCCACCATCTGCTGCCGCTGTCGCGAGCCGTGGCGCATGCGCCACGCCACGGCGAAGATGCGGGGGGAAGCGGACCGCCCGTGATTTACGTCGTTGACGACGATGACAGTATTCG
>NZ_CAJATU010000015.1 GCF_903944925.1 uncultured Rhodopila sp. | reverse complement strand
GGTGCAGCTTCAACGACGACAACCTCTCTTCCAGATCGTCGCTCGGCGTAGAGCTGCCGGACCTTCCGGCCATGCAGCGCGTGCCAACGATAATGAACCTCTACCTCTTGGTTGATATGGGCAGAATGACCCCTCAATAGCTTTGGGCAGGAAGGCATGGTTGTTCGCCGGATCGGATCGCGGCGGACAGCGGGCCGCGATGATGTACAGTCTCATCGTCAGCGCCAAGATGAACGACATTGACCCGCAGGCATGGCTGGCCGATGTGCTGGCCCGCATTGCCGATCACCCGGCCCACAAGCTCGACGAGCTGCTGCCGTGGTGCTGGCAAGCTCGCGAGCGGCTTGAGGCGGCCTGATCATGGCGGCCCCGAGTGCTGTCTTCACGATCGCCCGTGTCGCGGCGATGCTCGGCGAGGACGAGGACTGGTTGTCGGATGTCGCGCTTGAAATGGATCCCGAAGCGGGGCGCATGACCATCTATGGCGTCGGCGATGAGGGCACGACCGGTTTTACCGACTTCGGGATCGAGAACCTCAAAGAGCTCATCGAGATGCATAAAGCCGACCCGACAATCCTGAAGCGCTACCCCGGTAACTGCGCCATTATGTAGCATCCGCCACCGCCAGTATATTTGTTGAAGAGAGCATGCCGTCTACTATCCTGGTCTATAGTACGCCAGGAGCAGTCGGTAATGGGCGAACCGCATGTCATCAGTGCGTTAAGCAATAAGCGAGCGGAACTGGCCGGAATAGTGAGCCAACTTGAACGACAGCTTGGGCAGCAGCGAGCCAATCTGGCGCATCTCGACGCGACGATGCGGCTGTTCGATCCGGACATCCGGCCGAACACGATCCGACCCAGGCAGCGGCGGGCACGCAACGCATGGTTCCGTCCCGGTGAGTGCCTTCGCCTGATCTACGACGAGCTGCGCGATGCGGTCCAGCCGATGACGACGCGTCAGCTCGCTGAGCGGATCATGCGCGTCAAGGCCATGCCGATCGCCGATGACCGCCAACGGGAGTTGGTTCAGAAAACGATCCTCGGTTCGCTCAACCGGGCCAGGGAGACGATCGCGCGCGTCGAGGCCGCGGGGGTCGTCAGTTGGCGGCTGAGTTAGGCGGCCCGGGCGCGCTGCCAGTAGCCACAGAAGTCGACCGACGGCCTGCACCGCATCGCCAGCCCGACGATGCCGTAGATCTGCTCGCCGTTATCGACGCGGCGGAAGTCCTCGCGCCAGGCCGCCTCGCGAGCGTAGCGGACGAGATACGGCCCGGCGATATGGTGGTGATGTCCGAGTTCGCCGCGGCGCAGCCGGGAGAAATAGGATTCCGCGCCATTGGTGCAGGCGCCGCCGATGCTGAAGCCGTCCTGGTGGTTGATCCGCTGCATGGCGAAGCTGGCATGCAGCGGGTTCCACGCCGCGCTCTCATCGGCATGAACCGTGGTGCCTTTGGCGACCCGCTGGCGGATCGCCGCCACGGCATCCGCCTCGGCCGCAAACACCCGCGCCAGCGTGCGGCCGCCGCGCTCGCGCATCGCCACCACCACCTGACGCTTGCCCGATTGGTTCTCGGCGAGACGCCGGTCGATCCGGTCGCTCGCCAGGTTCTCCGGCCGGATATGGCCGCCGAAATAAGCGCCGTCGATCTCGGCCGTGCGTCCCTCGCCGCCGATGCCCAGCGCTTTCGTGCTGGACGCAATCGCCTCACGCAGTTTGTGCGCCAGAACGAAGGCGGTTTTGTACTGCACATCGATATCGCGGGCGAAGGCAAGCATGCTTTTGCCCTTCACCTCGTTGCAGAATACCGCAATCGCCATCAGGTAGATGGGGTGGACGGCCCCAACGGCATCAATGTGCCACAATGCGGGTTGTCAGAGCCTGCAACGAAGGAGCCGCCCACAATGAGCGTTACCATAATTGGCCTGGACACAGCCAAATCCGTTTTCCAGATCCATGGCGT
>NZ_CAJATU010000014.1 GCF_903944925.1 uncultured Rhodopila sp. | reverse complement strand
GCCATCCGATTTCGATCGCCATTTCGACCTTGCGGTAGCCGACGCCGAGCAGGCGCTCGTCGATAGCGGCAGCCTGGCACCCATGTATCTCGTCGTCGACCGCATCGGCCACGGTCAGCTTGTCGAGGCGGACAACAGCACGCCGGAGCGCAAGACCGCATCCATGGAACTCGTCAGGTTGTTGGCCGTCGCAGCCGACGCGGAACTCGTCCTCAGTCGGGCCGAAGCCTGGATCGTCCTCGGTGACCATACCCCGGGGCTTGCGCCATCCCGCTCAGACCGTCGTCGCGAGGTCGTTGCGGTCCTCGCCTCCGCCCGGATCAACGACACCATCGTTAGCCGAACGTCCCTTCGAGAAATCGTCCGGGCGGGGTGATGACGGCGAGGCTATCGGTACAACTCCGATTACGATTCCGGAGGGCGAGGGATGGCGAGCTTGAAGGACCCATGTCCGAACTCCTGCCCAAGACGCCTCCCACACCCGCGGAACGGCGGACTGCCCGGTCACGGATTGAACGCGCTACGAAACGGCTGACAAAGGGTAAACCTGCATTCGCGAAGCACTAATCGCTATCTTCTTGCTCGCGGCGACTGCGCGCCGGTTGCCGGGTTGCGTGCGGTGCGCGCCGGCCGGTCTACCTGCTCGCGTCGCCCCGATTCGGACAACAACGGCCGACGCCGCGCGCAACCCGGGATCGGCCTGATCGTCGGTATGAATCGCGCGAAAATGCAGAAAAGGACTGCCGCTCACCCCGCTGCGGTGCGCGGCGTGTGGGGGCGGCGGGTTACCGGGGTCGTCGTATCGAGGCGGTCGTATGGCGTCGGCGAGGGGCCCGGGCTGAAGACCCGGGCCGGCGACGTCGCCAAGGCGGCGCTGGACGAAGGAATATCCTGTCCGCGACCTGATCACGCCTTCCCCGGATCGTATCGGCAACGAGTGTGACGGTACGCGGTTTACGTGCGGTAAATACGGTTGTCCACATTCTTGCACACCGTTTCTGTGGATGAATGCCGGTCCCCTGCGCGCCGATAGGAGCTGCACCGACTTGCCAGGACGCAGCGTCATCACGGTCGCCTCGTGGTTCGGGATGCCTGAGGAGCACGCCGACGCAACGACCGTCGTGCTCTGGGAAGCGGCGTTCGCATTGTGTGGCTAAGCCAAAAAACGGCGGCGCCCGTGAGGGCACCGCCGAAGTTTAGGGAGGAAACGTCCAAGAAAGCAGTGCGCCAGAGGCGCGGTCTGCAATCCGGAAGGTGGCGTTCGCAGGTGCAGCATAAAATAGCCAAAAGGTCGTAGGGGTGTTCACGGCTCACAATAGGGGAAACACGGACACGGCGGCCGGGGCAGGGAGGGGCCTTCGGCGGCGATAACGGAAATCAGATGATTCCCGGCACCTACCGGTTGCTATACAGGAGGAGCGAAAATCCGGCCAATTTCCTGTGCGACAAACCCTGACGGAATGGAAAACTGCACGGAAACCGCGGCGCGATGGTTTTCCGACAGCTAGGCCGTTTCTCGTTCGGTCTTCGTATGCGCACTGGAAGGCCGGTTCGTTAGTTGAGGCCGGTCAGACCGGTCTTGCCTTGGCAACGCGCTTGCGGACGCCTCGCTGCCCTGCCCGAGCTCGTCAACCCTGTGCCGCATAAGACATATGACAAGTCGAGTCGTCACGGATCTGGCGGCGGCCGGGTCAGACCCGCGACGGTCCGGCGCCGGGCCGCACGCCGCGTTCGGCAAGCACCGCAGCGATCGCCGCCTGGAGCTGCGGCGGCGACGGCGCATAGGTGTCCTCCAGCACGCTGAGCCTGGCCTTCTCGGCAATGGTCGGATCGTCTTTTTGCGCCAGGGCGCGATAGTCCGCCGCGATCTGTGGCGGCATCAGCGCAAGCCGCGCGCGCAGCATGCCGGCCAGCCTGGCGCCGACCTCGGTTTCACCCGCAGGGGTCGCCAATGCTCCCGGCACGCGGACCGGTTTACGCCGGGGTGCGGGGCGGCGGCGCTTCGGTTTTTTCAAATCGAGTCTCCGTCTGCAACCGGACAGGCGTTAGCATAGCCGCCCGGAGTCGTGCGATCCGCCGGGACCGCGGATGACCTGAAAGCGGAAAGGGCCGAAGCCATGTCCTCGATCCTGGTGAACCGGGCCCCGGTTCTCACGCTATGGGCGGCGGTCGTTGCCGAACAGCTCGGCCATCCGCCGGACACCGCGCTGACCTTGGGCCGGGCTGTCGCCGGCGCCGCCGCGCGGATCAAGGCACGCAACATCGGGCGGGAGGAGCGAAAGGTCGACCGCGACGCCGAAACCCCGCTGCTGGCCGAGATCCATTTGACGGCGCCGGCGTTTCTGCTGGGCAAAACCATCCGGCTGCTGTCCGACGAAAACGGCGAACTGCGCGCCGCCGATGGCGACCGCCCCGCGGATCCCGCCGCGGTCGAGCGCTATCTCGTCAAGGCGTTCGGCGCACGCTTGGCCGACGTCAGGACGGCGATGGCCTTGCTGGCGGCGCGCTACGAGCCGGCCGAACTCAACCGGATCGGGTTCAGGCTCTACGAGAGATTTCGCCCGGATGTGCCGCCCGGGACCGCAGGCTGGGCGGCGAAGGCGGTGCTGGAAGTCGAGAAGATCCTGGCGGCAACCTGAAGCGCGTCGGAGCAGCGTGGATTGCTGCTTTATCGTTGTTCGCTTTATGTTCTGACGGTAGTTTGCGGCCATGCACCCGCCGCCGTTCCGCCTCGCCCACCGCCTGTCCGACTGGCCTGATTGCCGCCTTGAGCTGCACTGCTGCCAGGGGACGACGATCCTTCCGCTCCGCCTGCTGGCCACGACGCGCGGCGACAGGAGCTTCGCGGACATCCTTCCCCGATTACGGTGCAGGCGTTGCAACCGGCCGCCCGCGCCAGTCTATCTCTGCGCGGGGCACCGCGAACACAACCATGGCGCGCCGGCGGATTGGGCCATCGAACTGGTGCCGGTGCCTCGCGGGTCCGGCCCCGCGGGTGGTCCCGTTGCTGCGGCGCCGAAGCTGTAGCGCGACAATCTGGATAAAAAACGCAGCCGGCAAGTATGATTCGCGGTTGCTGTACCGTACCCCCTACCCTCGTTGAGCGCCATTGAGGTCTTCCAGAGACCCCAAACACTTAGTCTTTGGTCAGAACATTGGTGTGGCTTTCTACAAGCCTAAAGCCCGGCACAACGGTCTTCGGCACGGCGGGCGGGGACGGCTTCAAGAGCAGACCGTGTGGAGTGACTTCGACGCGAGCGTGGGGATATGCGACAGCCACGTCCGGCATCACCGCCCGAATGCGATACGCGAGATTGAATGTCTGTGTTTCAGCCGCACCGATCTGCCCTTGCAAAGCATCCCATCGCAAATGCAGATCTCGTCGGAGCTTGGGGAGTCGGTAAGCCAGCAGGGCATAAAGATCCAGGCCGAGAGAGTTGCCAGCGAGATGGGCAATCCCACGCTTGTCCAGCGGGACAGCATGCTGACGAAGCTGCTGAAAAAAGCGGTCGGACAGTTCGACGGTGCCACACCAGTCGGTGCCGCTTGCAGACTGCCATAACTCCAAGCCGTCGACTATACGAGTATCGGCGATCATGGTGCGTTCGGTGCCGCCTTCCGTCTCGCTCCACTGCATAGTCATCGAGCATCGGGCGATACGGAGGCTTTGTTCACGGATGGCGATAATCGAGCCACGGGGACCGCCGGAAATCGGCAAACCAAGCGATCGCAGCCATGCTGAAAGCGAAGGTCCTAGCGAAACCGTCCGGCTTTTAATCCCCTCACTCTGCAGGAAGAGCATTATCAGTCTGGCACGGCTACCGTACGGCACACCGACGTACATCGCCTCCTGCTCGTCAAGCGTCGGTTGCCGTTGACGCGCGGCTATCGGCCTCTCGTCGATCATTCCAGGGTTGACGGTCAGGCTGAACCGCCCGGAGCTTCGGGTCCAGACCGCCCTATTGCTGGTCGGGCGGCTGTGCGGCAGGCATGTTTGACAAAGTCCCGAATGCAGAAAGGCAAGATCGTCGGAGGAGGGGAGGCTCGACATCAGGTCGTGCGCAACCTCGACCTGCCGCAGCAGCTTGGATTTCCCGGCGCGCGTCGTTGCGCCCGCTTCGGCCATCCGCTTCGTGGCATCCAGGCCGAAGATTTCGAGTTGATCAGACACCTTCATATGTTTTCTCTACTCGCGATTGCACGATTCGCCACGATGAATCGCCAATGTGTTAAACTATCGGAACATCCACGAAGCGGGATAGGGACCGCACGATGAATCGCCAAGGTCGCGAATCGGCGGATCGCGATGAATCGCCAATGACAACCAGGGTTATCCACGATGAATCGCCAATACACTCTTATAAGAGTCTGATACAAAAAACCTATAGGCCAGCAGAACCTTGGTGATTCATCGTAGGCCATGGACCTATGGCTCAGCGAAGGACGGCTCACGACGACGAGTGACACGGCCTGCCAGAACATTGGCGATTCATCGTAAGCCGCCAGCCAATGGCTTAGGAAAGGATGGTTAACAGTGACGAGTGAGGCGGCTTGGCGAGACCTTGGTGATTCATCGCGAGCCAATGTTCTGCGAACAAACAAAAAAGCTGGCTTAACGAACCAAGCGACGCCGGATTGGCCGAACCTTGGTGATTCATCGTAGCCACTAAGCCACCGTTCGCTGGTAGAATCATGCCGTTCCTGATACCACTTCAGAACTACCCGGCCAGAGGTGCCTGAGACGTGAGCCTGCCGCCCAAGAAGGCCGTAACCCGCAGCAGAGCGGCTCCGACCACTCCCGCGAGATTGCCACCGAAAAAAGCGGCGGCGGCAAAAAAGGCCAGCCGCCCTCCCCTCCGGGACGCCGACGCGATAACTTTTGGGATGAAACTCAGGGAGGCTCGGGAAGCGGCCGGCCTTTCCCAGGCGGAACTGGCGAAGCTCGTCAATATCCCCCAGCCGCGTCTGCCCGGTCTTGAGCAAGGTAGAACCGACGTTCGCCTCTCGACCATCCGTCGATTCGCAAAAGCTCTCGGCATACCTCTGACAGACCTCCTGCCCCCGCACTGATCCAACCCTTCCGCCAAGCGACGGCGCTTAATGCCATATGTTTTGAGGTATCTCAAGCGATATCGTTTAGGGTATTGCACTACGATACCCTACAGGGTATCAGACATGAACAGAGGAGACGCACGCAGCAGAATTTAGATCGACATTCGGTCCCAAACCGGCCAGCCTAGGAAAGGCGAATTCCTATGTCCAAACATGTCCCGGCTAACACGTCCCGGCTGTTTTCGATATCCGGCACGTTCGGCGAAGCCCAGATCGTGGCCAGCCGGTCTCGCATTCTGATCGATCTGCAAACGCGAAACTATGACTCCGGCGGCATCCTGCGCAAACACCATGCGCTGGCCAACCTGCCGCTGGCGACGGCCTCTCAACTCCGCGATCTGCTGAACCAGGCCATTGCCGCAGCGGCCGACGCACCCCAGCACCAACCGGGACTGTGGAGCGACGCGACGACTGGGCACACCGCCCAAGGTTGCAGCCAATCCGTTGACGCGCTCCACGGCAGCAAGAGACGGACGGCGGAGCGACGCGGCTACCGCGACATTCCCGTTCCCGGACCACACTAAACGCAAAAAGCGTAGTCAAAACCCTCACTCTTCCGTTGCAGAACCAAAGCGGAACGTTGGCGTTACAGATTAACTTTCCGGACTGCCAAATTTGCCAATTGACTCTCCCCGGCTTCACCTAAATTGTGATGCCACCTGAGCGTGTGTCAGTCGATCGCAACTGGAACGGCGGTGATCGGCAACGGATCGCCGGATACTTTGGCCTTGGCGTCGCTACGAGATTTTTGAGACTATCATTCGCATTTTTTGGAATGACGCGTAGCTTTTCACGTTCCGTTGAAGGAACGGGCAAGCAATAGCCAAAAGGATGTTTGTGCAATGAAATCCGTTAAGCGGTTTCATGTGGGGAGACGTTTGTCCCTACATCATATCAGTCGCGTTCGGGTGCCGGCATGAGCACAGTGCAGCCGCTATACGTCGTCCAAGAGGCGAGCGCTGATCCGTTCGCTATTCCCGCCCCGCCGTTCCGTTTTGTGGAGATACGGTACCGCAGCGACACTTATGTCGTCCTGTGCGGCTCGGCCAGGATTGGCACTGTCCGGCATGATGCCGGCAGCGGACTGTTCGTTGCCACGACCACCGGCTGTCCGAACGGTAGCGCTCCCGCGGACATCCATCGCAATTTCGCAACGCGGGACAAAGCGGCAGAGTGGTTGTCGCGGGCGATCGACGGCGTCCAGCCACGCTGCCCCTACGGCAGCAAGCGCAAGATCGCTCAGCCTAGCATCGACCTGGGGAAGATACGGCGTGTCGTCAGGTCGGCGGGGGCGACATGACGACGTTGGCCGCTACCGCCGCCCTGTCGCTGGTTATGGCCGCGAACTGCGGCCTGCCGGACACCCTCGCCAGGCTGGCCGCGGGGATCGTGCTGCGGGAGAACCCGCGCTTCGACGCCGCCGCGGTCAATCACAACCGGAACGGCACAACCGATTCCGGCTTGACGCAGGTGAACACAGCCAACTTCGGCTGGCTGTCGCTGGCCATGCACCGGCCGATCAACGCTCAAACCATCCTGGAGCCGTGCACCAATCTGGAAGCCGGCCTGCGGGTCGAGTTCGTCAAGTATAACGGCAACCCGCCCCCGACCGTCGCCGCCGACTACTCGACCAGAGCTATGGAGAGCGCCCGGGCCGTGGATGCGTCGGCTGCCGCGCCTATTCCTCAAGCCTACCACCACCACCCCCCGCCGCCGGAGGAAGTCGTCCTGGACGATCGGCCGGCGTGGAACGACGACGAACCTCAAACCGAAGGGAAATGACTGTGGGCGGAACAGATATCGGCGCTGCGGCGCAGAAAATCCTTACCTACATCGGCGGCGCCGCCGGCGGCTACGTCGCTGCGCTGTGCCTGGTTGTCTGCGGCATCATGTGGGGCACCGGCATCCTGAGCGGGCGGCACGTCGTCGAGACAGTGGCGGCCATCCTGATCGCCTGGACCGGCGCCTACATGGTCACGACGACGCTGGGCTGGTGAAGCATGGCGCGGACGGTGGACACGCTTTTTGTTGCCATGACGCGGCCCTCCGTCAAGTGGGGCGTGCCGATCGAGGGGCTGCTGGTCAACGGCTTTCTGACCGGTGTCGTCACGGTGTTCATCTTCCGCTCGCCGCCCGGCATGGTGCTGTTCGGCCCGATCCATTTCGCCATGCGCGAAGTGTGCCGGGCCGATCCGCACTTTTTCTGGCGCTGGCGGCAGTGGTTTGCGACCAAGGCCCGCTCCGGTCTGGCTATCCGCCAGCTTTGGGGCGGCTCGCAACTTCAGCCGTCGGTCGACATCATCAAGAAGGCGGCGGACATGCCGAGCGCCATATGAGTCGCGAGCGGCTGTTGTCGGACTACGTGCCCTGGCGGGATTACGGCCGCTCGGACGTGATCCTGACCACCGGCAACTCCGTCATCATGATGATGGAGATCGACGGCCTGCCGTCCGAGACGAACGACGACCCGTTCGTCAACCATAACCAAGAGATTCGGGAAACGTCGCTGCGCAACAACGCGCAGGACGGCATGACGTATCACTTCCTGCAATGCCGCGGTGTTGCGGATCCGGCGATCTATCCGGCCGGAAAGTTCCGCAGCGAGTTCGCCGCGAACCTGGACCGCCGTTACCACGACAAGCTGTTCGGCACCCGATCGATGTGGCTCAACCGCACCTATCTGGCGATCGAACTGGCGCCGCGCCTGATCGCGGGCAAGGCCGGGAAACTGCTGTCGTTCGGCCGGCCGACCGCTGAACCGGCGGCGCGGGCGGTCAATCAGCTGACCCGCACGGTGCACGTGCTGGCCGAGGAGCTGAAGGCGTTCAACCCGCGCATCCTGTCCGTCGTCGAGCGGGACGGACGGCTGTTCAGCGAGATCGCCGAGGCGACGGCGTTCGCCATGACGGGCTACTGGCGACCGGTGCCGCTGACCACGTCCTCGGCGTCGTCGGTGTTCAGCGAGCGCTTCATCATCGGCTGGGAGAGCTTCGAGGTGCGGATGCCGCACGGCTCGGCCTTCGGTTTCTGTCTCGGCATGCACGACTATCCGTTCCAGACCGTGCCCGGCATGTTCGACAGGTTCCTGCAGGCGGACTACCGCCACACGGTGTTTCACGCGTTCCGCTGCCTGCCCTCGATCGACGGGCAGGCGATGGCGACGCGCAAGCAGAACAAGTCGCGCTTTGCCGGCGACCGTGCGGTGGATCAGGCCAACGAGTTGGCGGTTGCCGCGAACCTGATCGCGGGCAACCGGCTGATGATCGGCGAACACGCCTCGGCGCTCACAGTGTTTGTCGATGAGCCTCACGAATTCGGCCGCGTGGTGCAGAAAGCCTGGGGCGACATGGGCTGCGGCGGCCTGAAGGTCGAGCGCGAGAACGTGGCCCTTGAAGCCGTGCTGTTCTCCATGGTGCCCGGTTGTTTTCATCTGCGCGGGCGGCAGGCGGCGATCAGCAGCCGCAACTTCGCGGCGTTCGCCTCCATGCACAACTATCCGATGGGGCGCCGCAAGGGCCGCTGGGGCGACCCGATTGCGGTGTTCCGCACCTCGGGCGGCACGCCGTACCTGTTCCATCTGCACGTCGACGGTGTCGGCAACAGCTTCATTTCCGGCATGACGGGCGCGGGCAAGAGCGTGCTCGTCGGGTTTATCGTCTGCCAGGCCGAGCGCACCGGGGCGCAGATTGTCCTCTGGGACAAGGATCGCGGGCTGGAGGCCCTGGTTCGCCACGTCGGCGGGTCCTACCTGTCGCTGCGCAATACACCCGGCCTCGGTGCCGGTCTCGCCCCGCTGAAGCGGCTGACCGGCGACCCCGAGGATATGGCCTTCCTGTCCGGCCTGATCCGCGCCTGCGTCTCGACCCCCGCACCCTATGAGTGGGAGCCGGAGGAGGAGCGGCGTCTGGGCATCGCATTGCGCTACGTCATGTCGCTGCCGCCTGAAGACCGTTGCCTCGAAGAAGTCCGCGCATTCCTCGGCACCGACCGCTCCGGCGCCGGCGCGCGGCTGGAGAAGTGGTGTGCCGGTGGCGAGTTCGGTTGGATCATCGACTGCGAGCGCGACATCGTCGATCTCGACAACATGGTGCTCGGCTTCGACCAGTCCGCCCTGATCGGTGATCCGATCGCGGCCGGCGCCGTCATGGCGACGCTGTTCCACTACACCGGCAAGCTGGTGGACGGGCGCAGGCTGCTGTTCGTATTGGACGAGGTGTGGAAGGCGCTGGAGGTCAGGCAGTTCCAGGCCGAGATCAAGAACGGACTGAAGACGTGGCGCAAGTATAACAGCCCGATCATCATGGCGACGCAGGAGGTCAGCGACGCGCTGAACTCGCCGATCGGCGATACCATCAAGGGGCAGACGCCGACGCAGATCTTCTTCTCCGACCCCAAGGCGGCGTGGAAATACTACGGCCCGGACGGCATGAACCTGACCGAGACGGAGTTCGACATCGTCAGGCGCCTGCCGAAGGGCACCGGGACGTTTCTGCTGCGCCAGGGCGAGCGTTCCTGCGTGCTCCAGGCGCCGCTGAGCGGGCTTGACGAGGTGGCCGTGATCTCGGGCAGCGCCGACGGCGTCAAGGCGCTTGCGCTGTCCCTGGAGCGGGCACCGGGCGCCGTCGGGGAGGCGCTGATGCAGGAGTATCGCAAAGCATTGTCGGAGGTTGCGGAATGAGAATCCTTCTGTCGGCCGGTGTCGGCCTGCTGGCGCTGACCGGCACGGCGCACGCACAGGTCTCGGTGATCGATTTCAGCAGTATTGCGCAGGAGGTCAAGGCATACGGCGTCGAACTGCAACAGGAACTGACAGAGACGAAACAGCTAATCGGTGATGAACTGTCATGGGCAACGCAAGCGCAACAGTATGCGATGCAAGGCCAGCAGTATTTGACCGAAGTGACGCAACTGGAGGCTTTTGTGCACGCGCCGAACGTGGGCGCCGCCATGGGACTGCTCAATCAGGCGGGCCTGGGTAACTCGCTACCGGTGTCACCCTATGCCGTCATGGGCCTGGTCTCGGGCGTTCACTACGGCGGCGGCGGGCTGCCGCAGATCCAGGGCGTGCTGAACTCGCTGTCCGGCTTCACCTCGTCGGCCTACTCGACCAATCACGTCTATACGCCAACGGACGGCAGCTTCGCGTCGAAAGAGACCATCTCGAACGCCAACAGCATCGCGGGTTACCAGGGCGCGGCGCAGGCATCGGTTGCCGACTATCAGGCGCATCAGGCGGCCTTCCAGGCGCTGGAAGCGCGGTTGCAGACGGCGACCGAGCCGAAGGATGTCCAAGACATCCAGGCGCAGATCGCCTTGCAGCAGGCATGGTTTGCCAACGAGTCCGGTCAGCAGCAGGCGATCAGCGCCGCGTATCAGGCGCAGCGCGACGCGATGGCGCAACGGGCCGGCGAGTCCATCGACCGCGGCTTCGACAACTTCTTGCAGGCCGCCAAGGCGCAAGGTGATGGATTTTAAGGGGAGGTAGACAATGAACACTTACGCATACGCGGGTTTGACAGCCGCACTCATGGCCGCCTCGGCGGGCGTCGGCGCGGGCAGTGTCGTCTATCTGCGGCCGTTGCAATCGCCGCAGCAACAGCAGGCGGAGGTGGCGCCACCGCCTGCCCCCGTTCCGGTTATCCGCACAAGATCATGGTTCAGAGCACATGAGCCGGAGCGCGAAGCCAAACTGGCGGCTTGCCGCGACAACCCAGGCGTGGCGCTGATGGGCGATCCCGAGTGTGCGAACGCCGACGCCGCCGGAACCGACATCAACTACGACAGGTTCCTGAAGGCTGCCAACTGATGTCCAGCCGTACAATCTGGCTCATTCCGATCGAGTGGCTGCTGCTGTGGTGGATAGTACAGGTCATCCTGGTTTGGGGCGCGATTGCATTCCTAGGGAGCCTGTGCGCGCGGGGTAACGGCAGCGCCGCGTTGCCCCTCGCCATCCTGCTATTATGGCAAGGAAACAGGCTCCGCCGTTGGGCGATGCGGCGTCTGCGCGGGGAATAGGGGCAAATGGATATCACGCCGTACTTCACCTTCATCTGGACATCTATCACTACACAGGAGGCGACCGCGAACGCGGCGCTCATAGGCGCGCTGCAAGGCGTGATGTCCGGATGGTTCGTGAAGCTCGTCCCGACATACCTCGTGATCCAGATGTTCATTGCGATGTGGTCCGGCGAGGAAGCGGCCGAGTTGCGGTTCTGGAAGAGCGTTCTTTGGGCTGCTTTAATATACCAGTTTGTTGCGTATCTGCCGTATTACCAGGAGTGGGTTTCGGGTGTCGTCAACGGCACCATGCAGACGCTGACCGCTGCCGTCATCGGTGGTGGTGGTGCGTCGGTGCCGGATTCGTTCAGCCACATCGCCACCAAATGCTTCTCCGTCGCCGCCGCGATGATAAAAGCGATACCCGACGCGGCCACTTACGCGAAGATGGCCATGCTGGGCTTTGCGGTCGTGATATACATTGCTGCGACGATGATCATCATTGGCCTCGTGTTTTCATTGTATTTGCTGGCCTTTGTAGTGACGAACTACCTGCTGGGCTACGGCCCCGTATTCATCGTCATGCTTTACTTCGAGCAGACCAGCCAGTTCTTCGACGGTTGGTTCCGCAGCCTCGTCGCCGGGATGCTGGTGCAGCTATTCCTCATCGGCGACCTAGCGATGATGACGGTCACGATGAACGGCTTCATGGCGCTGATTTCGCCCGTCATGAATCCGACCGGAACAGCCGCCGCAACCGGTGATATCGGCTTCATGCTGTGGGACATGTTCGGCGTGCTCATCGTGATGTCGCTGTTTGTCCTGCTCGCCGGGGTCTCGGTCTACCTCGCCGTCACAATCAGCGGCGGCGCGCACCACCAGCTTGTGCGGCGGACGCGCCCCGGAGGCAGTCGCATTCCTTCCCCTTCCCCGTCAGGCGGTTCGGGTAATCGCTCGGGCGGTTCCGTCCAGCCTTCCGGTTCGGCCGGTGGTGCTGCACCGCCGCCCTCCTACGCTTTCCAGAGAACCACCCCGATGAACGGGCCATCGCCATGAGGAAGCTTCTTGCGACCGCCAAACAGCGTTTCGTACTGCTTATCTCGCTGTCGGACGCAGCCTTTCCCGACAGTGTCCCAGGCGCGGTGGGTGCCGCGATCCTCGGCGTCACCTACATCCTGACCGCCGCCCTGGTGAAACACCAAAGCGGCTGGCATCTGGCCGCATCACTTGCACTCGGCTGCTATCTGTGCGGCGGCTTGCTGCGCTTGGCGGCCAAGCTATGAGCCGCGCCGCCATCCTCCTCCTGCTGGCGCTCGCCGCCTGCTCGTCCGGGCCGCCCGCGCCTCCGGTGCCCCCGAAGAATGCGCCGGAATGGCCGTCCAACGCGCCGCCGCTGGAGCCGCAAACCAACGACCTGATCCACCGCCCGTCCATGGGAGATTACTGAGATGCGCGACTCCTGGCAGTCGGAGCCGCTGACCGACGAGAGTGCGGCGGCCTTCTTCAAGGCGTCACTGGATCGCTGGAGCGCGGCAGACAAGGCGGCGCGAGACGGCAAGCGCGACCGCACCCTGTTCGGCGCCTGCATGGGTGCGATGGGGTTGCTCGGCATGGCCTCCGGGCTGGCGGTCTACATCAAGACACCGGTGCCGAAGCCGCCCGAGTGGGTCGTGCTGCATGACCAGACCGGTGTTGTGGACCGCCCCATTGCGGCGGCGGACGCGCCGCGCCTGTTCAACGAAGCCACCCGCCAGCGCGCTTTGCGCGAGTTCATCACCCGGTGCACCTCGTACGTGTCCGATACCTGGGCGCGCTTCGACTTTCATGCCTGCATGATCATGGCGACGCCTGAGCAGCAGAGGCGGTTCGCGAACGACATCGGGCCGGGTGCGCGAAACTATCCGCCGGCCGTGTTCGGCGCGAACGGCTGGGCCAGGGCGTCGAGGTTCACCGCATTTGATCTTCAGGACGCCACGGGCACGGAGCCGAACCAGTTGTATCATTACGAAGTCAGGTATGAGCGCACCGAGGTCGTTGCCGGCAAGGAGACCCGCCCGCGCTACACGGCGCACGTCTACTTCAGCTTCCATCCCGACCTGCCGATGAGCGACGCCGATCGCGCGCTCAACCTGGAGGGCTTCCAGGCCACATCGTTCAGCACGACCGCCGACTGAGATGCGCAAGCTCATCCTGCCGCTGCTGATCGGCACCACGCTGTCGGGCAATGCCCTGGCGCTGGACTCCTGCAAGGTCAGCCCCGAGGACGTGCAGGCCCGCATCTGCGTCTACGACCCGAGCCAACGCTACGTGGCGGTTGGCGCAGTCGGCTTTCCGGTCAACCTGGTCTTCGGCGCTAACGAACATATCAAGCGGTATGACTTCGCCTACACCGGAGCCGACGAGAAGGGTAATCCGGTCGAGACTTGGCGCGGCCCCGCTACGCACGGCAAGGACGACAAGCAGCAGCAACAGCCGATCGAGAAGGATCGGTTCATCAGCAACCTGCCGATCACGCCGTATTTCGAAGGCACATCCTCGCTGGTCGTCATCACGACCATGCCGGACGGTTCCGAGCGCCCCTATCGCTTCGTGCTGGTCGCCCGAAAGGCGGGCGACTGCGCCGCCAGCCAGGATGCACCGGGCTGCATCGCCGACACCATGACCACATCGCAGCTCAGTTTCGACTATCCGGCCGACAGGGCGGCGGAAGCCGCCAAAGCCGCAGCCGAGAAACGGCAGGCGGCGATCGCGGCGTGGCGGCAGCAACAGGCCGACAAGCAGGAACGGACCGCCATCGCCCGGCTGAAAACCGACGTATTCTACGGTCCGCGCAACCGGGACTACACCAACAAGGCCGAGCCGAAATACAAGTATCTCGCGCCGTCCGAGGTATCGGACAACGGCTGGCTGACCGAGTTCCAGTGGCCGGGCAACATCCAGCCGCCGACCATCACCATCGTCGATCCGGCGACCGGGGAAGAGCGCCCGGCCGATGCGGTCAGGCAAGGCCCGATGTACGTGGTCAACACCACGGCGCCGCGGTTCCGCCTGCACGCCGGCAAGGACGCGGTGATGGACATCATCAACAACCGGTGGCGCCCCGAACGGCCTGATCCGGGCACCGGCACGACCAGCCCGGATGTGGTGCGGACGGTCATTCATGAGGTTCAGAGATGACCCCTCCTCCGGGGCCGGAAGACCGCCTGGAGTCGCCGGTCGGCGCCGGCGGATTTCGGATGTTGCGCACAAAGACCGCGCGCACCGCTGCGGCGGCGGCGTTGGTGGCGGTTGTCATCGGGATCGGCGTGATGATCGTCAAGACGTCACTGGATTTCAAAGGCCCGAAGTCGAAGCCGGAGGATATCGGGGCGGCGAAGATCGCGCAGGCGGTTCCCGACCCCCCGGTGCCGCAACCACCGCCCCCGGCCGAGCCTCCGGTACTGGCGCCGGCCGCGGCGATGCCGTCGTTTGAGCCGCGGCAACTGGTGTTCATCGATCCGCCCGCCACGGCGAAGCCGGCGGCCGTCGTAGCCGCGGCGCCGGTCAGTTACGTCCGCTTTCCGACGGCCAGTTCGGAGGGGATCTTCGACGTGCCGGCGCGGCCGGTCGCGGAGCAAAAGTCCAACGCTGGCGCCGGCAGCGCCGCTCCGGAAAAGCCTGACGGCGTCACCAGCGTGGCCTTCAAGCCGACGGCGATCGAGGGCGGACAGGCCGGTGCCGCGATGGATTACACCTACAAGATGCTGCCGCAGCACATCCCCTGTGCGCTGGACGTGGCGATGGACAGCAGCCTGCCCGGTTCGATCTCCTGCCATACCCGGGTGGATGTGCTGTCGCCGGCGCACGTGCTGCTGATGCCGGCCGGCACGCTGATCGAGGGCGAATACAGATCCGACGTCAAAACCGGCCAGCAGCGGCTATTCGCCTTCACCGGCACCGCATACACCCCGGAGGGGATTCCGGTGCCGCTGAACAGCACGATCGCGGACAGCCTCGGCCGCACGGGTATTCCCGGCGAGGTTGATAATCACTATCCGGAACGGTTCGGCGCGGCGCTGGCTCTGACCGGGCTGGAGAGCGCGACGCAGATCGCGCAGGCGGAGCTTTCCAGGGGCGGCAATCAATACATCAATTTTGGCGGTGGAGGTGGCGGCGGTGGCGGCATCTCGTCGGTCGCCAACACGATACTGCAGCACCAGATAGACATACCGCCGACGATCTACGTCCAGCCGGGAACGGTCATTACCGTTGTGGTGGATCACATCATCGACTTTTCACATTCGATAAGGGTGACCACACGATGACGTCTGAGCACCAAACCGTCTTCGGCATACACGTGGCGCTCTGCTTTGCCATTATGGCGGTCTGGGACCGTCGGCTACTTCAGTCCGTCCCAAGTAATCGCGGACGGAGGCCCCCTGCCCTACCACAGTTTCAGGTCTCTGCTTTTGTATTACATGTTCCATACATGGCTGGATGCCGTGTGGATATCGCTGGCCGCAAGCGCGACCGTGTTCAGCTACTATTATTTCCGGAAGGCGGTGGAATCGTGAGGGGCGACAAGATCCTGAGGCACTATCTCGCGCCGATCCAGGACGATCTGGATCATCCCGACGTAACGGATATCACGATCAACAAGCCGCACGAAGTGTTCGTGCGCAAGTCCGGACTGTGGATACGCAAGCACGTCGAGTCGTTCACGCTGGATCTGCTTGACGCGATGACTATCGTTATCGGTCAGCGCACCGGCCGGGAGTTCGACGAAGGCAATCCCTATGTCAACAGCACCCTGCCGGGCGGCCAGCGGTTCCAGGGCGTGCGCAGTCCCGGCACGCACAACGGCCGCATCCTGTGGGCCATCCGCAGGCCGCCCGCGGTGGCGCGGACGATGGATGATCCCGACGTCGAGGACCTGTTTTCCGAGGTCAACACCGGCACGGCGCAGCAGATGGCCAAGGCGGCGTGCGTCGCGTCCGCTTTCCGTAACAAGGAATGGGCGGAGGTGTTGCGCGGCGCCCGGCTGAACGGGCTGTCGATCGGCATCTGCGGCGCGACCGGCGAGGGAAAGTCCGATGTCGGCCGCCGCCTGGTTCAGGTGTATCGCCCGCACATCCGTATGGTGACGCTGGAGACGGATGACGAGATCGGCGATGCCGGGCCGGTCAATAAGGCCCCGGTGTTCTACGACGACACGTCGATGTCGTCAGGCGAGGCGTTGCGGATCGCCAAGCGGTTGGTGCCGGTCGAGATCGTCATGCAGGAGGTGCGCGGCGAAGAGGCATGGTCGCTGCTGCTGGCGCTCAATTCCGGGCACGCCGGGCTGACCAGTTGGCATGCCAACGAGGGCGAGGAACAGGAGGCCCTGGCCGACATGGCGCGCGACCACGCATCCGCGAAGAGCATGGAGGACGGCCGGTTGATGGAGAAGATCCGCCGCGGTTTCGATGTGATCGCCTACGCCCGGCGCACCGATCATCGCAATAACGAGTCGGACAAGGGGTTTCGAATCAGCAGCCTGCGGCTGATGGCCGCGGAACGGGAGGCTACCGATGCGTAAGTTACTCTACACGACGACCGCGCTCGCGCTCGCGGCGGGTGCGGCCCGGGCGCAGACCGTCATCACCCCGGGCAGCGGTTCGCTGACCGACGCCGCCGGCAACGTCTGGCTGATCACCGCCGGCGGCTCCATTCAGGAAAACGGCCAATGGACTCCCGGCGGCGGCGGCACCGCCGCGCTGGCCATCGTGAACGGCACCGTCTACGGCCTGGATGCCACTGGAAAGGGCTGGTTTACCCTGTCGGGCAACAGCCGATATTGGAGCGCGTCGGCGGCACCGGCGGGCGTGGCGGTGCCCTCCGTGCCGGCGAGCGCGACGCAATCCCGGGCGGCACAGACCGTTCCGACCGGATCATCCGCACAGACGACGCCCCCGGCCGGGCAGACCACCACAGCATCCAGCACACCGACATCCGCTGCCACAGCGCCACCGGTCACGACCTGCGCGGCCACGGCCGGCGGCGCGGCCTCCGGCGGCTTCACCACGTCGAACGGCAACATCCTTGCGCCCGACGGTTCGGTCTATATCGCCAAGGGGATCAACCTTTACGACAGCGCCATAGGGAGCGCTTCGCGGGTGCTGGCCGACTTTCCGGGGCTGAACTTCATCCGCCTCGCCGCGTACAGCTACAGCGACACGTCATCCTACCTGTCGGGCTTCATCTCGCAGATGTCGGCCAAGGGCGTCGTGGTGGAGATCGAGCACCACATCGCCGCGGGCGGCGGCGTCCCGGCGCTGACGGGGTCCGACCTGGCGGCGGAGAACGCCTGGTTCCAGGAACTGGCGTCGGCCTTCAAGGGCAACCCGTATGTCTGGTTCGGCACGATCAACGAACCGGCTTCCGGCGGCGGACTGGCGGCCGAGCAGGCATCGAACTACCAGACGATCCGCGGCACCGGAAACAATACCATCCTCATGATCTCCGAGCCGGTCCAGGCCGACACGTCGAGCATGACGAACGTCGTTGCCGACCAGCATTTCTACGGTTGGACCTCCGGCTACTCCACGGATCAGACGACGGTTAACAGCAACCTGTCGCAGACCATCGGCACCGACCGGCAACTGACAACGGCCTCCGGCAAGCTGCCGCTGATCATCGGGGAGACCGGGCCGTCAACGAACGGCACGACGCCTGACCCGAACGGCAGCCAGGTGCTCACCGCCGATATGTCGAGCGGCTACGGCGCGGCGTTCTGGAACTGGGATTCCGAGGCGCCGCAGGACAACCTGACGCAGAACGGGCAGATGACATCCTACGGCCAGACCGTCGCCGGCTGGATCGCGCTCGTCGCCAACGCGCCCGCGTCGGTCTGGGCGACAGGCTGCGCTACGTCGGCCGCTGCTGCGCCGGCCACCGGTTCGGCCACCACGCCAGCCTCCGGCGCCGTATCGGTGACGGTGGCCAGCGCTGGCACACCCGGCACCGCCGACACATCGCAGCAGACCACCACGGCGGCAGCGACGCCCGAAACAACGGCGCTGGACGGCATCGCCGCGGCACAGGCGGACGCTTCGAATGCCGCTATCGCCGCGGCGGACGCGCAAGCCCCTGCCGTCGCCGCCACCGTGCAACAGGCGAACGCGGCGGGCGCCCGGGCCAATGCGGGGCTGGCCGCCGTTCTGGCGGCGATGCAGCAGGGGAGCCAAGGCCAGTAATGCGCTGGGCACTCGCCGCCACCACCGCCCTGGCGGCAATCCCGCCCGCCTGGATGGCCACGGCCAGCTACGGCTTGTGCGTGCTGCGGGAGCGCACGGAGCTGTTCGTCTTTCCCTACACGCAATGGCTTGACGCCGCCCGGTATGTCTGGCCGAGGCGGTGGCAGACCGGCTGGGAGATCGAAGCCGCGATCGTCGGCGCCGCGGCGATGCCGACCTTGGCGGTGCTGGCGATCGGCATGGTGGCATGGCGGCTGTGGCGAAAGTTCGGCCGCCCTTTCGGGAGGCGCCGTGCGATTGAGCGCGGCGATTCGGACAACCACGGACATGCCGACTACATGAGCGTGGCCGAGATGCAGGCGCTGTTCCCCAGCCGTCCCGACAGTGAAATCGGCGGGATCGTGGTGGGGGAGGCTGATCGCGTAGACCTCGGCCCGGCCGCGCACATGCGGTTCGACCCCGACAACCGCGCCACCTGGGGCAACGGCGGCAAGGCGCCGCTGCTGATAGACCCATGCAAGCGCGGTTCAACGCAGTCGATGATCATCGGCGGCAGCGGCACCTACAAGAGCACCGCCCTGGTCGCCAGCCTGCTGATCTGGACCAAGAGCATCTTCTGCCTGGATCCGTCGGAGGAGCTAGCCGATCTGGTCGGGCAGGAACTGGCCGCCCGGGGACGCAAGGTCGTCCGCCTGGAGATCGGCGCCGGCGGCCCGAACGTACTGGATGGCATCGACATCGACTCGCCGCTGGCGGAGACCCGGCTGCAATCCATTGTCGGGCGCATCACCGGGCCGCTGTCCGGCACCGACAAGGACGAAAAGTTCAAGCGCTGGGGCCGTACGATCATTCTGGCGCTGCTCGCCAACATGATGTGGGACCCTGCCGTTCCGCAGGAACTGAAGACACTGCGGACGCTGCGCGACGGGCTGGACGGCGGCATTGCGGCGGTGCGCAACCGGCTGCGCGGCATCGCCGATCACTCGCACAGCCCCCTCGCCCGGTCTCTCGCCTCGACCATGTGGGATATGGTCGATGACACCTTCAGCGGCGCCCTGGGCAACGCCACCGAGGACACCGCGTGGCTGGCGTCGGCCGCTTACGGAGATCTGGTCAGCGGCCACCGGGACGACGGCCCGGCCTATCGCATGGACGAACTCGCCGGCGGCAATCTCGTGGTTTTCTGCCAGGTGCCGCAGGAAGCCCTGGAGCACACCCCGGCGGTTGCCCGCGTGCTGGTGGGCTGCCACCTCGACGCCGTGTTCGCAGCGAAGGGTGAGGTCGATGGCAGGGTTTACTTCGCGATCGACGAGGCGGTTCTCGTCGGCCGCGATCCTGCATTAAAACTGGCCCGCGATCTGGGAAGAAAGAGCAAGATCACGCTGCAAATGTTCTATCAAAGTGAAGGCCAGATCGAGGAGGTGTGGACCGTCCCGGGCAAGCGCGCATGGTTCGACGGCGTGTCCTGGCGCACCTATGCCGGGGTGCAGAACCTCGAAAGCGCCAAGGAATTGTCCGCCATCATGGGCACCTTCGCCGCGCGCGCCACATCGCGCGGCGAAGGCAAGACGCGCAAGACGTTCAACGTCATCTCGGCGTCGCAGGGGGAGAACACGTCCGAGCACGAAATCAGCCGCGATCTGGCGAAGCCGCACGAGCTGCTCGCCGGCCTGCGCGACGACGAGCGCATCACCTTGGTGCGCAACCAGCCGCCGATGCGGCACGGCGCTGCGATCGCCTTCAGGCGGCGCGAAATGGCGGCGCTGCTCGGGGAAACCAGTTACCGCCGCCGGCATGTGCCGGACGCCGCGGAATAACGGAGAGAGGGTGACGATGGCATACGGCAACAACAGCATTGCGCCTGTCGAGATCCGCGAGGCCCGCCCGGCGGCGTCGGACGAGGTGCCGATCCGGGAGGAGACGCGCGCCGAGGAAAGACAGCGCAACCGTCGCACGGCGGCCCCGGCGCAAACCGATTCCGTTGCGCAGCGGCACAACCTCTACACCGCCGACCGGCGGTTTCCGGCGGCGCGGGTCTACTATTCCGACTATCAGCAGAAGCAGGAGGTGATGCGGGCGAAACCGGGCGCGATCACCACCCGGTTCGACGACCGGCAGACCGTTGCGGCAATGCTTGACCTGGCACAGTCGCGCGGCTGGCAGACCATCAGGCTTCGCGGCAACGATGAGTTTAGGCGCGAAGCCTGGGTGCAGGCACAGGTGCGCGGGATGAAGGCGGACGGCTACAGCGCCCGGAACACCGACTTGCAGGAGGTGGAACGGCGCAAGGCGGCTGCCGCACCGGTCGCGGAGAAGGCTGCTCCCGCCGCGCGGGCGGCACCCGGGGCCACCAAGGCCAAGGCCGCCGGGGAGGGGGCGGGCCCAACGCGGCGGGAGAAGGAAAAGGCCGTCTGGAACGCAGTTGAGACCCGCGGCAAGGAGGCTCGCGAACAGGAGGCACCGAAGCCGACGGAGACGGCGAGCGAAAAGCCCGCGGTGGCGGCGGCATGACGCAGATCAACGATCGTAAATTCCGCACATGACGGTGGATCAGGTAGGCTCAGGAGGTAATGCCATGTCAAAGCGCGGCTCTGCATTGACCAGACGCCGGCGGGCCCGGCGAGCCGCAAGGCCGCCTAACCTCCCATCGACTGCCTCGAAACGGCCCGCGGCAACTTGCTCTGGCGCGGCGCGTCGGCCCCTCGGGCGAAGTCGGAGGCCGCGCGGTCGCTGTGTTGAAGGCGAGGAGTAGACATGCCGATGACCTGGCTCGATTGGTATGTGCAGGCTAACGCCGGCACCGTACGTGAGTGGTTCCGGGCCAGGGGATGGTCACTGACCCTCACTTCTGACGGGTCGCCCAATGTTGTTGCCGGTTTGAGTACGGTCCTGGCCATGGACATTCTCGAATATTCAGCCAACCCTGAAGCCCATGCTGCCAGCCATGGAGACCGGCTCAGGGCATATCAGTCGGTGCTATTGGCCGGCTGCATCCTGCCTTTTGTTAACGGCTTCAACCCGGTCAATCGGAGAGACGATGCCTTGGTTGTTGGACCAGGCTTGGGCCTTATTCTCAAGCGTGAAACAGCCGATATGCTCGCCAATGCCTCACCGCCTGCATCCGACCCTTGGCGGCAACGCGTATTCGGAGCGAAACCGGCAGGCGCTGGCCTGGGCGGCGTCTATGTGGACATTCCTCGCGGGGCGCTACGTCTAGGGAAAAAGCACCAGGTGCGAGCCTTGTTTTCTACTCCGTGGCGGGCCTTAGCGGATGAGACGGACGAAGATAGCGGTGTGGTGCAGACCGGCGGCGTTCTGGTCGCCGTCGTAGCCACTTCGCTGGAGTCCGAGGATCCCGTAGGTCTCTGGTTTGCCGTCGTGGATGAGGAGGATCGTATCCGTATCGTGGCACTGCCTGATAACACGCTGACGGGGTTCCTCGCTGTAGCAGGTGAAGAACTCAGCGAAGTCGTGGGTAGTGAAACCATGGCAACGTTTAGACTGATGTATGAGCGAACGGTCGATTTTCTCCGGCTTGTGCTTGCCTACCGTCACTTCGGACCGCCGGAAGCGCAAGGGAAACTGGGGATCACCTCGGCTGCGAAGTTTGTACGAAACCGCAATCGGCCTCGCGAGGGAGAGAGCATTTTCGCCATGGTGCGCCTTGCCGCGCCTTCTGACCGCCTTGGTCGCACGCCATCCCAAGAACAGAATGCGGGTTGGATGCTGACCAGGCGCCAGGACGTAGCGGGCCACTTCAAGCTACAGCCGTGCGGCCCAAAGAATACGTTACGGCAACTTATTTGGGTCGAAGGCTACGCGCGGGCCCCCGAGGACGCTGTCGTGAAGCCACGCGGAGTCCGGGCGTGACGCTAGGTGGTATCCGGTACACCTAACCTCCCATGGACTGCCTCGAAACGGCCCGTTGCACCTCTCTCTGGCGTAGCGCGGCCAGGCCTTCCATCCGCAACCGCAGCGCCGCTTCGGTAGCCTGCCGGCCATAGATCACCTCATAGTCGTTCCAGTCCGTCCCCTTCCCGATCGCGGCCCGCTCCGGCGCCTCCGGCGGCAGCAGCACCGTGCCGCCGACTGCGAGCGCCGCCGCCTCGGCCTTCTCCTTGCCGACATTGGCCAGCGGCGGATCGCGCAGCGGCAAATGGTGGTCATTATCGGCGGCCATGTAGATCGGCCGATCCGGATCCTGCCGGCGCAGCGCCAGCGCCACCGCCGACAGGTTGCTGGTATCCAGCGCCACCGCAACCGGCATGCCCGTCGCCCGATGCACCGAGGCGGCCGTGGCGTAGCCCTCCGCTATCGCAACCGGCTCGCCCGGGCGCAGCTCGCCGAGCAAGTGGAACGTCTCCAGCTTCTGCGCGCCGGCCAGATACAGCTTGCCGCCGCCGGCCGCGATCGTCTGGACGTTGCGCAGCTCGCCGCCGGCGGTGCGCAGGGGAACAAGCAGATTCCCCTTGGTGTCCTGATAGACCCCGATCGCATCGACACCCTTTGCCGCCAGATAGGGATGCGACGCGTCCGCCGGCTTGGCTGCGGCAATGAGCGCAACGGCGGTTGCGGCTCCGGCGGCCTCGCGGGCGATCCGTTCGTGGCGCTGCGCCTCCATCCGCTCCGCAGCCCGTGCGGCACGTTCCGCCAGCTCCGCGGGCGATACGGCCACCGTCTCGCCGTGTGCCTTCCAGGTGCCGACGAAGCCGCCCTGCTTGTAGTTGTAGATCGCGCCCGCCGGCACCCTGTCGTCGCCGTAGAAGCCCTTGTAGGCCCCGGACATCTCCCTGCCGCGGTTCCCGTCCACGGGCGCATAGTGAAGCCTGCCGTCCATGATCGGCAGCCCTTTCAGCCGCAGCCCGTGCGCCCGCATCGCGTCGGCAAACTGCTGCTGCGCTTCGACCTCGGTTATCTTGACGATCCTCGGTGGGGGCGCCGGCCTTGCGCCGTGCGATCCGATCGTGCCCACGGCCCGGTTCACCGCCGCCTGCCGTTCGGCCATCGCCGCGATTCCCTCGGCCAGCGCCGGCATTGCCTTGCGCACCGTATCGGCCGCTTGCCTCTCGCGCACCGTCGTCGCACTCATGCCGGCGGCCTCGCGCGCCTCATGCGTCCGCAACGCGCCCTGCAATGCCTTGGCGGTCTGCCGCTTGCTAACGGCTGCAGCTTCAAGCAGCGCCAGCGCGCTGGCCTGCTCCGTGACCCTCGACAGGTTGCGGGTCAGGTTGCTCCAAGCCTCGCGCGTCATCTCGGCCGGTGTCATCTGTGGCAGGCCCGACATGCGGCGGCTCTGCGCCTCCCGTGTCTCGGCCCCCGCGCTGCCGACAAGGTAGTGCCTGGTCGTGTGGCGACTGCCTGCCACGTAAGCCTTGCCGCTGGTGACGGCACTCGACCCGCCCGGCATGGCGCCGATATGCTCGTGCGACGTGATGCCCTGCGCGGTGTCGATGGTCAGCACGTCGCCATAGGCCAGCATCAGCCGGCCCGATCCGCTGCGATCTCGCAACGCCTCCCACGCCACGAACGCCGTCTTGCCGCTCTCGCCGCGCACGCTCAGGCCGTTGCTGCGGTCAACGCCGAGGACTTCCAGCACGGTGCCGTTGTCGCCGACCACAGCCGATTTGCGGCGGCCGTTCTCGTCGGAGAACACGCCGCGGGTGCGGGCGAACAGCCGCACGCGATCACCGACCGCCAGATCCAGGCTGCGGCCATTGCCCTGCCCGTCCGTCGCGGCCACATGCGCCTGGTCCGGCCCGACCTCGCCCATCTCGCGCCGCCGCTCACGCACCAGCCGGGCGATCTCGTGCGCGTCGAAGTTCGTCGGCGCCGAGATGCTGATCCGATAGTCCGCACGGTCCGCGGTTGCCTTGCGCCGTTCAACATACAGGTCGGCAACCCGGGTGACGGCCTCGCGATAGCCTCCGGGCACCAACTCGGCCGTACCGTCCGCGCGCTTGGCGGCAATCGCTTCGGCTGCACCGCCGTGTCGCCACATGGCGGCGATCTCCCGCTCGCGCGTCTTCTCCTGGCGGATGGTCTCCAGCAGCATCGGGATGCGCTCTTCGCCCAGCGCCCGGCGCAGCAAATTCACCACAGGCCCCGCTTCGATGGAGGTGGCCTGCCTGTCGTCGCCGAATGTCACCAGCTTGAAGCCGTGTCGCTCCCGCAACCGCAGCAGCTCCAGCAACTGCCGGGTGCCGATGCGGCCGACCTCGTCCAGCACCACGACACTGTTCCCGCCGACCTTGGTGCGGCCCTCGGCAATGCCGGCCAGCAGCGGATCAAGCGCGCGGACGTTGGCGTTCTCGATCCCCGCACCGCGCAGATCCTTGGCCTGGCGCCACGCCTGGGCGGTGCCCCAGACATCGAGGCCGCGGTGTTGCCATCCCTCGACCAGCGGCTTGAGGATCTTGCTCGACTTGCCTGATCCGGCGACGCCGACCAGGACGGCCAGACCGCCATCCGTGCCCAAGGTCTCGACGGCTTCGCGCTGGCTGTTGCCCTGCCGTCCGGCATAGGACACGCCGGATCGGGCAACCGCGGCGGAAATCTCATCGGACGTGAGGGCGTGCCGGCGATCGGCGGCGGCCGCCCGCGCCAGCCCGATCAGTTCGGTCTCCTGGTCGCGGTGCAGATCCGTGGTGATCTTGATCTGGCCGCGCTCAACCTCTTTCCAGATGAGTTTCGTCTCGCGGCCGTCCTGCATGACGCCGGCCGCCGCCCAATGCTTCGCCATGGCGCCGACGTCGTCGGTAGAGTCCAACCCGCCGGCAGCGATGAAGCCGCGCGCAATCGCCACCCGCGCATCGCCTTGGCCGATCACCGCGCGTCCGGTCAGCATCTCCGCCAGATGCGGCAAACCCTCCCGGTCCGCATGGTCCATCCGCTCGGCGCGCTGGCGCTCGGGTGCCCGTTCACCGATCACCGTCCGATGCTTCCACCCGATCCGTTCGGCCTGCTCGCGCCACGCCTGCATGTCCGGCGTGTTGGTCTCCTTGTCCTGCCGCGTCGCGTGGGCCCCCTGCTTCCTGAAGGCGGATTGCTGCTCCGGCGACAGCTCGTCCCAGTCGCGACCTTCACGCTTTGCCCACGCGCGGGCTGCCGCCTCACCTTCGCGGGATCGCTTGGAAAATTCATCGACCGCGTATTCCGGGATGGCGGGAAGCCGCGCCATCTTGGTGCGCGGATCGAGATCGACGGCGGCGCCCAGCGCGGTCAGTTCACGCGCCGCGATGGCCTGATAGACCGCGCCGAACTCCTTCACCCGGCCGTGGAAAGCGACAGTGTCGATGGCGACGAGCCGGCCGCTTTCAGTGCGGATCAGGTTCGGCACCAGGCTGTGCGAATGCACCGCCGGGTCACCGGCAACCTTGGCGCTTTGCAGCGCGGTGTAGACTTCGCCGGTCGCCGGGTCCGTCCGCACCTGTTCCACCGTCGGGCGTGCGGTGTAGTGCTGGACCGTGATCCAGGCCATCCGCCCCGGGCCGGCGGCGTCGGTCTGTCCGCGGATAATCTGCTGCTCGATATAGCGCAGCGTCTCGGCCACCGCGGTGCGGTGCGCCTGAAGCAGCGAGTTCCGTTCCGCCTCGGTTTCAGCGAACGCCCAGGCAAGGGACAGATGCTTGGGCGCCGAGAACGTCAGGTCGAGATACGCCACCCGATGCCTCACCTCGCCGTCCTCGGACTCGGTGTCGCCGTAGGTGGTGACGCCGCGGTGCTGATTGTCTTTTAGCGGCAACGCCTCGCCGTCCGCGCGATGTCCCGACAGGAGATTGGCCAGCGCGTCCACGCCGATGACCTCGCCGCGCTTCAGCCCCAGCGCCGCGGCCAGTTCAAGATCGATGTCCGTGCGCAGTTGGGGCGCAGCACCATAGCCCTGAACAATGGCTTCTTCGACGCCGGCCGTCTGTCCGTAATAGGCCGCCGAGCGCATGGCCGCGACGTCGATCTGCTGCTCAAGCAGATACTCGGCCATGGCCTTGCCACCGGCCACCGCCCCGGCCGCCCCCATGTGGAGCGACATCATGGGTGCAGCAACGCGCCGATCAGCCACACCAGGACGGGTAGCAGGACGATAGCCGTCAACGGGCGCCGCCAGCGCCACACCCGGAACCGGCGGGTGAACGGCCGGCGCAGCGGAGGCAACGGCCTCCGCGCCATGACCAGAGACCCGGCGGCGGCTTCCACGACGCGGCATGCCTCGGCGCTGTCTACCCGGAACAATTCCCGGCACGGCAGGCGGTTCAGCTTCACCCGGCGGTTCGCCAGCATCCGATGCGCCGCGGCCTCGACGTGCGGGCAATCAGCCACGGCGCGCGACCAGACCTCCGTCCACGGGCCGAACGCGGCATAGGCGGAGCGGTCCACCTCCGACAGCCTGCCCTCCGTGTGGCGCGACGTGCGGCCGACCTTGACGATGCCGGGATGCGATGCGCTGGCCAGCACGTAAATCCAGCCCGGCGTGCGCGGATCGCTCATTCCCGATCTCCCGGAGGGATGTCCACCCCCTCGCCCATCGCCATCAGGACGGCATCCTGAGCGGCCTGCGCCACGGCCTCCGGCAACCTCCCGACCAGGACCACCATGCGGGCGCCGTCCTGCTGGATCAGCTTCAGGTTCGCCGCGATCGAGGCGATCGCTTCGGCGAGATCACGCCCGCCGCCGGCCTCCCGGCTCATCGCCTCGGCCAGCCGGCTGATCGTCTCCGTGTTGGTGTCCAGCGACTCTTGCTGCACCGAAACGGCCGCGGCGAGCGTTTTGATCGTCTCACTCTGCTCGGCGATGCGCGTCAGCAGTTGCTGTTGTCCGGCGAGGATGCGGTCCAGTTTCAGGTGGATGTCGGGGTCTGCCATACCGCCTCCCTGATGCCGTTCGTAAGCCGTGAGGCTTACAATGGTCTGAAAGACTTACCACGCCATCTGAGCAACCGCCACCCTTACGCCGCAGACCCTTGCAGGGGCCGTCAGGCTTCCGTCTCATGTCCGTTTGACTGGCGCGCGGCTGCCGTGATACATCCGCATCCTTGCTGGGAAGTGACCTGTGGCTGATGACTTCAGCGAACGGCTGATCGCAAAGACGCTGGATGATCGATCCGCCTCCTATCGCTGGCTGTGGAAACGGCGCGTGGAGATCGAGGCCGTGTTCGCGCAGCACGGCCGGAGATGGAATGCATTGGCCAGGACAGCGGCCGACGAGGGGCTGGCTTTCAACCCCGACGACCTTCGCAAGTCATGGGGGCGGCTTCAGATCGACCTGGCGCGGGCGGGCGTAACCGATGACCGGAAGTCGGAGCCAAGCCGCCCGATCCCGGGTGCTCCAACGTCACAACTACCGCCGCGACCACCCGAACCACCCGCTGCGTTGGCTGCCAATCTGCCCGACAACGAAGAGGAGATCACGATCACATCAATGGACGGAAAAACGACGCGAACGGTCCGCATCCCAAAAGCAAGATGAGAGGACGCAGAATGCCCAAGGACAACCATGACGCTGTGAAGCCGCCCCCGATGACGCTGGCCGATGTGCTGGCCGACATGGAGGCGGCGCAGAGCGAGCCGATCGAATTGAGCGAACTGCCGCCGATCTACGCCGCCGATGAGATCAGGCGGACCCCCCGGACACAGCCGCTCCCTGACCTGTCCGGTCTTGTTAAGCTTTGGCAACTGATTGGCGAAGGCAACACCGGCAAGACCGTGGTCGCCCGCTACCTCATCGAGAAGCTGATCGCGCACGACAAGCAGGGCCAGTCCGTGATGGCGGCGCTGGCTCCCGGCAGCCGCAACCTGGCGGACTTCGCGCCCGGCGTCGTTCAGCCGCCTGCCGCCGATCCGCGTGCGACGGCCGCATGGGCGACCGCTCGCCTGGCCGCGATGCAGAAGCTGCGCTGGGGAGGCATCTGGGATTTCGGCGGCGGCGACATGGCGTTGCGCCTGATGGTTGAGGCGCAACCGGACATGCCGGAACGCGTCGAACAGGAGGGCATGGCGATCGTCGCGGCCTACCTGTTCAGCCCGCGCCTCGATGATCTCGCGTTCCTCAAGACCTACGAACGCCTCGGCTACCGGCCACGAGCGACGGCGCTGATCCTGAACCTTGGCAAGGCCGACAGCCCGTCTGCGTATAACGACATCCGCCGCCAGCCGGAATACAAGGCGGCGCTTGACCGCGGAGCCGTCGAGCTATGGCTGCCTCCGCTGACCCAGCGCGTTGCCCTGGCGATCGAGAAGGCCCGCGTCCTGTTCGCGCAAGCGCGCGACGGGATCGTGCCGGACGGCAAGCGGCCGGCGGATATCTCGGCGATCGAGCGGGTCGCGGTGCGTGAGTGGTTGATGCGGACGGAGGCCGAGTTCGCGGACATCGAGCGCGCGGGGTGGATGCCGTGGACATAGCGCCTCCGGATATGCCGTCGGACGATCTTCAGGCGGCAATCGTCTCGGCGCAGGAGGATCTGGCGCGGGCGGGCGAGTCCCCGTTCCTGCGCTCGGATCCGTATCGCTTCATCACCGCAGCGCTGTCCGCCGTGCTCGGGGTGTTCGGCAGAAGCACCCGGCGATGGGAACGGGCCGTTGCCGACGTTATCGCGGCGCGTGATCCGCTCACGGATAATGATCGTGCCGCGCTGGTCGAAGCGACGGAGAATGGCGCCTATCGCGCGATGCGGATCGAAGCGCAGCGCGTCGTTCGCACCCTGGACAGGAAAACGATGGCGCTGATCGGCCTGTGCTGCGGCGGCGCATACGCGCTCGGTGTGCTGTCCGTGCTCGCCTTGCTGGCCTTTGGTGTCCTCCGTGAGAAGGCCGAGGCTATTCCGGGGTTGTCGTGCGGGTACAGCCAGCAAGGGCAGTGGTTCTGCGTGGCGCCGCTGCCGAAGCAACACTGATCGTCTTGTCCGGCTCGTCCGCTTTGGCACGACCGGGAGTGGAAGAGAACGGCGCTACACCGTCCCTTCCACTTCCCGGTCTACTCTAGACCTCGGAGCTCGCCGCCGCGTTGCCGTTGTGGTCGGGCGGGCTGCGCAATATGGCCGGGAGCCAGCCGGTGCCTGCGACCAGTCGGGCCGCCGCCGCCGCGACCTCGGCCTTTTTCCCCTCGGTGTTGAACGGCCCTGCCCCGGCCTCCGTCACGGCCCGGGCGATCTGCGCCTTGGTCACCCGGCCGAAATACGTCTCAACCGTCGGCGTCCACCAGTCGGTCATGGTCAGCCGCGCCGCCGTCGCCACCCCGGCCGCCAGCGAGCGGCCCGCCCCCTGCGACCAGTCCTCGCATCCGGCATCGACGGTTGATGCCACCAGCGGAGCCAGCACAGTCAACACCTCGGCGTTGTCGAGACTGAGCAGCCAGGGCAGCAGATCGGCATGCTCGCCGGGTTCGTGGTCGCCGCGCCGGTCGTGCATCGCGGTGACCATGCGGGCGGCTTCGGTGTCCTCAATAGTCCGGCATGCCTGCTGCAGGTTCGGCTCGTATCCGCTGATCTTCGCGACCGTGCGGTAACCGCCATGACCGCGACCGAGAAGCAGGCTGTGCACCACCAGCCGCAACGCCAGATCGGGCATTTGCGCGACCCGGGCTTGCAGGGCCGCGGTGCGGTGCGCCTGAAGCTCCGCGGTCAGCGTGGCGGACAGCTCCGGCTTCTTGTTTGCCGGATGGTCCGGAGTCGAGACACCGCCATTTGCGCCGGGTTCGCCGTCATCGTCGTTGTCGTCGTCGATCCGGGTTTCGTCGGCGGTCTGCGCCAGCCCGGCGCGCGGCAACCCTCTGACCACGCGCAACCCGCCGTCGCCGAGGAACACGAACGCCCTGCCCGCCGCCTTCGTCTCGTCGCCGTAGGCTTCGGTTGCCTCCTCGATCGCGGTCACCTCCGCGCGGATCGCGTCGAGCCGTTCTTCCTCCTCGTCGGTCAGCCCCTCGGCCTCGCCCTGCTCCACCAGCGCATCGTATTGTTCGCTCAAATCCGTCAGCCGCCGGTCGGTGTCTTCCGATAACGCCACGCGGTCGAACGGCGCGGCGTAGAAGCCCCGCATGTCCTCGGGCGGCATCATCGACACCGAAACTGCCCGCCAGCCGTCCGCGCGCAGCCTGTCGCCCTCCGCGGCCAGCTTTTCGAGCACCAGCCGGTCCAGCAGGTCGGGGTCCGTCAGGGTGACGCCGCCGCCCGCGTCATCGGCAAACAGATCGCGCCGCACGCCGCCGCCGGCCTGCTCGTAGGCGGCCAGCCCGATCAATGCCACGCGTCGGTCGTGGCCCGGCACCTCGCCCTCGGTCAACATCGCCCGCACAACGGCAGGATCGATCCACGCTCTTCCCTGGACCTTGGCGAAAATCCGCTCCTGCGCCTCCGTGTCGTCGGTGATCGCGAACGCCTGCGCCACCGGTTCGCTGATCCGGTTGGCGCGAAGCGCATCCAGCAGCGCCGGGGACAACCGGCCAAGGCGAAGGCGCTTTTGCACGGTCGCCGGCGATAGGCCGAACCGGACGGCGATCTCCGCATCGCACAGGCCCTCGTCGGACATCCGTGCAAATGCGAAATAAGAGTCCGCGGGGTGCATGGCCAGGCGATGTAAATTTTCGGCCAGCCCCGCGCTCGTCAGCGCCGCCGGCTTTACCGCGAAGCAGGTGACCGGCTCATCCTTGGCAAGCCGCTTCTTCTTTACCAACAGTTTCAGTGCCGCCAGGCGGCGTCCGCCGATGACGACGCCGTATCGGCCTGTCGGTTCGCCGCTGGCGTCCAAGACCGGGCGCACGCCGAGGCCGTGCAGCAGACCTTCATGCGCGATGTTGTGCGCCAGTTCGGGGACATCGATCTCCCGACCGGTCAGGCGAACGTTCCGTTCGTCCGGTTGGAGTTTGTCCAGCGGAACGGTAAATGTTTCTTTGTTGAGAGTAATCTTCGTCATGGAAAAGAACTCCGTTTGCTGATCCGCCGGGACTGCCCGCCCCGGCAGTGTCGCAGGGTTTGGATCAGGCCAGCCAACGCCCGCCGTGCAGCATGCGGCCGTCCCAACCGGCCGCTTCTTTCACGCCGATAACGAAATCCCGCGGAAATCGTCTTTGGAATTCCTGCCGCGCCTCAACCGGGTCGGCGGCATGGACGTCGGTCTGGAAGGCGAAAAGCTGGCGCGAAGTTTGCTGCTAGTAGACATAAAAGCATCTGGAATTTTGCATAAGGGGGCAACTCCCTCCTGTTATGGCTCCCGCGACTATCGCCGGAGTGAGAGGATTACATCATTTCTTTCGGCGTTATACAATCATAAAGTCACACATTTAATGTCGATAAATATAATGTTATCAAAGATTCCTAGCGTTATTTATCTTGTCAAATCCCTGAAATTCCGCCATATTCCACTTCAGGCGAAGGCATGGTGCCTACGGCCTAGTGAGCAAAGGCTTACGACATGTCATTCATTGATTCTCGCTATTCCTTCAACGCCCGCACGGGTCGCGAGGTCTTAAGTAACGATCAGATTGCGCGACTGGCGCCTTCGGCGTTCGCTACGCAGGCGCATGAAAGCCGCAGCGCCCGTTACACCTACATTCCGACCAGCGAGGTGATCGACGGTTTGCGTGCGCAGGGCTTCCTGCCGGTGTTTGCCAAGCAAGGCCGGTCGCGCATCGCCGGAAAGGCCGACTTTACGAAACATCTGATTCGCTTCCGTTTCCAGGGACAGGGGCCGGCGCTGCGGCGGATCGGCGAAACCTTCCCGGAAGTCGTGCTGGTCAACAGCCACGACGGCACCAGCGCCTATCAGATCATGGCCGGAATGCTCCGGCTGGTCTGCCTCAACGGCATGATCGTCGAGGATCGCGAACTCGCCACGGTCAAAGTGCCGCACAAAGGCGATGTCGTCAGCGAGGTCATCGAGGGCAGCTATACGGTTCTCGAAGAATCCAAGCGGGCGCTGGTGGCGGCTGACGAGTGGGCAGGCGTTACCCTGAAATCCGACGAACGGATGGCGATGGCGGAAGCGGCGCATGTCCTGCGGTTCGCCGACGCGGACGGCAATGTGGAAACGCCGGTCCGGCCGGATCAGATGCTGACCGTCCGGCGCTCGGCCGATCGGAGCAACGACCTGTGGACCACGACCAACGTGCTTCACGAGAACGTAATTCGCGGCGGCCTGTCAGCCTGGGGGCGAGACGCGAACAACCGTCCTCGCCGCGTGACCACCCGCGAAGTCCGCGGCATCGATCAGGATGTGAAGTTGAACCGGGCGCTGTGGGTGCTCGGCGAGCGGATGGCGCAACTCAAGGCGGCAGCCTGAACAACCCGGGCGGGGACAGCGATCCCCGCCCGTTCATGCCGCACCGCGCGTGCAAACAGGACTGTTCAAAGGCTGGTAACCGCATCCCGGACTGGCGAGGCCGGGGTGCCCCGGGGGTCTTGGGCTGTTCGTGGCGGTCGTCCATCAGGGCATTGCAGCCGGCCGGCATCCTCGGCAGAACTGCCGGCCATGACGCCGACAAGACTTCGGGAATGCCTTGATGTGCTTGAGTGGACGTTGCGCGAATTGGCGCGGCGGCTGAAGTGCGATAGCGGCACCATCCGGCAGATGGGCACCGGCAAGCGACCGGTGCATGAGAGCCTGGCCGCCTGGCTGGAAATGTTGGCCGCCGTGCATGGCACGTTGTCGCCGGAGCTGCGCGACATCGCCAGGCAATTGGGGTGCGATCAGGGGCGGTTCGTGCGCTATCCCCGTGGCATGCGTCCGCTGACGGACGAGGAGGCCGCTTTGCTCGAAACCCTGGCAACCATCCATGCCGCGTTGCCGGAACCGGTCGGCTGGGAGTCGGGAAGGCGGCGGCCGGAGGGTCTGCCGGAAGCCGCGCTGTAGCGAGAAACTATAGTTTTATGGTTGCATAAAGCCGGAAACGATGATGTAATCCTCTCACCCCGGCGATGGTCGCGAGAGCCACGACGGGAGGGAGCAATATCGCGAATGCCGGCCAAACCATCCAAGTCCGCGCCTCCCGCACCACCGCTCTCGGCTCGTGCCGGCGCATCGGTGGCGCCCGTCAAGCCTCAGCGGGGCCGCCCGCCGGTGGACACGGTGGCCATCAATGTCCGCATGCCCGTCGAGATGGCCGAGCGCGTTGCCGTTGAAGCCGGGCGCCGCGCCATCGCGCTGCGGCGGAACGTGACATCGCAAGCGGTTATTCTCGCGGCGCTGGAAAAGACGATACCGCCGCTTGATTCGTCCCGTTAGAGCCGCAACCCCGCCGGCTTTTCCGCTCCGATGGTGCTGCGTAACATCCGGCCGCACGTTGCGTCATGGTTTCGGTTGGCGCCGCGCCGGATCGCAAAGAAGGGCGCGAGCATTTGCTGCACCTCCCCGAATCGGACCATCGTCACGCTCCATCCCGTTTCAGTGACGGCGAATCAGCCGAATGTGTTCAAAACGGACACATGTCCGCCTATCGCCTTGAACGCTGTCTGATCATCCTCGGCTGGAGCGCTGCCGAACTCGCGCGCCGGTCCAATGAGCATAAAACCACTGTCCAACGCTGGCGCAGCGGGTCCGGACAAATCGACCCGGATGTCGCGGAGTGGCTGGAAGCCCTTGTCGATTTCCACCTTGCACACCCCTGCCCCCGCCGCCGTACCCCGCCGGCGTTCCTGAAGGCTTCCTTCCCGGAGGCCGCGACACATCTTCGCTGACCAACATGGGAGATCGCCGCAGCAGAGGACACCATGACGAGGAGCACTTTGAGACTCCCGGCCAGACCGGGGCAGACGAAGCGAACAATTTCGACGGCAGCGAGACGGGCGTTGTCGCGGAAAGTCACCGTGTCACTGCAGATCAGTGCGGCAAAGCCGGCGCGGACGGCGAGCTCGCCGGGATGCGTGATGATGCGGTATTTCACGGACCATCGACTTCGACATTTCGAACCCGGCTGAAAACCTTGGTATATTCAGACGCTCAACGGAGAGGATGGCCCGGGGTGATCGATCCCGTGCGGGTCGGTATCAATGGGGGTTGCAAGCACGATCCGACCCCACCGGCGAGGCGTTTCCTGGATCGACAGGTAGTCACCGATTGCGTATGACGCTAAAGCCTTTCGGAGACCTATTTTGTGGACGACCGGATTATCAGCCTGACTGTCAATGTCGTATCGGCTTACCTCCGCGCCAACGATGTGGAGGCAGTACAAATACCCGGTTTGATCAGGGAGGTTCGTCAGGCGCTCGCAACCATCGGGCAACCGCCGGTCGAACCGCCGGCGCCGGAGCCTGCGGTGGCGGCGGAGAAATCGGTCTTCGATGACCATCTGGTATGTCTCGATTGCGGCGGGAGCTTCAAGACGCTGAAGCGGCATCTCTCGGCTGATCATGAGATGACCCCGGATGACTACCGGACGAAGTGGAGCTTGCCATCGTCCTACCCGATGGTCGCCGCCGAGTATGCCGCGAAGAGATCGGCGTTTGCCAAGGCAACCGGGTTGGGACGAAAGGTTGACGCGCCGCCCCCGCCGAAGAAAAAGCCCGGTCGTCCAAAGCGCAAATAGGAGCGCCGAGACGATAGCCGGCGGCCGGCTGGCCGCCCTCCCCTGCCCCGCCGCGGTCAGATCCGGTGACAGCGGGAGGCGTCGTGTTCACCGTTCCCGGATGCAGACCCCATTTCCGCTGCTGGAGGTATGAAGCTTGCCGGCGAGGCTGGCCCGATAGCCGACCTATCGCAACGCCCTTGCGATTTCGCCGCCGGGCGCCCGCACCGGTGCACTCCGGCCGGCGCTGGCGTAGCGCTTCGCCAACGTGGCACACACCATCAACTGGATCTGGTGAAACAGCATCAGCGGCAGCACGATCAGGCCGATCGGCTGGCCGGCCAACAGCACGGTCGCCATCGGCAGACCGCTCGCCAGGCTCTTTTTGGAGCCGCAGAAGACGATCGTCACCTCATCGGCGCGGGAGAAGCCCAAAAGGCGGCTGCCATACGTGGTAATCGCCAGCACCGCCGCCAGCAACGCAGCATCCACCGCCACCAGTCGTCCCAGATCGACCGGGCTGACCTGGTGCCAGATGCCCTGCGTCACGCCCTGGCTGAAGGCGGCATAGACCACCAGCAGGATCGATCCGCGATCCACCAGACCGAGCAGTGTCTTGTGCCGCAAAGCCCGGTCGCCGATCCAGCGCCGCGCAAGCTGGCCGGCGGCGAACGGCAGCAGAAGCTGAAGGACGATGTCGCCGGCACCCTGCACCGAGAAGCCGCCCTGCGCATTGAGCAGCAGCCCGATCAGCAATGGCGTCAATCCCATGCCCAGCAGGTTGGACGCGGTTGCGGCGCAGAGCGCGGCCGGCACGTTGCCGCGGGCGATCGAGGTGAACGCGATCGACGACTGGACGGTCGAAGGCAGGGCGCAGAGCAGAATCACACCCGTCCAAAGCGGTGGCGTCAGCAGCCCGGGAAACAGCGCCCTCGCGCCAAGACCCAGCGCCGGAAACACGACGAACGTCGAGGCCATCACCACGACATGCAGCCGCCAGTGCCATGCACCCGCCAACGCCGCCTCCGGCGAGAGCCGTGCCCCATGCAGGAAAAACAGCAGGGCGATAGCGGCATCGGTGGCATACCCGGCAGCGACCGCACCGCCGTCGTGCGCCGGCAACACCGATGCCAGGCCGACCATGCCGACGATCGCCGCGATATAGGGATCGACCGGTAGCCGGGATAGCAGCGCCTTCGGGTTCATCGCCTCGGTCCAGTCTTGCGAGAGTGACTGGACGCGCCCGCACGGTGCGTCCGATCCGCGGTGGCAAATTGAGCCGGCGCGGCCTCATTGTGAACCACTCTGACCGGCGTTATTGTCATCGCAAGTCACGATAACCGGGAGCCGCATGTTCGAGCCAACCCATCTCGAGAGCTTCCTCGCCGTCGCGCAGACCCGCAACTTCACCGAGGCCGGCCGTCGTCTCGGCCTGCAGCAGTCCACCGTCAGCCAGCACATCAGCAAGCTGGAGGCCGCCGCCGGTCGGCGTCTGTTCGTCCGCGACACCCATTCGGTGCGGCTGACCGCGGACGGCGAGGCGATGACCGGGTTTGCCCGCTCGATCCTCGATACCGCCGATCGCGCCCGCCGGTATTTCGCCGGCTCCCGCCTGCGTGGCCGGTTGCGGTTCGGCACCTCGGAGGATTTCGTCAGCACCCGCTTGCCCGAACTGCTGCGCGAGTTCGTCCGGGAGCACGCGCTGGTCGACCTGGAACTGAGCGTCGGGGTCAGCGCGAGATTGTACGAACACATGGAGGCCGGAGAACTCGACCTTGTGCTGGCCAAGCGGCCGGCGGGGGACGCTCGCGGCCAATTGGTCTGGCGCGACCGGTTGGCCTGGGTCGGCGCGGCCGCCACGCACATCGATGTTGCCGCGCCGGTGCCGCTGATCCTCTACACCGCGCCAAGCATCACCCGCTCGGTGGCGCTCGAGACGCTGGAGCGGCACGGCCGGACCTGGCGCATCGCCTGCACCAGCGGCAGCCTCAGCGGCTTGCGCGCCGCCGCATTGGCCGGCCTGGGGGTCACCGTATGCGCACGCGGTTTGATCCCGGACGGCCTGGTGGAGATGAAGGCATCCCATCGCTTGCCGGAGCTTGCCGATGTGGAATTCGTCGTGACGGGTGCCGGAACCGGACTGCGCGGCCCCGCCGCGGCGCTCGCCCGCGCGATCCTGGCGAACGGCAATCGTCTCCAGCAAGCGGGCTGAGGGCCCCGATGGACTCCGCCGTGGTCCGGCCTTGCTCGCGAACGCGTGCGCCGACTTGCCATATATCGATGTTATGCGGTCGAACTCGTCGAGGCGCTGACGTAGTTGCTCGCTCAGCTCGAAGCCGACGTCGCGGCGCTGGAGGCGGGGACGGAAGGAGCGCCGCTGCCTGAGTTCAGGCGCCGTTGATTCTTTGTGATGGTGCAGTGCGGGGGGCAGGGTCCGAGCGTTCGATTGGCAGACAGGCAAATCGGAGGGACAGGATGCGGAAATCACGCTTTTTCATGACAGCGGCCGGCTTAATCGCCCTCTCGGTTGTCAGCGCGACGGCGCAGCCCAACAGTTCATCGACGGATAGAAACGCGACGATGAAGAGCGGCAAAACGAGCGAGCAAAGTAACGGCAATTCGATGAAATCGACCAATAACGGCTATGAACAGAAACAGGATGTATCCGGGTCGGGGCAGGGCGCGGTCGGCAATCAGGCCGCCACCGGGTCGGCTGGGAAACAGTCCCAGTAAGTAGTTCTTGTGAGCCGTCTCCGGCTGCGGCGCGGCTTGCTGTCGCGCCGCGGCGGCGCCTGATCCGCGCCCGGAGATTTGTGTGCCTCCCCGCAGCTCTGTGATTTTACGGTAAGCCACCCATTTTCGGCTGGATACTCAGCGATGCCGGGCGGCATGGCAGGGGACTCGCGTCCCCGATAGAAATGTCACAAAGGCAAGGCTGTTGTCATTCCGGCGTTAGGAGTGATGTGGATGACGGGAGTGTTCCAGGTGAGCGATCAGAAACTGAACCGGCTGCGTTGATGCCGCGGCGAGGTCGTGTCGGCTTTCCTCGTTTCGCTGTCTTCGCCCTTGATCGCCGAGGGGCCTTTCGAACAGGAACCGCATTGTGAAGGTCACCGTCGAAGTCGACTGCACGCCCGAGGAGGCCCGCCGGTTTCTTGGCCTACCCGATGTCGTACCCATGCAGCAGGCGGCAATGGAGAAACTCCAGCAGCGCATGGAGAGCGCCGTCGAGGCAACCACGCCGGAGGCGCTACTGAAGGCGTGGATGCCGATGACGCCCGAGCAGATGCAGCGGGCGTTCGCCAAGCTGTTCGGTGCCTTCGGGGGATTGAAGCCCGGTAATAGGGGCTGACGGGTTAACCCCTGCCAGTGAGTGTTCCGATGACCGGCGACAAGCGTTGTTGAGTTTGAACTTCTGAAGGCTGAATTCCGCCGGGGTGGATCTTGGCTCGCCAGCGCTCGCTGGCGGCCGGCGGCTCCTGCGAGCCCCTGTAGAAGCGGACCTCAAGCTGATGCAGGCTCGGCCCATGCGGTGCCCGTGGCCCTATTTTTGACGTTTCAACCCGGACGCAAAAGCCGCTGGTGCGTTGCGAGGGTATGACGGACACTATCAAACACGCGACGCGCACCGACCGGACACAGCTCCAGCAGATCATCGCGGAGCTTCCCGAGGGCATCATCGCAGTCAATCCGGACCAGACGATTGCCTGGGCCAATGAAGCCGCGCTTGCGATGCACGGCGTCAAATCGCTGAAAGATCTGGGCGAGACGGTTGCGG
>NZ_CAJATU010000013.1 GCF_903944925.1 uncultured Rhodopila sp. | reverse complement strand
ACGGCGTGCAGCGCGACGCCGCGGCCGGCCTGCTCATCGGCCGCATGGCCGCGCCCGGCAGCGAACTCGCCACCTGGCGCTGGCTGCGCGAGCGCAGCGCGCTCGGCGAACTGATCGGCGCCGACTTCGAAGCCATGCCGCAGATCCGCCTCTACCGCACCGCCGACCTGCTGCTGCGCCACCGCGAGGCGATCGAGGCGGCGCTGTTCGGCCGCATCCAGGACCTGTTCGGATTGCCGGTCAGCGTCACGCTGTACGATCTCACCAACACCTATTTCGAGGGCGATGCCGACGCCAACCCCAAGGCCGCCCGCGGCCGCTCCAAGGAAAAGCGCTCGGACTGCAAGCTGGTCACCCTCGGCCTGGTGCTCGACGGCAGCGGCTTCGTGCGCCGGTCCAGGCTGTTCGCCGGCAACGTGGCTGAGGGTGCGACGCTGCAGGAGATGCTCAAGGGCCTCGACACCCCGCCCGGTGCGCTGATCATCATGGATGCCGGCGTCGCCACCGCCGCCAACATCGCCTGGCTCGCGGCGCAGGGCTACCGCTACCTCGTGGTCAGCCGCGAGCGCACCCGCCGGTTCGATCCGGAACACGCCGAGCAGACCCTGACCGCATCGGACGAGATCGTGCGGATGCAGCGCGTCGTCAGCGAGGACGGTGCGGAGGTCCGGCTGTATTGTTTGTCCGAGGGGCGTAAGGCCAAGGAAACTGCGATCTGCGACCGCTTCGCCGCCGCCTTCGAGGCCGGTCTGGGCAAGCTCGCCGCCGGCCTTGACAAGCCGCGCGGGACGAAGGCGCTGGCCGCCGTGCAGCAGCGCATTGGCCGGCTGAAGGAGAAGAGCCCCGGCATCGGCCAGCACTATGAGATCACTGTGACCCCGGATGAGACCGGCAAGCTGGCCGGTTCGATCACCTGGAGCAAAACCCCGGTGGACGGCTCGAAGCTGACGCATCCCGGGGTGTGCTGCCTGCGCAGCAACGAAACCGCGTGGGATGCCGAGACCCTGTGGCACACCTACACACGGTTGACCGATCTGGAGGCGGTGTTCCGCGGCCTGAAGTCGGAACTCGGGCTGCGTCCGGTGTTCCACCACACCGAGGACCGCACCGCGGGGCATTTGTTCATTACCGTACTGGCCTATCAGTTGGTGCAGACGATCCGCCGCAGGCTGGAGGCGGCCGGCCAGTCGATGTCGTGGATGCGGCTGCGTGAGATGCTGTGCGTGCAGCAGCGCATCACGGCGACATTCCAGCAGCGCGACGGCCGTACATTGCATGTGCGCAAGAGCACCGCTGCGGAGCCGGCGTTGCGCGCGATCTATGACGCGCTGGGCATCGATGCGGTGCCGGGAGGGGTCCGCAAAATGACCGTCTGAACCCCACAGCACACGATTGTAGTGCCACTCGGGCTGCGGGGGAGGCGTAACTTGCTGATAAGACGGGACGACTTTTGGTGGGTGCTAAATATGGGTTGAACATCTGCTTGGAGATCAGTACGAACTCCGAACCATCGCGCCGTTCGATGGTCTGGACCTCGCCGGCTGCCGCCTCGTTGAGCAAGGCGGCGAAATTGGCTCCGGCATCGCTTGCGGACCGCGTCTTGGGCACTGCGGGGAGCTCCTACCGATGCACGTACGGTTGATTCGTACAACACCGTCCGAGGTAATTGCCGACAGGCGCTTTGTCACCCGCGTGGACGCGACTACACATCCACCTCTTGCACCGTCTTCGCCCGCTCCTGAATAAACGCAAACCGCAGTTCGGGCCGCCGCCCCATCAGGCTTTCCACGAGTTCGTTGGTCTCCGCCCGCTGCTCAGGGATCGCCATCACCTTCAGCAATGTCCGCTTCGACGGGTCCATTGTGGTTTCCTTCAATTGCGCCGGCGGCATCTCGCCCAGTCCCTTGAAGCGGCTCACCTCCACCTTGCTGCCGACCTTGAACGCCCGCCGCATCTTCTGTTCCCGATCGGCGTCGTCCATCGCGTAGATCGACCGCGCCCCCTGCGTCAGCCGGTACAGCGGCGGCTGCGCCAGGTAGATGTGCCCATAGCGAACCAGCTCCGGCAGCTCCCGGTAGAAGAAGGTCATCAGCAGCGAGGCGATATGCGCGCCGTCCACGTCGGCGTCCGTCATGATGATCACCCGGCCGTAGCGCAGTTTGGTCCGGTCGAACCGGTCGCCGACACCGCAGCCCAGCGCCTCGATCAGATCCTTCAGCTCCTGGTTCTGCCGCAGCTTGTCGGCCGAGGCGCTCGCCACGTTCAGGATCTTGCCCCGCAACGGCAGCACCGCCTGGGTTTCGCGATTCCGCGCCTGTTTCGCCGAACCGCCGGCCGAGTCGCCCTCGACCAGGAAGATTTCCGTCTCCGCCGCGTTCTCCCGCGTGCAGTCGGTCAGCTTGCCGGGCAACCGCAGCCGCCGCGTCGGCGACTTCCGCGCGGTATCCTTGTTCTCCTTGCGGCGGATGCGCTCCTCGGCGCGCTCAATGACGAAGGCCAGCAGGTTGTCGGCGGAGTTCGGATCGCCGGCGAGGAAATGGTCGAAGCGGTCGCGCAGCGCGCCTTCCACCAGCCGGGTCGCCTCGGCGTTGGTCAGCTTCTCCTTGGTCTGCCCCTGGAACTGCGGATCGCGCAGGAACAGCGACATCTTCGCCGCGATCGGGTTGAGCACGTCCTCGGCGGTGATCTGCGCCGCCCGCTTGTTGCCGCGCTGCTCGCCCCAGGCGCGCAGACCCTTCACCAGGGCCGAGCGGAACCCCGCCTCATGCGTGCCGCCCTGGATGGTCGGGACGGTGTTGCAGTAGGAGTGCAGGAAGCCGTCACCCTCCTCCAGCCACACCACGGCCCATTCCAGCTTGCCGGTGGCCTCGCCGGGCAGGGCGGCCTCGCCCCCCCAGATCTGCGGCAGCACCTTGGCGGCGCCGTTGATATCGTCCTGCAGGCTGTCGCGCAGGCCGCCGGGGAAGTGCAGCACGGCTTCCGCCGGGACATCGTCCTTGCCGCCCTTCAGCAAAGCGGGGGCACAGCTCCAGCGGATTTCCACGCCGCGGAACAGATAGGCTTTTGAGCGGCACAGCCGGTACAGCCGGCTCGGCACCCAGGCCAGCGCGCCGAAAATCTGCGGATCCGGCTTGAAGCGGATCGTCGTGCCGCGGCGGTTGT
>NZ_CAJATU010000012.1 GCF_903944925.1 uncultured Rhodopila sp. | reverse complement strand
GTGCGGAGTTCCTGGATGGTTGCCTCGGCATGGACAAGCTCGCGTTCCGCATAGTCCCGGGCGGCCTGCGACCGGATGACCTGGTGCGCAGCTTTCATCGGATCGTTCAACGAGGGTGCCGTCGGGTCCGGGTCGGAGGGTCTGCCAAATGCCACGGTGTTTGCTTTCATCGATGGGTGATCATACTCTCGGCAGATCGAATTGCCAAAGTGGACACTCGCGGCCTCCGTATACGGGGCCGCGTGGAGGCGATGCGGGAACGAGGCGACGGCGGCCAGCTTGAGAGCGGGACCGTAGCCGAACCCGCCGGAGAGGCTGCATCGACTGGATCGATGACGGTCTGCGCCCCCGTTGCCCGAGATGCCGGGAAAATACTGACGATCAGGCCGATCGGGGGTTGCGCGCGGCGGCGGCCGTGGTTGTCCGAATCGGGGCGATGCGAGCAGGTTGCCGCGATGCAAGCTTTTCCCGGGAGATCATGATGCCGCCAGCCAAGAAACCGGCCCCTGCCGCCAGGAAGACCGCAGCGCCGGCGAAGGTTGCCGCGAAAACGGCTGCCCCGGCCACCGGGAAAGCCGCCGCATCGGCAGGCAAGACTGCGGCGCCCGCAAAAAAGGCCGCTGCACCCGCCAAGAAGGCGGTTCCGGCAAAGGTCGCGCCGCAAATCACCATCACGCTGAAGCATATCGCCGCCGAACTGGCGGAGGGGCATGACCTGTCAAAAAAGGCCGCCGAATCCGTCCTGGACGATTTCGTTGCGCTCATCACCCGGCAACTCGTCAAGGGGGACAAAATCCGCCTGAGCGGCCTCGGCATCCTGCAGGTGCGAGACCGGCCGGCGCGCACCGCGCGCAACCCGGCGACGGGCGAAGCCGTCGCGGTCGCCGTGAGCAAGAAGATCGCGTTCCGGCCGGCCAAGGAACTGAAGAACGCCGTGTAGTGCCGGCGGACGTCGGTTTCGGTTGGCGGCAGCGGTGAGAGGTGAACAGGGTTACCCATGGCAAATCGAGACGGCAATCCGAACGGTCAGGCGGTATCGCTCTCCAAGGGCCAGCTGATCCGGCTCGCGGCGGACCCCGGCAATCTCGTCCCGGTCGGTGGCCCATCCGACGGTCGTCCGGTCAGGCGAACCAGGTCATCCGGCGATCCTGTGGACACATCCGCAGCGCTTGGGGCGCTGACGACGGCGCTGACGACGCTTGGCGGCCAGCTCGAACGGGAGCGGGCCAGGGCCGACAAGGCGGAGGCGGCGCTGGCGGAGGCCCGGGTGGCTCAGAAGGCGGCGATGGAGGAAGCCGCAGCGCTGCGTCAGGAACTCAAGCGGCGGCGCTCAACGGGCCTGGGACGTTTGGGACGTCTGGCGCGGGCGTGGGAGGGTGAATAGGCGGGTCGAGGCCGCCGGCCGGTGAAGTCCGAAGGCGCGCACGCCGGGGCTGCCGACGCTGTCACGCGTCCCGCCCGGCCGACTTACCGTAAACGGACATTATGCGGTCAGACAGACAGTCAGGCGACTTAACAGAATAGGCAATCATGCGGTATTTGTAAGTGACAAACATTACACACGGTGTAGATTACCAATAGAAATGGCGTCGGTGCCGGTTCGACCAAGTCGCCTATCGACCAGGGGCGGTAGCCGAACCAACAGAGGTATTAGCGTCAAATGCGGGTTGGCCACTCGACGCCTCGGCGGGCTTGTCGGTCGGCAAAAACCACCGCTGCGCGATCATCGTCGGCACCACCGCGCTCAGGATCACTGCCGTCACCAAGATCGTATACTGCTGCTGGTCGATGATCCCGTTGGTCAGCCCGTACAGCGCCGAGATACTGCCGAATGTCAGCCCGGTGGACATCAGCAGCGTCGTATACATCCCGTCCCGCGGCTTGAACTTGAACAGCCGCGTCACCGGCAGGATGCCGGCGAACTTGGTCACGATCTTGATCGCCAGAAAGAACAGGATCAGCGCTCCTCCGGCGACGACCGATTTCGCATCCACCAGCGACCCCGCCTTGAGGAAATAAAACGGCGTCAGGATCGAAAACGCGACGATCCGCAGCCGGTGCGGCAGCTCCCGGTCCTTGGCGAATGTCGGCGCCAGGGCGATGCCCACCAGATAGGCTGGCAGCACCGCCTCGCTGCCGGCGACGCTGGCCAAGCCGCCGAGGAACAGCAGCACCAGCGCCACGAACTTGGTCTGCGGCTCGCTCACCCGCTCACCAAGTGCTGCGAAGATCTGCGGCGCAAAACGGGGGATCAGGAACAGCGCCACCGCCGTGACGCCGACGAACGTCGCCAGCCACACATTGTAGTTCGCGAACAGCAGCCCGAGCGCCAGCACCGTGCCGAGATCCGTCACGAAGCACGCCGCGAGGATGATTTTCCCCAAATCCGTCCGGTTGAACCCGGTCTCCACCATCACCGCGTAGACAACCGCGACCGAGGTCGTGGACAGCGATATTCCGGCGATCTCCGCCTGCGGCCACGGCCAGCCGGCGGCATACCGGGCCAGGAACAAAACGCCCAGAAACGGCGCGAAGAAGCTGACCACGCCAATGCTCATGCTGGACCAGAAGTGCTTGCGGATCACCGTCGGATCGATTTCGGCTCCGGCCAGGAAGGTCAGCAGGATGGCGCCGAACCCGGCCAGGAAATTCACCCAAGGCGCTATCGGCAGGCCGACCAGGTTGCCGGCGACGGCGCCGACGACGATCTCGACCAGCGCCACGGAGACCGAGACCCAGATCGACAAAACGGAGGCGACCAGCGCAAGGCCGATCCACAGGGATGATGCCAACCAGACCGAGGCCATGATGCTCTCCTTACCGTTCCGCGGCGGGGATCAACTTGGATACGAAGGAGACAGCCATCCCCACCGCATTGTTTCAGCGGTAGGGGTCATCAGCCCGGACGGGCAGTTTTGGGGAACCCCATCCCCTGGTACATCGAGAGACTAAGGCGATCATCCATTCCGTTCAAGACATCTTGCCGGGGGGTGTTGCCAGGGTCCCCTGGGGTTCTTCAATGCCGCATCAGCACCGGCACGTCGGCATGCTCGAACATATAGCGGGTCACGCCGCCGAAGATCATCTCGCGCAGCGGTGTGTGGGCGTAGGCGCCCATCACCAGCATATCGGCGCCGAGTTCGTGCAGCGTCCCCAGCAGCAACTTGCCGAACGGGTCCTGCCCGATCGGCAAGATGTGCAGCCTGGCGGCGATCCCGTGATCCTGGAGCACCACCGGAATACCGGGAGCTGTCGCGCCTTTGCGAACGCCCGCCAGCAGGTGAACCTGCTCGGCCGATCCCAATACGCGCAGCGCCGGGATCAGCGCTTTTGCCGTACGGCTGTCGTCCCGCCAGGCAATCGCGACGTTGCGTCCGAACGGCGTTGATTTGCCCTTGGGCACGACCAGCACCGGCCGTTCGGTGTGAAACAACGCCGCCTGGAACTCATGCCGCGTCGGGGCATCATCGTCCGGAGCCGGCTGGGCGATGACGATGTAGTCGGCCCGGCGCCCACGCTCCTCGACGACGACGCTCGCGGAACCCTCGACTTCGGCCCATTGCACCGTGATGCCGGCCTCACGCGCACCATTTGCCCAGGCATCGAAGGCGAACTTGAGCGAGGCGATCCGCCGGCGGTCGCGCTTCAGCACTCCCTCGACATCCCCGACTTCCGCCATCAAGGCTTCAGCGGCGAGGGGGTTGCCCGGCGGCGGCGTGTCGACCGCAAGCACAATGACACCGGCCCGAGCGAGACCCGCCAGGCACCGTGCGGCGTCCAGCACCGAGTGTGCCGTCTCGCGGCGTCCAAGCACGGCAAGAATGACGTCTGCCATGACCATCTCCTAATGACGCATAAGCACCGGGAGATCGGCGTGCGCGAGCATCCAGCGCGTTACCCCTCCCAGGATCAGTTGACGCCACGGGCTGTGCGCATACGCGCCCATCACAAGCATGTCGGCGCCGATGGCACGCGCCCTGGCCAGCAAGGTCGGTCCGAACGGCCCATCGCCGATTGGAATGGTCTCCAGGTGTGCCGTCACGCCGTGTTCCAGCAGAATGGCAGGGATGTGCGGCTTTCGGGAGTCGGGCCGCACGCCGGCGAGCAGGTGGATGTCGATCCCGGGTGTCGTGTAACGCAGGACCGATAAAACGGCTCGCGTGGCGTGCGGATCGTCGCGCCATGCGATCGCGACGCGCTGCCCGAATGGCGGCGCCGGGATGGGAGGGATGATGACGACGGGTCGATCGGTGTCGAACAGGGCGGCGGGAAGCGCCTGCCATGCGGTGCCGTATTGATGCTGTCCCGGTCGCTCCAGAACAATCAGGTCGGCTCGTCTGCCCCATTCGAGCACAAGGTCTCGCGCACCAGCCTCGATGTCCAACCATTCCGCGCGGCCGTCCGTCGCGATCCATGAGTCGAAGATCGCCCTCAAGGCGGCGCTCCTGGCTGTTTCTCCGGCCCGCAGGCGGGCCGCCTTGTCGCGGGTCAGGACCTCCTCGGTCGAAAGGATGGTCGAGGCGGGCGGAACCCGCGCCACCAGGACGTTGATCCGGGCTCCCCCGGCAAGTTCCGCGAGACGCCGGGCGGCGGTCAGCAAGCCGGTGGCCGCCTCGGGATGGTCGAGCATAGCAAGGATGACGCCTGGCATAGCCATTGCCCTCCTGCCGTTGGTTTCGCATGCAGGATCGGCAGAGACACTGCACGCACACATGAATTCCAACATCGGCGGCAGATCAGGCTGTTGGGTCGCTCCTGAGGGCCGCCGGGTAAGCGATAGCCTCAAACTATACCTATAGCACAGGTGTCTCGTTACAGCCAGCGCCCAAAATCCTCGGTCGGGTCCAAACCGTGCCGATCATGCCAACACCTTCACTGCGAGGTGGCGGCGGCTTGGCCCGGGCGAGCAGATCCAAGGACGCGATTTGTTCGGCGACCTCGGCAATTGGACTGTCCGACGGACACGGCTGCCCTGGAGCCGTGCTATCTTCAATTGTCAAATCCGAAGTGAAACCCCGCCGCATCGCACGGCGGGATTTCGTTCTCAGTGGCTGGTCTGATCAGACCGAATAGTACATCTCGAACTCTACCGGATGCGGGGTGTGTTCGAAGCGATAGACCTCGGCCCATTTCAGTTCGATATAGCCTTCGATCTGACCGGTGCTGAACACGCCGCCTGCCAACAGAAACTCGTGGTCCCCGGCCAGCGCGCCCAGGGCCTCCCGCAGGCTGCCGCACACCGTCGGAATGCCGGCCAGTTCCTCGGGAGGCAGGTCGTAGAGATCCTTGTCCATCGGGTCGCCGGGATGGATCTTGTTCTTGATCCCGTCCAGTGCAGCCATGGTCAGAGCGGCAAACGCCAGATACGGGTTGGCCGTCGGGTCTGGAAAGCGTACCTCGATACGCTTCGCTTTCGGGTTGGTCGCGTGCGGAATGCGACAGGAAGCGGAGCGGTTGCGGGCTGAATAGGCCAGCAGCACGGGCGCCTCGAACCCGGGGATCAGGCGCTTGTAGCTGTTCGTCGAAGGATTGGTGAACGCGTTGATCGCCTTGGCGTGTTTGATGATGCCGCCAATGGCATACAGGCATGTCTCCGACAGATCCGCGTATCCGGTTCCGCCGAACACCGGCTTGCCCGCCTTCCAGATCGAGAAATGGGTGTGCATCCCCGAACCGTTATCGCCATAGATCGGCTTCGGCATGAACGTTGCCGTCTTGCCGTTGGCCTGCGCAACGTTGTGCACGACGTACTTGAATATTTGCATCTGGTCGGCCATTGCTGTGAGCGAACCGAACTTGATGCCGAGTTCGTGCTGCGACTGGGCCACTTCGTGGTGGTGCTTTTCAATTGTCAGGCCCATTTTGCCCATGGTCGAGAGCATTTCGGCGCGCAGGTCGCTGTCGCCATCAACCGGCGGGACCGGGAAGTAGCCGCCCTTGACGGCCGGGCGATGGCCCATATTGCCTTCGGGATAGTCCTTCAGAGAGGCTCCGGGACCTTCAACGCTGTCGACCTGATAAGTGGCAAAATTGCCGCCGGTTCCGTACCTCACACTGTCAAAGATGAAGAACTCGGCCTCCGGGCCGATGAACACGGTGTCGCCGACACCGCTCGACTTCACATAGGCCTCGGCCAGCTTCGCGGTTGCGCGCGGGTCACGCGCGTAGAACTGTCCGGTCTCAGGTTCCACGATGTCGCAGAACAGAATCAGGCTGGGCCTGGCGGCGAACGGGTCCATCACCGCCGAGGTCGCATCCGGCATCAGGATCATGTCGCTCTCGTTGATCGCCTTCCAGCCGGCGATGGAGGATCCGTCGAACATGATCCCGTCACGGAATGCCTCTTCTCCCATGGTGGAGACGTGCATTGCCTGATGCTGCCACTTGCCGCGAGGATCGGTGAATCTCAGATCCACATACTCAATGGAATTGTCACTGATCAGCTTCAGCACTTTGCTCACGTCGCTGCTTGAGCTTTCTACGGCCGCCATTTTTGCAATCCTTTTGTCATTGAGGGATTTGGGAGCTGCCGGCACCTCCAAGTGCGAGGCGCTGCCAGCGTGAGTCCCGCACGGTGCGAAACCCTGTTCATTGGCCCGCGGATCCGTTTTGCCTGAGCCAAAAGCGGATGCGGACTTGAGTTACGGCTCCTGTGCCACCCTTGGCCCGCCGGAGCGGCGCCGTTATGAGACAATGAGCGCGTGTCATAACCGCATCAGAAGGAAACTCGGCAGTAAGCCAGGAACTGGCCGGAGATTTCGCCCGGGTGCGCCACATTCCCGCGGCGCGATGTCTGTTCTGGCGATCCACATGCCAACTCCGTCGCTCACCACCTACGGAGCACAAGAGCGGGCAAAAATCGCCTTACGGCGGGTTCTGTCGGAATTCGGACAGAGTCCAACCGCGGATGCTCTCGCGCGGTAGGAGTCATCAGCCCTTGCGGGCGGTTATGGGGAACCCCATCCCCAGTAGCGGCTCGACTGTAGGCGCCGTTGATCGTTCCAGCAACAGGTGGCGATACCGATACCTTCGATAGCTGCAATGTTCCACCGGCACCGCTTCTCCAACTCGGAGGTTTCGTGGGGCGGGTCTCGAATTGACGACGTGCCCTGGTTGGAAAGCCGTGGTAATGTCGCAGTCGGCCAATACGGCACCGCCAGGCTCAACTGATAATTGGTGCCAATGAATATTAGAGTTTTACCGGGGAGAGAAACCATGACAGCACGCATTTCCGGCGTAAGTGCCATCGAAATCCTGGACTCGCGCGGCAACCCGACAGTCCGGGTCTTCGTCACGCTGGCGGACGGCATTAGGGTGTCCGCCTCGGTCCCGTCGGGCGCCTCGACCGGCGCCAATGAGGCGGTCGAACTGCGCGACGGCGACAAGGCGCGTTACGGCGGCAAGGGGGTGCTGAAGGCGGTCGCCAACGTCAACAATGTGATCGCCCCGAAGCTCATCGGCCTTGACCCTGCCCGGCAGGCCGAGATCGATGGGCTGCTGATTGCGCTCGACGGCACGCCCAACAAGGCGAAACTCGGCGCCAACGCGATCCTCGGCGTGTCCATGGCCGTCGCGCGCGCCGCGGCACAGGCGGCCGGGTTGCCGTTGTATGCCTATCTCGGCGGCCCCGGCGCAACCCGGCTGCCGGTGCCGATGATGAACGTGCTCAACGGCGGCAAGCATGCCGACAACAGCGTGGACTTCCAGGAATTCATGCTGATGCCGATCGGCGCGCCGAGTTTCGCCGAGGCGCTGCGCTATGGGTCCGAGACGTTTCATGCATTGGCGAAGATCCTGCACAAGAAGGGCTACGCCACGTCCGTCGGCGACGAAGGCGGTTTCGCACCGAACCTGCGCAGCAACGAGGAAGCCTGCGAACTGATTGTCGAGGCGATCCAGGCCGCCGGCTACAAGCCGGGCAAGGACGTCGCCATCGCGCTCGACCCGGCCGCCAGCTCCTTCTTCACGGATGGTGGCTATGACCTGGCCAAGTCGGGCCAGGGCCGCAAGACCAGTGACGAGATGACTGAGCTTTTCACCCGTTGGCTCGACACCTACCCGATCGTCTCGCTGGAAGACGGCCTCGACGAGAATGACTGGGCTGGTTTCACGCGCCAGACGGCGAAGCTGGGCGGCCGGGTGCAGATCGTCGGCGATGACATTTTCGTTACCAACCCCGCCTTCGTGCGCCGCGGCATCGCCGAAAAGGCCGCCAACGCCGTGCTGATCAAGCTCAACCAGATCGGCACCGTTACGGAGACTATCCAGGCCATCGCGGTCACCCGGGATGCCGGCTGGCGTTACGTGATTTCGCATCGCTCGGGAGAAACTGAGGACAGCTTCATGGCGGACTTCGCCGTCGCGATGGGTGGCGGCCAGATCAAGACCGGTTCGGCGTCGCGCAGCGAGCGCATCGCGAAATACAACCGGCTGCTCGAAATCGAAGCCGAACTCGGGTCGGCGGCCGAGTTTGTCAGCGCCCTGGCTGCGCGCGGATAGACCTCGAAGATCGGAACGGGCATGGATCTGCGCGCATACGAACGCGTCAAGTTCGAACTGGCGGAGATCCTGAACACGCTTCCGCGGGACGCCGCTCAGTTCCAGCGCCGGCTGGACCTGTTCGCGCGCCTCGCGGAAGACCGCTTCAACCTCGTCGTTGTCGGCCGCTTCAGCCGCGGCAAAAGTTCGCTGATGAACGCCATCCTCGGCATGGATCGGCTGCCGACGGGCGTGGTGCCGCTGACCTCCGTGATCACCACCGTGACCTATGGCAGCGAGGAACGGGTGACGCTGCATTTTCGCGGCAGCGGCCTGATCGAGGACATCCGGCTCGACCAGCTTGCCGACTGCGTCACCGAGCGCGGCAATCCCGGCAACGCCCGCCGCATCGAGCTGGCGGAGGTGCAGGTACCGGCGCCGATCCTTCGGCACGGCTTTCATTTTGTTGATACGCCGGGCCTGGGGTCCTCGATCCCCGAGAACACGAGGGCGACCGAAGCCTTCATGCCGGAGGCGGATGCGCTGATCCTGGTCACCAGCTTCGACAGTCCGCTGTCGGAGGAGGAGATCGCGGTGCTGCGCTCCGCCCGGCGCCTGAACCGGCGGGTGTTTATCGCGATCAACAAGCAGGACGCGGTGACCGCGGCTGAACGGGCGGAGGTGCTGGCACACGTCACCGGACAAGTACGCAGCGTGTTCGGCGACGCCCGGCAGGAGGTCTTCCCGCTCTCCGCCCGCAACGCCCTGGCGGCGAAGCTGGCGGCCAACCGGGCCGGGCTCGCTACCAGCGGCGTATCCGCGCTGGAACAGGCCCTGATCGGCTTTCTGGTCAGCGGCAGGCGGCAGGAGTTCCTGCTGGCGATGTGCGCCCGCGTTGGCGAGATGGTGGCGCCGGACGCTGGCGCTGTTGCGCGCCTGGATGCACTGCGCGCCTCGATCGGTGCGCGCGTCGTCCCGGCGGTGCAGACCGAGCCGGAACTCGCATCCGATATCCCGCCCTGCGAGGTCTGCGTGCGGATCGAGATTGCCGTTGCCGACTTCATGATGGGCTATCAGGCCCGGCTTGGCCGCGATCCGGCAACCCGGACGGACCTGGCCGCACGCCGGGGCCTGTGCGGCACGCATGACTGGCAGTTTGAGAAAGTCGCCGCACCGCGCGAGGTCTGCGCCGCCTTTGCCCCGGTACTGGAATCGCAGGCGGCGCGCCTGCGCGCCGCGGCGGCGGGCAGAGCCGAACTTCTGTGCGAGGCGGTGGAGCACATGCTGCCGGATGCGCTGCATTGTCCGGTCTGCGAAGTCGCCGCGACCGCAAGAGCGAAGGCCACCGCGCTGGTGGCGTCCACCCTGGCCGTGGCCGGACCGATAACACCGCGGCGGTTTCCGGCGATCTGCCTGCCGCATCTCCCGGCGGTTCTGTCCGTTTTGCTGGATGGTCCGGCGCGGGATGCGTTTTTGTCGCGGCAGGCGGATATTCTCGAGCGGTTCGCCGATGACATGCGCCGGTTCGCGTTGAAGCAGGATGCCGCCAGGGGCTGGGCCTTCAACAAGGAGGAACTCGGTGCGGCGCATCGCGGATCGCGAGCGCTGGTTGGCGCGCCGGCGGCGTTCATCCCGCCGGGCGGCCGGCTTGATAGCACCGGGGCGGATGCGTGAATGTCGGCCGATGATCTTCCACAGCATCCTGTTTCGAAGCGCTGAGGATCGAGCGCCGGACGTGTCGCCCGTGGCACCGGACTATTTTGCCGACCTCAATCTCGATCAGATCGTCGACGCGATCACGACCGGCAAAGAGGGCTATGACCTCAAGCCATTTTTCCATGCGCCGCTGCGCGACATCGACGCCATAGCCTACCGGCACGAAGTCATGCAGGCGCTCGAAGACAGCCGCCTGCTCGGGATTATCAAGACCTTTGCCAACAGCATGCAGGCGATGCGCCGGCATTTGGTCCAGTCCGACAAACTGCGATACCGGGAACAGAAGGAGCTCTGGTTCCTGGATGCGGTCGAGATTTACTGCGATGCCGTAAATCGCCTGACCCGGGATCTGTCGGGGGAGATCTTCTCATCCCGCGGCCTGGCCGCCTTCCGGGATTATGCAGCCGGCTATGCGGTGTCCGAGCACTTCACCTCGTTGACCGGACAAACCAAGGATCTGCTGGCCGATGTGGCGTCGATCGAGTACTGCGTGCTGGTCGACAGCCCTCACCTCCGGGTCCATAAATTCGCAGGCGAACCGGACTATACCGCCGATGTCGAAGCGACATTCGAAAGGTTCAAGCAGCGCGAGGTCGAAGGCCACACCTTCAAATTCAGTGAATCGCCCGATATGAACCACATCGAAGCCAAGGTCCTCGAGCTTGTCGGTTTGCTGTATCCCGGGACTTTCATCGCGCTGACAAATTTCTACGCGGCGAACAAAGAATACCGGGACCCCGGGATCATGGCGTTCGACCGCGAGATCCAGTTCTACGTTGCCTATCTGGAGCATATCGCCGCTTTCAAACACGCCGGCTTGCTGTTTTGCTATCCGCGTGTCACCGGGACCAGCAAGGAAATCTATAGCTTTCAGGGCTTCGATCTCGCGCTCGCGCGCAAGTTGCTCGGCGAAAGAGCCGTCCCTGTTTGCAATGATTTCCATATCAAGGATCGGGAACGAATCATCGTCGTTTCCGGGCCGAACCAGGGCGGCAAGACGACATTCGCCCGTACATTCGGGCAGTTGCATTATCTTGCCAGCCTCGGTTGCCCGGTCCCGGGCAAGGAGGCGCAACTGTTCCTGTTCGACGCGCTGTTCACGCATTTCGAAAAGGAGGAAAGCATCGATACGCTTCGCGGTAAGCTGCAGGACGACCTGGTCAGAGTTCACCGAATCCTGGAGCGTGCCACGCCGGACAGCATTGTCATCATGAATGAGATTTTCACCTCCACCACGCTGCAGGACGCCATTCTGCTCAGTAAGCAGATTGCAACGCAGATCATGGACCTGGACCTGTTGTGCGTCTGGGTGACATTCCTCGACGAACTGGCGTCCTTGAGCGCGCAGACCGTCAGCATGGTCAGTGCCGTCGACCCCGGCCGGGCGGCGGAACGAACCTACAAAGTCGTCAGGCGGCCCGCGGACGGCCTTTCCTACGCGATGTCGATCGCGGAGAAGCATCGCCTGACCTACGGCATGATCAAGGAGCGCGTGGGCCGGTGAAAGCGCATCTGCTTTACCGGGATCGGGACGCCGACATCGAACGGCCCTTGCCGTGGAACGAGGCTGCGCTGGTTCAGGATTTATCGCTGAACACCCTGTTCACCGCGATGGCCCGCGGCGACCCGTTCGTCTTCGATGTCTCCAGGAAGGTCGTCCTGCAAGGCTTTGGCCACGGCCGCGAGGCAATTCTCTACCGCCAGGATGTGCTGCGAGATTGCCTGGCGCATCCAACTGTGGTCCGCCGGCTCTACACCGTCGCCGTCGGAGCGATGGAGGCGCAGAAGAAGCACCATCTCGGGTTCCTCGCGCGGTCTCCGGATTCCGTCCTGCGCTACTCGGTCGAGCTGATGGAGACGTTCTCCGGCATGCTGAGGGCGCTGAGGCAAATCACCGATACATTCGCCAGCGCGTTCGGCTCGGATGGCTGGACCACATTCTTCGCCATGCTGAAACGCGAATTGAGCGACGAGTACCTCGCCTCCGTCCAGCGTCACCTGAAGCAATTGAAATTCCGCCGCGGCGTGCTGTTCAGCGCCGCGTTGGGCAAGGGCGCCAAGGGGGACCGTTACATCATCCGCCAGCCGCCCGAGCGGCGGCAAAACTGGCTGACGCGGCTGCTCACGCAGCAACCGCCGAGCTTCGGCTATACGCTGCATCCCCGCGACGACGCCGGTGCCAGAGCGCTGTCGGAACTGCGTGACCAGGGGATCAGCCGCGTGGCCGACGCGGTGGGTCAATCGGCGGAGCACATGCGGAGCTTCTTCATCATGCTACGGACGGAGCTGGCTTTCTACGTCGGTTGCGTGAACCTGCACGACGAGCTTACCCGGAAGGGATACCCGGCCGGTTTCCCGTCACCGGCGCCCGCGGATCAGCGCCGGTTGTCGTTCCGAGGTCTGTACGATATCTGCCTCGCGCTCAGCATCGGCCACCCCGTGGTCGGCAATGACGCGAACGCCGACGGGAAGGAACTGCTGATCGTCACGGGCGCCAACCAGGGCGGCAAATCGACCTTCCTGCGCAGCGCCGGCCTGGCGCAACTGATGACGCAATGCGGCATGTTCGTGGCGGCCGATTCGTTCTGTTCCAGTGTCTGCGACGGAATTTTCACGCACTACAAGCGTGAGGAGGATACCGGCATGAAAAGCGGCAAGCTTGACGAGGAACTCAGCCGCATGAGCGACATCATCGATCATATCACGCCGCATCCAATGATACTGTTCAATGAGTCATTCTCGGCGACAAACGAGCGCGAGGGTTCGGAGATCGCGCGGCAGATTCTGTCCGCATTGCTGGACGCGCGGGCCAGGATCATTTGCGTGACCCATCTGTACGAGCTCGCGCGCGGCTTGCATGAGAGAAACATGGACAACGCCCTGTTTCTACGCGCCGAAAGGCAGGAAGGCGGCGCCCGTACCTTCAGGCTGCTTGAGGGCGAACCTTTGCGAACAAGTTTCGGAGAGGATCTTTACGACAGCATTTTTCGCTCCGTGCACGCTCCGCCGGTTGATGGCACGGTTGCTGCTCATGGCCCGGATTGATCGTCGCCGCTCAAGCGGTCCCGCGTTTCGAACGCCGCCGCCTTCTCGAGGAACCAGGACAGGGCATGCTCCCGGGAACCCGCCAGATGCGATGCCCAGAGCTGGTCCCGGATCGGCGCCCGGCGATTGTCCCACCAATGCTCCGCCGTGACGATGACGTGCCAATAGGCGCCCCCGCCGCCATGCTCCAGATGGCAGACGTCGACAATGATCCGGTGATCCGGGCACATCAGGCTGTGCCGGTGCCGGCGGCAGACAACATCGCCGATTTTCCAGATCATGGCGTCGGGATCCGGCTGGCTTGCCGTCCGGATTCGTTGCCAGGCGTGCAGAAACTTCCGATCACCGATCCGGTGCATGGGGAACCTTGTCGTCCGGCGCCATGATGGCCTTCAGCGCGGTTTGGATCTCATCCAGCCGTCTCAGCGCGCCGAGCCTGCCCTCGATCTCCGGCCCCAGCCGATCGGCGACCTCCCGGCGCCGGTCGAGCGCGGCCTGCATCGCACCTTTCGTGGCGGCCAACGCCATCGCCATGCGATCGTCCAGGTCCGCGGCAAACCGTCTGAAGGCATCGTCAACATTGCGGAGCATCGCCCAACGCAGTTTCTCCACGTTCCGCGTCACCAGCACCTCGGCTTCGGCCATCAGCCGGCCAGCGAGGCGCGCGCGGCGAACCGCGTCGGGCAACAACCTATCCAACGATCCGGATTTGAATGGGACAACCGTCTCCGTCCGGCCGCTCGCGATCCAACCGGGCTGGTGGCGCTCCTCGAACGCCTCGCCGGCTGCCGGCGCACGATAGGGAATGTCCAGAAGCTCCGCTGCCGTCCGCCTCACCAGGCCGATCAGCTCGTCGGCCCGTTCCTGGTGGGCGCTCAGAGCCTCGGCGATACAGGCCCTCATCTGATCGGCCAGCCGCCCGAGACTGGCGTCGAAGAAGCGTTGCGCCAGCCCGGCCAAAGCGGAACGGACCTGTTCTGCGTCGCCTCCGGCGACAAGGACCCGGTCCAATTCGGTGCGCATCGCCGCGATGGCATCCGCGCGGAGGCGCTGAACGATCCCCTCCAGGCGTTCAACGGTTCTTACCCGGTCTCCCGCCAGCAAATCGTGCGTCGCCTTGCAGCTGGCATCGAATTGCGTCTCCGCCCGGCCGAACACGTCCAGGCGCTGTTCGAGATCCGCGGCCGGCAGACGCAGCGATCGGAGCACAAGCTCCATCTCAAGAACGATGTCGCCGATCAGATCAACCGCTTTCCGAGCGACGGCCTGCCGCAGCAAGCCGCGCTTTTCCCGGGTGAGGATGGTCCCCAGGTGAAGCTCCAGCTCCACCAGTCCGCTGCGGTCGAACGCCAGGGTATCAGCGTCCGCCTGCGCGCGGACGGCGGCACGGGCGGAAACACAGAAGATCGGGGCGGACAGACCGGCCTGCTCCGCCAGCACGCCGCGCAGGAAGTCCTCGGCGACAGGCCGATCGGCCGGCTCGATCGCGTCGATCTTGTTCAGCACGACGATGATGCGGGCGACATGCTGTTTGATCCGCAACAGGTAGGCGATCTCGACTTCCGTTATCGGCGGGTCGGCGGACACGACAAACAGACAGGCATCGCAGTCGGGAAGCACCGCGTCCGCGGTCGCCGTGTTGTGGTGGAACGTCGAGCCGACGCCCGGAGTATCGATCAGCACGACGCCGCCGCGTAGCAGTGCGGCCGGAACATCCACCTCGACGCGGCTTATCGCCAGGCGATTGCCGGGATTTCCGGTTTCGGTGACCAGCGCCTCAAGCTGTACCCGCAGATCGTCCAGTCCGGTGACCGGAAGCGCGCGCGCCTCGCCCGAGCCGCCGGTCACGCGCAGTTCCGGCGCCGGTCCAGCCGCGATGAATGTCGGGATCGCGGTTACCGGCACGACCCCGGTTGGCAACAGCGGCATGCCGAGGAGTGCGTTGAGCAGCGTGCTCTTGCCGCGCTTGAACTGGCCGAGCACGGCCACCTGAAATCGATCCGCTGACAGCCGCTGTCCCAGGATGCCTATCTGACGCAGCGATCGTGCCTGGTTGGCGGACGGCGCGGGCACCGCCGCCGGTATCGCCGCAAGCAATGCGGTCAGATCGGCGGCGGAAGATCCACCGGCCGCCGGCGCACCGGCCGGTGCGAATGCCCCACCACTGCCTGACGTCGAAATCGGTTGCCTCCCCGGGCACGGGATCGTTGCGGCTCAATGATGCATCAACACCGGAAGATCGGCCGCCGCAAGAACTTCACGCGTTGCACCCCCCAAGAGGAACTCCCTCAGCCGGCTGTGCGTATAGGCTCCCATCACCAGCAGATCGGCGCCAACCTCATGTGCCCGAGCGATCAGCGCCTCGCCAACCGACACATCTTGGGCCCGGAATCGCACCACATCCGCGGCGATCCCAGCCCGTCGCAGCTTGTCGAGCAGCTCGACGGGCGCCGTTTCGCCGTCACCCGTCTCGATTAAGACGCTGACTCGCTCGGCATGCAGCAGCATCGGGAGCGCCGCCTCGATCGCCCGGTTGGTCGCGTCGCTCGGCTTCCAGGCGATCGCGACGACACGTCCGAGCGACACCGGAACGGCCGGGGGCACCAGCAAGATCGTGAGTCGAGACACGAACAGCGCCACGTGGATAGCCTGCTGCGCATCTGCCTGATGGCGTCCGGATCCGTGACCGATGACAATGAGACCGGCCTTCGTGGCTTCGCCGGCGATGACCTTGGCGGTCTCGCCCGTGACCTCCCGCCATTCCCGGAGGCCTCCCTCCGCACGCCATGTCTCGAAGGTGCTGCGCAGATGCGTTGACAACCGGGCGGCCTCACCGTCGATCTCCTGCCGGCGCTCCTCGGTCATGAGCTCCTCGGTCGGCATGAAGCCTTCCATGGCGTCATAACGCACGTGCAGCGCCTCGATCCGCGTGTCTCCCAATTTGCCGGCGACCAGCGCTGCGGCGGCGAGGACCGGGCGTGCGGTTTCCGCGCGGTCAAGAATGGCAATGATCGAGTGAGACATGGCGGACGCCTCCGACTGCAACAGGCCGATCCAGCCGGCGGCCAGGTGCCCGAGGGTCACGGCCAGAAGGCACAGGGTCACCGATAGCACCACATTGCCCATCGCCGGGAGCCAACTGCCGTCGCGCGCCAGGGACAGGGTTTGCAGACTGAACGACGAGAACGTCGTGAAACCGCCGCAGATGCCGACCATGACGAAGATGCGGAGGTTCGGGTCGGCCGGCAGAGGTCCCTCCGGTGCCGTCAGTGCGCCGAAGAAGCCGATGATGAAGCTGCCGACGATGTTGATGACGATGGTGCCCCAGGGAAAGCTTTCTCCCCAGAGACGGGCGGCCAGCAAGCCAAATCCGTATCGCCCGACTCCGCCGAGCGCGCTGCCGACGGCTACGCAGAGATAGGCGATCACGCGCCCCGGCCCCCGCGCCGCGCTTGCAGGGCCGACAAAGTTACCAGCCGGAAGAGCGCGCCGCGTCGGGCCATGGCGGCGGTCAGGTCAACCCATGCCCGTGCGCCCAGGTGTCGAGAGGCAGGAGCATGGCCGCCAACGTTGGATCAGGATGTCTTTGCATATCCTTCACAAACAAACCGTCTGCCACGACAACGGCCCGTGCTCCCATGGCTAACGCGAAGGCCAGATACAGCGTGTCGTAGGTCGAGTGGTTTGTGGCCAGGCCGATGTCCAGGGCGACGTCGTGCAGTTCAAGTTCGCCCGTGGGTGTCGGTTCAACGACGGCTCGAAGCAGGGCCAGTCCCTCTCTCGCCTCGTCCGGCGAGAAAATACGCTTGCGCACCTGGAGCCACAGGACGTTGCATACCTCGTTCAGCCAAAAGTCCGGCACGAGAAGCGTCTCGTCGCCCTCGGCCAGCGCCTGCGCGAGATGACTGTCCGGCTCTTGTAGAACCCATTTCAGGGCGACACTGGCATCGACGACCAGTGCCAACCTTAGCTGTCCATCGCCCGAGACGCGTCGCCGGCCTCACCCATCCGCGATTCTCGGAGGAGTTCGGCGGCGCTGGCCGACCCGCGGTCCGCGGTACGACGTCGGAACTCCGCCAGGCGTGCAGCTGCCGCCGCTCGCGGGGATGACCGCGCAGCCTCGGCCAACGCCGAGCGCAAGATCTCCCGGTGCTCTGCTTCGGCTGACCGCCCATGCTCGGCGGCGCGAATGCGGAGCGCGCGGACGACGTCGTCGTCAAGATTTCGAACAGTAAGAGTAGCCACCAGGATTCCCCGCTGCGCATGCTGTCAATGCTGTCATATAGCTGGCATCGGATGTGCCGGGAAGTCTCTCATCGTGATCGGGAGCTACAGCCGAATTTGGAGAAACCTGCCCACTCAAGCGGCCATCTACTACAGCCCGAGTTTGCCCGCCGGGCTGGCCTGGCTGAGCTTGGCCCGTCGGACGTAGGTACGCATGGTCGTCAAGCTCCGGTGCCGGGTGTGCCCCATGATCTCCTCGTCCGGCACTCCGTTGCGGTAGGCGGTCGTCACGAACCCCGCGCGCAGCCCGTGCGGGCTGACCGGCTCGGCCAGCGTGCCCTTCAAACCGGCCGCGGCGGCGCGCTTGAGCAGGATCTGGCGCACCCCGTCCGCACTCAACCGGGCGCTCTCGACCGCACCGCCGCGGTTGACCTTGCGGAACAGCGGCCCGGCGGTGACCTCGGCAAGTTCGAGCCACTCCTTCAGCGCAGCGACCGGACAGGTTTCCTCGGCCCGGCCGCGCGGAATGGCGATTTCGGCGCCTTCGCCCTGCTTGTCCGTCTTGGACCGCTCGATCAGCAGTTTCAGGCCGTCATCGGTCCAGGTCACATGTGCTACATCCAGCCCGACGAGTTCGGAGCGGCGCATTGCCCCGGCAAAGCCGAGCAGGAACAGCGCGCGATCCCGGGCACCGGCGACGCCGGTACCGCACGCTCGGCACAGCTTGCGGACCTCGGTCGTGGTCAGCGCCGCCGCCCGCCGCGCCGGGGTGCCGTGCTTGCGGCCGATGCCGCGCAGCGTCTCGCGGATCGCAGGATGTTTGGTGTCGAGCGGATGTCCGGCGACGCCGCAAGCCCGAGCGATGGCGGCGACCCGGCGGCGCAAGGTCGGCATCGCGTAGCCCTCACCAGCCGCGGCGAGATAGGCGCCGACGACTTCGGGCGTCGCCGGCATCGCCGTGAAGCCGTGCTTCGCACACCAAGCCTCGAAGTTGGCGACATCGGTCGCGTAGGCCCGCAGTGTCGCCTCCGCGTCGGCCCCGTCCTGGTAGGCTTTGGATTTCGCCAGCGTCATGGCTTTGCGTGGCATCGGCGGCTTGACGCCGTCCAGCCTTGCCATCTGCCGCTTGCGGGCCTCAGTGACGGAATCGACCATGTAGGATCCTATAGCATGGTATAAGACGCCATAACGGGCATTCCCGCGTCTGATATAAGCCGCCAGTTTGGCCCGCACGGCGGCTGGAAGATGGAAGCTGTCAGGAGTCAAATCCGGAACGCTTCACTTACTCGCCGGCACCACAATCTTCGCCGCGAATCAGGCGAGATTTATGGCGGATCGGCTGCCGCCATCCTCGATCCGGATCTCAACGGGCGACTTTGGAGACCATTGGTTCTGGCATCCCTTGCCATTCCAGGCGCCAAATCGCGCCTTGCCGTATGTTTTGGATCAAGACGGGATGGAAAGCCACGAGACAGGTTCCCCCTGGGCGACGGACCGAGGGGTAAACAAGGCCGTTGCTGCCGGCGGCACGCAGCTCTCGGGCAAGTGCCTGGCCGGCCGGATATCCCACAGCCGGATCAGGATCGAGACTAGGTTCGATAGCATCCAGATCACATAGATCGTGGAATGGTCCGATGAAGTCCGCAAACAGTTCGCTGTAGTCAGTGGTATTTTCAAATCGTCCGACATCG
>NZ_CAJATU010000011.1 GCF_903944925.1 uncultured Rhodopila sp. | reverse complement strand
GATGATCTTCCTTCCCGGTTGCCCGCACTCTCAACAGGCAGGGTGGCCGGGATCAGTTTGGAATGGTGGCCGCCATCAAGTCGGAACGGTGGCCGCCATCAAGTTGGAATAGGTGGCCGGGATGCGTTGGAATCCGCACGCGCCTGCGCGATCCGCGAGGAACCCTCTCGAAAGCTGAACCTGGGGATGACCTGCGGACTGAACCGATGCCGCATCAGGTCGACGGCATATCATGGCTGCGGCATTCCTTTTTGAGCGGTATGCCAGGTGTCCTCCTGGCTGATGACATGGGCCTCGGCAAGACGTTCCAGGTTCTGGCCTTCCTGCACTGGATACGAGGTGCCCAAGATGACGGGAGGCGTCCGGTGCTTATCGTCGCCCCCAAGAAGCTGTTGGACAACTGGCTCGAGGAGGTCGCGGACCGTATCGGCCCGCAGGGTCTCGGCCGTCCCGTACTGGCCTACGACGAACATCTCGGCCGCCTTAAAGTGCCCGGTGCCGTGGACACCCAACTTGGGCAGCAGGTTCTCGACGTCAGCACTCTGCGGGAAGCTGATTGGGTGCTGACCACCTACGAGACTCTGCGGGACTACCACGCGTCGTTTGCCAAGGTCCGATTCCGCATCGCGGTCTATGATGAGGCGCAAAAGATGAAGAGCATGGCCTCGCTGATAAACAACGCGGCCAAGTCACAGCAGCCGGACTTCACAATCCTCATGACCGGCACACCAATAGAAAACAGCGTCATGGACCTCTGGACGCTGCTCGATGTCGCTTGGCCTGGCTACCTTGGAATGAGCGGCAAGGACTTCGCCAGGGAGTTCGGACACGACGCTTCACCCGACAAGATGTCGGAACTGAAGTCGCGGCTTGTCGATCCGGCTCAGGTCGGGGAGCGCTCGTGCACTCCCCTGATGCTCCGCCGCTTCAAATCCGGTGTGCTGACAGGCTTGCCCCTGAAAACGGTGAAGCCCTGGCGCATCCGGATGTCGCCTGCTCAGGCAACCGCGTATGACGAGGTACTGGAGAGTCAGCGGTCCCGCAGAGTGCCGGCCCTTCAGGCTCTCCAGGCGCTTCGACAGGTGACGTTCCATCCCGCATTGCGAATGCCCGGAAGCCAGGCCGACCATGATCGGCTTATCGCGACATCCGCCCGGTTCGAGATACTCTTCAAGGATATTCTGGATCCCGCATACCAAAAAGGTGAGCGGGTACTTGTGTTTGTGGACCTTCGCGAGGGCCAGCGCGTGTTGGCGGAGATGATCCGACACCGCTACAGGCTTCGGCGGCATCCACAATCTATCAACGGCGACACCTCAACTAAGGCACTCAAGACCATCAAGAGTGAGTTCCAGGGTGGGCAGGGATTTGAAGTGCTCCTCCTCGGCCCGAGGTCGGCAGGCTTCGGGCTTACACTGACGGCCGCAAACCAGGTCGTACACATGAACCGCTGGTGGAACCCGGCCGTGGAAGACCAGTGCAGCGATCGGATCTATCGGCTTGGCCAGAACAAGCCAGTCACCATTCACTTGCCCATCGCCGTCCATCCGGAACTGGGGGACAACTCATTCGACGTCGTCCTCGATTCTATGCTGACCCGCAAACGCACCCTAAGTCAGGAAATCGTGGTTCCGACGACTATGACGGAAGAAGACTTCCGCAACATGTTCGCGACCTTGGTCGGAGCGTCGGCAGCCCGACACGATTCAGAGTTCCGGGCAACCGACACCATGGGGTGGAAGGACTTTGAAGCCTGGACGGCTTCTCAGTTTGCCGCTGCCGGCTATCAGCCGAACACGACACCCGGGTCGCACGACGGCGGCGCCGACATAATTCTCCGTCCGCCTTCCAAGACACCTAATGCCCGACCCATCATTTGCCAGTGCAAGCATCGAGCACTGGGTGATGGCTTTGTGGACGAGGAGGCCGTCACCGACGTGCTGCGGGCCAGGTCGGCCTATGGATTGCTTTATCCCTGGCTCAGACAGCCCCGGCTGATGGCGGTAACCAATGGCAGATTCTCGCTCACGGCAGTCAGTCTGGCCCGCGAAAACGACGTCACCCTCGTCGACGCCCCTCAGATAGATGGACTGACCAGCATTGCGCGCGATCTGCTGGCTCGCCCCGGTGCTTAGAGCGCGCCTCACGAGGGGCCAGTCCGGCTCGACTCTCGGCTGCGCTAGCATCCTGCCCATTCGGCAGCCGTTGGGATGGCGAACCTGGCATCGTGGGGCTGCACTCGCTTCATCCTGACGACCTCTACGGGTATCCCTTGCCACCTGCGGACCTTGAGCATTTCCGTTCTGACTCGCTTGTCAAACACGTAGACGAGTAGCTTAGGACGTTCCTCGGACCCGGCATTCAGCACGGCAGCCTGGGCGCTAGTCAGCCCCAGGCTTCGCATTAGACTTTCCGCGGCGGTCACCAGGTCGTTCATGTCTTGAGATTATGCCCACCGACGAGTGATGCGCCACCAAAGGCGTTGAGCACTTTATCGATAGGCATGATCATGCCGACTGGTCCCGATCCGCCAAAAAGCAGACCGACCGCATGCTTTCCATCATCCGTGACCACGAGCGAACCACTGTCGCCAGCCTCAGAGAACGGATCGCCGCCTATGCTCTGGACCGACCACACGCCTGTGAAGTGCACCTTCGACCGAAAATTGGGGGACTGATACGGGACTTCGAGCGGGGTCAGCACCGGGCCGACAACTCGCCCGGTCGTCACGCCGGTGGTTCGACCAAGTTTCTTCACCTTCATCCCGCCAATCAGCGGAGCAGTTGTGACCGGGGTGTCATATATCGACTGCCCTTGCCACGACGTCACCAGGTCTGGGTTCTCGATGCGGAAAATGGCCGCGTCGACCTCCTGCCTCGCGACCTGGCCAGGATCACCGCTCCGAAGTTGGACCAAGGCATGGTGGCGGCCAATGGCCGTCGGCGGCGGGAGAGATGGATCGGCGTCGATCGGCGATGGGCAGAGGACGTACATGTTCTTCTGGGTATGGTTGCAGTCGCCTGTGACGTGGTTGTTGCTTAGGCCACAGAGTGTGCCGTCCGTTAGGCGAAGGAGGGCGCCCAACGTCCCAGCGCTCGGAATTGGGGCGGCAGTGATGGAACTACCGCATGCGAACCGGCCGTTCACGACGGCGAACCGCGGCCCGCTGATCGGACTGGCATGGGGGACCAGCGGCGGCATCTGCTCGATGACGGTGTGCCCGATATATCGAATCGAGACATCACCCACCGTGGCTGGAAGCCGCCTTTGTGCCGTCGGCGTGACTTGGTTCCTGACAAGAACGCCCACCAGCTTCCCATTGTCATCTAAAGACCCGGGCCATGGCGGCGTGGGCGCAGACAATCGGCTTCACCATACGGCTCGAGGAACGTCGTTTTGGGCAGTGGACGCAGCGTTCCGACTTCGCTGACGATCCTATGGTTGCCCTGTGCGGCGTCGACAATGCTGAAGCACGGATGGTGCTGGAGGAAGCCAAATTCCCGCTCGTTGTGGAGGCTGGTCTCGGGGCCGGTCCCCAAGGTTACCGTGACTGGGCCTCAGCGCTCTCGGGAACGGACCCGGATGTGCTCATGAAAGTTGACCCACTGAGCGCGCATGTGTTTGCGGCCATTTCGCCGGATCAGCCGATATTCAATCTG
>NZ_CAJATU010000010.1 GCF_903944925.1 uncultured Rhodopila sp. | reverse complement strand
GGCAGGGTGGCCGGGATCAGTTTGGAATGGTGGCCGCCATCAAGTCGGAACGGTGGCCGCCATCAAGTTGGAATAGGTGGCCGGGATGCGTTGGAATCCGCACGCTTGCCACACTGGAAACGAGCCATTGAGGCGCGGATGGCCTCGGCGGGCGGTGTGTCGGAGACCGGCAAGATGACATAGGCAATGGAAAACATCGGGCCGAGTTCCTTTTTTGCTTGCCGCCAGTTTGCCGCGGGCAAACCCCGCTGACTACACCACGTCCGTATAAGAAAAAGCGCTTCGTCCGCCGCAGCCCGTCCCCGCCCGGCTAGCCGCCAGCTTTCCGGCGGCTAGCCCAAAAGCTACAAATACCACGGCACAGAGGTTTTGAAAGGTTTGCGAGCGGTCCTGGCTTGAGTCAGGCAACTGCGTTACTCGACAGTCATCTGGCTCAGAGCGATGGCAGCGGTCACGAGCTGGGCAGGCGACGACCACCGTCAGAACTTCGAGACAGCTGACCGCTTGACTTATGTTGCTATATCCGCATAGTGCTCCAGCCCGATCAAAGGCATAGGAGGGAGGTCGCATATGAGGAGAATATTTGGGCTTCTGCTCATACTTACGTCAATCGGCGGATGCGAACAACAAATCCGATTCGGAACTCAGCAGACAAGATCTACCATCCCTCAGATACTTGAGGATCAAGCGCTGGCTAACGCGGTAGGGGCTTACTATAACAAATATGCGCTTCCAGCACAGATAAGCCTGAAGGAAAGCCTTACCACAGCGCAGAATGGCTTGAATTTTGGAGTCGCACCAAATATCGCACTGAGGGCAATCGCAGTTACTGGACTCTCTTTGAGCACGACGAATTCATTGCTCGAGAATTGGTAGTCGAATCCCATCAGCGGATATCTTGATCTGAGGCGATTGCAAATCTTTTACGACTATGCCGTGAACGATCCACCCAGAACCTTCTCAGAGTTTGAGAAGGAGATAATGGCGATCGGAACGCCAAACCCGAGTGGTCAACGGAAATTGTCAGATGACCTTCCAGCTTTGCCATCTGGCCCTTTCATCTTCATTAATCCGCAAGATGGCTGCCACGGCGGGTCACAATCGGGAGTGACGATGGCTCATTTTGAAAGTGTCTGTTTTCGGTCCGCTAAAATCGAGAATACCGGAAAGGTTCTTGATGCAAAAAACGTCCGATCACTTTTTGTCCTTTGGTCTCTGGCAATCCCTGAGTTGAGCCAAGCTGTTGGCTCGACTCCGGCCCAAAGAGGGGCCTCCCCGAAGGACAGCGGCACAATCGCACCCCCGAGCGTCACAATCTTGCCTTAGCCGAGGAACCTGCCGTGGAGAAATGCCCGTCACCAACCAACGCGTCCAACCGCTGGTAGCCCCGCCTACGTGCCTGGATAATCGTCAGTTCGAGCGCCAGCCGAGCCCAAGGTGACCACAAATCGAAGGGTGGCAGACAGAACCATCCGCCGTCCTCATCACCCACGATGGTAGCCGTGCCGGCAGCGGCGAACCCGGCGGTGAGCAGGCAAACAAGTGCAGATCTCAGGTCGTGGTCGCGTTCACGAAGCATGAGCTGCAATGTTGTCGGTTCATTCCAGCCGAGATGGTCAATGAGCATCTGGAACACACCGTTTACGACGGCCGATTCATAAAGCCAGTCGGACCGAACCTTGCCCTTCGGCAACTTCCCGCATCCCTCATAGGCATCGATCGGCAACAGGACGCCCAGGAATGTATTGGGGAACGCCTCCACCAATGGCACACCCGGGACCACGCCGCCTTGGACTATCACACCCGGCCGGGCCACCTTCGAGAACTGTTCGGCAGCATCGCGGCCCGCATTCCGCAGATCCAGGCCACGACCATGGTGGCTCATCCCCGGCCTGCACCGATTCCAGAACTCGCCGCGGTAAAATGCTGCCTCACAGGACTGACGTGGTATTCCCTCGCCTACTGGCACCAGGGGCGCGTCCAGAGCAACGACATCGAAGAGGACATTTGATGGCAGGGCGGCTGCTCGGCTTGCCCAGGTTGTGCCGGTCAGGCTCGTGCCGCCGACGCCGTCGAGCCGCCAAGCCAAGCCTGTAGATTTCGCGGTGGCTGAGAACCCGACATCGACTCCCAGTAGGGCTGACGCCATGGCCATTTCAGCCCACTTCAGTCTTGGTTTCGGGGGCTGTGTCGGGCTTGCTCACGCCTCTGAATTAAGTGCAATCCAGAGCAGGTCACGAGGCTCTCGTCAGGGTCACTTCAACCTCTCAAGCTCTTTCTGTTGCTTTTGCTGGAGTTCCGTGCATTTCGCCGAGCCGCGATAGAACGTTATTGTTGACTGCAGGCCATTGCCCTGCGGTTTGCCGACCCGAACGACCAGCGGTTTTGTCTCGCTGTCGACCTCCAGCACGTTGACATCGTCTTCCGTGCCGTTTGCCCGGTCGGCTGTGATTAGGTCCGCGGGCGATGCTGGCCGGGTAGCCAAGGTGCATGTCCCCGCATGGGTGATGACGAACCAAGCGGTGCGTAACTGCTCTTCCCAACGGGCCGTCGCGGCCTTGCGTTCCGCCTCGACCTTTGCTGGGTCAAACCCGAACGCCGTGCTCTCCTCCTGCGAGACATAGCCGAGTTTCACGAGATGCAGCGCCAGCGCCTCCGGGAACGAAACCAAATGTTCCTGGCTGTCTGGGCAGGCCACGCTGCCATAGGAATTTTTGGTCCAAACCCGCTCGTCAACGGCACAGAGGGACCGTCCTTCGGTCGCCCTATGGTCATAAGCGGCGAGCATGGTCCGCCAGCCGTCCATGAGCTGCCCGACCAATGCTTTCTGCGCGACCCAACCCGCAAAATAACCATTGCGCTCGTACATGGTCCGGACGTCGGCCTGTTCCATGCCCTTGAGTTCCCGCATCAGGAAACCCCGGTAACGCGAGTCTTTGGTCACGTCCTGAAGGTTGGTGCCCGTGAGCCTTTGAAGCCGCGTCGGCGAGAAAGAGCCTGCGTGGGACGCAAACTGGTAAAGAAAGCCATCCGCGTCATCGACGAGCACGCTTGATCCGTCGTGGTCCAGGTCCAGGAAATTGAAACCCATGTCACCGTCCATTTGCCCCGCGCTGACGACCTGCCATTTGCCATCCGGCCCCTCGGTGGCCACCGCCGTCGAGGTGCAGCAATGGGCACCTCCGCTGTAGTCCGTAATCACCACCTGCGGCAGGGTGGTCTTCGGGTCGAGCCGCCGGATGGCCACCTTGAGGTAGAGCCGATTGATGTCCGTGTCGTCCTCGAGAAGAGTGGCTGTCGCCGTCAAGGCGGTCTTGCCGTCGACCGCGACCCTGACGACAACTGCACGGCAGGAATCTCGATGCAAATCGCTGGAAAAATCGAGGAATCCGCCGTGGCATAGCTCCGCGGCATTACTCGTTTCTGTGTTCATCGTGACCTGGAGATTAGCATGACCGATGGTCAGCGCCTTCCCGTCATAGTCCGCCGCCGCAAGCGGTTTCTGGCGCAGTTCCGCCAACGGATCCGTCGGCAGCGCTGCGTCAGCCGAGCCGAGCAGGACCTTTGCGTCCGCGTCGCTGAAGAAGCCGGTTTCCGGCCTGCCTGTGGCGTGTTGCCATGTCAGCAGCCCTGTCCGTGTGCCCGTCCCGAAGACGCCATCGGCCGTGGTGTCCTTGGGAATGTAACCGAGCGCCTGAAGCTTGCCTTGGCCCGCGACGTTCATCTCCGGCGCGCGTGTGGCCTCCTCGGACGCAGGACCGGACAGCTTACTGGCCCAGGCTACTCGCTGCCTGTCATAGGAACCCGTTACACAACTGGCTGAAGACTCCGGGAGAGGAACCTGGGACTGATTGCGGTTCGGCTCAACGGGCGGCAAGCCGCATGCCTGCCGGGTGTTCACGATGAAGGACAGAAACTGGCTCTTGAGCGGCTTCTGTCCGTCCGGACCGACCACCTGGCGCAGGGCGTAGTAGGTTTGGATCATTCGGACGTGCGCGCGAACCAGGGACTGATCCGAACATGTCAGCCGAGCCAGCGCGTCCAAGGGCGTTGGCGTGCACGGAAAGCCGGGGCCAGTGCTCTCCGCCGATGCCTTCGCTACGGTGACGAGAATGCAGACTGCAATCAGAGCCGCCGCCAGATAGCGGATTGGTGCTGTATAGGATTGACTGCGGGACTTTTGACGGCTCTGGACGGCTGTATCTTCACCCATCGTATCCTCTGGCGCGGCTGTGCGCTTGCCTGAATACCACGCACAGACCGCTTCGAATAAGTGTGTTGATCGCAATTATAGACATATCGGCTCAATGGATCTCCGTAGCCGAACCCCTAATCAGGGCGACGAGACCGTTTCGGGACGCAGAGACACACCTGCGTCCCGAAACGCAGGCAGCGCTTCAACGAAGGGCCGCCTCAGTCGCGGGCGACTTACATGTTCCTCTTCATTCGTGACCCGGGGCCATCATCACTTCCACATTGTCGTCCCGGGTAATCCGAAACCTGCGGCGACCGAAGGTGGCCAACGCCATTGCGACGACGAACAAGTCCTGGAACAGGATGTCTTTAGCCCATTGCTGCCTCTCGTCGTCGCCTTGCAGGGTGATGACCGTAACGTTTGCCGCAAGCCAGTCGACCCACACATTACGTTCGCCGGTGGGCCAACGTTTGTTTTGGATTGCTCCCCAGCCCACCTCCGGGCGCGGCTCCGCTGGCGTGACGTGCGTTGCGTAGGGAACGTAGCAGACCCGGCACCCGTCCCACCTAATCCGAGACACCACGAACGTGGTGTTCTCCGTCATCTCGACGAAGACACCGACTGTGCCAGTTGCATCAGGGTATTCCACAAACAGGCGCCGCGTCGGCATCCAAATTGCGGCGATGGCCTGAAGAAGGACCTTTTTCGGCGCGGTCTTGACCACGTCAATGGCGAGTTCGGCCATTTTTGGGGTCAGCGCCATCGGCAGCAAGTTGGCCTGTCGCTGAAGGCACCCGGCGACATGCGCGATGGGGCCTGTGCTCCGGTTGCTGACCAAGTACTCGGTCAGACTGAACGGCTCGGCATCGGAGGTCTGGGTGTTGGAGGTCTGGGTATTGGGCATGGTTTATCCTTCGCGCCCTATGGGCGCGTTGCAAATTCGGGAAGATAGGAAGCGGGCCGGGTTCAACACCCGGCTGGGTCGGCCTAGAAAGCCGATATCAGAGGCTGCAGCATGCCCGGACGCCGATGCGTCACACGCGGCGAGAACTTTGCGGCGACCGAAAAAATGCTACTGGGGAAGTTCGGCGTGGACGACATGGTGACCCTCTCCAATTTCTCTACGAAGCGGACGCAGGACGGCTGCACAGCAGTCACGCGGACACGTCCCGGAAGACCGGGGCGACATTCAGTGGATGTTGGGAAACCCTATCCTACGGCGATGCGCGACGGCAGGCAGCCCGGAGGCCGCCGCTCGTCACGCTATCGGGCATATGCTCAAGGTGGGATTCATGGGCAGCGCTTATGAGCGCTTTCGTGGCGTTTGTCGATCGCTTTTTTATACGTCATCGAAAATATTTGCTTGGCCATCCGACTCTGGGGTTAGTCGCAACGATCAGAAAGCTGGTTACGTCCCTGCCGACGTGGTGAGCGTGCTGGTCAAATAAAGGTAGACCATGGCCGCCATTCTGGCATCGCCGACGGCGTCGTGGTGGCCAGCGCGCAAAGATTCGCAGCTGATGTGCAGGTCGCGGCAGACGTCGCGCAGCCCGTTGCGTGGGAACAATCCACTGCGCCGCGCCAGGGCCAACGTGCAAATGAAGCGCTGCGGGTCCAGCGTCTGGCGACCGATACGGGCCAACTCCTTCGCCAGAATGGTGCGTTCGACGTGTTCACCGTGCGCCACAATTCCGGCGTCGCCGATGAAGTTCAGAAACGTATCGGCGACCTGGGCGAAGGTGGGCATGAGTGCGACCTTCTTTTCGGAGATGCCATGGACCGCCTCGGTGAACGGATTGATCGGTACCAGCGGGCGGACGAGTTGATGGAACACCTTTCCGGTTAGCCGCCCACCAATGATTTCGGCGCATCCAATCTCGATGGCATGGTCCATGGAGATCGCCGTCTCGAAGTCAAGCGCTACAAGACGGACCGAAGCCGGAGGCTTGCTCATGCCGCAGCCGCCTGAGGAGCCGAGCAGCCGCCCGTGGCGCTCATGTGCGAACCCGAGCCGACGATCATTCGGAATAGCCTTGAACAATAATCGGCCCACGAGGGACGTGTCCCATCGGCAGATGTGTGCGTTTGCCGATGGCCGTCAGGGTGGTTACCGCGACGTGGTGGGAGGTCGGCAAACGGTGAAGGTCCTCTACCTCCCAAAAGTATTGCCAGGCGGTATCGGGCGTTGAGCCGACAATGGTGACCGACGGGCGTATGGACGGGTCAGGGTGTCGCCCGAATTTGTCGGCTTGCGTCAGCTTCAGGTAAATGGCCCGCAAGCAGGCATAGCCTCCTCTACTCATACCGTCCGGGTCGACGTAGTGAACTGTCGGATAGATCAGCACTGGAAGCGGGGACCCGTAATCGGCGTCAACCTTCGCGAATACATCATAGGCGTCCGTGCCGAAGGCCACTCGCCCCTGCGACGCGCATGTCTCCAGCGCGGACTTGAGAAGGTCGGCCGGAACCGGAGCCAAAATCGCGACGCCCATTTTTGTCCAACAGATTATTGTCACGAGATAAATGCATCATAGGCATAACCAGACGTGTCGCCGAGTAAGATCGTAGCTACCACTGCGTCGGACGCCAAGATTTTATCTTATAATGCGCACCATATTGCCCGCATGCCGGGTGATGGAGCCGGTGAAGCCGTCAGGATCGAGAACATGGGCGGAAGGATCGTAGACAACGAAAAGCACCCGCCTACCGTTATCACCGTATTTGGTGATGTCAGCCGCAATCTCCTCGCCACTTTTTCTGACGTCGCTTGATGTTCGGACATATTTGAGTTCCACCCACAGAAGGTGTTCCTCATCACTCCAGTCCGGTTTTGTCATCCTGGAAGCCCACCGAAGGAATGGATACTCCCTGACCAATTTTTCGTCAGCGGCGACCAACATGCCATCGCAGATTTCCTGCAACTGCTGCTCATTTTTGGGTTTGATGGAATGACAGTCTATGGGAATACCCCGGCTGAGAATATTCCCAATCCGTTCAGCGAGCGTTGTCCAGGGTGCCTGGAGATGCTTCTGGGCGATTGTTAGGCCAAGCAACGATGTTGATGCCAACTCTCCATCGAAGAGCCGAAGAGACTGTGTCGCGACTCCGTCGGCGATTGCCTTTCGAATCGCCATGCCGTGCCGACGATGCATGTCAATCAGGTCCTCAGCCGCTCTAGTCGGGTTCGGAAACGCCCGTGCTGCCCGAGCGATTTCACCATTGAATGTCTCCGCCATCTGGTCATGCGACATGTTTGCCAGTTCAAAGGCGTGCCTGACGTAGTTGGCGGCCATTGTTTGGTCTCGAACATCCTCGCGTGGGCCCGTAAGGACTGGCACGAGATAGTCCGACTCGGGATCCAGTGCTGTTGCCCCGGCTGCTATGATAGCCAAACGGCGATCAATGCATTGACTACAGCACCCGCAATGCCAAGCGTTTGCCCGCTGTCGGTGTGTGTGGGCACATGAACAGGAATACTGAATGAGATCACTTGCACCCGACCGGATCGCGGTTTGCACCACTTCTGTCTTGTTGAGCAATATGAAGGGATTGTCGACAGCGAACGGTCGGCCCAAGACGCGCCCAGCAAGTTCTTCGAGATACTTCAGAGCAAGCGGATGCGTCGTCTTCGACGCGCGCGCCCTGAGAACTTGGTCGGCTACAGGAAGGTTGAGGCTTACGATGCCGTTCTCAAAAAAACTAATTCCTCCAGCATTGACCGAGGACCCGACAGCAAGACCCAAAGCCCAAAACAGAAATGAGCGAGTCCGCTGTGTATACTCACCTGTCCGGCCATTCCCCGTCTTATGGACCCAAACTGGCACCCGAAGAATATCCGCGTGCGGATAGGTCTCCTTGAGCTTTTCGAAAAGTCGATGTTGGCGAGTCTCCATTCTCGGGACTGACCGATGGCTCACCAGGACGAGTTTCTCCCCGGCGGCCGCCCGCTCGGCAGCACCCGCCAGACTGTCCAAACCACCAGAAAACATCAAGACACGTGATGGATCTTTAAACTCCCAATCGTGGCTATCTCCGAGGTTGAGATAATCTTGCCGCGCCCGATCATCGACGAGTTTCTCGAACTTGAAGGCGTATTTGTCGTCAGACAGGAGACTCAGGACTCGGTTTAGGTTCGAAGCGACCTCCGGGAGCATCCAGAAATCCGGGTCACGAACGCCGATTTCGAGTGAGTATGAACGGGACCAAGGCTCGATTTGATCACTTACCGAATTGGATCTGTTGCGCGAGACGGCAGAGTCGGCCGCGTACACGAATGCGGCGATGTCCAAAGCGTCGGCAATGCGGCCGTCGAGGTGCCGCCGAAACACCTTGGCGATATCATCGAGCTTCACCTCGACGTTGCGCCAGAGGCCGAATGTCGACAGCGGTTCTGGAGCGCTTTCCGACCTTCGCAACTTCCGATCCGCCAAATTGCAGCGAAAGGCAAACACGCGGGTCATTCGTCGCCGCCCCGCTTGAACTCATCCTCTAATTTCTTTAGCGCATGGGATACAAACCGCTTAGTGCGATAGGGGTCGATACCACTTTCAAATTCCGTCTTGCTGAACCATTTGGTTGCGAAGTCGCGGACTATGACCGCTCGCTGGCGGCTATGTTGGCGTAGTTCGGCGTTGAACCGACTGAGATCTTCAACATCTCCGATTAGGCTTTGGCCATCGCCAGTGCGGACGATTCTACTGAGATGGAAGTTGAGAAGTCGGGCGACAAAGTTTCCGAAAAAATCGTGGGCGACCTCTCCAAACGTTTTCTGATTGCCAAGCTCTTGAAGGTCTCGCCTGAGCTGAACAATGCTATCGGCGAACATATCCCGTGGCCGGGACCGAAGGTATCCTGCGAGCACCTCACCCAGTGCAAGTTGTGCCATCTCGCTGATGTCCGAACGAAGATCGCTTGCGAAGAACGTCTCGTCGAGAACCCGATGCACCTCAACCATCAGGTCTATGTGAGAGGCATTGTCTGGGAGACGGATGCCGAGTTTGTTGAGAGCCTCGCTAAGGTCTGGGCGACGTGCCGCCAAGGCAAGCTGTGTCAGCAAAAAGAAGACCGGCACGAGACCGCCGTCTGATCGAGCAACGCGAACCGCTCCCGCCGACGCCTGCATGGCTTTCGTTGCGATACTAGCCCGAACTTCCTACTTTAGTTTTACATAAACCATTGATGGCGTTGCAAAAAATGCCGCTTCAGCCGCTTGCTACTGGCTACACCGCGACGCCCAGCAGATCGAACGCCTTTTGCTGCACCGGTGTCGGCCGCGT
>NZ_CAJATU010000009.1 GCF_903944925.1 uncultured Rhodopila sp. | reverse complement strand
TACCGAGCGGCATCGCGTGGCCGACGAGCTCGCTGTCGCCAAGCAGAAGGCCGATGAGGCCAATGCCGCCAAATCCCGGTTTCTTGCGGCGGCAAGCCACGACCTGCGCCAGCCGCTGCAAACCCTTGCTCTTGTGCAGGGGCTGCTGGCAAAGCATGTGGAAGGCGAGAAGGCCAAAACGCTTGTTGCGCGCCTGGATGATACGTTGGGTGCGATGTCGGGCATGTTGAACACCATGCTCGATATCAATGAGATCGACGCCGGTACAGTTCATGCCGAGATCGTCGATTTCCCGATCGGGGGCCTGCTGGACCGATTGCGGGATGAGTTCGCCTACCATGCACAGGCGCGGGGTCTGGCGCTTCGGGTCGTCCTCTGCCGCCTGACCATCAGCAGCGATCCCCGCCTGCTCGAACAGATGATCCGCAACCTGCTGTCAAACGCGCTGAAATACACCAGGCGCGGCAAGATCCTGCTGGGCTGCCGCCGGCATAAAGGCACGCTCAGCATCGAAGTTTGGGACACCGGGATAGGCATTCCCGACAACCAGCTTCAGGCAATCTTCGACGAATACCGCCAGCTCGACAATCCGGCGCGGGAACGAAGCCGCGGCCTCGGCCTCGGGCTTTCCATCGTGCAACGGCTTGCCACGTTGCTTGGTCATCATGTCCATGTACGGTCGGTTCCGGGCCGAGGATCGGTCTTTTCCATCGACATTAGGCTTTCGACGGGCGCGTCCGGACCAACCCTCGAGCACGGTGCCCTCGGCTACGACGAGCCGGGACAGGAAAGTGATCGCCATATCGGTTCCATTCTCGTCATTGAGGACGATCCCGACGTACGCGAGCTGCTTAAGGTCTTTCTCGAGGACGACGGTCATGAGGTCGTGACCGCGTATGATGGCGTCAGAGCCCGCGAACTGATCGCAGGGGGAATGATGAATCCGGACCTTATTCTCGCGGACTACAATCTGCCGAACGGCATGAATGGCGCGGTGGCGGCGGCCATGATCCGGGAGGCGCTTGGCCGCCCGGTTCCGGCGATTATCCTGACGGGCGACATATCGACCGGGATCGCGGACACGTTTGCACTTCAGCACTGCATCCAACTCAACAAACCGGTGAAGCTGAAGGAATTGACGCAGACGATCCACCATCTGCTGCCGCTGTCGCACACCGTGGCGCATGCGCCGCACCACGCCGAAGATGCGGGTGCCGGCGGACCGCCGGTAATCTACGTCGTTGACGACGATGACAGTATCCGAGAGGCGATTCGCGCCGTGCTTGAAGACGACGACAGAGACGTCGAGGACTACCAGACGTGCGAGGCGTTTCACGCCGCCTTCCGCCCCGGACGGGCGGGTTGTCTCGTGATCGACGCCTATCTCCCCGGAATGAATGGGCTGACGTTGTTGCGGCGCCTGCATGAGGCAGGCCACAACCTGCCGGCCATCATGATAACCGGCAATAGCGATATTGCTATCGCGGTGGAGGCCATGAAGGCCGGGGCGTCGGAGTTCATCGAGAAGCCGATCAGCCGTGCCGAACTGCTTGCAAGTGTCGATCGTGCCCTGGAACGATCTCGGGATTCGGGGAAACTCTCGGCGTGGCGCAACGATGCGGCGAGCCGTCTCGCCAGGCTGACGCCACGGCAACGCGAGATCATGGACATGGTTCTTGCCGGTCATCCCAGCAAGAACATCGCCGCAGACCTGGGCATCAGTCAGCGCACGGTGGAGAACCATCGCGCGTCGATCATGGCGAAGACGGATACGAAATCGCTGCCGGCCTTGGCGCGAATGGCGATGGCCGCGGTGAACGCCGATAGATCCAATCGCTGAGTCCGGTGCGCGCCTGATCGCGAATTCGCGGGCAGCTTCGGGATTCGTATCGCTGAGAGTCCAAAACCTGAAGGTGACGAGTCGGTGATCATCGACGCCGGAATCCTGCGAATAGGACCAAAATGGCGGGTGTTGGGAACCGGCCGCACGATAGCAGCGGGCCGATTCCGTGCGGCCGAAGCCAAGCTAGCAGTTAACGTGACCTTAAATTGGGGAAAACCAGCGGTTCGACGTCACATTAGCACAGCCCCCTTTCCAGGGGGAGTTCCCGAATGAGGAGCATGTCGATCGCGCGCTGTTCGCCGTCAACCCGAAACCTCATGACCGGGACGCAGCTTCATCGGGGCCCACCCGCGATAGAGCCTCGGATAGCGCCAAGCGGATCTGGTGCGCCAGTTCTTGCCGCGCGCCCGCCATCGGACGGTCCGACGGTGGTATGGAGCGGCTACCGTGGAACTTGATTTTATAGTCCGAGGCGTTCCCTGCGAGCGAGGTCAGCGGCACACGCAAATCCGCAGCCGCCTGCCGCATCGATCGACCGGCCGCCGCGCGTTCCCGCACGCGGCCGAGCAGATCCGCGTCCCACGTCACGCTCATGGCGCTGCCATGGCTGCTTGACAGGGGGGCCTGATAACCAGGCGCGCAGAACTTCGAACCTCGATCAGCACCTCCGACACCCGGTCGATGTGGAATGGCTTCAACAGGACAGCATGAGAGTAAATCTCGACGACGGCGTGGTCCCCGGTCATCCAGGCCATAGGGATACCGATTTCATCGGCTCGCCTTGCGACCTCAACAGCGCCGCCGAGACGCAGGTGATAGTCGAGCAGCACGACGTCGACGCTTTGCTCGTCGAGCACCCGGAGGGCCTCATTGCTCGTCCTCGCGCAGATTACCTGGTAATCCTGTTCGAGGACTAAGCCAAGCAATTCGCAGATCACGGCCTCGTCGTCGACAACTAATATGGATGGGCGCATTGCTTCCGAGGCGAGAAATCGGGCGGTCGACAATTGTATCAGCATAAGCACCCCCGGCTTGATTTATTGCTATCGTGTCAGCGACAGAAGCTGCATCGATCCGAGACGCTACAATACCCTCGGAATCTACCTACGCGGAGCCACCGCCGATTTAATGCAGAACAGTTACGCTAGAGACGCAGACGTAAACACAACAAGGGGGATGCCCATTCATTCGGCAGGGGACGCCGGTCGGGTGGTTTCGCGGGAGCACCCGGCGCCTTTCGGGGAATGCCGGTTGCGGTCCGGGTTAGGTTATAGGCGGCCCGGCAGCTTGTACCGCGGTGCACCCGACTCGCCCGGATGAGCTTCGTGTTGCGCACTCATCACGGCTTATGCAGATGGTCTGCCATGCGGGTTAACGCGATTTAATATGGCCTCAGTAACACCATCTTCCATGGTGGTTCTTAAAGCTGTCTTAACGAGAAGGCATCTCCGATGCTTGATCATCAGATCCTGCTCGATCCCCCCAAATTCCTGGTCACAGGTCTTGCTCCTTGGGGATCTAAGGCCGTCGCTCTTACAAGCAACCGCCAAACCGCCGAAACCCTTGCGGTTGCCCGGGGAGCGTCCGGCTTCTGCGATGTGCGGATTGCAGATCCGAAGCTTGCACAGGCCCCGAATGGCAGCGCCTCGCGATTCCCCCAAGTGTGTCTTGGAGGATAGTCACACCACTCCTTTTGCCTGAAACTTTGGAGGTTACAATGGACAAAGACCGTATCGCCGGCTCCGCGAAAGAAGTGAAGGGGTCGATCAAAGAGGCCGTCGGCAAAGCCGTAGGCGATGTCAAGCTGCAATCCGAAGGAGAGTCCGACCAATTGGAAGGCAAGATCCAGAATGCCGTCGGCGGGGTCAAGGACACGATCAGAGACGCCGTGAAGAAATAGTACCACGGGCTGGTGGAACGAATACACCGGTCTCCGAAACTGAAACATAGCCGGACAGGTGGACCATGGGTACGATTCTCATCGTTGTCATCTTGATTTTGCTGCTAGGCGGCGGTGGCGGTTACTATGGCTACAATCGCTACGGCACGTCCGGCCTCGGCGGCGTGCTTGGCTTGCTCTTGGTTGTTCTCGTTGTGCTGTGGCTCCTGGGGATTCTTGGCGGAGTTCACGTCAACCCGTGATACTGGAGCATGCAGCGGAGCGGACTGACGCTTGGCTTGAAATGACATGCCTCAATACTTCGCCGCATATGCTTTCGATGACTCCGATCCCGGGCCGGCAGACCGCCGGTCCCGGTCGGTGCGGGCATCTCAGAGACACGCTCGGACGATAGTAATCCATGCTGCCCCGCCCGGGCTTCCTCTCGTTTCTATTGAAAGAAAAAGGGCGGGATGGCAAGAAACGGAAAGGCATTATCATGACTGGCGCGACCATGACACATGAACTCGCCTCCGCGGACGATCTCCGCGAAGATCCCAAGCCGGGGCTCGCGCCCATCGGCGCGCCGTCCTGGCGGTCGGTCCTGCGAGCCTGGTTTGTGCAGGATTCGCCCTACATCGCGATGCTGGCGCTGGCGTTGGCGGGTGTCACCTTCCATTTGCCGGCGGGCTATTGGGCAGTCCTGACGCCGGTGTTTGGCGGCATCTGCGTCGCTGCAGGATGGCGCCACTTCGCGACCCCGGAAGGCCGCCTGCAACTGGCCTACACGCAGGCATTGAGTTGGGTGGCCTTGATTGTCGCCGTCTATATCCTGTTCAATACCGTCGTGCAAAATGTGCTGAACACCAGCGCGACCTCGCTTGCCATGATGACCCTGCTCGCGCTCGGCACCTTTACGGCTGGACTGCAATCGCGCGTCTGGCGGATTTGCGCGGTCGGCGCCATCATGCTTGTTGCCGTGCCGGCCATGGGGTGGCTCGAACAGTCGGCCCTGCTTGTCACCGTCGCTGTGCTGGCGGTCGTCGCCGTCGGCTTTGGAACCTGGTGGGTGGGTCAGCGAGGCCAGGCCGCCGTCTAGTCGGACGCAATACTTTGGCCCATCGCGCTGCGGGCGCGCGATGGGCCGTGATGTGCGGCTGAGACACAAGGCTGAGCAGGCTGTGAGTAACGCCCTGATATGGTCATTGGCGGAATGACCCATGCGTCCCTACATTCGCGGGACTTCACGCTCGAAATAACACGCCGGAGTCACCTTTATCGCGTGTTAATGGAGGAGATCGGGCCTACCGGAACAGGCGGCCAGAGCGGGAGATCATGGCCGGGCCGGATCTGCTCGAACCGCCTGCCGCCCGAAACCCCGGCACTGGTTGAACAAGCGCGGCGGATTTGCCTGGGTGGGCTGGCCAAGGAGAGGTTGGTCCTTCAGAATGCACCATTCTATGACACAAAAGCCGACTTTGTAACATTGCGCTGGGGACACAAGGGGGAGCAAGTGACATGTTCGAGCGCATCCGACTAACCCTGCAGGAAGTCATAGGTCGAAAGACAGACAAGATGGATAGCGCCAATCAGGACTATTCGCTTCCCGAGGCGCACGGCGTGATAGACGGCATCTCTCGCGGTCGCGTGGTTCGTGAAGGTTACCAGCGAGGCTGGGGCCTGCAGTTCGGTGGCCTGAAACAAAAGATCCTGGATGATCCGCTCTATCAGCAGGCGGCAGGCGACACCGCCGGCCGTATGGCCCACTTCTCCGAACATAACCGGATGAACATGTACCTGTTGCTGAGGTTTTTCCTTCCGCGGATTCCGTTTGGCCACATCATTGAGTTTGGGTCGTTCCGCGGAGGATCTGCTATCTTTATGGCTACGATCTGCCAGAAGCTTTATCCGGACCGGCTGATCTGGGCGCTGGATACATTCGAAGGCATGCCGCTAACGGACAAGCGAGTGGACGCTCACAATGAGGGCGACTTCCGGGCCACTAGCCTGGCTGAGGTTCAGGAGGCGATTGCGGCCGCAGGTTTACGAAACGTTCGGCTTGTGCAGGGACTATTTCAGGATACCGCGACCAGAGCGCTCGCCGAGGCCGGAACAATCGCGCTCTCACACATTGACTGCGATATCAAATCGGCCTTCAATTACAGCCGCAAAGTTGTTGCTCCGCATATGGTCAAGGGTGGTTACATCGTGTTTGATGATGCGACCTATTCAAGCTGCATCGGCGCTACGGAGGCGGTAGAGGAGATGGTCCAGGAAACGGGAGTTTTCTCGGAACAAATATGGCCTCACTTCGTGTTCCGCCACGGGCTGCGAGATACACTCCCGGGCTGATTTCGCCTCTCGCCATTCTCTCCCGGCTCCGGGTTAGCCGTGTGTGTGCCGGTGCCCGAGCCACATCGACATCAGTGGCACCAATGCTATCGTCGCTCATCGCCTCCGGCGATTTCGACAATCATACCCGCGTTGCGAAGGTGGGGCGCTCGCATCGGTTACGATCAAACGGGCCGGGCAAATCTGGTATCATCCTGTTCACCTCCCGCCCCATCCTTCGTGGACCCTGAGGGAACTGCACCCGGCAGACTTGGTCCATCTCCGGGACCGTTCCGAGTTCCATATGGTCTGGAACGTCCGACCGATTCGTCGCTCAGGGCGTGCGCAGGACGCTACAGCCACGGCCCGTAACTATATCGCATGCGATGCCCGTCAGAATGTTACCCGTCCAGGCACGACCTTCTTGTGGATCGCGCTTTCCATGCTATGCCCATTCTGTGCAATGCAGTTCTATCATCGGTAACGCCACGCAGAAGGCACCGGACCCTGGTCGGTCTCCGGCTGCCCGCTTCTGGCGCAGCGCCTCAGGCTTCTGGCGCGCACCCAATCCGTCTACCGCGTGGCTTTTGGCTGCGGCCGTGCTCGGCAGCGCCGTGCTGCAAATGGCCTTGCAGTACCGGTTGAATTACTGGAGCCGTGATTTCTTCGATGCGTTTGGCCGCCGAGACGCCTCCGCCGTCCGTGAGCAGGCGCTGCTCTTCGTGGTACTCGTGATCATGAGCGTCGTGGTGGCCATCCTGTCGATCTGGGCGCGCATGACGACGCAACGCAAATGGCGCGCCTGGCTCACCCGCCATCTGATCGACCGCTGGTTGTCGAACGATCGCTTCCGTCAGCTGAGTTTTCAGCAGGGCGAGGATCGGAACCCGGAATACCGGATCGCCGAAGATGCGCGCGTGGCAACGGATGGGCCGGTTAGCATGGCTGCGGGCCTGCTGACGGCGGTCCTCAGTGCGATCATCTTCATCGGAGTCCTGTGGAATGTCGGCGGCGATCTCGACCTCCGGCTCTTTGATCACCGAGTGACGTTGCCGAAATATCTGGTCATCGCCGTCGCCGTATACTCCGGGCTGTTGACGGTCGGGATGACCGTCATCGGGCGGCGCATGGTCGGGGCAATCGCGGACAAGAACGCGGCTGAAGCGCAGTTCCGATCGGTTGGCGGCAACTTGCGCGAGCGGGGCGCGGCCGATCTGCGGGATCATGTCGAGCCCGCACCACATCGCCAGATGGCCAAAGCGTTCGACGTCGTGATCGGACGGTGGCGAGATTTGTGCTACCAGGTCATGCGTATCACGGTGGTGTCGCATGGCAATCTCCTGACAGCACCTGTCATTGGCTGGATACTGTGCGCGCCGAAGTACCTGGGTGGTACCATGTCGCTTGGCGAGGTCGCACAGGTGGTGTCCGCCTTTGTGATTGTACAGACGGCACTCAACTGGCTGGTCGACAATTACGCCGGCCTGGCCGAGTGCCTCTCGTCTGTAAACCGTGTCGCTGCATTGCTCCTGGCGCTGGACGAGTTCGATCGTGACAGCGAAAATAACACGCGTGTCTGTCCGGAAGCCGTCGTTCAGAGCCGGCAATCCGGCGATCGAGAGTGAAACCGTATTGTTCCGGAGTCATGCCAGAAGCCTTGGCGACGCGGAGCGATGGGCCCGACGTCCGTTTCACAAAGCGGCGCCATCACCCCCGGGCTCCGGACGGTCTTCGGCAACCGCCAGGTCGAAACCCAGCCCTCACCGAACCTCGCTAAAGCCGATGTGCGCCAAAGATTTTGCAGACCCCGCCAGCCATGGATCATGGCAGCGAAAAACCTGATGGTCTTCAGTTTGTAGCGGCCCGCCTCCGGACCGTTGCTGGTTGGCCACCGCCACCAGCAACGGTCTATCGATGCGTCCCAAAGGGGAGAGCACGTAGGAACCACAGAAGTGCCCGATATCAATGGTTGCAGGACCCGGTGGTCGGCAAGCGCGGGCCGGACTGGAGTTCCCTTACCACCATGCAAAGTGCCAACCACCGCTTCCCCGTTATCGACGAGTGCTGCCGCGGTCGTCGGAACCGCCGGTGCGATTGGCAAAGGGACGTAAACCCTCCTGCGCCATCTGCATGGTGATCCTCATAACGTTCTCGTTACCGCGCATCCAGCCTTGCATCGCATTTGCGGCAAACCGTTGCTGCTGCTCGACCGCCTGCCACAGAATTTGCTGAGAAATCTGCGTTCCGGCACATGTCGTCTGACCGACCCAATCGAACCAGGCTGAACCGATTCCCGTCATGGCGCCGACAGCAACCTTCGGCAGGGTGGCGAGCGTCTCCGGGTCGGGAACCAAGGTCTTTGCGGCATCGACGCCGCTAGCGGCGATCCCTTGGATTTCTTCACCAACGCGCTGCGTCGTGCGCGCGGCATCCTTGGCGATGTGGAAAACATTGGCCTGCGTCACGGCCGCTGAACGCGTCACGGCCTCAGCGGCATCGTGAGTGAGGTGCTCGTCGCGGGCCATTACATCCTTATGTCCCGCCTCTGGATGGCCACTCTTCTCGGCCGCAGCGTGGTGTGGTTGCTCAGCTTGTGCCTGCCGGTCGGCTTGCTCTCGCTCCTGGCGGGCCTTCAGCCGACGGTCGTCAACCTCATCCTGCCGGGCCTGTTCGGCCTCGGCAACGCCGGCCTCGATCTTTTCGGCGACGCCCTGGACCTGTTCTTCGCTCAATGCCCGCTGCACCGCCGGCAGCAACTCGCGCTTCTCGTCTCGGGCATGCTGGCGGAAGGCCTTTTGTAATTCCTTGAGCTGTCCGATAAAGGCCTCGTCGTTCTTCGGTAGCGCGTCGAGTTCGGCAAGCTTCGTCCGGAGTTCCTTGTTGTCTTTGATTGCCTCGGCAACGAGGCCCTTCGTCTCAGGGTTCCGTCTGAGGATTGGAAACAGGTGCTGCTCCTCAAGGCCGGTGTGGAGTTCCAACTCAGCCTTCAACTCCGCAAAGACCTTCTCCCTGGTTTTCAACGCGCCATCCGACGTTTCGGAAAGTTTGGCGAACAGTTCGTTCACCTTGGCGGGACCAGCCTGCATTACCGTTCGAAAACTCATGGCGACTCCTTTTGATAGCGCAGCGCTACGTGCCACTGTCGAGCAGAGAGATACGGGTTGCTTCTTTGGAAATCGAACCCTACGGGCGTCGGCTGATCAGCCACGCGTGCTGCGATGCAACATGTGGTGCCAGCGCCGGAGACAAACAAGGTCCGTGAGAGCATGCAACGCTGTCGGGTTCATTTCGCCACTGCCGCGGTTGCCTTGTCATCGTTCGGCGGACTCAGCAGCTCGCTGACGTGCCGCTGGAGACGGCCGATACCAGCTGCGTCACGCACATGCTTGCTCTGCCCGTCCGGCGGCACAAGGCTGCGAGCTTGCGCCGACATCCCGGCCAGCGGCCATGCCACGAGCGCCATTTTGCGGAATCCAGACCGCAAACCGCATCGTCGGCCGCGCCGAGGCTACCAGCCGCTTGCAGCGCGTGCTCGATGCGCGCCGCGGCATGATGGTGAACTGAGTAGTTTCCGAACCTTCCCCGGCAAGATCGCTCGGGGTATTCACAGATCGCCCAATGTTCTTGCAAAAGAGCCGGCTTCAAGTGAACCGCGGGCCGCCCTTATCGGTGGAGCGGTTCTATCGCCATGTACAGGAGTTAACTGTGTCCGAAGCCACTTCTATTACCACCGGAACGCTCATTGCCGCCGAAAAGGTAAATGGCACCAACGTCTACAATGCGGACGGCGAAAAGCTCGGCAGCATTGATGACATCATGATTGACAAGGTTAGCGGTCGCGCGATCTACGCGGTTATGTCTTTTGGCGGCTTTCTCGGCTTGGGCGAGAAGTTCCACCCACTTCCATGGGCGACATTGAGATACGACGATCAGAAAGGCGGCTACGTTGTCAATCTCGATAGAGAAATGCTGGAAGGCGCGCCCAGCTATGACGGCGGGTCGGAGTTCGAATGGACGCCCGACTATGGCCGCAAGGTCGACAGCTACTATCGGACGCCCAGCTACTGGATGTAACCAGGCGTGCCGGTCGGTGGCTATAACGGGCCTGAACCACATAACCCTCGCTCGCGGGACTGACAACGCCGATCCTCGGCTGCACGGCATTGTCGCCAGAGTTGGCGTGAGATCATCACCAACAGGAGTAACGAAGATATGGACAAAGATCGTATCGTTGGCTCGGCCAAGGAAGCCAAAGGCGCTGTAAAGGAAACTGTGGGTAAGGCTGTTGGCGATGCGCACTTGACGGCCGAAGGTAAGACCGACAAGACAGAGGGCAAGGTCCAAAACGCCATTGGCGGCTTGAAGGATACATTGAAGGATTAGTGCCAAACGGGGATTCCAGTGCAGAATCCGTTCCTGCGTGAAGGCATTTTATCCATCAAACAATCCAAAGGAGCAATGCGCGTGACACGTCCAATTCTATTTTTAGCCGCTGTTGCCATGCTCACGGGGCCGCTGAGCGGTCCGGCTTGGTCGCAAGGCGCACCACAAACAATCACCTTGTTGAAGATCGACCCCATGTCGCTGGCTACCGGCTACCGGACATCCAAGGTCGTTGGCAGCACCGTCGTTAACGAGGCCAATCAGACCATCGGAACGATCGACGATCTGATTGTTACACCCAGTGAAAAGGTGCCATTCGCGGTGCTGTCGGTCGGAGGCTTCCTGGGCATCGGCACAAAATACGTCGTGGTGCCTTTCAGCTTACTCCATGTGAAAGATAAGCAGATGGAACTCCCCGGCGCCACGAAGGAGTCGCTCAAGGCCCTCCCGGATTTCAAGTATAACACCCGTACCTGACTGAACGCGGGGGATGTGGAGTTTCTGCATCCCCCGTCGAGCGGTGATCCTGTTATTCGGCGGCGGTGGCGGCTATTACGCTCATGGGCGCTGCGGCGGTGCCGGACAAGGCGGCGCTCCGGGTTTGGTGGTTCTCATTTTAGGGGGTCTTCGCGGCATGGGTAGGATTTAGTGGCACGAAAAAGGCGAGGCCTTCATGCGCAAGCGCCCCTTGATCAGCGAACCGTGGCGTCCGCGGAAAAGGTAGATGTCGCCCGCGAAAAGATCTCGTCCCGGACTTTGCTGCACCAGCAAGACGATCGACGCATGCCGCGAGGCATGTAGGTGTGTCCCGATTTGATCCGGATCCGCACGCTGGTCGGGATCGGGACCACCCGCGCAACGCCGTCAGCACGCGACACAAAGCGCCCAGGTTAACGTCGCTTCCCACTCGCACCTGCCGACCATTGCCGTTCCACACCGTGATCGCGGGCTTGTTGGACGTTGCAACCGAAGGCGGTGGGGCGATGGAATGACTGACGCAAACACCGACGCTGAAGCGCCAGCCGTGCTGGCGGCCCGCATCGCCCGATACCGCGCGCCTCGCGTTCCGGCACATAAGGGACTGCTCGCCCGGCTCGGCCCGGGACTGATCACCGGCGCCTCCGACGACGATCCGAGCGGGATCGCCACCTACTCGCAGGCAGGCGCGCAGTTCGGCTACGCGATGTGCTGGGTGATGCTGTTCTGCTTCCCGCTGATGGCGGCCATCCAGGAAATCTCCGCGCGCATGGGCCGGGTGACCGGTCAGGGCATAGCCGGCAACATCCGCCTGCATTACCCGCGCTGGCTGCTCTACGCGATCGTCGGGCTGCTGCTCGTGGCGAACACCATCAACCTGGGCGCCGATCTCGGCGCGATGGCCGCGGCACTCAACCTGCTCATCGGCGGTCCGATTGGCCTCTATGTTGTCGGCTTCGCCACCGGTTGCGTCGGGCTCGAGGTGTATTCCCGGTACGAGCGATACACCTCCATCCTGAAATGGGCCAGCTTCGTGCTCCTGGCCTACGTGGCGGTTGCGCTCGTGGTGGACGTGCCCTGGCGGCTGGTACTTTACAGTATTTTTGTGCCGAGTTTCTCGCTGGACAAGAAATACGTCGTTACCGTGGTGGCGGTGCTGGGCACGACGATCACGCCCTACTGCTTCTTCTGGCAGTCCTCGCAGGAGGCCGAGGACGAGCGGATCGACCCCGCGGCACACACGCTGCTCGAGGCTCCGGAGGAGGCGGCAACGGAGATCGGTCGGATGCGCTTCGACACTTACGTGGGGATGGGCTACTCGAACGTGGTCAGCCTGTTCATCATCGTCAGCACTGCGGCGACCTTGAACGCGCACGGCATCACCGACATCCAGACTTCCGCGCAGGCCGCTGAGGCGCTGCGGCCGATCGCGGGGGTGTTCACTTTCGCCCTGTTCGCCGCCGGTATCATCGGCATCGGCTTGCTCGCGGTCCCGGTGCTCGCCGGCTCAAGCGCCTACGCACTCGGTGAGACGCTCGGGTGGACCACCGGCCTCGACCGCAAGCCGCTCGACGCCAAGGCGTTCTACGGCACAATCGCGGCGTCCACCCTCATCGGCCTTCTCATCAATTTCGTCGGCCTCGACCCGATCAAGGCGCTGTTCTGGTCAGCGGTTATCAACGGCGTGGTGGCGGTGCCACTGATGGTGATCATCATGCTTATGGCGATGCGCCGCGACGTCATGGGGCATTTTGTGTTGCCTCGGGGGCTGTGGGCGATGGGGTGGTTGTGCACGGGGACGATGGCGGTCGCGGTGGGAATCATGTTTGCGACTTGGTAAGGAGGCCGGAGCGGCGATGCAGGCCCATTGCGGTGTAAGACGTGATAATGTTGGTCGCGTGTTATGCCGAGCCTAGGTGGCGGGTCCGAACATACGCGGGTGAGAGCCGCCTCAGCCGATGTGTGCGCAAAAGGAATGAATAAAATCCGGCGCAGCCATACCAACTAGCGGCTGTTGCTAACGTCGGGTTGGGGACGATGGCTGACATCAAGCGATTCCCCGGGGCGGGGTCTTGTGGCAACACCCGGTAGGTAGTTTCCGAGGCTACCGTAATAGCGGCAGTAACCCATATTTTAAGCGACATCGCAACACATCAGGTACGCGCCTCTGAGAGGCTTGATGGTTGCAATAACGGGCCGCCAAGGAGAAACGGCAGTGATTGAAAACAGGGTTACATCTGACCACTCCAAGCTGATCGAGGAAACCTCAGCCAGCGTTGATGGTCCCGCGTCGGAACGAGACGACGGAAACGAGTATCCAGACTACTGGCAGACAGTCTTCGGGCAGACAGTCTTCGGGCAGGCAAAGCCGTGGTTCTTCCCGGCGGTTCCCGGGACTTATGGCAATAGTTATCTGGCGGGTGACGAGTAGCGGGCGGCGAGCCTCCGTCTGAACTTGAAACCGCTTCTTCGAACGCCCGCGTTAGGCTCAAAACCCAATCAGGCACTAGGAATCGCTAGAGTTTTCCGATTCAAGCCAGTCAGTTTGGCTGGAGCGACTGAACAACCATGGCTGACGAGTACCTGATCGACGACAAAGCGTGTGCGGATTCCGACGAAGGCGGCCACATATTCCAATCTGATCCCGGCCACCATTCCAACTTGATGGCGGCCAGGTAGATCATCTCCACAGGTCGGTTTGGTGATGTCATAGTGAGGC
>NZ_CAJATU010000008.1 GCF_903944925.1 uncultured Rhodopila sp. | reverse complement strand
GCGATCATGGTCGCCGCCTGCTCGGCCTGGAGCAGAAACATTTTCTGCATCAAGGCGTACATGGCGGCCTGCATGTGCTGGTCAATCTTGACCTGCCCCGTGAGTTCGGAGACGGGCGCGGCGTCTGCGGCCTTGGCCGGGTCAGCGGCGGGCGCCGGAGCGGCGTCGGGTTCGCCCGTGACCAGCACAAACGTCCGCTCCGGATGGCGGTCGAGAGATTCGGGGTCTGTCTCGGGTGCCGCCAGCGCCGGGGCGGCCAGCAGCAGAGCCAAAACGGTGACAGCAAAACGAACCTGACTCATATGGTGTAGGGACAAACGCCCCCCTACACGGCACCCGTTTGCGGACTTCATTGCTGTTTCCTTCGCGGTTGAAAGTCGTCGGGTGATAGCCTCGCCAACCCTCTAAAGAGGGCGACGACGACGAGGACCGCCAGGAGAGCCATGGCGAGCCACAAGGCGGCCCACGTCGCGGCCGTCGCCAGGGCGACGAGGCCGGGGTGTTGGGAAAGCCACCAGCCGAGCGCCAGCAGCCCGGCCAGGAGGCTCGCGGAGAGTCCCATCACGGCGCGCGGCCCGCCGCCGCCGCACCAGCGGCAACACCAGAGACCGAAACATGCCTTCCCGGCCCAAGCAGCCACTGCGGGAGCCGGAAGACCAGCCAGATGCCGACGATGGCCGCCGCGATCATACAGGACCTGGTGACAGCGCCAGCGGCCCATGCGGTGTCCGCACCAGTCAGCATGCGGCACAAATGCGGCAGTCCGGTCTGCCATTGCGGGCAACCCGCCCGCAGTTCCGAGACGAAATACGACGTTTCAGCCAGCACCCACGACAGCCATGCCAGCCAAAAGGCGTTCGTGATGATAGGTACTATCTTCCGGTACAGGATCATTATTGATCCCTTCGCGGTTGAAGGTCGGGACATAGCCTCGGCGTGCTCACGACCGGCCCCGAGATGCGACTTGATTGCCGCGCGTCGCCATGCACTGCACATAGGCGATATCGTAACGGTCCTGCGTTGTTGTTTGCGCTTTGGAGGACGGCAGGAGACCGACCGCCGAACCGCCCAAGGCGCCCGCGCCGGCTCCGATGGCAGCGCCATGGCCGCCGCCGATCGCAGCGCCGAGCCCGGCACCGAGCAGCGTTCCGCCTCCGGCGATGGCAAGCTGCATCCAATCCGAGTGCGTCGCTTCGCCCTCGACCTGTCCAGCCGCAAAGTGCTTGCAAAGCGTGTCGTCATCGGAAAACGCAGCAAGAGACTTGTGTGGCGCCGGCATTACCTGAACGGTCGGGCCGGTTGGCGTGCTGGCGCAGCCGGTGAGGGCGATCAGCGCCAAGCCAACGGCGACGAGCGTGGGGGCGCCCTTTCGATGCCTCCGGTCTGCATCGGCGTGCGGCATGACACCGTTGACCGCCCGGGACAGCCACTTGGCCGCGGCCTCGCGGCTCGGCCATTGCCGGACGTCGGCCGGCGCAGACGCCGATCCAGTCGTGCGTGCGATCCAAGCACATTTTTCCGGGCAACTCCGGACATACCCGAGCAAGGTCGTGTGCGGCGGATCGCCCTGATAGACGGCATACGTCCAGGTCGCATCGACCAACTCCACGGACCGATAGGCCGTGGCAGGCGGGTCGGGGAAGCGGAACGGGTCGCCCTGCTCGACCACGGCATAAAGCCGATGCAGGCCGGGACGATCGTGACTCATATGGTGTAGGGACAAACGTCCCCCTACACGAAACCCGTTTGCGGATTTCATTTCGATACCCCTCTATTTAATTTATTTATTGACTACCTATCCGGAATATACTGTTCTAGTCACCGTCTCCAAATTGGAACCGATAATCTCACAAATAGCACGTATCAACAGACGTAATGACAGGATGGCAGGGACCGTTCGGATGAAGCCATCCCGGTTCGGTCCCCCCGAGACCCGGCACCCTGCACAACCGGAGGTAAACAATCAATTGCCAATTTTCGTAGTCCAGGCAGAAAAGAATCGATGGAAAGTCGCCTGTCGTAAGCGCAACAAAGTCCCTTCGATATAGACTTCATCTTCCGCCTCTGCTCCGGGCTAGCAACGGTAATGCCATCTGGCATTTTGCGCTGATATCGCTCCGGTCTGGCTCGGGGATCGGCCGGACGCTAGGCGTCAAGCGTTTCGGTGCAACCGTCGGGCGCTGTGCGCGGAGGTTGCCTCGCTCCACAATCCCGGCTGATGCATGGGCGCCTCGGCCGCCGAGGCGATGGCCTCGTTCAGCAGATCGCGCAGCCGCGAAGCGGTCTCCAACGGCATGTTTGCCAGCGCGTGGTCTTTCCGGAGTACGCCACCTGAGTCATAGTTTCGCGTTTGGAGGTCGATGATCACGCGATCCGGGGTGACAACGATTTGCGCGGCGCCGAATGTTCCCGTTACCATACGAACGCGCGACGTGTTAGCAATGGGCTGCTGGCTCATAGAAGGGTCCAATCCTTCGTGTTCTGGCAGGGCAGCGGTGCTTGTAACACCGCTGCCCACCTTCACCGGGTGCCGCCCGGCCGGTTGCTCTAACGGATGTAACTCTAACTCCCGTTATTCGGGTCGGTCAAGCGGGATTTGCGCGGCAGCAGCGTGCGACGTTGATTAATCCGAAACGAGGTCCACAGGAGTTTTGCCGAGCGCGAGCGCCAAGATCGCGATGAGGTCGAGGCTGAGATTTCTTTTAGATTGTTCGGCCTGCGATATGTAGGTCTGGCTAACCCCGGCACGCTCGGATAGCTGGCGTTGCGACAACGACAACTCGGCCCTGATCCGCAGCAGGTTACGCGCCACATTGTCCCGCAGCCGCGCTTTGGCGCGGTCCTGCTTCGCCTCCGGATCGGGACGCTCCGGAGGCGCGCGTCTAGCAGCCATATCGAGTCCAACAGTTGCTCCAACTCCTTAGACCATAAGATCGAATCCCTGCAACTGTGATTACACGGACCGGCTCCCGAACGCTCAGAAGGCAGGCGGTCTGCGGAACGGGGCGGCGCCGAGCTTGCGCGAACGTTGATGCCATGCTAGCAATCTAGATTATAAACAACATTGTTTGTAATGTTGTAAGGTTGCTGGCAAAACAGCAGGCCATATGAAAACCATTGTTATCGTTAGCCAAAAGGGGGGAACCGGCAAGACCACGCTTGCCATACACCTCGCCGTCGCCGCCGAGCGCAAGCGATTGTCTGCCGTCATTATCGACCTGGACCCGCAGGCCAGCGCCACTGCCTGGCGAGACTTGCGGGCGGCAAAAGGCCCGGCCGTGGAGAGCGTGCAGCCCGCCCGGCTGGCGGCTACGCTGGCAGCGGCGGAAAAGGCGGGCGCACGGCCTCGGCTTCATAGACACGCCAGCCCGCAGTGAGAACACAGCGCTGGAAGCGATCCGAGCCGCAGACATCGCCCTTGTTCCATGCCGGCCGGCATTCTTCGATACCGCGGCGATGAGCTTCACGGCGAATCTGCTCACGTTGGCGGGCAAACCCGGCTTTGTCGTGTTCAGCCAGGTTCCGCCCCGTGGCGAAAGTGTGGTGGCCGAGGTCACGGACGCGCTCAGGAGTTATGGTCTGCCCGCCGCACCGGCCGTCATCCAGCATCGCGCCGCCTATAGCCATGCCATACCCGGCGGACAGAGCGCGCAGGAATATGAGCCAAACGGCAAGGCGGCAGCCGAAATAGCGGTCTTATTTCAATGGCTTCAAACGAAGATAGCAAGATGATTTGCAGTGTTGCTGGCAGAATGTTTTGAATGCACGATACTTTGCATGATTGCTGACAGGTGAAGGTATGGCAAAACGAATAAGCATCGCTGGCGCGATCAAGCTGGCCGCGCATGGAGGACAGCCGCCGCCAGCCACAGACGCGCCACAGCCGGACAACCGCGCACCGGCAGCGGTCAGGCCCTATCGGGCTGCGACGCGAGAAGGCAAAAAGATGATAGCCGCGCCCGTTGACCCTGCCGCGCACAGGCAACTGAAAATGCTGTCAGCCGAAACAGGTCAGAAGGCCGAGGAGCTAATTCGCGAAGCGTTGCGTGACCTGTTCAGCAAATACGGGAGGCCGCCGATCGCATAATCGCCCTGGCGGAACCGGCCTACCGTTGGCAGGATTGGGCGGAATAGATGGTGGAGCTACGCATGCTGGCAGACGTGATCATCGAGGCTGCGGGCGGTGCGGAGGACAAAGCCAGCTTCGGTGCCATCACCGCACTGGGTGCCGCAATACGCCGGGCAGGGCGCTTTGACTTGGCGCCCGGCGTTGTCGCGAGCGCGCGGACCGTGAAAAACAGCCCTGTCCGCTCGCAACTGCTTGCCCTCCCGCTTTGCCGACTGCCCTTCGCGGCGACGTGGTTCGAATGGCCGGCGACGGACGAGCTGTACCGCAGCGATGAAGGTTCGTCACCGGAGCGTCCTACGCCCGTTCGCGTTGGCGCACTGGTCGAGACGGACGAAACGCGGCAGCGCGGCACGATGACGCTCGCATGGGCGCATCGCCATCAAGGCGTGGGCATGTGCTTGTTGTCGATTACCTTCGATTGGAGCGCGGAACCGGGTGAAATATCCGACCTGGAGCGCGACTTTCTCGGCGCGCAGGGACGGCGGATCGAGGATCGGTGTAACGATGGCGATCGGCGCCATCCGGCGTTTCGTACGGCACGAGACGAGGATATAATTGCGCACCGTATGCGGACCGGAGTGATTTGGTGCCCCTTCATGGAGGATCTTGGACGGGCGTTTGAGACGGCCCTCGGCGCTCGGCCGGGACCGGGCACGCCTCCATGGGAGGCGGCGGTAGCCGATATTACCGGCGAGCCTGGAACGGTTCGGGCTGTGATCATGCTGCTGAACAGCCGCAACGCCACCATATCGGAGTATGTGCCGGCGCCGGAGCGGCTGAACGTACAGCGTGTCAAGCGCCGAAAGGCGCCGCTTCTCGACCGGACCACCGTGCGTATCCGCCTTTCCCGTTCCGAGGTGGCACGCGCAGCCTCACCGGGGAAGCGCGAGGCAAACCGCCAGCATCTCGTGCGCGGACATTTCAAGCTGCGGCGGTCGGGCATCTACTGGTGGTCGGATCACGAGCGCGGCGATCCGGCTCTTGGCGTCTTAGCGGGACAGGACTACCGCATTGATCCGTGATAGCGGAATCCGCCATCATCCGGTCACGGCGAGCAAGGCCGCGCCGCTAGCCCATGCTAGCAATCTGAGTTATAAACAACATTTTTTGTAATGTTGTAAGGTTGCTAGCAAAGCAGCAGGTCATGAGCAGGCTCGAAGGCCAAGGCCGCCGGAACTGGGGTCACGGCAAGAACTGTGCGTAGCTGTACGACATCGTAGAACATTGCAGCAACGCAAGGTTTCGTGGGTCACGCGGCGGCCCTAAGCAATCGGGGTGAATGCCCAGAGCGGATTGTTCCCGATGTGCCAGTGTTCGCAGGTGTCGCACCGATAGGTATCGAGCGAGGCTCCTCGGGTCACTCTGGCTCTTAGGCGGTCACAAGCGTTTTCCGCCCATCCTGGCGTCGGGTACATCACCTTTCCCGGGAAGGCAGTGCAGCACCGTTTGAGATCGGCTGCGTTGCTCCCCGGCGGGATGGTGCGGTGGGTCAGCTCGCTGGCTAATCTCTTTTGGTGGCCTGGCAGGAAGCGCGGCGCCCATTTGTGCTTGTGCTTGGGTTTTGCCATCTGATCTCGGGTGTCCTCCACGAATCGAATCGGCCGCGGAGCCTAAGCCCGCCGCGCGAGCCCCGCAAATCCCTGAAATCCGGACATACAGCCTGGGCTTGAGGTGCGCCGACGACGTGCTGGATGTGACCTCACAGATCGGCTGCGGCCCCCCGCAACATTGCGTGCAATACGCTAGCGTAAGTTTTCGCGCGGATGGGCCTTCCGACCCAAGCAGACAAACCGCGAACGGCCGGTGTGTCGGAAAACCCATGCACCAGGGTTTCCGCACACTTTCCCATTCCGACAGGGTTTGACGTACAGAAAATCGGCCCCTTTCCGGACCCTTCAGGGCAACGATCTGTGCGTGTCGGGAATCATCTGATTTCCGTTATGCCAATGGGCGGCATTGCGCCCGTGCCGGTTCCGCTCTTGCATCTGACCATTGCGCGCCGCGTATGGTGATCGCGGCGCGTGCCGGCCGGAGGCCGGCCGGGGCCTGTCTCTCTCATCCGAGCTTGACCTCGACCCGATGGCTTGCGCCATCGTCTACCAACGTCACCATCTGATCAGCCGGAAGTTCCGTGCCATCTAGCGTGATCGACACCACGCCCCTGCTGACCCCGGCCGGGTTTTGCACGGTGATGTCGTATCGGGCCGATCGCCAAACGATCGCCACCTCGAAACCGGGCCAATCCTTTGGAATCACGGGATCCAGCACCAACCGGCCATGCCGGATGCGGACACCCAGGATGCTTTCGACCCCGACCCGCTGCATCCAACCGGCCGAACCGGTGTACCACGACCAGCCGCCCCGCCCGGCATGCGGCGGTTTCGAGTAGATATCGGCCACGACGGCATACGGCTCGACCTTGTAGCGTGCGACATCCGCCAGCGTCAGCGTGTGGTTGATCGGGTTGAGGCGGTTGAACAACCGATGTGCCTGGTTGCCGTCACCCAACGCCGCGGTTGCCATGACCGTCCACAGTGCCGCATGGGTGTACTGGCCGCCGTTTTCGCGGATCCCCGGCGGATAGCCCCTGATATAGCCTGGATCGGGGCCGATCGCGTCGAAGGGCGGTGCCAGTACCAGCACCAGGCCGTCGTCCGGTGCGACGAGAGTCTGCTCGACCGCCTGCATCGCCGCGACCGCCCGGTCAGGCTTCGCAACGCTGGAGATAACAGCCCAGGATTGGGCGATGGAGTCGATTCGGCACTCCGCATCGGCGTGCGACCCGAGCGGGGTGCCGTCGTCAAAGTAGGCCCGCAGGTACCAGTCTCCATCCCAGGCCCGTTCCAATGCAGGCGCCAATGACGCTGCATGGTTACGCCAGGTTTCGGCGTGGACGGTGTCGTGCCGCGCATCGGCCAGTTTGGCGAACGCGGTCAGGGCGGTGTGCAGGAACCAGCCAAGCCAGATGCTCTCCCCGCGTCCTGCCTCGCCGACACGGTTCATGCCATCATTCCAGTCACCGGTGCCCATCAGCGGCAGGCCGTGGCTGCCGAGCAGCAGGCTGTGGTCGAGCGCCCTGGCACAGTGATCGAACAGGGACGCGGTCTCATCGGCCGTCGCGGGCAGGAAGAACCGGTCATGCTCGCCGGGCGCAAGAGCCGGTGCCTCGAGAAACGTGACCGGTTCATCGAGCACGCCCGAGTCACCGCTGGCTGCCACATACTGTGCCACCGTGTACGCCAACCAGGCGCAATTGTCCGAGATGCGTGTCCGCACGCCCATGCCGGTCTCCGGCAACCACCAATGCTGCACGTCACCCTGAGTGAATTGGCGCGAAGCGGCACGCAACAAATGCTCCCGCACGACCGAAGGGCAGGACGCGGTCAGCGCCATGCCGTCCTGCAACTGGTCGCGAAAACCGAACGCTCCGCTGGCCTGGTAGAATCCGGCACGTGCCCAGACGCGGCACGCCAGCGTTTGATACAGAAGCCAGCCGTTCAGCATGATATCCATGCTTCGGTCAGGCGTCCTGACCTGCACCGCGCCCAGTATGCCGTCCCAATGCCGGCTGACGGACGACAGGACGGCGTCGAGATCCATGGCACGATACCGGGTGACCAGATGGCGCGCGTCATCGGCGTCTTCGCCCTGACCCAGGAAAAAGACGACTTCGGCGCGTCCGCCGGGCGGCAGGTGAATCGTGGTCCGCAGCGCGCCGCATGGATCGAGGCCGGCACCGACCGCGCCGCTCAGTTTTGCCCGGGGCGCAAGGGCCGCCGGCCGGGCCAGCGACCCGTTGCGGCCGATAAACGCGCGGCGATCACCCGTCCATGCGGTCTGCCGGCCGGCAATATCGGCGAACGCGACCCGCCTGCCAAACGTCGCGCTCCAGGGGTTGCGGGCGAACATCGCGCCGGTCTCGGCATCGATTTCGGTTGTTACGAACGCCGCGGTTGCGCTGCGCGAGGCGCCGAGGATCCACTCGACATACGCAGTGACCGAAACGGACCGCGCACGTCCGGACAGATTATGAAGCTGCAGCCGGGAGATTTTGATCGGGTCAGCGAGTGGCACGTATTGCAGCAGGCTGCTGCGGATGCCGTTGGCGGTGCGGTCGAAGCGGCTGTAACCCCGTCCGTGGCGGGCCGTGTAGGTCGCCGAAGGGTCGCGCCTGAGTCCGGCGGTCGGGCACCAGATTTCGCGGGTTTCGTCATCCAGCAGGTAGAAGGCCTCGCCGGACCGATCCGTGACCGGGTCGTTCGACCAGGGCGTGAGCTGGTTCTCGCGGCTGTTTCCGGCCCAGGAATAGCCATTGCCTTCCGCCGAAGCCTGGAACCCGAAAGCGGGATTCGCGATCACGTTGATCCAGGGCGCGGGCGTTGTCTTTCCGGGCCCGAGCAGGATCACGTATTCCCGTCCGTCGTCGGCGAAGCCGCCGAGGCCGTTGAAAAACTCGAGTGCCGGAGCGGCCTGAACGTCCTGGGCCGAACCGATGGCGGCTGGCTCCGGCGCCGTATGTACTGAGCGCGGTGTGGGAGATTCGCCGGCGCGATCGAGTTGGTCCGCCAGGCTCCCGCGAGTACTCGACAGCACGACCCTGGCAACTGAGCCGAGAAGCGCGCAAGCCGCCGGCGGAACCAGATCGGAACGCAAGAGAAATACGGAACCGGGACCGCTGCCGGCGCGTGAACCGCCGCGGATCAGGGCTTCGAGCGAGACTTGCAGATCTTGCGCATATGATGCTGCATGATCATTCAGGATCACCAGATCCACGGCGAGCTGTTTCAGTCGAAAATACTCGTGCGCGAGCAGCAATTGGGGGACGATTGCAATATCGGACCCATCGCTGATGCGCAGCAACAGAATCGGCAGGTCGCCGGAGATGCCCAGCCCCCACAGTCCGGATTGCATGCCGCCGCCGTCCCGGATGCTGGAGGAAGACGGCCGTAGCGCTGGCCCGGCAAACAGCATGTGCCCGGCCAGGCGCTGGAACAGATCCGCATCGGCGGGGCTGATGCCGAGATGGCGTAACTGGACCTGAGCCTGTGTCCAGGCGAGCGTTGCCGCACGGTCGAAGGCGGCGGCGTCCCGGTGCTTGTCGATGCAGCCAAGTAACTTCGCCCGGGACGATGCCGCCATTGTCCAGAATGCGACATGCGCCACGGCCCCGGGTGGGATGCTGACGCGGCATCGTACCGAAAACGCCGCGTCCAGCACGGTCCCGACCGTACCGGACAGAGCCCTGTTGCGAGCCATCGCCAACGGATCGCGGACCCCCCGGCCTCGGCCGATAAAGCGGGCACGGTCGGTTTCGACACTGATGGCGCCCTCTGCCACGACAAGGTGCGCTGCCCAGATATCAGGCTCATCCGGCGTGCGCCGGCGGCGCGTGGCAAGGATGGCACCCGATTCAGCGAGGTACTCGGTTTGCACGAATAGCTTCGCAAAAGCCGGGTGGGCGATATCGGCGGCCTGGGGCGCCAACGCCAGCTCAGCATAGGAGGTCAATTCGATCTGCCGCGTGTGCGTTCCGGCATTCGAAATCGAAACCCGCCGCACCTCGGCGTCATCCTCCGCTGAAACGAGGATTTCAACCGTTGTGGTAAGGCTACCGTCCCGGCGCGCGAATTCCGCGCGGTCCTCGCTGAAGGCAATCTCGATTTCATCGGGATCGCTGCCGATGGGCTGGAGGCAGGCTGACCAGACCGCGCCGCTCTGCATGTCCCGGAGATACACATAGGACCCCCAGTCATCGCGTGTCGGGTCTTCGCGCCACCGGGTGACGGCGAGGTCCTGCCAGCGGCTGTAGCCGGATCCCGCCGTGGTGAGCATCACGGAGTAACGCCCGTTCGAAAGCAGATGCGTGGCGGGAGCCGGGCCGCGGGCTGTTGAGAACCGCCGTCCGCCCGGTTGCACGACCGCGCGGGTCTCGGGGGAGCGTTTCTCCTCCTCCGGCAAGCGCCGGGCCACGGCCCCGTAGCGCGGGGCGCGTTCCTGCAGCAGCAACTCCGTTGCCCCGATCAAGGGCTCCGCGTGGAAGCGCGACCGCATGATTCCGCCGAGCACGGCGTCGGCCACCGCCAGGATCGACATACCCTGATGATGCGCCATGAAGGCACGCACGACTGCCACCGGCTGACCGCGCGGAACGCGCCCCGGCGTATAGTCGAGCGCCTCGTGAAAACCGTAGCGGCCCAGCGCACCCGCCTCGCTGAGCCGGGCGATGTTGCGCACGGCTTCCTGCGGATCGACCATCGCCGCCAGCAACGTCGCGTAGGGCGCCACGACGGCGTCGTGACCCAGGCCGCGCTTCAGCCCCAGGCCGGGAACGCCGAAATTGGAGTATTGGTAGGTATATTCGATGTCGCGGACATTGTAGGCGGATTCCGAGACGCCCCACGGCAGGCCGCGCGACTGGCCGTAGTCGATCTGGCGTTGCACGATCAGCCGGCTGGTTTCTTCCAGCAAACTGCCGCCCGGTGCGCGCATGACCAGCGACGGCATCAGATACTCGAACATCGATCCGGACCAGGACACCAACGCTGCGCCGTTGCCGACGGGTGTAACGGCGCGGCCGAGCCGGAACCACTCGCGCGCCGGCACATCGCCTTTCGCGATGGCGACGAATACCGCCAGGCGCGCTTCCGACGCGAGCAGGTCGTAGCAATTGGCGTCCAGGCAATTCTCGGCCACCAGAAAGCCGATGGAGAGCAGCTTGCGGGCGTCGTTGCGCAGGAAACTGAACTCCATCGCCAGGGCCATGCTGCGAGCGGTGTCTTCAAGGGCAACGAGCCGGGATTGCAGCCCCGCCTCGAGCAGCCGATCGGCGTCGCGCTGCCGGCTTTCGATGCTGCGCTGGGCCGCCATTGTCCAGAACAGCCGATCGGCGCCATGATCCCCGGTGCCTGCCGCGCGCTCCCGGGCCAGGTCCGCCACGGCGCGGGCCTGGCGGCCAAGCCCGGCAAAGTCGCTTCCGGCATTCACCGAAGTGGCGAGTGCCGAGAGTGCGGTCTCCAAACTCAGAGTCCCCGGAGCCGAGGGCCGGATTGCATCCCCGATCGCGGCGCACTCCGCGCCGGCAAGATTGAGCGCATCGCCGACCCCGTCGCGCCACGTGGGACTATCCCGGGTGCTTTCCCGCCACAAGCGGCAGGCGCTGGCCAGTGCGATGAGGTGACCGGCCAGATTGCCGCTGTCTACAGTCGAGACGTAGGCCGGTTCGAGCGGGCGCAAGTCAGCCGTGTCATACCAATTGTAAAAATGGCCGCGGAAACGAGCCATGCGTCCCATCGTCGCCAGCGTCGATTCAAGCCGATCAAGCGTGTCGGCCAGTCCGGCCCAGCCGAAATCATGCGCACTCACCGTCGAGAGCAAGTAAAGGCCGAGATTTGTCGGCGATGTCCGGCGGGCGAGCACCGGCGCGGGATCCTCCTGGTAGTTGTCGGGCGGCAGCATGTTGTCGGCCGGGGTGACAAACGTTTCAAAAAACCGCCAGGTGCGCCGCGCTTCCATCCGCATGACCCGGATGTCGGCGATGGATGGAATGAACCGGTGCGCCAGGGTCGACCATCGGCTCGCCCACACGGCAACGGCCGGGGACGCAATCCAGAGGCCTGCGAACGGCACCGCCAGCAGCCAGACACCGGGTGGTGCCATGATGGCCAGCCCCAGGGTGATGACGCCGATGGCGGGACCGCACGCCATGCGGCGGTAGCACGCCGCCATGCCGAGGCGAGGACCATCGCCCGCCTGCGCTGCCGTCACCCATTGCAGCAGGTGGCGGCGCGTAACGAAAACCCGGATCAGGGTGCGGATGATCGCATCACCCATCAGGCAGGCCTGATGCGCCAGGAAAACGATGTTGAGAGCGGTCAGTATCGCCGTATGACGCAGGCCGCGGGCCAGCACGCCAAAATAGCTGCGCAGGCTGATCCATTGGCGGCGCGGCACGATATCGCCGAAGACGGGGAGCAGCGTCGGCACTGCCAGGGTCGAGATCAGGAAGGCCGTCCAGACAAACGCTGTATGAAACGGCTGCGTCCATGCGGCCATGAACGCCAATACGATAGCCGGCGCGGACAGGCTTCTGCGCAGATTATCCAGCATTTTCCAGCGGCCGATCGGCGGGATTCTGCTGCGCCGCCGCGTGCTTCCGGCGGGCACATCCGCCGCGCCGGCGATCCATGGCAGCAACTGCCAGTCGCCTCGGGCCCAGCGGTGCTGGCGCAAGGCCGCGACCGCGTAATCCGACGGAAATTCTTCTATGACCTCGATATCGGACGCAAGACCTGCACGGGCAAACATGCCCTCGAACAGATCGTGACTGAGCAGTGTCGAGTCGGGAACTCGATCGGCGAGCGCCGCCTCGAACGCATCCAGGTCGTAGATTCCCTTTCCCGCATAGGAACCCTCACCGAAGATGTCCTGGTACAGGTCGGACACCGCTGCCGCGTAGGGATCAATGCCATCCATATTGGAGAATACACGTTGAAACAGCGAACTGTCCCGCCCAACCGGCAGGGACGGGGTCACCCGCGGCTGTAGAACTGAATACCCTTCCACAACGCAGCCGGACTCCGGATCGAAGCGCGGCGCGTTCAGCGGATGTGCCAGTTTGCCAACCAGCCGGCGGACGGCATCATGCGGCAAACGGGTATCGGAATCCAGAGTAACCACATAGCGGACATCAGTGGGCAAGGCGCGGGGTTGATCCAGAAAGCTGGTGTCGGTGGCGCCGCGCAACAGCCGGTTGAATTCGTGCAGCTTGCCGCGCTTGCGCTCCCAGCCGATCCAACTTTGCTCCCCTGCGTTCCAGATCCGGTGCCGATGCAGCAAAATGAAACGATCACCGCCGTGCGCCGGACCGTGCAGCCGATTGAGCCGGGCGATGCCGTCGGCCGCCGCCGCAAGCAGTGTGGCATCGTTCTCGGAATGCTCGGTGGGGCAGTCAATCCAGTCGGACAGCAGGACGAAATGAAGTTGTTCGTCCTGGTTCGCCAGGTAGTGGACTTCCAGGCGCGCAACCTGCTCGGCGATCGCCTTGCGCGTGGTCAGCAAGGTCGGCACTGCCACAATCGTTCGGAAGGCCGAGGGAATGCCGGGTTCGAGTTCGAGGCCGGGAAGAGGGGTTGCGCCGAACGCCCACATGCCCAGCCGGTTGACGCAGGCGACCGCGGCATCGGAGGCCGCGACGAAACCCGGGAGGCACAGCAGCAGCAGCCACCAAATCCCGGTTCCCGGACTCAGCCACAGCGGAATGGCGAGAAAAGCGATTGCAACGGCCACCACGGCCGTGCCATAGCCAGAGATGCCGAGGCCTCGCACGGTTCGGCTGAGAAAGGTTTGCAAGGGGGGGCGAAAGCCGATAGCCGTTTCGAGAGCGCGACGGCCGCCGGCCAGGAGGTGATAGCCGGGTTCGCTTCCGCGGCCAGCCGGCGCGACCGCGGATGCGGCGGCTACCGCGGCGTGCGCGATATCGAGTTCGGAACAAGACGATCCACGCGCGAGTATCTCGATCGCGGTGCGGTAGAGATTACGGGTCGGGAAATCCATCGCCAGGAAGCAACCCTTCCCTGCCAGCACGGCGTTGACGAGGCATACGCTTTCGAACGCTTCGATCCAATCGATCCCGGCGATCTGCCGCAAGCTGTTGATGATGTTGCGGATCGTTGCGTTGAACGTTCCCTGCAACTGAAGTTCATTGTGCACCACGATATCGATTGTCGTGCCCTGTTCAGCCAGGCATTTATCGAGCCAGGCCGGCGCCGGGTCCTCATCGGGGTCCTGGCCGCGCAAACGATGCGCGAGTTGGACGGCGAAGGCACCGTTTAGCGGCGTCTTGCCGATGGCCGCGAGCGCCGCCGCCGCCGGTTCGGCGGCGCGGTTGCTGCCCCCGGTTAAATGGTCCGCCAAAATATCGGCGGCCTGGCGGGCGGCGCCATCATCCGCGATGACCGCAGCCAACCGCCGCAGATTTTCTATCAGAACGATCCGCAAAGTGATCGGCACCGCCCATAGCTCGCCGATTGTCAGCGGCTGAACCTCTTGATAGGCAAGCAGGTAGCGGCGAAGCGTATCCGGATCGAAATGGCTATCGGTGTGGGCGACCAGAAACCAGGCAACACCGAAAACCCGGGGAAGCCCGGCGAACGGTCCACCCGCCAGCTTTGGAAGCTGTGAATAGTAGCCGGCGGGGAGATCAATGCCGATCTCCCGAATTTGCATGTCGACGAGATGATAGTTGTCGATGAGCCATTCCGCTGCCGGAGTGACTTGTCCACCTGCTTCGGCGGCCTCAGCGATTGCGCGATTGGCCTCCAGCAGGAACGCGGCGTTGTCGGCAAGCCTTTCCGCCAACGCCTGCCCTCTGCTCTTTCGCGTTGCAACGGGCTGTGCGGCTGCAAGGCTTCGGCCGTGTTGCTCGAGGTGCTCAATACTGAAGAACTCTCCGCGGACCGGTGCGCGGTCATCCCAAAGCGAGGCCGGAGTTTGATGTTTAGACAAGCGGCCCGTCAACATTAACTCATTACCTTTCTGACCGTCAGCGAGATCGCGCGCCGCCGGCCATTCCTGGACGGACCGCCATTCTGCCGCTTCGGGTCAACGCCGGAAAAGGCTTTTGCGAACGTTAGAGAAACTGGAACGAGACCCAAGCAATGTTGGCTGCCGGTTCAGGCCGGCTTCCGCACCGTCTAGTGTTTCGGACCAGGAACCGTCGGAACCAGTTGAGAGGTCAACTATGGTGTCCTCTTCGAATGTGTGATCTTCAACGGCGGCAGGTGTTTCAAAGCTGCCAGAAAGTTGCATTTCAGTCATTGCCAGTCTCCAGGTAGACGGAATATCAGGGATAGCCGGGCTTTCGTCCGGCCGTCACCGCGCCGGGCGGGTGGCTTGATTGCCGGTATCGGGCATTCAAAGGTTACCGCGCCGTCAGGCCGTGACACCTGCATATACGGCATGCTGGCGAAGCCCGGCAGGTTCGGAAACTACCTAATTTGGCGTAACAGCGAGGAAGCACCATGAACTGGCCTTTGTCGCGCAAGCGCTGTGCCTTTTATGCGACAATCGCCGCGTGGACATTGGCAGCCGCAGGCGACCAGCCGGCCCGTGTCAGCATGTGGCGGAATTCGATTACATTATCCGCAAGAATGTTCTTGCCATGTGGCTTCCACATCTGACGGTGCTCGCCGCCGATGGCGAATACATACTCGTTGTTCGCCATATGGTCCACGGTGCCGAGCCTGGAGAACAGAGCGACCACATCCGCCCATTCGAGGTTATGAGAAAGAGGATGTTGGTAAATGGCATCGAGCGTGGTCCGCGCTGATCTTGTCAGCGCCGCGCGGTCGCCTTGCACAGGCCCGAACGTGGCAGTGATATTGCCTGTGTCCATGATTGGTTCCTCTGGTTTATTCCGGTACCTGTCTACTCAGCCGGCACCTGAGCTTGAAGGTCGATCGCTGAAGGCACCAGCCTTTTCGCGGTTCCCACCACCTTCAGGCTTTCTTCGATCGTGTCCTCGAATTTCATGATCCCGTCGGTTTGGCCCATATTCAGAATGAAGTCGAACAGGATTCGGTTGCAGGTTGATGCTGTCGGGAAACCGGCGTGCGGCTTCGGAATGAAAATGTTCATGCCAGCTCAGCGAACGAATGGCTGCCGAACTGCTCCATGTGGTCCGTCGCCGCCTGATCGCCATGAAACAGCGCATGCTTGCCGTGGTCGATCCCGTTGTTGGTTTCGTGATTGGCTCTGATGTAGTGCTCTGCGCTGCGGTGTGTCCCGGCCTTCGCGTGATGTTGCCCGGCGGCATCGTGATGCACGGCGGCGGCAACATGATGCTCCGCTCCCGTAAGACTGATGGGCGACGCGACCGCCATCGAAACGGGCTTGTCCGATGGCCGAGTGAGGTAACCGGGCAATGGACTGCCCTGGTGCCCGGCGTAATATGCGCTCGCCGCCTGTCCGTGTTCCATTGCGCGAACCGCATGACCGTGCGCCGTTATCGCCTGGTGGGCGGCGTGTCCATAGTCCTTGCCGATCTGGTAGTGCCTCGATGCCTCGCGGTGGAAATGCGCGGCCTGTTCGTGGTGTATTGCTGCGGATACATGGTGGTCCACAGGGTCTTGTGCGGCGGTCATGACCATCCTTCACTGTGCTTCATTTCGGGCATTTCCTAGCACCTCCCCGGTTGGGGTTTCAGGGGTGGAAAATACCTATCCCGCAGGTTTCCGGCGGCGGACCGGGCATCGGCACCCGATCTGAGTAGTTTCCGAGCCTTCCGCCCAAAACCGCCAGCGGATAGGTGTGCCGGAGCCGCGAACACTGTAGCGATGACACCGGAACCTTCGGCCGCGACGGATGCATGTGTGCCGGCGGTCGCGGGCCGCTTGGCGCGACCGAAACGGCAGCCCCTCGGGGCAGGAGTCTAGACCTGGATGTTCGGTTGGATTGAGATTTGTCTGCTTTCAGCCGCAGCCTTTCTTTTCTCTTTTCGGGCGCTGCCATACCTTCGATCCTACCGGCCACTGTTCGGCGGCGGCGGTCTGCTCTTGCTGATAACCGCGGGGTTTCCTCGAACCGGCAACCCGCTCGGGCAATTCCTGTTCGGAACGACCGGCGACGGGCTGCGGCTGCCACGCGAAATGTTCGGGATCGTGTGGTGGATTCTGGGCGCCTGGCTGTTCAAGGGCCTGTTTGATCTGCTGCTTAGTACCCACTATCGCTGAAGCGCGAGTCGTGATTCGTAGGGGGAATGAAAGCGATTCCCTTGGCGACACCGATCGCCCTGACCATCAAGGAACGGCAAGAGCTTGAGGCTCTTGCCGGGTCCCGCAAATGCGAGGCCCGCATGCGAGACCGTGCCCGGATCGTGCTTCACGCCCGGCACGGCTTCAAAGTGGCGGGTGCGCTTTGCCAGCCATCGGATGGCCGGACTGAGCGAGACCGGCGATCGAGGCGCTGAGCCGAAATACGGCCCTGAGCATGGCAAGCGCATTCTCGCCCTACTGGATCAGCCGCCGCCCGCCGGTTATTCCAATTGGACGGCACCGCTGCTGGCACGCGAACTGGCAGATATCCACGAGCAATACATCTGGCGCTTTTTGCGGCGCCAAAAGATCGACCTGTCCGGTCGCAAGTCCTGGTGTCAAAGCACCGATCCCGAATTCGTCCCGAAGGCGGCCGAGATTGTTGGCCTTTACATGAATCCGCCCGAGAATGCGGTGGTGCTGTCGGTCGATGAAAAGCCGTCGATCCAGGCGCTGGAGCGTGCGCAGGGGTACCTGAAACTGCCGAACGGACGCGCCATGATCGGGCAGTCCCATGACTATAAGCGCAATGGCACCACAACCTTGTTCGCCGCACTCGACGTGGCCACGGGCAAGGTCACCGGGCGGCATTACAAACGCCGACGGCGGCTGGAGTTTCTCGATTTCATGAACCGCATCGTGAAGCCATATGAAGGCAAGGAAATCCATGTGGTGATCGATAACCTATCCACGCACAAGCCTAAGCGGGACCTGTGGCTGGCGCGGCATCCCAACGTCCATTTCCATTATACCCCGACGCACACCTCGTGGCTGAACCAGATCGAGATCTGGTTTTCAATCCTGTCCGGCAAGTCGCTCAACGGAGGATCGTTCCGCAGTGTTCAAGAGCTGATCGCCCACATCACCAGCTTCATCGCCGACTACAACGACCAGGCCAAGCCGTTCGTCTGGACCAAAAGCGTCGTCCATCAGAAGCGGATGAAGCCATGTTTCGCGGTTTAGCGATTCTGGGTATTAGGCGGACCTTTTTCCCCGATAACGATGAGCCTCACGCACGGCGCCTGTTTGCGGATTTGGCATCAGGCCTCATCTATCTCCTTGCGTTCGTGGGCATCGTCGGCAACGTGTTCAAGGAGCCGGTCTCGACACTTGTGGCAACCTCCGGCGTCCTCGCAATAGTTCTCGGACTGGCGCTCCAGAATATCCTGGGGGACCTTCTTGCCGGTCTCGCGATTAACGTCGAACGTCCTTTTGGTGCCGGGGATTGGATTACGCTGGCCGATCAGGTGTCCGGCCAGGTCATGCAGGTGAATTGGCGGGCGACGAGGATCAGGACACGGTCGCATGATCTGGTCGTCATACCGAACAGCGCCGTTTCGAAGGGCGTTGTGACGAACCACAGCCGGCCGGCGGGTCCGCATCGCTGTGTTGTCCGTCTCAGCGTCGATCTTGCGGTTGCGCCTTCGCGCGTCGTCGAAGCGCTGAACGGGGTCACGACAAGAGTAGTTCGCAGGTGTCCGGAATCAGTGAACAGACAGTGAATATCGATTCCGCCGTCCCTCCCCAGGCACACATCAACAGCTTGGCAAGCCTGTCCAGAATCGAACGGTTGCGGACAGACCCCAACGCTCTGTCCGGAAACTAGCTTTACAGCATTTTGGACGCGGTCGATATTTCGGTGTTAGCGCCGGTCTGAATCCGTAGCTGTTTGCCGATGTCGGCGGGCCGGGCTGCCGGTGTCGGGATTGATCGGGCGTCTGCACGACCGACGAATTGGAAATTGGCGGACCATGTTGGAGACGGGATTTCCGCAACGGTAGCAAGCAGTCAAGCGCCCGGTAGCGCCGCTGATGGCGGGTTGCGCCACCAGGGCGGCGGTCTGCGCCGGTTCGGGCTGTCGGGCGGCTGGTGCAACCAAAATCGGACCCTGATCCGTCACGCGGCGGCCTCGGGCGCGATATCGGCGGCTCCGATCGGCATGCATCTGCCGCCCGCGTTCGCTCGCCTGGTATCGGCGACGGGCCTGCCGCTGCCTGCTGCGCCTCACCTCCGAGGCACACTCGCGACCGCAGTACACTTGGCCGCGGTCGCATCGGCTACAGATAACGACCTGCTCTCGACAACGGAGGCAAAGAAATAGCCGGGGATGCAGGTTCTCTTCACGGCCTGACCGACACGGTTTACATTGCGATAACATTGCTTCCGGCCTCCGGAATACTCCGCCTTTACTCGAAGGTAGCGAGATCGGTCGACTTGAGCTTGGTGACGATTTTCGCCGCGCCGCAGCGAACTGTAAAGGCTGATCCTCGGCAGGCCGCTTGCACCCCGATTGCCCAGGTGGGTCCACAGGTTCCTCCCGCCCCCTCCGCTTCGCTGCGCGCGAAGGGCGCTCCGCTCCGGGGGCGGGTCCCTCCTATGAGGTCTACCTGGACAATCCGGAACGCTGTTGCGGAGGTCGGCCGTCAGGCGGCACATCGGCAAATAGCCACGGATTTCGACCGGCATCGACATTCGGACACCGTTTCCAGACGGGAAAGGCGGAGCCAGCGTATCTGATCTGTCGCGCGCCTTTAAGACCAGCCGACAGACCCACCATGAGGATCAGAGATGGCGCTTCAGCCGCATGATCCGACCCCCGATAGCGCTACTGAACACGCGGTGACCCATCGTTTCCCTTATGTTCACTGATTCCGGACACCTGCGAACTACTCTTGTCGTGACCCCTGTCGGCGGAGGGTGTAGAGCCGCGAAGGAAGTCGGCACTCCATGCGGTTCGGTTGGGCAAGGGGGGCGTTTTGCGGCCGTTCGGGCTTGTTGCCCCATAGCTACAGGTCATGTGTGATTTTTGCCAAACCGACAGTGTTACTTTCTCCAGGCCGAACGTGCCCTGTAGCCTTGGGTGCCATGATACCCGTCTGAACGGGAGCACCAAGGATGTCCGACGGGCTGACATGCACCGGCTTGCCAAGCGTTTCGGCATTATCGCCGCCGTATGGCGAAGGGGCGCCAGCCGCCGCACCGGATGCCGATAATGATCCGGACGAGCTGGTGCAGGCGCGAATCCCCGATGATGCCCGAGGCCATGTGCCCGACCCCGCTCAACACCCGAACGATCATCT
>NZ_CAJATU010000007.1 GCF_903944925.1 uncultured Rhodopila sp. | reverse complement strand
CGAAGCCCTATCCGGCCCGGCAGGCCGCCTCGCCGAACAGCGCCGCTTCGTCGGCGCGCAGGTCCCGCGGCGTCCACGGCTCACCCCGGCGCGCCAGGCCAACCGCGCGTGCCACGCCCTCGGCCTCCTCGGCGGCAACCAAAGCCTCGATAAACAGGCTTACCATTCGCAGTGCCAGCGCCTCGACCCGCTCCTGACCGGCAGGCCATGCATTTCGCGGCGCCTGCTGCGCCTCGGCCGCGGCGTCATGCGCCGCCCGGCAAGCGGTAATCGCCCTGGCCACGACCGGATCAAGCAACGCGGCCAGAGCACCCGCCGGCGGCCCGCCAACGCCGCCGAACTGGTTGAGGATGTACTCGGCCGTCGCCGCATCCACCCGATCCCGCAGATCAGGCGCCGGCGTCTCCAGGCCGAACGCCTCGGCGATCGACAGAACCTCGCGCAAATCGGGCGCGATCTCCCGCAGCAGCCCCAGCGTCGGGCGCGCCCGGCGCTCGACCGGGAACCGCACCACATTCGTCGTTCCAGGCAGCATCTCGATGTGCATCGTCAGCCTCCATTTGAGGCGGATGTTAGCCGGCCGGCGCCCGTCTGTCAAACTTAATATATTGTATTCATTGAGTATTTCGCCGGATCGTGTCGCGTATGCGCGGTTCGCCGGTGCTGGAGCGGCCCCGCGAATCAAGCCCGGCCATCGCCGACGCAAAGCCACGCCGAGCCGGCGTTTCTTCGGCGGCTGAAACGAAGCGGCGGGAGCCACGCGGCCCCCGCCTTGGTGCCTTACCCGAAGGCGGTGTGCCGGGCAGCGCGGATCGGGCCAATGCGGTGCCGGGGGCGATGGCGCGGCACGCAGGGCTTCCAGGCGTCGCGGTGAGAGCGAAGCGAGGACGGCCCCTTCCGCGGCAGCCATGATGCTCGGCCGTCAGATCCCCATCGCGGACGAAACGGCGCAGCGTCGCCATGCTCCCGAACCCGCTCGGCCCGTCGCGATCCTCGTCGCGGTCACGTCCGTCCGGCGGATGGGGGCCGCGGGCGGCGGCGCCCCCGGACGTCGAGATGACAGCACCGAGGGGCGGAACTGACGAAGGCGCCGACGGTGCGGGGCGATCCCCATTGGCCATGCCGATCGGAAACGCCGCGGAGGGTGTCGGCACTGCAAACCGTGCCGCGGTGCCCAACAGAGGACACGACGCAATCCACCGGGCTGATCCCGAAGATGCGGGTTGGTTCCAGCGGCAGCAAGCGGCGCGTGGGCCTGACCAGTGGGACGGGTGAGCCTGGCGAACCGGCATCGCCGCAACGGGGCAGCCGCGTGGTGCATCGGGAGTGCCGCCTTGGTCAGAACCCACGCTTGCAACTCTCGCTGCCGAGGCGTGTCGCCGGCCCTATGCGCGCGTCACCCCCTCGGATGCGTGCGGTTTGGGCCGGGCGTCAGGCGCTCCAACCCCCGCTTCGCCGTCCAGCCGAGCCAAGCGGCCCGGCTGTCATGACGGCGAAGCGCCTGCGGTTCGCAAGCCACCGAGAAGTTCCGCAAGCGCAGAACTTCCGCACCACTGGCTTGCTCAGGGGTTTCCGCGCCTTCCTTGCCCGGCCCCAAGGAACCGCACCCGAGGGGGATAACGCAGGCATAGGGCCGGCGACACGCCTCGGCAGCGAGAGAGATAAGATCATGGCCTCCAAGTCGTCCACTTCGAACACCGCGCAGCCCGCCCGCCGCACTCAACCGGTCCGCCAGTCCATCACCCTGGAACTGGTCAAGGCCCACGCCCCGCACGCCGCCGTCGCCGAGAACCTGGCCCGCATCTTCGGGATCAGCCCGGTGGATTACGCCGCCGTCCGCGAGGGCACCGAGGAGCACCTGGTCCGCAGCGCCAACACCCTGCGCGACGACCTCAACGACAAGGCCATGGCGATCCACCTCCAGCGCATCGTCGGCGCCTTCGTCAGTTCCGCCCACGGCGCCGCCACCTTCTACGGCACCAAGGTCACCGCCGCCCGCGACCTCACCGCCAAGGGAGCGAACGACGACCGCGACGAGGATCGCGACGGGCCGAGCGGGTTCGAAAGCAAGGCCGAGCGCGCCCGCCAGTTCGCCGCCGAGATGGGTCTCCAGGCCTTCGCGCTGATGGCCGCCGCGGAAGGGGCCGTCCACGCCTACGCCCACATCACCGGCGACGACTGGAAGCCCTACGAGCCGCCCGCCGCGCCCGGCGCCGGCATCAGCCGCCAATCCGCGGACGCCCAGCTCGGCGCCTTCGGCTGAGACACCAAGGCGGGGGCCGCGAGGCTCCCGCCGCCTCGTTTCTTGCTTCGGAAGGAGCCACCGGCACAGTCCGGCTTTGCGGTTGTCCGCGGAAGTGGACCTGCGCCATGGCGCACCCTCCGGGCTGCGGCCCGCGCGCGTCGCTCCGCTCCGCCTCTCTGCGCGTGCCTCCGGGTGACGGATGCTGGCTGCTCTATCGCCCCGACAGGGCTTGCCCGCAAGCGCCGCTATAGCCGCACCGGCCACATTTCCAGGCGTCGCGGTGATCGCGGGCGACATCCGCCGCCACCCGGTCACGCCGGACCTCCTCAGCCAGATCAAGAACCTGACGGCGCT
>NZ_CAJATU010000006.1 GCF_903944925.1 uncultured Rhodopila sp. | reverse complement strand
TCAAGGACGTCATCGACGGGCGCAGGATCACCGTCATCTGCGACGAGGTGCGCGCCTACCTGAACAAGGACGAGTTCGAAGAGTTCATCCTCGACTTCGCCTTCACGCTGCGGAAGAAAAACGGCCAGTTGTGGATCGCCGGGCAAGAGCCGTCGCACATCATCAATACCAAAGTCGGCAGCGGACTGGCCAATCAGGCGCAGACCATGTGGCTGTTTCCGGCGCGCGACGCCAACCCGGACGAATACAGGCGCCTCGGCTGCACTCAGCCGATGTACCGCGCCATCACCGAGACCATGCCGGCGCTCGGCTACCGGTGCGTGCTGGTCAAGCGCGAGGACGGCTCGGCCATTCTGCGCACCGAACTGACCGGCATGGAGGACGAGATCGCGGTGCTGTCGGGGCGCGAGGAAACCGTGCGGATGATCCCCGCCATCCTGGCCGAGACCGGCGGCGATGCGGACGCCTTCACCGCCGAGTTCATCCGCCGCTGCGCCGAGCAACGGCGCAAGCGGCTGCCACAAAGGGAGTCTATATCATGCGACTGCTGATTGCCGGAGTCGCCGCGGCGGCGATGGTGTGCGCCCGGGCGCATGCCCAGGTGGTGACGATCTCGCCGGCCGAGTTGACCCAACTCGCCAACGAACTGACCCAGTTGAAGCAGCAATACACGGCGACGCTCGGAATCTTCGGCTCGCTGGTGCGCCAACTCGACCCGAACACCTACGCGCAGCAACTGCTGGCGGCGGCCAATCCGATGCCGCAGGTCGGCCAGATCACGCAGATGGTCTCCGGCTTCACCGGAGCGGGGGGCGGCGGACTGGCGGGGATGGCCGGTCAGTTTCTCCGCAACAACACCTACTACATGCCGCAGTCTACCGGGGCCGGCGACTTCAACGCCCTGACACTGCAACAGCAAGCCTCTACGCTGTCGAACGCGCAAGCCCTGGCGCAGCAGGCGCTGTCGTCGCTTCAGACCCATATTTCCGGGATCAGCGACATCCAGGCGCAGTTGAGCACTGCGACATCGCAGGCCGACCTCGCGGCGATCAACGGCCGCTTGCAGGCGGAGCAAGCGAACCTTGCCGCGCAAGGCGTCCAGGCCCAGGCGCTGAACGCGCTGGTCCAGGCGCAACAGGCGCAATACCAGCAGATGGCGGCGCAGAAGGCGCGGCAGGACGCCGACGCCTACGCCGCATCCCTGCCGGGCGGCACGGGGGGCACCGCAGCCGGCGCTCAGACACCGCTGCCGCAGCAGATTCCGACTTTCACCGGGGGATAACCACCATGCGCAAAACCACTCTGCTGGCCGTTGTCGCACTGCCATCTGCCGCGTCGGCGCAACAGCCGGTGCGTGACGTTTCCTACTTCATGGCGCATCAGGCCGAGGCGCGGGCGACGGTTGCGGTCTGCAACAACAACGCCGCTTATTCGCATTTGCCGACGTGCCTCAATGCGCGGCAGTCGGTCGAACTGACCGGCATTAACCAGCGCACACAAGGGATGTGGCCGGCCGGCTCCATTCGTAAGCAACAGATGTCGGTCGAATACTGGCTGGCGAACCCGATCGGCCGGGCCGGCGAACTTGCGCAATGTCGCCGCAACGGCCCCGATGATGGTAATGCAATGCCCTTCTGCGCCGCTGCGGCTCAGGCCGAGTTGCGCGACCTCGCCAATAGAGGCCGCTGATGGCGGCAGAGTTTTTTGCAGGGCTGGCCGCCGACTGGGATCCAGCGATCGTCGCGGGAGTCACGCGGACGGTGGAGAACGTCATTCAGGCCAACGCGGTCCAACTGGCGTCGGCCATTTCGCTGTGGATCACGCTTAGCGGCATCGCGACGATGTTCAGCCGTATGTCCTATCAGGAGTGGGCCTACGGTGCGGCGCGCGCCGCGTTCCTCGGCATCCTGCTGACGGCGGCGGGGTTCTCGACGTGGATACAGACGCCGATGATGACGACGCTGCCGAACTGGATCGCCACCACCGTCAGCGGTGGTGCTGCGGTGACGGATGTGCAGCAATTCGACAAGATCAAGGACGACCTCGCTCTACGTGAGGCGACCGTCCTGCAGCAGACGTCCTCCTGGACGCCAAACGGGATTGCGGATCGTCTGCGGATGCAATGGGCAAGCGCCGTCGCTTGTTACATGCTTATCGGCGTGTTCTGGGCCTGGGAAATGACAAAGAGCCTGATGGGCGTCCTCGTCGCCACCACGCCGTTTGTCCTGTGGTTAGCGATGTTTCAAGCGACAAGACATATCGCCTATAATATGGGAGGGGCGATGGCTGCGCTGCTGCTTTATGACGTGATGATTTCGGTCGTGTTGTCGATCTCCATGACGGTAAACAACAACTATACCGCGGGTTTGACAGGTGCCACGGACACTAACGTAGACCTTCAGATTTCTGCGATGCAGAATATCGGGCAGCATATTTTCTTTACTCTGACAGCAATCGTGACGCTTCCGGCGTTAGCGTCGATGATCGGCCGTGGTGTCGTGCCGGGAGCGGGCGGCGTCGTCAGGGTGCCAGGTAATGTCCTGCGGGCATTAGGGCGTGGTGTTGTTCGCGATATTCCTCAGAAAAGGAATTGATACCGTGTTGATCTATCCCATCTGGCTGCCGTTGCTTTGGTATGGTGGCCAAGCCCTGGCCATCATGAACTGGATTGATTGGATGGGGCGCATGCACCGGGTCTACTTCAGCCCGGTCGGCGCCGCCGTCGTCGCCTGGTGGTGCTTCCTGATCTGCCGTGGCCTTTACCGCTGGCGGGGGAGCCGGCAGGCGTGAGGGCGCCGGTCCTGATGCTGCTGGCGCTGCTGTGCGGCTGCGAGAGCACTCACCACATGACGACCTGCCGGGGCACGTTCGCCGCCGCCAACCCGGGCAAGTGGCAACCGACCGCCGGGGATCTGGGCCGGTGAATGACATGCCCGCCGATACCGCCGTCCCGGTGCCGGAAGCCCGGCTGGAGGAGCTCTACGCCGGCGTCGTGCCGCTCCAGGCGGCCGAGGCCAGGCTGTGGCGCGAGGCTTACCGGAAACGCCGCTGGCGGGAGTGGGTGCAGTGGGGCGTCATTGCCGTCCAGGCCGCCGCGATATGGGGGCTGGCGCAAAACCAGCATTACATTCCGGAGTTCGTCTACCTGAACCGCGGCGGCGTGCAGGACACCGCGACCGCGCTGTCAGAGTTGCCAAGCAACCAGTATGTCGCCGGGATCGAGTCGTTAGTATGGCAATACGTCCGCCACCGCGAGCACTATGCGTTCAGCGAGGCGGACGAGAGCTATGCCATCGTCTCGGCGATGAGTGCCCAGAACGTCAAGACGCAATACCAGAAGTGGGCGAACCCCAAACTCAACCCGGACGCCTACGGAAACAAACTCGGCCGCGACGGTTTCATTCGCATCTATCGCAAGGGCGGCGCGTTCCTGACGCACTCTCCGGACTATGACACCGGGGTCTATCAGGTTCGGTTCTGCCGGATGGTGGTCACCGCGGAAGGCGCCGCCTCGGCGCAGCGGTGGGCGGTGTCGGTCAGCTATCAAACGGTGGACACGATCCCCTGGTGGGAGCGCGTCACCGTCAACCATGCCGGCCTGATCGTCTCGCAGTATCCGGGCGCGGAGAGCGAGGGCGCGGGGCCGAAAGTCGTCCAGTCCCCGACGGGAGCCGCCGATCCGTGCGAGTGATCATGACCGCCCTGCTGGCCGTCTGCGCGCTGTCGCATCCGGCCAAGGCGCTATGTGACATCGATGTCGAAAACCCTGCGAAGTCTTGCGTCCGGCCCGGCAAGCTCGACCCGCGCATGGTCACCGCGGCCTATGACCCGGCGCAGGTCTATGCGGTCCACGTTCCGCAGGGCCAGACCCTGGCGCTGACCATAGCGGCCGATGAAGTCGCCACCGACGGCTTCGGCGCCGACAAGACCATCCTGCGCGCCGACGTTTCGGGAAATGTCGTGATGTTCGTATCGGGCGACGCGCCGGTGCTGCCGAGGCCGTTGTTCGTCCGCAGCCGTGCCATCGACGGCAGCCGGCAGCGCACCTATGCGCTGCTGGTCGATGCGCGGCCGTTCGACAAGGCCGAGGTGTCGTTCACCTTCACCTATCCGGCCGATGATGCCGCCCGCCGCGCCGCCGCATGGCGGCAGATGCAGGCGCAGCGCGATCAAAAGGCCATCGCCGCGCAACTGGCCGCAGCGCAAGGCCGCATGGAGGGCGACGGCAACGTCAAGTATGTGCTGCAAGGCAAAACCGCTGCGGACTGGAATCTGCTGCCGACCCGGCAAGTCTCGGACAACGGCGAGGACACCCATTTCCTGTTCCCCGGCAACATGGCGGTGCCGATCATCTATGCGGCCGATGCGGACGGCAAAAACCCGAAGGTGGTGCAGTCAACCTTCAATTCGGAGACCGGCGTGGCGACCGTGCATGCGCTGGCTCCGGTGTTCCATCTGGTGGACGGCGACACCCTGCTCTGCGTGTTCAACCGGGCCTACAACCCGATCGGCGTGCGCAGTGAGACCGGCACGATCAGTCCCGGCATCCAGCGCGTGACGAAGTAATGCCGGGCATCGGCGGATCAGGCGCGACGCTGAAGCCATGGCAGATCATCCTCGTCGTGCTGGCCTGCTGCCTGGCCATCGGCGTGATCCCGTTCATCAGCCACCTGCTCACGAAGCAAAAGCATGAAGACGTCACCAACGCCGTCATGGCGGGTGCCGCGGATACGACCGGAACGCCGTATTTCCAGCCGATCGTGGACAAACCGCCGGCGTCCGCAGTGGTGCAGGTCGCGGCGCGCCCGGGGGCGCCACAGGCGGACAGTCCGCTGATCAGCCAGCAGCCGCCGCCAATCCATATGCCGGGCACCAGCCCGGGCGCACCGAGCGACCAGCGCCTGTTCGGACAGGCGCAGAGCGGCCCGCCGCCGGCGCAGTCCGCCGCGGCATCAGGCGGCGGCGATCTCAACCGCAACGGCGCGGCCCCGGCGGCCGACAGCCTGTCGGCGCTGCTCAAGCCGACGGAGATCAGCGGCTATTCGGCGGCGCGCGTCGACAAGCCGTGGGCGAAGATCGGCCAGGGAACCATCATCGGCTGCAAGTCGGTCACCCGGATGACCAGCCAGTTGTCCGGCTTCGTCACCGCCAAGGTGACCAGCGACGTCCGCAGCATGGACGGCACAACGGTCCTGGTTGAGCGCAACTCGGACATGTTCGGGGAGATCGCGCACGGGCTGGTGCAGGGTCAGGACCGGCTGTTCGTGCTGTGGCGGCAGATCACCACGCCGATGCCGAACATCGTCCGCATCACGCTCAACTCGCCGGCCGCCGACGAACTTGGCGAGGCCGGTCTGCCGGGAGACATCAATCACCACACATGGCGGAAGATCGGCGGCGCGCTGATGCTGTCGGGCATCGACATCGCGATGCAGGGTGCCGTGCTGGCGCTGACCGCGTCGCTCCAGCACGGCAACAACAACGGCTACGGCGGCGGCTCCAACCTGAATTTCTACCAGTTCCAGGGACAGGGCAGTTCGCTCGCCGGCGATCTGCTGTCGCACACGCTGACCATTCCCGACACCTTGTCGCGCGATCAGGGATTGCCGTGCTCGGCGTTCGTCAGCGGCGATCTCGACTTCAGCACCGTCTACGACCTGATCCGGAGGCGGTGAATGAGTGCTGCCGAAGCGGCCCGCCAACTGCGCTATCTGCTCAAGCCGCTGGACCGCTGGCGGTTCGAACGGGACGTCAACGACCTCTGCATCAACCGGCCGGGCGAGCTGTTCGTCCGCCGGAAAGGCGGATGGGAACAGCATGAAGTGCCGCTGGACTACGACGACGTCTATGACATCGCCGTCCTGGCGGGCGCGATCAATCAGCAGAACGTCAACGACTCAAAGCCGCTTGTCGCCGCCGAACTGCCGGATGGCGAGCGGTTGCAGGCGGTGCTGCCGCCCTGCGTGCCGTCCGGGACGTGCAGCCTGACCTTGCGGGTGCATGAGACCTCCGTCGTGCCGATGGAGCAGGCGGTCAGGCGCTACAATACCGAGCGGTGGAACCAATGGGCGAAACGCCGGGAGGCGCGCAAGGCGGACTATGCGAGGGTGCTGGCGCTCTACGACAGCGGCGACCTGGCCGGCTGCTTCAATGAGATCGTGCGGCTGCGCTTCAACCCGGTCCTGTGCGGCGCGACCGGAGCGGGCAAGACAACCTTCCTCAATACCCTGATCTCGGTCATCAAGCCGAACGAGCGCATCATTACGATAGAGAACGCGCTTGAGATCCAGATCGTCAATCAGCCGAACCACGTCCGCTTCCTCTACTCGCACGGCGACCAGAGCGTCGCCAAAGTGACGCAGAAGCAGCTTCTGGAAGCCTATCTCCGCAGCCGGCCGGATCGCGGCTGCGTCGGCGAACTGCGCGACCCGGAGGCGACCTACACCTACGTTGCCGAGGCGATGACGGGACACCCCGGCTCGCCGTCCACCATCCACGGCAAGGACGCGTCGCAGGCCGCCGTGCGCCTGTTCAACCTGTTCCAGGCCAGCGAGGCGGGCAAGTCCTTCACCCCCGAGATGATCAAGGCGCAACTCGGCATGGCGGTGGACATGATCATTCCGTTCCGCGAGCACGAAGGCCGCTACGAGATCGGCGAAGTCTGGCTTGCGGCGGAGGCGGAACGGCGGGGGGAGGATTTTCGCGAACTGCTGGAGGCACCGTAAATGAGGACGTTTTTGCTAGCGACGACTGTGCTTATGCTTGGGTCCGGCGCCGCGCCGGCGCAGACCGTCATCACCCCGGGAAGCGGACCGTTGACCGATTCCGCCGGCAACGTCTGGCTGATCACCGCGGACGGCTCAATCCAGGAGAACGGCCAATGGACTCCCGGCGGCGGCGGCACCGCCGCGCTGACCATCGTGAGCGGCACGGTCTACGGTTTGGACTCCGGCGGCAAGGGCTGGTTTGTGCTCGCCGGAAACGGCAACGGCCAATACTGGACCTCGTCGGCTGCGCCGCCCGGCGTTGCAGCCTCCGTCCCGGCCGCCGCGGCAACGCCCGCCACCTGTGCCGCCATCCCTGGCGGCGCGGCCTCGGGCGGCTTCACCACGGCCAACGGCCGGATCATCGCGCCGGACGGTTCCGTCTATATCGCCAAGGGGATCAACCTCTACGACCAGGCTATCGGCTCGGCATCGCAGGTGCTGGCCGACTTTCCCGGCCTGAACTTCATCCGCCTCGCCGCCTACAGCTACAGCGACACGGCGTCGTATCTGTCCGGCTTCATCAGTCAGATGTCGGCCGCGCACGTCGTCGTGGAGATTGAGCACCACATCGGTGCCGGCGGCGGTGTTCCGGCGCTGACCGGCTCGGATCTGTCGGCGGAAAACAACTGGTTCGCCGGACTGGCATCGGCCTTCAAGGGCAACCCCTACGTCTGGTTTGGCACCATCAACGAACCGGCTTCCGGCGGCGGGCTGGCGGCCGAGCAGACGTCGAACTATCAGGCGATCCGCGGCACCGGCAACACCAGCATCATCATGCTGTCCGAGCCGATCGACGCCGGCACGGCGGGCATGACGAACGTCGTCATCGACCAGCACTTCTATGGCTGGACCAGCGGCTACAGCACCGATCAGGCAACAGTCACCGCAAACCTGATGCAGACGATCAAGCAGGACCAGCAGGCGACCGGCGGCCTTCCTGTGATCATCGGCGAAACCGGACCGTCAACCAACGGCACCACGCCTGACCCGAACGGCCAGCAGGTGCTCACCGCCGACATGTCGAGCGGCTACGGCGCGGCCTTCTGGAACTGGAACTCCGAAGCGCCGCAGGACAACCTGACGCAGAACGGCCAGATGACATCCTACGGCCAGACCGTCGCGGGCTGGATCGCGCTGATCGCCAATGCCCCCGCGTCGATCTGGGCGACCAACTGCGGCGCGACGGCTTCGGTCACAACCACCGCCGCATCCCCGGCTGCGGCAACGGCGGCCCCCGGCGCCTCGACAGAAGCCGCTGCCGCCGTGCCGGCACCGGAGGCGCCCTCTCAGCCGCCCGGGGCGGCGGCGCTGCTGGCCGCGGGGGCCGCTCAGATCGCGCATGGGGCCGCCCTGGTGGCGGCGCAGGGGAGAAACGGCCAGTGATTCGCATCACCGCCGTCAGCACCCTGCTGTCGGCGTTCCTCGGCTGGCTATGGCTGGCGCTGGCCTCGGCCGTGTATTGCATCGGCTCGGGGCACCCTGCCCTGCTGACCTTCCCCTACTGGCAGTGGATGGAGGTTGCTCCGTACTGGCAGGCGACCCCGTCCACGACGTTCTGGTTTGTCGCCGCGCCGATTCTGCCGACGGTGGCGGTGCTCGCCATCGGCGTGGCCGCGCTGCGGTCCTTCCGCCGCCGCGCGCAACTGGTCTACGGCGAGAGCGGATGGGCGAACCGCGAGCAGATGGACAAGGGCGGCATCTCGACCAGCCGGAAGCTCCCGTAATGCAGCAGCACCCTGTCCTGATCGGCAAGACCGGCGG
>NZ_CAJATU010000005.1 GCF_903944925.1 uncultured Rhodopila sp. | reverse complement strand
CTGTCACGACCGCCGAGGCTGTCGCCGCCGCCCGGCACTGGATCGCGCTTGGCTATCGCGTCGATCTCGGCATGATGCAGATTACCGACCGCAATCTGCCTGCGCTGCATATGACGGTCGAACAGGTGCTCGGATCCGATCCCGACACCGTCTGCGCCAACCTGGCCGGCGGTGCGCGCATCCTGACCGCCGACTACGCCTCGGCCACGCTGCGGTTTGAGCCAGGACAGCCGGCGTTGAAAGCTGCGTTGTCCGCCTACAACACCGGGACGTGGGACAAGGGTTTCGCCAACGGCTATGTCGCCCGCTACTTCGGCGTGCCGTCAGTTGTATTGGCGGCTGCGACGCGGGTGGTCACCGCCGCCATCAACCGGCGCGCATCCGATACGGAGGTTTGGTGACCGGCGCCGCACGCTCGGCGGAAAAGCGTGCCGCTAAGCTCGCTCGTGCCGCTGCCGGTGCAGGTTTCGCTCCGGAAGAAACCGAGGTCGAAGCATGACCGCCGGTTGGCTGTATGCGCTGACCACATCGAGCCTGCCGGGCGTGATCAAGATTGGCCGCACAACCCGTGATCCCGTCACCAGGGCGCGCGAGTTGGGCGGGTATTCCGGCGCCACGGCCGATTATGTCCTGGTCGCGCATGCCGCCGTCCCGGATGCGGTTGCCTGCGAAACGCAAGCGCATCGGATGCTCCGGCACTGCCGGCGCAAGGGCACGGAGCTATTCGACATCACTCCGGCCCGTGCCCGGGCGGTGATTTTCGCGGTCGCCCGCTCCGGCGCTCGCCCTGCCCGGCATTCGCCGCGTCCGCGTAGTTTCGGAAGGCGGTTGACCCGGCGCAAGCCGCGTATCGCGTATCGGAAACTCTGCGCCGCCGGTCTGCTCGGCGTAGCACTGCTGTATTTCGTTTTTGGCTTTCATCCCTAGAAGAATCAGGAGAATCATAAAATGAAAAGACTCATTTGGCTGAGCTTGACATTCATTCTTGTTGCCGGCCCCCGGGTGCCGGCCCGGGACAATCGGCAGCCGATCGCGACCGGCGAATACCCCGACATGTATGCATCATTGCCAATTCGCTAAGAAATCGGGCGGCCGATTCGCAATGGAGCAGATGACCTAGACCCTGGAAATGCCAACGGCGCCCGGTGAGGGGCGCCGCAGGACCGGCCGAAGCCGCATCAGATCAAAAGGCGTGAGAACCTTGATCTGATGCATCTCCGGCAAAAAAGCAAGTGTCCCTTGCTATCGGGAAACTGCGTTCTGTCGGCCGCCTCGCCGCCGCCTCGGCCCCAACCGAGGAATGCACAGCCATGCCTACGCTCCGAGACCGCGTCCTGTTTGTAATTGCCGGCAAAGATCCCGAGTTCTGGCCGCGCGAAATCGCCCTTGCCGCGCGCCAAGGGACGTTCGACCTGTTTGAGGCGCTCGCTGAATTGAACACGGTGCAGCGGCCCGCCGTTGCACCCGCCCCGGCCTGCACCGTGCGGCGCATCCCGCGAATCCGTCAGCAGCAATGGGATGACCGTCCCGAGACGCCCACCGGCCGATTTGTCCGCCCGCTCAGCCTCGATCCCGTGCTGGACTGGAGCCTGTCGGACGGCGCCACGCGCTGCCTGCAACTGGTCATGTCGCTGGCCGGGGGCGCCGGCAAGGTGTTTGTCACTCTGACGTGCTCTATTGCCAGGCAACTCGGCCGCACCACGCGCACCGTCCAGAACTATTGGAACGATCTCACGGCGGCTGGCTACCTGCGCCGCTCGTTCGACCGCAAGACCGGGCTGGTTTCCGTGACGGTGACCGACGCCGCGGCGCCGGTCGCGCGTGTCGGCGACCAGCCGGCGGACAACTGGCCCAAGCCTCCTGCCCCGGAAAAAGCCGGCAAGACCGGCTTCCGCGCGCGGCTGAGGCGCCTGGTGGTGGAGGGTGCGAAATTGGATGCGCGCATTAATGCATCGATAGATACCAAGCCCCTGAGTAACCTGCTGCCGGCGCTTGGACGCGACCTCGACCGCGACATGGAGCGGGCCGAGCGCTTTTTTGAAACCACCGCCGGGGACCGCAAGGTGTTGCTGCGCTGATAGCGTAACAAACACCCGTCGAACTTCCGGCCCGGGCCGTGTCGCAGCGAAGCGCCAGACAAGCTGCGCCCTGCGTGCCGGGATCAGCGAAGGAAGATTGCTCACGAAGCGAGAGGTTCGACGGTTTGCGCCTCACTATCGGGCCGCGTGCGCTTTCATGGTCAAAGTCTGACCACGTCTCGTGCCGGCTGTTGAGCGGGCGGTTCTCCCGGCTTCGGCCTGGTCGTGACCTTTGACGGGATGGCGCGGGATGCGTTCCGTGCCAGGCGGCGGCTGACCTGACGCTACCGCCCGAAGTCCCGCACTTGCTCTTGCACCTGCCGCATCGCCTCCACCGCATACTGCGGTATCTGCCGGGCGATCTCGGCGGCGCGTTCCATGATGGCGGACCGCCCCGCCCTGATCTCCAGCCCCTTCTCAGGTGCCAGCGAAGGCGACTGGCCGCGCAGCCGGCGCTGCTCGGGCGCGTGCATGGCGTGCTGGAATATCCTGACCGCGCCGCTGCGCAGGTCGCGCGCCCGCTCGGTGAAGTCGCTCGCAAGGTCTTTCACCGGCGCCGGCACCAGCGCCTTCGCCACCATCGCCCATTTGTCGTCGGCGGTGACCTCGCGCGGATCGTTGAGCGGGCGGGACCCCTTCACCGCCGTATATTCCGCCGCGTCGCTGCTCAGCACGAACGACCGCAGCCGGTGCCGGGTGTTGCCGACGTAGCCGAGGTTGCCGTCGATGCCGGCACTGCCCCGGGGCAACGCGAAGATATGCTCATCGGCTGTGGCCCCCTGGTTGGTGTGGACCGTCTGGCTGTAGCCATAGGCCAGCTTCACCCGGCCGCGGCCATCGGCCAGATCGTCCCACGCCACGGTGCCGGCGGTGCCGGTCTTCACTGACCGCAGGGTGACGCCGGCGGCGTCCAGCGCCAACACCTCGGCGATGGTGCCGTTGCGCCCGATCGAGCCGCCGCCGCGGCCATTCTCGAAACGCACGGCGGTCGATTTGAACAGCCTGACATGATCGCCGATCGCCAGAGGCAGGCTGTAATTGCGCTCGCCATCGGTCGCATTCACGGGGCGGACATCCGGGCCGAGCAGTCCCAGGCCGCGGCGTTCCGCCCGCACCGCCACGCCGATATTGTGCGCGTCCTGATTGGTCGCCGCCGATATGCTCGGGGCCTGCCCGGTCGCCTGCAACCGCTCGGCGTAGAGTTTTGCGGTCCTGGTCACGAGTTGCGCATAGCCGCCCGGCACCATCTCGGCGGTGCCGTCCGACCGCTTCATGTCCAGCGCCTGTTTCGGTTGGCCATCGCGGATCAGGCCGACGATCTCCCGCTCGCGCTCGGTCTGCTGCCTGACGGTGGTGATGATTTCCGGCACCTGTTCGGCACCCAAAGCCTTGCGCGAAAGGTCGATGATGCTCCCGGCGTTGATGCTCTGGCATTGGCGGCTGTCGCCAAGTGCCACGATGGCAAAGCCGTGCCTGTCCCGTGCTCGCAGCAGT
>NZ_CAJATU010000004.1 GCF_903944925.1 uncultured Rhodopila sp. | reverse complement strand
TCCGTGAGCGGACGGTTGTCGGCGTGAAGGCGGCACGGGCGCGGGGCAGGGTAGGGGGGAACCCCGGGCTGCGGGCCAGGGATCCGGTGGTGCTTGGCAAGCTCCTGGCATCGCGGCGCGCCACCAGGCTGGCCCGCCTGACGGCTGAGATGGAAGCCTGGATGCCGGTTGTCCGCCATCTGCGGCCACAGACGGCGTGGCCGGAGGTCACCGTGGCGGTGAATGCTGTCCTGCCGGCCGGAAGCCGGCGGTTCACCGAAGGCCGGCTGGTCAGCTCCGTGCAGTTACTGGTCGCGGAGGGCCTGGTGGATGCGGCGATCGTCGGCAAGGCGCCGCGGCGCAAGCCGCGCAAGGGTGTCGCGGCGCGTCAGCGGGCGTGTGATGCGGTCGCGGGTCTGCTCGCTGGCCGGCCCGGGATTACGCTCGCGGAGATGGGGGTTGAGCTTGTGCGGCTTGGACACCGGCCGCCAAGTGGCGGCGCAAGCTGGGCGCCCGCGTCGCTGACCGCGCTGCTCGGCCGCGTGCGCCTGGCCGGGTTGGTTCCGGCGGGGTCGAAGTGGGCCGGAACGCACGAAACAGCCTCCCCGGTAGGTGACCCTAAGACCCCGGACGAGGCCCGCGCATGAGCGAAGAAGCAGTACGCCGCGTTACGTGAGGTGGCGTCGGCAGCAGCGGCTTTGCGAGCGCCGCCTGTCAGGCGATCGTCGTCGCGCTACCATGCAATGACCCACAGCCTTGTCCCCGCGATCGGTGGATGGATTGTCCTGACGGTTGTGGGGACGGACCGGCGGCATGAATCCGGCCGCCGCCGCCGCGTCGCTACATTCAGCCATACCCCCGGCGGCGTTTGCTGGCTTCCAAGCGCCGCGCGGCCGTCTCGGCGTCAGTCAGATCGGGATGCGGGTCAAGCCGCACGCGCCCCGGCCTTCCGATCCGGCCCCACTCCCGAACCAAGGTCCAGCCGGCCAGCAGATCGGCCTGCACGGACATGGCGTAGAACCGCGCCATGTTGCGCGTCGGGTCGCGTCGGTGGATCAGGGTCATGGCCGGGGCCGCTGTTTGCCGGATCGCCGCGTCACCTTCGGCGCGGGCGCCGGCAACGGCGTCCAGCCGGCGATGGACCGGACGCAGGCCCGCGCATTCTCGTTGTCGGCGATTCCGGGGAACCGACGGCGCAACTCGATCGCCGCCGACAGTTCACCGTCCTGCTCATAGACGGCGCGGATTGCGGCTGCATCGGCTTCGGTGACGACGAACATGACGGGAAGGATGGGCGACGGCACGGTGTAGGGCAAGGCGAAAGGCGACACGGACAACGGGAGCGCATCGCGCGACGCAGCCTTGCGGCGCATTCGGCGCAAGCGGTTGCGGTCGCGGGTCGGCAGCGCTGATGCCCGATGTGCTCCGGCCCGACTGTCAGGCGATAGGCGGCAAGTTCTCCTAACTGTTGTTATCTGTTCTTATATATGGTAGCTCCATCTCCAATGCTGGAAAGGCCGTCATGACCACCGTGACCATATCGCTGCCCGACTCGCTGAAGGCTTTTGTCGATACCCAGGTTTCCACCAAGGGTTACGGCAATGTCAGCGAGTACTTCCGTACCCTGCTCCGGGACGCGCAAGCGAAGGAAGAGGACGCCCGGCTTGAGGCGCTGCTGCTGGAAGGGCTGGCTTCGCAGCGCCTGCCGCTGGACGACGCGTTCTTGAAGGGCCTGGAGACCAAAACGGCGGCGATACTGGATAAGTACAAGGACCGCCAACGGCCGTGAATCTGTTCTTTCAGGAAGCCGCCGAGAAAACCGGCAAGAGTGCCGAGACGTGCCCCCCACTATGGAACCTCTCACTGTTTACGCAAATCGCGCAACTTGCGTTTTTCGGCCAACTCACGTATGTCGAGAGCGAACGAGAAGGCTTTTGGAGATGGAACACGTCATCCCTGCTTCCGAATTCACCAGGAATTTCGGTCGGTATCAGATGCTTGCACAGCGTGAGCCGGTAGCCGTGACCAGTCACGGCCGCACCACCGGATATTTCATTGCCGCCGAGGACTATGAGGCGTTCAAGCGCTTCAAGGAATCGCGCCGCAGCTTTGCCACGGTTGACTTGTCCGACGAGAAGGCCCGGGCCATCAGCTCCTCGCGTATGGATAAGCGGCATGCTCACCTCGATACAATGCTCGACGAGTAGCGGGGCGTATGCCGATCCCCACGCCGGAGCCGGGCCTTGTCATTTCCTATTCCTACCTGTGGCACCACGAACACCTCGCCGGAGCCGACGAAGGGCGCAAAAACCGCCCGGCAGTGGTGACGCTCGTCACCACGCAGGCGGGTGGAGATTCCATTGAGGTCACGGTGCTGCCCATCACGCACCGCCAGCCGGACAACCCCGAATGGGCGGTAGAGATTCCGTCCCCGGTCAAGCGCCACCTCGGGCTTGATGACGCCCGCTCATGGATTGTCGTTGCCGAGGGCAACGATTTCCTGTGGCCCGGCTACGACCTGCGCAAGGCCCCTGGTGCGGACCGGTATGACTATGGCTTCCTGCCGCCGCGCTTCTTTAACCAGGTGCTCGCGGCGTTTGACCGATTGCGCGCCACGGGCAGAGCTCGCCTTACTCCACGCGAATGACCGAGGGGAAAAGTGCGTAAGCAGGTGAAGGGTTTAACAGACTGATATAAAATGAAATCGAGTGCAGCCATCAACGCAGATCGACCGTCGTTCCCGGAATCAGCACCGACGCCGGCGGCGGTACGGGCGTTAAAAGGCCACCGGCATGGTGGCGGGATCAGCGCCGCGGCGGCAGCGTCGAACCGGTCACGCACGGCCGAAGGCGGCGGGGAGCCGCGCCGGCACCAAACGTCCGGCAGGGCAGGGTGCCTGCCGCGGCGGCAGCACGTCCAGGACATTTTCAGACCGCACGCCAGTCGGTCGTGTTCCGCCGACAAGCGCAATTATCGAGCATACACAGGGACGAGTTTGTTTACCGCGCCTTTGAACAAGGCTGCCATAGTCCTTCAAGCTATTTAAATACCACGCAGAATTTGCGCTAGGTCCGGCCTGGCGGCGGACGCAGCGCCGACGCGGCCGCGGCACGCATCCCGGCGCTGCCGCGTCAGGCGGGGCGATGAATTGGCCGCTCCGCCCGCCGCTGCCGGTCCGCCGCGCCGGAGTCCTCGGCGGCCTCACGGTCGGCTTCGGCGGCAGCGGCCGTGCGGGCGCGGGCCGTGGCGATGGCGTCCTCCGCCTCGACCAGGCAATCCTCGACCCGATAATCGGCAGTCTCCTCCTGGCCGCGCAGGATCTGATCGCGCGCGACCTCCAAGGCCTGCTGAGCGCGATCAAGCGGATCGCCGGAAAGCATCACCGTGTCGGATTCATTGCGTCGTCTGAGTGCCATCAATCGGAGGTGGGATGGCTTGGAACCTGCTGAAAGTGCAGACTTCAGGCTGCCAATGGCGGCTGTTGAGGCGCGCTCTGAACCCGCCGCGCTAAGTCGCTGCGACCACTCCGAATCGGCCTGACGGCGCAGGCAAGACACGATGCCCGTTCGTGCTAAAATCGCGGCATGGACGACCAGATCATCGACGCAGCGATGGCGCGCGGCCTCTGCTGGCGGATGCCGTCAGGGCCCATTCTCTGGTCGGGTGGGTGGTGATGCGCGACCCGCCGGATTACCCGGGCAAGGTGGTGCCCCGCCTGGTGACGGCAACCGCATCGCCCTACGTCCTGATCGGCGAGACATTAGCAGACGTGCAGGCGGCTTTGCCGCCGGGCTTGAAGCGTGCGGACCGAACCCCTGCCGACCTCCCGGATGTTGTCGAGATCTGGTTCGCCGAGTAGTCCCGCCAGCGCATGCCGACGACTTCCAGCCCCTTCTCCAGTCCCCCGCTGGGGTTTAGGGCTGCTACGCGCCGATGTCGGTCGGCAGACGCCCGATCAGGTGATCCCGAAACCGGACGTTCAGCGCGACCTACTCCGGCGCACAATCGTCAGGGATAAAGGGCAATTGTAGAGCATCGGCGGACGCGATGGCGGAATTCGCCGCGGACTGGGGTGGCCGGGCGGCTTGTAGCCGGGTCCTTTGTTAACCCGCTGGGCAATTACTCTGAGGCCGACGACCTGGCGCTCCCAGGCCGTGGCTAGAATCACGTCCTCGGCGGAGTTCCAGGCCGTCCCCAATGCGTCATGAAGGTCGGCCGGTCGCGCCCCCCAAGCAAGCCAGACCGTATCGTTCGCGAGCACGGTTCCGATCGCGGCGTGGTTCTCCGGATCATTTAAGTCTAGGCTCTCGTGAACGCGCGCGGAATCGGTCATGTAGATCGGGCTGACATTACCTTGCTCGATGCCGCCGAAGCCCCAGATCGCAGCTTGGTTCACGGTCGCAAGGAGCGTCGCATCCAAAAGCCGCCGCGTCGCCTTCGACGGGTTACACGAAACTACGCCGAGAATCGGCCGCCTCTCATCCCAGATATACACCAGTCGGTGACGACGCAGCGGCTCGTTTGGATCGATTCGATCCGGCAAGTCGGCCGGCCAATGGCGGCCGTCGATTTCCCCCGTGGCGAGTTTGTACTCGAAGGTCGCCTGATCGAACGGCGGCGCGTCCGCGTAGATTCGCGTTTCGCATCCGGGCGGGCTGCCGGCGATATGCAGCCGGAACGGCCGAAGCCGGTTGGCCATAGCGGTCCTCAAGCGGTCAAGGCCAGGCGACGTCGCTGAATCGTGCGCGCTCGGTCCCTATCAGATAACGAAGAGCGGATGTGTTGCGGACGACGGGCCTGCCGCGCGCTGTACGACGCTGACCAGCACGCCATTGTCAGGGCGGCAGATCGTTAGGTCGGCCGGCCAGTCAACCGCAGCACCGTTTTTGTGAGCTTTTGCTTGATCAATGCAGGACAATCCCCAGGCGGCCAAGTCGAAACCGCTGCCACCGGGACCCATCGAGCTAAACTTCGCCTGCGCGATCGCGAAGAAGGCTGGCTGATCGGTGCCGTCCGCGTACACGGGTCCAGGCTGCGCGACTTGGGTTTGCTTCACCCAATCCAACGTGAAGATCGTACCCGGCAGTCCGCCGCGCTGCGCCTCGACGACTACCAGCGTGCCGCTCACTGTCGGCGCGTTCGCGGGGTGCTTCAACATGCCGATCTCGGCGGTTAGACGGTTCGCGGCGAGTTGCTTGAACGCGTGCACCACCCCGGCTCCGGTGAGCATCTTGGGATCCCGGTGTTGCCACGCCAGCATCTCGCCCACGAGACGCTGCAGGCCCTCGCCGTGTCCCGTTTGCGAGATGATTATGTTCTCGCTCCAGCGCGTGGTTTTGCACGCCACAGTCTGGTACCCGGAAGTCTCTCGCTTCGTGTCACTTGCGACAAAAGCGACTTCGCTATCGGCGTAGGCGAATATGGCTGTCATCGGCTCGATCCTATAGGCGGCCGCTAACTAACCTCTCGTGCCCAAACCTGCCAGTCCGGAATCGGCCGAACCTTGCCGTTCGGTCGCAGACGCCTGCGACAAACCGGTCAGCGCGGCAACCCCGCGCTTGCGATAGCTGCCTTTGGTCCTTTATGGCAGTCAAATGATGGGCCAGCGCCAGTGTCAGTTCGTTCGGCGCGGCGTCAGCCACGGCGGCGGATGGCGTTTCGGACGCACGCTTCGCGTTCACCGCCAAGCGGACCGGCGCCAGGTGACAGCGGCGCGGAACAGCGGCAGCTGAACCGGAGACGGCGGGGCAGGGGGATGGTTGCGGCGTTTGGGCATGATGGCGCGGCAACTGTGACGCCGGTGCCGTGACGGCGCCACCGGAACCGCCCGTCCGGCGGCGCGATCCGGGCCGGATGCGTGACATTCCATCCGGTGCGGACGGCGATGGCCAAGGATGCGGGGCAGGGGCCGACCGCGTCCGCGCAAACCTCAAACCCTGTTCGTGAGGATGCGGCCGGTGGGCGGCGGGCTGGTTCGAGCGGCCGCGGGGGTATCTCGGAGGGCAACCGGGGTCTTGCGTAGGCCGCCCCCGGCCGGTTGCCTGTTCCGCCGACAAGCCGCGTTATCAGGCATACATGGGGGCGGAGCGGCTTATCGCGCCTTTGAACAAGGCCGCCATAATCGGCTAAGCAATTGATATTCAATCACTCTCCCCCACTCATGCGAATCAGCCAACGCATCCGCATCCGGGGAGGGATTTTGTGCATGGATCCGGGAAATTCCGCGGCATCAGCGGCCTGACGGCAAGCAATTTCGTAGTTCCTGGCGTTTGAATCGCATGAACGAGGGAAAATGACATTGATGAGCGTCCGGCACGGCAGGCGACAGGCCCCGGCCGCTCCGTCGGAGCCGGGGCGCCGAAAAGCGGCAACCGGAGCGTGGATGATCTGAGCAGCCGGATTCTTAGCCCGCCTTCACCCAGGCTGTTCGTTGACGACCCTGGATGCTGGCTAGACAATCGGTATGGAATGGATATAAGTTCATGGTCCATGAGGGTAGCTTTCGTGGAGGCACGACGGGCAGCTGGTTGTTCAGCTCGTAGAGAGAAAGCACGGGATGAGGGCCGCCGGTGAGCGTCGTTCTCGACATCACAACCGACCAGCAGACGGCGGCGCCGGTGTGCTCGGACACGCTGGCCCTCGCGGATCGGCACTGCCTCACGGTGTACGATGCTGCATATCTGGAACTGGCATCGAGAAAGGGCTTGGCGCTAGCGACCCTCGACCAGGACCTTCATTCCGCGGCAAAAAAGGCGAAGATAAAGCTCGCCAGAGGCGCAATATGACCCCCGCATTCGTCCGCGAGACACTTTTGAAGCCGTCGTCTGAGGATCAGGCGATAAGGGAGGCGTAACGTGAGAGCCTTCGAACTCGATCGCAGCGTCGTCGAAAGCTACGCCGATTTCTCCCGCTCCTTCAGCAAGGTGCGCGCTGCTGACCTGAAGGCGTCAATCGATCAGCAGTACGAGGACGGCCACTTCTGGCCAGACGCCCTGCTATCAATTAATCCGCAATTCGAAGCCGGTCCAGCCGTACAGGAGTTGGCCGCGACAGGCGTGCTAGACTCACTGACTGCCAAGGTCTTCCGCGTCAAAGGCGAATTTGTCCGGCTCCATGCCCACCAGGGCCAAGCCGTTGCGAAGGCTCACGCCAGCCAGAGCTTCGTCGTCACCACCGGTACAGGCTCAGGTAAATCTCTGTGCTTTTTCGTTCCGATCATAGACGCTGTTATTCGCGCCAAGAAGGCCGGTGAGCCAAAACGGACCCGCGCCATCATCGTTTACCCGATGAACGCGCTCGCCAACAGCCAAATGAAAGAGATCGAGAAATTCATAACGCAAGCTGATTTACCGAAACACCTTAGACCTACGGTTAAGCGTTACACAGGTCAGGAAAAAGACGCTGAACGGCAGGCGGTTGCTGCTGATCCGCCGGACATCCTTCTCTCCAACTACATGATGCTCGAACTCCTCTTAACGAGGCAGGACGAGCTTGATACAAAGGTGATCAGCAACGCCAACGGTCTAGAATTCATCGTTCTGGATGAGCTGCATACGTATCGTGGTCGCCAAGGTGCCGACGTCTCGATTCTTGTGAGGCGGCTTAGGGACCGCTGCGCAGGGTCGCGACAGCCTATCTGCATCGGTACCTCAGCGACCATGGTTAGCGAGGGATCGGACGCGGCGCGCGCGGAAGCGGTAGCCGATGTAGCGACCAGGTTGTTTGGGACCGAAATTGGCCCCGACGCAATCATTGACGAAAGCTTACGTCGCTCGACGGATGATCGTCTGTCGTTGGCAGACGTGAAGCCGCTACTGCACCAGACGGTCGCCACGCCGCTTCCTGATAAGCTCCTTGACGCTGACCTATTCGGCCACCCTCTGGCTGTATGGTCGGAGCTGACGCTCGGCCTCGACGATCGTCAGGTCCTTCGCCGCAGAAAGCCCATTCCGTTCGGTGATGCGGTCCGCACGCTTGCCGATGACACGGGCTTGCCGGTTGAGCAATGCTCCGCAGCACTCGAAGCATTTCTCACAAGAGTCAGCCTGCGAGAGCTTGTCCGCGGAGGTACCGGCGATCAAGCGTTTCTGGCGTTCAAGCTGCACCGCTTTGTCGCTGGGTCAGGCGAGATCTACACCACGCTGCGCCCCATACCCCGACGCGTATCTTTGGAAGGACAACTAAACGATCCCCTCGATCCAGAGGCACGCCTTTACCCCACACGCTTTTGTCGAACCTGCGGACACGAGCACCACGTCGTTACACTAACGCATATCGAACACGAGCAGGTTGTTCTGCCTCGAAGCATCGATGATACGCCGCTCGCCGCCCAGGAAGACGATGATATTGCGGGTTATCTTACGCCCGTCGGTGACGGCGATGAGGAATACCGGTTTAACGGTGATATCGACAGCTATCCCGAGGATTGGCTCGACGAGCAGAGGGGGGCGCTGCGGCTGCGGCCGAACCGCGTCAGACAGGCTCCCGTCCGCTTAAACGTTGCGGTCGGTGGACGCGTTCAGTCGGACGGTCGGCCGTTCTGGTTCATGCCTGGCCGGCTTGGGTTCTGCCCATGTTGTCTCGAACTTCCGGCCTCAAAGTCCAGCGAACGGACCAAGCTGGCGGGGCTGTCGGCTGAAGGTCGCAGTTCCGCAACCACCCTAATCGTATCAAGCACTCTCGAATGGCTAAATCGGCCCGAGAGCAACATCGCGCCCGACAAGCGCAAGCTGCTCGCCTTCACTGATAACCGCCAAGATGCGGCCCTTCAGGCAGGACACTTCAATGACTTCCTGTTTGTAAGCTTGCTGCGCGGGGGGATTCTCAAAGCAGTACTCAAAGCTGGCGATGACGGCCTTTTCGAGGATGAATTTGGCCTTCGTGCCTGCCGAGCTCTCGGCTTTACCGCCGACAACGAGAAGACCCGCGTTCATTGGATGGCAGACGCCAAGGCAAGCGGTGTGCAGCGGAAGGACGCGGAGAGGGTGCTTACGAAGGTGCTCACCCATCGCGTCTGGACGGATTTGAGGCGCGGGTGGCGCTTCACAAACCCCAGCCTCGGTGTGCTGAAGCTGATTCGAGTGGACTATGTGGGGCTGGCCGAACTGGCGGAGCATGGACAACGAGCTGACGCAGCCAATCCACTTTTCGGCCGCCTTACGCCCCCGAAGCGGGAGACGGTGCTGCGCACCGTGCTCGATACCATGCTGGAGGGCTTGGCGATCGACACGGAGGCCCTCGATCTAACAGTCCTCGATGGGATCGCCCAGAACTCCCGTTCACTGCTCCGAGACCCGTGGGCGGTGGATCGGAATGAGACGATGCGTGGGCATACGGCATTCATGCTGTATGCACCGCCACGCCGGGAAACCGGATTGCGGGACGAGCAGACTTTCCTGCGCGGCGGCCCCCGTTCACGCTTGGCACGCCAGATCAACCGCGGATCAGTAATTGGGACGCGGCTGAAAAGCGATGACTACCTCGTCTTTATGGAAGGCGTTCTTGGGCTGTTGGCGGACGAAGGTTTGATCCGTTCGGTGGGAACCTGGCAAGATCGGCCCGGTTGGCGCCTTGTCCCATCGGCTGTTCGATTGGTCGCAGGTGAAGCCGCCACGAGTGGCGACGCACTCGGGAACGCCTACTTCCACGATCTTTACATGGGAATAGCGAACGGCCTTGGCCGAGGATTGAGCCCCTATTTCGGGTTGGAAGGTCGAGAGCACACCGCACAGGTGCGCCAAGACCAGCGCGAGTGGCGTGAGTGGCGGTTCCGCTACGAGGACGATGATCGGACGAATATTAAGGAGCACGAAGCCGAGTTGCGGGCGGCCTCGGAGCCTACTCAGTTCCTCCCGGCGCTATTCTGCTCGCCGACCATGGAACTCGGCGTCGATATCTCCGCGCTCAATACCGTATATCTACGCAACGTTCCGCCGACGCCTGCCAACTATGCCCAAAGGGCGGGACGTGCCGGCCGATCGGGGCAGGCCGCTCTCGTGGTTACCTACTGCTCAGCGCAAAGCCCCCACGACCAATATTTCTTTGCGCGACGTGCCGATATGGTCGCGGGCGTCGTGCGCCCGCCCGCTCTTGATGTCAGTAACGAGGCGCTTGTCACATCGCACCTCCACGCGGTTTGGTTGGCGGAGGCCGCGTTGGCGCTTGCGCCGGATATACCCGATATCCTCGATCTGAAGACCGACGGCTTTCCACTTAAGCCGGAGATAGCAGCTCGGGTTTCCGACCAAAGCCTCGTCGACCGGTCGCAGGCTCCGATGCGTCGCGTTCTCGATCAGATTCTCATTACGCTCGGAGAAAAACGTCCTGTCTGGCTAGACGAACCGAACACATACGTCGCCCGTGTCGCCGGTGACGCGCAGGCCGAGCTGAACCGGGCCTTTGACCGTTGGCGGGAGCTCTATGAGTCTGCCAGACGCCAGCTGACTGAAGCGAACATGCGCTCGGAGATGGCCGGTCTCGGGGGAGCTGAGCGGCGTCGGATCAAGGAAGCCCAGGCCCAGGCAAATGAACAGATTGGAATCTTGGAGCAGGGCAGGGCGACAAACGGGTCGGATTTCTACTCATACCGCTACTTGGCTACCGAGGGCTTCCTTCCCGGCTACAACTTCCCCCGGCTACCTCTCTACGCATACGTTCCCGCAACCACGGGTCAAGCCCGGCAGGGGGCATACCTCCAGCGCGCCCGGTTTCTCGCCATTTCCGAGTTTGGCCCACGAAGCCTGATCTATCACGAAGGGCGCGCCTATCGGGTCGTCAAGGCCAAGTTGCCGTCCGAGGCTCGAAGCCCCGACGGAGACGGGTTGGCGACTAAAGAGGTGTTTATCTGCCGCCAGTGCGGCGCGGCTCACGATCTGGAAGGTGAGAGGTGTCACGCCTGCAACGCATCCCTCGCCGCGGCTCTCACGATCCGCAAAACGCTGCGCATCGACAACGTCGAGACCGCACCGGCTGAACGCATCACGGCCAACGACGAAGAGCGCGTACGGCAAGGCTTCGAGATTCAAACGGTGTTCGCCTGGCCCCGTCGCCATGGCCAGACCGTCGTAACCGAGGGGGAACTTAGGTCCGACGAAGACGTGCTTCTGACGCTGCAATACGCCAACAGTGCTGAGATCAGCCGGCTCAACAAGGGTTTGAAGCGGCGCCGAGACAAAGAGATTCTCGGGTTCAACATCGACCCGCGAAGCGGCTATTGGAGCAAGGCAGAAGACGAAGACGACGAGAATATCCCCCCTGACCAGGTGCGATCCATCAGGGTGGTTCCGATTGTGCGGGATCGCAAGAATGCTTTGCTCCTCCGCTTCGCGAACCCGACAGAATTCTCTGCAAAGGCAATCGCGACGGTGCAGCACGCCCTCCTGCGTGGCATCGAGATCACCTACCAGTTGGAAGAAGGCGAAATCCTCGGCGAGCCATTGCCAGCGCGCGACAATCGCAGGGCCGTCCTCGCCTACGAGGCGTCGGAGGGTGGTGCCGGCGTCCTCAATCGCATCATTTCCGATCCAAAGGCGCTCAGCCGGGTTGCCCGCCAAGCCCTCTCCCTCATGCACTTCGGCCAAATCGCTGAGGCGATCGAGACGTCGGACCACGAAGTCCTGCAAGACATATCGGAAGGGAGCTGCGTTCGCGGCTGCTATCGGTGCCTGCTGTCGTATTTCAACCAACCGGACCACGAACTGATTGACCGCACCGACGCGGAGGCGAAGCGACTGCTCATCCTGATCGCGCGGGGTGAGGTCCTGTTGAAGCCCAGCCGGCCTGCCAGCGCGGATGCAGGTTGGATTACCAGGTTTGAGCAATCCGGGTTGCCCATTCCGGACGCAAAGGGAATCACTTTTGCCGGCCATCCCCTGACCTACGCGTGGCCTGCACATTTCGTTGCCGCGGATACCGGTCCAATCTCATCGGAAGTCAGATCGGCAGCAGAAAGCACGGGATGGATCGTGGTCGAGCTACCGCGTGATCCCGCTGGCGAGATTCCCGTTGATCTAGCCGCCAATTTGAAGGGCTGAGCCGATGACGTACTCGTTCGCACCAGGCGACATCGTCCGTGCCCGTGGTCGGGAATGGGTCAACCTGCCGGCGCCGCGCGACGGCTGGCTCGCGCTACGCCCCCTCTCCGGATCAGAAGCCGACCGGGTTGTCCTGAAACCCGAGTTGGAGGTGTTGCCGGTCGAACCGGCCCGCTTCGACCTGCCAGGCGATGCGCAGCCGACCTCCCAGACGAACGCCGTCCTGCTGGCCGACGCTCTGCGCCTGACGTTGCGCCGGGGGGCGGGGCCTTTCCGCTCCGCGGCCCAGATCGCCTTCGAACCACGTATCTATCAGCTTGTTCCGCTGCTGATGGCGCTGCGTTTGAGCGTGCCGCGCCTGCTGATCGCGGACGACGTCGGCATCGGCAAGACCATCGAAGCCGGCTTGATCCTGCGTGAGCTGATCGACCGGGGCGAGCTTGACACCTTCTCCGTACTTTGCCCGCCGCATCTCGTCGAGCAATGGACTGGCGAACTGCAATCCCGTTTCGGTATCGACGCCGTGGCAGTGACCGCCGGGACTGCCGTGCGGCTTGAGCGAGGCTTGCCGATCGCGCAGACCTTGTTCGACGCTCACCCGTTCACCGTCGTGAGCCTCGACTATATCAAGGCGGACAAGCGGCGGGAGACGTTCTCCCGAGCCTGCCCCAAGATGGTGGTGATCGACGAAGCCCATACCTGCGTCGGCACGCACAAGGGGCGCCAACAGCGGTTTCACCTGCTCTCTGAGCTATCGCGGGACCCGGAGCGCGCGATGCTCATGCTGACCGCCACGCCGCACAGCGGCGACGAAGAAGCATTCGCCCGCCTGCTTTCGCTCATCGATCCGGCCTTCGGCTCGGTCCAATTCGACGACCAACGCTATCGGGAACGTCTCGCTCGGCATTACGTCCAACGTCGCCGCATTGATGTCACGTCGGGGGATTGGGCCGAAGATCGGACCTTTCCAACCCACAAGACCATGGAACACCCCTACCGCCTGTCGCCCGCACACACCGCGTTCCACGAAGCCGTCCTCGACTACTGCTTCGGTGTCGTGTCGCGCGCGGGCACTGGCGAGCGCGAGCGGCGCCTGGCGTTCTGGGGAACCCTCGCCCTGATGCGTTGCGTAGGCTCATCGCCAGCCGCCGCCCTCAGCACGCTCCGCAACCGCATGGCCAACGAGGTCGAGCGCCTTGAGCCGCAAATCTATGACGAGGACGGCGAAGACGGGGACGCCGTGGATATCGAGCCGGCAGCTGCCTGGGAGACGGATGCTCCGCTCGCGGCGTTGATCGAGCAAGCTGCGGCGCTGGTCAAGGAACCCGACCCGAAGATCGACGCCCTCATCCGGTTCCTCAAGCCCATCATCAAGGATGGCGCCGACCCGGTCGTGTTCTGCCGCTTTATCAGCACAGCCGAGCATGTTCGTGACGCCCTACGTTCGGCGTTTCCCAAACTCCGGATCGAGGCGGTCACCGGCCTGCTCCCGCCGGACGAGCGCCGGGACCGTGTCGCCGATATGGGCCAGGCCGAGCAACGCCTTCTCGTCGCCACCGACTGTCTGTCCGAAGGCATCAACCTTCAGCAGCTCTTCAACGCCGTAGTCCACTACGACCTGTCGTGGAATCCAACCCGGCACCAGCAGCGTGAAGGCCGAGTTGACCGGTTCGGCCAGCCGGCGGTCGAGGTGCGCTCGGTCCTCATGTTCTCGCCCGACAGTGCTATCGATGGCGCGGTGCTGGATGTCATTCTCCGCAAGGCCAAGGCCATCCGCGACGCAACCGGCGTCACCGTGCCGCTGCCGGAAGAGCGCGGTCCGGTCACGGATGCGCTAATGGCGGCGATGATGCTTCGGCGCGGCGGCCAGACGGCGCAACTCTCGCTCGATCTCCGGCTGGCCGACAGTACACGCGCCATGGAACACCTCTGGCGCGACGCGCAGGAAAACGAGAAGAAATCACGCGCCCGCTTTGCCCAGAACGCCATGAAGCCGCAGGAAGTGGCGCCTGAATGGGCCAAGGCGCGCGATCTGCTTGGCGGTCCCGAGGCCGCGTTGAGCTTCGTCGCAGCCGCCATGGCGCGCTTCGATGCGCCCCTGGAAAAGAAAACGGCTGGCTTCGCGGCCCATGCCTACGCAGTCGACCGGCGCCTGCGGGAGCGTCTGGAGGAGCGGGGCCTCAGCGGCTCGATCGGCCTCGCCACGAAAGATCCTGTTCCGGCGGGCGCCAGCCTGCTCACCCGCACGCACGCGCTGACTTCGACCCTCGCGGATGCTCTGGTGGAAGGTGCGCTCGACCCGGCGGCATTGTCAGGCTTGGGTCTCGGGCGGGTGGGGGCCTGGCCGACCAAGGCCGTGCGGCAGAAGACAACGCTGGTCGTGCTGCGCCTGCGGATGAAGTTGACCACCCAGGCAAAGCGGGAACGCTTGCTCCTGGCCGAGGAAGCGGCGGTCATCGCCCTCGCCGACAACGTTGTGATTGCGGACGGCGCTGATGCGCGGGCATTGCTCGCGGCCCCCGCCACCCACGACCTGGCCGAAATCGCCCGCGCCAGGTTCGTGCAAGCCGCCCACGCCGCCCTGCCAGCCCTCCTGGACGGCCCTATCAGCCACTATGCCCGGCAGCGTGCCGACACCCTGCTGGCCGACCATGCCCGTTTGCGCGCCGCCGCCGGGGGTGTCGCGCGCCTGCGTGTCGAGGCGGCCTTGCCGCCGGACGTCATCGGCCTTTTCGTCCTGCTGCCGGCAGAATCCTGAGCCATGGCGAGGAAACCGGTCACCGACATCACCGCTTGGCCCGCGCTGGCGCTGGAAGGGAACCTGCTGTCCCCGGCCATGATCGCCGCGATCGACCGGCGCGACGCCACCGAGCAGGACGATGCGTCCTACGGCATCCGTAAGGGACTGACCCTGCGCGAGGAAATCTCGCTCGCCTTTCGTGTCGGCCAGGCCCATGTCACGTCGTTCCGCAAGGCAACCGCCCCCTCGGCGACCGCGACCGCCACATTTGTCCGTGACTTCCTGCGCGAGACGCTTGGTTTCGCCGATCTGGCCCCGGCGCCCGCACCGCTTGCCCTGACGGCCGGCAATGAACGTATCCCCATCGTCGTGGTGCCTCCGTCCGATGCGCTCGACCGCCGGAGTGCCACGTTGTCGCACGACCGGGCACGCTCCGCCGCTCTGGCGCTTCAGGACCATCTGAACGGCAACGACAGCAGCCTTTGGGGGATCACCACCAACGGCCTGGTGATTCGCCTGATGCGAGACAACGCCTCGCTCACGCGCCCGGCTTTCATCGAGGTCAACCTCGCGCAGATATTCGACACCGAGGACATGGCGTCCTTCGCCATCTTCTGGCTGCTGTTCCACCGCTCGCGCTTCGGCACGGCTGGCACGCCCGCCACCGATTGCGCGCTGGAACGCTGGCGCGATGCCGGGGCCAAGGCCGGCGAGGTCGCGCGCGACCGCCTGGCGGCCCAGGTGGAGCAGGCGCTGAAGGAGCTTGGCTCCGGCTTTCTCGAAGCCAACCGCGATTTGCGCGACAAGCTCATCGCCCACGAGATTCCGCTGACCGACTGGTTCAACGAGCTTCTGCGCCTTGTCTATCAACTGATCTTCCTGATGGTCGCCGAGGATCGCGACCTTCTGCATGCCCCCAACGCGGACGGCGACGCCCGACGCCTGTATGCCGAGGGGTACAGCCTGGCGACACTGCGCGCGCTGTCGGCCCGGCGCGCCGCCTGGGACCGGCATCACGACCGCTATGAAGGGCTGAAAATTGTCTTCCGCGCACTGGCCGGTGGCGAGCCGCGGCTGGGCCTTCCAGCCTTGGGCGGCCTGTTCCTGCCCGGCCTGTTGGGGACGCTGGAGGCGGCACGGCTCACAAACCGCGCCTTCCTGTCGGCGATCTTCCGCCTCGGTTGGCTGTCGGACGGATCATCCATGGCGCCGGTCAATTGGCGCGCCATGGAAACTGAGGAGTTGGGGTCAGTCTACGAAAGTCTGCTGGAGTTGCAACCTCAGCTAGCAAATGATGGTCGTAGCCTAGTGTTTGCCTCTGGCAATGCGGAGCAGCGCGGTAACCAGCGAAAGACAACTGGCAGCTACTATACGCCGGACTCCCTTGTTCAACTCTTGTTGGATACCACCCTTGACCCCCTCCTGGATCGAGCGGAATTCTCAGGGTCAGATCCAATAGAATCACTACTGAAACTAAGTGTCATCGACCCGGCATGCGGATCTGGGCATTTTCTGCTGGCTGCCGCGCGCCGGATCGCCACTCGAATCGCGCGGCACCGCGCGTCCGGCACGCCGTCGGCTATCGAGTTCCGTCATGCCCTGCGCGATGTCGCTCGGCGATGCATCTTTGGTGTCGATCGCAACCCGATGGCGGTGGAACTCACCAAGGTTGCGCTGTGGATCGAGACGGTGGACCCCGGCTTGCCTCTCGGGTTCTTCGAAGCACAAATCCGGTGCGGTGACAGCCTGATAGGCATTTTCAATTTTGAAATGCTGCGCAAGGGGTTGCCGGACGCGGCGTTCGAGGCGTTGACCGGCGATGACGAACCTGTGGCGAGAGCCTATCTCACCATCAACAAGGAGCAGCGCGAGGGTAAGACGGCGACCGGGTTCCTCGCCCAATTGCGCATGCCGGAGGAGATCGCCAGCGGTGCCGAAGCACTTCTTGCAATGCCCGAGGACACGTTGCAGCAGGTGGAGGCCAAACGACAAGCTTTCGAGCATCTAATCTCCGGATCGACCTGGTGGCGCCTGAAGACAGCCAGCGACATGTATGTAGCTGCATTTCTGATGCCCAAGCGTGGCGCCGCCCCCAATCCACGTAATGTTGCGGGTCTGCCGGTCCCGACGACTGAGGCGATCTGGCGCACGGTGCAGGACGGCGATGTCCGGCCCGAATTGCAGGCGGCGTCGATTGATCTCGCCATGGCCAACCGTGCCTTCCACTGGCCGCTGGAATTTCCCGCGATCATGGCCAATGGCGGGTTCGATGCCGTCGTGGGCAATCCGCCTTGGGAGGTTTCACAACTCTCGGACGTTGAGTTCTTTGCCGTCCGTGATCAGGACATTGCTGTACTGCAAGGAGACGAACGGAAGAGAGCAATCAAACGTCTTGAACAGGAAAATTCCACGCTTTGGGAGCAGTTCAACTTCGCGATCCGGACGATCGAAGCGTCGAACACGTTTTTCCGTTCATCCGACCGGTTCCCACTAACGGCAGTCGGAAAAATCAATACCTATCCGCTTTTTGCTGAGCATTTTGCGTGCCTAGCGCGCGCCAGGAGCGCATCTGAACGCTTGGGCAGGGCAGGTGTCTTAGTACCGACTGGTATTGCGACCGATGCCTCTACAAGTTCTTTCTTCGGCAATGTCGTAGCGAAAAAGAGATTGGCCGCGCTGTTTAGCTTCAACGAGGTACGAAAGTGGTTCAAAGATACCGATGAACGGAAGTCGTTTTGCGTTTTCGTGATTGGTGAAAATCAGAGTACGATACCGTTTGTATACGATATTGAAAGCATCCGCGAGTTACACGATTCCAGACGCGTCAACCAATTGTCTGCTGATGATTTTTGCCTGTTCAATCCAAATACCCTGACCGCCCCGCTGTTCCGCACAGGATTCGACATGGAACTGACCCACAAGCTTTATCGGGCAGCGCCTGTGTTGATCCGAGAGCGGCCGGATCACGCGGATGGGGACGACAACCCGTGGGAAGTCACGTTCCAGCAGGGCCTCTACAATATGGCCTCAGCATCTGCGTTCTTTCGCACGGCACGTCAACTCGCAGGTGAAGGTTTCGGCCGTGACGGGCCAGACTGGCGGCACGAAGACGGTCGGAATTACGTGCCGTTGTTCGAAGCCAAGATGATCCATCATTTCGATCATCGGTTCGGCTCCTATGCGGGGATCGATGCGCGGCCAGGTGATGGCTCGTTGCCAGAAGCGCCGGATTGCCTCAAGGCCGATCCCGGCTACGAGGCCGAACCCTGGTATTGGGTGCCCGAGGACGAGACCCGCCTGCGCGTCGCCCGTGTGCCGAGCCGGCTCAAGCAGTATAGCCGCAAGGACGACGCCAAAGGGTGTATGAAGGTCCTGGCCGAATGGGTCGTCGGCACGCTCGATCCAGATGACTTCGCTCGTCCGGCACATGCCGTGGCACACGCAGAGAGACGCCTCAAGGATACGCTCGGGCCTGGGGCACTCGACCGATCAGTGATCGGTGCCAGGCTTGCAACATGGCTTGGCAAGGTCGCGGCCGGTGCGCGACAGATGCAGCGCGAAACGCCATTATCCAGAGATGACCTGGCGTTCATCAGGCAGGCGCCGCTCGGGCCACTCGAACTGGCGAAGGCGCTGATAGATCACAAACAGCCGCGTTGGCTGATGGGATGGCGAGACATCTGCCGTTCGACCGATGAACGGACGGTGATAGCGTCCGTGCTTCCGAAGGTGGGCGTTGGTCACAAACTACCATTGGTATTCTCGCCACTTGGCGCCAGTACGATTTGTCTCTTGACAGCCCAATTTACGTCTTTGGTATTCGACTACGCTGCACGCCAGAAATTGGCCGGCACTGATCTTTCATATTTCTACCTAAAGCAGATGCCGGTCGTCCCACCACAGCAATTTTCCCAAGAAGATCGTGATTTTATAATCTCACGAGTCGTGGAACTCACCTACACCTCGCGGTCCATCCGCCTTTGGGCCGAGGATCTGGGGCATCTTGCGCCCCCCTTCGGCTTTGACCCGACGCGTCGTGCCGAGATTCGCGCCGAGCTAGATGCTTACTTCGCTCGTAAGCATGCCCTGTCGCGCGAGGAGTTGCGTTACATTCTCGATCCGACTGACGTCAAAGGCGACAGCTACCCGTCTGAGACCTTCCGCGGCCTCAAGCGCAATGAAGAGGCAGCCTTCGGGGAATACCGGACATCGCGGCTGATACTGGCAGCTTGGGATCGGATGGAAGCTGACGGCACTTTTCGAGCCATGGGCATGTGATCGCCATATGTTCCGGACTGGCAGCACATCACCCGCGCGCAATGCGGCGTCCGAGACGCCAACGAGCGATGTGACCGGCCTCAAGCGGATCGATGACTGAAATGGCTGCATCGGACACGGCCCAGAATGCCACGCCAACCCAGCCCGCAGGGGCACCGAAGGTAGGTTGGCTTCGCACCTTCATGACGGCCGTGCGCAACCTGTTGCCCAGCGGCACCGAACCGCCAAATGTCGTCGGCGGTCCAACGCCCGTGCCGGCCAGCGTGGCCACCCCAGAAGTCACGCCCGCCGATGCCCACCAAGCCGCCAGCGCACAGGGTGATCTGGTCACACCGGATCAGGCCGAGGCCCGCGACCGCGCCTTGATCGAGCAACTCATTGCCGCGACGCGCCTCTACGCGGCCAGCGACGCGGTGAAGGAGCTGATGGAATTCGCCATCCGTCTGCGCGCGTTCGCGCCGTTCAACGCGATGCTGCTGCACATCCAGAAGCCCGGACTGACCCACGCCGCGACGGCCGCCGATTGGTGGAAGCGTTTCCGCCGTGTCCCGAAAACCGGCACGCGTCCGCTGCTGGTCCTGCGCGCGATGGGGCCGGTGGATTTCGTTTTCGATATCCTGGACACCGAAGGGCACGACCTGCCCGCGCACGCTTTCACCTTCCCCACGCTTGGCAATCTCTCGCGCACGCGGTTCGACGAAATCCTCGGCAGCGTCCGGAAATCCGGAATCGAACTGCTGACTTTGGATCGCGGCGATAGGCAGGCCGGCTGGATTCGCCGACTGCCGCCGCCGGCCAAACCGAAGGCCAAGCAGGGCTACCAACTCGCCATCAACGGCAACCATCCGTTGTCCACGCAACTCGTCACGCTGGCCCACGAGTTGGCGCATCTCTACCTCGGCCATCTCGGCGCCGATCAAGGCCGCGACATCCGCGACCGGCGCGACCGCACGCTTGCGCAGCGCGAAGTCGAAGCGGAAATGACGGCCTATCTGGTCGCCAAGCGCAACGGCCTGACCCCGAAGAGCGAAAGCTATCTCGACAGCTACCAGGGGGCCTTCACCGATCTCGACCTTTACGGGGTCATGCGCGCGGCGAACGCGGTGGAAACCGCCATGGGAATCTCGGCCCACCAGCTGAAGCAGTACGAAACGGCGGGGCAGGCGGGTTGATGGAAGCGCCACAGGGCTTCGTCGTCGCGGAGGAATGCCGCAAGGCCGCCTGGCAGAACGGCTATCGTCGTCCGCAGGGTGAGCAGAATGGTTGGGCGCGGTTCGGCTCCACCACCGCGCGCGGACATATCTTTCTCGCTGCCAGCGGAGCGGGCGGCCCATGGTTCCTCGCGCTCGACCACGCGGGCATCATCGCGGAACTCCATTTGGCTGCCGTGGATGTGCCGGGGCCGGGACTTGCCCGTTACGCCTTCACCAAGCTGGGCGCGCTGTATGCCGTGCTGCCCCGCGTCTACGCGCTCGGCGTGAGTCTGCCTGATGGTCCGCTGCAAACCTTCATCGACAAGACCAAGGACCTGCCACGAACAACCGAAGCCGAACGGCTCGTGGTCCAGCGCGTCGGGCAGGATATTTTCCGCGAACGGCTGCTGACGTATTGGGGCAACCGCTGTCCGCTCACCGGCATCCCGGAGGCCGAGTTGCTGCGGGCCTCGCACATCAAGCCCTGGTCCAAATGCGACAGCGACGCGGAGCGGCTCGATGTCCACAACGGCCTGCTGCTCTCCGCGCTCTGGGATGCCGCTTTCGATCG
>NZ_CAJATU010000003.1 GCF_903944925.1 uncultured Rhodopila sp. | reverse complement strand
CGACCGGAATGTCTTACAGTGCTGCCGTCATGCATGAGTTGAATGACCGTGTCGCCCACCCGGACCATCATTCCGCGCTGTCCGATGCGATCGTGTGGCCGGTGACGAAGGACCATCCACCTATTGCGACGGTTTCCCGCAGCAGCCGCCTTGCTGCATCCGGCGGCGCTCCTGCTCAACGTCGAAGTCCACCGGGATTTCTTTGATAGGCAACGACGCGCGATCAAGAGCCGGAAACTTTCCGATCGGACAATGTCCTGCGACAGCCAGTTCGCCGATGTCGCGTTTATCCGGGTCGGCGAGGCATGGGCACAGTCCGTGACATTTGCGACCAGTTGGTCCATGCTTGCAGGCGTGGCAGATCCGAATTAGGTCGCCAACAGAGGCCATTTATGATTCTCGGTTATGGATCACGGTCGCCGGCGGCGCGACGCGCTTGGACGTACCTGATGCTTGTCGCGTTCGGGCTTTCATGCTTTGCTGGCGGCGCGCTAGTCGGGTACTCCTGGGCACTTGACCGAACGATTGATGCTATCTCAGTTCACATTCCTCGCCCCCGCATCACGGGTAGGTGATGACCGCCGTACCGCCGATTGCGGTATAAAACGTGCCGCCGGCGCAGGTGCCGTTGCAGAGATTTGCAAACGTCGGCAGTCCGGCTGGATTTTCACAATCTCCTGTGATTATCGTGATTGGGTTAGAGACGAACTGTTGAACGTCGGCGTTGGTCACATCGAAATACCATTGCAGTCCGTCCAGCAGCAGGCGACATAGACGTATCGTCCATGAGTTGATGGTCGCGGTTGGCGGGTCTGTGCAATCATTCGACGACTCGTAAATTTTAATCGTTGGATAATTTACTGTTGCCTCCCAGCAGCACGGAGTTCCGGCTACCTGGGTCAATGTGTAGGTTCCATTGATGGCAGCCCCGCTCACGTATTGCATGGACGTGCTGCCGTCGGTGCAGTTGACGCATCCCACGATATTTGCAACACCCGCGATCGTGCAGGTAAAGGCAAGCGGGGTCGCATCGGAGCAGTATGTGCACGGTGTCGGCGTCGGCCCGCAGCAACACCCGCTCGCCGTCGGATCGCCCTCTTTTAATCCCGACGAGGAGCTAATTCGGCCCGACGAGTTGGAGTTGATGCCCTGCACCCACCGCGCGATATCTCTCGGCAAGCGCCACCACGGCGCGAGGCGGGACTCTCGGCGGGGAGCCGCGATGCCGGGAGGTCGCCAAATAGAGGGGAGGGCGGTCATGATGATGCACAACCAACGACAACGCCCTGCTCATCCGTGAAAGCCAGGACGAAAACTCCGCTTGAATTGAAATAGCCGACCCCGTGAGTGGCCGGGCCTGTCAAGATTCCTTGCGGGCGGTTCCATGTCGGCGTCCGTGGCCCCATCCCATCAGACGTCAGATCATTGCCAGCAAGGTCGGAGGCGGTGTACGTGTAGGACGCATTTGTTACGGTTGATCCGCTCACGGTCCCGTTGCTTCCACCAGCTTCAGAAACCGTTACCTCGAAATGCAACCCTGGCGGAACGGAGTCCGTAGTCGCAAGTTGGAGATTCCCGCTGCCATCGTAAAAGGCCATCCCCTTTATGGCGTGGACGGCGCTCAGGAGCCGATTCCAGACCGGCGTCATGCCGGTTCCGAGAACCTTGCCGTTCAAGTCAGTCAGTTTGTACGTCCACAGCACCGTCCCGCTTGTGCCCCCGTCCTTTGCGACTACTACCTCAAATTCCGCGTAGGGATTCGGCATCGACCCCGCCACCAGAGGCAGGCCGGTGGCGGCACTGGTCCCGCACAGGAAACCAGAAACGACATATCCCGGATCACACCAGTGCGAGAATTGATAGTCGGCCCCCGCGTGATTTGTCAGCCCTTGTTCCGCAAGGTTGCAGAACTCGGCGTCAGTCGTCTCGGGAACCGTCATGCCCGCCGTCGGGAAGCCGGTCGCCTGGCCGATGTCGATGACCGTGTCCGGGTAGAGGCCGCCGGTGTCCGTGGCGCTGGGCTCGTCGTTGATGGAGCAAATTACATCGGCTTGCGACAACGGCTCGAAAGTGTAAATCGGCTTTCCCGTCAGCCGGTCGCTTTGCTGCCGCGCGGCAACAACCGTTCCATTTGGGAGCGGGGAAAGCGGTTGGACGGGAAACGCCGGGCCATCCGGGGTTGCGTCGGCGTTGGTGCTCATCGCTACCAGCGGAAAAACGTACGCGCTCCCGTTTGCGGCATCGGTTCGGCCTTGTGGCAGAACAACCCACACCGCTCCGATGTTTCCGGTTTCGTCCGTGTCGATCGTCGGATAAACCTCCTTGAATGCGTAAAAGTAGTCTGGGGCGTCGGCGGTGTCCCCGGCGTAGTTCGTGAGCGCGTTGCCGGTAATCATCGCGTAGAAGAAATCATTCGGCGCGGCGACGGTCGCCCGCATGCCTGCCTGTCCAGCGCTAATCGTGATCGGGCCAGCCGTCGTCCACCGACCGAGCATCTCGACCGTTGAAACGAGTCTGTCCCACACGGCACCATCGACGGCCATGGGGCCAGGACCGGGGGCACGCGGAAATTTAATGGCGGGAGTCATTTAGGGAATCAGGCCCGTCGGGTTATTGATGCCCAGCGGCGCGAAGCTGGTTTGGGGAAAAGGCGCATCGCCGGTGCCGTGGTTGTCTGCGATTGGCTGCCAGATGCTCCCCCCGGCCGCCTTGGCTTCCGGGCAGAGCTTGTGGTTCCAACCAGCGCCACCGGGCAGGAGAAGCACTTGGAAATTAAGCGTGCAGTCGTAATTCACCATGCCGGAAATCGGGATGCGGCGGTTTGTTTTATACCCCGCAAGGATCGTCTGTCCCGGTTGATCAAATCCGAATACGCTGGCGTTGTTTGATTTTCCGAGGATCGGGGCCACAACTGATTCCGGCAGGAACGGCTGCAAAAACTGCTGGATAGTAATTGTGAGTGTCCCCACGCGGAGGCTCGGCACGATGCTTTGGTCAATCGGTGTCTTGTATGATTGATTGACCCACCCATACGAGTTATTTGGAATCGTGACTTCTTCGACGCTGTAGTCCATCGACGTGACGTTGAGGTTATTCGGGTCGTAAGGAAGGCTCGTATACTTCAACTGGAGCCGGGCCAGCGGATATCCGACCATCCCGTTCGGTCCGACAACCAGTTGCCCAGGCGACGGGTTGAATCCGGGATAAGATGCGATTCCGGTTACCTGAATGCTGCTAATATACAGAGTTGCCGGGGCGTCGGGATAGCTTGCGGCAGGGTTGTAGGTGTACTGTGTCGCGGCGTTGATTCCCCCCATCCCCATAATGTTGTTGATGAGCGTAACCCGGTCAGTCCATGTGCAGACAATGGTTCGGGTTGCCGAGGAAGTGCCGAAGGTGAGCCAGTTTTCTGTGACCGACTCATCCCAGATCTGGACGCCGAAATATGTTTGCTGTTGGGATGGAACCAGGGGCATTTACTCGGACTCCCATGTATCAAAAAACGAAAAGTCGGCCGCCTCGCGCTCGTCTGCGAAGGGTCCGCGGCACTCGACATGAGCCTCGATGAACCCTTCGCGAGTGCGATACCCCATCATCACTAGTTCGCCGGCATCGTGACCCCTGAATGGCATTGCGTTCGTCTTATTGACGAGTGGGGCCAGCTTCAGGATGTCGCGCGTTTGCAGGAATGGTCCCGCCGTCGCTTTCAGGATCATGAGCCGTAGCCATCCGACACGACACCGATGTGAACGACCCCGCCAAAGATACCAGACAATTTTTCCGTGAACTCTCCGAGTTTGTCGGCAGCCACGTTCATTTTGCTGTGCCCTTCCAAACCGCCCGGCCCCGCGACTGCATTTGGGTCGCCGGCTGTTGCGCCCTGCGCTTTGGAGAGTATGTTGACTTGGCCCTGTGCCGGAAGGTTGGCCGCCGCTACGGCCGGCGTCTCGTAGGCGATCTTCTGCATGCGCTCCCACGCGGCGAGCGGGGAGTTGAAAGAAACTTCCCGCGTCTGCGCCGCCGCCAGTTCGGCCTTGCGTTCGTCTTCCAGGGCCTTGATCGTGTCGTTGTGCGTATCGTCCTTGTCGAGCGCGAACGCCTTGCGCTGATCCTCGATTTCCTTGTCGTATTTGTAGTTGATCTCGGCCTTCTTGGCGTCTTCGTCCCGGCCGGCGGCGCGAAGGCTCATTTCCTTCGTATGCTCTTTGATGTCGTTGACGTTGCGCTGCTGCCTCTCATGGACGGCATCCAGTTCGGCCTGCTCTTTTTTATCGAGCGCATCCTTCTCTACCGGACTGGCGGCTTGTTTCAGCTCGTCGTACTTGTCCTTGATTTCCTGGAGCTTGGCCGCTTGCTGGTCGTAGATGCCGAGCCGGGTCACCTGTGCCGCGGCAAGATCCCGCTCGGCCTTGATCTGATCCTCGACGTCGATTCGTCCCGGCAGCTTTCGCGATTCGTCCTCTTTTGCCTTGGCGATGACGTCCAGGCCGGCATAATCCTCCGTCCCCTTTTTTGATTCAGCCATCGCACGGGCGGCCTGGGCCTCTTCGGTCGCCTGGCGGATTCGGGCCTGCCGGCGAGCCGCCCCGGTTTCACCCCTCGCCTCTTCGTCCGCCTCGATGCCTTTGCCGGCGATTGAGTTGGCTTCAGCAGCTGTCTTAAAGTCGTGGAAGGCCTTCTCTTGGTCGATCTGCCGTTTCAGGAAGTCGCGGGCCGGATTGGCAATGCCGGTGCGGTGCTCTTGCTCGTCGGCTTGTTTGTCGATTTCAAGTTTCTTGGCGGCCGTCTCGTTGCCTTGCGATTTCAGAGTCTCGATTTCAATCTGGCGCGCACGCTGGCGATTCTCCCACTCGTCTTCCTTGGCAGCGGTCTGGGCCTTGATGTTGCCCGTGGCTTGCAGGTTTGCAATTTCCGTTCCGGTAGCCTTTTGCTTGGATTCAAGCAACGACTGGTTTTTATCGTACTCGTCTTGAAGCGTCTTTTGTCGCTCGGCGCGGGTTGAATCAAATATGCTGTTGTTTTCCTTGTTCAGTTCCATCGCCTTTTTGATCTGCTCATTCCGATCATTTAAGGCCCTTGTTTCCTTTTCTAGTCCGGCGCGTTTTTCGTCAGCCTGCGTTTCAGTGTCGAGACGGGAGAGTGCCTCGCGGTGCGGATGGGTAACGTCCGATTCAATCACCGCTCGCTTCCGCGCGGACTCTGCTTGGATTTGCTGGCGTTCGTTCTCCTCGTTTTGATTGCGGACCTGCTCGCGGTACTTCCAGCTTTCGGCGGCGCGGTCCGCCTCTTCCGGTCCCTGTCGCCCCTGGATTGCCTTCATGACGGAAAATGGAATTCCTCCCAACTCCTCCGACTGCTTCCGAATCTTCTCGGCCGTCTCACTTGCGCCTTGTGCCGGGGATGCCGCCTTGTCTTGTTGCTGGTAGTATGCGTCAATCTGCTGCGGAAGATCCAATGCCTCGCGAACAGCCATCTCGCCAGCCCGAAACCATCGCAGCATCCCTCTAGCGCCGCCATAACTACGGATAGCTCCCTCAGCGCCGCTTCCGCCGTCGTCAGCTTCAACGTTTACCCGGATAGATCGCCCCTGATTGGCTTGGACAATCCGATCCAAGACCGGCGTCACTTCGTCGGTTGCCCGGATCGGAATTGGCTGCAACCCGCGCAGGCGGTCTTGGGATGCCTGCATTAGCTGCTCGGTTTCACGCAACGATTCTAAAAACTTATTGCGGTCGATAATCCAGGTTGTCGTTATGCCTGCGCTGCTCATAAGTCTCGCGTCATTTCATCGATGCGGCGTTGGAGCGCCGCTTCCATTTGTTCTTTCGTCACGGCGTCCGGCGGAACGATGAACGGCCGCGCGGCGTTCACGAACGGAGCATACGGTACGGCGCTGCCGAGTTCCACGCCGTCGGGAGTGGCCCGCAGCACGTTGTTCGGGTCGCCCGGCGTCAGACTCTTCAGGAGGTCGCCGGACTCCTGGAGAATCATGTGCTCGCCGCCGATGCCTTTTCGTTTGCGCTGTTCCACGGTGGAGTCGGCAAGCTGCTTCCAGTCGCCATCTCCCTCGGAGTCGAACCGGGAGCGCAGGTAAGCCAGCCAGATTTCCCCGCCTTCGATCATGCCTTGCTCGACGGGGCCGCTCATCGTTTCGGCCTGAGATTCAAGCTCGGAAACGATCTGGCGGAACCCGCTCATGTCGGTTTCTTCCATGGTATAATCCGTCCATGAAACGACAAATCATTGACGCTTGTATTCCAATAGCGAAGGCAACGATTGAGCTTCCGGACGGAACCACTATCGTCTTGAACGTACGCAACTGCCGCTTGAATGTCACCGAAGAGAGCCCGGATTACGACCTCGGTGAAACAAGGCATTGGATTGACATGCGAAGTTTTGAATTCGAGTTGCGCGGCGGCTTGATCCGAGATGGTTCCGGGAATTGGCTCATCTCTTCAAGTACGCCGCCAAGTCCTGCTGAACCATCCCCGCATCCCGCTTCCGATCTTCTCCGGTCGCCAGCATGATGAGCCGGCACGCCTGGTCGAGCGAGGCGTCGGCCAGATCGATGCCGTAGGCATGCTCGATGCGCCGGAATAGCTTGCCGGCCATCTCCTGCCGCCGCTGCAAGAGGGCGTCGGCGTCCGCTGTCCTCACGTCCGAATAGTCGCGCAGTTCGGCCTGCAACTGCGGGATGGTCAGGTCGAGGATGTCGTTGAGGGAGAACCCTCGCTTTCGGAGGGCGGCGAAGATTCCGGGCCAGTCGGTGGGTCCGACTGCTCTTTTTTTTTCGGGCGCGGACCGTACCCGGCAAGCTCCAGGCACACCGATCGAACCGTAGTCCGGTTCTCGTCGGTGATGAGCAGTTCTGCCGCCGCCGGGGTGATGCGCGGATGCTTGGCGCGCAGGCACGCCCACAACAGCGTCGGCAACTGATCGATGGCCAGGATCATGCCATCGAAGCCGTCCGATCCGTAGCGAAAGAAGCCGATGCCCACAAGGACAAGGGCACGGTCAAGGACTCGCTGGGCCTGATCTTCCGAGAGCCCTTCCCCCGCGTTGGACGCGACGCGCAGGCAGGTGGACTCGAAATGCCGCTGAAGCTCGCCAAAGTCGCGAATCCGCAGCGGGGAAAGAGTGTGCTTCGGGATAACGTCGGTGCGTCCGGCCGCGGCGAGCGCGGCAAGGTCTGCGTTAGAATTCATTGGGTGGGGCGGGTAGGTAGGATCTGCGGCTCGCACGCGTCGATTCGCTCAATGGCATCCATGCTGATGACCGCGAGAACGATGCGCGACACGGACGCACTGTAGCCGGCGACGACAACGGAACAGATTGAAGCAACGCCATCGCGCACCTCGACCTCGTTCGCCTCGTAGGCGACAGTCGAGCCGTCCTTTCGGGTGATTGTGACCATGCCGGATTATACGCAATCAGGGAGGCGTTACGTTGCCGCCGGCGCCCTTGAACGAGAACTTGGTCCCGATCTTCCCGTTGATGTCCAACGTCTGTGGGGTTGAGTCAATGATGACGCTCGCAAACGTCCATTCTGGGCCACTCAGGGCCGACTTGGACGGCTGGTGCAGGTACAGCAGCAAGTTCGTCAGGATGGTTCCAGGATTCAGATTGAAGGGGGCAGCGAAGTAGTCGTTGGCGAAGTCGTAATCAACGGTCAGATCGCCGCTCACGTCGCTAAACGTGCTCTGGCGAACCACGTAGTTGCCGCTGCGCGAGTTACGGAACTCGACAAGCTGGACCGTCGGCGTGACGCTCCACATCATGAGGGCGAGCTCGTTGGCTCCGACGGAGGCGCTGCCATAAAATCCGGAGTAGAAAACGCTCGAAGATTCTGCCATTTGAAGATCCTTCCGCCGCTGGCGGAGTTAGGGGCGGAAATTATCGACCGAACAAGGTGAGTACCGCCGTGATGGTGCCGCTGGACGAGGTGATTTGCAGCGTGTCGCTCGTGCTGGACACGACCGCCCACCCCGTACCCGGCTGCACCGTCTGGATGGTCCCGCCGGTCTGAGTGGTGATCTGGTCGGTTCCCATGACTGGGTGCGTCCCGCCGCCGACCACCAGAACGCCGCCGCCGGACGAGGTGATGGTCAACTGAAAGCCGACGAACGTTGCCAGGCCCAGCGCGTTTCCCAGAACATCGGTTCCGGAGATAAGGTTCAGGGTGTAGGGCGTCCCGTTGACGACAGAGATATTGATGATCGTCCCGAGTTGCACTTGGCCACTGGACGAGCCGGCGGCAAGGGTCGGGGTGATGCTCTGCGAAATGGTTGCGCCGGAGATTGCCGGAGCAGTTCCGCTTTGCAGGTTAAAACGCATGCCGAAGCTCGCGCTCGGCGAGGTGAGCGTAGTGCTCATGGGTCTCCTGGGTTATTGGTTGGGGAGAACGCCGCTGACGACGTTCGCGTTAGGGACGTAGATTTGGCATTGAACAGAAACGACCGACTGCCAGACCTTGCGGGTCTTCTTCCACATCGAATCAGCGAACCCGTCGTCGGCGGTGTTGGTTAGCATCCACTGCCGAAGGATGCCGGTTGTGCCGAGCGTGGCATTGCCAGCAAACAGCGCACGAAAGGTCTGCCACTTGAGCTGGTTGATTCCGATTGATCCCATGTCCTTGCTGACGATGTAAATGGGGAATTCCTGCTCAATATCCACCGCTGCCGAGTTGCGACCGACGCTCATCCTGAACGCCCGCTGGACGATCGCGACTTGCGGCGAGTCCGAAACCATGTTGGGGATCGGCTGCTTGGGAACGAACGGCATAGACGTGTCATACCGAAGCTGATTCCCCGGCGGCACCAACGCGGTCCATGCCGGAAACGCTTCGAGAGTGTTCCAGATGGCCCGATAGACAACGGAAATCGGGTCAGTGACGACCGGTGTGGTTATGTTGGGCATGCTGAAAGATGCCCCTCGCGCCGCCATAGCCGGCCGGCGCGAGGGGACAAGAGGACAGACAGTAAGAATCGACCAAACTCAAGAGACCGTCGCTGACCAGACCGCGATCGGGGATTTTGGCGTGGCCAGTCCGGCCCACTGCTGAATGCAGGTGAGCGATACCGGGTCCAGATGCCCGTGGCAGTAGGAGCCATAGCCCTTGCGGGCGGGCGCCCATGCCGAGACATCTTCCCAGGACATCTGCGCGTTGGGGATGCCGACGGGGCACGGCAGGGAGCACTCGAAGTACTCGTACCACATCGGATTCACCTCGGGCATGATGATGATCTGGTTGTCCTGGACGAACCGCTGGATGACGCCGTTCTGATCGACGTAGTACGCCTTATAGAACGGGTGCCACTGGTAGCCGGCAAAGCCCTGCGGCACCTGGTTGGCGTCCCAGAACTCACGGTTGACCTGCGGCTGGCGGGTCAAGAGCGTCTGAACGCTGGTGTTGTCGAACAGGTACGAGGGGATGCTCTTGCCGTACAGGATATGCACGGCCTGATAGTTGCTCGTGAAGGTGAACGACTCATCAAGCGCCCGGAGGCTGGCGGTGATATCGGTCGAGGTATTCGACCAGTCGCCGACGATGTTGGCCGCGCCGGTCGTGTTGGGCCAGTTGCTCGTCTTGGTCAGCGGAACGCCGCCAGCGACGTTGGCGGCATTGGCGCCGTAGGTCAGGTTGAAGTTGACCGTCTGGACCGCGCCGGTGCTGTTGGGCAGCAGGTTGCCGTTGCCGTCAAGGAAGATCGCGCCGTAGCCCAGGGCGGCATGCGGCATCGACGTGATGAGGTTCTGCGTCCGCTGCTTAAAGTCGGCCGCCTTCTTCATGAAGATCTGCTTGGCCCGGTTTTGCAGGAACGGGATATTGCTCTGCATGAAGGTCAGCAGGTCAGTGTCGAGCACGAAATTCGTGCGCGACGCGACGGCGACGGCCTGCGGGCGCTGGTTCGCCTGCGACTCGATGCGCCGGGAAGGCGACATCGGGTCGGTGGCCTGCGCGACCTGACGATCGCCGAAGGTGGCTTCCCACTGGACGTTGACGCCAACGACCTCGGTGGGGGAGATGGAATAGAACGGCGCCGGCAGGGGCTTGGGCAAGCCCGGTGCAGTGACGGCGGTGGTGACCAGTTCGCTCAGCACGGGGCCGGCGAGCCAGTCGATCAGCATTTGGTTGCTCGATGCCATTGGATTTCCCTTTCAGGGGAAACCCGCCGCACACGGACCGTCTGGCCCGCGGGTGTGAACGCACTGAAAAATAAGACGGGCAGGGAGGAAGTGCGATCCTCCCCCGGTGTACGGCCGTTGCCCGAATGTTCTGGCTCTCGCCGAGCCTTTAATGTTGAGAAAAGGTGACAGGTAAGGAATTACCGATCGTCGTCGAACGTCCAGACGGCGCCCTTGGACCGTAGCGATGCCTTGAGCCACGCTTCGCTGCCGGCCGAGCAGGTCGTCAGGTTGATGACCTGGTTGGCGTAGCAGTCGCCGCCGATCTCGAACCGCTGCATGGGCTGGTTGATGTTCGACGGGTTGGCGGTGTAGGAAGCGACAACGTCCGTGCCGTATTCCTCGTTAAAGATCGTGATCGCGTTCTGCGATCCATCCTGCGGCTGAACGAGGGAGCCTTGAACAAAGTTGCCCGAACCGCCCGACCACGCCACGAGCGATACGCCCGCGGTGGTGCTGACGCACGTCGAGGGGGTGCCGACGGTCCCCGATCCGTTGATCGTGAATCCGGTAGCGCCGGTGAGCAGCGTGGCCTGGATCGTACCGACGGGGCGCGGTCCGTACGCGGGACCGACGAACACAAGCTGGAGGGTCGCCAGCGTCGGGCTTGCCGGGGTCGAGCCTTCGCAGACGATTTGTGGACCGAAGGCGTTGTACAGCGCGGTGTTGATGTTCTGCATCAGCGTCGCGGTCGTGGCGCT
>NZ_CAJATU010000002.1 GCF_903944925.1 uncultured Rhodopila sp. | reverse complement strand
TGCAAAACGGCAAAAGAAAAAAATGCACCGCACTGCGTTTTCTGTGTTGACGGCTTTGCGCAGTCCGCGTATTAGTATGGCCATGCCAAGCGGACAGGCCGCGGGCGAAAGGAGAGACGAAAATGAGCAACAAAGGCAAGCACCTGGATTTCCCGAAGGTTCGCGAGACCATCGCGGCTTGCGAGGCCGACGCGGAATGGTGCGCCCTCAAACCCTGGAACCGCTACGAACGGACCCACGCCATCGCCGAGCGGATCACCGGCGACCACAGCCGGGGCGGGTTCGCCACCCAGGTCGCGGATCGGGTGGCCGACGACACCTGACCGGCCGGCGCCCTGGGGAACCGGGGCGCCCCTCACGCAAAACGGCAAAAGAAAAAAATATGACCGGGCATTGCGTCCGGACTCGCCCGCAGTTTCCGGTTTCCGCAGCGCGACTACGGCACGCCTATCGCGACCCGTGGCATTTTACCCCTCCACGGCCGGGGGTTAGAAGCTGCCGCTATCTCCGTCGCCCGTCCGCTTCGTCATAGTGCTCCATCAGCCGGTCGAGCACACCAAGCAGCCGGCCGAGCGCGACTTTCAGGCCACCATCGTCTATCTCCGCAACCGGTCGCCCGTCGATCAGCACGGCCATCAGCACGGCCGATCCGATCATACCAACCGCCTGGCAAGCCCCACGATGCTCAGCAACAGCGTGCAGTGCCGCCTCAGACGGCCCTGCCGCGGCAGCACTCAGCCCCGGCGGCAAGCCGGTAGGCAGCCGCGCCGTGTGGCCGTATCCAGCGGACGCGATCGCTTCCAGCGTTTCCGCAAACCGCGTGGCCGCGAGGCGGTGGTCACGAGTGATTCGCGGCGACCGGATATGGTCGAGCGGTGATGCCGCGCGCCACCCGCGGACAGTCCTGACCGCGCTGTCGGGGTCTGGCCGGTCCTCGCGCACCGCAGTCGCCTCGCGCACCACAGCGCCGGCCGGGGTGACGAGTTGCAGCCGCGCCGCAGGCACCGCGTGATCAGCGAAATTGACCACGCAAACGCCGGCTCGTTTTTGGCGTTTTGCTGACTTTTTTACCATCTTACCCCCTCCCGTCGCTTTCGTCGGTCGCTTCAACCCGCGCTTCGGCAAGCAGGCACTCGCCTCTGCTGGCGTGCGCCGCGCCTGCCGGACTCCCTCTCAGCAGCCGGTCGAGCACCTGACGTGCGAGCCAGAACAGCAGCCGGTCGCGGGCGGTCACGGATTCACCAGCCTGGCAAGCCATTCCAGCCGGCCAGACGCCCATACCGCGCCGTTCCAGCGGACCTGCACCGCCGCGGCGCCAGGAACGTAGCGCAGCAGAACATCGGCAATTTCGGCGATCAGGGTGAGGGGAATGGCAGTTGGATCGATTCTCATGGGTTGAATTTTTCCCGGTGTTTTATGCCAACACCAGCGGTAAGCAACACCATTTCGCGGCGCACCCAGCCCTTGAGATGCGCTTCCAGCCCGGCGGATGCCGGCACCGCATCCGGTATCACCCCGTCAGCCAGGGCCGCAGCAAGCGCCTCGGGGATGCCGGCCGGCGGCGCGCGATGGCGAGCCAATTCGTCCGCATCGCCGCACGAATGCCAGTATGGCGGACGCACCCTCCGCCAAATCATACCAACAAACCTTTGAAACGCCAAAGTATTTTTCATTTCCATAGCGTCAGTCCCATCTTCCGTCCCCTCATCACGCGCATTCATTGCGCACTCACTGCCGCCGATTCGATCTGAACAAACGGCGGCAACCGGAACAGCGATCGTAACCGGTTGACCTTATCCATGTTCGATCCGTCGTATTTCAGCCCACGCGGCGCGGCCCACGCCGCGATTTCAGAGAAAATAGCAGGCACGCATCCGGTTGCATCCGGCGCCCTTTCCGGCTGGCGCTGGACGGCTGCCGTCGTTTGCGAGGCGCTGGACTCCCTGGAAACCGCAGGGGCCTCCACGGCGATCCGGGGAGACGAAACGGAGTGTTTCGGCGACGCCGGCACCCGCGCCGAACGGGCGGGCCGGGGCGGCAGTCCAAGCGCCTTGGTCGCACGATCGACGATTTCGTCCGCCGTGACGCGCGGTCCCGGTAGCCGATCGACCGCTGACCATAGCGCCGATAGCGGCCCATCCCAGAGCTTACAAATGCAGGCGTCGCGCTCATGGCTGAATTTCAGCAGCGGCGCGACGGGGATGGCTGCCATGCCGTCGCCTGAGGTGATAGGCGACGCCTGTGTCGCTGGCGCTACCTCGCGGACCCGGATCGGCCGCGCCACCCCAATGTGGTGCGCCCGCCGGCCAATTTGCACGATCGTTACCGGCGGCCCTGGCAGGGAATTGATTGACGCCATAACTTCGTTCGGAGGAATGCCAGCCGGCCAAGCTGTTGCCAACAGTTCATCTCGCTCGGCGGTAAACAGACTGGCCCGCGAGATGCGCCTGGTGATCACCTGTGGCGCGACATCGGCGGCGGTCGCTACGACGTCGCTGCTGCCGACAACAGGCTCCCTCTCCTGTTCTACGGCGCGCACTTCAAGAGCACGAATCCCTTCGATGATCGCGGCGCCAACATGGCGCAGCGCCGTCTCAAGTCCAGGAGCTTCGAGTTTTATGATGATCTGCGCTACGATCATGTCACTGATATCCATGCGTTATCGGTCAGTCTCACGGTACTCCTCCATTGCTTGGCGTTGCTGATGGGGCGATCATCGGCCATTGCCGTTGGCGTACTCCTCCTGCGCCGCCCACAGTCGCGCGTCGGCTTCGGTCTCCCGCACCAGCAACCTGCGCGCCACAGGGTCGAGCCGATGAAGTCGCTGCCTCGCCTGCGACCGCCAGAATGCCACCGGCTGTTGCGACTGCCAGACAGCCCCCGGGTCTTTGGAAAATCGCGCTGATTTGGCCATAGACGCCAGCGACGCCGCCAGCCGCTCAACCAGATCGGTCGGCTGGATCGAGGGCGCCGCCGGCCTGCCCGGTGGTTCCTCGGCGATGGCCTGCCGGTCGGCCAGCACATCGGGAGCAGCGTAAGCGCCAGCCAGGGCGGCGATGCCAGGCAGCGGTTCCGGCCGGTCGCAAAAAAAATCGGTCGTCATGCGCACGGCTCCGGCGGCACCACGATGCCCTCGTCAATCAGCAGCGGCGCCAGACGGTCCAGCGCCTCGCGCCACAGCCGGCTATCGCTGCGCTCCAGCGGATAGGCCGGATTCGGTGCTGTGCCGCGCTCGCCCCAAATGCGGAGGGCATTGGCGTGCTCCCTGTTGATGCGACGACGGCAGTAGAGATGGTTTACAATTTCAAACATATTGTGCGGATTGCATGGTCCGGCCGGCTCAGGTTTCCCGTCTCGGTGAGCGACAAACGCGGCCATCGCCCAGAGCCACGCCTCTTCGGCGGTGGCAAACGCTTCCCGGCCAGGAGTTTGGCCGCGCGCGTCCCGGTCGGCGGGTGTCGGGTTATCGTTTTTCGTCATCGTCAACACTCCTGTAGCATTTTTCGTTTGTTGTCATTTGCCGCCGCGCTTGATCGCCGGATGCGGATGTAGCCATTATACATGTGTGCGCATTACGCATACCACCCGTGCGGAATCCGCACTGGCTTCCTGTGCGGATTCCGCACATCTTGCGGGTGTCGGGACGGGATGGCCGGACCGAAGAACAGGAGAGACGAAGATGACTAACCAAGAACTGGCGGCAATCGTGCTCAACCTTCAGGAAGCGGGGTATGGGCAGCAGCAAATCATGAAGGGCATGGCGGCGGTACGCGAGGCTGGCGCGACCGATTCCGACGACGTGCTGGCCTTCGCACTTGGCGCAATCCTGGGTGACGAAGGGGAGCGGTGGCCGGTCGAACCGGGCTTTGTCGCTGCGCTGCTCGTGGCAGCCGACGCCCCGTGACCCCCACCGAGTTCCGGGCCGCTGAGCAATCGCTCGGCGGCCTGTCGCGGGCCGAGACGGCCCGGCTT
>NZ_CAJATU010000001.1 GCF_903944925.1 uncultured Rhodopila sp. | reverse complement strand
CTGGTCGAAACAAACAGCTACGATCGGGAGCCGACGCCGGAGGAAATGGCGGAAGCGGAAGCGGAAGCCGAGCGGGAGGACCTGGAAGACGAGTAGCGGCGCCGGGCATGCTGTTCGGCCGGCTCAAGTCTTTCGCGAGCCGGGAGATCCTGCTATCGAATCCGAATCACGTACCCGCCGGGCAGCCCGACGGAGGAGAGTTTGCAAGTGGAACAGGAAATGACGGCGGAAGACAAGCTGAAGGCGGAAGCGGCGGAAGCGGGCAGGGAGGCGCTCGCGGCGAGCCGGGCACAAACTCCGGAAGAAGCGGAAGCCTCCAACCTCCGGAATCGGCCAGCACTCCGGAAGGATTCTCAAAAGCATTGAGGAAAGCAGGGGTCAGGGGCGGCTCCGGAATCGGCCACGCCATCGACGTGATGGATGCCGCCAAGAAGTCGGGGGCGTACATTGCCCGCGACAGCTTGGATCGGATCACGTCGCGCGAGAACGTCGGTGGTGCCGAGCACGATGTTCACTTCGACCCGGTCGGCAAACGGTATTACAAGCTCACGACGCCGAATGAGTCAGGGACCGAGGTGTTCGGACTCCACAACAACGCCCACGATTACCTCAAGGGCATGCAGCGACTGAATGAACTGAACCCGGCTCTCGACATCAAGGTCCACGGGGTCACTGAAACGAAGTACGGCAGTCCGTCAATCATCACCTCCGCGAACCGCATGGAGGGAGTTCATCCGAGCCGACAGGAACTGGCGGACCATCTGCGGGGGCAGGGGTGGGAATTTAAGCCGGGGAGTCAAATCATGAACACCTGGCAGGACTCCAGGACAGGCGCGAAGATTGCCGACGCGCATCCCGGCAACTTCATTAAGACGCCATCGGGCAAGATTGTCCCTATCGACGTGCATTACACCCCGGGGCGCAAAATGACCCTCATGCGGCTTCGATCCTTCGCGGCACGGGAGATTTACCTCTCCAACCCCTACCACGTCCCGGCGGGCTCCCCGCAAGGGGGCGAGTTTACCAGCGCCGGCCAGATCGACGACCTGCGCCAGCGCGCCGCCTCTCACGCCGAATCGGCGAACCGGGAACGCGATGCTGGTCGCCCGATCACTGCACAGGCGCATGAGGATGCCGCCAAGGCCGCACACAACGAAGCCAACCGTCTGACGGCGCGACTGCATCAAGGACCGCGGGCTGAGCCCCCGAGCCGCGATGAAATGGCGACCCGCACGCGGGCAGCTTTTTCCAACGCCACGAAGGCATGGGACAAGGGTCACTCGATTGCTGTCGGCGTACCGCGCGGCATCGTTCGTGCCTTTCCTGGCGGACGCGACCAGGTGCGCGTGCTAGAAGGCATCGCGCCGCGACTACAGGTCAAGAACGGCACGAAGTGGCACATCCTCGACAGCCAGCAGTTCAATGATTTCGAGAAACAGGCGGCGGAGAAGGCTGCCGCCCCGGCGATAGCCCCAGCCACCCACCCCGCACTCAAGGCGATTGAAGCTGAGGCTACGGGGCCGAATGCTCCCGTCATCGACCGCGAGCGCATGAATCGGCGTGGAGCGGTCGAAAAAGCCATCAACGCCGGGGAGTCGCACGCGGTCTACCGGGACCCCGTCGCCAGCAAGTTCGCGATCGCCAGTGCCGAGACAGGCAAGCCGCTGGGCATGAGCCACCACTACGATACGCGGGAGGCGGCGGAGGCGGCGAAGGCGAAGCTTGGCGGGGAGTTGCCAGCAAATCCGGCATCGCCGATCATCCCCGTCCGCCTCCCCTACGCCGGCGGCGACGCCCGCGCCCATGCCCTTCAGCAGTCCGAAGGCAATGACGTGGTTCGGCTCGGCGGCAATACCTACCCGCACAAGGCCGCAATCCAGAAGGCCGGGTTCACCTACCTCAACGGCGCGTGGCACGGCAATCCCAAGCGGGTGGCACAACTGCCGGGAGGGAAGTTGCCCGATGGCGTGACGTCGAAATCGGTGGACCTCAACCGGCGAATCGTGGACCCGTTTGCAGAAGCAACTCCCGCTGTCGATACCTCCCGCCAGCTCGGCATCTTCTCCGGCGGCAAGGAAATCGGCGAGAAGGCGGGACAGGTTGATCTGCCGGGCTTGTCCATACCGAAACGCGAAGTCGTGAAGCCGGCGAAGATCAAGCCGGTCAAGGATGAGCCGGGGCAGATGTCGCTGTTCTCGCGCCTGAGGAGCTTTGCGGCGAGAGCAATCTTCCTGGACCGTGCCGCTCCGGAGCCCAAAGACTCCGTCGGTACTTTCGGCGACGAAGGGCGTTTTGTCACCGTGGGCGAAGAGGGCGACCGTCACGTCATCTTCATCCCCGACGGCGCCGGCCACGTCCCGTCCCGCGTCAAGGCCGAGCCGGATGCCAAGAACCGCTTCTCCCGCGCCGCCATCCAGCGGACCCTCCTGGAGCACCACAAGGCCGTCACCGGCGAATCCGACGCCTACACGGACGCGATGGAGCAGGAGTTGACCGACGCGGCGGGAAGCGCCACCGACGCCTTCCGCTTCTACAAGCACCTGCCGGCCGACATCAAGCAAGAGATCGCCGCGAATCCCGCACTCGGCAAGCCGGGATTGTTCACCGTCACCGACGATCGCTCCAAGGCTCACGGCGAGGACGCCTACGGCTCGCTGGGCGACCGATACATCCAGATCGCTGAAGCCAAGGCGGGAAGCCCGATCCGCGCCGCACTCCAGACGGCGCGGGAGAGCTACGACCCCGAGATTCAGCACCTTGCCGCGATCCACGAGAACATGCCCGAAGACCCGGCGGCAATGAAGGCGCGGGCGACCAAACTTCGCAAACTTGCCGACAAGGGCGGCAAGGGAAAGGCCGGGGAGTCGCCCGCCACCCTCCGCGCCCGTGCCGATCGCCTGGAAAAGATGGCGAAGGAAACCCCGACCACCGAGGCGCTGAAAGCTGGCGGGTTGCGTGTCGGCGATGAGTTCTCCCACGGCGGCCAGAAGTACCGCGTTGCCGAGGACGAATCAGGCATGCGCGTCCTGCGTGGGCATGAGTACGGCGAATCGACGCCGGTGGATGCACTCACCCACGTTCCGCACGATAAGGGCTCATTCAGGCCCGGGAAGTTCGCCAAGGCACCGAAGGTTGAGAAGTACCCGGAGCCAGAACGGGCGGGGGCGCGGGAGGAGATACCGTTCTCGCGTGTGTTCGGACGGCTAGCCAGTTATGCGGCACGGGAAATCCTTCTGGGTCGCCCTGACCAGCCGCGGTTGCCCAAGGGGCAGCACGGCGGCGGCGAGTGGACCGGATCGTTGTTTGCCGGCACCCTGTTTGACCCCGCATTCCGGGGCGAGCCCGAGAAGCCCGCCGCGCCTGTTGCCTCGGCCGCGCCATCGCCGTACACTCCCCCGGAGTCTGCAAAGGAGCCCGATGCTGAACCAAGTTCAAATGACGCCGGAAGAGGAAGCCAGCTTGGCGGACGAAAGCCAGTGGCCGACGATGGAAGAACTGGCGGCGGGAAGCCTGATGGAGCAGTTGGAGAAGGCCCGCGTCAAGGCGGGGCGGCCGGCTCAGCCGGGAAGATCAGTACGATCCGGGCCGACATCACCGCCGCCGGCGATACCAGCCTCGTACATCCATCGCTACACCAACACCTAGCGCCGCACCAGCTCCAGGCTACCGCCCTGGCCGTTGCCGCAATGGACAAGCACGGGGGCTTCCTGAACATGAGCGGCACGGGGGCCGGCAAAACTCGTACCGCACTCGCCACTGCCAAGACGTACGCCGATCGTGGCAACAAAGTCCTGATCGTCGCACCCAAAAAAGTCATTTCCCCTAACTTTGACAAAGGGACGATCGCCGGTTCTTACCTGAACGACGGTAAGGCGATGGGCGTCCCTGTCGCCCTCAACGATGGCACGGGACAACTTCAGCCGGGCAAAATCCAGGTTACCACCTATGAGCGATTCAAGCGGCTCGGAGATCAGGTCGGGAAAGACACGACGCTGATATTTGATGAGGCGCATGCCGGCAAGAACTACACATCGGCCATCGCGGGCGAAATGCGTGACGCCGGGCGCAAGGCTCAAAACGTCATGTATGCCACGGCGACGCCGGCTGACAAGGGTATGCACATCAGTGCCTACGAGCGCGCCAAGGTGTTCGGGAGCGAAGGGACGTCAAGCACCTATCAGCGTCTGGGGATGAAGTACGTCACTCGCCGGTTCGGAAATAAAACAATCCAGCAGTGGGAGCGCGACCCCAACGTGCGGGACGATGAGGCCGAGCGGCGCATGAGCGGACTGTTTGACCGCATGACTCAGGAAGGGCTGGCGGTTAAGCACGAAGTATCAATGGACAACACGACCGTCGAAAACAAGACGGTGCCGCTGCCGATGGAGGCCCATAACCTCATGGACCGCATCGCCAGCCATTATTCCGACCCGCGGCAACGGGCGATCTCGCTCATGCAGCAGCGATTGCAGCAGGAGCCGTACAAGATTCAGGCGGCAGTCGATTCGGTCAAAGCCGATCTGGCGGCCGGTCGCCGGCCCATTGTGTTTGCGGGGCGCGTCAACTCTTCAACCGTCGGTGGCGAGGATGCCGACGACAAGAACGCCATTGCCAGCAGCGAGGGAACACTGAAGACGCTCAAGGAGGCGCTGGCAAAAGAGGGAATCACCGACGTATCCGAGATCCACGGCGGCGTGAGCGACAAGGCCCGCGAGCAAGGCGCGGCAGACTTCCAGAGCGGCAAGAATCGCGTTCTGATCGGAACTGTAAACTCTGCCGGCACAGGCATCAATCTG